>NZ_JAFCSX010000005.1:0-614261 GCF_049895725.1 Afipia sp. DC4300-2b1
CTTGCCCATCAGGTCAAGCATTCCATCAACCCCGATCTTGAACAGCAAGCCAAGGCCGCGTAGCCTGTTCAAACAGCGACGCCTGCCGAGCGAATTTCAACACGGCTCGGGACATTCCCAAGGATACCTTGGGAGCGTAATTGTAGCATCCAACGGAATGCTTAGTTCAGTGATGCTGGCTCTCACAAAATCACGAATCGTGCTTATGAGAGAGAATTCACCGAACCGGGTATTTTTTGCTGACACACCTGTTCCAAGATAGCGAATTTTGTTCGTATCGTTGAATTCAAACTCAAGAAACGACGATAGCTTTACTACTCGATCTGCATTCCGAAGCTTGTCGCCGTGTTTTTTCGTGTCGACAACGTCACCCAGCATCTGTCGCAGAGTTTCAACGGCGGGATCTGCCCATGCGCCGGTTCCGCGTATGGTTTCCGGGAAGTGGTATGCGGATGTCGCCGCTTCTTGCGCTAGCGCGATGATGTCGCTGTTGTTTTGCTGCACGCAGATATTTTCTGCACTTCTAATCAGCAAACGAAAATAAGGGCTCAGCACCTCATGATAGAATCTTTGATCTAGCATAAGTCGCTCCATGCGCCGTTTTTATGCAGGTCGATATGTGAAAAAGGCGCCCCGTTAGGAGCGCCTTTCCGTTTGCATAAGCCGCAGTCAGCTTACTGCGAGTAGTACATTTCGAATTCGACCGGATGCGGGGTCATCTCAAACCGCGCGACTTCGGTCATCTTCAGTTCGATGAAGCTGTCGATGAAGTCGTCGTCGAACACGCCGCCTGCCTTGAGGAACGCACGGTCCTTGTCGAGGTTCTCGAGCGCCTCGCGGAGCGAACCGCACACCGTCGGAATGGTTTTCAGTTCTTCCTTCGGCAGATCGTACAGATCCTTGTCCATCGCCGGGCCCGGATCGATCTTGTTCTTGATGCCGTCGAGACCAGCCATCAGCATCGCCGCAAAGGCGAGATACGGATTGGCCATCGGATCGGGGAAACGCACCTCGACGCGCTTCGCCTTCGGCGAGGTCGTGTAGGGGATGCGGCAGGAGGCCGAACGGTTGCGCGCCGAGTAGGCGAGCAGCACCGGCGCTTCATAGCCCGGGACCAGACGCTTGTAGGAGTTGGTCGACGGATTGGTGAAGGCGTTGATGGCCTTGGCGTGCTTGATGATGCCGCCGATGTAGTGGAGGCAGGTCTCGGAGAGGTCGGCGTACTTGTTGCCGGCGAAGGTCGGCTTGCCGTCCTTCCAGATCGACTGGTGCACGTGCATGCCCGAGCCGTTGTCGCCGTAAACCGGCTTCGGCATGAAGGTGGCGGTCTTGCCGTAGATGTGCGCGACCTGATGGATGCAGTACTTGTAGATCTGCATCTGGTCGGCCATGTGGGTCAGTGTGTCGAACTTCATGCCGAGTTCGTGCTGGGCGGAAGCGACTTCGTGATGATGCTTCTCGACCTTGACGCCCATCTTGGCCATCGAGCCGAGCATTTCCGAGCGCATGTCCTGCACCGAGTCCTGCGGCGGGACGGGGAAGTAGCCGGCCTTGGTGCGGATGCGGTGGCCGAGGTTGCCGCCCTCGTACTCGGTGTCCGAGTTGATCGGCAGTTCGGAGGAGTCCAGCCTGAAGCCGGTGTTGTAGGGCGTGGTCTGGAAGCGCACGTCGTCGAACACGAAGAACTCGGCTTCCGGGCCGACGAACACGGTGTCGCCGACGCCGAGCGCCTTGACCTGGGCTTCCGCCTTCTTGGCGATGCCACGCGGGTCGCGGTTGTAGGGCTCGCCGGTCGACGGCTCGAGAATGTCGCAGACGATGACCATGGTGGTCTCTGCGAAGAACGGATCGATCGTCGCCGTCGCAGGGTCGGGCATCAGGGTCATGTCGGACTCATTGATGGCCTTCCAGCCGGCGATCGAGGAGCCGTCGAACATCGTGCCTTCGGCGAAGATGTCCTCGTCGATCATCGAGACGTCGAAGGTTACGTGCTGCCACTTGCCGCGCGGATCGGTGAAACGCAGGTCGACGTATTTTACGTCGTTGTCCTTGATCGACTTGAGGACGTCTTTGGCGGTCTTCATGAATACCCCTTATGTCTGCTTTGGCTTTGGCGTCGTCGTGGAATGGTCTGGATACGGCGGGAACCTCGGCCAGCAGGAGGCTGCCGGCGAGGTGAGGGCGGATGAGGCTGGTCAGCTTCAAATGGCGTCGAGGCCGGACTCTCCCGTTCTGATGCGGATGGCTTCCTCAACGTTGGATACGAATATCTTACCGTCGCCGATACGGCCAGTCTGCGCGGCGCGCCTGATGGCGTCTATGGCTTTCTCGACAAGATCGTCGCCGATCACAATCTCAATCTTCACCTTGGGCAGGAAGTCCACGATATATTCGGCGCCGCGGTAAAGTTCGGCATGACCCTTCTGGCGGCCGAAGCCCTTGGCCTCGGTGACGGTAATGCCCTGAATTCCAACTTCCTGAAGGGCCTCTTTCACCTCGTCGAGCTTGAAGGGCTTGATGATGGCCTCGATCTTTTTCACTGAACGTCTCCCCGGCACTTCTACTGGCCTGTCTGTACTTCCATATCGCGCGATGGACGCGCTCGTCACGTCGGTTCGTCGTCACATCGTGGCCGCGGGAAGGTGAACAACCCGGAAAACGATAGCTGGCCCGCCTGGCTTCTGCCGGTGAGCGAGACAATCCGAAAGCCTCCCCTTAAAAGCAGGGTCTGTGCCAATTTATTAAGACGTGGAATTGGGCAACAAGATCATTCAGTTAGTGGGTGCTGTGCCTGTTTGTGCGGCTAATGCCGCAAGAGTGGAAGGCTATGAATTAGGCAATTGCATAAAAATTAGACTGATACTTTCCACCTCTCTCCTATCAGAGTGCCTCTGGATGAGGCGAACCGAACAGGCGAACAGCAAATGGAGCTCCTGACAGTCGCCGAGATGGCAAGCGCCGACCAGGCCGCGATCGCGGGCGGCACCAGCGGATTTGCCCTGATGCGAAGCGCCGGACAGGCGGTCGCGCTGGCGGCCGAGGCGATGGCGGAGCGGGGGCGGATTCTCGTCGTCGCGGGCCGTGGCAACAACGGCGGCGACGGGTTCATTGCGGCAGCCGAACTGGCGGCGCGCGGGCGGGACGTCTCGGTCATTCTGCTGTGCGACCGCGCCTCCCTGAAGGGCGACGCTGCGTTCGCCGCCGAAGAGTGGAACGGCGCTGTCCTGCCGTGCGATCCGCAGGCGATCGGCAAACCCAACCTCATTATCGATGCGCTGTTCGGCGCGGGTCTCAATCGTCCGGTGAAGGGCGACCCTCATGCGATGATCGCGGCGATGAACGCCAGCGGCGTTCCGATCCTGAGCGTCGATCTGCCGAGCGGCATCAATGGCGACACCGGCGAAGTGATGGGCATCGCGGTGGAGGCGTCCGCCACCGTCACGTTTTTCCGCCGCAAGCCGGGCCATCTGCTGCTGCCGGGGCGCGTCCACTGCGGCGAAGTCGATGTGGCCGACATCGGTATCGACGCCGACGTGCTCGACAGGATCGCACCAAAGACATTCGAGAACGTTCCGGACCTGTGGGCCGATGTGTTTCCGTTTCCGCAGGCCGACGGCCACAAATATGCGCGCGGCCACGCGGTGGTCGTCTCCGGCGATGTTGTCTCGACAGGCGCAGCGCGTCTCGCTGCGCGGGCCGCACTGCGCGCCGGTGCGGGGCTGGTCACGGTGGCGTCGCCGCGCGATGCGCTCGCGGTCAATGCCGCCGCGCTGACGTCGGTGATGGTTCGCGAGACCGAGACGCCGAAGCAGTTCGGTGACCTGCTTGCCGATAAACGGCTCAAGGCCTGTGTGATCGGGCCGGGGGCGGGGATCGGCGAGCGCACGCGCGAGATCGTGCATGCGGCGCTGTCCGCGCATCGCGGCGTGGTGCTTGATGCCGATGCGCTGACGAGTTTCGCCGGTGCCCCCGAAACGCTGTTTGCTGCGATCAAAAAACAAAACGATCCACAGGTTATCCTCACCCCGCATGATGGCGAATTCGGACGCCTGTTCAGCGCCTTGCGATCTGATGATCCACATGGGTCGAAGCTTGAACATGCGCGGCTAGCCGCGGTTCAATCGGGCGCTGTGGTGCTGCTGAAAGGCGCTGACACGGTTGTCGCCGCGCCGGACGGGCGCGCGGCCATCACCGCGAATGCGCCGCCGTGGCTCGCGACGGCGGGATCGGGCGATGTGCTGGCCGGGATCATCGGCGGCTTGCTGGCGCAGGGCGTACCGGCCTTTGAGGCCGCCTGTATCGGCGCATGGATGCATGGCGAGGCGGGGCAGGAGTTCGGTCCGGGCCTGATCGCCGAGGATCTTCCGGAGATGCTGCCGGCGGTGCTGCGCAATCTCTACGACGAAATCGGCATCGCTTACTGATCAGAGCGTGATGCGAGTTCTTTTCACCTCTCCCCACGGGAGAGGGGGTTCTATCTCCCCCGCGTCGGGGGCAAGCGTTTTCAAGTCGCCTGGATCAGATAGGTCACTCCACCGCATAACTGCGCACGAGTTTCGGCGCGGCCCAGTTGATTGCGGTCGCTTCCATCAGCCAGCGTCCCGGATATTCGGCCAGGAACGCAATGCGCTGGGTCTGGCCCTTGTCGAGCATCAGTGTGTCGAGCCAGAACGGTTTCCAGCCGTCGTCGAGCCGGTCGAGCAGGCGGAAGTGATGACCGTGCAGGCGGAAGGCGATGGGAGTTGCGGTAGGATTGCTGATCGCCATCACGACGGTCCGTCCGCGCTTGACGGCATAGGCCGCTGGCGTCGCCGCCGAGAAACCGGCGGGCGTGATCCACTGCGCTTTCGGGTCGAGCGAGAGATCGCTGCGCAGCGCGCCCTGAAGATTCAGCCGCGCGGGCAGATTGCCTGACGGCAAGGCGTCTGCCGGCGGCAACGGCGCGGCGCGGACCTGCGCATCGTTCGACATCGTGATCTGCGCGATCGTGCGCGGGCCGGTGCCGTCATGCAGGATGATCTTTGAGATTGTTCCCGGCGCGCGGGTCGCATCGATGAACGCGTCGATGCGGGAACCGGGCGCAAGCACGAGTTGTCCGTCACGGGCTGCGAACGGTTCAGCGGGTGCGCCGTCGATCGCCATCACGCGCACATCGTGATTTTCGATTCGCAGGCCGATAGGCGAGCGCGCGCCGCCGTTGATGAAACGCAGCCGCAGCCGTTCGTTGACCCTGGCGGTGATATCGAGGCTGGGCTGTCCGTTGACGGTGTACGCGGGGGTGGTGCCGTCCGGACTGGTTCCCGGAAGAATAGCGCTGCCGTCCGGCTTCACGCGCCATTCCTCGATCAGCAGGACGTCGTCGCGGTCCACTGGGACCGGCGGATTGTCCTCAACGATGAGCGCGCGGGCGGCCGCGGGCAGCCCTGAGGTTTCGCCAAGCTGCGTGTTGACCAGACACGTTCCCGATTGGCGCAGGGACACGGTGAACGTGGCCCGTCCGCCCGGCGGGACGGGGGCTTGTCCGGTCAGCGGGGATGCCGCCTGCGCGCCGTCGATTCCGAGCCAGTTCAGCGCGATAGGAGCGGAGAGTTCATTTGAAAGCGTAACGGCGAGGTCGCCCTTCGGGAATCGCAGGGGGCCTGACGCGCCGGACTCCAGCGCCCAGATCTGGCTTTTGGGCAGGCCTGCGCCCAGCATCGCCGCCGCAGGCCGGGCCCGCAGGGCCACGGCGGCCCCGGTCTGCGCCGATGCCTTTCCCTGAGCAAAAGCGGGCAGCCGCAGCGCGGAGGCAAGGGCGGCTCCGCCCAGTCCGGCCAGCAAAACCCGTCTGGAGGGCGAAAAAACCTGATTTGTCATGGTCGTTTTCATGGTCCATGCGGACCATTTTCCGCACCCCGTGTCCAGCGCGCGCTTGGCCGCGGCGGCGGACCTGCCTGCGCGCCCTAAGGCCGCGTTGCGAAAGCCATTTTTTTGGCTCGCGCAGCGGGTACACCATGTTATAAGCCCGCCGCTCGCGGCTGTGCCGGGACAGACAACCACTGCGCGCTCGTGGCGGAATTGGTAGACGCGCTGGGTTTAGGTTCCAGTGTCGAAAGATGTGGGGGTTCGAGTCCCTCCGAGCGCACCAGGCGCGATTTTTCGTTTGCGCGAAATTCTGGAGGAGATGTTCCTCGCGGGAACGTGTCCGCCGCACCACCGATGCATCCGAACGGCCCAGCGGCCGAATGGTTTGTATCCAACAGATTTACAACGACCCGGCGACGCCGGGTCAAGCCGGAAGAAGATTGACGCCATGCAGGTTACCGAGACCCTCGCCGAGGGATTGAAGCACGAGTTCAAGGTCAGCGTTCCCGCGTCGGATATCGATGCCAAGGTTGATGCCCGTCTTGTCGACATGAAGGACAAGGTCCGGCTGAACGGTTTCCGTCCCGGCAAGGTGCCTGTCGCTCACCTCAAGAAGGTCTACGGCCGCTCCGTCGCCGCCGAGACCGTCGAGCAGTTGATCCGTGACACCAACGCAGGGATCTTCACCGAGCGCGGTTTCCGTCTCGCGACCGAACCCAAGGTCACGATGCCGACCGAGGAAAAGGAAATCGAAGACATTCTCGCGGGCAAATCCGACCTGACCTATTCGGTCGCGATCGAAGTGGTGCCGGCGATCGAACTGGCTGACTTCAAGACCTTCAATGTCGAGAAGCCGGTGGCGGAAGTGACCGACGCCGACATCGACGAAGCGCTGAAGCGCATCGCTGACCAGAGCCGCCCCTATGAGGCAAAGGCGGAAGGCGCGAAGGCCGAGAAGGGCGATCGCGTCACCGTTGCCTTCAAGGGCACCATCGACGGCGTGGCGTTCGACGGCGGCACCGGCGAGAACATCCAGGTCGTGATCGGCTCGAACACTTTCATTCCGGGCTTCGAAGACCAACTCATCGGCATCGCGTCGGGCGAAACCCGCAACGTGAAGGCCTCATTCCCGAAGAACTATGCCGCGCCGAATCTCGCCGGCAAGGACGCGGAATTCGAGACCACCGCGAGCCTGATCGAAGCTCCGCAGGAGTCGAAGGTCGATGACGAGTTCGCCAAGAACCTCGGCATGGAATCGCTCGACAAGCTGAAGGAAGCCATGCGCGAGCGCCTCGTGCAGGAATTCTCCGGCGCCTCGCGCCAGCGCGTGAAGCGCACGCTGCTCGACAAGCTCGACGAGACCCACAAGTTCGGTCCGCCGCCATCGCTGGTGGAGGAAGAGTTCAACCTGATGTGGAACTCGATCAAGGCCGAGATGGAATCGACCGGCAAGACCTTTGCCGACGAAGACACCACCGAAGAGAAGGCGAAAGAAGAGTACCGGAAGATCGCGGACCGCCGCGTCCGCCTCGGCCTCGTCCTCTCCGAGATCGGCGAGAAGAACAAGATCACCGTGACCGACGATGAAGTCAGCCGTGCGCTGATCGACCGCGCGCGCCAGTCGCCGGGCCGCGAGAAGGAAGTGTGGGATTTCTATCGCAACAATCCGAACGCGCTGGCCCAGCTCCGCGCGCCGATCTACGAGGACAAGGTCGTCGATTTCATTCTCGAGCTTGCCAACGTGACCGAGAAAAAGGTCTCGCGCGACGATCTGCTCAAGGAAGAAGAAGACAAGACCGCGGCCTGATACCGGCCTCCGCGAGACAATCGGTCATCGCCGCCTCAGGGCTGGCGGTGACCGGCTCGCGAATGGATCACCGCATCGAGCGAAACTGACAGGACCTGCTGGGTTCCGTCCGTGATCTGGCTTTTCACCGTGACGACCGCGTTATTTCGCTCCGGCCTGTGCACCAGTGCCGCGATTTCGGCGTGTCCCGTGAGCGTCATGCCTGGGCGCACCGGCCTCATAAACCGGGATTCGATCCCGGCGCCCGCAACGCCTGCGACCCGCTCCCACATCGCTTCCACAATCAGCCGCTGATAGATCGCAAGCGTTTGCAGCCCGCTGGCGATCAGACCCTTGAACGGGCCTTTGGCGGCTGCGGCCGGGTCCATATGAATGAAGAGGGGATCGTACCGCTTTGCGAAGTCGATGATCTCGGCTTCCTCGAGCAGGTAATTGCGAAAGGGAAAGCGTTGTCCGACCGTGAGATCTTCGGCGTAAAGCATGAGGGTCCGGTTCCTGGCTGCGCGGAGCAGCCGACGATAGCAGGCCGGTTGCGCTTGGCCATTACCTCCCGGATAGGCGGGAAACGGCGAAAACCATTAACGATACACGCCAGAATAGCGCGTCCGGTGGGACCGCGTCGCTTTTCGCCTCCGGCCGAATCGGCTTCAACTGCCTTTTCCCGCTCTTGTGGCAGGGCTCTCCTGCTATATCTGTAGGGTCCGACCCTTCTGCATCACGAGGCGATTCGTCTGCCGGAACCCATCAAGCCCTCGGTCGTCCGGCTGTGCCTCAACTAACCTTCAGGTGATAAATGCGCGATCCCGTTGAAACCTACATGAACCTCGTGCCGATGGTGGTCGAGCAGACCAACCGCGGCGAGAGGGCGTACGACATTTTCTCGCGCCTCCTGAAAGAGCGCATCATTTTCGTGACCGGTCCGGTTGAGGACGGCATGTCGGTGCTGGTCGTCGCGCAGCTCCTGTTCCTCGAAGCCGAGAATCCCAAGAAGGAAATCTCGATGTACATCAACTCGCCGGGCGGCGTGGTGACATCGGGTCTGGCGATCTACGACACCATGCAGTTCATCCGCCCGCCGGTCTCCACGCTCTGCACGGGACAGGCCGCGTCGATGGGCTCGCTGTTGCTCGCAGCAGGCCACAAGGACATGCGGTTCTCGCTGCCGAACTCGCGGATCATGGTCCACCAGCCGTCGGGCGGCTTCCAGGGCCAGGCCACCGACATCATGCTGCACGCTCAGGAAATCCTGAACCTGAAGAAGCGGCTGAACGAAATCTACGTCAAGCACACCGGCCAGCCCTACAAGGCGATCGAGGACGCGCTGGAGCGCGACAAGTTCCTGACCGCCGAGATGGCGAAGGACTTCGGCCTGGTCGACAAGGTGATCGACAAGCGCGCCGAGGAAACGACGCCGAAGGCGCCGTAACTCGGGTTCCCGGCCTATCGTGACAGTCCATGCGGACGCCTTCGGGCGTCCGTTTTCGTTTGGATGGCACTACCCAATTGGATAGGTGGTTTTTGCGGTTTCGTCCGCGGGCCGTACTTGACCGCAATCTGTTATTGGCCGCTAATTGTCCCAATTGATCCGGGACTTTTGGCCCGTCTTATTTCGATCTGTATTTTTTGGACGGTCTCCAATTGCACTCCGGACACACCGCATTTTCGGTGGCTATGATAATGTCCGGGAGCAGGCCATGATGACTTCAGCAAAGAGCGGCGTGGCCGCATTTCTCGTTTCGCTCTGCTCGTTCATCACCACTGTTCCAGCCTCGGCCCTTGAACTCGAGCAGGCGCGCGAAAGCTGCCGCAACTCGATCGGCCGTCCCACCTACATGGCCTGCAAGCAGAGCGGCGGACCGCATGAAGCCTGCATGGCGCGCGCGAAAGCCGCTGCCACGCCGTGCGTGCGCAATGCGATGATGGCCGCACGGCCGAAGGCGGCGCTGTTCGACGCCGCGAAGGTGTCCGCGCCGAAGAAGGAGGACATCGCCGCGGGTGCCGCCGCGCTCGCGAAAGGCAATGCACCGCTGGTCGCGCCGCCGCGCACGGTTTCCGACATCACGGCCATTCTCGATCAGCAGAAACCTGATCCTGCCAAGATCGCCGAACTGACCGCGACCGCCGATGCTCCGGTGCCGGCCGGTCTGAAAGGGAGCGAACTCGCCGCGTTTCACTACAAGCGCGGACAGGCGCGGGTGCTGATCGGGCGCAGCAACGATGCGCTGGCCGATGCCGAGATCGCGGTCAACAACAGCAAGAACGACGACTACAAGCTCGTGGCCAGCCGTCATGAGGATTTTCTGATCCGCCGCCTGCGCGAGAAGGGCGAGCACAAGCGCGCCATGGCGATGTACAACAAGCAGGTCGCCACGTTCTCTGCGCCGGGAGGCAAGGGACGTCTGTTCGGGCTTCACAATGCGCTGGCGATTCTGGCGTTGCAGGCGGGGGATGTGAACCTCGCGGAGTCCTATGTCGCGCGAAACCGCAACCTGTTGAACGAGGCGCGCAAGTGGCCGGTGTTCTCGACCTACGGGATGGTCTGGCAAGCCACGCTGGAAGATGGCATCGGGCGCGTCGCGGAGGCACGCGGGCGCTACGCCGATGCCGAGGCCGCATATCACAAGTCGGCGGTGTTCTATGCCAACGCGATCCCGACCATGTCGCAATGGGAAAGCAAGCCGCCGGAAGGCGAGATGGAGCGGTATGTCGATTGGGCGACGGCGTTTGACGGGCGCACGAAGGTCAAGCAAGGGCGTGTCGGCGAAGGCGAAGCCGATGTCCGCCGCGCACTGCTGAGCCGCCTCAGCAAGTCCGGGAAATACCATGCCGATACCGCAGGCATCCTGTCAGTGTTCGTTTATGTGATTCAGGAGCAGGGCCGTTACGACGAAGCCGAAAAGCTTCAGCGCGAAGTGGTCAACATCTACAAGGGCCTCGGCTACGGCGACGATACCAACCAGGTGGTCAATGCCAATGTTTTCCTCGCGCAGATATTGAACCTCGGCCGCAAGTACGACGAGGCAGCGAAGCTCTACGATCAGGTCGATGCATGGACGGCGAAATGGGAACCGTCACGGCGCGAACGCGTGGACGGCGGCCTCGCCCGCGTCTCCATCATGCTGGCGCAGGGCAATTACGACAACGCGCTCGAAATCGCGCAGCGCTCGTATGAGCGCGAGAAAGGGCGCTCCGGCGACAAGAGCTTCAACACGGCAGTCGCGCGCGGTTACTATGCAATGGCGCTGGCGCGCAAGGGCAGGACCAACGAGGCGCTGCAGGCGTTCAAGGAGTCGATTCCGGTCTTGCAGGCGCCATCCGGCGGCAGCGATGACGATTCAGGATCGACCGCCGCGGCGCGCGAGGCGCGAATCCGGTTTGTGGTCGAGGCTTATCTGCGCACGCTGGCGCTCAATCCGGCGTCGGCCCCGCCGAACGTCGCCGAGGAAACCTTTGCGTTCGGAGACTTGATGCGCGGACAGGCGGTGCAGCGTGCGCTGCAGGCGTCATCCGCCCGTTCGTCCACGAGCAATCCGGAACTTGCCAAATTGATGCGTACTTCGCAGGACACCGAAAAGCGAATCGGAGCCGCGATCGCGACACTCAACAATCTGCTGACGCTGCCGCCTGCCGAGCGCGAGGAGAAGGCGGTGAAGACCACGCAGGCTGAAATCGCAGCGCTGCAGGCGTCGCGCACGCAGACCATGAGCGAGATCGCAAAGAAGTTTCCGGACTACGGCAATCTGGTGAACCCGCCACCGCCGAATGCCGGCGACCTGCAAAAGCAGCTCACTGACGACGAAGCTCTGTTGTCATTTTACTTCGGTCGCTTTGACAGCTTCGCCTGGGTGGTGCGGAAGGGGACGCCGGCTCAGTTTACCCGCATCAAGATGACGCTTGGCGATCTGAATGCGACTGTCACCAAGCTGCGCGAGGCGTTGGAGCCGAAGGCCGCGATGATCTCGGACATTCCCGCATTCGACGTGAAGCTGGCGGCGCAGCTTTACGACGATTTGCTGAGGCCGCTGGAAAGCGGGTGGAAGCCGGCGAAGAGCCTGATCGTCGTGACCAACGGCGCGCTCGGTCTGTTGCCGCTGTCGCTGCTGCCGACCGCCGCCTCCGAAGTCAAAGCCGGCGACGATCCGCTGTTTGCGAGTTACCGCAGCGTGCCATGGCTGGCGCGAACCCATGCGGTGACGCTGGTGCCGTCGGCATCTGCCTTGCAGACGCTTCGCAAGCTGCCGCCGGGCAAGGCGACGCGGCAGGATCTGATTGCGTTCGGCGATCCTTACTTCAGCCAGGAGCAGGCGGATGAGGCGGCGAAGACCGACAAGCTGATCCAGGTCGCGGATGCATCGAATGTCACCCGCGGAGTGCCGCTGAAGCGGCGCAACAGTCCGCAGCTTGAGGGCGTCGACAGCGCGCAGCTCGGCCAGTTGCCGCGTCTGCCGGATACCTCCGACGAGTTGACCTCGATCGCGCTCGCGCTCCAGGCCGATCCCACCAAGGTTCTCAACCTCGGCAAGGACGCGAACGAGAAGAAGGTGAAGTCGATGGACCTCTCCGGCTTCAAGATTGTCGCCTTCGCAACCCACGGGCTGGTGCCCGGTGAACTCGACGGCCTGACGCAGCCGGCGCTGGCGCTGTCCGCACCGGCGGTGTCGGATTCCGATGGCGACGGGCTGCTGACGATGGAGGAAATCCTGTCGCTCAAGCTCGATGCCGATTGGGTCGTGCTGTCCGCCTGCAACACGGCGGCCGGAGCAGGGGCGGGCGCGGAAGCCGCGTCGGGTCTTGGCCGGGCATTCTTCTATGCCGGCACGCGTGCGCTGCTGGTGACCAACTGGTCGGTGCATTCTCAGTCCGCCCGCGAACTCGTCACGGATCTGTTCAGGCGGCAGGCCGCCGATCCGAAGCTGACGCGCGGCGAGGCGTTGCGGCAGGCGATGATGGCGCTGGCTGACGGACCGGGTTACCTCGGCGCGGACGGCAAGACGGAGTTTGCCTATGCTCATCCGCTGTTCTGGGCGCCGTATTCCATCATCGGTGACGGCGGCGGGCGTTAAGGAAGGGCAGGCAAAGTGTCTTTCGAAGGAAGATGCCGTGCTGTAGACTTGCGGCATTGCGGTTGAGGAGATTTAAGATGCGACGCTCGCTGTTGCAGGTTGCGGTCCTCGCTAGCGGTTTTGCCTGGGCGGCTGCGATGCCGGCGAGCGCCGGCACGGTCCTTATTTCCGCCGATGAGGCCAAGCTTCCTCCGCCCGCAGGCGCGGTCGCTGTTGCCACCCGTGGCATCACACGTGGACCCAAGATTGCCTATGTCGCGACTGCCGATCCGGCGAAATCGCCGATGCGCCTGCAACTGAAGTTCGAGTCCTTCGGTGGTTCCAGGATCGATACCGATTCACTCAAGGTGACTTATATCAAGACACCGTCGGTTGATCTGACGCCGCGGCTGAAGCCATTCGTGAAGCCGGACGGGATCGACATGCCCGATGCTGAATTGCCGGCCGGCGATCACGTCATTCGCGTGGATGTGAAGGATTCGGAAGGCCGCACCGCGAGCACCAGCTTCACCCTCAAAGTCGCTCCCTGAGCGGCATGCCGGCGCATTGCCCTTTTTGCGCACAGCCCACCGCAGCCGAGGCGCTGGTGTGCAGCTCGTGTTCGCGTGACATCACGATTCCGGAATCGCTGATCGCTGAGCGCGACGACCTGCTGCGCAAGCGCGCGCTGGCCAGCGAAGAGCTTGTGCAGGCGAAGGCGGAACTCGAGGCGCTCCGGCTCCGCCAGCGCCTCACACTGCGGCGGAACTGATATGTCCGGGGCCAAATCTTACGCGACGGCATCCTGATGGAATGCCCTTTCTGCGCCGAGAAGGTGAAAGACGAAGCGCTGGTCTGCAAGCACTGCTCGCGTGATCTGCGGGTGGTCCGTCCGGTGCTTCGCGAGATCGAAGGCATCGTCGCGGATATCGAGAAGATCAGGCGCGAATTCGATAACGTCAGTGCGCGGCTCTACCGGCGGCGTCATCCTGTCAGATCGTTCGCGGTTCACAGCATCGGCTACATTCTGGTCCCGGCGATCCTGCTGGTCGCGGCGCATGTCATCGTGACCATCTTGCTGAATGTATCGCCGCTGTATCTGCGCATCGCCTCGGTGATCATTCCGTTGCCGTTCGGCTTTGCCATCTACGCGATCCAGAAGATCGGATATCGCGGCGCCGCGCTCGTCGGCATCCTCACGGCGCTGCTCAGCGTGTTCTGCATGCTGACCGTGACGGGCCTGAACGATCATGTTCCCATTCTGCCGAGGGGGTGGGTGGAATGGCGCGAGGTGCTCGAATACTCGGCGAGCATCGCGCTGGCGTTCCTCACCGGAAACATCCTGGGAATTCTGATACTTCAACTTCTGGCCAGCTCGCTCTCCCAGGTCGATCGGCCGAATATCGCGGCCTACCGTGTCGCGCGTCTCCTGGGGCCGTATGTCGGGGAGGATCAGCTCCGGCGCCGGGCGCGGATTATTCAGGAATTGATGCGCACAGCAGGTCCGCTGCTCGGCATCTTGTCCACAGCGGCCGGGTCGATATATGCGGGCCTCAAAGGTATCCTGGGTACATAACTGCCCATTGGCGGCCGCCGGCGGAGTTCCATCGGGCAAAAGCCCGTGTCATTCCCGCAACGCTGCAATGAATTCGACAGGCCAAGCTCCTGAAAACGCGCAAAATTGCGCCAAGATCACGGAGTTGAGTAATTGGGCGGTTAGCGAATTCTTGATAGTCGGGTGTCACCATGGTTGGCTAGGCACCGTAGGATCAGGATTCGATTGAGCCGTGATTCGTGCGGTAACTGAGGTGACGGGTCTTTTTTGGTACGGTTTTTGCTCCTATCTACACATCATCACGGTGTGTGCCGGGATGGGGCGAGCCCCTAAAACAAGATCGAGCGGCGGACGGAGATAGGAATGAGCAAGGTCGGTACGAGCGATTCAAAGAACACTCTCTATTGCTCGTTCTGCGGGAAGAGCCAGCATGAAGTCCGCAAACTCATTGCGGGCCCGACGGTATTCATCTGCGATGAATGCGTCGAACTGTGCATGGACATCATCCGCGAGGAGAACAAGTCGTCGCTGGTGAAGTCGCGCGACGGTATTCCGACGCCAAAGGAAATCTGCAAGGTTCTGGACGACTACGTGATCGGTCAGCAGCACGCCAAGAAGGTGCTCTCGGTCGCAGTCCACAACCACTACAAGCGTCTGAACCATCAGACCAAGCACAACGATGTTGAGCTGGCGAAGTCGAACATCCTGCTGATCGGCCCAACCGGCTCGGGCAAGACGCTGCTCGCGCAGACGCTCGCCCGCATCCTCGATGTGCCGTTCACGATGGCAGACGCCACGACCCTCACTGAGGCCGGTTACGTCGGTGAGGACGTCGAGAACATCATCCTGAAGCTGCTCCAGGCTGCCGATTACAATGTCGAGCGGGCGCAGCGTGGCATCGTCTACATCGACGAAATCGACAAGATTTCGCGCAAGTCCGACAACCCGTCGATCACGCGCGACGTGTCGGGTGAGGGCGTGCAGCAGGCTCTGCTGAAGATCATGGAAGGCACCGTGGCTTCCGTGCCGCCGCAGGGTGGCCGCAAGCATCCGCAGCAGGAGTTCCTGCAGGTGGACACGACCAACATCCTGTTCATCTGCGGTGGCGCTTTCTCGGGCCTGGAGAAGATCATCTCCTCGCGCGGCCGGACCACCTCGATCGGCTTCGCCGCTCAGGTTCTGGCGCCGGAAGATCGCCGCACCGGTGAAATCTTCCGCGAGGTCGAGCCAGAGGATCTGCTGAAGTACGGCCTTATCCCGGAATTCGTCGGACGTCTGCCGGTGGTGGCGACGCTCGAGGATCTGGATGAGGCTTCGCTCAAGAAGATCCTGACCGATCCGAAGAACGCGCTGGTGAAGCAGTACCAGCGGCTGTTCGAGATGGAGAACATCGAACTGACCTTCGCTGACGAGGCGCTTGGCGCGGTGGCCCGCAAGGCCATCGAGCGCAAGACCGGCGCGCGCGGGTTGCGGTCGATCCTCGAAAGCATTCTGCTCGAGACCATGTTCGATCTTCCGGGCCTCGAAGGTGTGGAAGAAGTCGTTATCTCGCGCGAAGTGGTCGAGGCGACGGCGCGTCCGCTGTACATCTACGCAGATCGTTCCGATCTCAAGGCGGAAAGCAGCGCAAGCGCCTAACGGGCAGACGGAACCGTCCAGGTTTTCAACACAAACCGGCTGCCGACCCCTCGGCAGCCGGTTTCTTGCCTTCTGCGACATTAGAACAATCCAGGAAAAACCCAAGACTGGCGGGGGTTTCCGCTCTCTTGACACCCCCATATGCGATAGCCACCTAATGATGTGCTGCCGCAACGTCAGTCGACCGAGTCGCAGCAAAAGCTACCCGGGCAGGGAGAGGCCGCACCACGGCCACTGGCTCAAAAGAGCTCTTTCTTTATCCGGCACACAAGGCACCTTGTGGCGGTCGCGTTCAGCGGACTGCGTGCAAGGGGGCGCAACAAAAGGAATATGGGCATGACAACTGCCTCAAAGCCTCGTCCAGTCATCGTTCACGGCGAAAGCCACTCCTATCCGGTGCTGCCGCTTCGCGACATTGTCGTCTTCCCGCACATGATCGTGCCGCTGTTCGTCGGCCGCGAGAAGTCGATCAAGGCGCTCGAAGAGGTGATGAAGAACGATGCGCTGATCTTCCTCGCGACGCAGAAGAACGCGTCCGATGATGATCCGGCTCCGGACTCCATTTACGAGATCGGCACGCTCGCCAGCGTGCTGCAGCTCCTGAAGCTTCCCGACGGTACCGTGAAGGTGCTGGTCGAGGGCCTGGAGCGCGGCAAGGCCGGTAAGTACGCCGACCGTACCGATTTCTATGAAGCCAGCGTCACCGCGCTTGCCGATCTCGATGCGAAAAGCGTCGAGGCGGAGGCCTTGTCGCGTTCGGTCGTCTCCGACTTCGAGAGCTATGTGAAGCTGAACAAGAAGATTTCCGCCGAAGTGGTGGGCGTCGTTCAGCAGATCACGGATTTCGCGAAGCTCGCGGACACTGTGGCGTCGCACCTCGCCGTCAAGATCTCCGACCGCCAGACCATCCTGGAAACGTTGTCCGTCTCCCAGCGCCTTGAGAAGGTGATGGGCCTGATGGAGAGCGAGATCTCGGTGCTGCAGGTCGAGAAGAAGATCCGCTCGCGCGTCAAGCGCCAGATGGAGAAGACCCAGCGCGAGTACTACCTCAACGAGCAGATGAAGGCGATCCAGAAGGAGCTCGGCGACGACGAAGGCCGCGACGAACTTGCTGATCTCGAAGAGAAGATCAACAAGACCAAGCTCTCGAAGGAAGCTCGCGAGAAGGCGGCGCATGAACTGAAGAAGCTGCGGCAGATGTCTCCGATGTCCGCCGAGGCGACGGTCGTGCGCAACTATCTCGACTGGCTGCTGTCGATTCCATGGGGCAAGAAGTCCAAGGTGAAGAAGGACCTCGTTGCCGCGCAGGAAGTGCTCGACTCGGATCACTACGGGCTTGAGAAGGTCAAGGACCGCATCGTCGAGTATCTCGCCGTGCAGTCCCGCGCCAACAAGCTGACCGGACCGATCCTGTGCCTCGTCGGCCCTCCGGGCGTCGGCAAGACCTCGCTTGGCAAGTCGATCGCGAAGGCGACCGGACGTGAGTTCGTGCGCGTGTCGCTGGGCGGCGTGCGGGATGAAGCGGAAATCCGCGGACACCGCCGCACCTACATCGGCTCGATGCCCGGCAAGATCATCCAGTCGATGCGCAAGGCGAAGACCTCGAACCCGCTGTTCCTGCTGGACGAGATCGACAAGATGGGCGCCGACTTCCGCGGCGATCCGTCGTCGGCTTTGCTTGAGGTCCTCGACCCCGAGCAGAACGGCACGTTCAACGATCACTACCTCGAGGTGGATTACGACCTCTCCAACGTGATGTTCATCACGACCGCGAATACGCTCAATATTCCCGGACCGCTGATGGACCGCATGGAGATCATCCGCATCGCCGGCTACACCGAGAACGAGAAGGTCGAGATCGCCCGCAAGCATCTCATCCCGAACGCGATCGCCAAGCACGGCCTGAACTCGAAGGAATGGTCGATCGACGACGAAGCGCTGTTGTTCCTGATCCGCCGCTACACCCGCGAAGCGGGCGTGCGTAACCTCGAGCGTGAGATTTCGACACTGGCCCGCAAGGGTGTGAAGGAACTCATGATCTCGAAGAAGAAGTCGGTGAAGGTGACCGCGGCCGTGGTCGAGGAGTTCCTCGGTGTGCCGAAGTATCGCTACGGCGAGATCGACAGCGAGGACCAGGTCGGTGTTGTGACCGGTCTGGCGTGGACCGAGGTGGGCGGCGAGCTGCTGACCATCGAAAGCGTCATGATGCCCGGCAAGGGCCGCATGACGGTGACGGGCAACCTGCGCGACGTGATGAAGGAGTCGATTTCGGCTGCTGCGTCCTACGTCCGCTCGCGAGCGATCAACTACGGCATCGAGCCGCCGCTGTTCGACCGCCGCGACATCCACGTGCACGTGCCGGAAGGTGCGACGCCGAAGGATGGTCCGTCTGCCGGTGTCGCGATGACGACGTCCATCGTCTCGGTGCTGACCGGCATTCCGATCCGGCACGATGTCGCCATGACCGGCGAGATCACGCTGCGGGGCCGGGTGCTGCCGATCGGCGGTCTGAAGGAGAAGCTGCTTGCGGCCGCGCGTGGCGGCATCAAGACGGTCTTCATTCCTGAGGACAACGCCAAGGACCTCACGGAGATTTCCGACGCCATCAAGGGCGGCATGGAAATCATCCCGGTCGCGCGGATGGACGAAGTGCTGGCCAAGGCGCTGGTGCGGGTTCCGACCCCGATCGTCTGGGAAGAGGACGTCAAGGCGCTGGCAACGCCTGAGGCCGATGAGACCACAGGCGGCCTGACCACTGCGCACTGAGCGATACGCGGAATTGATGATAAAACGGCGCCTTCGGGCGCCGTTTTTTATGTCCGATGCCCTCAAATGACGGCGATGCCGGGTTGCGCCGAAGGTGTCCGCCCGGCTAAAACACGCGGGCATCGTCGCTCGTTCGGCGAACATTGAGGGCGGCTAGCTCAGCTGGTTAGAGCATCTCGTTTACACCGAGAGGGTCGGCGGTTCGAATCCGTCGCCGCCTACCATTCTGTTTTTCCAACACCCGTTCCCACGCAAGTTATTCGCGGCTTTCCCGAATGAAGCAGCCACTTTTCAAAGCGGCAGGCCCAGCTATGGCGGCAAGCATGGCGGAGGAACGAAATGCCGGGCTGGACGGCCTTCGCGGTTATGCCGCGATCGTTGTCGTCGTCTTTCACTCGGTTCTTGGATTGGACGCGACACAGATCGAGAGAATCCTGCGCGGCCACTGGTCGAATTTTGATCCCTACGAAGGATTAACAAAAGTCTTTCTGAAGATTTTCGACGGCGAGGCAGCCGTCATGCTGTTCTTCGTCTTGAGCGGTGCGGTTCTGTTTCGCAGCCTGATGCGCGAGGAGGGCGGCATCGGCGGTGTCGCCGTGAAGTTTTACGTTCGCCGCGTCTTCCGGATTTATCCGGCGCTGTTTGTCTGCCTTGTCGCCTGTTCACTGGCTTTCGCGGCCGGCGGGCGCGGGATCACACTCGACGATTTTATCAGCAACGCGCTGCTTTATGATTTCAAGGTGAATGGCGCGACCTGGACGCTGAACGCCGAGATGATTGCGCCGTTGTTTCTGCTCCTGTCCTATCTGGGGTATCGGGCGAGCAGGGGATGGGGACTGGCTTTTGTCGCTTTCGGCCTGATGTATCTGCTCGAATTACCTCAGCTTGACGGTTATCTCACGTATTTCAGGGGCTCCTGGTATTGTTTCGCGCTGGGGGCTCTCATTCCGACAAGAGCTGGCAGGGCGGTCGCGTCAGCGCTCCCGACATGGTCATGGATCGGCGCAATCGCCTGCGCGATTGTTCTTCGCTGGCCGCTGCGGGAGGCTTCGATCGCCGTGCTTGTCGCGATGGTTTACTATCGCCGCACCCCTGCGATCGAGGCGTTTCTGTCCGGCAGCATCTCGCAATTCCTCGGCAGGATCAGCTTCAGCTTCTACCTTTTCAACGTGTTGTTCCTGGAGTTGATTTGCGACCGGGTGCGTCAATATCCGTGGGCGGCGGCGCATCCTCTGGAGGCGGGTATCGCTGTCGCTGCCGTCGTCATCGCGTGCACCATTCCCGTGGCCTGGATCTCGTGGACCTGTATCGAAATGCCCTTTAATCGCCTTGGACACCGTTTGACTGGCCGGCCGCGCATGACATCGGCCGCTCAGCCGGCAGTGCCATGATGGATCGCGTCACGAAGCGGAGTCATGGCGCCGCCATCTTGACGGCCTAGACATTCTTTCAAGCGGACTATTCCTCGTTTCTTTTCCACTGCGGAGTTTCAGATGAAGTACTTCCTTTGCCGCTTCGTTCCTCCGGGGCCGGACTTCCTCAAGACCATGACCCCCGAGCAAAAGGTGCTGATGAAATCGCACGGCGAGTTCTTGCAGGCCTTGCTGGAGCAGGGCGGCGTTCTCGCGCACGGGCCGGTGGCCGATCCGGCGGGCGGCTGGGGCATGTCGTTGTTCGAAATGACCGACGACGAGAGCGCCGACGATGTCCGCGCCATCGTTGCGGAGGACCCGATGGTCAAGGCCAACATCGGCGCACGTTATGAGGTGTTGCCGATGCTTCAGTTGCGGATGCGGGGGTGAGTATCTGCGGTTGCCAACCCGTCTGCTACTCAGTGAATTCTGGGACTTGCCAGCCGTAATTTGAGTTGCAGCGCGGGCATTTGTTCACGTTCCCGTCCTTTGTTGGCACTATGCGAAGATGGATGTAGCGCCCCTCATCACTGCATACGGGGCAGAATGCTTTTCCTCTTGGCCCATCATCCTGCTTGCGAAACAAGAATCCTTGAACTTTGATTGTTTCTTCTTCACGGTAGCGCACCGCTGAACGCAGCTTTTCCAACTCTTCCTTTTGAAGGCGTGCTGCTTCCTGCGCTTCCACAAGGGCAACTTTTGCATCAGCTAACGCAGAAGTCACATTAGCTACTTGGAGCTTGAATTCTGCCTCTTGAACTCCGCGGTCGATCTCTCGCAGTGTCTTTACAATTCCAAGTGCGGTGCTGACCGCGCTAATGCCTTCGGCAATTGTTGTCATTTGCGGCTTTCGATCTTTTCGAGGTATTCAGCAGCAAATAATTCCTCCAATCGTGTCGATCCATTGAACCAAACGCAATGGACGGACTCTTGGCTGTCATAGCCGTAGATGCCCTGCGGAGACGAAACGGTCATGCGAGGGCCGCCGGATTTGATTTGCACGAGATCGCCGATTTGGAGTTTTTCGCTCAAGGACATCCCCACTGAATTAGTCAAACAAATTCAACCCGGTTTGAAATAAAATCAAATGACCAGAAGCGAAACAAGAGTGTCGCTCGCAGATTGACGAGCCAAATTGATCTTGGGTTAGCGCCGCCCCACTATTTCTTGGTCAGCACGAACTGCGATTGCGTCAGCCGGCACGGCTTGCCGTCCGCGCAATCGGCCAGCGCCAGCAGCTTCGCGCTGCGGACGAGACGCTCCTTTGTGTCCTCGGAGCGGTGCGGCGTCAGCACGCTCATCGCGGTGCGCAGCGAATCCGCGATCTCGTCGTTCGCCCTGGCGTCGGTTCTGTCGGTGAGGACAGCGACATCGATGATGTCGTGGTTGCGTGCATCGATGTCGATAAAGACCAGACCAATCGGCAGCGGTGCGAGCGCCACATTGTCGAACCTGCAGGTCCATGCGTTCTGACATTGCGACAGCAGACGGCGTCCCTGCGGTTTCCACAGGCAGTCCGGTTTGGCATTCGCGCGCACGAGGCAGACCGCGATGTCGGGCGCGGCGTTGAGATTGAGCTTTGAATTGCCAAGCCGCGGCACACCGTCCCATGGGCTGCCGTTGGCCTTGGTAGCATCGGCCGTGACCGTCATGTCGAAGCGCGGCTCCTGCGTCTGTGCGCTGAGCGGCACAAGGAGAGCGAACGCGAGCAGCGCGGCGAGGCGGTTCACAATCCGGATCATGCCTTTTCCTCCCAAATCGCGGCGAGATGCACGATGGTCCGCACCGCCGCTTCCATGTCCTGAACGCTGACCCATTCGAGGCGCGAGTGGAAGGCATGCTCACCGGCGAAGACGTTGGGACAGGGCAGTCCCATGAAGGACAGCCGCGAGCCATCGGTGCCGCCGCGAATGCTGCTGAGGACCGGCTGAAGCCCCGCGCGATCGATCGCTTCCAGTGCGTACTCGACCACTTGCGGATGGCGGTCGAGAACTTCCTTCATGTTGCGGTACTGTTCCTTGACCTCAAAGGTATAGGACGAGTGCGGGAAGTCCTTCATGACGCCGCGCACGATGTCCTCCAGCAGCGCCTCCTTTTCTTTCAGGCCCTGCACGGTGAAGTCACGCACGATCAGCGACAGCACGGCGCTGTCGAGGCCGCCCTGAAGCCCGACCGGATGCAGGAAGCCTTCACGGCCCTCGGTGGTTTCCGGGGCAAGGTCCTTCGGCAGCCGGTCGACGATGCGGGAGGCGATCTTGAGCGCGTGCTCCATCTTCCCCTTGGCGAAGCCCGGATGGATGCTGACGCCCTGGATGGTGATGGTCACACCATCCGCCGAGAACGTCTCGTCCTCGAGGTGGCCCGCGCTTTCGCCGTCAATGGTGTAACCGAAGGCGGCGCCGAGCTTCTTCAGATCGACCTTGTCCGCTCCGCGGCCTATTTCCTCGTCCGGCGTGAAAAGAATTTTGATCGCGCCGTGTTTTATCTGTGGATTGGCGATCAGGACCTGAACCGCATCCATGATTTCGGCGACGCCGGCCTTGTTGTCGGCCCCGAGCAGCGTGGTGCCGTCGGTGGTGACGATGTCGCTGCCGATCTGGTCTTTGAGCGCCGGATTGTCCGCCGCGCGAATAACCTGGGACGGATCGGCGGGCAGAACGATGTCGCCGCCCTGGTAGTTGCGCACGATCTGCGGCTTCACATCCTTGCCGGTGCAGTCCGGCGAGGTATCCATGTGCGAGCAGAAGCAGATCACAGGGACGGTCTTGCCGGTATTGGCGGGCAGCGTCGCATAGACGTAGCCATGCTCGTCCATGTGCGCGTCGGTCAGACCGAGATCGCGCAACTCCTGCGCGAGCAGGCGGCCGAGGTCTTTCTGCTTCTCGGTGGACGGGCAGGTGGGTGATGACGCGTCCGACTGGGTGTCGATGCGCACATAGCGCAGGAAGCGGTCGAGAACGGTGTGGGAGAAATTGATCGCCAAATTTGCTCCGTCATCCTGAGGTGCGAGCCGCGTTTGCTGCGAGCCTCGAAGGATGCGCGGCATGGGCGCCGCGCCGTCGCCCTTCGAGGCCTTCGCTCCGCTACGGCACCTCAGGGTGACGGCGAGCGATACGCAATGCTGTTGTGTTTACTTAACCCACAGATGTAAAAGCGCCACCCAAAAGAAAACGCCATCCCGGCGGAGCCGGAATGGCGTCAGGGCCTTTAAAGTCTGGATGCCGGTCTTAGACGGCTTCCTTCAATTCCTTGGCAGCGCGGAAAGCAACCTTCTTGCTCGCCTTGATGTGGATCGCTTCGCCGGTTGCCGGGTTGCGGCCCATGCGGGCGGCGCGCTTGCGGACCTGGAGGATTCCGAGGCCGACGATGCGGATACGCTCGCCCTTCTTGAGGTGCTTGGTGATCTTGGTGACGAGGTCGCCGAGGATGGTTTCAGCGGTCTTCTTCGACAACTCGTGCTCTTCGGCGAGAGCGGCGGCAAGGTGCTTCAAAGTGACGGTCGCTGGGGTAGCTGCTTTCTTTGCCATATTTGGCCCTCCTCGTGGATACTAGGCTTCACAAAACTAACGATACATCAGGGCTTATTTGATTCGGGAGCGTCCTGACTACGAGTTTTGCCCGTAAATAGCGCCTTATTTAAATCGGCGGTGGAAAAGAGCCTGACACACAAGGGGAAATGCAACAACACCCTCGCAAATGTGGCCTCGGAACGGGCGTGGCGTGTCGGCCCGATCCCGGACGGACGGCGTAGCCGGCGTGACCGTGCGAAGTAGGAACTGATTGTTTTTATGAGATAATTTGGCGCGAGAGACGGGGCTCGAACCCGCGACCTCCGGCGTGACAGGCCGGCGCTCTAACCAACTGAGCTACTCCCGCAAGGCCGCATCAGCGGACCGCAGGGTCCCGGACTTAAAGGTGCCGCCCTGCCAAGTCAAGCACTGCAGACTTTTTACACGATCAGTCTGTGACCGCGCTGAGTACGGAGCGAAATTGCGCCGCAAACCGCGCGCCGTGCTTCTGTTCGAAGCTGTCGTGGGCGTTCCGCCAGAGCGGATAAGCCTTGTCGAGGAGGGAGCGGCCTTTTCGCGTGAGCAGGATGTCGCGGCTGCGACGGTCTTCCTTTGAAACCCTGACGTCGACGAGGCCATCGCGTTCGAGGGGGCGGAGATTCTTCCCCATCGTGGTGCGATTCATCACCATCAGTTCGGCCAGCCGGTTCACCGACAGGCCGCCTTCCTTGTTCAGCGCCATCAGGAGCATGAACTGCGTCACCCGCACGCCTGAGGGCGCAAGCGCGGCGTCGTAGATCTGTGTCATGCGGCGCGCCGCCTTGCGCACGGCGAAGCAGTTGCACGTGTCCAGTCCCGGTTGCGCCATGACCTGTCCGATTCCTGTTTCAAGAGTTCCGGCCGTCGCGGCCGGGGATCAAAAAATTAGGAGAACATTCTCTTGTTTTTGTCAAGCCATTGCCAAAGACCGGCTTGGATAATAGGAGCATATGCTCTTAATATCTGAGGAGATGAAAATGAGCGATTTGATGCTGGTGACGGGCGCGACGGGATCGACAGGGAAGGCCGCCGTTCGCGAATTGAGACAGGCGGGCGCCAGGGTACGGGCGTTCGTTCACAGGGATGACGCGCGCGCCGATGCGTTGCGGGACCTCGGCGCGGAGGTGATGGTCGGCGATCTGCTGGACCTCGCTGCCGTGCGGGCCGCAACCAGGGGCGTGACGGCAGCTTATTTTGTCTATCCGATCCGGAGTGGACTGGTCGATGCGACAGCGTATTTCGCGCAGGCGGCTTCAGAAGCGGGTGTGAAGTTCATCGTGAACATGTCGCAGATTTCGGCGCGTTCGGATGCCAAGAGCAACGCGGCTCGCCAGCACTGGGTCTGTGAACGGATGCTGGATCGGTACGGCATTCCGGTCGTGCATCTGCGCCCGACCTTCTTCGCCCAGTGGCTTCTGTATTTCGGCCGCGGCAGCAGGATAGCTTCGACGGGCCAGATCGTGCTGCCGTTCGGGGAGGGGCGTCACGCGCCGATCGCGGGAGAAGATCAGGGGCGGTTGATCGCTGCGATTTTGAGGGACCCGGCACCTCATGCCGGAAAGACCTATCCTCTCTATGGTTCCACCGAAATGAACCACCATGAGATCGCTGCACAGGTCAGCACGGTGCTCGGCAAGAAGATCAGCTACACCGCGCAGTCCATTCCGGACTTCAAGGCGCAGCTTGAAAGCCTGCATGCGCCGCAGCACCTGGTTCAACACCTGTGCGAGGTGGCGCAGGACTATCAGGACGGCATCTTCGCCGGCACCAACGATATCATCGAGCGTGTCACAGGCCGTCCGCCTCTGACGGTTCCTGAGTTCGTCGAACTCCACCGGGCGGAATTTTCCGCCTGACTTCGGCGGGTCCCGGACGGCGCGTGCCGCACGGGGCCGGACCGACCGCTCATACGGCCGCGCCACGGGCATCCCCACCCAGCACGATTGTCATTTCAGCCGGGACGTTATCTCCTGTATTGCTGCCCGGCGACGCAGGATCGACCGCGCTCAAAATCATGTGGGGAAACATTTAATGCCGACCACCAGCACCGGGACCAACAGGAAGTACAGACTGGCCGTAATTCCCGGCGACGGCATCGGCAAGGAAGTGGTCCCCGAGGGACTGCGGGTGCTGGAAGCGGCGGCCAAGAAGTTCAACTTTGAACTGACCCTCGACAGCTTTGACTTCGCCTCCTGTGACTACTACCAGAAGCACGGCAAGATGATGCCGGACGACTGGAAGGCCCAGATCGGCAGCCACGATGCGATCTTCTTCGGCGCGGTGGGCATGCCATCTATCCTGCCGGACCACATTTCGCTGTGGGGATCGCTGATCCAGTTTCGCCGGGAGTTCGACCAGTATGTGAACCTTCGGCCTGTTCGCCTGATGCCCGGCGTGAAGTCGCCGCTGGCCGGCAGAAAGCCCGGCGATATCGACTTTTTCGTCGTACGCGAGAACACCGAGGGCGAATATTCGTCCATCGGCGGCCGCATGTTTCCGGGGACCGACCGCGAGGTGGTGATCCAGGAAAGCGTCATGTCACGCACAGGCGTCGACCGGATTCTGAAGTTCGCCTTTGAGCTTGCGCAAAGCCGCCCGAAAAAGCACCTGACGTCCGCGACGAAATCAAACGGCATCTCGATCACCATGCCGTACTGGGACGAGCGGGTGGAGGAGATGGCCAAGGCCTATCCGGGCGTGAAGTGGGACAAGTATCATATTGATATTCTGGCCGCGAACTTCGTCCTGCATCCCGACTGGTTCGATGTCGTGGTCGGCTCCAACCTGTTTGGGGACATCCTGTCGGACCTCGGTCCGGCCTGTACCGGCACCATCGGGATCGCCCCGTCCGGCAGTCTCAATCCGGAACGCAAGTTTCCCTCGCTGTTCGAGCCGGTTCACGGGTCAGCGCCGGACATTGCCGGGAAGGGGATTGCCAATCCGGTCGGGCAGATATGGTCGGCGGCAATGATGCTGGATCATCTCGGCGAGCCGGAAGCGGGCAAGGCGATTGTGACGGCGATCGAGACCGTTCTGGCAGACGAGAAGCTGCGGACGCGGGATCTCGGCGGACAGGCCGACACGGTTGCATGCGGCAAGGAAATCGCGCGCATCTTGTCATAAACGGCGCCCGGGATCAGGGACTACGCCGAAGGTCGCATATCCCGTTGTTCCCTGCGTCGTTTCCCCGTCTCGCTTTGCTGCCAATAAGCCCCGCGCATGGGTCAATCGGTGGAGCTTATTGGTGGCGGGAGGTGCCGGCGCAGGCGGGGTTTCCGATCGGCAATAACAGCGGATCAGGCCTCAAAACAGCTTGTCTTGCCCTCCCTGTTGCGCTGCGCTATCCCTTTCGAACCATTCCAATGTTTCGCGAATCTGCGGGACAAAATCGGGCAGCATGAGGTCGCCGATGGGCGGAATTCTGCAGAATTACCTGCCACTTGTGGTGTTTATCGGGGTCGCGACCGTGATCGGTCTTGCGCTTCTGATCGCACCGTTCATCGTCGCCTATCAGCAGCCGGATCCGGAAAAGCTTTCTGCCTATGAATGCGGCTTCAATGCATTCGACGATGCGCGCATGAAATTCGATGTGCGGTTCTATCTGGTTGCCATCCTTTTCATCATCTTCGATCTGGAAGTCGCCTTCCTGTTTCCGTGGGCGGTGGCGTTCGGAAAGCTCGGCCTCACCGGGTTCTGGTCGATGATGGTGTTCCTCGCCGTGCTGACTGTCGGCTTTGCGTATGAGTGGAAGAAGGGAGCCCTGGAATGGGATTGAGCCCGAACCCGGCGCCTTCGATCATGCAGCCCGCCGTCTCTCAGGCCGCGACAGGGATTATCGATCCGCGCACCGGCCAGCCGGTCGGCGCGGACGACAAGTATTTCTTGGAGATCAACAGCGAACTGTCCGACAAGGGCTTCTTCGTTGCCGCGACCGACGACCTGATCACATGGGCGCGGACCGGCTCGCTGATGTGGATGACCTTCGGCCTCGCATGCTGCGCGGTCGAGATGATGCAGGTGTCGATGCCGCGCTACGACGTCGAGCGCTTCGGCTTCGCGCCGCGCGCGTCGCCGCGCCAGTCCGACGTGATGATCGTCGCCGGCACGCTGACCAACAAGATGGCGCCTGCGCTCCGCAAGGTCTACGACCAGATGCCGGAGCCGCGTTACGTCATCTCGATGGGCTCGTGCGCCAACGGCGGCGGCTATTATCACTATTCCTATTCGGTGGTGCGCGGCTGCGATCGCATCGTGCCCGTCGACATTTATGTTCCGGGCTGTCCGCCGACCGCAGAGGCGCTGCTTTACGGCGTGCTGCTGTTGCAGAAGAAGATCCGGCGCACCGGAACGATTGAACGGTAATCGCACATGGATGATGCGAAACTAGACGCTCTTGGCCAGACGATCGTGGCCGCGCTTCCAGGCGCGGCGCTCGGGCATTCGGTTGCGTTCAACCAGCTCTCGATCTCGGTCGATCTTGCGAAGATCGTGGACATCGTTCGCGTGCTGAAGACCGATCCGCGCTTCCGCTTCGTCAACTTCACCGACGCGACAGCCGTGGACTATCCGGGCCGCGAGAACCGTTTCGACGTGATCTATCACCTCATGTCGCCGGTCCTGAACGCGCGCGTCCGCCTGCACGGCGAGGCGAACGAGACCACGCAGGTGCCGTCGATCATCTCGGTGTTTCCGGGCGCTGACTGGTTCGAGCGCGAGACTTACGATCTGTATGGTGTGATCTTCGTCGGCCATCCGGACATGCGCCGCCTGCTGACCGACTACGGCTTCGACGGCCATCCGCTGCGCAAGGATTTCCCGCTGACCGGCTTTGTCGAGGTCCGCTACGACGACGCGGAAAAGCGCGTGGTGTACGAGCCGGTGCGGCTCAATCAGGAATTCCGCAAGTTCGATTTCCTCTCGCCGTGGGAAGGCGCAGACTACACGCTGCCGGGTGATGAAAAGGCTGCTGCGCCCGCACCGGCGCCGGCACCAAAGGCAGGTGGCTGATGAGCGAGGTTCTCAACGCCGAACAGACCGGCATGCGCAACTTCACGATCAACTTCGGACCGCAGCATCCTGCGGCGCACGGCGTGCTGCGCCTTGTGCTCGAGC
The DNA here is from genome assembly GCF_049895725.1 of Afipia sp. DC4300-2b1. Taxonomy (NCBI): domain Bacteria; kingdom Pseudomonadati; phylum Pseudomonadota; class Alphaproteobacteria; order Hyphomicrobiales; family Nitrobacteraceae; genus Afipia; species Afipia sp. DC4300-2b1. Next base: position 28,725 of record NZ_JAFCSX010000005.1, read on the forward strand.
TTGACGGCGAAGTGGTCGAGCGCGTCGATCCGCATATCGGCCTGCTTCATCGCGGCACCGAAAAGCTGATCGAACAGAAAACCTATCTGCAGGCGATCCCTTATTTCGACCGGCTCGATTACGTCGCGCCGATGAATCAGGAGCATGCGTTCTGCCTTGCGGCGGAAAAGCTGCTCGGCATCGCGGTGCCGCGCCGCGGCCAGTTGATCCGCGTGCTTTATTGCGAAATCGGCCGCATCCTGTCGCATCTGCTGAACGTGACCACGCAGGCGATGGACGTCGGCGCGCTGACGCCGCCGCTCTGGGGCTTCGAAGAGCGCGAAAAGCTGATGGTGTTCTATGAGCGCGCCTCCGGCTCGCGCATGCACGCCGCATTCTTCCGCGTCGGCGGTGTGCATCAGGACCTGCCGCCGAAGCTGATCGACGACATCGAGGCCTGGTGCGATCCGTTCCTCAAGGTCGTGGACGATCTCGAAACGCTTCTCACCGACAACCGCATCTTCAAGCAGCGCAATGTCGATATCGGCGTGGTGACTCTCGATCAGGCGTGGGAGTGGGGTTTCTCCGGCGTGATGGTGCGCGGCTCGGGCGCGGCGTGGGATCTGCGCAAGTCGCAGCCTTACGAATGCTACGCCGAGATGGATTTCGATATTCCGATCGGCAAGAACGGCGACTGCTACGACCGCTACTGCATCCGCATGGAAGAGATGCGCCAGTCCGTGCGCATCATGAAGCAGTGCATCGAGAAGCTGCGCGCGCCTGAAGGGCAGGGCCCGGTTGTCGTCGAGGACAACAAGATCGCGCCGCCCCGCCGCAGTGAGATGAAGCGCTCGATGGAAGCGCTGATCCATCACTTCAAGCTCTACACCGAAGGCGTTCACGTGCCTGCCGGCGAAGTCTATGCCGCGGTCGAAGCGCCGAAAGGCGAGTTCGGCGTGTTCCTGGTCGCCGATGGCACCAACAAGCCGTACAAGTGCAAGATCCGCGCGCCGGGCTTCGCTCACCTTCAGGCGATGGACTTCATCTGCAAGGGCCATCTGCTCGCTGACGTCTCGGCCATCCTCGGTTCGCTCGATATCGTGTTCGGTGAGGTGGATCGCTGATGACCCAGCCGCCGATCCTGTTCGACCGCACGACCGGTGACATGCGCGGGGCAACGCCCTGGGAGCGCACCATCGGCTTCGCGCTGCTCGCTGGATCCAAGGTCGGGGCGTACATCTCGCATCGCGGTTACAACAGCGCGGCCAATCTCCTGAAGACGCTGTTTCTGTCCGAGCGCGACATCAACGTCATGCTCAACCCGGACGCTGCATTCTCATTTCCTTACGGCGACGGTTACTGGAGCAAGCTCCTCAACCGGACGTTCAAGTACGAAGACGAACTTGAGCTGTTTCTGCTCGACTCCAAGGACGTGAATTACACGCTGATCGATTGCGGCGCGAACTACGGCTACTGGTCGGTGATGGTGTCCAGCCAGCGTTTCGGCTCGCGTCCGTCGATTGCGATGGAGCCGTCATCGCGGAATTTCCCGCGTCTCGCTCACAATGCGAAGATCAACGGCGGCCGGTTCGAAGCGATCAATGCCGCTATCGGCTCCGCGCGTGGCACGGCGCGCCTGTCGGGCAACCGCCACGAGGCGTTCAGCATCGCAGGCGGTGCGGATGCGGGAGGCGAAGAGGTGCAGGTGCTTGCACTCGATAACCTGATCGAGGACGGCAAGATCCTGGCGCAGGGCAAGTACATCATCAAGCTGGACGTCGAAGGCGTCGAGATCGACGCCATGAAGGGCGGCAAACGGCTTCTGGAGACGGATTCGGTCGTGGTCTGCGAGGAGCACGGCAACGATCCGACCCACAGCGTGTCGCGCTACATTCTCGAACAGACGCCGATGAAGGCAATCATCCACGATCCGGCAACGGATCGTTTCGAAGCGCTGACCCAGCTCTCCACGCTCGACCGCATCAAGGTCGCCTCGCACGTCGGCTACAACGTGTTCGCGACCTCGAGCGCGTTCTGGGAACAGCGTATCTACAGCATGAATTCAGGCAACGCGCGCCGCGCCATGACGCAGTGAAACTTAACGCAGTAAGACTTGACGCAATAGAATTGGCGCAATGAAAGATCGAAAGACTTAAACGATGGCCGTCCGCCGTTTGGCTCCGAAAGAGGTGCAGCCCGCAAGCTTCGCGTTCAGCGCGGAGAATCTGGCGTGGGCGAAAGCCCAGATCGAGAAATACCCGCCGGGCCGTCAGCAGTCCGCGGTGATCCCGATCCTGTGGCGCGTGCAGGAACAGCACGACGGCTGGGTGTCGGAGGTTGCGATCCGTGCCGTCGCGGACCTGCTCGAGATGCCCTACATCCGCGTGCTGGAAATCGCGACGTTCTACACGATGTTCCAGCTCGAGCCCGTCGGCAAGAAGGCGCATGTGCAGGTTTGCGGCACGACGCCGTGCATGCTGCGCGGCGCGAAAGACCTGATCGAGGTCTGCAAGCATCGCATCCATCATGATCCGTTCCACGTATCGGCCGACGGCAACTTCTCGTGGGAAGAGGTCGAGTGCCTCGGCGCCTGCGTGAATGCGCCGATGGTGATGATCTGGAAGGACACCTATGAGGATCTGACGCCCGAGAGCCTGAACAGGGTGCTCGACGGCTTCGAGACTGGCAATTTGCCCAAGCCCGGCCCGCAGATTGATCGCCAGTATGCCGCGCCGGCCGGCGGGCCGACGTCGCTCACCACCCCTGCGAGCAACGACAACAAGGGCAGCGTATCCGCACCGAACAAGCCTGTGCTCACGGACGCCGAGTCCAAGAAGCAGACCGAGGCTGCCAACGTGCAGGAGCGCCCGTCGCCGAAGCCGCCAATGGGCGACTCCACAAAGACGAATCCTCCGAAAGGAGACAAGTCATGACCGGTGCCGCGCTTCGCTACATTGCACTTCATGCGGTCTGCGCCGCTGTCTTCATCTTCTTTCTGAACTTCTACATTCTGAAGACCGAACTTCAGTCAGCCGTGTTCTGGGCCATTGGCTTCGGCGCGATGGCGGCCGGGCTCGCTTATCAGCAATCCAAGCGTTCAGGGTCTTAAGGTAGCGACTATGCTCGATGACAAGGACCGCATCTTCCGCAATCTCTATGGCCAGGACGACTGGGGCCTGGAGGGCGCGCGCCGCCGTGGCGCGTGGGACGGCACCAAGGCGATCATCGACCGGGGCCGCGACTGGATCGTCGCCGAAATGAAAGCGTCCGGCCTGCGCGGGCGCGGCGGGGCGGGCTTCCCGACCGGCATGAAATGGTCGTTCATGCCGAAGGACAACGCCGACGGGCGTCCGAGCTATCTCGTGGTCAACGCCGACGAGTCCGAGCCGGGCACCTGCAAGGACCGCGAGATCATGCGGCACGATCCGCATCTGCTGGTCGAAGGCTGCCTGATTGCCAGCGCCGCCATGGGCGCGCATGTCGCCTACATCTATGTGCGCGGCGAGTTCATCCGCGAGCGCGAGCATCTTCAGGCTGCGGTTGATCAGGCCTATGAGGCGAAGCTGATCGGCAAGGACAACGTTCACGGTTATCCGTTCGATCTCTACGTTCACCACGGCGCCGGCGCATATATCTGCGGCGAAGAGACCGCATTGCTCGAAAGCCTCGAAGGCAAGAAGGGCCAGCCGCGCCTGAAGCCGCCATTCCCGGCCAACGTCGGTCTTTATGGTTGCCCGACCACCGTCAACAATGTCGAGTCGATCGCGGTCGCGCCGGACATCCTGCGCCGGGGCGCGGCGTGGTTCGCCGCCATTGGCCGTCCGAACAATGTCGGCACCAAGCTTTACGGCATCTCCGGTCACGTCAACACGCCGTGCGTCGTCGAAGACGCGATGAGCATTCCGTTCAGGGAACTGATCGAGAAGCATGGCGGCGGCATTCGCGGCGGCTGGGACAACCTTCTGGCGATCATTCCCGGCGGCGCATCGTGCCCGCTGATCCCGGCGGCTGATTGCCAGGATCTGATCATGGATTTCGACGGCACCCGCGCGGTGAAGTCGAGCTTCGGCACCGCCGGCGTCATCGTGATGGACAAGTCCACCGATGTGGTCGCGGCCATCGCGCGCATCTCCTATTTCTTCAAGCACGAGAGTTGCGGTCAGTGCACGCCGTGCCGCGAAGGCACCGGCTGGATGTGGCGCGTGCTGTCGCGCATGGTCGAAGGCCGCGCCCACAAGCGCGAGATCGATATGCTGCTGGAAGTCACCAAGCAGGTCGAAGGTCACACCATCTGCGCGCTCGGCGACGCGGCGGCCTGGCCGATCCAGGGTCTGATCCGCGCCTTCCGTCCGGAGATCGAACGGCGCATCGACGATTTCACACGCAAGTCGACCATCGATGATGTCGGTGTTCTCGATCCCGTCAACATGGTCGCGGCGGAGTAATGGCATGACCAAGATTCTCGTCGACGGAAAAGAGATTGACGTTCCTGCCGAGTACACGCTGCTTCAGGCGTGCGAGGCGGCTGGCGCCGAAATTCCGCGCTTCTGCTACCACGAGCGGCTGTCGATCGCCGGCAACTGCCGCATGTGCCTCGTAGAGGTCGCGGGCTCGCCGAAGCCTGTCGCGAGCTGCGCCTGGGCCGTGCGCGATTGCCGCCCGGGTCCGAACGGCGAACTGCCGGCGGTCAAGACCAAATCGCCGATGGTGAAGAAGGCACGCGAAGGCGTGATGGAATTCCTGCTGATCAACCATCCGCTCGACTGCCCGATCTGCGATCAGGGCGGCGAGTGCGATCTTCAGGATCAGGCGATGGGTTACGGCGTCGACACGAGCCGTTTCATGGAGAACAAGCGCGCGGTCGAGGACAAGTACATCGGCGCGCTGGTGAAGACCTCGATGAACCGCTGCATCCAGTGCACGCGCTGCGTCCGCTTCACCACCGAGGTTTGCGGCGTACCGGAACTGGGCCTGACCGGACGCGGCGAGGACGTCGAGATCACGACCTATCTGCAAAGTGCGCTGACGTCCGAGTTGCAGGGCAATCTCGTCGACATCTGCCCGGTCGGCGCGCTGACCTCGAAGCCATACGCATTTGCCGCGCGTCCATGGGAACTGGGCAAAACCCAGTCCATCGATGTGATGGATGCGGTCGGCTCCGCGATCCGCGTGGATACCCGCGGCCGGGAAGTGATGCGCATTCTGCCGCGCGTCAATGAGAACGTGAACGAAGAGTGGATTTCGGACAAGACGCGCCACATCGTCGACGGTCTGCGCACGCAGCGTCTGGATCGGCCGTACATCCGCGAAAACGGCAAGCTGCGCGCGGCCACATGGACCGAAGCTTTCGCGGCAATCGCCGCGGCGGTTGCCCGCTCGGACGGCCGGCGCACCGGCGCCATCGCCGGCGATCTCGCCGCGGTGGAGGAAATGTTCGCGCTCAAGGAATTGCTCACCTCGTTTGGGTCGGCCAATTTCGCCACTCAGGACGGCGCGGGGTTCGATCCGAAGGCGGGCCGCGCGTCGTACATCTTCAATCCGACCATCGCGGGCATCGAACAGGCCGACGCGCTGCTGATCGTCGGCTCCAATCCGCGCAAGGAAGCTGCCGTTCTCAACGCGCGCATCCGCAAGCGCTGGCGCACGGGTGCGCTCAAGATCGGTGTGATCGGCGACAAGGCCGATCTGACCTACGATTATGAGCATCTCGGCGCAGGTACCGATACGCTGGGCGATCTCGCCGCCGGCAAGCACTCGTTCGCCGACGTGCTGAAGGGCGCGAAGCACCCGATCGTGCTGGTGGGCGCGGGCGTTGCCGCCCGTCACGACGGCGCGGCGGTGCTGTCGCAGGCTGCCAAGCTCGCCGTCGATCTCGGCGTGCTCAAAGACGGCTGGAACGGATTTGCGGTGCTTCACAACGCCGCCTCGCGCGTCGGTGCGCTCGATATCGGCTTCACGCCGGGGGCGGGCGGCCTGAACGTCGCGCAGATGACGACGTTCGGCACGCTCGATGTGCTGTTCTCGCTGGGCGCGGACGATGTGAGCCCGGCCGACGGCACGTTCGTGGTTTACATCGGCACCCACGGCGACAAGGGCGCGCACCGCGCCGACGTGATCCTGCCGGGCGCAGCCTATACCGAGAAGGCCGGTCTCTACGTCAACACCGAAGGACGTGTGCAGATGGCCAACCGCGCCGCGTTCCCGCCCGGCGATGCGCGCGAGGACTGGGCGATCATCCGCGCGCTGTCGGACGTTCTTGGCAAGAAGCTGCCGTTCGACTCGCTCGGGCAACTGCGCCAGGCGATCTTCAAGGCCGCGCCGCATCTGATGCGGATCGACCAGATCGAAGGCAACGATGCGGCGGGCGTGAAAGCGCTTGTGGCGCGCGGCGGCTCGGTCGAGAAGGGCGCCTTCAAGAGCCCGGTCGAGGACTTCTACCTGACCAATCCCATCGCGCGGGCATCCGCGGTGATGGCCGAATGTTCCAAGCTTGCCTCCGGGCAACTTCTGACGGCGGCGGAGTAAGCGTGATCCGATGACCGAATTCTTCGCAAGCGAGTTATGGACGGGCTATCTCTGGCCGATCATCATCATGGTCGCGCAGAGCGTGCTGCTGCTCGTGGTGCTGCTGATCGCCATCGCCTACATCCTGCTGGCCGACCGCAAGATTTGGGCGGCGGTGCAGATCCGGCGCGGTCCCAACGTGGTGGGGCCGTGGGGCCTGCTGCAATCCTTTGCGGACTTGCTGAAGTTCGTGCTGAAAGAGCCGACCATTCCGGACGGCGCGAACAAGGGCGTGTTCCTGCTGGCGCCGCTGGTCTCGTGCGTGCTGGCGCTGGCAGCGTGGGCGGTGATCCCGGTCAACCTCAACTGGGTGATCGCGGACATCAATGTCGGCGTTCTCTACATCTTCGCGATCTCGTCGCTGTCGGTCTACGGCATCATCATGGCTGGGTGGTCGTCGAACTCGAAGTATCCGTTCCTCGCAGCGCTTCGCTCCGCCGCGCAGATGGTGTCCTACGAAGTCTCGATCGGCTTCGTCATCATCACCGTGCTGCTGTGCGTCGGTTCGCTCAACCTGACCGCTGTGGTCGCGGCGCAGGACACCAAACTCGGCATTCTCGGCTGGTACTGGCTGCCGCTGTTCCCGATGTTCGTGATTTTCTACGTCTCGACGCTGGCGGAAACCAATCGCCCGCCGTTCGATCTGGTGGAAGCGGAATCCGAACTGGTCGCCGGCTTCATGACCGAATACGGCTCGACGCCGTATCTGCTGTTCATGCTCGGCGAGTATGTCGCCATCACCACCATGTGCGCGCTGGCGACGATCCTGTTCCTTGGCGGCTGGCTGTCGCCGATCCCGTTCGCGCCGTTCACCTGGGTGCCCGGTGTGATCTGGTTCGTGCTGAAACTGTTCTTCATGTTCTTCCTGATCGCGATGGCGAAGGCGATCGTGCCGCGCTACCGCTACGACCAGCTCATGCGGCTGGGCTGGAAGGTGTTTCTGCCGTTGTCGCTGGCTATGGTCGTCATCGTCGCCGGTGTTCTGCAATTCGCGGGGCTTGCACCGAAATGAGGTTTTCGTCATGGGCATAGCAAGCACAGCCAATCAGCTTCTGCTGAAAGAGTTCGTCTCGGCGTTCATTCTCGCCATGCGATACTTCTTCAAACCGAAGCCCACGCTGAACTATCCCTTCGAGAAGGGACCGATCTCGCCGCGTTTCCGCGGTGAGCATGCGCTGCGCCGTTATCCGAACGGTGAGGAACGCTGCATCGCCTGCAAGCTGTGCGAGGCGATCTGTCCGGCGCAGGCCATCACCATCGAAGCCGGCCCGCGCCGCAACGACGGGACGCGCCGTACCGTGCGCTACGACATCGACATGGTGAAGTGCATCTATTGCGGGCTCTGCCAGGAAGCCTGCCCGGTCGACGCTATCGTCGAAGGTCCGAACTTCGAATTCGCGACGGAAACGCGCGAGGAGCTTTATTATGACAAGGCGAGACTGCTCGCCAACGGTGACCGCTGGGAGCGCGAGATTGCGAAAAGCATCGAACTCGACGCGCCGTACCGGTGAGGATGTTGGATATGTTGCTTTGTGAATTTCCAGCGCGCATGATCGGCTCTCTCCCCCCTTGCGGGGGAGAGGTGGAGAGGTGGGTATACTCCGTTCCAGGTGCTCGCGTTTCACCCCCCTCCCTGACCCTCCCCCGCAAGGGGGGAGGGAACGATGTGGTGCTGTCCGTGATCAATTCGCGGGGGCTCCGTTCATGATCGGTCCCGTGCTCTTCTTTTATCTCTTCGCCGGTGTCTGCGTGGCGTCCGCGATTATGGTCGTGACGTCCCGCAACCCTGTGCACTCCGTGCTCTTCCTGATCCTTGCGTTCGTGAATGCGGCGGGACTGTTCATGCTGCTCGGCGCGGAATTCCTCGCGATGATCCTCGTCGTGGTTTACGTCGGCGCCGTCGCGGTGCTGTTCCTGTTCGTCATCATGATGCTGGACGTCGACTTCGCCGAGTTGCGCCAGGGCTTCATCGAATATCTGCCGGTCGGTTTGCTGATCGGAGCGGTGTTCCTTGCCGAGCTGCTGCTGGTGGCTGGCGGCTGGATCATGAATCCTGCGATCTCGAAGGCGATCACGTCGCCGATCCCGGGCGGGGTCAGCAACACCGAAGCGCTCGGCCTCGTGCTGTATACGAAGTATCTGCCGTACTTCCAGTTGGCGGGTCTGGTGCTGCTGGTCGCCATGATCGGCGCTATCGTGCTCACGCTGCGGCACAAGCCGAGCGTCAAGCGGCAGGACATCAATGTGCAGAACGCGCGCACCAAGGCAGCGGCGATGGATGTGCGCAAGGTCGCGTCGGGGCAGGGCCTTCAGGACGCGGATTCCGGGGAGTGGGTGCGATGACGATCGGTCTCGGTCACTATCTCGCCGTCGCCGCCATCCTGTTCACGATCGGGATTCTCGGCATCTTCCTCAACCGGAAGAACGTCATCGTCATCCTGATGTCGATCGAACTCATTCTGCTCGCAGTGAACATCAACCTCGTGGCGTTCTCGGCGTTCCTCGGTGACATCGTGGGGCAGGTGTTCGCGCTATTGGTTCTGACGGTCGCCGCGGCTGAAGCGGCGATCGGACTTGCCGTGCTGGTGGTGTTCTTCCGAAACCGCGGTTCGATCGCGGTCGAGGACATCAATCTGATGAAGGGTTAACGCATGATCCCGAAAAGCATGCCCTCGGGCAACGACCCGGCGGGTGGACACCGGTTTTCGGACCAGATCGTGCGTCTTGAGAGAATCACGCCATGATTCAGGCCATCGTTTTCCTGCCGCTGATCGGCGCGCTCATTGCGGGCGCGGTGGCGCTGTTCGGCGCTCATGCGCGCAATCCGAGCGGCGATGAGATGGATCACGCTCACGGGCATGACGACCATGGGCACGGGGTAACTCACGCTCATGCGGCGCATGACGATCATGCCCACGGCGATCACGGGCATGACGATCACGGTCCGGTCGAGCCGGCCGCGGCGGGCTCACGCACCGCCGAAATCGTCACCACCGCGCTGCTGCTGATTTCCGCCGCGCTGTCATGGATGGCGCTGGTCGATGTCGGCTTCCTGCATCACGACACGCGCGCTCAGCTTTTCACCTGGATCGGCTCGGGTGATCTCGTCGTCAACTGGGCGCTGCGCGTCGATACGCTGACCGCAGTGATGCTGGTGGTGGTTACCTCGGTGTCGTCGCTCGTGCACCTGTATTCGATCGGCTACATGAACGAGGACCCGAACCGTCCGCGGTTCATGGCCTATCTGTCGCTGTTCACCTTCATGATGCTCATGCTGGTGACCGCCGACAACCTCGTGCAGATGTTCTTCGGCTGGGAAGGCGTGGGCCTGGCGAGCTACCTGCTGATCGGTTTCTGGTTCCAGAAGCCGTCGGCCAATGCCGCCGCCATCAAGGCGTTCGTCGTCAACCGTGTCGGCGACTTCGGATTCCTGCTCGGCATCTTTGCGATCTTCATGATGGTCGGCTCGGTCGATTTCGACACGATCTTCGCCGCGGCTCCCGGCCTGACCGGCAAGACCATCCACTTCTTCGCCTGGAACATCGATGCGCTGACCCTGATCTGCCTGTTCCTGTTCATGGGCGCGATGGGCAAGTCCGCGCAGTTCCTGCTGCACACCTGGTTGCCGGACGCCATGGAAGGCCCGACGCCGGTGTCGGCGCTGATCCACGCTGCGACCATGGTCACCGCCGGCGTGTTCATGGTGGCGCGCCTGTCGCCGCTGTTCGAGCTGGCTCCGAACGCGCAGGCCGCCGTGATGCTGATCGGCGCGACCACCGCGCTGTTCGCCGCCACCATCGGTCTTGTGCAGAACGACATCAAGCGCATCGTCGCCTATTCGACCTGTTCGCAGCTCGGCTACATGTTCGTGGCGATGGGAGCAGGGGCCTATTCGGTCGGCATGTTTCACCTGTTCACCCACGCCTTCTTCAAGGCGCTGCTGTTCTTGGGCTCCGGCTCGGTGATCGTCGCGATGCATCACGAGCAGGACATCCGCAACATGGGTGGCCTGAAGGACAAGATACCGTTCACCTACATCACCATGGTGATCGGTACGCTCGCGCTGACCGGCTTCCCGCTGACGGCCGGCTATTTCTCGAAAGACGCGATCATCGAGTCCGCGTTCGTGGCAAACAATCCGTTCGCGCTCTACGGCTTCCTCTGCACCGTGCTCGCCGCGGGCCTGACCTCGTTCTATTCATGGCGCCTGATCTTCAAGACGTTCCATGGCGAGCCGCACGACCAGAAGCACTACGAGGCCGCGCACGAGAGCCCGTACACCATGCTGATTCCGCTCGCGGTGCTGTCGGTGGGCTCGATCCTTGCAGGCTTCCCGTTCAAGGAGCTGTTCGCGGGCCACGGCATTCACGAGTTCTTCCGCGAGTCGCTGAAGATGAACCCGAAGATCATCGATGAGATGCATCATATTCCGGCGGCGATTGCCTACCTGCCGACGGTGATGATGGTGGTCGGCTTCTTCTTTTCGTGGCTGTTCTACATCCGCAAGCCGTATCTGCCGGTCGAACTCGCGAACCAGCATCCGGGCCTGTACCGCTTCCTGCTCAACAAGTGGTACTTCGACGAGCTCTATGACTTCCTGTTCGTGCGGCCGGCCAAGTGGCTCGGGCGCTTCCTGTGGAAGAAGGGCGATGGCTTCATCATCGACGGGTTCGGTCCTGACGGCGTCTCGGCGCGCGTGCTCGATGTCACGCGCAACGTCGTGCGGCTCCAGACCGGCTATCTCTATCACTATGCATTCGCGATGCTGATCGGCGTGGCCGGTCTCATCACGTGGTTTATCTTCGGTCTCGGGGGCCAATGATGACAACCTGGCCCATCCTTTCCGTCGTCACGTTCCTGCCGGTCGTCGGCGCGATCCTGATTTATCTCAGCCGCGGTGATGACGAGGCCGCGCGCGGCAATGCGCGCTGGATCGCGCTATGGACCACGATCATAACCTTCGCGGTGTCGGTCATTCTGGTGCTGCGGTTCGATCCGGCCCAGCCGGGCTTCCAGTTCGTCGAGAAGACGGCCTGGCTCGCCAACGGCATCGGCTATCACATGGGCGTGGACGGCATTTCGCTGCCGTTCGTAATCCTGACCACGGCACTGATGCCGTTCTGCATTCTCGCAAGCTGGAAGTCGGTCACACTGCGCGTGCGCGAGTACATGATGGCGTTTCTTTTCCTTGAAACGCTGATGATCGGCACATTCTCGGCGCTCGACCTCGTGCTGTTCTACCTGTTCTTCGAAGGCGGCCTGATCCCGATGTTCCTGATCATCGGCGTCTGGGGCGGTCCGCGCCGCGTCTATGCCAGCTTCAAGTTCTTCCTCTACACGCTGCTCGGCTCGGTCTTGATGCTGCTCGCCATCATGGCGCTGTATCTGAACGCCGGGACCACCGACATCCCGACGCTCATGAACACGGCTGTGCCGCGCAACCTCCAGACATGGGCGTGGCTGGCGTTCTTCGCCTCATTCGCGGTGAAGATGCCGATGTGGCCGGTTCATACCTGGCTGCCGGACGCGCACGTCGAGGCGCCGACCGCGGGCTCCGTCGTGCTCGCTGCGATCCTGCTGAAGATGGGCGGCTACGGCTTCCTGCGCTTCTCGCTGCCGATGTTCCCGCTGGCGTCGCATGATTTTGCGCCGCTCGTGTTCTCGCTCTCCGCAATCGCGATCGTGTACACGTCGCTGGTCGCGCTGATGCAGGAAGACATCAAAAAGCTGATCGCTTACTCGTCCGTCGCCCACATGGGCTTCGTGACCATGGGCATTTTCGCAGGCACCATGCAGGGCGTCGCCGGCGGCGTGTTCCAGATGGTGTCGCACGGCATCGTGTCCGGAGCGCTGTTCCTTTGCGTCGGCGTGGTCTACGACCGGCTGCATACCCGCGAGATCGCCGCCTATGGCGGCCTCGTGAACCGCATGCCGCTTTATGCCTTCATGTTCATGGTGTTCACCATGGCCAACGTCGGCTTGCCGGGCACCTCGGGATTCGTCGGCGAGTTCATGACCCTGATCGGCACCTTCAAGGTCAGCATTCCGACCGCGACGATTGCCACACTTGGCGTGATCCTGTCGGCGGCCTATGCGCTGTGGCTCTACCGCAAGGTGGTGTTCGGCGTGCTCGACAAGCCGTCGCTGGCGAGCATCAAGGATCTGACGCTGCGGGAAGGGATCATTCTCGCGCCGCTGGTCATTCTCACCATTCTCTTCGGCGTGTATCCGAAGCCGATCCTCGACATGTCGGCGGCGTCGGTGCAGCAACTCGTCACGAACTACAACACCGCCATCACCGCCGTGAAAGCGGCGGCGCTGGTTCAGTAACAACGGGGCAGGACCGGGTTTATGACTTTCGCAGGATATTCGCTGCTTCCCGTGCTGCCGGAACTGGTGCTGGCTGCTGGCGCCATGGCGCTCCTGATGCTCGGCGCGTTTCGCGGACAGCAGACGACGTCGCTGGTGACCGGCATCGCTGTGGTTTTGCTCGTTGTGACGGGCGGTCTCGAACTGTGGCTGCCGGCTGGCAAGCTGACCACCTTCGGCGGCAGTTTTATCGTCGATGACTATGCGCGGTTCCTGAAAATCCTGGCGTTGATCGGCTCCGGCGTTACGCTGATCCTGTCGCGCGCGTACCTCGCGGAGCAGGCGAAGATTTTCGAGTATGCGATCCTGGTGATGCTCTCCACCACCGGCATGATGGTGCTGATCTCGGCCGGCGACCTCATCATGCTCTATCTCGGCCTCGAACTGATGAGCCTTGCGCTCTACGTCGTGGCGGCGAGCCATCGTGACGACACCAGGTCGACGGAAGCCGGCCTGAAGTACTTCGTGCTCGGTGCGCTGTCGTCCGGCATGCTGCTTTACGGCGCGTCGCTGATTTACGGCTTCACCGGCACCGTGAGCTTCGCCGGCATCGCCGCTGAGGCGAAGAGCGCCAACGTCGGCCTGCTGTTCGGTCTGGTGTTCCTGCTGGCCGGTCTGTGCTTCAAGGTTTCCGCGGTGCCGTTCCACATGTGGACACCCGACGTCTACCAAGGCGCGCCGACACCGGTTACCGCGTTCTTCGCGTCCGCGCCGAAGGTCGCCGCACTCGCCGTGTTCACGCGCGTGGCGCTGACCGCATTCCCGGGCATCGTGCCGCAGTGGCAGCAGATCGTGGTGTTCGTCTCCATCGCCTCGATGGCTCTGGGATCGTTCGCGGCCATCGGCCAGAAGAACATCAAGCGCCTGATGGCGTATTCGTCCATCGGCCACATGGGCTTTGCGCTGGTCGGTCTCGCTGCCGGAACGCAGCAGGGCGCGCAGGGCGTGCTGGTCTATATCGCGATCTACGTCGCCATGACGCTCGGCACCTTCGCCATCATCCTGGCCATGAAGCGCAACGGCCGGGCTGTCGAGACCATCAGCGACTTCGCCGGACTGTCGCGCACCAATCCGCTGCTGGCGTTCTTCTTCGCGATGTTCCTGTTCTCGCTCGCAGGCATTCCGCCGCTCGCCGGATTCTTCGCGAAGTTCTATGTGTTCCTTGCCGCGATCAAGGCGGGGCTGTTTACCCTCGCGGTGATCGGCGTGGTAACGAGCGTGGTGGGCGCCTTCTACTACCTCACCATCGTCAAGGTCATGTACTTCGACGAGCCGAAGGAAGCGATGGAGCCGATGCGTGTCGAGCTTCGGGTGGTGCTGGCTGTCGCCGGCATCTTCAATCTGCTGTTCTTCGTCTATCCCGCGCCGCTGGTGAATGCTGCCACGGTGGCCGCGAAGTCGCTGTTTTAATGGCGTTCGCGCTCGGTCCACGGGCCAGAGCCCAGAACTATCGCGTTGAGGCGTTCGACAGCATCGGTTCGACCAATGCCGAGGCCCTGGTGCGGGCGCGGGCCGGTGAACGCGGGCCGCTCTGGCTGGTGACGGATCTGCAAACAGCGGGACGCGGCCGCCGCCAGCGTGAATGGATTTCCCCGCGCGGCAATCTTGCCGCCACCATTGTCGAGACGCTGGACGTTGCGCCTCCCGTCGCGGCGACGCTCGGGTTTGCCGCAGGTCTCTCGCTGGAAGCCGCCTTGCAGGCGGTGAGCGTGGAGCAGCGGATGCGATCCGGCGGATCGGCCAGCACCAGTTTCCTCCTGAAATGGCCGAACGATGTGCTGGCCGACGGCAAGAAGCTGTCGGGCATCCTGCTCGAGGCCGAAACCATCGGCGGTGATCTCGCCGTCGCCGTTGGTATGGGAACCAATGTGATCTCCGCGCCGGAAGGGACGCCGTATCCGGCGACCTCGCTGGCCGCGCTCGGCATTACTGCCGGTGGCGGTGACCTGTTCATGGCGCTGTCGGATGCGTGGGCGGAATTCCGCGGTATCTGGGACAATGGCAGGGGCTTCGGCGAAATCCGCAGCCGTTGGCTGGAGCGCGCCGCCGGGCTCGGCGAAACCGTTTCGATCCACTCGAACGGAGCGCCTGTTGAAGGTATCTTCGAAACCATCGACGATACAGGCTGCATGATCATTGCCGGCCATGACGGCAGGCGCACGCCCATCGCCGCCGGCGATGTCCATTTCGGTTCAGCCAAATCGTCCGGAGCAATTTAAATGTCGCGACCTGACGAACTCACATTCGCTCCGCTCGGAGGCATCGGCGAGATCGGCATGAACCTGTCGATCTACGGCCTCGGCAAGGGACAGCAGCGAAGCTGGCTTGCGATCGACCTCGGCGTGTCGTTCGGCAATGAGGAGCATCTGCCGGGCATCGACGTGGTGATGCCGGACATTCGCTTCCTGGTGAAGGAGCGGAAGAACCTGGTCGGGCTGGTTCTGACCCACGCCCACGAGGATCATTTCGGCGCGATCATCGATCTGTGGCCGCAACTGAAATGCCCGATCTTTGCGACCCAGTTCAGCGCGGCGCTTTTCGAGGCCAAATGCGCCAGCGAGCGCAATCCGCCGAAGATTCCTGTCACCGTGATTCCGTCGGGCGGCACTGTCCAGATCGGCCCATTCAGCGTCGAGTTCATTCCGGTGGCGCATTCGATTCCGGAGTCACACGCGCTGGCGATCCGCACGTCCGCCGGAACCGTGCTGCACACCGGCGACTGGAAGATCGATCCGACGCCGATCATCGGCAAACCGACCGACGAGAAACGGCTGCGCGAGCTTGGTGATGAGGGCGTCATGGCGCTCGTCGGTGACTCGACCAACGCGGTGCGCGAAGGCCGCTCGCCGTCGGAGCGCGAAGTCGCGAAGAACATCACCGAACTGGTGAAGGCAGCGAAGGGGCGCGTCGCGGTGACGACGTTCGCGTCCAACGTGGCGCGGCTGCGGGCCGTCGCGGACGCGGCAAAAGCGGCCGACCGCGAGGTCGTCGTGGTCGGGCGCGCGATGGAGCGGGTGGTGCAGGTCGCACGCGAGACCGGCTATCTCGACGGCGTGCAGGCGTTTCGCAGTGCCGACTACTATGGAAACTTTCCGCCGGACAAGGTGCTGGCGCTGTGCACCGGCAGCCAGGGCGAGCCGCGCGCCGCGCTGGCCCGCATCGCCAACGACGATCATCCGCAGGTGACGCTGAACAAGGGCGATACCGTGATCTTTTCGTCGCGGACCATTCCCGGCAACGAGAAGGCCGTCGGTGCGATCATCAACGGTCTGATCATGCAGGGCGTCGAGGTCATCACCGACCGGACTCACATGGTGCACGTCTCCGGTCATCCGCGCCGCGACGAGTTGCGCGACATGATCTCGTGGGTTCGGCCGCAACTGCTGATCCCGGCGCATGGCGAGGCGCTGCATCTGTCCGAGCATGCCAAGCTCGCGCGCGAGTGCGGCGTGCCGAAGGTGCTGATCTGCAAGAACGGCGATCTGGTGCGGCTCGGCCCCGGCGATCCCGCGATCATCGAGGAACTGCCACACGGGCGAATCTACAAGGACGGCAATATCCTTGAGCCCGACAAGGCCCGCGCTGTGGTCGAGCGGCGGCGGCTGGCGTTTGCGGGCTGCGCGTTCGTCGCCATCGCGGTCACCGACAAGGGCGATCTGGCCGACGATCCCGAGGTTGATCTCGTCGGCATTCCGGAAAAGAATAAGGCAGGCGAGGTTATCGCGGATGAGGTGTTCGATCTCGTCGTCTCCACGGTGGAAAACCTGCCGCGGGCGCGCAAGCGCGATCCCGATGCGATCGCCGAATCCGTGCGGCGCGCGGTGCGCGCCGAGATCAACGACCAGTGGGGCAAGAAGCCGCTTTGCGTCGTTCATGTGCTGATGGTTTGATTCCCGATAGTTTGAAGGAGCGAAATATGCTGGGCCGGCTCAATCATGTGGCGATCGCGGTGAAGGACGCCGAGAAGGCCGCTCAGATCTATGGCAAGGCCTTCGGCGCGGAAATTTCCGGCGCGGTGCCGCTGCCCGAGCATGGCGTCATCACGGTGTTCGCGACGCTGCCGAACACCAAGATCGAATTCATCCAGCCGCTCGGCGAGGATTCGCCGATCGCGAAGTTCGTTGAGCGTAATCCGGACGGCGGTATTCACCACATCTGTTATGAGGTGCCTGAGATCATCGCCGCGCGCGATACGCTGATCGCGGAGGGCGCCCGCGTGCTGGGCGACGGCAATCCGAAGATCGGCGCACACGGCAAGCCGGTGCTGTTCCTGCATCCGAAGGACTTCTCCGGCGCGCTCGTCGAAATCGAACAGTCTTGAGAATTTAGATGGTCTATTCGATCTCAACCGCTTTCGCGATTTACTTCGTGCTCTGGTGGGTGGTGCTGTTCGCAGTGCTGCCGTTCGGCGTGCGCAGCCAGATGGAGAGCGGTGAAGAGATCGCCGGCACCGATCCCGGCGCGCCCAGCGTGGCGCGGATGGGACGCAAGCTGCTGTGGACCACGGCGATCTCGGCAGTGATTTTCGCGATCGGGATGTGGGCCTTCAGGGCCGGTTACCTGAATATCGAGCGCCTGACGCAGCTCATGGGCATTCCGCTCTAGTATTGGCGGTTCGCGAAGCGAACGCCGCAACATCGGTCCCGCGCACCGGCGATATATTTCATCCTGACTGCGCGGCGTTTGCGTTCGATATGATCGCGCGGGCAAATTCAAACATGCCCTAAAGAAAAAAGAGCAGGGCCAAAGCCCTGCTCTAAAAATTGTGTCGACCCTGTTTTCCCCGAAAAGGTTGGATTTATCCTTGATTAGACGGGGCGACGCTGCTTGTGCGCGTCAGGGGCTCCTCCCGAGACTTGGACCACCAGACGATGCGACGAATAGCCGTATCGCGCTGACGCGTTTTTGTAGCGGAAGGATTCTGACTTGTCACGTTTTTCAGCATTAAATGTCTACTTTTGCGGCAGTGCACAATTGATCAAAAACGAGCCAATAACAGGCTGTTCTGGATGTGTTTTGGAGCGCGCGGAATTGCGCGCCCCAAATACGGTGCGGAACTACCATCTCACTTTCATTCCTGCATAGATCGCGCGGCCGGTGCCGGGCTCGAATAGCGGCGAAGCGGCGTTTGCGAGTCGCGTGATGCTCGTGCTCGCGATGTAAGCCGTGTTCGCGATGTTGCGCGCCTCGAGATACATTGAGTACTTGCCGTCATCGACGCCAGCTTTCAGGCCCCAGATCGCGTAAGCCGCCGTGGTGAACGTATTGAAGTTGTCCACGTAGTAAGCCTGTGGCACCCATTCGATATTCGGGCCGATGTAGAACCCGTTGGCGTGCTTGTAGAGCACCTCCGCACGCAGAAAATGACGTGGCGCCCCAGGAAGCTGGTTGTTGCCGAACACCGGATCGTTGTCGAAGCGGAAGTCGTTGTAGGTGTAGGAGAGGTTGATCCACACCTTGTCCGCGTCAGGCGCGAAGACATTCTTGAGCACCGCGACACCGAGGCCAGCCTCGATCCCCTGATGGACCGTGCGGTCAGCATTGACCACGTTGCACTGTCCCGGCGCGCCATACATGCATTGCAGTTCGTTCTTGATCTCGGCGCGATAGCCGGTGAGTTCCCATGTCAGATCGGGACGTCTGCCGCGTGTCCCGATCTCGTAGGTCGTCGCCGTCTGTGGCTGGATCAAGTAAAAAGGAATCGCAGGAGCAGCCGAGCTTTCGCCGAAGCTCGGCACCTCGGCGCTGCGCGAGATGTTGGCGAAGGCTTGCCACGTCGGATCGATATTCCAGAGCAGTCCGGCTTTCGGACTCCACAGGTTGAACTCCGTCGAGCCGCTCGATGTCGCACCGAACCGGGCGGTGCGATCGCGCGTCGCATACAGGAACTGGGTGCCGCCGATGGCCGCGACGTTCGGCAGGAAGTAGAACGAGTTCTCCACATAAGCGGAAGTATTCTTCGACTTGTCGAGCGATGACGACAGCAGCGCGCCTTTGTAGCCGCCGATGTTCTGATACTGCTTGTTGTCGATCTCGCCGTTGACGACGTTGACGCCCGCCACCAGCCGGTTGCGGAAGCCGCCGATGATCCGGTCGTCGGTGACTTTGCCGAAGCCGCCGTAGTCTTTGTATTGATAGTCCAGCCACTGGAAGATCGGATGCATCAGGTGGCGATCCACCGCGAAAGCGCCGAACTCCACCGTGGTTGCGTCGAAGCGGATCGTCGTCTTGTTGGCGATCCGCCCGCTGTCGATGTTGCGCTGCTGGTCGTTGATGACGTTGCCGGCTGCCGCAGTCTCGGGCGATGTGAGCGCGGATGCCCTCGTCACCGAGCCCGGAATGCGCTGCCGGATGTCATTGGCGTTGATATAGAAGCGGGTCTCGAAATCCGGCGAGAACTGATAGCCGATATTGCCGCTCGCGCGCGTACTGTGGCCGTAGCTGTGATCGCGGAACCCTTCGGCGCTCTGGTTCGATGCGGTGAAGAAGGCGTCCCACGGACCATTCGCACCGCCGACACTGCCCTGGAAGCGGCGATAGCCGAATGAACCCATGTCGATGCCGGCGCTGTTGACGCTAAAATCGCGGCCGGTCGGCGTCACGAAATTGATCGCGCCGCCGAGCGAGTTTGCACCGAACTGCAGTGCGTTCGCGCCCTTGTAGACCTCGACATACTTGTAGGCGGTCGGGTCGATCTCCTGGAAATCGCCATAGCCGTCGGACGTGTTGATCGGAATGCCGTCCATGTAGAGCTGGACGCCGCGCAGATGGAAATTGCGCGACAGGCCCGAGCCGCGAATGGAGAGACGGGTGTCGTCGCCCCATTTCGGCTGTGCGAACACGCCGGGCACGTAGCCGAGAATATCCTTGATGGTGCTGGCAACAGAGCTGTTCTTGTACTCTTCCGCCGCAACGACGGCGACGCCGCCGGGTGTCTGCTGAATTTCCTGACGCGCCTGATCCGCAGTCTTCACGCCGAGCGGTGCAGGTGTAGCGGTGGGCGCGGTTGAGGTTGAGCTGGACTGGACTGGTGCCGGCGTTGCGACGCGGTTCCTAACCGGACGCGGCTGTCGCTCGGTTTGTACCACAACGGGTGGAAGTTCCTGAGGCGCGGTTTGAGCGTGCGCGAGCTGGATCGTGGAGACGGTCGCGGCGGACGCCAGCAGGATGCTGCGCGCCCGTATGGAAACGGAAAACATGGGTTAAGTCCCACCTGTGACATTGACGATTGAACGGATGCGCGAAAGCGCGAGGTCGTCAGCTCAGGTGGGGAGGGCCGCGGGGCTGGTGATCGCTCTCCGCAAAGCGGACAGTGACATGGTCGTTCGGCGCGGGTTCGAACAGAACGCGCAGCGCGATGCGGATCGCCAGCGCAGGGGTCTGCGGCGGCTGGTCAGCCGTCGCCACCGCACTGGACAGGCACAACGGGCAGCGGACGATCGGCTTGGCGGAATCGCTGTTGCCGTCTGCGTCGGGAATCGCTGAACTGCCGTTGAGGCAGAGTTCGTGGAGGGCGTTGAGCTTGAGCGGCGAGATCGAGGCCAGCAGGGCGCTGGTCAGCATCACGTTGAAGACAAGCGCATAGACCGCGACAAACGCAGCCCATCGTCCTATCGATCTGATCCGTGTTGCAGCCATTTGAAACCCCATCAGGCTGTTACCATGGGGGGCGGGAACCGCAAATCCCCCAAAAGCCACACCCATGCTTCCTCTTGTGTTTTGCCATTTGATCCGCTTTCACTGAAAAGGTTCCCAAGCTTTCCCTCCGATTCCCGGATCAATCCCGAAACTCCGAGTGTTCCCATGCGATTGTCGCGTTTTTTTCTGCCAATTCTCAAAGAAACGCCCAAGGAGGCGGAGATCGTGTCGCATCGCCTGATGCTGCGCGCCGGCATGATGCGGCAGGAGGCGGCGGGAATTTATGCGTGGCTGCCGCTCGGCTTCCGGGTGTTGAAGAAGATCGAGCAGATTGTGCGGGAGGAGCAGAACCGCGCTGGCGCCATCGAACTCCTGATGCCGACCTTGCAGCTTGCGGATCTGTGGCGCGAGAGCGGCCGTTATGACGCTTACGGGCCGGAGATGCTGCGCATCCAGGACCGCCACAAGCGCGAGTTGCTCTATGGTCCGACCAACGAGGAAATGATCACGGAAATCTTCCGGTCCTACGTGAAGTCCTACCGGAGCCTTCCGCTCAATCTGTATCACATCCAATGGAAATTCCGCGACGAGCAGCGTCCGCGTTTCGGCGTGATGCGTGGCCGCGAATTCCTGATGAAGGACGCGTATTCGTTCGACATCGACGAGGCCGCGGCGAGGCTGTCCTACAACCGCATGTTCGTGGCTTACCTGCGCACCTTCGCGCGCATGGGCCTGAAGGCGATCCCGATGCGGGCCGAGACCGGACCGATCGGCGGCGATCTGTCCCACGAGTTCATCGTTCTGGCAGAAACCGGCGAGTCCGGTGTGTTCTGCAACAAGGACGTTCTCGATCTGCCGGTGCCAGGCGCCGATGTGGACTACAACGGCGACCTGACCCCGATCATCAAGCAGTGGACCGATCTATACGCCGCCACTGAGGATGTTCACGACGCGGCGCGCTATGAGAGCGAAGTGCCCGCCGACAAGCGGGTGCAGACCCGCGGCATCGAGGTCGGGCAGATTTTCTACTTCGGCACCAAGTATTCCGACACCATGAAGGCTCTGGTGTCCGGCCCGGACGGCGCGGAGAAGCCGATCCATGGCGGCTCCTACGGTGTCGGCGTCTCGCGTCTTGTCGGCGCGATCATCGAGGCCTGTCATGACGAGAACGGCATCAAGTGGCCGGAGGAAGTCGCGCCGTTCCGCGTCGCGGTCCTCAATCTCAAGCAGGACAGCCCGGAGACCGGGGCGGCCTGCGAGAAGTTTTATGCGGCGCTCAATGCCAAGGGCGTCGACGTACTTTACGACGACACCGACCAGCGGCCGGGGGGCAAGTTCGCCACTGCTGATCTGATCGGTATCCCCTGGCAGGTATTGATCGGCCCGAAGGGGCTCGCCGAGGGCAAGGTGGAAATCAAGCGCCGCAGCGATGGATCGCGCGAGTTCATGAGCCTGGATAAGGCGATCAACCGCTTCACCCAGTCCTGATCCGTCCACTGAATAATCTTCGGTAAGGTCGCGATCGCTGCGGGCCGCGACTAGAATTAGCCCGATTCGTGTGAAAATCCGGACTATGGAACCAACATGAGCGAGCCAGTTCGGACCCCACCTTTCGCGCCATTCGAATGGATGCTGTCGACCCGCTATCTGCGGGCGCGCCGCAAAGAGGGCTTTATTTCAGTCATCGCCGGTTTTTCGTTTCTCGGCATCATGCTCGGGGTGGCGACGCTCATCATCGTGATGGCGGTGATGAACGGCTTCCGCAAGGAACTGCTCGACAAGATTCTCGGTTTGAACGGCCATATCGTTGTCCAGCCGCTTGAATCGCCGCTGACCGACTGGAAGGACGTGGCCGAGCGCATCAGCAAGGCCGACGGCATCCGCCTCGCGGCGCCGGTGGTCGACGGACAGGGCCTCGGCTCGTCGCCGTTCAATGCCGCGGGCGTCTTTATCCGGGGCATCCGTGCACAGGATCTCAACGCCGTCACGTCGATCGCCAAGAACATCAAGCAGGGCACGCTCGAAGGGTTCGACGAAGGTCAGGGCGTCGCCATCGGCCGCCGGCTGGCCGACCAGTTGTCGCTGCGGGCCGGGGACAGCATCACGCTGGTGTCGCCGCGCGGCGCAGTCACGCCGATGGGGACGACGCCGCGCATCAAGCCTTACAAGGTGGCGGCGGTGTTCGAGATCGGCATGTCGGAATACGACGCCTCGTTCGTGTTCATGCCGCTGACCGAGGCGCAGGCCTATTTCAACCGCGCCAACGACGTCACCGCCATCGAGGTTTTCACAACCAACCCCGACAGGATCGACGTCTTTCGCAAGGCGGTGACGGAGGCGGCGCAGCGGCCGATCTTCCTGGTCGATTGGCGGCAGCGAAATTCCACGTTCTTCAATGCGCTGCAGGTCGAACGCAACGTGATGTTCCTGATCCTGACGCTGATCGTGCTGGTGGCGGCGCTGAATATCGTCTCAGGCCTCATCATGCTGGTGAAGGACAAGGGCCAGGACATCGCGATCCTGCGCACCATGGGCGCGTCGCAGGGGTCGGTGATGCGGGTGTTTCTCATTACCGGCGCTGCCATTGGTGTGGTCGGCACGCTTGTGGGCTTTCTGCTGGGCCTCGTGATCTGTCTCAACATCGAGACCATCCGCCAGTTCATCTCCTGGATGACCAACACCGAACTGTTCTCGCCCGAGCTTTACTTCCTCTCCAAGCTTCCGGCTGAAGTCGATGTCGGAGAGACCGCCGCGGTGGTGATCATGGCATTGACGCTGTCGTTCCTGGCGACGCTGTACCCGTCATGGCGGGCGGCGCGTCTCGATCCTATCGAAGCGCTCAGGTACGAATGAGCGCACAGATGGAGCAGGGGGAAAATGGCGTACCGGTCGTTTATCTGCACGACGTCCGCAGGCGCTACAAACAGGGCGAAGCCACGCTGACCATTCTCGACGGCGCCAGTCTGGCGCTGTGGGAAGGGCAGTCGGTCGCGCTGGTCGCGCCGTCGGGCACCGGCAAATCGACGCTGCTGCATATCGCCGGTCTGCTGGAGCAGGCCGACGAGGGCGAAGTCTATGTCGGAGGCACTGCGACCTCGGGACTGTCCGACGTCGAGCGAACGCAGATCCGCCGCACCGATATCGGCTTCGTCTACCAATCCCATCGCCTGCTGCCGGAATTCTCGGCGCTTGAGAACGTGATGTTGCCGCAGATGATCCGCGGCCTGCCGAAAAAGGAAACCGTCAAGCGGTCGAAGGAAATCCTGGCCTATCTCGGATTGGCGGAACGCGTGACCCACCGGCCCGCGGAACTATCGGGCGGTGAGCAGCAGCGCGTGGCAATTGCACGCGCGGTGGCCAACGCGCCCCGGGTCCTGCTCGCTGACGAGCCGACCGGAAATCTCGATCCGCATACCGCTGATCACGTTTTCAAAGCTTTGACCCAGCTGGTGCGGGCGACGCGCGTCGCGATGCTGATCGCGACGCACAACATGGACCTGGCTGCGCGGATGGACCGCCGCGTCTCGCTCCAGGACGGTCACGTCATCGAACTGGACTGACGCGGCGCTTTGGCAGGATCAGTAGGCCGAGCGCCGGGTGCGGCGGCGCGGCTGATCGTAGGGGTCTTCGCTGTAGGCGAAATACGGATTGGCGTAGCAGCTGTTGTACGTGCCTGAAGCCGTCGCCTGGCACTGCTGATAGGTCGAGTATCGGCAGTCACCGAGACCACCGGCCGTATCCCGTCCCTGGAGGCAGAACGGATAATCCCGGGCTTGCGCCGGAGCGGACTGGATAGCGACGCCGGCGCCGAGTACGGCGAGGGCCAAAAGGGTGCTGCGCATGATGTTCTCCTGCCGGGTCGATGCCCGGGATTCCTGATGTGGTGAAGCCAGACCGTTTCCAACAGTTTTCGTCAACTCACGTTCCCGAGTAGCTGTTGATGGATTTGCGAAAGTCACGGGCCGTTTACGTTTCGTTAGCATTGGCCAGAACATCGGCCCTGGCCGGATTTCCGGCGCTTGACTCTGAGAACAAAAAAGGAACAATGTTCCTATTACGTTCTCATAGAGTCGTATCGGATAGTCGATAGAGCGTCGATAGGGAGTTCGGTCATGTTGAAGACATTCGTTGAAGAAGCTGCTGCGCTGACCTCGGTTGTGCTTTTCGTCGGAATGATCGCGATCTGGGCGCAGGTCATTCCGCAGATGTAGTGACCTGCCCAGCCTCGGAACCGCCCGAGGCTGGGGAAAACGATGATGGACCCGGCCTCAACAGACGGGTCCCCGTCTTCTGCGTGGACACCCATAGTACAAGGCACCACCATCGACGCTTATGAGTCGTTCTTTTATCGCAGTCGGTTCATCGGTTCGATGAACGGCGCTTGCGAAGGTTGCCAGGGTCAGCATGTCCAAAACTGTTTCGCCGAAGTCGGTCGCGTCGGATCCCGGATTCGTTCATCTGCACGTGCATTCGGCCTATTCGTTGCTGCAGGGGTCGATAACCATCGGCAAACTGCTGGAACTCGCCAAGGCTGACCATCAGCCTGCACTGGCGCTGACCGACAATGACAACATGTTCGGCGCGCTGGAATTTTCCGACAAACTCGCCGGTTACGGCATCCAGCCGATTACCGGCTGCGCGATGACGACCGATTTCGGCGATCAGGATGCCAGCGCACGCAATGCGCTCCAGCCGGCGCGGCTTGTCCTGCTTGCCACCAGCGAGGACGGCTACCGCAGCCTGATGAAGCTCAACTCCCGTGCGTTCCTGGAAACGCCGGTCAATCAGCCGCCTCACATCAAGATCGAGTGGCTGGAAGGCGAGACCGCCGGGCTGATCGTGCTGACCGGCGGGCTGGAAGGGCCGATCGGGCAGGCCATCAACGCGGACCAGCCCGCATTGGCGCAGGCGCGCTGCGACATTCTCGCGAAACTGTTCGGCGACCGGCTTTATATCGAATTGCAGCGCCACGGACTCGAGAACGAGCGCCGCGTCGAGCCCGCGCTGATCGACATGGCCTATGCCATGGGTCTGCCGCTAGTCGCGACCAACCAGCCGTATTTCGCCACCGCCGACGACTACGAGGCGCACGACGCATTGCTCTGCATCGCGGGCGGGCGGCTGGTGTCGGAGACCGATCGCTATCAGTTGACGCCGGACCATCGCTTCAAGACACGCGCCGAAATGGCGGTGCTGTTCGCCGATCTGCCTGAAGCGCTGGCGTCCACCGTCGAGATTGCGAAGCGGTGCTCCTACCGGCCCAAGACACGCAAGCCGATCCTGCCGCGCTTTACAGTGGGCGGCGACAATGCCGCCGCCGGCGAAAATGCCGAGGCGGAGGAGCTGCGCCGTCAGGCCGAGGAAGGCCTCGCCTGGCGTCTGCAAAAGTACGGTCTTGCTCCGGGCACAACGGAAGAAGACTACGCAAAGCGTCTGGCGTTCGAGATCGACGTCATCACGCGCATGAAATATCCCGGCTACTTCCTGATCGTGTCGGACTTCATCAAGTGGGCGAAGTCGCATGGCATTCCGGTGGGACCGGGCCGCGGTTCGGGCGCAGGCTCGCTGGTTGCCTACGCGCTGACCATTACCGACCTCGATCCGATCCGCTTCGGTTTGCTGTTCGAGCGCTTCCTTAACCCCGAACGCGTCTCGATGCCTGACTTTGACATCGACTTCTGTCAGGACCGCCGCGGCGAGGTGATCCGCTATGTGCAGGAGCGCTACGGCCGCGAGCAGGTCGGCCAGATCATCACCTTCGGCACCTTGCAGGCGCGCGGTGTGCTTCGTGACGTCGGCCGTGTGTTGCAGATGCCTTACGGGCAGGTGGACCGGCTGACCAAGCTTGTGCCGCAGAATCCGGCCGCGCCGGTGACTCTCGCAAAAGCCATCGAGAGCGAGCCGAAGCTGCAGGCGTTCCGTGACGAAGACCCGGTGGTCGCGCGGGCGTTCGACATCGCGCAGCGCCTCGAAGGTTTGACGCGCCACGCCTCCACCCACGCCGCGGGCATCGTGATCGGCGACCGGCCGCTCTCCGAACTGGTGCCGATGTACCGCGATCCGAAATCGGACATGCCGGTCACCCAGTTCAACATGAAATGGGTGGAGCCCGCAGGACTGGTGAAGTTCGACTTCCTCGGCCTCAAGACGCTGACGGTGCTCGACGTCGCGGTGAAACTGCTGAAGCAGCGCGGCGTTGACGTCGATCTCGCGCATTTGCCGTTCGACGACAAGCCCAGCTACGAGATGCTGGCACGCGGCGAAGTGGTTGGCGTGTTCCAGGTTGAAAGTCAGGGCATGCGGCGCGCGCTGGTCGACATGCGGCCGGACCGGCTCGAAGACCTGATCGCGCTGGTTGCGCTCTATCGCCCGGGTCCGATGGCGAACATCCCGACCTACTGCGCGCGCAAGCACGGCGACGAAGAGTCGGATTACATGCATCCGATGCTCGAACCGATCCTGAAGGAGACCTTCGGCGTCATCATCTATCAGGAACAGGTGATGCAGATCGCGCAGGTCATGGCCGGCTATTCGCTCGGTGACGCCGACCTGCTGCGCCGCGCGATGGGCAAGAAGATCCGCGCGGAAATGGACAAGCAGCGCGAAATCTTCGTGGCCGGCGCGACCAGGAACAACGTCCCGAAAGGGCAGGCGCAGACGATCTTCGAACTGCTCGCCAAGTTCGCGGACTACGGCTTCAACAAGAGCCACGCCGCCGCTTACGCGCTCGTGTCCTTCCAGACCGCCTACATGAAGGCGCATTATCCGGTGGAGTTCATCGCGGCGTCGATGACGCTCGACATGAACAATACCGACAAGCTGTCCGAATTCCGCGCCGAGGCGCAGCGGCTTGGCATCAAGGTCGAGCCGCCGTCGATCAACCGTTCTGGCACGACATTCGAGGTCAGCGACAACACGATCTATTACGCGCTCGCCGCGCTCAAGGGCGTCGGCCAGCAGGCGGTCGAGATGATCGTGGAAGCGCGGGGCGACCGGCCGTTTACCTCGCTTGCCGATTTTGCCGCCCGCGTCAGTCCGCGTGCGATCAACAAGCGCGTGGTCGAAAGCCTCGCGGCTGCCGGCGCGTTCGACACCATCGATGCCAACCGCGCGCGTGTCTTCGCCGGTGCCGACGCCATCGTCGCCGCCTGCCAGCGCAGTCACGAAGCCGCCACCAGCGGACAGAACGACATGTTCGGCGGCATGGCCGATGCGCCGAGCATCGTACTTCCGAATCTCGAACCGTGGCTCCCGGCGGATCGTCTGCGGCGCGAATACGACGCCATCGGCTTCTTCCTGTCGGGCCATCCGCTGGACGATTATTCGACCGCGCTGAAGCGTTTGCGCGTGCAGTCGTGGACCGAGTTCTCGCGTGCGGTGAAGACCGGCGCGACCGCAGGACGCGTTGCCGCGACGGTGGTGTCGCGGATGGAGCGGCGCACCAAGACCGGCAACAAGATGGGCATCATCGGGTTGTCCGATCCGACCGGACATTTCGAGGCCGTGCTGTTCTCCGAAGGCCTCGCGCAATACCGCGACGTGCTTGAGCCGGGCTCGGCCGTGCTCATGCAGATCGGCGCGGAGCTACAGGGCGAGGACGTGCGCGCGCGGATTCTGCACGCCGAGCCGCTCGACGATGCCGCCGCCAAAACCCAGAAGGGCCTGCGCATCTTCGTGCGCGACGACAAGCCGCTGGAGTCGATTGCCAAGCGGCTCGAAGGTCATCAGGCCGCGACCGGTGGCAACAGGCTTCAGCCGCCAAGGCCGTCTTCGGGCCCGCCCGCAGGTGACGGCGAGGTCACGCTGATCATGATGCTCGATCTTCAGACCGAGGTCGAAATGAAGCTTCCGGGCCGTTTCAAGGTGTCGCCGCAGATTGCCGGCGCGCTCAAGGCGGTCTCCGGCGTGGTGGATGTGCAGACGATCTGACGGTTGCCCCTGACGGTGACCTCGGGGGCTGCCGCCTTATTCCGACTATCTTTCGTTCAACCACTGTTCATGCGGCGCGGGGTTGACTGCACCGTTGGACTGAACGGGAAAAATGTCATGCGCGGAATCAGCAGGCTCTTCGGCGTCGCAGTGGTGCTGGCCTTCGCGGCCATGGCGTTACCCCTTCACGCGCAAACCCCGCCGCCCACCCAGGGCCAGCAAAGCCGCATCGCGCTCGTGATCGGCAACGGCAACTACCAGAAGGCGCCGCTGGCGACCGCCGCCAATGACGCCGGTCTGATCGCCCAGACATTGCAGGCGGCGGGCTTCGATGTGGTCGGCGCGCGGGATCTCGACGGCGAGACGCTGCGCCAGACCTTCGGCGACTTCATCAGGAAGGCGCAGGCAGCCGGACCGGATACGGTCGCATTTGTCTATCTTGCAGGTTACGGTCTTCAGCTCGCGGGCGAAAATTACTTTGCGCCCGTCGATGCCAACATGGTGCGCGATACCGACGTTCCGGTCGAAGGCCTGCGCGTCGGCGATTACATCCGCCAGTTGTCGTCACTGCCGCTGAAGGGCACCGTTGTCGTGCTCGATGCGGCGTACAACTATCCGTTTGCGAAAGAAGGCCAGCCGCTCGCGGGCGGCCTTGCGCTCATTGAACCCGACCCCAAAAGTCTCATCGCGTTCAACGCCGCGCCGGGCACGGTAGCGCCGAACCCCACGGGCAACTACGGCCCTTATGCGCAGGCGCTCGCTGAGATGATGCGCACCGGCGGCATTTCGCTTCCCGAGGTTTTCAACCGCGTGCGGCTGCGCGTGAATGACGTCACCAAGGGCGCGCAGGTGCCGTGGGACGCGCAGAAGTTCGAAGGCGACTTCGTGTTCTTCGAGCGCGCGCCGGACGCTCCGCCGCTCCAGGCCAATCAGGACGCTGCCGCGCGCTCGAAACCGATTCGTGATTTCAGCGCACAGGAGGCCTACACGGCGGCGCTCGAGCGCGACACGATTGCCGACTACGAGGCGTTTCTCGCGGCCTATCCCGACGATCCGATGGCCAAGCGGGTGAGGGCGATCATCGCCGCACGCCGCGAGGCCATCACCTGGCGGCAGACCTATCGGGCGAACACGCAGCAGGCGTACTGGTCCTATCTGAAGCGTTATCCGAGGGGACCGCATGCGGCCGACGCGCGCCGCAGGCTTGCCAATATTGCCGCTGCGCTGGAGCCGCCGCCGGCCTTTGATGCCTATGCCTACGATGTGCCGCCGCCGCCGGAATACGAATACGAGTATGTCGACCGGCCATATCTGATGTTCGACGATCCGGTATTCGGATTCGCGCCGCCACCGCCGACGCCGATCTTCTTCCTGCCGCCGCCGCCGGAAGATTTCGTCGTGCTCGATCCGCCGTACTATTACGACGATGCCTACTACCTGCCGCAGCCGGTGTTCGTGCCTATTCCGATCTTCATCCGGCCGCCGATTTATGTGCGTCCGCCGATCAACCGTTTCCTGTTCACGAATATTCACAACACGAACGTGATCAACACCATCATCAACCGGCGTCCGTCGCCTGGAGTGATCGGAACGGGAAGACCCGGCGGCCAGTTCGGGCCGGGCGGTCAGTTCAGGCCGGGACGGCCCGGTGGGCCGGTCGGCGCGACGACAACCCGCCCCGCATTTGCACCGGCGCTGCCGCCGTCGGCGACGCGGCGTGCAAACCTGATTCGACAGGGCAAGGTCGCGGCACCTCCGGGCGTTCTGCCGGGCGCCGGCCGTCCGGGACAGGTCCAGCCGGGCCAAGTCCAACCGGGTGTTGTCAGGCCGGGTCTTCAGCCGGGGAACGTGCTGCCGGGACAGGGTCCGGGAGCAGGGCCGGGTGGTGGCCGGCCGGGAGTACGGCCTTTGCCAAGCACCTTGCCGGCGCCGGGCGCGACAGGTCCGCAGCCTGGACAGGATGGCCGTCCGGGCCGTCCCGACCGGGGGCCCGGTGGTCGCCCCGGCCTTGCGCGGCCCTCGGTTCAGCCGGGATCTCCGCAGCCAGGCGTTGCCGCTCCGTCGGGCCCGGCGGCAAGACCGGGCCGTCCGGAACGGCCTGCCGGTCAGCCTCGGCCGCAGTTCCAGAGGCCGGAACCTCGGCCTCAGGTGATTCCGCGACAGCAGATTCAACGGCCGCAGCCCCAATTCCAGCGGCCCCCGCAGGCGGCGCCTCGGCCGCAACCGCAATTCCAGCGGCCGCAAATGGCTCCGCGGCCTCAGCCGCAGATGGCGCCGCGTCCCCAGCCGCAGTTCCAGCGGCCGGCCGCACCGCCGCCGCGGCCTCAGATGGCGCCTCGGCCACAAATGGCTCCGCGACCGGCTCCAATTGCGCGCCCGGCACCGCCGCCGCGTCCGGCTCCTGTAGCAAGACCGGCTCCCAAGCCGCCGGGCTGATCTGCAACGGCTACGGAAAAGCTCCGCCAGATCAGGCGGGGCTTTTGCCGCAAAATCAGCCGGATTTGCTTGCTTAACCCCGGTTACGTGGTTATAAGCCGCGCATCTCACACGGAAGCATGGCTCTAAAAAGCCGTCCGGTGGCAACCGGGACGCAAGTCATTTTTGTTTGCGGCTCGTTGCTCACACGCTTCCGGAGGAACCAACCGGAGAATTGACTATGGCGTTACCTGAATTTTCTATGCGTCAGCTATTGGAAGCTGGCGTGCACTTTGGTCACCAGTCTCACCGATGGAATCCGAAGATGGCGGATTACATCTTCGGTGCCCGCAACAACATTCATATCATCGATCTCGCTCAAACCGTGCCGCTGCTTCACCGCGCGCTGCAGGCTGTCAGCGACACCGTCGCCAAGGGCGGCCGTATCCTGTTCGTCGGCACCAAGCGCCAGGCGCAGGACGGCGTGGCGGAAGCCGCCAAGCGTTCCGCGCAGTACTTCGTCAACTCCCGTTGGCTCGGCGGCACGCTGACCAACTGGAAGACCGTATCCGGCTCGATCAAGCGTCTGCGTCAGCTCGACGAGATGCTCGCGTCGGGTGAAGGCGCGCAGTACACAAAGAAGGAGCGTCTGACGCTTCAGCGCGAGCGCGACAAGCTCGACCGCTCGCTCGGCGGCATCAAGGACATGGGCGGTCTGCCCGACCTGATCTTCGTGATCGACACCAACAAGGAAGACATCGCGATCCAGGAGGCCCAGCGCCTCAACATTCCGGTGGCCGCGATCGTCGACACCAACTGCGATCCGAAGGGTATCTCGTACGTGGTTCCCGGCAACGACGACGCCGGCCGTGCGATCTCTCTCTATTGCGACCTCGTCGCCCGTGCGGCGATCGACGGTATTTCGCGCGCACAGGGCGGCGCTGGCATCGACATCGGCGCTCTGGCCAACCCGACGCCGGAAGCGGTTGAACCTGCCAAGTCTGAAGGCTTCCAGGGTCTTGCTGGTCCGCGCGGAGTTGCCGACGATCTCAAGAAGCTGAGCGGCGTGTCCGGCGCGATCGAGAAGAAGCTCAACGATCTCGGCGTCTTCCACTACTGGCAGATCGCAGAGCTCGACCACGACACCGCTCACAAGATTGGCGAAGAAGTCGGCTTGCCGGCGCGTGCCGATGGCTGGGTTGCCCAGTCCAAGGCGCTGACCGCGGACGCGGAATAAGCCTTAAACCTATTCGCGGCCGGTTCATCCGGCCGCGACATTCCCCGACTAGAAAAATTCCTGCGCGTCGAATCCGGCTAGCCAGCAATCGCTGCGCCGCGCGGCCCGCACAGGCAAAGGACATCCGGCAATGGCAACAATCACAGCGGCAATGGTCAAGGATCTGCGCGAGAAAACCGGCGCGGGCATGATGGATTGCAAACAGGCGCTGACCGAAACCAACGGCGACATCGACGCGGCGGTTGACTGGCTGCGCAAGAAGGGCCTCTCGAAGGCTGCGAAGAAGTCGGGCCGCGTTGCGGCTGAAGGCCTGATCGCAGCCGTGACCGACGGCACCAAGGGCGTTCTCGTCGAAGTCAATTCCGAGACCGACTTCGTTGCGCGCAACGAGCAGTTCCAGGGCCTGGTCAAGATGATCGGCCAGGTTGCGCTCAAGGCAGGCGCCGACGTCGAGAAGATCAAGGCGGCCAAGGTTGGCGAGTACAACGTCGATCGCGCCATCGCGGACGCGATTGCCACCATCGGCGAGAACATGACGCTGCGCCGCGCGGCCGAACTTTCGGTCAGCGATGGCGTTGTCGGCAGCTACGTCCATGGCGCCGTGATCGATGGTCTCGGCAAGATGGGCGTGATCGTCGCGCTGGAATCCACCGGCAAGAAGGATGAGCTTGCAGCGCTGGCTCGCCAGATCGCGATGCATGTCGCCGCATCCAACCCTCAGGCGCTCGACGCCGCCGGTCTCGATCCTGTGGTGGTGAACCGCGAGAAGGACGTCATGGCGGACAAGTACCGCCAGCAGGGCAAGCCGGATGCGATGATCGCCAAGATCGTCGAATCGGGTCTCAAGACCTACTACAAGGAAGTGACCCTGCTGGAGCAGGCGTTTATCCACGACAGCGCCAAGACCGTGGCGCAGGCCGTGAAGGAAGCTGAGGGCAAGGTCGGCGCGCCTATCAAGGTTGCCGGGTTTGTGCGCTATGCTCTGGGCGAGGGAATCGAGAAGCAGGAATCCGATTTCGCCGCTGAAGTCGCTGCCGCTGCCGGTCAGGGGTAACGAGACGACGCGCGCCGATCGGGATTCTGGGCGCATTCGGCAAGACACCCTGTTTTGCTCTGGAATGCGCTCAATTCGAATGAGTGAGCGATCGTATGGCTGAACCTGCTTACCGGCGTGTCGTGGTCAAGGTTTCCGGCGAATATCTCGCCGGGGACCAATCCTTCGGTATTCACCAGCCCACTATCGACCGCATCGCCAGCGACCTGATCAGGGCGCGGGAACTTGGCGTCGAGATCGCCGTCGTCGTCGGCGGCGGCAACATCTTTCGCGGTGTCGAAGTTTCTTCCCGCGGCGTGTCCCGCACCACCGGCGACACGATGGGCATGCTCGCCACCGTGATGAATTGCCTGGCGCTCGAATCGGCACTTGAGCGCAAGGGCCAGTCGGCCCGCACGCTGTGCGCGTTCGTGATGCCGCAGATCAGCGAACTTTTCACCCGCGCGGCGGCTCACCGGTATCTTGCCGAGGGCCGCATCGTGTTGCTCGCCGGTGGCACCGGCAACCCGTACTTCACGACCGACACCACGGCGGTGCTTCGCGCATCCGAAATCGGCGCGCAGGCGGTCCTCAAGGCCACCAATGTCGATGGCGTGTACAGTGCCGATCCCAAGAAAGACCCATCCGCCAAGCGATTTGAACGGTTGAGCCATTCGCAGGCGGTGGAAGGCGGCTATAAGGTGATGGACGCGACGGCCTTCGCGCTTGCCCGCGAAACGTCCTTGCCTATCATTGTGTTCTCGATCGCCGAGGCAGGCTCGATCGGCGCCATCCTGAGCGGCAAGGGCAAGGGCACGATCGTTTCCGGCTAGGGCGGAGGCGGCGGCGCGGAACTGAAAGTCGCGCCAGAACAATAAGATACGCGATGCGGCCGATCATTTGAGCCGCATCAGACTTGAAGGAGTAGCATCGCATGGCGGCCGGGAATTTCGATATCAACGACCTCAAGCGCCGGATGGAAGGCGCGATCAGTTCGCTCAAGCACGAACTGGGCGGATTGCGCACCGGCCGTGCCGCGATCTCGATGGTTGAACCGGTGCAGGTCGAGGCCTACGGCAGCCATATGCCGCTCAACCAGGTCGCTACCGTCAGTGTGCCGGAGCCGCGTCTGCTGTCGGTTCAGGTCTGGGACAAGTCGATGGTGAAGGCGGTCGAGACTGCGATCGTGAACTCGAACCTCGGCCTCAGCCCGGCGACCGAAGGCCAGGTTATCCGCTTGCGGATTCCCGAGCTCAACGAAGAGCGGCGCAAGGAACTGGTGAAAGTCGCGCACAAATATTCCGAGGCTGCGCGCGTTGCGGTTCGTCACGTGCGCCGCGACGGTCTCGACATGCTGAAGAAGCTCGAGAAGGATCATCAGATTTCCGAGGACGATGAAAAGCGCCTTTCGAACGAGGTTCAGAAGGTGACTGATGCCGCCATCGCCGACGTCGATAAGGCGCTTGCGGCCAAGGAAAAAGAAATTCTCACCGTTTAAGAGATCGCGAATGTCGAACGGCGCCATGCCAAAGCCAGGAGAATCGGATCGTGCCGATGCGCCGCGGCACGTCGCGATCATCATGGACGGCAATGGACGCTGGGCGGCGGCGCGGGGATTGCCGCGCGCCGAGGGACACCGCCGCGGCGTCGACGCGCTGCGCAAGGTGGTGCGGGCCTCGCACGAACTCGGAATCTCCTATCTCACGATCTTCTCGTTCAGTTCCGAGAACTGGTCGCGGCCCGCGAGCGAGATCGGCGATCTGTTCGGCCTGCTGCGCCGCTTCATCCGCAACGATCTTGCGACGCTGCATGCCGATGGTGTGCGGGTTCGCGTCATCGGCGAACGCGACGGACTTGAGTCCGACATCTGCGCATTGCTCAACGAAGCCGAGGAACTGACGCGGAACAACACGCGTCTCACGCTTGTCGTGGCCTTCAATTACGGATCGCGGCAGGAGATCGCCAACGCGGCGCAGCGGCTTGCGCGCGAAGTCGCCGAGGGCAAGCGCGATCCGGCGACGATCACCACCGATACGCTCGGCAGCTACCTCGATGCGCCGGACATTCCGGACCCCGATCTGATCATCCGCACCAGCGGCGAACAGCGTCTCTCGAATTTCCTGATGTGGCAGGCGGCTTACAGCGAACTGGTGTTTGTCCCGATTCACTGGCCGGACTTCGACAAGGCTGCGCTCGAGGGCGCGATTGCCGAATACGCGACCCGCGAACGCCGCTTCGGCGGGCTGGTCGCCAAGACCGGATCGTGAGCCGCGTGGCCCCGGAGATCCCAGCGACACCCGATGCCGCGAAAGGGTCGAGCAATCTCTACATGCGCGTCGTCGCGGCGCTTGTGCTTGCACCGCTAACCATCGCCGTCGCGTGGATCGGCGGCTGGCCATGGGCCTGCATCGTGATCGCGGCTGCTGCGCTGCTGTATTTCGAGTGGCTGATGATCGTCGGCCTCTCCGGCAGTCGTCTTGCTGCGGCAACAGGAATAGCTGCGCTGGCTGTCGCCGGCGTTTGCCTGATGATGCGACGGATGGACCTCGCGTTCGGGATCGTGGCTGTCGGAATTGTGCTGGCCGCGGCACTCGTGCGCGAACGGCGCGGATGGGTTGCAAGCGGACTGGTCTATGCCGCCGCGGCTCTGATTTCCGCGATTATCGTCCGGCGCGATGCCGATATTGGGTTTGTCGCGCTGATGTTCGTTCTTCTCATCGTGTGGGTGACCGATATCGGCGGTTACTTCGCAGGGCGCGGCATCGGCGGGCCAAAACTCTGGCCGCGCGTCAGCCCGAAGAAGACATGGGCCGGCGCGATTGGCGGCTTGGTCCTCAGCCTCGTGATCGCTGCGGGATTCGCGCTGCTCGGTTTCGGCAAGATGCTTCCGCTGCTCTTGCTCGGCACCGTTCTGTCGATTGTTTCGCAGTTCGGTGACCTGTTCGAATCCGCCGTCAAACGCCGCTTCGACGTCAAGGATTCGAGCCACATCATTCCCGGTCACGGCGGGTTGCTGGACCGGCTCGACGGTTTCGTTGCGGCGATTGTTTTCGCCGCCCTTATTGGCTTTATGCGCGGCGGCCTTGATGGCGTCGGCCGCGGTTTCATGGTTTGGTGATGTGATGAACGCTGTTCCGTTGCGTAACAACAAGGCCGCGGCATCCGCCGTGCGGACCATTACCGTGCTCGGCGCCACAGGTTCGATTGGCGACAGCACGATGGATTTGCTGCGCGCGTCTCCCGAGCGCTATCAGGTCGAGGCGCTGACCGCGAACGGCAATGTCGAAGGACTGGCGAAACTCGCGAAAGAATTCAATGCGCGGTTTGTCGCCGTCGCCGATGCCTCGAAGCTTGGTGAATTGCGCGAAGCTCTGGCCGGAACCGACATTGCGTTTGGTGCAGGGGAGAGCGCCATCATCGAAGCGGCGGAACGTCCTGCCGATTGGGTGATGGCCGCGGTCAGTGGCGCGGCGGGACTGAAGCCTGCGCTTGCGGCTGCCGATCGCGGCGCCACGATTGCGCTCGCCAACAAAGAGTGCCTTGTTTGCGCCGGCGATTTCTTCATGGATCGCGCCGCCAAAGCGGGCGCGTGCATCCTGCCGGCGGATTCCGAACACAACGCGCTGTTTCAGGCGCTAGCCTCCGGCAATCGCGAGGAGCTTGTTCGCGTCATCATCACGGCGTCGGGCGGGCCGTTCCGCACCTGGAAGGCCGCCGACATCGCGCAGGCCACGCTTGCTCAAGCCCTGAAGCATCCGAACTGGAGCATGGGCCAGAAAATCACCATCGATTCCGCATCGATGATGAACAAAGGGCTGGAGGTCATCGAAGCCTCATACCTGTTTGCGCTATCACCGGACGAGATCGACGTGTTGGTGCATCCGCAGTCCATCGTCCACGGCATGGTCGAGTTTTCCGATCGTTCCGTCATGGCGCAGCTCGGAACGCCCGACATGCGCACGCCGATTGCGCATTGCCTCGGCTGGCCGGACCGCATCACAGGGCGCGCCGCGGCGCTGGATCTCGCCAAAATAGGCTCGCTGACCTTCGAGGCGCCGGATTACGACCGGTTCCCGGGATTGAAACTCGCCTACGACGCGCTGCGCACCGGCAACGGGGCGACCACCGTCTATAATGCGGCGAATGAAGTCGCGGTGGCCGCTTTCGTTGCGCAGAGAATCCGGTTTGGCGGCATCGCGCAGCTTGTCGAAGCCACCCTGAATAACTGGGTGAGGGCAGGGAATCTCGCGCCGCTGACGTCGGCCGATGACGCGATTTCTGTTGACCATGATGCGCGAAATAGTGCTGCCGCCCTCTTGCCTCAAATTGCCTTAAAGGCATCCTAGATCGTTGGGACCGGGCCCGGCGGCCCGCTGGTGAGGGATTGCGTTGTGGATTTTTTCCTGAATGGTTTCAATACGTTGAGTCATGGCCTGATCGGCTACATCATCCCCTTCCTGTTCGTCCTGACCATCGTTGTCTTCTTCCATGAGCTTGGCCATTTCCTCGTCGCTCGCTGGGCCGGGGTGAAGGTCTTAACGTTCTCGCTCGGTTTCGGGCCGGAACTGTTCGGTTTCAATGACCGCCACGGCACGCGCTGGAAGGTGTCGGCGATTCCGCTCGGCGGGTACGTCAAGTTTTTCGGCGACGATTCCGAGGCCAGCACACCGTCCGCCGATACACTCCAGACCATGACCGCTGAAGAGCGCAGCGTAAGTTTTCACCACAAGAAGGTTGGGCCGCGTGCTGCCATTGTGGCTGCGGGTCCGATTGCGAATTTTCTGCTCGCGATCGTTATTTTCGCGGCTCTCTTTACGTTCTTCGGCAAGCCGAGCCAGACCGCTCGCGTCGATTCCATTCAGGAAAACAGCGCCGCCGCTGCGGCCGGGTTCAAGCCGGGCGACATCGTGACCGCAATCAACGGCGACGCGATCGAGAGTTTCACCGACATGCAGCGGCTGGTGAGCACCAAGGCGGGCACGCCGCTGGTCTTCACCGTGAAACGCGGCGACGAGGTCGTGAAACTGACCGGAACGCCTCAGCTTCGTGAAATCAAGGATACCTTCGGCAACGTCCACCGGGTCGGAATCCTCGGAATTACCCGCGCAACGGGCCCCGGCGACACCGTCACCAAACCAGTGAATCCGGCGACCGCTGTTTGGCTGGGCGTCAAGGAGACCTGGTTCGTCGTTGACCGGACCGTTGCCTATATCGGCGGAATCTTCACCGGCCGGGAAAATGCGGATCAGGTCGGCGGACCGATTCGGATCGCCCAGATCTCCGGTCAGGTCGCCACCATCGGCCTCGCGGCACTGATTCACCTCGCCGCAGTCCTGTCGGTCTCGATCGGGCTTCTCAACCTGTTTCCGGTCCCGCTTCTCGATGGCGGGCACCTTTTGTTCTATGCCGTCGAAGCGGTGCGGGGGAAGCCGTTGTCGGAGCGGTCGCAGGAGCTGGGTTTCCGGGTCGGACTGGCGCTCGTGCTGATGTTGATGATCTTCGCGACCTACAATGACATTCTGCATCTGGCCGCGTCCTGATTGCGGCTTTTTTACAGGCGTGGCCGATCAGCAACGTCTTGTTGGGAAATTGGAATTGCGCTGCGAAAGGACATTTGCCCGTTAGGCAAAATTGGCTACAAGCAGTGCAATATTTGGGGAATCTCCCGGCCCGGAAACGGGCCGGCTTTGGAATGACAAGGGCGCCTGGCGCATGATGGTTGGATTGC
Source organism: Afipia sp. DC4300-2b1 (assembly GCF_049895725.1). Taxonomy (NCBI): domain Bacteria; kingdom Pseudomonadati; phylum Pseudomonadota; class Alphaproteobacteria; order Hyphomicrobiales; family Nitrobacteraceae; genus Afipia; species Afipia sp. DC4300-2b1. Next base: position 67,617 of record NZ_JAFCSX010000005.1, read on the forward strand.
GAGTGCTACGGGGCGGTTTGACCGCTGCCCTGATCATGTTTGCTTTGCCGGTCGCCGCTGTGGCGACGGCCTCGCTCGTATCGTCGCAGGCTGTTGCCCAGACCGCGGCTTCCATTGGCGTGGAAGGCAACCGCCGGATTGAGGCCGATACCATCCGTTCCTATTTCAAGCCGGGCCCGAGCGGACGCCTCGACAGCGCACGCATCGACGACGGCCTGAAGGCTCTGATCGAGACCGGCCTGTTCCAGGATGTGAAGATCAACCAGGCCGGCGGCCGGCTGGTCGTTGTGGTCGTTGAAAACCCCGTCATTGGCCGGGTCGCCTTCGAAGGCAACAAGAAGGTCAAGGACGACCAGCTCACGGCAGAAGTGCAGTCCAAAGCCCGCGGAACCCTGTCGCGGGCGATGGTTCAGTCCGACACCGCGCGTATTACCGAAATCTATCGCCGCAACGGCCGCTATGACGTCAAGGTCGAGCCCAAGATCATCGAGCAGCCGAACAACCGCGTCGATCTTGTCTTCGAAATCACCGAAGGCGCGAAGACCGGCGTGAAGTCGATCGAGTTCATCGGCAACCAGGCCTATTCGGGTTACCGGCTGCGGGACGTGATCAAGACCCGCGAAAGCAATTTCCTCAGCTTCCTCGGCGGCAACGACGTGTACGATCCGGACCGCATCGAGGCCGATCGCGACATCCTGCGCAGGTTCTACCTCAAGAACGGTTACGCCGACGTCCAGATCGTCGCTGCGCTGACGGAGTACGATCCCGAGCGCAAGGGTTTCCTCGTGACCTTCAAGATCGAGGAAGGCCAGCAGTACCGCGTCGGTTCTGTCGACTTCCAGTCCAGCATCGCCACGCTCGACGGCAACTCGTTCCGCAGCCTCTCTCGCGTCAACGTGGGCTCAATCTACAATGCCGAAGCCGTTGAAAAGTCGGTCGAGGAAATGTCGATCGAAGCATCGCGACGCGGTTACGCTTTCGCGACGGTGAAGCCGCGTGGCGACCGCAATTTCGAAGCGCACACCGTTTCGATCGTGTTTGCGATCGATGAGGGGCCGCGCGTCTACATCGAGCGAATCAACGTTCGCGGAAATACGCGAACCCGCGATTACGTTATCCGCCGCGAGTTCGATATCTCGGAAGGCGATGCGTACAACCGCGCGCTGGTCGATCGCGCCGAGCGACGCCTGAAGAACCTCGACTACTTCAAGACCGTGAAGGTCAACTCCGAGCCAGGTTCGTCGTCCGATCGCGTGGTTCTGAACGTCGATCTCGAAGAGAAGTCGACCGGCGACTTCTCGGTGTCCGGCGGCTATTCGACCGCGGACGGTTTCCTCGGCGAAGTCAGCATCTCGGAGCGCAACCTGCTGGGCCGCGGCCTTTATGCGAAGGCGTCCGTGCAGTACGGCCAGCGTACGCAGGGCTACACGTTGTCGTTCGTCGAGCCATATCTGCTCGGCTACCGCGTCGCGCTGGGTCTCGATTTCTATCAGCGCAAGCAGCTCGCTTCGAACTACGTGTCCTACGATTCGAAATCGATCGGCTTCAGCCCGCGACTCGGCTTCCAGCTGCGTGAAGACCTGAACCTGCAACTGCGCTACTCGATTTCGCGGCAGGAAATCACGCTGCCGTACTATCTGCAGAACTGTAACAACGATCCAAGCAGCCTGTCCTATTATCCGACTCCCGGTTACATCAATGCGGGTGGGTCGCCTAATTCGCAGCCCGGAGGTCTCTACACCGGCCCGTTCAGCGGAGCGCTTGGTGGAAGCAACTGTTTGGCTGACGGCGAAGCTTCGGTCGCTGTGAAGCAGGGACTTGCCAACGGGCCGGTCATTACCTCTGCGGTCGGCTATACGCTCGCCTACAACACGCTCGACAACAACAAGGATCCAACCAGCGGTATCCTCGCGACCCTCAACCAGGATTTCGCGGGCGTTGGCGGAGACGTGAGCTACCTGAAGACGACGGGTGACGTGAAGCTTTATACGCCGGTCGTGGCGGACATCGTCGGCGTGCTGCGCTTGCAGGGCGGTGTGCTCACCGACACCGGCAAGGGTATCCGCATGCTGGATCACTTCCAGATGGGACCGAATCTTGTCCGCGGCTTCGCACCGGTTGGTATCGGCCCGCGCGACATCAGCAACTTCGCAACGACTGGTTATGGCGATGCGCTGGGTGGCACCAAGTACTGGGGCGCTTCGGCCGAGTTGCAGATGCCGTTCTGGTTCCTGCCCAAGGAAGTCGGTCTGAAGGGCGCGATCTATGCCGATGCCGGTTCGGTGTTCGGTTACGAGGGTGTGACATCGCTTGTTGGGTCCTGTAACGGAACACCGATACAGAACGCTCAAAATCAGTGTCTGACCGTCGGCGCGGACAATGGCTTGATCCGAACGTCGGTGGGTGTGGGCCTGATCTGGCAGTCGCCGTTCGGACCGCTGCGCTTCGATTACGCAATTCCGCTGTCCAAGAGTCAGTACGACCGGACTCAGGAATTCCGGTTCGGTGGCGGTACGTCATTCTGAGCTCATAAAAGAGCTCGCACTTCAAATAGCGGGTTCCAGCCATCCGGTTGGAACCCGCTCGGTTATTTTGTTGCAGGCATTTTCCTTATGCGGTCCGGGGTTCGAGTCGCGGGAAAGTGCATTTCCCTGACCGCGGCGGATGGAATGACGCAGAGGACATTCTTTAAACGTCCTTCACCGGTGACGCTGGCAGACCTTGCCGCGCTGACCGGAGCCCAGCTCGCCGATGAAGCGCGTGCCGACAGGCTCATTGCCGGTGCAGCGTCGCTCGATCGGGCCGGGCCCGCTCACCTGACATTTTGCGAAAACAAGAAGTACGCCGCCCAGCTCGAGCAGACCCACGCCGGCGCCTGCCTGGTGAACGAGAAGCTTGAGGGCAGCGTTCCTCCCCATGTCGCGGTTCTGCGCGTCGCGGAGCCCTACAAGGCCTTTGTCGCGGCGATGCGTGCCCTCTATCCCGACACGTTGCGGCCGACCTCATGGTTCGACAACGGCGGGGTCGCGGCCGCGGCAGTTGTGCATCCGTCGGCGTATCTCGAGGACGACGTCATCGTTGATCCGCTGGCCGTGATCGGACCGGACGTCGAAATCGGGGCCGGAACCGTGATCGGGTCAGGTGCGGTGATCGGGGCGGGTGTCCGGATCGGCCGGGATTGCAATATCGGCGCGAACGCCTCAGTTCTCTGTGCGCTGATCGGCAACGAGGTCATCATCCATCCGGGCTGCCGGATCGGCCAGGACGGGTTTGGCTACCTGATGGGTGCGAAGGGGCATGTGAAGGTGCCCCAGGCCGGACGGGTCATCATCCAGAACGGGGTCGAGATCGGCGCTGGCTGCACCATCGACCGCGGGGCGCTCAATGACACCGTCATCGGCGAGGGCAGCAAGATCGACAACCTTGTCCAGATCGGCCACAACGTCGTCATCGGCCGCAACTGTGTGGTGGTCAGCCAGAGCGGGATCGCCGGCAGTTCGACGCTGGGTGACGGCGTGGTCCTTGCCGCGCGCATTGGCGTGAGCGATCACGCCACCATCGGCGACGGGGCACAGATCGCGGCACGAAGCAGCGTCGTCGGCGAGGTGCCGGCCGGCGCGCGCTGGGGTGGCTCTCCGGCCAAGCCGATCAAGCAGTTCTTCCGCGAACTGTTCGAGGTGGAGCGTCTGGGCCGGGAAGGCATTGCGAAATTGAAATCGAAGCCGTCGGGCGACGGGGAACAGACATAATGGACGAGCAGGCACCAATCACTATCGAGGCCGTGGACATCGGGCAGATCCTGAAGACTCTGCCCCATCGCTATCCCATGCTGCTGATCGACCGGGTGATCGACATCCGCAAGGACTTCAGCGGCATCGGTATCAAGAACGTGTCGGTCAACGAACCGGTATTTCAGGGGCATTTCCCGAACCGCCCGATTTTTCCTGGCGTATTGATGATCGAAGGCATGGCGCAGACGGCTGGCGTGATCGGCATGCTGTCGACGGAGACGAACCGGCCGACGGCGGTGTATTTTCTGACCATCGACAAGTGCAAGTTTCGCAAGCCGACGGGCCCCGGCGACATCATTCATTATCATATGAAGCTGGTCACGCGGCGGCGGGACATGTGGTGGTTTCACGGTGACGCCAAGGTCAACGGCGAGATCGTCGCGCAGGCCGATGTCGGTGCGATGCTGGCCGACTGACGTGCTCTGTCATCATGCGTAACAATTCATGACCACGAACGCGCCATCTTTGATCCGGGATGGCGGATCGGGTTCGTTATAAAAGTGTCGTATCGTCTGCGCGGTCCGGTTTTCGGCTGAGCGAAAGGTATGCTGACAAGAGGGGCTGATGAGCAAGATCGATCCAACGGCGCGAATTGAGGATGGAGCCGTTATCGGCGACGGTGTCTCGATCGGGCCTTACTGCATCGTGGGATCGAACGTGACGATCGGCCCGGACTGCAAGCTGCACGCTCATGTCAACATCGGCGGCCGCACCACGCTCGGCGCCGGCTGCGCGGTGTTTCCATTTGCGTCGCTCGGAATGGCGCCGCAGGATCTCGGCTATCGCGACGAACCGACCACGCTCGACATCGGCGAGGGCTGCATCATCCGCGAAAGCGTGACCATGAATGTCGGCACCGTTAAAGGCGGCGGCAAGACGCGCGTCGGCAAGCGCGGTTTCTTCATGGCGTATTCCCATATCGGTCACGACTGCCTCGTCGGAGACAATGTGATCTTCGCCAACAGCGCGACGCTGGGCGGTCATTGCGAGATCGGCGATTTCGTTTATTTCGGCGGCCTGTCAGCGGCCCATCAGTTCGTCCGGATCGGGCATCAGGCCATGATCGGCGGGGTTTCCGGTCTGCGTCACGACGTCATTCCATACGGACTTGCGAGCGGCCAGTTCGCGCATCTTGAAGGCATGAATGTGGTCGGCATGCGCCGCCGTGGCTTTACGCATTCGCGCCTCAAAGTAGTACGCGACTTCTACCAGCAGCTGTTTCATGGCGGCGGTATCTTCGCCGAACGGCTTCAAGCGTTGCGGCCAATGGGAAGCGCCGATCCGGCGATCGCCGAGATACTGACCTTCATCGACAACGGCATCAAACGGCCGCTCTGCATGGCGCACAACAACCCCAACAAGCCCTCCGAGCGCGCTCGCCTCGAACAGCGATGATGACACCTCCCGCATTGTCCTCGACAGTTGGCATCGTTGCGGGAAGCGGAGTGCTGCCGTTTTCAGTCGCCGACCTGCTGCGGGCCCGGGGCGTCGCGCCGTTTCTGTTCGCGATCCGGGGCTTCTGCGATCCGGTGCGGGTCGCGCAATATCCTCATCACTGGGTCGCACTCGGACAGGTCGGCCGGCTGACGCGGCTGATGCGAACCGAAGGCTGCCGCGACATTATTTTCATCGGCGGCCTGGTGCGCCCGGCCTTGTCGGAAATCCGTCTCGACTGGGGCACGCTGCGCGCCATTCCCGCGATTGCGGCGGCACTGCGCGGCGGCGACGATCATCTGCTGACAGGCGTCAGCCGCATCTTCGAGCGCCATGGAATTCGCGTCGTCGGCATCCAGGATGTCGCGCCCGAGCTGCTGATGCCGGAGGGCAGTCTCACACGCCGCACGCCCGATGCCGAGGCTGTCGCCGATATCGCCAAGGCGCGTGAACTGATGCAGGCGATCAGTCCTTTCGACGTCGGTCAGGGCGTTGTCGTGATCAATGGCCATGTGGTGGCTGTTGAAGATATCGAGGGCACTGACGGACTTCTGGCGCGGGTGACGCGGTTGCGGGCGGAGAAAAGAATTCGAGCCAAGCCCGGAAGCGGCGTGCTGGTGAAAATGCCCAAGGCACAGCAGGATTTGCGCTTCGATCTTCCGACGCTCGGTCCAAGGACCATTGAGGGCGTCATTGCCGCCGGGTTGGCCGGCATCGGGATTGTTGCCGGGCGTACACTGGTCGCCGAAGCAGATGTGATGACCGCGAAGGCGGATCAGGCCGGGCTCTTTGTCACGGGACTGCCGCTGTGAGCGCGGGCGAGAGCGATGCGCGCAAATCCCCGACGATATTTCTGATCGCGGCCGAGGAATCCGGCGACCGGCTCGGCTCAGGCCTGATCAGGGCCTTGCGGGAGCGGCTCGGACCTGGATTGAAAATTGTCGGGGTCGGCGGTCGTCACATGGCAGAGCAGGGGATGAGGTCTCTCGTCCCGATCGATGAACTCGCGATCATCGGTTTTATGGCAATTCCGAAGCGCTTGCCCGTGATCCTTCGGCGTATTCGCGAGGCGACGGACGAAGTCCTGAAACAGCGGCCTGACGTTCTGGTCATCATCGACAGCCCGGATTTCACGCATCGGGTGGCGCGGCGTGTCCGCGCGCGCGACCCTTCGATCCCGATTGTCGACTACGTCTCGCCCACGGTGTGGGTCTGGCGGCCGGGACGGGCGCGGAAAATGCGTGCGTATGTCGACAGGCTGCTGGCCGTTCTGCCATTCGAGCCCGCGGTTCATCGCAAGTTGAGCGGCCCGCCGTGTACCTATGTCGGTCATCCACTGCTGGATGAACTGGGTACATTGCGGCCGGATAAGCAGGAACTGGCGCGCCGGTCGGCCGCGCCGCCGCTGCTTCTGGTGCTGCCCGGAAGCCGCCGCAGCGAGATCAAACGCAACATGGCAATCTTCGGCGACACGCTGCGCCTGTTGCGTGCGCAAGGTGTTGCGTTCGAGCCGGTGCTGCCGACAGTGCCCGGATTGCTCGACAGCGTGCGTGCCGCCGCTGCGGACTGGCCGGTGCAGCCGCGCATCGTGGTCAGCGATGATGACAAGAAGGCCGCTTTCAGGACGGCACGCGCGGCGCTCGCAAAATCCGGAACGGTGACGCTCGAACTGGCGCTGGCAGGCGTGCCGATGGTCACCGCCTATCGTGTTACCGAGATCGAGGCCTTTATCGCGCGGCGCGTGATCCAGACCTCGTCGATCATTCTGGCGAACCTCATTCTCGGCGAGAATGTGATCCCGGAATTCCTGCAACAGGATTTCACGGCGGAAAACCTCGCGCCTGCCTTGCGCGATATTGTCGAAGATACCCCGGCGCGGCAACGTCAGGTGGAGGCGTTCGCCCGGCTGGAAGATATCATGTCCACGGGCGGCAAGCGGCCCAGCGAGCTTGCGGCGGACAACGTCATCGCGATGCTGCGCTAGAGGCGTCATGAGGCTCAACGAAAAAGGCCGGTGCGCTGCACCGGCCTTTTTGCTGAGAATGACGTAGCGCTTACTTGCGCTTGTCGATCCCGACGTAATCGCGGGACGTCGCGCCGGAGTAGAGCTGGCGCGGACGGCCGATCTTCTGCTGCGGATCCTGGATCATCTCGCTCCACTGGCTGATCCAGCCAACGGTGCGGGCGACCGCGAACAGCACGGTGAACATCGAGGTCGGGAAGCCCATCGCCTTCAGGGTGATGCCCGAATAGAAGTCAACGTTCGGATAGAGCTTGCGCTGGATGAAGTATTCGTCGCTCAGCGCGATCTTCTCCAGCTCCATCGCAACCTGAAGCAGCGGGTCGTTCTGGTGCCCGGTCTCCTTGAGCACCTTGTGACACATCTGCTGCATGATCTTCGCGCGCGGATCGTAGTTCTTGTAGACGCGATGACCGAAGCCCATCAGGCGGACGTTGGAGTTCTTGTCCTTCACCTTGGCGATGAACTCAGGAATCTTGTCGACGGTGCCGATCTCGGCCAGCATTTGCAGAGCGGCTTCGTTCGCGCCGCCGTGAGCGGGCCCCCACAGGCAGGCGATGCCGGCGGCGATACAGGCGAACGGGTTGGCACCGGACGAACCGGCGATGCGCACGGTCGAGGTCGATGCGTTCTGTTCGTGGTCGGCGTGGAGAATGAAGATCTTGTCCAGCGCTTCCGCCATCACCGGATTCACCTTGTACTCTTCACAAGGCACGCTGAAGCACATCTGCAGGAAGTTCGAGGCGTAATCGAGCGAGTTCTTCGGATAAACGAAGGGCTGGCCGATGTTGTACTTGTAGGCCATCGCCGCGAGCGTCGGAATCTTCGCGATCATGCGCATCGAGGCAATCATGCGCTGCGTCGGATCGGAGATGTCGGTGGAGTCATTGTAGAACGCGGCGAGGGCGCCGACCGAGGCGACCATCACGGCCATCGGGTGCGCGTCGCGGCGGAAGCCCTGGAAGAAGCGGGCCATCTGCTCGTGCACCATCGTGTGACGGGTCACGCGGTTATCGAAATCTTCCTTCTGGGCCTTGGTCGGCAGTTCGCCGTACAGCAGCAGGTAGCAGGTTTCGAGGAAATCGCCCTTTTCGGCGAGCTGTTCGATCGGATAGCCGCGGTACAGCAGGATGCCTTCGTCGCCATCAATGTAGGTGATCTTGGATTCACAGCTGCCCGTCGACGTGAAGCCCGGGTCATATGTGAACATCCCGGTCTGGGCGTAGAGCTTGCTGATGTCGATGACATCAGGTCCGACAGTGCCGGACAAAACCGGGAGATCGACGGTCTTCCCTTCAACCGTCAGCGTTGCTTTTTTGGTGTTGGTCTTTGCATCCATCGTGAAGTCCCCGGTGAGTGTTGCTCAGGGCGAGTGACGCTTAAGGCCATATAGGGGCCTAAGCGCTTTATTCCAGAAGAGTGGCTGGAATGGGTAGCTTATTGCTGTGTGCGCTGCAAGATAGGTGGGCTGCACCTAAAGTTTGGGCAGCTCTGCGTTGGTGTTTGTTATTCCAGGGCTATCCCGAGGCCTGATCCTGCAGCCGTTCGAGGCAGGTTTGCCGCCCCAGCACCGCCAGAACGTCGAAAATCCCGGGTGACGTTGTCCGCCCGGTCAAGGCGACACGTAACGGTTGCGCGATCGCCCCCAGCTTGAGGTTGTTCTGCTCGGCAAACTGGCGCATGGCCGTCTCGGCGGTCTCCGCAGTCCAGGGATCGACCTTTTCCAGCGCCGAACGAAGTTCCCCGATCAGCTTGCGGGTGTCAGGTGTGAGCACCGCCGCCGCCTTGGGCTCCATCTGGAGCGGGCGGTCGGCAAAGATAAAATTGGAGCTGTCGACCAGTTCGAGGAGCGTTTTGGCACGCTCCTTTAGGCCCGGCATCGCAGCCAGCAACTGGGCACGGGTCGTGTCATTCAGCTTGGCCTGGATGGCTGCGCCTTCGGGAATGAACTGGAGCACGTCCTCGAAGCTCGCCAGCAGCGCCTTGTCGTCGGCGTTGCGGATGTAGTGGCCATTCAGATTTTCGAGCTTGGCGAAATCGAACCGCGCCGCAGATCGACCGATCGCCGGCAGATCGAATTCCCGGATCATCTCCTCGGTCGAGAAAATCTCCTGATCGCCATGGCTCCATCCGAGCCGCACCAGATAGTTCCGCAGCGCCTCCGGCAGATATCCCTTGGCGCGGTAGGCATCGACACCAAGCGCGCCATGCCGCTTGGAGAGCTTCGAGCCATCGGGACCGTGGATCAACGGAATGTGAGCCATCACCGGAACGGTCCAGCCGAGGGCATCGTAGATGTGCTTCTGACGAGCGGCGTTGATCAGATGGTCATCGCCGCGAATGACATGGGTGACGCCCATATCGTGATCGTCCACGACCACGGCGAGCATGTAGGTCGGATTGCCGTCCGAGCGCAGCAGCACGAGATCGTCGAGATTTTCATTCTGCCAGACCACGCGGCCCTGGACCTGATCCTCGATCACGGTTTCGCCAGTCTGGGGCGCGCGAAGCCGGATGACAGGCTTGAGGCCGGCAGGCGCTTCCGACGGATCGCGGTCCCGCCAGCGGCCGTCGTAACGGATCGCGCGGCCCTCGGCCTTTGCGGCCTCGCGCATCTGCGCCAGTTCCTCAGCCGTCGCGTAGCAGCGATAGGCCTTGCCGTCGGCGAGCAACTGCTCGGCGACTTCACGGTGCCGCGCGGCGCGGGTGAACTGATAGACCGTCTCGTCGTCCCATTCGATGCCGAGCCATTTCAGTCCATCAAGAATGGCCTCGATGGCCGCATCGGTGGAACGTTCGCGATCGGTATCCTCGATCCGCAGCAGCATCTTGCCGCCGCGCTTGCGCGCATAAAGCCAGTTGAACAGCGCGGTGCGCGCGCCGCCGATATGGAGGAAGCCGGTCGGGGACGGCGCGAAGCGGGTTACGACAGTTTCGGTCATTTCAGGCGGTTCGATCGATCTCGGGGAGGGTTATCGGCGGGCGTTTATCACAACAACGGCAGACTGTCTCAGCACGAATTGCCGGGGATTTAAAACGCGCCCAAAGCCCGGATGCGGGCTTCGCCAGCGAAAAAGCCCGGTCTGGCCAGCGCCGGGCAGCACTTGGCGGGGCCTCCCGGATTTGGCACATAGGGCCCAACTGAAAGGGTACCAATGACCGACGAATCGCCTTCGACCGCAGGCCGCGACTTCATCCGCGATATTGTTGCCGAGGACCTGGCTTCGGGCCGTGCAAAGGGCGTGGTGACCCGCTTTCCGCCTGAGCCCAATGGGTATCTGCATCTTGGCCACGCCAAATCGATCTGCCTGAACTTCGGGATCGCCGAGGAGTTCGGCGGGCGCTGTCATCTGCGCTTCGACGACACCAATCCGACCAAGGAGGAACAGGAGTACATCGACGCGATCGAGCGCGATGTACGCTGGCTGGGCTTCGACTGGGGCGAGCATCTCCATTTTGCGTCGGACTATTTCGAACAGCTTTATGCCTGGGCGCAGCACCTGATCCGCGCCGGCAAGGCCTATGTCGACGATCAGACGCAGGAAGAGATCCGGCTGACCCGCGGCACCCTGACCGAGCCCGGACAGAACAGCCCTTTCCGCGACCGGTCGGTTGAGGAAAATCTCGACCTGTTCGGCCGGATGCGCGCGGGTGAATTTCCGAACGGCGCGCGCGTGCTACGCGCCAAAATCGACATGACGTCGGGCAACATCAATCTGCGCGATCCGGTGCTCTATCGTATCCTGCACGCGCATCATCCGCGCACGGGCGACGCGTGGAAGATTTATCCGAGCTACGATTTTGCGCACGGCCAGTCGGATGCGATCGAGCACATCACGCATTCGATCTGCACGCTGGAGTTCGAAGATCACCGTCCGCTTTATGACTGGTGCCTTGAAAACCTGCCGGTGCCATCGCGGCCGCATCAGTATGAATTCGCCCGGCTCAACGTGACCTACACGCTGCTGTCCAAGCGCGTGCTCACAGAACTGGTGCGCGGCGGCCATGTGTCCGGCTGGGACGATCCGCGCATGCCGACGCTTGCGGGCTTGCAGCGTCGCGGCATTCCGGCGGAAGCGCTGCGCGAGTTCGTTAAGCGCATCGGCGTCGCCAAGGCGAACAGCACCGTCGACCTCGGCATGTTCGATTTCGTGGTGCGCGAGGTCCTGAACAAGACGGCGCCGCGCCGCATGGCCGTGCTCAATCCGCTCAAGGTGGTGATCGAGAATTATCCGGAAGGGCAGAGCGAAACGCTCGAAGCCGTCAATCATCCCGACGATCCGTCGCAGGGCACGCGGCAGATTCCGTTCGGCCGCGAGCTTTACATCGAGCGCGACGACTTCATGGAAGACCCGCCGAAGAAATTCTTCCGCATGGCGCCGAGCCGCGAAGTGCGCCTGCGCTACGGCTATTTCATCACCTGCCGCGAGGTCATCAAGAATGCGGCGGGCGAGGTGGTCGAACTGCGGTGTACCTACGATCCTGCGACCAAGGGCGGCAACGCGCCTGACGGACGCAAGGTGAAGGCCACTATCCACTGGGTGAGCGCGGCGGATGCCGTGCCGGCGGAGGTGCGGCTTTACAACCTGCTGTTCACGACACCGCAGCCTGAGGCCGCGAACTTCGCCGCGCAGATCAATCCGCAGTCTCTGGAAACCGTGACCGGGATGCTGGAGCCCGCGCTGGCCAGCGACAATTTCGACGGAGCCTTTCAGTTCGAGCGCCAGGGTTATTTCGTTCGCGACAAGGATTCTACGCCCGGCAAGCCGGTGTTCAACCGCACCGTCGGCCTGCGCGACAGCTACGCCAAGGCTGCGGGCTGATCGAAGCTCGTATTCCGCATCCGTTCCGCTGTTCATCACCGGATCGCTTCCGATACCATTGCGGGAGCGATAACGAAGCGGCACGGCAGGTTGCAGATGGATCGTCTCGAAGCAATGAAGGTGTTTGTCACGGCGCTGGATGAGGGAAGCCTCGCCGGTGCAGGACGACGGCTCGGGCGGTCACCGGCAGCGGTCAGCCGGGCCATTGCCTTTCTTGAGCAGCATGTCGGCGCTGAACTGCTTCATCGCACCACGCGTACGATCAAGCTGAGCGAAGCCGGTGAGCGTTATGCCGTGGCGTGCCGGCGCGTTCTCGTTGAGCTTGAAGAGGCGGATCTGTCCGCGGCGGGTGAGCGTGCCGCTCCGCGAGGCGTGCTGACGATCACGGCGCCGCCGATCAGCGGCGAAGAAATCCTGCGCCCAATCATCACCGCCTATCTCGACGCGTTTCCGGGTGTCTCGGTGAATCTGCTGCTGCTCGACCGCCATGCCAACCTTGTGGAAGAAGGTATCGACATCGCGCTTCGTGTTGCCGAACTTCCGGACTCCGCAATGGTCGCGGTACGGGTCGGGGGAGACGTTAAGCGGGTGGTCGCCGCGTCGCCGCGTTATCTCGCCGCCCATCCTCGCATCGTCGAGCCCGCGGATCTGACCAAACACAGCATTGTCACCACAACACACATGGGGCAGGACACCTGGGTCTTTCCGCCATCTCCGGGGAGTTCGATCGCGCGATCTGTGCACTTCAAGCCCCGGTTTCTCGTGAACAGCGTACGTGCAGCGCTTGGCGCTGCGGTGGATGGCCATGGTGTGACGCGTCTCTACACCTATCACGTTGCCGAACGCGTCCAGGATGGATCGTTGAAGCTCCTGCTGCGCGATGCCGAACCCGCAGTCCTGCCGGTCAATCTCGTGATGCCGCAGGGGCGGCTGACGGTGCCAAAGGTGCGCACATTCGTTGATTTTGCAGCGCCCCGCCTGAAAGCCGAATTTGCCAGGCTGTCTGCGGAAGCCGGAACGATGAATTCCTGAACCCTCGCCATTCTTTCGGCCGGCGGAAGGATGTCTGCCGAACGTCGGCAATTCTGCCGCCTCATGGGACGCCATAGAACGATGAGCAACGGCCCGCGGGCCAGCCAGCAGCAATATCGCCGCTGGAGACATCATCGAGGCACACCATGAGCAACGCACAGAAGGTCGCAATTATCACCGGCGCATCGCAGGGTATCGGCGCCAGCCTGGTCAAGGCCTACCGGGAACGCAACTATCGGGTCGTCGCGACATCCCGCTCAATCAAGCAGGGCAGCGATCCCGACGTTGTGGCCGTCGCCGGCGATATCGGCGATCGCGCCACAGCCGAGCGCGTCGTCAAGGAAGCCATCACGCGCTTTGGACGGGTCGACACGCTGGTGAACAATGCCGGCATCTTCATCTCCAAGCCGTTCACCGAATACACGGCCGAGGACTTCAATTCGAAGATCGCGACCAATCTCGCCGGCTTCTTCCACATCACGCAGCAAGCCGCGGCGGAAATGCTGAAACAGGGCTCCGGTCATATCGTCAGCATCACCACGAGCCTGACCGACAACGCGACCGCCATCGTGCCCACGGTGCTCGCCAACCTCACCAAGGGTGGCATCAATTCGGCGACCAAGGCGCTTGCCGTTGAATACGCAACCAAGGGCATTCGTGTGAACGCCGTGTCGCCCGGCATCATCAAGTCTCCGATGCACGCCCCGGAGACCCACGAGTTTCTTGCCGCCCTTCATCCGGTGAAACGCATGGGCGAGATGCGCGATATCGTGGACGCGGTTCTCTACCTTGAATCCGCTGGCTTCGTGACCGGAGAAATCCTGCACGTCGACGGTGGCCAGAGCGCCGGTCACTAACGGAGGCTGTCATGCCGATTGTCACGATCCAGGTTACGCGCGAGGGATCCGGCCCCGGCCGGACCTCCGTCACGGCGGAAGAGAAGGCGCATCTGATTGCCGGCGCCAGCCAGCTTCTGCTCGACGTCCTCCACAAGCCGCTTGAATCCACCTTCGTCGTTATCGAGGAGGTCGACACGGACAACTGGGGATGGGGCGGCCTGCCCGCGCTCGAATACCGCAAGCAGCGCGCCGCCAGCGGCAAATAACCGGGACTGAGGCCGCCACCGCCTGGCGGCCTCAGTTTTCCGGCAAAATCGAACAGCGCATTCTGCATCCGTTCCGCTATCCAGCCTGATCGCTTCCGCTAGCATTGTCTCGGCGATGCCGGAGCGGCGCGATGGCGGGCGGGGGCGGCGAAGACCGGGAGCGATCCCGAGAGAGATCCCAAGGCCGGGCGGGGCGCGCCGTCGGCCGAGCTGTTTCTTGGCCGCCGCGCAGTGCCGTGCCTGCCGCCGCCGGCTTCACGGAAAGCGCATCGTCATTCCTCATCGGAAAAGCCCGAAGCTGGATCGCGGCGGAAGCCGGACCGGGCCGGTTGCTGCCATGGGTGCCGGTCGCGTTCGGCGCGGGCATTGCGATCTACTTCGCTGCTGACCGTGAACCCGTGGCGTCGGTTGCTGGCGCGACGGCTGTTGTGTTTTGTGCGGCGGCATTCCTCGCGCGGCGAAGCCGCATCTTTCCTTTCGCGGTGATGCTGGCCGCACTGGCGGCGGGGTTCGCCACAGCCACGCTGAAGACTGCGCGCGTCGCCCATGGCGTGCTGGCGCGACCAATGTTTTCGGTGACAGTGAAGGGATTTGTCGAAACCCGTGACGAGCGCGAGCGCACCGATCGTTTCGTGCTGCGTGTGGAAGAGATGGAGTCGCCGCGCGGTGTTATGAAGCTGGAGCGCGTGCGGCTGTCGGTGAAGAAGGGGACAGCGCCCGCCGTCGGCAGCTTTGTCGAACTGAACGCGCGATTGCTCCCACCGCTCTCGCCGCTGCGTCCGGGGAGTTACGACTTCGGCCGCGACATGTACTTTCAGGGCATCGGCGCGTCGGGCTTTGTCATGGGCGCGATCAGGACGGTTGATGCTCCACGCAGCGGCGGCGCCTATCTGCGCTACGCCGCCACGATGCAGGGGATGCGGGATGCCATCGACGCGCGCATTCGCAGTGTCGTCTCCGGCGATAACCGCGCCATCGCCACGGCGCTGCTCACCGGCCGGCGCGATGCGATTTCCGCGCCGGTCAACGACGCGATGTTCATTTCAGGACTGGGCCATGTGCTGTCGATTTCCGGCTATCACATGGCGGTGGTGGCGGGCGTGGTGTTCTTCGCCGTGCGCGCGCTGCTCGCGCTGTTTCCCGCGCTCACCGTGACATTTCCGATCAAGAAATGGTCCGCCGCCGCAGCGCTGATCGCCGCCGCTTTCTATCTGCTGCTGTCGGGGGCTGAGGTCGCCACGCAGCGTTCGTTCTTCATGACGGCGGTGGTGCTGATCGCGGTGATGGTCGACCGGCGCGCGATCACGTTCCGCACGCTCGCCGTGGCGGCGATGATCGTGCTCGCGATCGCGCCGGAGGCGCTGGTACACCCAAGTTTCCAGATGTCGTTCGCGGCGACGCTTGGCCTCGTGGCGCTGATCCAGATCGGCATGCCGAACCTGTTTGCCTCGCCCGACAATTCGCAGGTGGCGCGCGCGGCGCTCTGGGGTGGACGCGAAATCACCATGCTGGCGCTCGCGTCGCTGGTGGCCGGGTTCGCGACCATGCCCTACGCGGCGTTTCATTTTCATCGCGTGACGCCTTACGGCGTGCTGGCCAATCTCGCGGCGATGCCGGTGGTCTCGATACTGGTGATGCCCGCAGGGCTGCTCGGGCTGCTTGCGATGCCGTTCGGCTTCGACGGCGTGTTCTGGCGGCTGATGGATGTCGGCATCGGATGGATGGTGGCGGTGTCGCAATGGGTGGCGGCGCTTCCCGGCGCGATCGGCCAGATCGCGTCATTCGGCGCCGGGGCGCTGGCCTTGATGAGCGCAGGCATTATTGCGCTCGGTTTGTTGCGGACGCCATTGCGATGGACGGGAGCAGGGCTCATCGCACTGGCAACAATCTGGGCGCTGACCACGCCGCAGCCGGACATCCTTGTTGCGGGAGACGGCACCTCGGTCGCGGTGCGCGGGAAGGACGGCAGGCTGCGCCTGATGCGCACCGGAAAGGATGCTTTCCTGTCACGCGAATGGCTCGCAGCCGACGCCGACATGCGCAAGGCAACCGACGCGTCGCTGACCGATGGCGTTTCGTGCGACCCATCTGGATGCGTGGTGCAGGCGGCGGACGGCTCGACCGTCGCGCTGACGCTGAAACCCGATGCGTTCGCGGATGATTGCGTACGCGCAGCGGTCATCGTGACACTGCGTCAGTCGCCCGCCGATTGTGCGGCCATGGTGCTGGATAAGGAGATGCTGCGCAGGCGCGGCACACTCGCCCTGCGCAAAACCGCAGACGGCTACGCGATCACGGCCAACAAGCCGCGCGGCGTCGACCGTCCGTGGTCACCGGCAAATGCCGATGATGACATCGAAACACCCGCTGTACGGTCAAGCCGTCCCGCGCAGCCTGTCGATGCGACGCCGGCAGAGAGCGATCTCCAGCCGGACGATTGATCCAGCCATCATTCCGGACAGGCCAGCAAATTCAACGGGCAAGTTTCTGGATTCCGGGTTCGCTCGCAAAAGCTCGCGCCCTGGAATGAAGGAACCCGAAAGTCTCAGTACTTGCGGACAAGCCCGATCAGCTTGCCCTGAATCCGCACGCGGTTGGGCGGCAGGATGCGAACTTCATAAGCTGCGTTGGCCGGCTCCAGCGCGATGGACGCGCCGCGGCGGCGGAAGCGCTTCAGGGTGGCTTCTTCCTCGTCGATCAGCGCCACCACGATGTCGCCGGTGTCGGCGGTCTCGTTGCGCTGGATCAGCACGGTGTCGCCGTCGAGAATGCCGGCTTCCATCATGGAATCGCCGCGCACTTCGAGAGCGTAGTGTTCGCCGGAGCCGAGCATGTCGGGCGGCACGCTGATGGTGTGGCTGCGGGTCTGCAACGCCTCGATCGGCGTACCGGCTGCGATCCGGCCCATGACCGGCACGGCAACCGGGAAGCTGGCATCCTCATCAGGACCGAGGGACGGAGCCGACCGGACCTTGCCGAGGTTGCCCTCGATGACGCTTGGCGTGAAGCCGCGGCGGGCGCCGCCGGGGCTGGCACTCGTTTCGGGAAGCTTGATGACCTCGATGGCGCGGGCCCGGTTGGCGAGCCTGCGGATGAAGCCGCGCTCCTCAAGGGCGGTAATGAGCCGGTGGATGCCGGACTTGGACCGCAGGTCCAGCGCGTCCTTCATTTCGTCGAAGGAGGGCGGAACACCAGCTTCCTTGAGCCGCTCGTTGATGAAGCGCAGAAGCTCGTATTGTTTGCGTGTCAGCATCTGAATTGGTCCCCGATCCCAAGGATCTCAAGAATTCCCGCGTTCTGATCCGAAGCCGCGCCTCTCTGGATCCCCACCGAGAACAAATGGAAAGGGACACTCAGGAGTAGCGAGTCACTCGAAACAAATCATGAACGAACACTATCTGTTCCATATGTGTTCCGCAACCCCTTAATTTCACGTCAACGACGGGGCCCGTGTGATCGGGATTGTCAGTCCGGCAGCCGCAGGATCGTGCAGGGCGAGCCGGCGGGGGCCGCGGGCGCGAATGGCGGACGGACGATCAGTGCATTCGCTTCGACCAGTTTTGCCACCAGCGAACTGTCCTGCGCGCCCACCGACGTGGCGACGGGTACACCGTCGCTGCCGGCTGTGACGCGCGCCCGCAGGTAGTCCTGCCGCTTGTCGTTGGCGGGCAGCTCGCGCCCAAGCCTGGCTTGCTCGAGTGGATGATCGATCGTGGTTCGCCCGGAGAGCGAACGGATCAGCGGCACCAGAAACAGGAAAGCGCAGACGTAGGACGACACGGGGTTCCCGGGCAGGCCGAGCACGCGCATCGCCCCGAGCCGTCCGTTCATCATCGGCTTGCCGGGCCGCAGCGCGATCTTCCAGAAGGCCATGTCGAAGCCTTCGGTTGTCAGCGCGGCCTGAACCAGATCGTGATCGCCAACCGATGCGCCGCCGGTGGTGACAAGAACGTCTGCTCCAAGATCGCGCGCGCGCCGGATGCCGCCGGAGGTTTCTTCGAGTGTGTCGCGCGCGATGCCGAGTTCGATCACGTCCGCGCCTTCGCTGCGCGCGAGTGCAGCCAGCGCGAAGACATTGCTGTAGACGATC
Organism: Afipia sp. DC4300-2b1; assembly: GCF_049895725.1. Taxonomy (NCBI): domain Bacteria; kingdom Pseudomonadati; phylum Pseudomonadota; class Alphaproteobacteria; order Hyphomicrobiales; family Nitrobacteraceae; genus Afipia; species Afipia sp. DC4300-2b1. Next base: position 85,912 of record NZ_JAFCSX010000005.1, read on the forward strand.
TGACCGGGGCCGGGTGTCGTGCCCGGAGGCACCAGTTCGTCGCCGGTCGCGAGGATCGCCACCTTGGGACGGCGGTGCACCGGCAACCGCGGGTGGTTCATGCCGGCAGCCAGCGCAAGGGCGCGGTCGTTGAGCAGAGAGCCGCGCGGCAGGAGCACGTCGCCCTCGCGGAAATCGATACCGGCGGGGCGGATGTTTTTTCCTGCGGTAATAGCTTCGTTGACGAGGACGAACTCGCCGTCACGCGCGGCGTCTTCCTGAATGACCACCGCGTCCACGCCGCCGGGAACAACGCCGCCGGTAAAGATGCGCGCAGCCTGTCCGGCGCCGATGCTTTGATTGAACGGCCGACCGGCAGCGACTTCGCCGATCACCTTCAGCCGCGCGCCCGGCACGGCATCCGTCGCGCGCACCGCGTATCCATCCATCGCCGACAGCGCGACGGGAGGCTGGGTGCGCAGTGCTGCGATATCGCGAGAGAGCGTGCGATGAAACGCATCTTGGAGCGCAACCGTCTCTTCGGGCAACGCAGTGGCGTCCTTGAGAACGGCGGCATAGGCCTCGGCGACCGGCATCAGCGCCATGGTGCGATCCTCAATAGTCCGCCAGATAGTGGCCGGACTTGCCGCCCTTTTTCTCGACCAGACGGATGGCGTCGATCTGGATTCCGCGCTCCACGGCCTTCACCATGTCGTAGATGGTGAGGCAGGCCACCGACACGGCGGTTAGCGCTTCCATCTCGACGCCGGTCGGGCCTTTCACTTTCACCGTGGCACGCACGCGGCAACCCGGCAGCTTGGTGTCGGGCGTAATGTCGAGCGTGACCTTTGAGAGAGCCAGCGGATGACAGAGCGGAATGAGGTCGGAGGTCCGCTTCGCCGCCATGATGCCCGCGACGCGCGCGGTGCCGAGCACGTCGCCCTTGGCGGCGTTGCCCTTGATAATGAGGTCGAGCGTCTTGCGGGTCATGATGACCTGGCCTTCGGCCACCGCGACGCGCTCGGTATCCGGCTTGGCGGAGACGTCGACCATGCGTGCTTCACCCTTGGCGTCGATATGGGTGAGGGCGGCGACTGCTTTCGTCTTTGATGTCTTTTTTGCCACGGTTCAGCGCGTCCCGGTGGCGCGTTGCGCATCGCTGCGGGCGAGCAGGGTGCGCGTTGCAGCCGTCACATCGGCCTGACGCATCAGGCTCTCGCCGACGAGAAAGGTGTTCATGCCGACGCGCGCAAGACGGGAGAGATCCTCCGGCACAAAGATGCCGCTTTCGCCGACACTGATGCGATCCTTCGGGATCAGCGGAGCGAGTTCTTCACTGGTGGCGAGCGTCGTCTCGAAGGTGCGCAGGTTGCGGTTGTTCACGCCGAGTAGCGGCGACTTCAGCTTCAAGGCGCGGTCGAGTTCCTCGCGGTTATGGACTTCGAGCAGCACGTCCATGCCATGCGCGAATGCGGCATCCTCGATATCTTTCGCCGCAGCATCGTCTAGCGCGGCCATGATAATCAGGATGCAGTCCGCGCCATGTGCCCGCGCTTCCGCCACCTGATAGGTGTCGTACATGAAATCCTTGCGCAACACCGGCAGCGAGACGGCCGCGCGTGCCGCAACCATGAAAGCGAGCGATCCCTGGAACGATGGCGTATCGGTCAGCACCGAGAGGCAAGCCGCGCCGCCCGCCTCGTAAGCTTTGGCAAGAGCAGGCGGATCGAAGTCGGCGCGAATGAGTCCCTTCGACGGCGAGGCCTTCTTGATCTCGGCGATCAGTGCGTAGTCGCCGTTGGCGTGCTTCGCGCGAATGGCTTTGGCAAAGCCGCGCGGCGCGGATGCGGCCTTGGCGCGCGCCTCGACCTCGGCGAGCGGAAGCGCGCGCTTGGCCGCGGCGATTTCCTCGCGCTTGTAGGTTTCGATTTTATCGAGGATGTCCGACAAGGGTATTGGCTCCTCAAGCATTGGAGACGGCGACAAGGCGCTTGAGCCTGTCCGCCGCCGCACCAGTGTCCAGCGCCTTGGCGCCGAGCGCAACGCCTTCCTTTAGGTCCCTGGCCTTGCCGGCGACCACGAGGGCAGCGGCGGCATTCAACAGCGCGACGTTGCGATAGGCGTTCTGTTTGCCTTCCAGAACATCGCGAAGCGCCCTGGCGTTGGCCTCGGCATCGCCACCCTTGAGGTCCGTGCTGGTGGCGCGTGGCAGCCCGCCGTCGTCCGGCGTGACTTCAAATGTGCGGATGTTGCCCTTTTCGAGAGCCGCGACGAAGGTCGGGCCGGTGAGGGTGATCTCGTCGAGGCCGTCGGAGCCATGCACGACCCACACCGATTCCGCGCCGAGATTCTTCAGCACCTGCGCCAGCGGCTCGACCCAGTGCTTGGAAAACACACCGACCATCTGCCGCTTGACGCCCGCGGGATTGGACAGCGGTCCGAGCAGATTGAAGATGGTGCGGGTGGCGAGTTCGACGCGGGTAGGGCCGACGTTCTTCATCGCCGGGTGATGCGTTGGCGCGAACATGAAGCCGATGCCTGCCTCGGCGATGCAGCGGCCTACGCCTTCCGGCGAGATGTTGATGTTAACGCCGAGCGCCGCGAGCGCATCGGCCGCGCCGGACTTTGACGACAGCGCCCGGTTGCCGTGCTTGGCGACGGGGACGCCCGCGCCGGCAAGAATGAACGATGCGCAGGTCGAGACATTGACCGATCCCGAGCCATCGCCGCCGGTGCCGACGATATCGACCGCGTCGGCAGGCGCTTTCACGGTCAGCATCTTGGAGCGCATCGCGGAGACCGCGCCGGTGATTTCGTCGACGGTTTCGCCGCGCACGCGCAGGCCCATCAGGAGGGCGCCCATCTGCGATGGCGTCGCTTCGCCGGACATCATGCGGTCGAACGCCGCCGCTGACTCATCACGCGACAGGGCTGCGCCGGTGGCGACTTTTCCGATAATGGCTTTCAGATCGTCCATGTGACTTCCGCTCAAATGAGCTTTTATTCCAACATCACTGAGCGGCTGCGGCTCCCGTCGCCACGGCAAACGCGTTCTGGTTAATCGTCACGCCAATCTCGGTTTCGAGCTTCGCGATATAGGCGGTGAGCTGCTCTTCCATTTCCGCGCGGCGGAGGCTTTCGGTCAGCTTCTTCACATCCTCGGACGCAAGATCGACCGGCGGCACGACGACGTCGGTCACCTTGAACACAATCCACTCGCTGCCGCCGCCACCTTCGGTCTGGCCGACGCCGTCCTTTGGCGTGCGGAACGCAGCCGTCACCAGCCGCTCGGGAATATCCTTGGCGTCGGTGTCGCGCTTGAACAGCTTGGCGGTCTCGACCTTGAGTCCCGCAGCCGCGGCTTCGGCGTCGAAGGCTGCACCCTTTTCCAGCTTTCCGACAATCTCGGTGGCCTTGGCGCGCAGGCGGGCCGAGATCTGCTCATCGCGCCAGCGCGCTTCGACCTGATCCTTCACTTCGTCGAGCGAACGGTCGCGCGACGGCGTCACGCCGAGGACGTCGAACCAAAGCTCGCCGCCGTTGTACTGTACCGGCTCGTTCTCCACGCCGATGTTGCTGGCGAATGCGGGCGAGACGAGATCGATGCCTTGCGGCAAACCGGCCACCGGCTTGCCGTCCGGGCCGCGACCGGAGCGATCGATGGCTTCGATCGTGGTCGCCTTGAGCCCGAGCTTCTGGGCAGCTTCGGCAATGTTCGATCCGCCGCCGCGCTCGTCCTCGATCTTGTTGTGCAGATCCTGCATCTGCGCCCGCGCACGCTCCAGCGCGATCTCGCGCTTGATCGTCGGTGCAACGTTCTCATAGGTCGGGTTGGTGCCGGGTTCGACCTTGGTGACTTTGAGCAGCGCCGTGATGAGGGTGCCCTTGACCGGTTCGCTCACAGTGTTCGGCGCGAGCGCGAATGCGGCGTCGGCGATGGCGGAGTCTCCGATCGAAGCCTTCGCCACGTTGCCGAGGTCGATATCGGCCGTGGTCAGCTTGCGCTCCTTGGCGATGTCCTCGAACGATGTTCCGGCCTTGATGCGATCGCTTGCCGCCTTGGCTTCATCGGCGTTCGGGAACGGGATCTGGAACACCTGACGCTTCTCGGGAGTCGCGTAGCGCTCGCGGCGCTGTTCGAAGACCTTCTTCGCGTCTTCGTCAGATACGGTGATCGACTTGGCGAGTTCGTCGGGCGTCAGAGCGAGTACCGCAATCTTGCGATATTCCGGCGCCCTGAACAGTTGCTTGCGCTCGTCGAAATACGCCGCCAGCGCTTCGGGTGAGGGCGGCGCGATGGTGCCCGCCTGAGCGGCTGCCAGTTTGACGTAGCTGGCCGAGCGCTGCTCGTTCTGGAAACGGACCAGCGCCTCGACCTGGGTCTTCGGCGGCTCGAGGCCCGCAACGATCGTGCCGGTGAGCTGGCGGCGCATTGCGATGCGGCGCTGCTCGGCAATGAAGCGCTGTTCGGTGTAACCGGCCTGGCGGATCGTCTGCAGGAACCGGTCATGATCGAATTTGCCGTCGAGCCCCTTGAAGGTCGGGTCGCTCGAGATGGCGCGCACGATATCGGCATCCGACTGGCCGAGCCCCATGCGGCGCGCGGTCTCGTCCAGCGCGGCGTCGGAGATGACTTCCTGAAGCACCTGACGGTCGAGGCCGAACTGGCGTGCCTGCTCCATGGTCAGCGGACGGCCGAACCGGCGCCCGATCTGCTGAACCTTGTCGGTGAACAGATTCCGGAACTGTTCGGTGGTGATTTCGGTGCTGCCGATCTTGGCGAGCGACGACTGTCCGAATCCCTTGAAGATGTCGGCGATGCCCCAGACACCGAAACTGATGATCAGCACGCCGAACAGGACGGACATCACCGTCTTGCCGAGCCAATTCGATGAGGCTTTGCGCATTCCTCGGAGCATGGGTCCAACTTGATGTTCGGGGGGTGGAGCGGCCGGCCGCAGAGGCATTACCGCGTTGTTTCGCCAACATATAAAGGGGTGCTGGTTCCCTAGCAACCATGGTGAAGGCGACGCTTCAGCGCGGTTAATGGCGCGGATATGGAAAAACCGGAACCGCCGTGTGGAAATAAGGCCTCGGAACTGGCATCTCCGATAACGCTCTGCTAGCGCAGATCGGCCGCACTGCCCGATAATCCCGATAAATTTGATGCGAGATCAATCATGACCGACAAGCGCCGTCCGCTGATCGCGGGGAACTGGAAGATGAACGGCCTCAAGGCCTCGGCGAACGAACTCGCCGCCATCGGACAGGGTGCTGAAAAGGTGTGGCGCAAGGCCGATCTTCTGATCTGTCCTCCCGCGACACTGCTCTTCACGGCCGCGGCAGTGGTCACCGGATCGAAAGTCGCAATTGGTGCACAGAATTGTCATCCGGCGCCGTCCGGCGCGCATACCGGCGATATTTCGGCGGAGATGCTGGCAGATGCCGGCGCAACCGCCATCATCGTTGGCCACTCCGAACGCCGCACGGATCACCATGAGAGCGATGCGCTTGTTCGCGAGAAGGCAATGGCGGCGTGGCGTGCGGGCGTTGTCGCCATCGTCTGTGTCGGCGAAACACAGGCCGAGCGTGACGCCGGACAGGCGCTCGATGTGGTCGGGCGTCAGTTGGCCGGATCGCTACCGGACGGGGCTACCGCAGCCAATCTGGTGGTCGCCTATGAGCCGGTGTGGGCCATTGGAACCGGCCGGACCCCGACAGCGAAAGATGTCGAGGAAGTCCATGGGTTTATCCGGGGCAAGCTGAAAGACCGGTTCAAGGACGAGGGCGATTCCGTCCGGATTCTCTACGGCGGCTCGGTAAAGCCGTCGAACGCCGCCGAATTGATGGCTGTCGCCAATGTCGACGGGGCGCTGGTCGGCGGAGCCAGCCTGAAAGCTGCTGATTTCCTTGCGATTGCTGCTGCGTGCCCCTAAATCCCATCATCTCGAAGCGGTCCGTCGGGGGTGACAATGACCCCTGCAATCGTGTACAGACCGCGCAACTTCAACCCCCGCAAGCACCGACGCGACCGGTTCCCGGCGCTGGAGGCTTGTGACGGAAGGTAACGATGCAGACTGTCATTATCGTCATTCATCTTATGCTCGTGCTGGGCCTGATCGGCGTCGTACTGTTGCAGCGATCCGAAGGTGGCGGCCTTGGCGTCGGCGGCGGGGGCGGCGGCGGATTCATGTCGAGCCGCGGCACGACCAACCTGCTCACACGCACCACTGCCATCCTGGCGGCAGGCTTCTTCGTGACAAGCCTGGTTCTGTCGTGGCTCGCGAGCTACGACCGCAAACCTGCCTCGATCCTCAACACCAGCCCTGCGCCGATCTCGCAGCCTGGTGCTCCGGCTGCGCCTGCTGGCGGTCTGCTGGACTCTCTCAAGAAGCCTGAAGCGCCGTCCGCTCCGCAGGCCCCGCAGTCGAAGTAGTGCTGTTGCAACGACAAGACTTGCAGCCATGCGTAAGCTGCTTGCCTGCAAGTCTTAGAGTTGCCTTCCAAGTACCTGACTGAACTCACATATCGAAGTCACCCACAGCGTCGCGATTTATCGGCGTGCGCGTGGGTTTAGTTTTGCGAATCACACCGGCGGAGTTAAAGGTAGAGTCCCATGACGCGGTATATTTTCATCACCGGCGGCGTGGTCTCCTCGCTCGGCAAGGGTCTGGCTTCAGCAGCGCTCGGCGCTGTTCTGCAGTCACGAGGCTACAAGGTCCGCCTTCGCAAGCTTGATCCCTATCTCAATCTCGATCCCGGAACGATGTCGCCGTATCAGCACGGCGAAGTGTTCGTGACCGATGACGGCGCCGAAACCGATCTCGATCTCGGTCACTACGAGCGCTTCACCGGCCGTCCTGCGACCAAGCAGGACAACATCACCACAGGGCGCATCTATCAGGACATCCTGAACAAGGAACGCCGCGGCGACTATCTCGGCGCGACCGTGCAGGTGATTCCGCACGTCACCAACGCCATCAAGGAGTTCATCCTCGGCGGCAACGAAGGCTACGACTTCGTGCTGTGCGAAGTCGGCGGCACTGTGGGCGACATCGAAGGCCTGCCGTTCTTCGAGGCGATCCGTCAGGTCAAGAACGACCTGCCGCGCGGTGAAGTGATCTACATCCACCTGACACTGCTGCCTTACATTCCAAGTGCTGGCGAACTGAAGACCAAGCCGACCCAGCACTCGGTCAAGGAACTGCGCTCCATCGGCATCCAGCCCGATATCCTGCTGTGCCGCACCGACCGCGAGATTCCGAAGGAAGAGCGCCGCAAGCTGGCGCTGTTCTGCAATGTCCGCGAATCTGCCGTCATCGAGGCGCGCGACGTCGACAACATCTACGCGGTGCCCGAGGCCTATCACGCCGCCGGCCTCGACGACGAAGTGCTCGCCGCATTCGGCATCGTCGATATCAAGCCGCCCAAGCTGGAAAGCTGGCACACCATCAACGAGCGTGTCCGCAATCCCGAAGGCCAGGTGACCATTGCCATCGTCGGCAAGTACACCGGCATGAAGGACGCCTACAAGTCGTTGATCGAGGCGTTGTCGCACGGGGGCATCGCCAACAAGGTGAAGGTCAATCTCGACTGGATCGAGTCCGAGGTCTTCGAGAACGAAGATCCCGCGCCGTTCCTCGAACACGTCAACGGCATTCTGGTGCCGGGCGGCTTCGGCCAGCGCGGTGCGGAAGGCAAGATCAAGGCGGCGCGTTTTGCACGCGAGCGTGATGTGCCGTATTTCGGCATCTGCTTCGGCATGCAGATGGCGGTGATCGAGGCCGCACGCAATCTGGTCGGCATCGAGGATGCCAATTCGACAGAGTTCGGCGCGACGAAGGAGCCCCTGGTCGGCCTGATGACCGAATGGCTGCGCGGCAATGAACTTGAAAAGCGCAGCAAGGCCGGCGATCTAGGCGGCACCATGCGGCTCGGCGCTTATCCCGCCTCGCTCAAGAAGGGCAGCCGCGTCTCGGAAGTTTACGGCGGGGCGCTGGAAATTTCCGAGCGGCATCGTCACCGCTACGAGGTCAACACCGCCTACAAGGACCGTCTCGAACAGCATGGCCTGCGCTTCTCGGGCATGTCGCCTGACGGCGTGCTGCCGGAAATCGTCGAGTACGAGGATCATCCGTGGTTCATCGGGGTGCAGTACCACCCCGAACTGAAATCGCGTCCGTTCGAGCCGCATCCCCTGTTCGCCTCGTTCGTGCAGGCGGCGATGGTTCAGAGCCGGCTGGTTTAAGTCCGCTAGGCGCTCGGCGTTTCGCGGCAAGCCGCATGGGGGCGGTTCTCCTGAGCCGTTTGAACAACAGCGAAACTGGCGAGATCGAAGCGGCATGATTCCGAAGATCAAACCTCCGGGGCTTGAAGGCGACCAAACTGCGCGGCCGTGGGGCAAGCCTGCGGGCGATGCGCCGCCTCCGCAGGAAAACCAGTCCGTCCCGCGCAGCCGAAGATCGCTGTGGTCTGTTCTGTTCGTGGTGCTGCTGATCGCAACCTACGGCGTGAGTGCGTATCAGGATCTGTCTTCGCCGGGTGCGTGGTCGTACTGGAAGGACTATTTTGGCTCGCCCAGCATGACGGCAACGGCTGTCACCATGGCAGATGGCCGCAAGGGACTCGCAATTCAGGGGCAGATCGGGCCTGCCGCCGCAGGCTGGTTTCGCGAACAGCTCGATGCGGCCAAGCTGAGCAGCGGCGATGTTGTGTTTCTGTCGTCGCCGGGGGGCTCACTCGATCAGGGCCTGATCATGGGTGCGGTGGTCCGCTCGCGCGGACTGACCACGATTGTGGGCAAGGTCGATTCCAGCGGACGCCCGCAACCTGCGCGTTGCGCCAGCGCGTGCGTCTTCGTTTTCGCGGGAGGCAAGATCCGTGAGGCCATGCCGCGGTCGATGCTCGGCGTGCATCAGTTCAGCAGCACAGGAGCTAAAGGCGAAGAGTCCGCGGGAGATATCGTGTCGCGTACCCAGCGCACCACCGGCATCATTCTCGATTACATGACGGAGATGGGCGTTTCGCCTTCCATCATGCAGGCGATGACTGCGAGCAAGGACATCCGCTGGCTCACGGAGAAAGAGGCCTTTGATCTCAATCTGGTCACGGCTCGTTACGCCGGAAGCTGATCGTTATTTTGGACAGCCCGAGGTCTGGTCGCCGGTGCGGGCCGCGGGCTTGCCGCGTTGCCGGTGACTGTGCCGGGCCGGATGCCATCAAGCCGAATGCGATGACGGCCAGTGTCAAACAACGCACAGTCTTTTGCATGACAATTCTCGCATTGGTCCCATCGCCGGGAAGCGCTTGATAACGGACCGCGCAGGCGACTATATGCCGGTTCTGGAGAGCCTGCATAATCACAGTCGGCGCGGTTCGCACGCCGGTTCAATCAACAAGAGGGGCCCATGAGCAAAATCTATGAAATGCGCGTTTATCGCTGTGTCCCGGGGCGGCTTCCGGATCTGGTGAAGCGCTTCGAGAATCACACGCTGAAGATCTGGGAAAAGCACGGCATCCGTCAGGCCGGTTTTTTCACCACGGTGGTCGGCCAGTCCAGTCAGGAACTGACGTACTTCCTTGCGTGGGATTCACTGGCGGAGCGCGAGCAGAAATGGGGCGCGTTCCAAACCGACCCGGTCTGGATATCCACGCGCGCCGAAACCGAGAAGAACGGTCAGATCGTCGAGAACATCACCAGCCAGTTCCTGGCGCCGACGGCCTTCTCCGCGGTGAAGTGAGGGCGCGTCTCGCGCACCGGTCATGCCTCGCGGTCTCGATCATATCGTCCATGCCGTCCGCGATCTCGATGCGGCGGCGGACTTCTATCGCCGTGCCGGCTTCAGGGTCGGCGCGCGCAACAGGCATCCGTGGGGCACACATAATCATGTCGTGCAGTTTCCCGGCTTCTTTATCGAGATTCTGACGGTCGCCGAACCCGAGAAGCTCGGAGACGACGGCCTGTCGCTGCATTTCGGTGTTCCGAACCGCGAGGCGATCGCGCGCGGCGACGGCTTTTCGATGCTGGTGCTTGAGAGCACCGACAGCGAGGCCGATGTCGCCGACTTCGCGCGACATGGCATTGGTGTATCCAAGTCACTGCCGTTTTCGCGTGAGGCAAAACGACCGGATGGAAGCTCCACGACTGTCGGTTTTTCGCTCGCCTTCGCGCGTGATGCACTGTCGCCCCACACGACGTTCTTCACCTGCAAGCAGCACAATCCGGCCGCGTTCTGGAATGCGGACTATCAGCAGCACGCCAATCGCGCGAGCGGTGTGCTCGGCGCCGTCCTCGTCGCCGACAATCCGAGCGACCATCATATTTTCCTCGGTGCACTGACCGGGGTGCGCGATCTCCATTCGAGTTCGATCGGCGTCACCGCAAACACGCCGCGCGGCGATGTCGAGATCATCCAGGCGGTGTCGTTCCACGACCAGTTTGGAACCTTGCCGAAACTGGACGGCGAGGGCGCTTCGATCAAAGGCCTGCGCCTTGCGGTGCCGGACATCGACGCTACCGAACGGGTCCTCAAAAGTGGCGGGGTGGCCTCGCATCGCCATATCGGCCGGCTGGTGGTGCCGTCCGGGGCAGCTTTTGGCGCAACCCTGATCTTCGAGGCCCCGTCGAAGATTTGACGGGCCGGACTTGATCGGGCACTCCCTCACCGGCATGGTCCACCCGATTTTCTGAAAAGGGATACCCTTTGAACGCCAAGATTTCCGCGGCCCCGGTGGTTTCCGCAGGCAACGTCAAATTCGGCAACGCATTGCCATTGGCGGTGATCGCCGGGCCATGCCAGTTGGAGAGCCGCGCGCATGGGCTGGAAGTCGCGTCCGCGCTGAAGGAGATCGCCGCTCGTCTCAATATCGGGCTCGTCTACAAGACCTCGTTCGACAAGGCCAACCGCACCAGCGCGTCCGGCGCGCGCGGGATGGGGCTTGAGAAAGCGCTGCCGATCTTCGCGGAGATTCGCGAAACCCTCGGTCTGCCCGTGCTGACCGACGTGCATGAGATCGAGCAATGTGCGCAGGTCGCCGAAGCGGTCGACGTGTTGCAGATACCCGCGTTTCTCTGCCGGCAGACGGACCTGCTGCTGGCCGCGGCCGCGACCGGCAAGGTGGTCAACGTCAAGAAGGGCCAGTTTCTTGCGCCGTGGGACATGGCCAACGTGGTCGGCAAGGTCACTGGCGGGGGCAATCCCAACGTCATGGTGACCGAACGCGGCGCATCGTTCGGCTACAACACGCTGGTGTCCGACATGCGGGCGCTGCCGATCCTCGCGCGCACCACCGGTGCGCCGGTGATCTTCGATGCGACCCATTCCGTACAGCAGCCGGGCGGCAAGGGGACCTCATCCGGCGGCGAACGCGAATTCGTGCCTGTGCTGGCGCGGGCGGCCGTCGCGGTGGGTGTCGCGGGGGTGTTCATCGAGACACATCCCGATCCGGACAACGCGCCGTCGGATGGTCCGAACATGGTTCCGTTGAAGGATTTCGAGGCTCTGGTGAAGAACCTGATGGCTTTCGACGCGCTCGCCAAGGAAACAGGAACGAGCGGAACGCGCTGAGGCCGACAGGGCCAGCGCGGTGCGAAGGGAACGAACGAAGTCCTGATGCTGCCGATCCTCAACATCATCGCCGCCACGACGTTCGCCGCTGCCTTGTCATCGCGCGCGATGGAGCCGGTGCTGCCGCTGGTGGCCGACAGTTTCGGCGTGACGGTCGCGACCGCCGCAAGCCTGTCCGCCGTGGTCGCTTTCACATTTGCCATTGTGCAGCCCATTCTCGGCGCGGCCGCCGACATGTTCGGCAAGGCGCGGCTGATGATCGCGTGTCTGATCCTGCTGGGTGCGGCGAATATCGTCGGCGCGATGGCGACATCGTTCGAGATGCTGTTTCTGTCGCGCGTCCTGTGCGGCATGGCGGCGGGGGGCACATTTCCCATCGCCTTCGGGCTGACCAGCGATCTCGTGCCGACGGCGCAAAGGCAGGTGGCGCTGGGCCGGGTGCTCGCCGGTGCGATGACCGGAAACCTGCTGGGTGCGACGGCCGCAGGCGTGATTGGCGATTTTCTGGGATGGCGCGGCGTTCTGGCTGTCCTCGGCGCGATCATGGTGATTGCATCGGTGGCAGTCTTCATTGGCTTCCGCCGCGGCGGCGTCACCAGCCCGCGAAGCGGCGTGAGCTTGAAATCGCTCAAGGACGGCTATCGCACCATCCTGAAAAACCCGAACGCGCGCGTTGTTTTCATTGCCGTGTTTATCGAGGGAATTTGCGTTCTCGGGCTGCTTCCGTTCGTCGCCGCGTTTCTGTTCGAACTCGGCGAGACGCGCGCCTCGATCCCCGGTGTGGTGATCGCCGCGTTCGCTGTCGGCGGTCTGCTCTACACCGCGAGCGTGTCCCGGATGCTGCCGCGTTTTGGCGTCAACGGGTTGATGGTCGGCGGCGCTATTGTGGTGGCGCTTCAGTTTCTCGTCGTAGCTATTGGACCGCGTTGGGAAATTCAGGCCATCTGCTTTCTTCTGATGGGCTGGGGATTCTACTCGCTGCACGGGTCGTTGCAGGTGTTCTCGAGCGATCTAGCGCCCGAAGCGCGCGCCTCGGCGTTGTCGCTCCATGCGTTCTGCTTCTTCATGGGGCAGGCGGTCGGGCCGATCCTGTACGGCTTCGCACTGTCACACGCCGGCAAAATCCCCACGCTGATAATCAGCGCAGTCGCCATCCTTGTGCTCGGGATCGTTGCGGCGCGGCTGCTTCACCAGAAGCCGGCGGAAATGACGGATATCTAACCCCGTCCGCGATAGGGCAGGACGCCCTGATCCGGCACCCACACAGTCGCCGGCAGCTTGCCGGCCTGCCAGAACACATCGATCGGCATGCCGCCGCGCGGATAGAAATATCCGCCGATCCGAAGCCAGCGCGGCGCCAATAGTTTCGTCAGCCGCTTGCCGATGGACACGGTGCAGTCCTCGTGGAACGAGCCGACATTTCGGAAGCTGTTGAGATAGAGCTTCAGCGACTTCGATTCCACGAGCCATTTGTTCGGCACGTAATCGATGACGAGAATGGCGAAATCCGGCTGGCCGGTGACCGGGCAGATCGAGGTGAATTCCGGCATCGTGAAACGTGCGACATAATTCGTGTCGGTATGCGGATTCGGCACCCGGTCGAGTTTGGCCGTATCGGGCGAAGCGGGCGCTTCGACCTGCTGGCCGAGTTGCAGCGATGTTCCGGCGGCCTTGGCCGCGCGAGGCTTTCTGGACATAGGTGTCTCCGTTTGCCGTCTGATAGCCGGTCCTGATCAAAACGTCACGGGATCAAAGGCTTCGGATGGTCTTTTCCGGCGCGGCGCGTTCCTGTAGAAGCTGCCCCAAACCTCAGAACCTGATCCTGAAAGGGCGCACATGACCGCAATCGTCGACATCATCGGCCGCGAAATTCTTGACAGCCGCGGCAACCCGACCGTCGAAGTCGATGTGGTGCTGGAAGACGGCTCGCTGGGCCGCGCTGCCGTTCCCTCGGGCGCTTCCACGGGCGCGCATGAGGCCGTCGAACTGCGCGACGGCGACAAGGGCCGTTATCTCGGCAAGGGCGTGCAGAAGGCCGTCGATGCGGTCAACGGAGAGATATTCGATGCCATCGGCGGCATGGAGGCCGAACAGCAGGTCCAGATCGACCAGACCATGATCGATCTGGATGGAACACCGAACAAGAGCCGGCTGGGCGCCAACGCCATCCTCGGCGTGTCGCTGGCTGTCGCCAAGGCCGCCGCGGAATCGCTCGGCATGCCGCTGTATCGCTATGTCGGCGGCACCTCGGCGCGCACCCTTCCGGTGCCGATGATGAACATCGTCAACGGCGGCGTGCACGCGGACAATCCGATCGACTTCCAGGAAATCATGGTGATGCCGGTCGGAGCGAAGAACTTCGCGGAAGGACTGCGTTGCGGCGCCGAGATTTTCCACACGCTGAAATCTGAACTGAAGAAGGCCGGTCACAACACCAACGTCGGCGACGAGGGCGGCTTTGCGCCGAACCTGCCATCGGCGGACGCAGCGCTCGATTTCGTCATGAGCGCGATCGGCAAGGCCGGATACAAGGCCGGCGGCGACGTCATGCTGGCGCTGGATTGCGCCTCGACCGAATTCTTCAAGAACGGCTCGTACGTCTATGAAGGCGAGAAGAAAACCCGCTCGCGTTCGGAGCAGGCGAAGTATCTCGCCGACCTCGTGTCGCGTTATCCGATCGTCTCCATCGAGGACGGCATGGCCGAAGACGACATGGATGGCTGGAAGGAACTGACCGACCTGATCGGCAGCAAGTGCCAGCTTGTCGGTGACGACCTGTTCGTGACCAACGTCACGCGCCTTGCGGATGGCATCAAAAAGGGCCTCGGCAATTCCATTCTGGTGAAGGTCAACCAGATCGGCTCGCTCACCGAGACGCTCGCCGCGGTCGAAATGGCGCACAAGGCAGCCTACACCGCCGTGATGTCGCACCGCTCCGGTGAAACAGAAGACTCAACCATCGCCGATCTCGCCGTCGCCACCAACTGCGGTCAGATCAAGACCGGATCGCTGGCGCGCGCGGATCGCACGGCGAAGTACAACCAGTTGCTGCGCATCGAGCAGGAACTCGGCAACCAGGCGATCTACGCGGGCCGCTCGGCGCTCAGGGCGCTGGCGTAAACCACGGTTCGTCGGAAGTCTTGCCGACGCAACGCTGGGTTTCGTTTTCACATCGCGGTTGCGGCTTGCCTTGGCAGGCCGCACTCGCTTGAGTGGCGTCCGCTAAGATCGAGTTGCGGGAGAACGACGCCATGAATGGTCCGCTTGCCGGAATCAAAGTCATCGAGATCGGGCAGGCGCTCGCGGGCCCGCTGGCCGGCGCGATCATGGCCGACATGGGCGCGGACGTCATCAAGATCGAGAAGCCCGACGGCGGCGACGATGCGCGCAGTTGGGGACCTCCCTTCATCGAAGAGGCATCGATCATGTTCCATGTCACCAACCGCAACAAGCGGTCGGTGACGCTCGACATGAAGAATGCGGACGATATCGAAAAGCTGAAGACGCTCGTGCGCGATGCGGACATCCTGATCCAGAATCTGCGCTCGGGCGTGGTCAACGAGCTCGGCATCGGTCCCGAGCACATGCGCGCCATTAATCCGCGACTGATCTACTGCTCGATCTGGGCGTTCGGACCGAAAGGACCGCTGTCGAAGGCACCGGGATTCGATCCGCTGCTTCAGGCGTTTGGCGGCGTGATGATGCAGACCGGCCGCCATGAAGATCCGCCAACGTTCTGCGCACCGGCGATCAACGACAAAGCGACCGCGCAGTGGTGCGTGATCGGCGCGCTGGGCGCGCTTCAGCAACGGCATGTCACCGGCAAAGGCTGCGTGATCGACACCTCGCTGCTCGACAGCGCGGCGTCGTGGGTCGATTCATCGCTCGCGACGTATCATGTTACGCAAGAGCTTTCGCCACGAACCGGCGCCGCAACGCCGACCATCGTGCCGTATCAGGTGTTCGACACCGCGGATCGTCCGCTGGTGATCGCGGCCGGTTATGACCGGCTGTTTCACAAGCTCGCAGTCGTACTCGGATTTCCTGAGTGGTGCACCGATCCGAGGTTCGCGCGGGGCAGGGACCGGTTTGTCCATCGTGAGATTCTGATCGGACTGTTGAAGCCGGTGCTGCTGACAAGGAAGCGCTCCGATTGGCTTGCCGCTTTTGAGAAAGCTGGTGTGCCGTCCAGTCCGGTCAATACCATCGCCGAGTTGCAGCAGACCGAACAGTTCAAGGCGTCCGATCTGATGCGCACGTTGCCCGGCAGCGAGTTGCCGGTGGTGGGCCTGCCGATTTCATTCGACGGCCAGCGTCCGCATCCGCATTCCGGCGCGCCGCGGCTGGGTCAGCACAACGACGAGCTTTGGGGCTAGTCCCGCAGGACACGATTCCGCGACCCAAATTTAATGCACTTGCATCCTTTCAGGGGCGAGGCTAAGCCCGCTCTACCGCGTTTTGTTTGCCTTGAAAGGATGTTCTCATGGCCCATACCGTTGCAGTGATTGTCGGCAGCCTCCGCAAGGAGTCGTTTTCGCTCAAGATCGCAAATGCGCTCGCCAGGCTCGCGCCGCCGTCGTTGAAGCTGGAAATCATCACGCTGCACGGTCTGTCATTCTTCAACCAGGACCTTGAGCCGAACCCGCCGGCGGACTGGGTCGCGTTCCGTGAGAAAATCCAGGCATCCGACGCCGTGCTGTTCGTGACGCCCGAATACAACAGGTCGACCTCGGGCGTGTTGAAGAATGCGATCGATGTCGCTTCGCGCCCGTACGGAAAGAGTTCATTCCTTGGCAAGCCGACGGGCATCGTCGCCAATTCACCGGGCCCGCTTGGCGGCGTTGCCGCAGCCATGCACCTGAAATCCATTCTTCCGGGTATTACCGGACCCATTCTGCAGCAGCCCGAAATCTACCTGAACGGCGTGGGCGACGCCTTCGACGACAAGGGCAACCTGACCAAGGAAGCGCTGGAGAAGGTTCTGAAGGCCTATATCGATGCGTTCGCTGCATGGATCGAACGTCTCAAGAAATGACTTTATCCGCGACGTGAAGGTTTCAAGACGGCCCGGTTGTTAGTGATAGGTTAACCGGGCTGTCGCATCGTGCGGATATGGTTTCACGCACGCGACTCAAAGCCATCATGACCGGCCTCGCGCTGTACGCGATTGCGGCGGCGCTGATCGCCTATTTCGGCGTCAATGCCTATACCGGCAAGTACGGTCTGAACGCGCGCCAGGAACTTGATCAGGAAATCGTGCTGCTGACCGCTGAGCTTGCCCGGCTCAAAGCCGAGCGTACTGCGGCGGAACAGCGCGTTTCGTTGCTCCGTTCGGACCGCGTCGATCCCGATATGCTCGACGAACGCGCACGTTACCAGCTCGACTATGTGCATCCGCGCGATCTCGTGCGGATGACCGGTCAGAACTAGTATCCTAAAGCCCAACGCGACTGATTTCGCCGCGCGCTCCCTTGCGAACCGCCCACCAGGTTTCAAATTTCAAAAATCGTTCGCTTTCGAGTCTAAAATTGCTGTCGCTGCATTGCGTCATAGATGCGTGAAGCGTTTGCGCACGCGATCCTTTTCATTGCGATGTGAGTTGGGGTACAGAAGTTGGTACCCGCCTCTCTTATCCGGACAAGTTATGGCAACAGCGAAGAAAACGGCCACACCGGACGCCGGCAACGGCTCCCGCCCGCAGACCAATCTCACGTTCACGAAGGAGCAGGAGCTTCACGCGTTTCGCGAGATGATGCTGATCCGCCGTTTTGAAGAGAAGGCCGGTCAGCTTTACGGCATGGGTGCGATCGGCGGCTTCTGCCATTTGTACATCGGACAGGAAGCGGTCGTGGTGGGCATGCAGATGGCCCTCGAGCAGGGCGACCAGATCATCACCAGCTACCGCGATCACGGTCACATGCTGGCCTGCGGCATGGACCCCAAGGGCGTGATGGCCGAGCTGACGGGACGCGAGGCCGGCTACTCCAAGGGCAAGGGCGGCTCCATGCACATGTTCAGCAAGGAGAAGAACTTCTACGGCGGTCATGGCATCGTCGGCGCGCAGGTTCCGCTCGGCACCGGTCTCGCTTTCGCCAATCGCTATCGCGGCAACAAGAATGTCAGCATTGCCTATTTCGGCGACGGCGCGGCGAACCAGGGTCAGGTCTACGAAAGCTTTAACATGGCGGAGCTTTGGAAGCTTCCCGTGATCTTCGTTATCGAAAACAACCGTTACGCCATGGGAACCTCGGTCTCCCGCTCATCGGCGCAGACCGATTTCTCCAAGCGCGGCGCGTCGTTCAATATTCCGGGCGAGCAGGTCGATGGCATGGACGTCCGTGCGGTGAAGGCCGCAGGCGACAAGGCTGTGCAGTGGTGCCGTGAGGGCAACGGGCCTTACATCCTGGAGATGCAGACTTACCGTTACCGCGGCCATTCGATGTCCGATCCGGCGAAGTACCGGACCCGCGAGGAAGTGGACAAGGTTCGCCACGACAGCGATCCGATCGAGCAGGTGAGGCAGCGTTTGCTTGATCTCAAGGTGAGCGAGCAGGAATTGAAGTCGGTCGACGCGGAAGTGCGCGAGATCGTCAATGCGGCGGCGGATTTCGCGCAGCACGCGCCGGAGCCGGATGCCTCCGAACTTTACACCGACATCTACCGATAAGTGCGGAGCAACCATGCCGATTCAAGTTCTGATGCCCGCTCTTTCGCCCACCATGGAGAAGGGTAACCTCTCCAAATGGCTGAAAAAAGAGGGTGAAGCCATCAAGTCCGGCGACGTCATCGCGGAAATCGAAACCGACAAAGCCACGATGGAAGTCGAGGCCACCGACGAGGGAACGCTTGGCAAGATCCTCGTCGCCGAAGGCACCAACGACGTTGCCGTCAATACCCCGATTGCGACCATCCTGAGCGACGGCGAAAGCGCCGCCGATCTGGGCAAGGCTCCGGCCGCTGCAGCAGCGGCAAAAACCCCGGTTGAAGTTAAGCAGGAAGTTGAAGAGTCCCGCTCACCCGTCGGGGAAGGCAAGCCGCAGATCAGCGCGCCGCCTGCCGTCGCAGCCCCTGCGGCCCCGGTGGAGCCGGATCCCGAAGTGCCGCCGGGCACCGAGATGGTCAAGATGACCGTGCGCGAAGCGCTCCGCGATGCCATGGCCGAGGAAATGCGCCGCGACGAAGACGTCTTCGTGATGGGCGAAGAGGTCGCGGAATATCAGGGCGCCTACAAGATAACGCAGGGCCTGTTGCAGGAATTCGGCGCGCGCCGCGTGATCGATACACCGATCACCGAACACGGTTTTGCCGGCGTGGGTGTCGGCGCGGCGATGGCCGGACTGAAGCCCATCGTTGAGTTCATGACCTTCAACTTCGCGATGCAGGCGATCGACCAGATCATCAACTCCGCCGCGAAGACGCTCTACATGTCCGGCGGCCAGATGGGCTGCTCGATCGTGTTCCGCGGTCCGAACGGCGCAGCGGCACGCGTGGCTGCCCAGCACAGCCAGGATTACTCGGCCTGGTACTCGCAGATTCCGGGCCTCAAGGTTGTCTCGCCGTACTCGGCGGCGGACGCGAAGGGCCTGCTCAAGGCCGCGATCCGCGATCCGAATCCGGTAATCTTCCTCGAGAACGAAATTCTGTACGGTCACACCGGCGACGTGCCGAAGCTCGACGACTATGTCGTTCCGATCGGCAAGGCGCGCATCGTGCGCGCGGGCAAGGATGTCACTCTGATCGCCTGGTCGAACGGCATGACCTATGCGTTGGGTGCCGCCGATGAACTCGCCAAGGAAGGCATCGAGGCGGAGGTCATCGATCTGCGCACGCTGCGTCCGATGGACACCGAGACGATCATCAACTCGGTGAAGAAAACCTCGCGCGCAGTCGTGGTCGAGGAAGGCTGGCAGCAGTCCGGCGTCGGCGCGGAGATCGCGGCCCGCATCATGGAGCAGGCGTTCGATTATCTCGACGCGCCGGTCGCGCGCGTCTCGGGCAAGGACGTGCCGATGCCATACGCGGCCAATCTGGAGAAGCTTGCGCTGCCGACGGTGGCGGAAGTCGTCGCCGCGGCCAAAGCTGTGATGTATCGCTGAGAGAGCGGGAACAAGATCATGCCGATCAACATTCTGATGCCCGCGCTGTCGCCCACCATGGAGAAGGGCAACCTTGCCAAGTGGCTCAAGAAAGAAGGCGACAAGGTCAAGTCCGGCGATGTGATCGCCGAGATCGAGACCGACAAGGCGACGATGGAAGTCGAAGCCGTCGATGAAGGTACCATCGCGAAGATCCTCGTACCGGAAGGCACCCAGGACGTTCCGGTCAACAACGTCATCGCAGTTCTCGCCGGTGACGGCGAAGACGTGAAGGCTGCGGGAGCGGGAGCCGCATCGGCTGCGCCTGCTGCGAAATCCGAAGCACAAAAAGCTGATGCGCCGAAAGCCGCTGCGCTTGCCGCAGCACCGGCTCCGGCTGCTGCACCCGCGCCCGCAAAACCTGCCGCTGCAGCGGCCGCGTCTGCTGCTCCCGCACCAAGCAACGGCGCGCGTGTGTTCTCATCGCCACTGGCGCGGCGTCTTGCCAAGGAAGCCGGGATCGATCTGTCCCGCGTCACCGGTTCGGGGCCGCGTGGCCGCGTGGTTGCGCGCGACATCGATCAGGCGAAATCCGGCAAGGGCCTCAAGCCCGCAGCCAGCGCAGGCGCTCCCGCCGCGGCCACCGGTGCCGTCAGTGCACCCGCGATGTCGGACCAGCAGATTCTCGCGCTGTATGAGGAGGGCGGTTACGAGAGCATACCGCACGACTCGATGCGCCGGACCATCGCGCAGCGTCTCACGGCTGCGACCAATTCGATGCCGACGTTCTATCTCACGGTGGACTGCGATCTCGGCAAGCTCAACGCGGCGCGCGAAGAGATCAACGCCGCGGCGGGCAAGAATGCAGACGGCAAGCCGCTCTACAAGCTCTCGGTCAACGACTTCGTCATCAAGGCGATGGGAATAGCGCTGCAGAAAATCCCCGAGGCGAACGTGTCATGGACCGAAGCTGCGATGCTTCGCCACAAGCATTCGGACATCGGCGTCGCAGTGGCGCTGCCATTCGGCCTGATTACCCCGATCATTCGCCAGGCCGAAATCAAGACACTCTCGGCGATTTCCAACGAGATGAAGGATCTCGCCGCGCGCGCAAAGGCGAAGAAGCTCAAGCCGAACGAATATCAGGGCGGCACATCGTCGGTGTCGAACCTCGGCATGTACGGCATCAAGGACTTTACTGCGGTGATCAATCCGCCTCAGTCGTCGATCCTTGCGGTCGGAACGGGCGAGGAGCGTGCGGTTGTGCGCAACGGTCAGATCGTCGCAGCGTCGATGATGAGCGTGACGCTGTCGTGCGATCACCGCGCCATCGACGGCGCGCTCGGCGCCGAGCTGATCACGGCGTTCAAGAAGCTGATCGAAAATCCGGTGATGATGGTGGTGTAATTTCTTTTCCCTCTCCCCTCGTGGGAGAGGGTGGCAGCCGGAGGCTGCCGGGTGAGGGGGCATGCGCCAACGCGTAACGCAGTCGAAGCGAATATTCGCAAAGACGCTTCGTGTTAATGCGACTGACGCTGAAATTGCATTGTGGCGATTGCTGCGAGCCCGCAGACTGGCGGATATGAAATTCAGACGGCAGGCGCCGATTGGCGAGTGGATTGCAGATTTCGTGTCGTTCGACAGGCATCTTGTTGTCGAAGCCGATGGAAGCCAGCACGCCGATAGCGCGCGAGATGCGGCTCGCGATCACGATCTGGAGGCTCGGGGCTTTCGTGTATTGAGATTCTGGAACAACGAGATTCTTCAAAATCCAAGCGGCGTCGCTGAGGTCATTTTGGCTGCGGCGTCAAATTCCCCCTCACCCGGCGAGCTTCGCTCGCCACCCTCTCCCACAGGGGGAGAGGGAAGCAAGAAAAGCGTTTAGCTATGGCTGATAATTCCTTCGACGTCGTCGTGATCGGATCGGGGCCGGGCGGTTACGTCACCGCCATCCGCGCCGCGCAGCTTGGTTTCAAAACAGCCATTGTCGAGAAGGCCTATCTCGGCGGCATCTGCAACAACTGGGGCTGTATCCCGACCAAGGCGCTGCTGCGCTCGGCAGAAATCTATCACTACATGAAGCACGCCAAGGACTACGGCCTGTCGGCGGACAACGTCTCGTTCGATCCGAAGGCCGTGATCGCGCGCTCGCGCGGCGTGGTGAAGCGCCTCAATGGCGGCGTCGAATTCCTGATGAAGAAGAACAAGATTTCGATCATCTGGGGCGAGGCGACGCTCGATGCGCCGGGCAAGTTCACGGTGAAGAAGTCGGCGGCCGAAGCGCCGAAGGGATCGCTGGGCGAGGGCGCGTATACAGCCAAACATATCATCGTCGCCACCGGCGCGCGTCCGCGCGTGCTGCCGGGTCTGGAGCCGGACAAGAAGCTGGTCTGGACGTACTTCGAGGCGATGAACCCGGACAAAATGCCGAAATCGTTGCTGGTGGTGGGCTCAGGCGCCATCGGCATCGAGTTCGCCTCGTTCTACCGCACGATGGGGGCGGAGGTGACGGTGGTCGAAGTGCTGCCGCAGATCTTGCCGGTGGAAGACGCCGAGATCGCGGGTTTCGCGCGCAAGCAGTTCGAGAAGCAGGGCATCAAGGTGATGTCCAATACCAAGGTCACCAGGCTCGACAAGAAAGCCGACAGCGTCGTCGCCACCATCGATGACGGCAAGAAGCCGGTGCAGATCGAGGTGGATCGCGTGATCTCGGCGGTCGGCGTGGTCGGCAACATCGAAGGCTTCGGTCTCGAAAAGCTCGGCGTTAAAACCGACCGCGGCTGCATCGTCATCGACGGATACGGCAAGACCAACGTGCCCGGCATCTACGCCATCGGCGATGTCGCCGGTCCGCCGATGCTTGCCCACAAGGCCGAGCATGAAGGCATCATCTGCGTCGAAGCGATCAAGGGCCTGCATCCGCACCCCATGGACAAGCTGCTGATCCCGGGCTGCACCTATTGCCATCCGCAGATCGCGTCGGTGGGTCTCACCGAGGCGAAGGCGAAAGAGGCGGGTAAAGACATCCGCGTTGGCCGCTTCCCGTTCGTCGGCAACGGCAAGGCCATCGCGCAGGGCGAAGATCAGGGCATGGTCAAGGTGGTGTTCGACAAGAAGACCGGGCAGTTGCTCGGGGCCCACATGGTCGGGTCGGAAGTCACCGAACTGATCCAGGGCTTCGTGGTGGCGATGAACCTCGAGACCACTGAGGAAGAACTGTTCCACACCATCTTCCCGCATCCGACCATTTCGGAAACGATGAAGGAAGCGGTGCTCGACGCCTATGGCCGCGTGCTGAACATGTGAGGCTGGAACCTTTCCAGCCCGCCGGACCTTCGGTCCGTCACTGAAATAGGCTAGTTTCCGAGTGGCCGGACGATTCCGGGCGAAGCGACGGCAGGGGGTTCGATGAACGAAGCACAGGCCTTTTTCAGCCAGCCGGGAGTCGGCTTCTTCACCATGCTCCTGATCGGCGCCATCGCCGGCTGGATCGCCGAGCGGGTGACGTCGTCCAACCACGGCATCTTTACCAACATCCTGGTCGGCATCGCCGGGTCGTTCGTCGGCGCCAAGCTTGCCGAAATCGCGGAAGTGCCAGTCTTCGGTTTCTGGCGGACGCTCGTTTCCGCAGCGATCGGCGCGGTTCTTCTGCTGTTTGCCTGGCGGATGATCCGCGGAAGGTAACTGAACAAGTCCAGCAGCGACTTTCGGAATGAGCGCACGCGGCATCGTTGCCGCGCAGCAACGAATGTTGCGTGTCTACAACACTTCGTGAACATTTAACCGTGGCCCCAGCAAGCACTTGCGCGCGCCGCTATTTAGCCACACGCCTCCATGAGATCATTATTCCGTAGGCGAAACGCCACGGCATTCGCGATGGCATTGGAAGAACCTCCCATTTTTAGGGGTTTTCTGGCTCTCGGGACGGCTGCGGGACAAGGTTCACGATGGACGCGAAGAGCAACATCAAGTCGCGACTCCCAAGCCGTCATGTGACGGAGGGTCCCGCACGCGCTCCCCATCGCTCCTACCTCTATGCCATGGGCCTCACCACCGAGCAGATCCACCAGCCGTTCGTCGGCGTGGCGTCCTGCTGGAATGAGGCTGCTCCCTGCAATATTTCCCTGATGCGTCAGGCCCAGGCCGCAAAAAAGGGCGTCGCCTCGGCGGGCGGCACCCCTCGCGAATTCTGCACCATCACCGTGACCGACGGTATCGCCATGGGCCACGAGGGGATGCGGTCGTCGCTTCCTTCGCGCGAAACCATTGCCGATTCAGTTGAATTGACCGTCCGCGGCCATGCCTATGACGCCTTGATCGGGCTCGCAGGCTGCGACAAGTCCTTGCCCGGCATGATGATGGCGATGCTGCGGCTCAACGTACCGTCGATCTTCATCTACGGCGGGTCGATACTGCCCGGCAACTTCCGGGGCCAGCAGGTCACCGTCCAGGACATGTTCGAGGCGGTCGGCAAGCACTCGGTCGGCGAAATGTCCGACGAGGATCTGGACGAAATCGAGCGGGTGGCGTGCCCGTCGGCGGGCGCCTGCGGCGCGCAGTTCACCGCCAACACCATGGCGACCGTCTCCGAGGCGATCGGCCTTGCCTTGCCATACTCGGCCGGCGCGCCGGCTCCTTACGAAATCCGCGACAGCTTCTGCATGGCGGCGGGCGAAAAGATCATGGAATTGATCGCGCAGAATATCCGTCCGCGCGACATCGTCACCCGTAAGTCCTTGGAAAACGCAGCAGCCGTCGTGGCGGCGTCGGGCGGCTCGACCAATGCTGCGCTGCATCTGCCGGCGATGGCGCACGAATGCGGCATCGAGTTCGATCTTTTTGACGTTGCCGAAATCTTCAAAAAGACACCGTATATCGCGGATTTGAAGCCGGGTGGCCGTTATGTGGCCAAAGATATGTTCGAGGCTGGTGGAATACCGCTTCTGATGAAGACGCTCTTGGACAACGGTTACTTGCACGGCGACTGCATGACAGTCACCGGTCGTACGATCGCCGAAAACCTCAAGAGCGTAAAATGGAATCCTCACCAGGACGTGGTGTATCCAGCCGATAAGCCGATCACCGTGACCGGTGGCGTTGTCGGCATGAAGGGTAATCTCGCGCCCGATGGCGCGATCGTGAAAGTCGCTGGAATGTCGGTGTTGAAGTTCACAGGGCCCGCGCGTTGCTTCGATTGCGAAGAAGATGCGTTCGAGTCCGTGAACAACAAGACCTACAAGGAAGGCGACGTCATCGTGATCCGCTACGAGGGCCCCAAGGGTGGCCCCGGCATGCGCGAAATGCTCCAGACAACCGCGGCTCTCACCGGCCAGGGCATGGGCGGCAAGGTGGCTCTCATCACCGACGGGCGTTTCTCGGGAGCCACTCGCGGCTTCTGCGTCGGCCATGTCGGGCCTGAAGCGGCCGTCGGCGGCCCGATCGGCCTGATCCGCGACGGTGACATCATCGAACTTGATGCGGTCAACGGCACGCTCAATGTCAAACTGACCGATGCCGAACTGGCCGAGCGCAGGAAGGCGTGGAAGCCGCGTGAAACCTCGGTCGGTTCCGGCGTGCTTTGGAAATATGCCCAGCAGGTGGGACCGGCGGTCAAGGGCGCGGTGACCCATCCCGGCGGGGCGGCTGAGAAAGTGTGTTATGCGGACATCTGAGCGCATCGGTGTTGTTGTTGCTGCCCTGGCTGTCGCGTTTTTCGCGGCAGGCCCGGCCTTTGCGTTCGAGGGGACCACTCCCGGTAATCAGGACGCCACGCTGCCGGTCGTTGCCGCTCCCACCGGCGTTGCCGTGATCAAGAAGCCGGTTCCACCGGCCGACATTCCCCAGCCTCCGGCGACGTTGTCGGCGCTGCAATATGCCGCCGAGGGCGGCCATCCGGTGGCGCAGTGGAAGCTCGGGCGCATGTACGCCAAGGGCGACGGCGTCGCGCAGGACGATCTGCGCGCCTATGACTATTTCAGCAAGATCGCGAACGCGCACGCCGAGGATAGCCCGTCGGCGCCGCAGGCGACGATCGTTGCCAATGCTTTCGTGGCGCTCGGCCGGTATTACGTCTCCGGAATTCCGAACACCCGCGTAAAGGCTGATCCGGAGCGGGCGCGGGAAATGTTCTCCTATGCCGCGTCGTATTTCGGCAATGCTGAGGCGCAGTACAATCTGGCCCGGATGTATCTCGACGGCGTCGGCATGCCGCGCGATATCAGGTACGGCATTCGCTGGCTCGGGCTGGCGGCGCGCAAGGGCCAGCATCAGGCGCAGGCGCTGCTCGGCCAGATGCTGTTCAACGGCACCGGCTCTCAGCGTCAGGCGGCCCGCGGTTTGATGTGGCTGACCTTGGCGCAGGACAGCGCGGGGCCGGACGAGATCTGGATCAAGGACAGTTACAAGACCGCGCTCTCCAAGGCGTCCGAGGACGACCGGGCGATGGCGCTGCAGATGCTCGAGCGCTGGGTGCAGGGTCGCCGGGACTGATCTGTTCGCGTCGCGAACGTGTTTAGTTGAGATCCAGATCGATCCACACCGGAACGTGATCTGACGCCTTTTCCCATCCCCTGACGTAGCGATCGATGCCGGCATCGAGCAGCCGGTCGCTGGCTTGCGGCGACAGCAGCAGGTGGTCGATCCGGATGCCGTTGTTCTTCGGCCATGCGCCGGCCTGATAATCCCAGAACGTGTACTGACCGGGCTGGTCCGAAACCGCACGGATCGCGTCGGTCAGGCCGAGGTTCAGCAGGGCGCGGAAGCGCTCGCGCGTCTTCGGCAGAAACAGGGCGTCGTTCGCCCAGGCGGCGGGATTGTAGACGTCGCCATCGGCGGGAATGACGTTGAAATCGCCCGCCAGCACCAGCGGCTGCTCGCCTTTCATGCGCTCCTTCGAGTACTGAAGAAGCCTGTCCATCCATTTGATTTTGTATGGATATTTCTCGGTTTCCGGTGGGTTGCCGTTCGGCAGGTACAGGCACGCGATCCGCAGCGAGCCGTTTGCATGCGAGACCACGCCTTCAAGGAAACGGGCGTGCAGGTCGTCCGCGTCGCCGCCCAGACGCGGCGTGGTTTCGTCGAACCGGTACTTCGAGAGCAGCGCCACGCCGTTGAATGTCTTCTGGCCGTGGGTCACCACGTTGTAGCCGAGCGCCTCGATCGGCTCGCGCGGGAACGCCTCGTCCACGCACTTGATCTCCTGAAGGCAGACGATGTCCGGGGACCGTTCCTTGAGCCACGTCAGCAGGTGATCGAGCCGCTGACGGATAGAGTTAACGTTCCAGGTGGCGATCCGCATGTCCGATCCCGTTAGTTACGTGGGGCATTATTCCAAAGAATCCCCCGGTATCCCGTACCACGGGCGGTGCGGCTGTGATAAGCCGAATACAAATTAACGCTGGAAAACCAGCACTATGGGGTTGGGAAACGGCGGCTGTCTGGCGTGCTCGCGCAGCCTGAATCCTGAACCTGAGAGACGGCATGAACGGAAATTTTTTCAAACGGCGTACTTTGCTCATTGCGGGCATCCTTATTGCGGCCGTCGCGCTCTATGCGACCCGGTCGATGTGGACGAGCGGCGCGACCACCGCGCAAGCTCCGCCGCGGCAAGCAGTCTCCGTCGAAGTCGCGAAGGCTGAAAAGAAGCTGGTGCCGCTCGATGTGGATTCCATCGGCGCAGTCACCCCGATTTCGAGCGTTGCGCTGAAATCCCGGGTCGAGACCACCATCGTCGGGGTTCATTTCGAGGACGGCGCCCGCGTCAAGGAAGGCGATTTGCTGTTCACGCTTGATTCGCGCCAGATCGATGCGCAGATCGCACAGGCGGAAGGCAATCTTGCGCGGTCGCAATCGCAGCTCGTCGCCGCCGAGCGCGACATGAGGCGTTTCAACGAACTGATCGGCAAGGGCGCGACCACGCAGGTCAATGTCGACAATGCGAAGACCGCAGCCGACACCGCGACCGCGACCATTCAGGCCGATCAGGCCATTCTGGACAATCTGAAGGTTCAGAAAAGTTACACGAAGATTACGGCCCCCATCAGCGGCCGGATCAGTGCCGCGACCGTCAAGGTTGGAAACTTCGTCCGGCCGGCGGATACGTCGCCACTTGCGACCATCAACCAGATGGCGCCGGTTTACGTCACCTTCGCAATTCCCCAGCGCGTGCTGAGCGATCTGCGTGATGCGATGAAGGACGGCAAGTCGTCGGTGACGGCGACGATCCCCGGCAACGGCAAGTCGGAGACCGGCACCATCGCCATGGTGGAGAACACCGTCGATCCGACCACCGGCATGGTGACGGTGCGCGGCATGATGGGCAACGAGAGCGAATTGCTGTGGCCGGGAATTCTGGTCAACACCACGCTCACCGTGCGGACCGAAGAGGCGGTCATTGTGCCATCGGTCGGCGTCCAGCGCAGCCAGACAGGGAACTTCGTGTTCGTGGTCCGGGACGGCAAGGCGCAGGTTCAACCCGTTACCATCAGCCGCACGTTCCAGGGGTTTTCCGTGGTCGACAGTGGTCTGGAAGGCGGAGAGGATATCGTTGTTGATGGTCAATTGCTGCTGTCCAACGGCACGCCCGTCGCGCCTCGCAGCCGCAAGGCCGGAGCTTAATAGATGAACCTGTCGGAACTCTGTATCCGCAGACCGGTGATGACGACGCTGATGACGGCGTCGATTATTGCATTCGGCGTGTTCGGATTCCGGCTGCTGCCGGTCTCCGCGCTGCCCAAGGTTGATTTCCCGACCATTCAGGTCACGGCAACCTTGCCCGGCGCGAGCGCCGACACGATGGCGGCCTCCGTTGCAGGTCCGATCGAGCGCCAGCTCTCGACGGTTGCCGGCATTTCGTCGATGTCGTCGAGTTCCTCGCAGGGCACGACCTCGATCACCATCCAGTTCGACCTCAACCGCAACATCGATGGCGCAGCCCTGGACGTGCAGACCGCGCTGACGATTGCGCAGCGCCGCTTGCCGGTCGAGATGCTCGTCCCGCCGAGCTTCCGGAAGGTGAACCCGGCCGACTTCCCCGTGCTGTTCGTGTCGCTGAGTTCGGAGACGCTGCCGCTGTCGACCGTCAATGAATACGGTGACATCACCATCGGCCAGACGCTCTCGCAGATTCCCGGCGTCGCGCAGGTTCTGATCTACGGTCCGCAGAAGTTTGCGATCCGGGTGCAGGCCGATCCTGAGGCGGCAGCCGCGCGCGGATTGTCGCTCGAGGACATCCGCGCGGCAGTTTCGCGCGCCAATTCCTCGACGCCGGTCGGTACGCTCAACGGTCCGAAGCAGGACATCGCAATTCAGGCGTCCGGGCAGCTCAACAAGGCTGCCGATTACCGGCAGGTGGTTGTGGCATGGCGTAACGGCTCGCCGGTCAAGCTGGACGAAGTCGCCCGGATCTACGACAGCGTCGAAAACGACAAGGCCGCGACCTGGTTCAACGGCACGCGCTCGATCGTGCTGGCGATCCAGAAGCAGCCAGACGCCAACACCGTGGCGGTGGTCGACGCGGTGCGGGCCAAGCTGCCGTCGCTGCGGGCTCAGGTCCCGCCCTCTATCACCATGGACGTGACCCTCGACCGCTCGGTCTCTATCCGCGAGTCCGTCACCGACGTTGAAGAGACGCTGCTGATCGCGGTGGGTCTTGTGATCGTCGTTATCTTCCTGTTCCTGCGCTCGGCCTCCGCCACCTTCATTCCGGCGCTTGCGGTTCCGATCTCGGTGCTGGGCACCTGCGCGGTGATGTACGCGCTCGACTATTCGATCAACAACATGACGCTGCTGGCGCTGACGCTGTCGGTGGGCTTCGTGGTGGACGACGCCATCGTCATGCTCGAAAACATCATGCGTCACATCGAGGAGGGCATGAAGCCCTATGAGGCGGCGCTGAAAGGCGCGCGCGAAATCGGCTTCACCATTCTGTCGATTACGTTCTCGCTGATCGCGGTCTTCATTCCCGTGCTGCTGATGGGCGGCATCGTTGGCCGCGTGTTCCGCGAGTTCGCGGTAACCATCTCTGTAGCCATCCTTGTGTCCGGCTTCGTGTCGCTGACCCTGACGCCCATGCTCTGCGCGCGCGTGCTCAAGGCGCACGATCCGCATCACCGGCCCAACTTCGTGCTGCGCTGGTTCGAGGCCATGTTCGAGTCCTGGCTGCGCGCCTATGAATGGACGCTCGACCGCGTGCTTGCCTACAAGTCGGTGATGCTGGTGGTGACGCTGGCGACGCTCGGCCTCACGATCTGGCTGTACATGATCGTGCCGAAAGGGTTCTTCCCGCAGGAGGACACCGGTTTCCTTAGCGGCACGACGGAGGCCGCGACCGACACGTCATTCGAGGCGATGAGCGCACGGCAGAAACTTCTTGCCGATATTCTGCGCGCCGATCCCGCGGTTGAATTCGTCAACAGCACGGTCGGATCCGGCGGGCCCAATCCGACGGCGAACTACGGACGCCTGTTCATCGGCCTGAAGCCGAAGGAGGAGCGTCAGCCCGCGCCCGTGGTGATGGCGCGGCTCCGGCAGAAGGCGTTGCAGGTGCCGGGTCTTCAGGCGTTCTTCCAGGGCATCCAGAACCTGAACATCGGCGGACGTCCGTCGAAGAGCCAGTATCAGTACACGTTGCAGAGCGGCGATACGGACTCGCTTTACAACGCAGCTCCGGTGATGCGCGACCGCATCGCCAAGGTCGATGGATTGCAGGACGTCACCACCGATCTCTACATCAAGAATCCGCAGCTCACGGTCGAGATCGACCGCGAGAAAGCCGCGGTCTATGGCGTGACCGCCGATCAGATCCGCAACCAGCTTTTCAACGCTTACGGCGCGCGGCAGGTGGGCACCATCTACATGCCCTCGAACGACTACCAGATCATTCTGGAAGTGCAGCCGAAGTTTCGCGTCGATCCGACCGATCTGTCCAAGCTGTATGTGAAGACGACGAACAACCAGACCATTCCGCTCGATGCGGTGGCGAAGATGGTGCCGACGGTCGGGCCTTTGCAGATCAATCACCAGGGCCAGCAGCCGGCGGTGACAATCTCGTTCAACCTGCGGCCCGGCACCTCGCTTGGCTATGCGGTCGATCAGATCACGAAGATCGAGCAGGATTCGAATCTGCCGGCGACCATTGCGACCGGCTTCTCAGGCACGGCGCAGGTGTTTCAGGATTCGCTGCGCGGGCAGGGCGTTCTTATTCTCGCCGCCGTGTTCGCCGCCTTCGTCATTCTCGGCATTCTCTACGAGAGCTTCATCCATCCGATCACGATCATCTCGGGTCTGCCGTCCGCAGGTATCGGCGCGATCCTGACTCTGATGCTGTTCAAGATGGAGTTGTCGGTGATCGCCATGATCGGCATCGTCATGCTGGTCGGCATCGTCAAGAAGAACGCGATCATGATGGTCGACTTCGCCATCGAACGCCGCTCCGCGGGTCTGAGTGCGGAGCATGCCATTCGCGAGGCGGCGCTGATGCGGTTCCGTCCGATCATGATGACGACGTTCGCAGCGATCTTCGGCACGCTGCCGATTGCGCTCGGCGCGGGCGCGGGCGCCGAACTGCGTCAGCCACTCGGCGTGTCTGTGGTCGGCGGTCTTCTGGTATCGCAGTTGCTCACGCTCTACATCACGCCGGTGATCTACATCTATCTTGACCGGATCGACCGCCGTCTCAAGCGGCGCCTCGACCCGACGCTGCAGGACACGCCGGATGTCGAGCCGCCGCGCGTCGCGGCGGCTGAGTAGAGTTTCGAATGTCGATCATATCCGCACGAACAGGCTGGCGTTTCTTCATCGCCGCCGCCGTGCTGCTTTCTGCTGTGCCTGCACGGGCCATTGAAGAGCCAATCGAAATCTTCGACGCGCATCTGCACTACAACTGGGAGCCGAAGCCGTATTTTCAGGTCGATGAGGTGCTCGCGCTGTTCAGGAAACACCGCGTCACCGGCATTCTCGCCACCAGCCGTCCCAACACCGGCACCCACGCGCTGATGGACGCGAAGGCGGATGGATTGTGGGTCGTTCCGTTCATTCGCCCATACCGCGTCCGTCCTGACATCCAGACCTGGTTCAACGACCCGACGATCTTCGATCTGGTGCAGGACGAGTACAAGCGCGGCTATTACCGCGGTATCGGAGAGTTTCATCTGTCGGGGAAGGCCGCCGCGACCGAGTGCGTCAAGAAGGCCGTGGACTTCGCAGTCGCCAACGATCTCTACCTTCATGCCCACGCCGACGATGAAGCCGTCGAGATCCTGATGCGTCACAACGCGCGCGCGAAGATCATCTGGGCACACACCGGCTTCAGCCTCGCGCCGAGCCGGGTCGCGGCGATGCTGGCAACTTATCCGCAGTTGTGGGGCGAACTGTCTTACCGCAGCGGCATTACCGGCGCGGGCGGGGCGCTAACGCCGGAATGGCGCGCGATGTTCGAGAAATATCCGGACCGGTTCCTGCTGGGATCGGATACATGGATCAGCGAGCGCTGGGCGAGCTACGGTTCGATCATGGCCGAGTATCGCGGCTGGCTGAAGCAGTTGCCGCCGGGGATCGCGAAACAGATCGCGCATGGCAACGCGAAGCGGCTGTTCGCCAAACAATGATTTGCCCGGGCGGTGCGCCTGCGGTCTCTTTGCTCATAGCGACGCCAGGCATGGCATTTATCATAACGGCGGAGATTCGGCGCGCCGTGCGCGAACCTGATCGTGAGGCGCGGCGACAAGTTTCATATAGCGGATCGACGGCATGACTACTTCGCCGCGGGTGCTGGCGGCACCGGCAGGATAATTTCGGACGCAATCTTCCATTCGTTCGAGACATTGATCCACGTCAAGATCATCAGAAATGGCTTCGGCGTACCGTCCTGTCCCGCATACGAGACGGCGATAGTGACCGGTGCGTACGATTCGGCCACATCTGAAGTCAGTCCGACGACTTTAAGCCTGGAGAGGTCGGGTGAGAGCACCACGGGACCGGATGCGGCAATGTCCCGCAGTTTCCGGTCGATGGCTTGGTTACCCCAGTATCCCGCCCAATTGCCTTCGGACGGAATTGCGCTTTTTGCTACCAGCAATGCTGAAGGAGATTGCCAGAACATTTCATGCAGTGCGTTGATGTCGTGCCGGTTCGCAAGATTTATGACTTCGCCGAACCGCGACTTGATCGTGTTCAGTGCCGGTGTATCCACCGGATCTTTGTACGATGGTGCTGTGGCGGCGGAGTGCGCAGATAGAACAGCCACGCTGAAGGCCAGAGCGAAGAATTGCTTTTTCATGCTCATGTTCCTTTGAACACGCTCTTGTTTGAGTCGATGATGGTAACGCCGTGAGATATTTGCGGGCGTAAAGCTCCCGGCACGCAAGCGCCGGGAGCTTTGCCGTTACTTCGCTAGCGTGGCTTTCTCAATGGCGGCGGCGACATCCTTTGCGTGGACGACGAGGGATGCATGGCTACCGGCAACTTCTGTCGTCTGCGCATGCATTCCGGCGGCGAACAACTTTTGGACCTCAGGGGCGATGACCTTGTCCTTCGTGCTGATCACGTAGAACGTCGGTTTGTTGCGCCATGCTGCCGTATCGACGGGCGCTTCGAACGCCGCATGATTGAGTGGAAGCTGCGAGTTGGCGAGGGCTTCTGCAATCTTCGGAGGGAGGTCGGCGGCGACCACCGAAGGAAAAGCCTTCGGATCAATATAGAGGTTGCCCTTGTCGTCGGGATGAATTGCAGCTGCGCCTTCGGTTGGTGGTCCGCTCTTGGCCAAAGTCGCCAGAGATTGCCCAACGTCGGGGGCAAACGCGGAGACGTACACGAGCGCCGAGATTTTTGGATCGTTGCCTGCCTGCGTTATCACTACACCGCCCCACGAATGGCCAACGAGAACAGTTTTTCCGTTCTGCTTTGCAAGCGCCTGCTTGGTGGCATCGACATCCGCCGTGAGGGATGTGAGTGGATTTTCAACGAGCGTGACGGTGTAACCTTTCTTCGTGAGGATGTCCGCGACGGGTTTCCAGCTTGTTTGATCGACGAATGCGCCATGAACAAGCACGATATTGTGAGCTGCGCCCTTTGGCAGTTCACTCGATTGGGAGTGATTGGTGAAAGCGGCGCCGGCTAAAAGGACCGTGGCGGCTGAGAGAAAAAGATTTCGCATCGATTATTGTTCCTGTTGGAAAGCCGGACAACCTATGTCCGGAGAATGGGCGGGCGCTCCGGCAGGATCGCGTTTCTTCCATTTGCCGTTGATCGCATGACGCGTCAGCCTGCCGCGTTCTGAACTAGGATGAGATTATTTTCGCCGGTAGCGCTCAACCGTCCGAATATTGTGTTTGAGCGTCCACGCGAATATCATTGCCGCATGGATGCTCTTGCCCAGTTGCTCGACCGCGTTCGCTTCGGTGGAAGCTTGCTCTTTCATTTTGAGCTGGGTCATCCCTGGAATTTGTCATTGCCCGAGCGTTCGTACGCTTTGTTTCACTATCTCAGCACTGGCACGGCGACGCTCGCGCTCGAAAAAGGACCAGACCTTCATCTGACCGCAGGCGACTTTGTTGTCGTCACGCGCGGTGAGCGCCACGCGATCTATTCCGATTGTCAGACGAAGCCCTTCTCGATTCAGGACATCGATCGGACGTCGGACCGGCTGAACCTCATTCGACATCAGGAAGGAGCGGAGCAAGTTTCGACGATGCTCTGCGGCAACTTCATTATGTCGCAACCTTTGTCCGGCGCGTTGCGGGAATTGTTGCCGCCCGTGCTTCTTCTGAAAGGAGCTACGGTCGATGGGTGGCTCGAGGCGATCCTGCAACGCATGTTAGACGAGGCTGCAACCGAACTTCCCGGTCAAGAGATCGCACTGTCACGACTGACAGAGATACTGTTCGTCGAAGTGCTCCGAAGCTGGATCAAATCTCTCGGTCACGGCGAAGGCGGATGGCTTGGAGCCATGGCCGACCCGCACATCGGGCCAGCGCTTCAGTGCATCCACGAGCAACCGGACCGCGCATGGACCCTTCGTGAACTCGGTCAGCGCGTGGGTCTCGGCCGATCATTGTTTTCAGCCCGTTTTACGAAGCTCGTCGGCCAGCCCATGCATCGCTATTTGATCGCGCGCCGGATGAGGGAGGCAGCGTTTTTGCTTGAATCAAGCGACGAGCCGATTGGGCGAGTTGCGCATCGCGTCGGCTACGAAACGGCCACCGCCTTCTCCAAGCTGTTCCAACGGCACTACGGCCTATCGCCCGGCCGTTACCGGGCCAGTCAACGCTCTTTTATCCACGAACAGCTAAGCTGATGCAGGAGTCTGCGCGGCAAGCCTCCTGCCAGCCGGTCTGCGCTGACCAAACAGATCGCGCATGGCAACGCGAAGCGGCTGTTTGCGGAGAACGCAGGGAATAAGTAGCGGCGCTTTCTGGCGTCATCCTGAGGTGCGAGCCGTTTCCGGCGAGACTCAAAGCATGAGAGTTTGCTTTACCTCTCCCATGGGGAGGTCGGCGCGTAGCGCCGGGTGAGGGGGTACGCTCTCTCGATAGATTCTACGCCCTCACCCCAACCCTCTCCCCACGGGAGAGGGAGTTGGACTGCGCTCGTGTCGGAGCAGGTGTCTAATTCAAAGAAACTAAATCGAAAAACTCGTGCCGCAGCCGCAGGACGCGGTCGCGTTCGGATTGACCACGCGGAACGACGCGCCGATCAGATCATCGACAAAGTCGACTTCCGAGCCGGCCAGGAAAGGCACGGATGAGGGGTCCACCAGCACCACGGCACTGTCACGTTCGATCACTAGATCGTCGTCTGCCTTGGCACGCTCGACATCGAATTTGTACTGGAAGCCGGAGCAGCCGCCGCCTTCGACACTGATGCGCAGCATCGCGCCGTCGCCTTCCGACTTGAGGATGGCGCCGATTCGCTTCGCTGCCCGTTCGGAAATGGTCACACCGGCGGCTGAGGCGAGTTCGGTGGCAGTCATAATAGGTCTCCGAAACCGGGGTATTTGAATGTCCCCGTATGGCATAGTTAAGTGCGCTGAACGCCAGAATCAAACACCGAAAGTAGAATAATTCGATGTCGGTCGGAATGGCAGCACCCCGCGTAGCCTATGGCTGCGACCCCAGCCAGAGCCGCGGCAGGCGCTTCAATGAGCCGCCGAGCCTGCGGCGCAGTGCGTTCCGCCGCGACTGTGACCGCGTCATTCATTCCAATGCCTTCCGCCGCCTGAAGCATAAAACACAGGTATTCGTGTTCCATGAAGGCGATCACTATCGCACCCGCCTGACCCATACGCTGGAGGTCGCCCAGATCGCCCGCGCGCTGGCGCGGCAACTCGGCCTCGACGAGGACCTCACCGAGACGCTGGCGCTGGCCCACGATCTCGGCCATCCGCCGTTCGGCCATGCCGGAGAGCGGGCGCTGGACGAATGCCTGAAGGATCATGGCGGGTTCGATCACAACGCGCAGAGCCTGCGCGTTGTCACGCTGCTGGAGCGGCGCTATCCGCAGTTCGACGGCCTCAATCTGACGTGGGAGTCGCTTGAGGGGATCGTCAAGCACAACGGCCCGTTGATCGACGGCAATGGCGAGCCCGTCGGCCGCTATCGCGAGCACGGCGTGCCGGTCGGCATCTCGGAATATGTCGCGTATCACGATCTCGAGTTGTGGAGCTACGCCTCGCTGGAAGCGCAGGTCGCTGCGGTGGCCGATGACATCGCCTATGACGCGCACGACATCGACGACGGATTGCGGGCAGGGCTGTTCACCGTGGACGATCTCGGCGCCATCCCGCTGATCGCCGACATCAACGCGGTCATCACCGCGCGCTATCCCGTCCTCGACGAGACGCGGCGCGGCGCGGAACTGGTGCGCGAACTCATCTCCTATCTGATCGAGGATGTGTTCTCGGAAACGCGCCGGCGGCTTGGTGCCGCGCGCCTAAGCAGCGCGGTCGATGTACGCAATCACAACGCAACGCTGGTCGGCTTCTCGGCCGAAGCCGAGAAAACGGAAGCGGCGATCAAGCGCTTTCTCAGGACGCGGATGTATCGCCACGAGCGGGTCATGAGCGTGATGCGGGACGCGGAGGCGGTGGTCCGCGATCTGTTCGCGCGCTATCAGGCCGAACCGGGCGATCTGCCCGCCGAATGGCTGCCCGACGAGGGCGAGCATGACGAGGCTGGCCGGGCCCGCCGGATCGGCGATTTCATTGCGGGAATGACCGACCGGTACGCCATTGTCGAGCATCAGCGGCTTTTTGACTCGACCCCGGATTTACGTTAGGCGGCGGCATCCGGCCTTGGCAGCAAGCCCAAGGGCTTACTCCGTCATTGCGAGGAGCGCTTGCGACGAAGCAATCCATTCCTTTGGTCTCAAAGATGGATTGCTTCGCTCCGCTCGCAATGACGATCTGAACTGTCTATTTTGTACACGACACAGGACTTCCTAATGACTTCGCCCGCCCAGTCCCAGCATTTGTTCGCCGACGTGCTTTCGCGCGTGCATGCCGTGTGCGCGGCGCTCGGCGGCGAGGGTGTTCTTCCCGCAGGTCTCGATCTGTCGCGCGTTGTGGTCGAGCCGCCGCGCGACGCTACTCATGGCGACATGGCGACCAACGCGGCGATGGTTCTGGCCAAGGACGCGAAGGCAAAGCCGCGCGAGCTTGCCGACAAGATCGCGGACAAATTGCGCGCCGATCCGATTGTCGAGCGCGTCGATGTGGCTGGACCTGGCTTTATCAATCTGACGCTGAAGACATCCGCCTGGTTCGGCGCATTGCGGTCCGTGCTGGAGCAGGGCAACAGTTATGGCCGCAGCAGCGTCGGCGCGGCCGAGAAGGTCAATGTCGAATACGTCTCCGCCAATCCGACGGGGCCGATGCATGTCGGCCATTGCCGTGGCGCCGTGTTCGGAGATGCGCTGGCGAGTCTCTTGTCGTTCGCCGGTTACGACGTCACCAAGGAATACTACATCAACGACGCCGGCGCGCAGGTGGATGTGCTCGCGCGCTCCGCGTTCCTGCGCTATCGCGAAGCGCTTGGCGAAACCATTGGCGAGATTCCCGAAGGGCTGTATCCGGGTGACTATCTTGTGCCGGTGGGGAAGGCGCTTGCCAGCGAATACGGCGACAAGCTGCTGAAGCAATCCGAAGCAGAGTGGCTGCCGGTGGTACGAGCAAAAGCCATTTCCATGATGATGGAGATGATCAAGGGTGATCTCGCCGCGCTCAACATCCGTCACGACGTATTTTTCTCGGAACGCTCGCTCAACGAAAACGGCAATGACCGCGTCGGGGCGACGATTGCAGAGTTGCGCGCGAAGGGCGATGTCTATGAGGGCCGTTTGCCGCCGCCGAAGGGCGCGCCGGTCGAGGATTACGAGGATCGCGAGCAGACGCTGTTCCGCGCCACCGCGTTCGGCGACGACGTCGACCGTCCGCTGAAGAAATCAGATGGCTCGTACACTTACTTCGCGTCCGACATCGCCTATCACAAGACCAAGTTCGACCGCGGCTTCCTCAACATGGTCGACGTGTGGGGCGCGGATCACGGCGGCTACATCAAGCGGGTGCAGGCGGCGATCAAGGCCGTCACCGATGACAAGGCGACGCTGGATGTGAAGATCGTCCAGCTTGTGAAACTGCTGCGCAACGGCGAGCCGGTGAAGATGTCGAAGCGCTCCGGCGATTTCGTCACGCTGCGTGAGGTCGTGGACGAGGTCGGTTCCGATGCCGTGCGTTTCATGATGCTGTTCCGCAAGAACGATGCGGTGCTCGATTTCGATCTTGCCAAGGTGATTGAGCAGTCCAAGGACAACGCGGTTTTCTATGTGCAGTACGGACACGCGCGCGGACATTCGATTTTCAAGAATGCACGCGAGACGGTTCCGTCATTGCCGGAAGGCGCGGCGGAACGTGTCGCGTTCCTGCGCGGCGCGAAGATCGAGCGGCTCAGCGATCCGGTCGAACTGAGCCTGATCCGGCAGATCGCGATTTATCCGCGGATCGTCGAGGCGGCGGCGGTCGCACATGAACCGCACCGAATCGCGTTTTACCTGTATGATCTCGCGAGCGAATTTCACGCGCTTTGGACCAAGGGGCGCGATATGCCTCATTTACGCTTCATTATCCAGAATGATGCAGAAGTAACAATCGCGCGACTTGCCCTGGTTCAGGGCGTTGTCTCGGTTCTGGCTTCCGGTCTCGCCGTGCTCGGCGTCCATGCTCCGGACGAGATGCGATAATTGGGGATTTGACCGCCACGGGGACGGGTGGCGGTGTGTGAGAAGCGGCGTTCGTTTGAATGACGGGCGAGGCGCTTTCCCGAAGGGGATGCAACATCGCAATGGCGAACCAATATCGCGACAGACCGTTTCCGGCGGACGATGAATATAGCCGGGATCAATCCCGCATGGCCCAGCCGCAAGGCGAGAGCGACCCGCTGGCGGAACTGGCGCGACTGATCGGGCAGGCCGATCCATTCTCGAATTTTGGACGCGAGCAGCAGGCGCAGCCGGCCCGGCATGAGCCGCGCGATCAGTACGCCGCCCATGAGCCCGCCGCCGAGGAAGAAGACGTGCCCGCCGTTCGGCCGTCCTGGTTGCAGAATTTGGCTGCCGCGCGTCAGGCGTCGCAGGAGCCGGCTTATCGCGAGGACTCTTATCGTGAAGAGCCTTATCGCGAGCCAGAGCGTTACGATCCGCCTTATGCGGACGAACGGCATCATCAGAGCCAGGATCATGTTTACGGCCAGCATGCCCCGCAGTTCGATCACAGCGGTTACGATCCCGTGCTGACCGGGCAGGGCCGAGGTCAGCAGGTTGCCAGCGACCGTTACGATGACGTCCTGTACGGGCGGCCCGATCACGATCCCGGCCGCGATGACTTTACCGCTCAGGGCGGACATTACGACGAGGGCGGTTACGACCGGCCGCCCTATGGCGAAGATTTCGAGCAGGAAGCCCCGAAGGCCCGGCGCGGCGGTATGATGACAGTTGTCGTCGTTCTGCTGCTCGCGGTTGTCGGCACCGGCGCGGCCTTCGCCTACAGAACGTTCGTTGGTTCTCCGCGCAGCGGCGAGCCACCGGTCATCCGGGCGGACGCAGGCCCGAACAAGATTATTCCTCCCGGCGCTGGCGATGGTTCAAGCAAGCAGATCACTGATCGCGTCGGCGACAAGTCACCCGAGCGCGTGGTGTCCCGCGAGGAACAACCCGTCGACGTCAATGCCAGGACCGGTCCACGCGTGGTGTTTCCGCCGTTGACCCAGAATGCCAACCCGCCATCGGTCGCCAGTGCGTCCACTAGCGCACGGCCGACCGGCGCGGGCGTCGGCAACGGCACGTTGACCGGCGGCGAGGAGCCGCGAAAAATCCGCACCCTGAGCATCCGGCCGGATCAGCCGGATTCGGCGGCTGCCGCACCGGCAGCGCCAGCGCGTGCGCAGCCTCCGGCACAGCGGACGTCGACGACGGCACCGGCGAGCACCGCTTCGACAGCGGCACCGTCCGCCAACGCACCCGTTTCACTCTCGCCGCAGGCACAGCCTCCGGCGGCTCCTGCCGATCGGCAGAAGGTAGCAGCAATCAGTCCTGCGGCTGTCACGGGCGGCGGCGCCTATGTGCAGGTGTCGTCGCAGAAGTCGGAAGCCGATGCGAAGGCGTCGTTCAAATCGATTCAGGGCAAATATGCCTCGATCCTCGGCTCACGCACGGCGACGATCCACAAGGCCGAGATCGCCGGCAAGGGCACGTTCTACCGCGCCATGGTCGGGCCGTTCGGGACCAATGAGGAAGCCGCGGCGTTCTGCGGCAACCTGAAAACGGCCGGCGGGCAGTGCGTGGTGCAGCGGCGCTAGGCCTCGGTCCTTGTGATCGTCGAGGCGACTACGCCGGCAGCAGACCTGCCGCGCGGTAGCTTTCGATCAATGCATCATAGACCGAGATATCAGAACGGCTCCGCGCAACCAGTTGAGCCCCGGCTATCGCAGCGAAGATGGCGCGCGCGCGCTGTTCGCAGTCGGGGGCCCCAACCACGCCTGCAGCGGACAGAACTTTGCTCAGCCACGCCACGTTGACATCGGCGAAGGCTTGAACTTCGTTCCGCACTGCCTCCGGCAGGTCGTCGTGCTCGGCAGCCATGAAGCTGCAGAGGCACATGCGGTTACCGTTCTCGAGCGCTTTGCGAAATGTGTCGGGATACTGCCGCAGGCAACCGAGAGGATCTGGTGACGCCGCCAGCAGTGCATCGAGAGCCGCCGCCGAGTCCTGCCAGTAACGCTTCGCGACCGCCGCAGCGAGATCAGCCTTGCTCGGGAAGTGATGGTAGATGCTCGCCGCCTTGATGCCGACCTCGTCCGCAAGCTCGCGGAAATTCAGGCCGCCATATCCATGCGCCTGTGCGGTCTGTTTGGCCGCTGCCAGAATGGCTTCCCTGGAATTTGAACTCATCTGACGCCCTTACCCTCAAAAGATCTACCAAGTGGTAGATAGACGTTGACGGTGCGGATATAAATGGTAGTTTTAGACTACCAAGTGATAGGTAGGTTCATGGTAAAGGAAGTCGCGATGAAGATTTACGATTGGCATACCGGCCCGTACCCGGCGCGCGTCCGCATCGCGTTGGCGGAAAAGAACCTGCAATCGCGGGTCCAGTTCGTGTCAGTCAATCTGTGGAAAGGCGAGCATAAGAAGCCCGAGTTTCTTGCCAAGAACTACTCAGGCACGCTGCCGGTGCTCGAACTCGAAGACGGAACTCTCATTGCCGAGTGCACGGCCATCACCGAATACCTCGACAACCTTGACGGCGCTCCGACGCTCACCGGCAGGACTGCTCGCGAAAAGGGTGTGATCCACATGATGAGCAAGCGAGCCGAGCTGGAATTGCTCGACGCCATCAGCGTTTATTTCCATCACGCCACGCCGGGGCTCGGCCCGGATGTCGAGATTTACCAGAACGCCGAATGGGGATTTCGTCAGCGCGAAAAGGCGGTGAGAGGGATGCACTATTTCGACGCCGTTCTGAAAAGGCAGCCGTTCGTGGCGGGCGAGGTCTTCTCGATGGCCGATATCACAGTGATCGGCGGTCTGATCTTTTCGGAGTTCGTCGAAGTGGAGATACCGGCAGAGTGCACGGCTCTCCAAGCCTGGTACGCGCGGATGCAGGAGCGTTCCAGCGTCAGGAACCGGATCACCATGTCGGAGCCCGCGCTGGTGTCCGCGTGACACCGGCATCGCGAAAGCTGTTCGGAGCTTCGCCAAATCATTGGAACGATTGCGTTTGCGATTGTGGATGACGCCCACAATCACGTGTGATTTTGCCCGGTTTCCTTGACCCTGGAGCCAAGCGCGGGCTAATCGCCGATCTATGGCCGCGCGCGCATTCATTACCGGCGTTTCCGGAACCGCTCTGACCGACGATGAGCGCGCGTTTTTGCGCGACCAGCGGCCGTGGGGCTTTATCCTTTTCAAGCGCAATATCGAAACCCCTGACCAAGTCATTCGACTGGTTGAGGAAATGCGGTCCGCTGTGAGCCAGCCCGATGCACCTGTCCTGATCGACCAGGAAGGCGGGCGGGTTCAGCGGCTGCAGCCGCCGCAGTGGCCGGTCTATCCGCCCGGAGCGGTCTTCAGCGCGCTGTACGAGGTTGACCGGGCGACCGGGCTTGAGGCTGCGCGCCTGTCGTCCCGGCTGATTGCGGCCGATCTTGCCGATCTCGGGATCACCGTGGACTGCCTGCCGCTGGCTGACGTCCCGGTTCCCGGCGCGGACTCGGTGATCGGCGATCGGGCCTATGGCACGACCCCGGCGAAGGTGGCCGAGATCGCCCGGGCCGTGACCGATGGACTGGCGCAGGGCGGTGTCTTGCCGGTCCTCAAGCATATTCCCGGCCATGGAAGGGCCACAGCGGACAGCCACTTTCGGCTGCCGACGGTCGATACCCCCGCGGCGGAACTCGCCAAAACCGACTTTGCGGCGTTCAAACCGCTTGCCGATCTGCCCATGGCCATGACGGCACATGTTGTGTTTAGCGCCCTCGACCCCGCCCAACCGGCGACGACATCTGCGACAATCATCGAACAGGTGATTCGCGGAACGATCGGATTCCAGGGTCTGTTAATGAGTGATGACGTGTCCATGAATGCCTTGCAGGGATCGATTGCGGAGCGGACACGCGCCAGCCTCAAAGCCGGCTGCGATGTCGTCCTGCATTGCAATGGCAAGCTCGACGAAATGAGTCAGGTTG
Organism: Afipia sp. DC4300-2b1; assembly: GCF_049895725.1. Lineage (NCBI taxonomy): Bacteria > Pseudomonadati > Pseudomonadota > Alphaproteobacteria > Hyphomicrobiales > Nitrobacteraceae > Afipia > Afipia sp. DC4300-2b1. Next base: position 128,764 of record NZ_JAFCSX010000005.1, read on the forward strand.
CGGGTGAAGCCCCTGAACTCGCCGGCGTGGCTCTGGCCCGTGCGGAGCGTGCCTTGGCGTCGCGCAGAACACCGCAGCCCTTCGATCGCGGAGCGGCGCGGGCCGAACTCGAACGCCTGATCGGCGAGACAGGGAGTCTCACCTCATGAGCGCGGAAATCCTTTCCTTCGAGACAGGTTTGCCCGCGGAGCACGCCGAGGACGAACCGGCACTCGTTGTCGACGTCGAGGGATATGAAGGCCCGCTCGATCTGCTTCTCGCGCTTGCGCGTCAGCAAAAGGTCGACCTCGCCAAGATTTCCATTCTGGCGCTGGCGGATCAGTACCTCGTGTTCATCGAGGCGGCGCGCAAGCTGCGGCTCGAACTGGCGGCGGACTATCTCGTGATGGCGGCCTGGCTGGCCTATCTCAAGTCGCGCCTGCTGCTGCCGGAGCCTCCCGAAGCCGAAGGGCCGAGCGCCGAGGATCTTGCGACCGCGCTGGCCAACAGGCTGCGCCGGCTCGAGCAGATCCGCGAGGCGTCGAACCGGCTGATGACGCGGCCGCAACTGCGGCGCGATATTTTCCCGCGCGGTCAGCCGGAACAGATTGCGCAGGTCAAGCACTCCCGCTGGACCGCGACGTTGTATGACCTGCTGACCGCTTACGCGACCCAGCGTCAGTCGCGCGTGCTCGCGACCGTGCATCTGGCCAAGCGCACCGTGTGGTCGCTGTCGGAGGCGCGCGCTTCGCTCGAACGGCTGGTGGGCGCGGCGGAAACCGAGGACTGGGCGAGCCTCGATGAGCATCTGATGCGCTATGTGGTCGATCCGACCCAGCGCGCGACAGTGTTCGCATCGAGCTTTGCTGCAGCGCTGGAACTGGTGCGCGAAGGCACGCTCGACCTGCATCAGAAAGAAGCGTTCGCGCCGTTGTATTTTCGTAAGCACGTGGCGCATTTGCCGCCCGACGCTCAGGCAGCGCCGGAAGTGCCGGTAGAGTAAGTGGAAGAAGGAGACAGGGCCATGGCAAGTCCGGCGAGAACGACTGCCCACATCGCTCCGGTAGAGCATTCCGTGGAGGAGTCTGTTGTGGAGACCTCTGTTGTGGAGTCCGAGCAGGAATCGTCCAGCGAGGCGGCTGCGCGTCCCGAGGAACTCCGTCTTCTCGAAGCCTTGTTGTTTGCCTCCACCGAACCGCTCGAAGAATCTGCGCTCGCCAAACGCATGCCCGACGGCGTGGATGTGAAAGTCGCACTCGCACAGTTGCAGGCCGACTACGCGATGCGCGGCGTGAATCTCGTTCGCGTCGCCAACAAATGGACCTTCCGCACCGCGGGCGATCTTGCCTGGCTAATGACGCGTGAAAGCGTCGAGACGCGCCGCCTGTCGCGGGCCGCGATCGAGATGCTGGCGATTATCGCCTATCACCAGCCGGTGACACGCGCCGAGATCGAGGAAATCCGCGGCGTGGTCACCTCGAAGGGAACCCTCGATGTGCTGCTGGAAACCGGCTGGATCCGCCCGCGCGGCCGCCGGAAGACTCCGGGCCGTCCGCTGACTTTCGGAACCACCGAGGCCTTCCTGTCGCAGTTCAGCCTGGAAGCGCTGGGCGATCTGCCCGGGCTCGACGAGCTGAAAGGTGCAGGCCTTCTGGACACGCGGCTGCCTGGCGGGTTCGCTGTTCCATCGCCGTCGGACGATCCGGCGCTGCGCGAGGACGAAGATCCGCTGGAGCCCGGCGATCTCGAACTGGCGCTGGCGCCTGCCGTGGAGCCGGAAAAGAGCGGCGAAAGTTGATTTTCGCGTGCGGCGCGGACAGCCGCGCCCGGTCCCGAGTGAACATTAACTCTCATGTCAATGCGCCGCTTTGCGCAATCCTGGCGCGGGGTTAATCCTTGTTTTTGACACCTCCGGGGCCTACTTTCCGGTCAGATTTGGCCGGAAATCCCGGCCCCGTGTTTTGGAGGATGGCAGTATGGGTTCGTTGAGTATCTGGCACTGGATCGTCGTGATCGCCGTTGTTCTGCTGCTGTTCGGCCGCGGCAAGATTTCGGACCTGATGGGCGACGTCGCGCAGGGCATCAAGGCCTTCAAGAAGGGCATGGCCGATGATGACAAGCCGGCCGAGAAGCCCGAGCCGGTCAAGACCATCGACAGCGCGCCTTCTGCATCCACATCGCAGCGGACCGACGTCGGCAGCAAGGCGGTCTGATTTCAGGCCGCGCTTTCTTGATTGAGGTGCGGGGCAATTGAGGCCCCGCAAACGGAATCTTCCATGTTCGACATCGGGTGGAGTGAACTGGTCGTCATCGGCGTCGTGGCGCTGATCGCCATCGGCCCGAAAGAATTGCCCGGCGTGCTGCGCATGGTCGGGCAGTGGATGGGCAAGGCGCGCCGCATGGCCGCTGAATTTCAGGGCCAGTTCAACGAAGCGATGCGCGAAGCCGAAATGGCGGACATCAAGAAGACGTTCGATGACGCCTCGTCCGCTGCCAAGGATCTGTCGCCGACCAATCTGCTGACGTCCCTCAACAAGGACGTCGAGGATGCCATGAAGATCGACCAGCCGGTGATGACGCCGACCACACCCGAGCCGCCGACACCGGCGACGTTCGCCGAAGCCGAGGCACATGCGCCGGCGGTTGAGACCCCGAAGCCTGCCGTACCGGACGCCAAAGCGTCATGAGTCAAGAGGACATCGAAGCCACCAAGGCCCCGTTGATGGACCACCTGATCGAGCTGCGCTCGCGGCTGATCAAGGCGCTGCTCGCGTTCGGCGTTGCTTTTATCTTCTGCTTCGTCTTCGCCAAGCAGATCTACAACGTGCTTGTCTGGCCGTTCGTCTGGGTCGCGGGGCCTGAAAATTCCAAGTTCATCTACACCGCGCTGCTGGAATATTTCCTGACGCAGTTGAAGCTCGCGATGTTTGGTGCAGGATTCATTTCGTTCCCGGTGATTGCGGCGCAGATCTACATGTTCGTCGCGCCCGGCCTCTACAAGCACGAGCGCGGCGCGTTCCTGCCATATCTGATCGCGACGCCGATCTTCTTCGCGCTCGGCTCGCTGCTGGTTTATTTCCTCGTGCTGCCGATGCTGATCCGCTTTTCGCTCGGCATGCAGCAGGTCGGCGGCGCGGAGACCGCGCAGATCGCGCTGCTCCCCAAGGTCGGCGAATATCTCTCGCTGATGATGTCGCTGATCTTCGCATTCGGCATCGCGTTCCAGTTGCCGGTGATCCTGACGCTGCTGGGGCGGATCGGAATCCTGACCTCGAAGCAGCTCAAGGAAAAGCGGCGCTATTTCATCGTGGTGGCATTCATCATCGCCGCAGTGCTGACCCCGCCGGATGTCATCAGCCAGATGTCGCTCGCGGTCCCGCTGCTGATCCTCTACGAGGGCTCGATCATCGCGGTTGCGATGGTGGAGAAAAAGGCCGCCAAACAGGCCACCGGCACGACCCCGCCCGCGGACGCGCCGCCGACCCCGCCAGCTACGACGCCTGCGGAGTAGCCGCCCCGTTTCTCGTTTTGATCCGTCACCCTGAGGTGCGCGCTCTTGCGCGCCTCGAAGGGCGACGGCCTTACATCCGACTCGTCATCCTTCGAGGCTCGCCAAGCGGCTCGCACCTCAGGATGACGGCCTCGTTACCCGGTGTTCGGGTATTGTGGCCTCCATGCGCCCGATTCGTCATGCCCGGGCTTGACCCGGGCATCCACGACTTGTTCTAACGCAGCAGCAAAAGACGTGGATGGCCGGGACAAGCCCGGTCATGACGCAGGATAGTTCTCATGCACGATATTCGCTGGATTCGAGATAATCCCGAGGCTTTCGACAAGGCGCTCGCGCGCCGGGGTCTGGATGGGTTGTCGTCGTCTTTGATCGCGCTGGACGAGAAGCGCCGCGTTGTCATTCAGGCCTCCGAGCAGGCGCAGGCGCGCCGCAACGCAGCCTCCAAGGAAATTGGTGAAGCGAAGAAGAACAAGGACAACGCGCGTGCCGACGCGCTGATGGCGGAGGTGGGCGAACTCAAGACCAAACTGCCTGAGCTTGAAGCAGCGGTGAGAGAAGCCGAAGAAGAACTCAAGAAGGAACTCGCGCAGATTCCAAACCTGCCGCTCGATGAAGTGCCGGACGGTGCCGACGAGCACGGCAATGTCGAGCATCATCACTATGGCGCGAAGCGCAACTATGCGTTCAAGCCGAAGGAGCATGTCGAGCTTGGCGAAGGTTTGAAGTTCATGGATTTCGAGGCCGCGGCCAAGATGTCGGGCGCGCGCTTCGTCGTTCTGAAGAAAGGCCTCGCGCGGCTTGAACGTGCCATCGGTCAGTTCATGCTCGATCTGCATACCGGCGAGCACGGTTACACCGAGGTCAATCCGCCGCTGCTGGTGCGCGACGATGCAATGTTCGGCACCGCGCAGTTGCCAAAGTTTCGTGACGATCAGTTTGCGGCCGGTTCGCTTGACGCTGAAGGACAGGGCTATTGGCTCATCCCCACCGCAGAAGTGCCGCTGACCAATCTCGTCCGCGAATCCATTCTCGACGAAAGAGAACTGCCGATGCGGCTCACAGCGCTGACGCCGTGTTTCCGCGCGGAAGCGGGCGCTGCGGGACGCGACACGCGCGGCATGATCCGCCAGCATCAGTTCACCAAGGTTGAGTTGGTCTCGATCACGACGCCGGAAGAATCGAAGAACGAGCACGAGCGCATGCTGTCCTGCGCCGAGGAAGTGCTGAAGCGCCTCGGCCTGCATTACCGCGTCATGACGCTGTGCACCGGCGACATGGGCTTTGCCTCGCAGAAGACCTACGACATCGAGGTCTGGATGCCGGGGCAGGGCGAGGGCGGCATGTACCGCGAAATCTCCTCATGCTCGGTGTGCGGCGACTTCCAGGCGCGGCGCATGGATGCGCGCTCGCGCGGGCCGGACGGCAAGCCGCGCTTCGTGCACACGCTCAACGGCTCGGGCACGGCGGTCGGCCGCGCTCTGATCGCCGTGATGGAAACCTATCAGCAGGAGGACGGCTCCATTGCCGTGCCGGATGTGCTGCAGTCGTATATGGGCGGCCTCAAAGTGATCGCGAAGGATAGTTGACTCCCAGCCCGTCATCCTGAGGTGCGAGCCGTGCTTGCGGCGAGCCTCGAAGGATGCGGGCAAACAACGTCGCCTTCGAGGCAATAGCCGTTCGAAGAACGGCGTTCTTGCGAACGCCTGTTGCTTCGCGCTGCCACCTCAGGGTGACGTTGATCCATGACTTTGGACGATAAGGATACGATATGCGAATTCTCTGCACCAACGACGACGGCATTCACGCGCCGGGACTGAAAGTCATCGAGGAAATCGCAAGGCAGATTTCCGATGACGTCTGGGTGGTTGCGCCCGAACTCGACCAGTCCGGCGTCTCGCATTCGCTGTCGCTGAACGATCCACTGCGTCTGCGCGAGGTCGGGCCGCGCCACTTCGCTGTGCGCGGCACGCCGACCGACTGCATCATCATGGGCGCGCGGCACATCCTCAAGGACAAGCAGCCGGACATCGTGCTGTCCGGCGTCAACAAGGGCCGCAACGTCGCCGAAGACGTTGTCTATTCGGGCACCATCGCCGGCGCGCTGGAAGGCACCATTCTCGGTTTGCCGTCGTTCGCACTGTCGCAGGAATTCTCCATGGAGACGCGCACCAAGCCGCTGTGGGACACCGCGCTGAGGTTCGGCCCCGATGTAATCCGCAACGTGATGAAACTCGGCGTGCCGCGTAACACCGTCATCAACGTCAATTTTCCGTCCTGCATGCCCGACGAGGTCAAGGGCATCGCGGTCACCCGGCAGGGCAAGCGTAATCTGGGCTTTCTCAAGATCGACAGCCGCCAGGATGGGCGCGGCAATCCGTATTACTGGATCGGGTTCGAGAGGGCGGCGATGCTGGAAACGCCGGCGGAGGGGACCGATCTCGCAGCACTCGCTGCGAAACTCGTATCGGTCACGCCGCTGCGGCTCGATCGCACCGATGAGGCGTTTTCGGAAAAGCTGAAAGGCGTTCTGAAGTAATTCTGTACGTCGTCCCGGCGAAGGCCGGGACCCATCACCCCTCTATGCAGATAGAGCGAAGGAAGAAGCTGTCGGGCTTTTTCCTGACTGGTTTGACTCAGCGATTATGGGTCCTGGCCTTCGCCGGGACGAGCGAGGAGATTGCTCCTCGCTCCTCACGTTGAGGTTGTCGGGGGCGACCGCGCTCTATGCCGCGATGCCCTTCAGCACGGTCTCGATGGTGCGCGCGAGCGTTTCGATCTGGAAGGGCTTTTGCAGGGTCGGGCGGTCGCGGAATTTTTCCGGCAGCCCCTGTGCGCCATAGCCGGTTGCGAACACGAACGGCTTGCCGCTCATCTGAACGGCTTCGGCAACAGGCGTAATCACCTTCCCGTTGACGTTCACGTCGAGAATAGCGATGTCAAAGTCGGTGGCTTGAACGAGTCTGACGCCTTCGTCGATGTCGCCCGCTTCAGCGGCAATCGTATAGCCAAGCTCCTCCAGCATGTCGGCAACCATCATGCGGATCATGACTTCGTCCTCGACGAGCAAAACCGACGTGCGCGATCCTGGTTTGAAATTGCCCGGCATTCGTTCCCCAAACGACAAATCTGGACTGCTTTGCTAGTGGAACCATATAACTATTGAGCGCACAAGTTCACAGCCAAGGGGGCAAAGTTCCACGGGGAGGAACTTGATCCGGCAGGCAAAAGAGCCGTTTTCATGCGGGCAACGGGAAAAACCGTCCCCGTCCGGTCGCCAGCACGACCCCGGTGCTGAGGTTTTCCAACCGGCCTTCGACATCCACATAGCGGCCGTGGTCGGCAACCAGCGACCCGCGCCCGACGATCGGCGTCTCGGTCGGCACCGGCTTCATGTAACGAATGGTCAATTCGCCGGTCACGCCCAGCCGCCCCGCGAACCGGAGAACCGTGGCCGCCAGCACCTCGTCGAGATAGGCGGCGACGATGCCGCCGTGAGCGGCCCCCGGAGGCCCTTCGTATTGCCGCGAAATGAGAATCGGCGAGGCAACGCCTTCGTCTGTCCTGAAAGTGCGGACATGCAGGCCCGTTGGATGCGATGGCCCGCAGCCGAAACATTGATGAAAGCTGTTGTCCGACCCGCCGGAGAGGATCTGCTCCTCCAATCCGGCAAAGGAGGCGTGAAATGGTTCGGGAAGGGGGAGCGTCATGAGGGTCTCGGCACGCTTGGGCTGTAGGCGGTTATTGCGCAAAACGTATCTGGATTGCTAACACGAAGGTGGCGCATGCCGCGACTCCTGTCAGAGCATGCGTCGTATACAGCCCGTTCCCGCTTTCAACGTTGATCACGCATGCCGTCGTCCCAGCCCACGCCGCACGACAAGATGATGTTTCAGTTGAACTTGCGGCAGCGCGGTATCAGCAATCAGGCCGTGCTGAAAGCGATGGAGGATGTCCCGCGCGAACTGTTCGTGACGGCGATGGACCGCGCCTACGCGTACCGCGACACCGCTCTCGGCATCGCCTGCGGGCAGACCATCAGCCAGCCGTTCGTCGTGGCCTACATGACCGAACAGCTCGATCTGAGGCCGGAAAACCGCGTCCTGGAGATAGGGACAGGCTCGGGCTATCAGGCCGCGATCCTCTCGAAGTTGTGCCGTGACGTGGTGTCGCTGGAGCGGTTTCGCACGCTGGCGGATCGCGCGAAGCTGGTCCTGACCGAACTCGGTTGCCGCAACGTCGACGTGAAACTCGGCGACGGATTCGACCTGCCGGAAACGCTCGGCACGTTCGACCGGATCATCGTAACCGCGGCGATGGAGGAAATTCCCGACGCGCTGCTCGGGCGGCTGGAGCCAGGCGGCATTCTGATCGCTCCTGTTGGGCCAGTGGACGACCGGCAGGTGCTGATCCGCATGGTCCGGAACGGCGACAGTTTCAACCGGGAGGAGCTTGTCGCGGTGCGTTTCGTGCCGGCGCTGCCCGGCATTGCGCGCGAGTTGTGAGCGGCGTTACGCGTTAGGAAGTAAGGCGGAATTCGAGCCTTAAAGAGTTATTTACTCGGACTGTGTTTACTCAAATTTGTGTTAGTTGCGTACGAGTGAGTAACCATGTCCCGCTTTGTCGAGTTGATCAACTCGCGTCACGCGCCGCATTTCGTGGTTCTGGCGCTCGTCTCTGTCGGATTTGGCGGATGTAGCGCCGATACCTCGACACGGTTCTCCGATACATCGTTCTCCAACCCGTTTGCGTCGCGCAGTGCGGACGCGACCGGCTCGGTCCCGAGCAATTATCGCGGCGCGCCTTATCAGGCTCACCCGCAGCAGGAATCCTATCAGCAGCAGCCCCGCGAGCTTCCGCAATACGCGCGCCCGCATTCTGCTCCGGTCATCTCCGCGCCGTTGTCTGCACCGGCCGCTGTCGGTACGTCGGGCGGTGGCAGGGGCATGGCGTCCTACGCGCCTCCGTCGTCTTCGCCGATCGAAACCACGGCATCGGTTGCGCCACGCTCCGTTGCCGCGACCTCAGGATGGAGCCGCGAGGGCGGCACCACGATCATCGTCGGCACCGCCGACACGCTCGATGTCATCTCGAAGCGCTACAATGTTCCGTCATCCGAAATCCTGAAAGCGAACGGCTACGGCGGACCTCGCGTCCTTCAGCCGGGGCAGCAGCTCGTCATTCCGCGCCGCATGGCGCAGGCCGCTCCGCCGGCGCTGTCGACCGCGCCGGGTACGAAGGTTGCTGCTGCGCTTCCCGCAAGCGTTCATGTCGTCAAGTCCGGCGACACGCTGATGAACCTCTCGCGCCGTCACAACATCGCACCCGCGCAGCTTGCCGCGGCCAACAACATTCCGGTTACGACCCAGCTCAAGATCGGCTCCAAGATCAACATTCCCGGCGGCAAGGCCGTCGCGGCAGCACCGGCGCCGCAGGTTATCGCGGAAGCACCGAAACCTGCGGTTGCCGCGCCTGCGCCTGCTGCGAAGCCGGTGACTGTTGCATCCGCCGAGCCTCAGCAGAAGGCGCGTGTCGCCGCTGAAGCCCCTGCGGCCGACCTGCCTGAAGCGTCGCCTGTAAAGGCGGCTGATGCGACCAATGCCTTGCCGACATTCCGCTGGCCGGTGCGTGGACGCGTCATCGCCGCTTACGGAGCGAAGAACAACGGTAAACAGAACGACGGCATCAATGTCGCCGTTCCCGAAGGCACGCCGGTCAAGGCCGCGGAAGACGGCGTGGTTGCTTACTCGGGCAACGAACTTAAGGGTTATGGCAATCTGATCCTGGTGCGGCACTCCAACGGTTATGTCACCGCGTATGCCCACGCGAGTGAACTGATGGTGAAGCGCGGAGATACGATCAAGCGCGGCCAGATCATTGCCAAATCGGGTCAGACGGGAGAGGTGGGGTCGCCGCAGCTTCACTTCGAGATCCGCAAGGGATCTTCAGCCGTCGACCCGCTTCAATTCCTGAACGGCGCGTGATCGCCGCCGTCAGAATCCAAAACGAAACCCCGGCTGCGAGGCCGGGGTTTTTCTTTGCGGGGATATTGCGAGACGCTATTTCGCGGCCAGCTTCACGCCCATCCGTCCGGCGATTTCCTGCGTGAACTGCCAGGCGACGCGGCCCGAGCGCGATCCGCGTGTGGTGGACCATTCCAGGGCTTCGCGCGTGAGCTGATCGTCAGCCATCCTGACGCCGAAGTGCTTGCAGTAGCCGCGCACCATCTCGAGATATTCGTCCTGGCTGCACTTGTGGAAGCCGAGCCACAGGCCGAAACGGTCCGACAGCGAGACCTTTTCCTCGACGGCCTCGCTCGGGTTGATCGCGGTCGAGCGCTCGTTCTCGATCATGTCGCGCGAGAGCAGATGGCGGCGGTTCGAGGTCGCATAGAGGATGACGTTCTCGGGGCGGCCCTCGATGCCGCCTTCAAGCACCGCCTTGAGCGACTTGTAGGACGCGTCGTTGCCATCGAACGACAGGTCGTCGCAGAACACGATGAAATGGAAATCGGATTCGCGCAGCAGCGACATCAGCAGCGGCAGGCTCTCGATGTCCTCGCGGTGAATTTCGATCAGCTTCAGCCGGCCGTTCACTTCGGGCATGGCGTTCACGCTGGCATGTGCCGCCTTCACGAGCGACGACTTGCCCATGCCGCGCGCGCCCCAGAGCAGGGCGTTGTTGGCAGGAAGGCCCTTGGCGAAGCGCTCGGTGTTCTCGATCAGGATGTCGCGCATCCGGTCGATTCCCCGGAGCAGGCCGAGATCGACGCGGTTCACTTTCGGAACCGGTACCAGTCGGCCGTTGGGCTGCCAGACGAACGCAGCGGCGCTTTTGAGGGAATCAGCGCTCGACGGCTTGGCCGCGGATGCGTTCAGGCTCGCGGCGATGCTCTCGAGCGCCCGCGCGATGCGTCCGGTCTCGGTTTTGGCTGCTGCGGCAGGGCGTTTTGTCGCGGTTTTGATCGCCTTGCCGGGACGTGACTTCGCGGCGGCCCGAGAGGCCTTTTTACTGGGTTTTTTGGACATGATTCAGCCCCCTTGGGAGGCACCCTTAGCGAGGCGCGCCAATACCCGCAAGCGCCACAAATGCATGGCAAAATCGGCACCTCCGGTCCCGTTGCAATTGGGACGCTGGCCGCTATAGTCCGCGCAAATTCGGCCAAAACGGCCACAACACGACGCGTTTCGCCCGATGGCGGGCGCCTTCCCGAGGACTTTTCGTATGTTCATTACTCCTGCCTTTGCTCAGGCTGCCGGTGCCGCTGACACCAACAGCATGCTGATGTCGTTGCTGCCGTTCGCGCTGATCTTCGTCATCATGTACTTCCTGATCCTCAAGCCGCAGCAGAAGAAGCTGAAGGACCATCAGGAACTGGTGAAGAACATCCGTCGCGGCGATACCGTCGTCACCAATGGCGGCCTTGTCGGCAAGGTGACCAAGGTGGTCGATGACGACCAGATCGAAGTCGAAATCGCCGACGGCGTGCGCATTCGTCAGATGCGTGGGATGATCTCGGGCGTTCGCACCAAAGGCGAGCCCGCCAAGGATTCCAAGGAAGAGACAGCCGCGAGCTGACGCGCTGATCGCCGCGGTTTCATCAATCTGACGGACTTACATCGATGTTGTATTTCACGCGGTGGAAGGCACTGGCGGTCATCCTGACCGCCTTGATCGTTTGCCTTTGCGCGGTTCCGAACTTCTTTCCCGAAGCGACCGTCAAGAGCTGGCCGAAGTGGGCCCAGCGTCATGTCGTGCTCGGTCTCGACTTGCAGGGTGGTTCGCACATCCTGCTCGAAGTCGATTCCAACTCGGTCAAGAAGGACAAGCTCGATCAGGTTCGCGATGACGTGCGGCGCACGCTGCGCGACGCCAAAATCGGCTACACGGGCCTTGCGGTTCGCGGCGAAACCGTCGAGGTCCGCGTCAAGGATACAGATCTGACCGCCGCGCTCGCCAAGCTGCGCGAACTCTCGCAGCCGCTCGGCGGATTGCTCGGCTCGAGCGGACAACGCAGCGTCGAAGTCAGTGATGCCGGCGGCGGATTGATCCGCCTGACCGTTCCTCCGGCCGCGATCACGGAACGCATCCGCCAGTCGGTCGAGCAGTCGATCCAGATCGTCGAACGCCGCATCAATGAACTGGGAACCGTCGAGCCGCTGATCCAGCGTCAGGGCGTCGATCGCATTCTGGTGCAGGTGCCTGGCCTGCAGGACCCGACCCGCCTCAAGGAACTGCTCGGCAAGACCGCGAAGCTCGACTTCCGCATGGTCGATACGACTGTGCCGGCGGATCAGGCGCAGCAGGGGCGGGTGCCTCCGGACTCTGAAGTCCTGATGAGCGCGTCCTCTCCGAAGGTGCCTTATGTCATCAAGAAGCAGGTGCTGGTCTCGGGCGGCGACCTGACCGACGCGCAGCCCGGCTTTGACCAGCGCTCCGGCGAGCCGATCGTCAGCTTCCGCTTCAATACATCGGGTGCGCGCAAGTTCGCGCAGGCCACGCTTGAGAACGTCGGACAGCCGTTCGCCATCGTTCTCGACAACGAAGTAATTTCCGCGCCCGTCATCCGTGAGCCGATCACCGGCGGCTCCGGCCAGATTTCCGGCAGCTTCACGGTGCAGGGCGCCAACGATCTGGCGATCCTGCTGCGCGCGGGTGCACTGCCTGCGCCGCTGACCATCATTGAAGAGCGCACGGTCGGGCCGGGACTCGGACAGGACTCGATCGCCGCCGGCGAACTCGCGTCCTATGTCGGCTCGGTGCTGGTCATCGTATTCATGCTGCTGACCTACCGGCTGTTCGGCTTCTTCGCCAACGTCGCGGTCGCGATCAACGTCGCCATGATCTTCGGCATCCTGTCGCTGCTCAACGCCACGCTGACGCTGCCCGGCATCGCCGGCATCGTGCTGACGGTCGGCATTGCGGTCGACTCGAACGTGCTGATCTATGAGCGCATCCGCGAGGAATTGCGCGCCGGGCGAACCGCGATCTCCGCCATCGATGCGGGCTTCACGCGCGCGCTCGCGACCATTCTGGACTCCAACATCACAACGTTCATCGCGGCGGCAGTGCTGTTCTACATCGGCACCGGACCGGTGCGCGGCTTCGCCGTGACCCTCGGCATCGGCATTCTGACCACCGTGTTCACGGCTTTCACCGTGACCCGGCTGATTGTTGCGATGTGGGTGGCGTGGAAGCGGCCCAAGACCGTGCCGATTTGAGGATTGTATAAGCCGTGACTCATACCATCATCGTCGCACTCGCCATCTTCATTGTCGTTCTGACAGGCCTCAGCATCTATGGCGTGATCCCCGCGCTTCGCATCGTCCCGGACGATACGAAGTTCGACTTCATGCGCTTCCGCCGCATCAGCTTTCCGATTTCCGCGTTGCTGTCGCTGCTGGCTATCGGCCTCTATTTCGTCCACGGGCTGAATTTCGGCATCGACTTCAAGGGCGGGACGCTGCTTGAAATCCAGACCAAGTCCGGCCCCGCCGACATCGCGGCATTGCGCGCGCAGCTAACGACGCTGAATTTCGGCGACGTCCAGCTTCAGCAGTTTGGCGGTCCCTCCGACGTTCTGATTCGTATCGCCGAACAGCCGGGCGGCGATCAGGCGCAGCAGGCTGCGGTGCAGAAGGTTCGCCAGCTGTTCGGTGACAGCGTCGAGTATCGCCGTGTCGAAGTCGTTGGTCCGCGCGTGTCGAGCGAACTGCTCGCCTACGGCACGGTCGGCCTGATGCTCGCGATCGCGGGCATCTTCATCTATCTCTGGTTCCGGTTCGAGTGGCAGTTCTCGCTTGGCGCGATGATCGCCAACGTCCACGACATCGTGCTGACGCTCGGCTTCATGTCGATCACCCAGATCGAATTCGACCTGACCAGCATCGCCGCGCTGCTCACCATTCTCGGCTATTCGCTGAACGACACGGTCGTCATCTATGACCGTATTCGTGAAATGCTGCGGCGGTACAAGAAAATGCCGATGCCGGAACTGCTCAACACGTCGATCAACTCGACGCTGTCGCGCTCGATCATCACCCACGTCACGGTGACGCTGGCATTGCTTGCGCTGCTGCTGTTCGGCGGCAAGGCGATCCACAGCTTCGCGGCGACGATGACGTTCGGCGTGGTTCTGGTCGGCACCTATACGTCGATCTTCATCGCAGCGCCGATCCTGATCTATCTCGGCGTCGGCGAAAACCGGGGCGGTGAGGACAAGCCGTCGAAGCCGTAATCGTCGTTGCGAGGAGCCCTTGCGACGAAGCAATCCACTCTTGTTATGGTCAAGATGGATTGCTTCGCTTCGCTCGCAATGACGAAGGTAGGGCCATCTTATTGCAGGCGGTGGTGAGATGGATCACGAACTTCAGAAATCCGGTAATCACGCGCCCGAAGGACTGCACCTTCCGCGGTCAGCGCTGATCGAAGCCTACGGCAACGGCGGTTTTCGGTTCGCCGACATGTCGCATCGCGGCTCGCTGCTGTGCCTGCCGGATGCGATCTGGGCGTGGCCGGTCACGGACCCCAAGGACATCGACCGGTATTCGCTGGAACGCGTGTTCGAGCATGCCAATGACATCGATACGCTGCTGATCGGGACGGGAAGCGGTGTCTGGATCGCCCCCGCGCCGCTGCGCAATGCGCTGCGGCAGGTCCATATCGTACTGGACACCATGCAGACGGGACCCGCGATCCGCACCTACAACGTCATGATGGGCGAACGGCGGCGCGTCGCGGCGGCGCTGATTGCCGTGCCATGAGCAACGCGCCCAGCAATGACGCCGCAGCGTTTTGCGCCGATCTGGTGCGCGCGCGGGATTTCAGAACCTATGCCGCAAGCCTGTTCGTATCGCCGGAAGCGCGGCGGGCCTGGCTTGCGCTGGCGGCGTTCAATGCCGAAGTCGCTCATGTCCGCGATCACGTCAGCCAGCCATTGCCCGGTGAAATCCGGCTGCAATGGTGGCGCGATGTTCTGACCGGTGAGGGGCAGGGGTCTCGCGGCGAAGCCGAGGCCAATCCGGTCGCGGCGGAATTGCTGCGCGCCATTACGCACCACAATCTGCCGATCGAGACCTTCGTGCGCCTGATCGACGCCCATGTGTTCGATGTCTATGACGACCCCATGCCTGACATGGCCGCGCTGGAGGCACATTGCCGGGATACATCGGCGGCGCTCTACGGCTTGCGTGCAAAGGTGCTGGGCCTGAAGTCACCGGAGGCCGTACGCATCGCCGAACATGCCGGCATTGCGGAAGGATTGGTCGATGTCATGCTGGCGATGCCGCGCCACGCCGCGCGCCGTCAGCTTTATCTGCCAGGCGATCTGATGAATCTTCACGGCGTGATCGCCGAAGAGTTCTTTCTGCGGCAGGCAAGCCAGCCGCTCAGGGAGGCGCTGGCGCATTTGCGCCGCGAGGCAGCCTCCCAACTGCAGCAAGCGATAGCGATGCTTGCCAGCGCGCCGCTTTCCGCGCGTGCTGCATTTCTTCCGCTTGCGGTCATCGGAAAAAATCTGACGCGGCTTGAGTCATCCGAGCCGTTCGCGCCGCCGTTGCTATCGCGGCTGGGCATCCTCTGGACGACCTGGCGCGCGGCCAGTGCGAAGCCGTTCAAGGCTTAAGCATCAAGCCGACGTAGCTTGGTCCCCTTGCTTTCTGCCTTCGGTTAAGCAGAAGGCTGCCCACGTAACTTCCAAATGGTGAAGGATTGGGGAGTCTGTCAGGAATCACGCGAATTCGAGGTGTCGATTTTCGAGGTGATGACATGGCCGTATCGGACAAGGACAGGCACGTCGAGCCGATTGGCAAACTTCATTGGACGGCGATAGCACTGATCATAGTCATGACTCTCGGAATGCTTGCGCTGGCTGCTCGCGTTGAAAATGCCGCACCATCCAAACCCGATAGAAACCGGATATTCGAGAATTTGAAGTCGATTGACTAAGCCGCTACGGAAATGTGCAACGCTTACACGGCCACGCGCGGTAAGCGGGACGTCTTTCAAGGCGTGAAGCTGCGTTCAGGCGGGGTCAGTCAAGTTAATTCCGCGCCTTTGCGCCCACTGGATCCCGATCCGTCTGAGCGACATCATTCAGTCACCACTTCGCCTTTTGCGGAGAAGTTTGCCGCTGTTTTGCCGTTACGCTGCGTCAGCCACATGGAGCGTATCTGCGATCCAGCGATCAAGATCCGACAGCGCGCGCGCGCTGATCGCCTGCTTCTTCGCGATTGTCTTTTCATTACCGCGCAGCCGCGTGCCGTCCGGCTTCTTGGTCGGCGGCGACGCCAGCGGCGGAAACAATCCGAAGTTGATGTTCATCGGCTGGAATGAGCGCGGCCCGGCGTCGATGGTTTCGATATGGCCGCCGGTGATGTGGCCGAGCAGCGCGCCGAGCGCGGTTGTTGGCGGGGGTGGCGCGATGCTGCTGCGCTTGATGTCCGCCGCTGCGAACAGCCCCGCGAGCAGACCGATACCTGCAGATTCGACGTAGCCTTCGCAGCCCGTCATCTGTCCCGCGAACCGCAGACGTGGCTGGGCGTGCAGTCGCAATTGCGGATCGAGGAGTTTCGGCGAGTTCAGGAAAGTGTTGCGATGCAGGCCGCCGAGCCGCGCGAATTCCGCGTTCTCAAGGCCTGGAATGGCGCGAAGCACGTGCGTCTGCGCCCCGTGTTTCAGCTTGGTCTGGAAGCCGACAATATTGTAGAGCGTGCCGAGCTTGTTATCCTGTCGAAGCTGGACGATCGCATATGGCTTGACCGTGGGATCGCGCGGGTTGGTCAGTCCGACCGGCTTCATCGGCCCGTGACGCAGCGTCTCGCGGCCGCGCGCGGCCATCACTTCGATCGGCAGACAACCGTCGAAGTAGGGCGTGTTGGTTTCCCATTCCTTGAAGTCGGTTTTCTCGCCCGCGATGAGCGCGTCGACAAAAGCGTCATATTGCTCGCGTGTCATCGGACAGTTGAGATAATCGGCGCCGGTGCCGCCGGGGCCCACCTTGTCGTAGCGCGACTGAAACCACGCGACGTCCATGTTGATGCTGTCGCGATGAACGATGGGCGCAATCGCATCGAAGAAGGCGAGGGCATCTTCGCCGGACAGTCCCCGGATCGCGTCGGCGAGCGCGGGGGATGTCAGCGGGCCGGTCGCGACGATCACGTTCTGCCATTCGGCGGGTGGCAATCCGGCGATTTCCTCGCGGCGAATTTCGATTTTCGGATGTGCGGTGAGCGCTGCGCTGACGGCTGCCGAAAAGCCGTCGCGGTCCACCGCAAGCGCGCCGCCTGCGGGCACCTGATTGGCGTCGGCGCTGCGCATGATGAGGGAGTTCAGCTTGCGCAGTTCCGCGTGCAGTAGGCCCACGGCGTTATTGGCCGCGTCATCGGAGCGGAACGAATTGGAACAGACGAGTTCGGCAAGGCTGTCGGTGCGATGGGCATCGGTCGTGCGGACCGGGCGCATCTCGTGCAGCACGACGTTGACGCCGGCATTGGCGATCTGCCACGCGGCTTCCGAGCCGGCCAGTCCGCCGCCGATCACGTGGACGGCGTCTGTTTCATGATTGGTGTGAGCTGTCATGGCTCACAACTAAAGCTCACAGGACCCCGACGCAACGCTTGATGCCGGGGCGGCCGTCTGTGTCGTGCGCCAGATACGACAACGCCCGCAAGATGCGGGCGTAATCCGTTGGTGATGCAGTTCGCGGCGTTTAGCCGTTGTAGGCGCCCGCTGCGACCCGCTGGATGTCGGACCGATCGAGTCCGATATCGGCCAGTTCCCGATCGCTCAACTGGGACAGCTCAGCGACATTGCGCTGATAGTCACGGAACGCCTGGATAGCGCGGATAAATGAGAGCAGCATAGTTAGTCTCCTTCGTAATCCCGATTCAGCTCTTGGAGTAGCGTCATCGTTGAGACTGAATATAGGGGACGATTCTGCGCTGCAACACCGCAAATGTTGCGATGCAGCTAATCGTATAGTGCATATCTAAAGTAAGAAGTGATTAATCTTTCAGCTAAGATTGTTCAGATTTAATCGGCCTGTCTTCGTGCAAAAGCCAATTTTAGCTCTGTATTTCATTGAGTTGACGCAAAGGAGACATAAATTCTGCTCGGCCGTCACGACGGTATTGGAATAAGTGGCTACGCTAAGCCATGTGCTGGATAAATGGCACCGAAAGCTTCCTACGGCTACTCACGTATAGTTCCGAGTATCTACTAATAGCGAACAATAATTCATTTTATCATGTCGATCCCGACCGATGTATCCCGTGACCCAAGGCGCGCGACGCCGAATTGTGGACGTCCAACCGGCGGCGTGGCATAGCCGCTGGATGCGAGATCGCTATTCAGTTCGCCGGTTGCTCCTGACCCTTGCGCTGTCGCAGGCGATGGTGATTCAGGCTCTCCTGGTGGTCTGGAGCGGCGCTCAGGCTGCGGCCGGGGTAGCGGGCGGCGTCAGCGCCATTTGCTCTGGCAAGATAACGCCGGGCGGGACTGAGCCAGGACAGCCGAGCGCGCCTCACGATTGCTTTAGCGCCTGCCTGGCGGGTCAGATCGCTGCACCACCCGATCGCATGGTGCTCCGGACGCACGCCACAGCCTATGAGCGAATGTCAGCTTCCCGGCAGTTGGCGCTGCCGGAAATTGAACGGCAACTGGCTTTTTCGGCAAGGGCTCCGCCGAAGCTGACTTGAGACCTTCGTTCAGAACTCTCTTTCAGCATCATTCGAGGACAACATGATTATCAACTTCCGCGGCCTTCAGCGGCTGCTGACCGGCGCTGGCCTGACGGCAGCGGCCGTCATCGCTTCGCAACCATCTGCATCCGCCCATGTGACGCTCGCGACCGGAGAGGCGCGCGCCAACACGTACTACAAGGCAGTGTTCCAGGTACCTCACGGCTGCGATGGCGCGGCCACGCAGACCGTCCGTGTCCAGATCCCGGAAGGTGTCATCGGCGTAAAGCCGATGCCGAAGGCGGGATGGACCCTCAGCATTACCCGTGGCGCCTACGCCAAGTCTTACCAGAATCACGGCAAGACCGTCGCCGAAGGTCCAAAGGAGATCGTCTGGTCGGGCGGATCGCTGGCGGACGACAACTACGACGAGTTCGTGTTCACCAGCTTCATCACGGATTTTCCATCGGGGCAGGCGATTGCATTCCCCACGGTCCAGCAATGCGCCAAGGGTGAGGTTCGCTGGGATCAGATCGCGTCAGAAGGGCAGAATCCACACACCCTGAAATCACCGGCTCCCGTGCTGCGGATCGTTGCTGATACGGCGACAGTTGCGCAGGCGCAAATGGATCACAGTCAAATGGACCATGGGAAGATGGCAGCGCCCAAGTCAGGCAGTGACACCTTCAAGGCCGGTGATTTGATTGTCGCCGCGCCATGGACTCGCGCGACGCCGGGCGGCGCCAAGATTGCCGGCGGCTATCTCAAGATTACCAACAACGGCAAGTCTGCCGACCGTCTTGTCAGCGCGATCTCGGCTGGTGCCGACCGCGTGGAGATTCACGAGATGTCGATGACCGACGGGGTGATGAAGATGCGGCCGCTGACTGACGGCTTGACCATCAAGCCCGGCGAGACCGTCGAACTTAAGCCCGGCGGCTTCCACATGATGTTCATGGACATCAAGCAGCCGCTGAAGCAGGGCGACAAGCTGAAGGCCACGCTGGCGTTCGAAAAGGCGGGCAAGCTCGACGTCAGTTTCGACGTCAATGCGATGGGAGCAACCAGCGAGCCTGCTCATAAGCACTGACAGCCAGGACGTGGTGATGCGGCAGTAACTTTGCTGCCGCATCATCGCTCAGGGTGCGCGATCAAGCTGACTCGCGAAATAGGCGATTGTCTTCGAGTAGACTTCGCTTTTGTTCCACTGTTGGATCACCGCAAAATTCTCGCTGCCCGGATCCCAGGGCTGACCGCGCTTCCAGCCGTGACTGGCAAGGAAGTTCGCGGTCGAGGCCAGCACATCGGGTGCGCTTCGCAGCAGATCGCGCCGTCCGTTGCCGTCGAAGTCGACGGCAAATTTGATGTATGACGACGGCATGAACTGCGTTTGCCCGATTTCACCGGCCCAGGCACCGCGCATGTCTGCGGGCGACAGATCGCCCTGATCGACAATGCGCAGGGCATCCTTCAACTCCGCGCGAAACATTTCGGAGCGCCGGCAATCGTAAGCAAGCGTTGCGACCGAGCGAATGGTCGGAAATTTTCCGATATTGACGCCGTAGTCTGTCTCGAGCCCCCAGATCGCGACAAGAACGGAGCCGGGAACGCCATAGCGCTGCTCGATGCGGGACAACACAGAACCGAACTGCTTCATCTTGTTGGCGCCCACGGCCAATCGCGGCGCCACCATCCGGCCGGAAAACTCCTCGAAGCTTTGGCGGAAGACATGCTGCGACCGATCGCGCGAGAGGACGGTGTTGTCGAGGGTGATGCCGTTCAACCCCTGGGAGATTGCCTGCTGGGAGATTCCTTCCGCCGCGGCTTCCCTTTTAAAGTTATCGAGCCAGCTCTCGAAACTGCCGGTGCCGCATGTCGCGGCGGATGCCCATGAAGCCGGCACAAGGACGATAAAGGCGGCGAAGGCCGCGCGTGGGAAAAAACTAACGGTCATCTGAACGCCTGCTGCGAACATGAGCCTATCGCGAATCTTGCCCGCAACCGCGGCTAAAAAGTGTCGCTTTCCGGGTCAGACCGGCTTCATCGATTGAGCGAGGAGGCAAAGGCGTCGCCGTCCTTAAGGCCGAGTTCGTAGGCATCCCGAATGCCGTCCGGGTTTCGAATGTCGAATTGCCCGACGCCGATCTTTTGCGAGGGCTGCGCGTAGATGCGTCCGTTCACCTGTGGGATTGTCTTGTAGACACGGGTGAGCAGCACCAGCGAGCGGCCTCCGGCGGCCTCAATCGGCGCCAGCGGCTCAACCGGAACGTTATCTACGAGCCCGCCATCGAAGGCCGGCCGCCCCGCAACATTGGTGACCGGCATGAACGGCGGAACGCCGCTGCTGGCCATCAGTGCCTCGCGAAGCTGTTGCGGGTCGTTAAGGGAGGCAGCCGCGACGAACTCTGGCCTGAAACCAAGCGCGCGCCCGAACCGCGGGTGCACCGGATGAAAAAGCTGCTTCTCCAACTGATATACGCCGATACCGATGGCCGCGCCGATCGGTGGGGACAGGCCCCGCGGCAGCCGCGAGACTGCGATCCGAAAGTCGGTCATGTTCTGAAGCCGCCTGAAGGCTTTCGCGTCAATGGTCTGGTCGAGTAGTTCGCGGAACATCGGACCGACAGGGCAAAGTGGTTTGCCCGCGCGCCACGCGGCGAAATCGAAATTTTTCAGTTTCGGGTCGCAGGCACCTATCACACGCGCGCGGGTAGCCGGTCCGGCTTCGAGCAACGAATAGGCTGCCGCAAATGCACCAGCACTTGCCCCGACCACGAGTTTCGGTGACAGGCCAAGACGTGCAGCCGCAGCCTCATAGAAGCCGCCTTGCCAGTAACAGCGGTTGCCACCGCCTGCAAAAACCACCGCGTCGAACATGAACCGTCTACTAATACTCACCTTGAGGCGTGCATCCATGCCAAACCGCGGCGCGGCAGGCAACCACGCCCGACGGACTGGGCACGCAGTGCTGGTCAAAGGTCATCTGCGGAAACATCACGATCGCCTGCAATTTATGAGCAGGCAGATAGAGCAAGGTTCTGCAAAGGAATGAAATGGATTGTGGTTTTGCAAACAATCAGTGTTGTCACACCCGAGTCATTGTGGCGTCTTTTTGACAGCTTTAATTCAAATCGCCGCGGCGCAATGTTGAGCTGCTGCATTGGCAAGCCCTGACCAGCCGTCTACACTCTTGCATGATACCGGTGCGGTGCTGCCGGAGCGGGGAAGCGCCAATCAGATCCACCAGTCAATCGACGGGCTATCGGGAGTTTTACATATGAGCATTTTTGGAAAGATCATGGGAGCGATTTTCGGCACAAAGGCCGAAGCTGCTGAGCCCGCCGGCGGTGCTGGATCGGCTGCAGGCGGTGGCGGCAGCGTCCCCATGGTGGATGTCGCGCCAATTCTCGACAAGGCCGTTGCTGCCAAGGGGGAAAAGCTCGAATGGCGCACGTCGATCGTGGATTTGATGAAGGCCCTCGACATCGATTCAAGCCTGTCCGCTCGCAAGGAGCTTGCGAAGGAACTGAAGTATGATGGCGACACCAACGACTCGGCCAAGATGAACATCTGGCTGCACAAGCAGGTCATGACCAAGCTTGCTGCGAACGGCGGCAAGCTGCCGGACGATCTCAAGCACTAATCCAGCGACCTTGTGCCGGATTTGGAAAGGCCCGCCGTTGGCGGGCCTTTTTCGTTGCGCCGCACACTTGCGTTTGCGCACGAGGCCTCTGTTCAAACCATCGTCGTCGGCATACAAAATACCAGCGCTTCCGAACCGTTGTTCGCGGCCGCGCGTTTACGAGCGGCAAGTGCGCCAAAGCCAACAAAGCAAAACGGGAAACGACCATGACCAAACTCAACCGCAGACACATCCTGGCTGGCGGAGCGGCAGCCCTTGCCGGCACCGCAGCACTTAGCGAGACGGCAAGCGCTGAAATCGGCCTGAAGGCAGTTTTTCCCGTCGCACAGGCGACGATCCCTATTGTCGGTCTGAAAGAGGTTTTTCCCGTTCGCCGCATCTATTGCATCGGCCGCAACTACGCGGCGCATGCGCGCGAGATGGGATCCGATCCGACTCGTGAGCCGCCGTTCTTTTTCCAGAAGCCGACCGACGCGATCCAGAACGTCGCGATCGGAACCATTGCAGACCATCCGTATCCGCCGCTGACCAAGAACTATCACTATGAAGTCGAACTGGTGGCCGCGCTGAAATCGGGCGGCTCCAATATTTCGCCGGAGAAAGCACTCGAGTGCGTTTACGGTTACGCTCTCGGTCTCGATATGACGCGCCGCGATCTTCAGCGCGCGATGGGTGACCAGAAGAAACCGTGGGAAATCGGCAAGAGCTTCGATAATTCCGCCGTGATTGGCCCGATTCACCCCGTGACCAAGACCGGCCATTTTGCCAAAGGCGCGATCTCGCTCGCCGTGAACGGAACGGTGAAGCAGAGCTCCGATCTCAGCAACATGATCTGGAGCGTGGCCGAACAAATCTCGAAGTTGTCCGAGGCCTGCGAGCTGAAGGCCGGCGACATCATCTATTCCGGCACGCCGGAGAATGTCGGACCGGTTGTGAAGGGTGACGTCATCCTTTGCAAACTGGAGGGCCTGCCGGATATGTCGATCAAGATCGTCTGACGCTGTTCGAGCGGCACGGTTCGCTGTCGAGCAAATAGAAAGCCCGCCGTCCGGCGGGCTTTTTTTGCGATCGACGAGGGGACTAAGCCGCAACGTCCGCGAACTCTGGATGCTTCTCCAGATAGTCCACGACGAAACCGCATCCCGCCACGACCTTCAGGCCGTCGGCGCGGATTTGCTCCAGCGCGCCTTGCACCAGCTTTGAGGCGATGCCGCGGCCGCGCAACGGGCGAGGCGTTTCGGTGTGGGTGATGATCACCTTTCCCGGCGCCAGCCGATAATCGGCAAATGCGGTCGCTCCGTCTGCATCGAGTTCGTAGCGGTTGAGGGACTTGTTGTTGCGGACGATGCCTTGATCCATGGCGCCTGCGTTCTGCTGTTGACCTGTTGTGGTGCGAACTTACTTCAGGAGATCGGCATATTCCTGATGCTTGCCGATGTACGCCTTCACAAAAGGGCATTGGGCGATGACTTTCAGCCCGGCGGCGCGCACCTGATCGAGCGTTTCCTTGATGAGTTTCGAACCGATGCCTCGGCCTCCGAGCGCCTCCGGTACTTCGGTGTGGACAAACGTGATTACGCCATCAGACAGTTCGTAATAGGTCGCCGCGATATGACCTTCGACGTCGAGTTCGTAGCGCTTCTTGGCAGGGTTGTTCCGTACATCGGTCATTGTCGGCTTCCGCTTCGGGGTGTCAGATTCGGCGAGTCTATCAACATTCCATGGGGCAAGGCGAGCCGTCCGCCGCACCGCACCTCATACGCCGGTGAAGCAACAAATTCCGTCCTTGGGACCTTGCAGGAACCCCGGGGTTTCATACGTTTAGAAATGGACATACTCCGATGCGGCCGAATGGTCGTCTTCAAGTCGGAATGTGACGACACCGGGCCCGCCGACGTATGCCTCTTTCAATGGAGGTCTTACATGTCTGGTTTTCGGTTTTTCGACACTCATCGCAAATGGGAAGATTGGTTCGGCATGCTGTTGGGCCTGCTGATCGTGCTGTCGCCCTGGCTTACGGGACAGCCAAATTACGGGTTTGGTACGCTGTCGGAGCCGGGATTCGCGATCCTGTGCACGGTTCTTGCGGGCGTTTTCGTATTTGGCCTTGCCCAGATGGAGTACATCGCGCTCCAGCGCTGGGAGGAGGCAGGTGAGATGGCGCTCGGTCTCTGGCTGATCGCGGCGCCGTACCTGCTGGGCTATTCGGCCAGCGGCATGCTCAGGTTCTGGCACACCGGCATCGGTGGCGTTGTGTTCCTGCTGGCTGTTCTGAAGTTGTGGCAGGACTGGAATCTGACAGACCAGGAGCTTGCCAACCACGGGCAATGATGTCTTTCGCCTGACGCTTCTCGCTTTCGCGTCAGGATGATGTGGTCAACCCGCCGAACGACGGCGCGCGGTATGATCCGTGCGCCGCTTTTTTACTTAATCGGATCCCTGCGGGACCATGCTATGATCGCGCCCCAAGCGAAGCTGGCCTCACGATTGCAATCAGGCGAGCCATTTTCTTCGCTCATCGAAACGCATCATATTGGAAAACGTCATGGCGAATGAGAAAGGCCCGAACATCAAGAAGAAGCAGAAGTGCAAAAACTGCGAAGGCAAGGGCCTGCTTAAGAAAGGCGATAAGGTCGTTACCTGTCAGCGATGCAAGGGCACCGGGGTGAGGTAACGGCTCATTCCGGGCAGCGAGAGACCGCTTTACTCCGCGGCCTCGCCGGTGTCGTGAATTTTTCCGGCGCGGCCCTTCTTCAGAACCGGCGCGAGGAATTTCCCGGTGTAACTGCGCGGCGCTTTGACGATGTCCTCCGGCGGTCCCCAAGCGACGATTTCTCCGCCGCCGTCACCACCTTCCGGGCCAAGATCGATCACCCAGTCCGCGGTCTTGATAACCTCGAGATTGTGCTCGATGACGACCACGGTGTTGCCTTGAGCGACCAGCTCATGCAGCACTTCCAGCAGTTTCGCGACATCATGGAAATGCAAGCCGGTTGTGGGCTCGTCGAGAATGTAGAGCGTCCGCCCGGTTGCACGCTTGCTGAGTTCCTTGGCGAGCTTGACGCGTTGCGCTTCGCCGCCGGAGAGCGTGGTCGCTTGCTGGCCGACATGAATGTAGTCGAGCCCGACGCGATGGAGCGTCTTGAAGGTCTCGCGCACACGCGGCACCGCCTTGAAGAACTCGGCGGCTTCTTCCACCGTCATGTCCAGCACGTCGGCGATCGACTTGCCCTTGAACAGCACCTCGAGGGTTTCGCGGTTGTAGCGCTTGCCCTTGCAGGTGTCGCAGGTGACGTAGACGTCGGGCAGAAAGTGCATCTCGATCTTGATGACGCCGTCGCCCTGACAGGCCTCGCAGCGGCCGCCCTTCACGTTGAACGAGAAACGGCCCGGCTCATAACCGCGCGCCTTGGATTCCGGCAAACCGGCGAACCATTCGCGGATCGGCGTGAAGGCGCCGGTGTAGGTCGCGGGATTTGAGCGCGGCGTCCGCCCGATCGGCGACTGGTCGATGTCGATGATCTTGTCGATATGCTCGAGCCCCTCGATGCGGTCGTGAGGGGCGGGACCTTCCGAGGCATTGTTGAGCTTGCGCGCAATGGATTTGTACAGCGTATCGATCAGCAGCGTGGATTTGCCGCCGCCCGAGACGCCGGTGACGCAGGTGAAAAGCCCGAGCGGGATTTCCGCCGACACGTTCTTGAGGTTGTTGCCGCGCGCGTTGACGACCTTGATGGTCCGGCGGTGATTGGGCGGCCGGCGCTCGGGAATCGGCACGTACATTTCACCGGTGAGATACTTTCCGGTCATCGATTTCGGATTGCTCTTCACCTGTTGCGGTGTGCCCTGGGCGACGATGTTGCCGCCATGCATGCCGGCACCGGGGCCGACGTCCACCACATAGTCCGCGGTTTCGATGGCATCCTCGTCGTGCTCAACGACAATGACCGTGTTGCCGAGATCGCGCAGCCGCCGCAACGTGTCGAGCAAGCGCGCGTTATCGCGCTGGTGCAGCCCGATTGAAGGTTCGTCCAGCACGTAGAGCACGCCGGTCAGGCCTGAGCCGATCTGCGAGGCAAGGCGGATACGCTGGCTTTCGCCGCCCGACAAGGTCCCGGATGATCGCGACAGCGTGAGGTAGTTCAGGCCGACGTCCAGCAGGAACGATAGCCGCTCGCGAATTTCCTTGAGCACGCGCGTCGCGATCTCGTTCTGCTGCTTGTTCAACTGCTTGGGAACGTTCTCGAACCATTCCCCGGCGCGCAGAACCGAAAGCTCGGCGACTTCGCCAATATGCTTGCCGCCGATCTTGACGGAAAGCGCTTCCGGCTTCAGGCGATAACCGTGGCACGCTTCGCACGGAACGTCGCTGAAGTATTTGCCGAGTTCTTCCCGCGCCCACTCGCTTTCGGTTTCGCGGAAGCGGCGCTCGATATTGGTGACCACGCCCTCGAACGGCTTCTTGGTGTCGTAGGACCGAACGCCATCCTCATAGGAAAACTTGATTTCGTCATCACCGGAGCCGAACAGAATTGCGTCTTTCGTCTTCTTCGGCAGATCCTTCCACTTGGTGTCGAGTGTGAACTTGTAGAACTTCCCCAGCGCTTGCAGTGTCTGCACGTAGTAAGGCGATGACGATTTTGCCCACGGCGCGATCGCGCCCTTGCGCAGGGTTAGTTCCTTGTCCGGGATCACCAGTTCGGCATCGATATGCTGTTCGACGCCGAGGCCGCCGCATTTCGGGCAGGCACCGTAAGGGTTGTTGAACGAAAACAGGCGCGGCTCGATTTCCGGGATCGTGAATCCGGAGACCGGACAGGCGAATTTCTCCGAGAACAGAATCCGCTCGGGTCCGCTCTTGTCGTGGATCTTTGCGGTCTTCTTTTCCGCTTTCTTCTCTGACGCAGCGTCGCTTGCGGGTGCATCGGCGAATTCGACGACGGCCAGGCCTTCGGCGAGTTTCAAAGCGGTCTCGAACGATTCGGCAAGCCGCTGCGCCATATCGGGACGCACGACGATACGATCGACCACGACGTCGATGTCGTGGGGGAATTTCTTATCCAGTGTCGGCGCGTCCGCCAGTTCGTAGAACTTGCCGTCGACCTTGATCCGCTGGAATCCCTTCTTGAGATATTCGGCAAATTCCTTGCGGTACTCGCCCTTACGGCCCTGAACGACCGGCGCCAGCAGGTAGAGGCGGGTGCCTTCGGGCAGCGCGAGCACGCGATCCACCATTTGCGACACGGTCTGGCTTTCGATGGGGAGCCCCGTCGCCGGTGAATAGGGAATGCCGACGCGCGCCCAGAGCAGGCGCATGTAGTCGTAGATCTCAGTGACCGTACCCACGGTCGATCGCGGATTCTTGGAGGTCGTTTTCTGTTCGATGGAAATGGCTGGCGACAGGCCGTCGATCTGATCGACGTCCGGCTTCTGCATCATTTCCAGAAACTGACGGGCGTAAGCCGATAGCGATTCGACGTAGCGGCGCTGGCCTTCTGCGTAGATGGTGTCGAAGGCGAGGGAGGATTTCCCGGAACCTGACAGGCCGGTGAAAACGACCAGTTTGTCGCGCGGAATGGCGAGGTCGATATTCTTGAGATTGTGCTCGCGCGCGCCGCGAATCGTAATGGCCCGCGAGTTCGATCCGGCTGACGGTTTGCGGTTTGCCTTGATCACTTCATCCATAAGGGAGTTCCGGTAGCGCGTGGTGCGCAGCTAGGGCGCTGTTCCGGAAAACGCGATGACCGTTCGCCGGCTCTCATTCTCGATCAGATTCTTGTCCGCAGAACATAGTGAGAACGCGGCTGGATTTCCAGCCCTGTTCGCGATCCATCAACTGCTTGGTGTCTCGTGGGACTTGAGAGATATAGGGTCGTGACCACCAAACAAAAAGGCCGGCTCAAGAGCCGGCCTTTCCGTGTTCCCGAGAGACTCAGGTGAAGCGAAGCTTAGTACTTCGCGACGACCGGGCCACCCCAGTTGAAGCGGTAGTTCACGCCAACCTTCACAGTGTGGAGGTCGTCCTTGTAGGACAGAGCCTGAGCGCCACCGTTGGTGTAGGCAACGTTGGTGGTGTCGAAGTTGTAGTACTGGTACTCAACCTTCGCCGACCAGGCCGGAGCGAACATGTATTCGAGGCCGCCACCGACGGTGTAGCCGGTCGAGTTGCGATCGGTCACAGCCGGCAGGAAGCCAGCGGTCGCTGCGAGGCCGTTGTCGTCACGGAACGCAACACCGCCCTTGGCGTAGATCAGTCCCGGACCCCAGGTGTAGCCGAGGCGACCGGTGACCGAAGCGAGCCAGTCGGAGCGGTCACGGAACGAGTTCACGCCGCTGGTGAAATTACGATCGCTGTTCGAGAGGCCGGAGATCTGGCCTTCGATACCAACCAGCCAGTTCGGAGCGAACTGGTAGTCAGCGCCGATCTGACCGCCGCCGAGGAAGGCTGCGTCACGGTTGCTGCCGACGAGGGTCGGGTCGGTGGTGGCGAAGCCATCATCACCACCGAAGGCGGCGCCGATGTGCGCACCCACGTAGATGCCGGTCCAGTTGTAGATCGGCGCAGCATAAACCGGCGCCTTTGTGTAGGTGCGGGCTGGCAGATCAGCGGCGACCGCCGAAGCAGTACCGAGGGCAACGAGTGCCACGGTGCCGAGCAAGAACTTCTTCATTTCATCTTCTCCAGTTTTAAGTCCGCCCCGATTTTTCGAAGCAGTTATCCAAGGCGCGAACGCAATGGGATTCTCGATCTCATGGCCGCGAATATACCGGCTTCCGCCGAAAAAGCCGTCTCCGAAATGCAACACTCGGATGGGAAGTGAAAGCTCCTAACGTAAGGAATTGTTTGGGATATTCGGCCTGCGGGTTCCATGATTTGATCACGTTTTCGTCACATTCAATGGAACACGCGCAGATAATGTTTTGTCCTACAAAGGGTTGCTTTTGCGGGAACACTTGCATGGGAACAAAAAGAGTACGTATTATGTCTGTGCGACAATGCCGGTTGCGTGTGGATAACCGGCGCGGCGGCCTCATCCCGGGAGCCGGAAAGTATAGGGTCATTTGCAGGGCGGACGTCTCCCAAGGTGGGATTGTCGTTCCGCGTACATAAATCCTGACAGATTCGGCGCGCCGTATCGGTGCGCCAAAGTGGAGAACGGTAATGGCGGGAAGCGTCAATAAAGTCATTCTGGTTGGAAACCTCGGCGCCGACCCTGAAATCAAGCGCACGCAGGACGGCCGCCCGATCGCGAATCTGAGCATCGCGACCTCGGATACCTGGCGGGACAAGAATTCCGGCGAGCGGAAAGAAAAGACGGAATGGCATCGTGTCGTGATCTTCAGCGAAGGTCTTTGCAAGATTGCCGAGCAGTATCTGAAGAAGGGCTCCAAGGTTTACATCGAGGGCCAGCTCCAGACTCGCAAATGGCAGGACAAGGACGGCAAGGATCGCTATTCGACCGAAGTCGTTCTGCAGAACTTCAATTCGACGCTGACGATGCTCGACGGCAAGAGCAGTGGCGGCTCGTTTGGAGCGGATGAGGGCGGTGATTTCGGATCGTCCGGACCTTCGCGCTCTGCACCTCCGCGCCGGGTGGCCGCCGGCGGTGGCCGCAACGACGACATGAACGACGACATTCCCTTCTAAGCCGGAATGCTATCAGGTTTGCGGAGGCGGTGTTGAATTCACCGTCTCCGTATTGCAGCGCTGATCTGACCTGATCGCGCACGGACCACGCGCGCGATACGACCGCGTCATCAAGCAATCGACAGGAGAGCGAACAGTCTGCGCTTTTTGCGCGAATGACCGGGTACGACATTGCCTTGGCCGAATGTTAATGATATTAACATGCATTCGGATGGTCGCAGCTTTGATCGCGTCTTACGCCTGTACCGTGGGGAGAAGAATGAGCTTCGCGCCGCTGCTCAATGCACCGTCGATCATTCAACTGCATGCGTTCGCCGCGATGGGCGCGCTTGCACTAGGCCTTGTTCAGTTCTCGCTGCCAAAAGGCACTCTTCCTCACCGCACCATGGGCTGGGTCTGGGTCGCGCTGATGGCGACTGTCGCGGTCAGTTCGTTCTGGATACATGGCCGCCAGATCAAGCTTGGCGAGCCATGGAGCCCCATTCATCTGTTGTCGATCTTCAGCCTCATCATGCTTCCGCTCGGCATTTGGTACGCGCACAGCCATCGTGTGAGAGGTCACCGGATCACGATGATCTCGATTTTCACAGGCGGTTTGGTCATCGCTGGCCTGTTCACTTTCGTCCCTGGCCGGATCATGCATGCGGTCGCTTTTGGACAGTGATTGGCGGCTCTGGAATCAGAGTTTTCCACCTCCCGGAATCGCTGGTTGAAATCGATTTTTCTCTCAACGTAAGTCATTGTAATGGCCGGTGAATTTGCGTCGATTTTGACGCCAAATGCGGTTGGCGTTGCGGTGTGAATTCGCCTATATAAAACGAGCATTTCGCACCCAGGATTCGCACCTTGTCCGACCAAGAAAATCCGCCGTCCGGCCCACCCGAGGCGGCTGATATCCGTCCCGTCTCGATTACGGATGAGATGAAGCGCTCTTACCTCGATTACGCGATGAGCGTGATCGTGGCACGTGCACTGCCGGATGCGCGCGACGGTTTGAAGCCGGTTCATCGGCGCATTCTCTATGCGATGTATGAAAACGGCTTTGAGTGGAACAAACCGTACCGCAAATCGGCACGCACCGTCGGTGACGTGATCGGTAAATACCATCCGCACGGCGACCAGTCGGTCTACGACGCGATGGTGCGCATGGCGCAGGATTTTTCCATGCGCGTGCCGCTGATCGACGGGCAGGGCAACTTCGGCTCGGTCGACGGCGACATGGCGGCTGCGATGCGTTACACCGAAGCGCGCCTGCAAAAGGTCGCGCATTCGCTGCTCGACGACATCGACAAGGACACGGTCGACTACCAGCCGAACTACGACAGCTCGGAGCGCGAGCCGAAGGTTCTGCCCGCGAAGTTTCCCAATCTTCTCGTCAACGGCGCCGGCGGCATCGCAGTCGGCATGGCGACCAACATTCCGCCGCACAATCTCGGCGAAGTGATCGACGCATGTATCGCGCTGATCAACGATCCGGCGCTCGGCATCGACGACATCATCAACATCGTTCCCGGACCGGATTTTCCGACCGGCGGCATCATTCTCGGCCGTCAGGGCATCCGCGCGGCTTACCATCTCGGCCGCGGTTCGATCGTGATGCGCGGCAAGGTCGAGATCGAAGATATCCGCAAGGACCGTCAGGCGATCGTCGTCTCGGAAATCCCGTATCAGGTGAACAAGGCGGGCATGGTGGAGCGCATCGCCGAACTGGTGCGCGAGAAGAAGATCGACGGCATCGCGGATCTGCGCGACGAATCCGACCGCGACGGTTATCGCGTGGTCGTCGAGCTGAAGCGTGACGCGGTGCCGGAGGTGGTGCTGAACCAGCTCTATAAATTCACACCGCTACAGACCAATTTCGGGGCCAACATGGTGGCGCTCGATGGCGGTCGCCCGCAGGTGATGAACCTGAAGGATCTTTTGACCGTGTTCATCGCGTTCCGCGAGAGCGTGGTTTCACGGCGCACCAAATTTCTGCTTGGCAAGGCACGCGACCGTGCTCACATCCTGGTCGGCTTGGCCATCGCCGTTGCAAATATCGATGAAGTCATTCGTGTAATCCGGACGTCGCCTGATCCGAACACTGCACGCGAAACCTTGATGGCGCGCGACTGGCCCGCCAAGGACATGGCGACGATGATCACGCTGATCGACGATCCGCGCCATCGTATCGCCGAGGACGGAACCGCGCGCCTGTCGCTGGAGCAGGCGAAAGCGATCCTCGATTTGCGCCTGCAGCGCCTGACCGCGCTTGGCCGCGAGGAAATCTCCGAAGAGTTGAACAAGCTCGCCACGGAGATCGCGGATTATCTCGACATCCTGCGTTCGCGCGCCCGGATTCAATCCATCATCAAGGACGAACTCACGGCCGTGAAGGACGAGTTCGCCACGCCGCGCCGGACCCAGATCATCGATCAGGAAGGCGAGGTCGAAGACGAGGACCTGATCCAGCGCGAAGATATGGTCGTGACCGTTTCGCACGCGGGCTACGTCAAGCGCGTGCCGCTCTCGACCTATCGCGCACAGAAGCGCGGCGGCAAAGGCCGCTCGGGCATGCAGACGCGCGACGAGGATTTCGTCAGCCGGCTCTTCATCGCGTCGACCCATACGCCGGTGCTGTTCTTCTCGTCTCGCGGCCAGGTCTATAAGGAGAAGGTCTGGCGTCTGCCGATGGCCGCTCCGAATTCACGCGGCAAGGCGCTGATCAACATTCTGCCGCTGGAGCAGGGTGAGCGCATCACCACCATTATGCCGCTGCCGGAAGATGAATCGTCGTGGAGCAATCTCGACGTGATGTTCGCCACCACAGGCGGCAACGTCCGGCGCAACAAGCTCTCGGATTTCGTCGATGTTCGCCGCTCGGGAATCATCGCGATGAAGCTCGACGAGGGTGAGGCCATCGTCGACGTACAGATCGCCACTGAAAACGACGACGTGCTGCTGACCGCCGCCGGCGGGCAGTGCATCCGCTTCCCCGTAACAGATGTGCGCGTGTTCAGCGGCCGCACCTCGATGGGCGTGCGCGGCATCGCGCTTGGCGATGGCGACAAGCTAATCTCTCTCACGATCCTCCGCCATCTTGAGGCGTCGTCAGACGAGCGCGCTGCGTATCTGAAAATGCGCCGTGCGGTTGCCGGTGAGGCGGCTGCCGAGGAGAGCGGCGATTCGGATGCCGAAGAGACATCGGCGACAGTGCAACTCAGTCAGGAGCGCTATGCGCAAATGTCCGCTGCCGAACAGTTCGTGCTGACCATCAGCGAGAATGGCTACGGCAAGCGCAGTTCGTCGTTCGAGTATCGCACCACGGGCCGCGGCGGAAAGGGCATCGTCGCAATGTCCGTCAACAACCGCAACGGCAAGCTTGTGGCGTCGTTCCCGGTCGAGGACAGCGATCAGATCATGCTGGTCACCGACAAGGGGCAGCTCATTCGCTGCCCTGTGGAAGGAATTCGCGTCGCAGGCCGCTCAACCCAGGGCGTCATCGTGTTCGATACGGCCGAAGACGAGCACGTGGTGTCGGTCGAGCACATCTCGGAAGACGAGTCGGAGAACGGCAACGGCGGTTAAGAGCGCCGCGCTAAATCTCGATTTCGGTTCCGAACTCGACGACCTGCTTGGTCGGCACGCCGAAGAAGGCGGCTGTCCGTTCCGCATTTCGTTGCAGGAACGCGAACACCGTCTCGCGCCATACCCACATGCCTGCGATTTTCTCGCTGGGGATGATCGTCTCGCGGCCGATGTAATAGGTGATGTTGCTGAGGTCGATGCCAGGCAGCTTGCCCTGCGCGCAGGCAAGCTGGAGTCCTTCCAGGATGACCGGGTACTGCATGAAACCGAAGTGCAGGATCACCCGCGTGATGCCCTCGATAACCTCGATCACTTCAGCCCGGTCCTCGTCGGGAATGCGCGGCGCTTCCGCAATCAAGACGGTCACGAGAAGAACGCGTTGATGCAGCACATGGTTGTGTTTGACGAACTGCGTGAGTGCGAGAGGGACCCCGTTGGCTGCGGAGGCGAGAAACACTGCGGTCCCCGGAAGCCGCGCATGGCACCTGCTCACTGCGGTTTCGATCAGGTCTTCTTCCGGCTGACGTAGTGCACCTCGCGCGGCTTCGACGAGTTTCACTCCGCTGCGCCATGTCAGCATCAGGAATGCGATGACCGCTGCGATCAGCAGCGGAAACCAGCCGCCCTCGAACAGTTTGGCGAAATTTGCTGCGAAGAAAATACAATCGATCGCGAAGAAGAACCCGTTGACCGCAATGACAACGACCGGCGGATAGCCCCATTGGAGGGCGACGAGCGCAGCCAGCAGCGTTGTAATCGCCATCAGCAGCGATACGGCGATACCGTAGGCTCCAGCGAGTGCATCCGAGGTGCCGAAGCCGATGACGGCTCCAAGCGTTGCTGCGGCCAGCATCCAGTTGATCAACGGGACGTAGATCTGGCCCTTCTCGTCACTCGCCGTGTGCTGGATATGCATGCGGGGCAGGAACCCCAGTTGAATGGCCTGCTGTGTGAGGGAAAAGACACCGGTGATGATTGCCTGAGATGCAATCACCGTGGCGAGGGTGGCAAAGGCAACGAGCGGATAATGCGCCCAATCGGGGGCGAGCTGGTAGAACGGGTTTTCCAGAGCTCCGCGATCGCTGAGTAGCAATGCCGCCTGGCCGAAGTAGTTGAGAACCAGCGCTGGTAGCGCGATGGTGAACCACGCGAGCCGGATCGGTGTGCGGCCGAAGTGACCCATATCCGCATACATGGCTTCGCCGCCCGTCACAGCGAGAAAAGCTGCACCCAGGATCGCAAACGAGATGTGGAAATTCTGGCTGAGGAGAAACGTAACAGCATACGTCGGACTGAGGGCCCAGAGAACATCCGGATTTTTCGCGATGCCGTGAATGCCGAGCAGTGCGAGCACGAGGAACCAGACCAGCATAAAGGGACCAAATATCCCGCCGATGAAACCCGTGCCCTTGCGTTGCATCAGGAAGACACCAATCAGAATGACGACTGTGATGGGCACCACCGCAGGCGCGAGCGTAGGAGCGTCCACCTTCAATCCTTCCACCGCGCTGAGAACCGAGATCGCGGGTGTGATGGCGCCGTCACCGTATAACAGCGCGGCACCGATCAGTCCGATGATCAGCAATTTCGCGCGCCATGTTCCGGGTTGCGCATTGCGGGCATGGAGAAGCGCCAGAAGCGAAACGATTCCGCCTTCGCCGCGGTTGTCAGCCCTCATGATTAACATGGCGTACTTGAAGGAGATAATGAGGATCAGCGCCCAGAAGATCAGGGAAACCACGCCAAGAATGGCTTCGTTGGTAAGGGCGCCGCCGCCGTGATGGGTTGCCGCCTTGGCAGCCTCTTTCAAGGCATAGAGTGGACTGGTCCCGATATCGCCATAGACGACGCCAAGCGCTCCTATCGTTGCCGTCATCGGAAGTGTGGGGGATCGGCCGGAAGCCTCAGTATGCATGGCAGTCAATTGCTACCCCCATCGCCCTGGGAAACGCCGTAGACAGCTTGCCGTAGTCTGCTACCGGTAGCGAGAAATTGCCATGGCCGCGGGATTGATTTTATTGATGGCGCGAGGTGACGGCTCCACCGTCCTGCCGATGCGAACGGGGGTACACTAGGATGGGGCTTACTTGCGGTCTGTGGTCACGACCCGGACCGGCTGAATTCCGGTCTTCCAGTTGCTGCGATGCAGACAGGCCGCATCCATGGTCGGCCAGTGCTGGGCCGAACAAGGCACGCTAACCGTCCGGATGGGCAACCGGTCGGTTTTCGCAAGTGCGTGCGGCACGCTTGCCTCTACCGGAGGCGCAAAACTGGGCAAAATTGTCATCGCTGCTGCAACGAAAGCCGCGATCATCACTGCCGAGAGTGCCTTGATCATGGTCCGTCCCCTGTGATGCCAGCCTTTGCGGGCCGCTTGGAGGGATGACTCTCAGCGGCACCTAAAGGTTCACGAGATCTTAAAATTTTTAGCCGCCGACCCTCATACCTGAGTGGAACCGGGCAGCTTGCGGCGCTCGCCGGGCCGGGTTAGGAGGGGACATGTCCCGTATTGCGCTTTACCCGGGGTCGTTCGACCCCGTCACCAATGGTCATTTGGATGTGGTTCGGCAGGCTTGCAGCCTGGTCGACCGGCTGGTCGTTGCGATCGGCATTCATCCCGGCAAGGCTCCCCTGTTTCCGGTCGAGGAACGGCAAGACATGATCCGTGAGGTGTTCGCTCCGATCGCGGCGAGTGCCAAATGCGAGATCGATTGTGTGACGTTCAGCGATTTGACCGTGACCGCCGCTCACCGGGCGGGCGCGACGATCCTGATCCGCGGCCTGCGTGACGGCACCGATCTCGACTACGAGATGCAGATTGCCGGCATGAATCAGACGCTCATGCCTGAAATTCGCACCGTGTTCCTGCCAGCCTCAGCTACCGTCCGCCCGATCACCGCCACACTGGTGCGTCAGATCGCTGGTATGGGTGGAGACGTTTCGCATTTCGTGCCCAAGGCGGTCGCCGCGCGCCTGAAGACAAAGTTTGCCGGCAAATAACTTCCTCGCTCCGGAGTTCTCATGATCCGCATATTTGCCGTTCTCGCGGCCATCGTTTTTGCAACGCCTGCCTTTTCCCAGGCGCTTCCGGCCGGGCTCGACAAGGCCAACGCGATTGTCATCGACACCACGAAGGGGCGCGTCATCGTTAAGCTGCGCACCGATCTGGCTCCACAACATGCCGAGCGCATCAAGCAGCTCGCCCGCGACGGCTACTACAACAACGTGCCGTTCCACCGCGTCATCGAGGGCTTCATGGCGCAGACCGGCGACGGCCAGCGCTTCAACGGCACCGGTGGATCGAAGTATCCGAACCTTCCGGCGGAATTCTCGAATGTGCCGTTCAAGCGCGGTATTGTGGGTATGGCGCGTTCCAGCGAACCAAATTCGGCGAACTCGCAGTTTTTCATCACCTACGCCGACGCATCGTTCCTGAACGGCAAGTACACCGTTGTCGGAGAAGTGGTGTCCGGCATGGACGTCGTGGACAAGATCAAGCGCGGCGAGCCGGTTCAGGACCCTGACAAGATGGTGAAGGTGCAGGTCGCTTCAGACATCAAGTAACCAACCTCAGGCGATCCGCGGCCGTCCTGGCCACAGCGGGTTTCCCAATCTGCAAAGGAAACATCATGGCAGACAAAGAAAACACATTGATCCTGGAAACGACGCAGGGACCGGTCACGATTGAGATGCGTCCAGATCTCGCGCCGGGTCATGTCGAGCATATCAAGAAGCTCGTCCGCGAAGGCTTCTACGATGGCATCGTCTTTCACCGGGTGATCGAGGGCTTCATGGCGCAAACAGGCTGTCCGCAGGGCACCGGCACCGGTGGATCGAAGTATCCGAACCTCAAGGCCGAATTCAATGCGGAACCGCATGTGCGTGGCACGGCATCCATGGCACGCGCGGCCAATCCCGATTCGGCCAACTCGCAGTTTTTCATCTGCTTCGACGATGCACGTTTCCTCGACAAGCAGTACACTGTGTGGGGCAAGGTGACGTCAGGCATGGAAAACGTCGACAAGATCAAGCGCGGCGAGCCTGTGCAAAATCCGGACAAGATCGTCAAGGCTCATATCGCGGCTGACGCCGCCTGATTGACGCTATAGTCTGCCTTTGCGGATGGATGGCCGGGCATGTCCCGGCCATCGACATTTGAGCATCATGCGTACTGATCTTTTCGACTTCGAACTCCCGGAAGGCAATATCGCGCTGCGGCCTGTCAGCCCGCGCGATGCGGCGCGCATGCTCGTGGTGAAGCCGGGTCAGCCGCTGACGGATTCCACTGTTTCCGATTTGCCGTTGTTTCTTCAGCCCGGCGATCAACTCGTGGTCAACGACACCAAGGTCATCCCGGCACAACTGACCGGCCGCCGCATCGGTCGTGAAACTGAGCCGAAGATCGAAGCGACGCTCATCAAGCGGCTCGACGGATCACGCTGGCAGGCACTGGTGAAACCGGCAAAAAAACTTACCGCTGGTGACGCTATCCGCTTCGGCAACGAGGGCCGTGTTTGTCTGCTCGGAAATCTCGATGCCGAAGTTGAGAGCAAGGGCGAGAACGGCGAGGTGACGCTGGCATTCTCGTTTCACGGCCCGATCCTGGATCAGGCCATTGCCGACGTCGGCGCGCCGCCGTTGCCGCCCTATATCGCCTCGCGCCGGACGCCGGACGAACGCGATGCAGCGGACTATCAGACCATGTTTGCCGTCAGCGAGGGCGCGGTTGCCGCGCCCACCGCTGGACTGCACTTTACACCGGCGCTTGAGGCGGCTTTGCGGGATCGCGGCATCGGACTGAATTGTGTGACACTGCATGTCGGGGCAGGAACGTTCCTTCCGGTTAAGGCAGACGACACGGCTGGCCACAAGATGCATTCCGAATGGGGCACGGTGTCCAGTGAGACCGCCGCCGCACTTAACCAGGCCCGCGCCAAGGGTGGCCGTATCGTCGCCGTCGGGACGACATCGTTGCGGCTGCTGGAAAGCGCTGCTGCGGATGACGGCACTATCCAGCCGTTCTCCGATGACACCGCGATTTTCATCACGCCCGGCTATCGCTTCAAGGCCGTGGACATTCTGATGACCAACTTTCACCTGCCGCGGTCGACGCTATTCATGCTTGTTTCGGCCTTCAGCGGGCTGGAGACCATGCAGAAAGCCTATGCTCATGCCATAGAGACCGGCTATCGCTTCTATTCATATGGCGATGCGTCCCTGTTGTTCCGCAAATCAACCTGACCGATAAACTCGCTCATGAGTGTTCCCAATCATTTCAAGCTTCTCGGCCGCGACGGCGAGGCGCGGACCGGCGAACTCACCACCCCGCATGGGGTTGTGCGCACGCCTGCATTCATGCCTGTCGGCACGGCCGGTGCCATGAAGGGCATCCACTGGCGTGACATTCGCGAAACTGGGGCCGATATCGTCCTTGGCAACACCTATCATCTGATGCTGCGGCCGGGCGCGGAGCGCATCGCCGCGCTTGGCGGATTGCAGGCATTCACCACATGGAATGGCCCGATGCTCACCGACTCCGGTGGCTTCCAGGTCATGTCGCTCGCCAAGATTCGCAAAGTTACCGAGCATGCCGTGACGTTCAGTTCGCACATCGACGGTACCAAGGTGGAGCTGTCGCCAGAGCGCGCGATCGAAGTGCAGCGGCTGCTGGGGTCCGACATTGCGATGCAACTCGATGAATGCGTCAGGCTTCCGGCAGAACGCACCGAAATCGAACGTGCGATGCAATTATCGATCCGCTGGGCAGAGCGCAGCAAGCGGGCGTTCGAAACTGCACCTCCCGGCTACATGTTGTTCGGTATCGCGCAAGGCGGAGACGTTCCGGAATTGCGTCGTGAAAGCACCCGCGCACTGATCGACATCGGCTTCCATGGCTACGCCGTCGGCGGTCTCGCCGTGGGAGAGCCGCAGGAGGTCATGCTGGCGATGATCGAGGAGGTCGCGCCACTCCTGCCGCAGGAGCGTCCGCGCTATCTGATGGGCGTCGGGACACCGGACGATATGCTGGAGGCTGTCGCCCGCGGCATCGACATGTTCGACTGCGTGATGCCGACGCGGAACGGCCGTCACGGTCATGTCTTCACGCGCCATGGCGTTATCAATCTGCGAAATGCCCGCCACGCCGACGATCCCCGTCCGCTGGACGAGGAAAGCGGCTGGCGTTCGACGCGTGGCTATTCACGGGCTTACTTGCACCATCTCGTGAAGTCCGAGGAGGCGCTGGGCGCGATGCTGTTGTCCGAGATCAACGTCGCGTACTATCAAAGCCTGATGAGCGGCGCCCGCGCCGCAATTGCTGCCGGGACGTTCGACGATTACCGCGCATCGGTTCGTGCAGGATGGGCGCGGGGCGATATCGCGCCGCGCTAAGCCAAGCAGGTCTGCGACTTAGTTGCAGACGATTTTCGTTGAGTGCGTTGAGTGCTTCGTGACGAAGCCGTATCCGCAATTGTCGCAAGTCCAGAGGTAGCTGATGACGTTATCAGCCAGGAACGCGGATGCTTCTGCGGCAACCATCGAGTCCGCGCAGATCGTGCAAATGGGCCGGTCTGTGATCCGAGGGGGCAGGAGTGACGGTGTGGTCGACAGAAGTTCAGCAAGTGCTGGCATCGTGACCTCCCTTCCGGGTTCGAGCTCGCGCAGAATATACTCATGCAAGTTTGAAGTTGTCGCAACACAAATACGTTCTTTTTGCGAAATACTGTTTTTGCAACGCAATGCATGCCGGCAGACGATTGCTCTTGCACGCGCGGTCGCGACCGCCATTAATGGCGGAAGCCTTTCGTTTTGCGCAGCTTTCTCCCATGGTGCGCACGGATCGATTCAGGAGGACCGGGCATGGATACCAAGTCAAACCCAACTGCTTCACAGACACGTCAGCCCGGGCGCGGACGAATCTACGACAGCATCGTTGATGCATTCGGCGATACGCCGATCGTTCGGCTTCACCGTCTGCCGGAACAGAACGGAGTAAAGGCGAAAGTTCTCGCCAAACTTGAATATTTCAATCCCGCCGCGAGCGTGAAGGACCGCATTGGTGCGGCGATGATCATCGCGATGGAAAACGCCGGCGTCATCAATCCGGACACCGTACTGATCGAGCCGACATCCGGCAACACGGGCATCGCGCTTGCGTTCGTCGCCGCGTCGCGCGGCTACAGGCTGAAGCTCGTGATGCCGGAATCGATGTCGATCGAGCGGCGCAAAATGCTGGCGTTTCTGGGCGCCGAAATTGTCCTGACGCCGGCGGCACAAGGCATGAAAGGTGCGATTGCAACTGCGGAAGATCTGGTCCGTAACACGCCCAACTCGGTGATGCCGCAGCAATTCAAGAACCTGGCCAATCCCGAAGTTCACCGCCGCACGACGGCCGAAGAAATCTGGAACGACACCAACGGAGATATTGACGTATTCGTGGCCGGCGTTGGCACGGGCGGCACGATCACCGGCGTCGGGCAGGTTCTGAAGCCGCGCAAACCATCCCTGCGCATTGTTGCCGTCGAGCCCGTGGAAAGTCCGGTGCTGTCGGGCGGCCAGCATTCGCCGCACAAGATTCAGGGCATTGGCGCCGGCTTTGTGCCGGATATTCTCGATCGGTCCGTGATCGACGAGATCGTCAAGGTCGATAGCGCGACAGCGATTGCGACTTCGCGCGCACTCGCACGTGTGGAAGGCATTCCGGGCGGCATCTCGTCGGGCGCAGCTATTGCGGCAGCGCTCGAACTCGGCAAGCGGCCGGAAAATGCCGGCAAGACCATTCTCGCGGTCATCCCGTCATTCTCGGAGCGCTATTTGTCCACGGCGTTGTTTGAAGGAATTTGAAATGGCATCTCCTCCGCGGCGGCCCCGCACGCTCAGTGACGCAAAAACCGAAGCCGAGGCGGCGTTCAAATCCGTCACTGCCAAGGTGCCGGAAGCCGTTCCAAGGAAAGCTGCCATCCCCGGTGTGAAGGAGCTTGTCTCGATCAGGATCGATCAGGACGTCCTTGAGCATTTCCAGGAAGGCGGTCCCGGCTGGCAGGACCGCATCAATGCCGCGTTGAGGAAGGCGGCAGGGATGTCCGACTGATCACGCCACGCGATTGACACGCGCGGCTTCTTTCTGCGCATCGAAATCGCGTCGCCGCCGGGCAAGCTCTTCCGGCGACATCCGCTCGACATTGTTGTAGTCGAGCTTCCACGAAGCATCTGCCCTCCAGCGCAGCGGTGACTGAACCGTCGTCTGCGGACTTGGTGCGCTTTCAAGCACCTTCAGCGCCAGTTCCAGCGTAAATGCCTGCGACGCCACATCGTGCGGCTTGCCGGCGGAATTGCCGAGCGGAAAATCGCTGAACAGGAACCGCGGTACGGCTGCGTGCTCGACGATGTCCTTGGCGCAGCCCATCACCACGGTTGCAATTCCATTGGCCTCGAGGTGCCGAGCCACCAGCGCCGTGGTCTGGTGACACACGGGACAATTTGGGACCAGCACGACGGCATCGACGTCGTCGGCCTTGCACCGCGCCAGGATTTCCGGGGCGTCGATCTCAATCGTCACCCGGTGGCTGCGATTGGTCGGCGCGCCGAAGAAGCGGGGGGCGATCGCGCCAATCCGGCCTTCGCGGGCAAGCCGATGCATCTGTGCCAGCGGAAACCATGAGTTCATGTCGGTCGCGGACGTGTGCGCGCGGTCGTAGGCGACGTGAGAGATCCGCAGGTCGTGCTGCTTCGCGCTGTCGCCATCGTAGACCTGATAGAATTTCGCGCTGCCGTTGTAGGCCGCGCCCGGTCCCTGATCGCCTTTCGTGGGGTCGAAGCGGGCCGCCGTGGTGACGATGGCCACCCGCGACTGCGCCAGCGGTTTTGTCAGCGGCTGAAAGGGAGCGGCGACATTGTGCGCCCAGCGATAGGGAGTGTCGTACCCGATGGCGAGGTAGTAGTCGCGCGTCCGCTGCATGTACGGCACGGGCACATCGAACTCCTGGACGACGTCCTCGGGGGCCGCAGGCGAATCCGTCATGGCGCATGTCCTCGAAATGTGACGAAGTAGGCGTAGCAGATGCGACTCGCCTCAGCCATATTCAAGGGAACCATGCCGGTCATACCGGCAATGCGGGTAAGGAAACCAGCGATGGCCGGAAAGCAGAAAAGGGGCGATGCCGCCGATGCGGGTAAGGTGAAAAAACGCCCGGACCCCACCAAGAATGCGCCGTTCAAGGTCGATCCCGAAAGCGACGACTTTGCGACGCCGAGGATTGATCTCAGCGAGGACGAACTGAAAGAGCAGGAAGACCGCAGATCCTGACGGATATGGGCTGTGAAAGCGTAGGGCCCGGGTTACAGGCTGCTCAGATCCGTCGGGACGTTGCCAAAGGTCTTCAGCACCATGGCATCCTTGAAATCACCTGTCATCGGATCGCCCGAGCGGGTGAAGGCGACTGCGCCGATAATGCCGGAGGTGCGAGACAACGTTTCGGCACGCCGAATCGCTGTGGATGCGCTTTGGAATTCCTCGGCGGTTCCCGTCACGACGGAGCCTTCATCGTCTTCGCTGAACGGAAGGGCAACATAGTAGGAGATATCGGCCATCGGACTTTCCGGCTGTGATAGGCGGAGATTGTGTTCCCTCTTTGTTCTATTGTCAATGGCTATCCTCGGGGTGGAATCTCGAACCCAAGGTCGGCGAATTCCACAGCCTGAACAAGGATGCCGGGGCGCACTTGACCCACATCCACCCGCCACCTACACACCGCGACACGTGAGCGCGTAGCTCAGGCGGTAGAGCACGTGACTTTTAATCATGGGGTCGAGGGTTCGAGTCCCTCCGCGCTCACCATGACATCCATGTCAAACCGCATCCCTGCGGTTACAATCCGCGAAGATTCGCATTGTTGCGGGTCGCGAACCTTTTGGGTGCGAGCAGCACAAAGGGCAAACGAGAATGTATGTCGTCGCCGGTATCCTGGTTGCCCTGTCCGGGCTCTTCTACGCAGCCGATCACGGTCAGATCGGTAGCCTTGGAAAAACCATGTGCAACTACGGGGAAACGTTTTGCCGGCATCCCGTCTACGTTTTGGTCGGGGCGGGAATAGCCGCGGCATGGGGCACATTCGTCAGCATCAAGTAAGCCGACGCAATCTGTTTCTGTTGCCCTCGGTCGCCCGCCTGAAGCGAACGAACCCCATGCCAGCCATCACTTGATATCCGAGCGGACGTCCGATGTGACCGGCTGTTGAACCGTCATGTTCGTCGGCGTCGTTTCCCGGCGAAGACCGATCAACTCGGCGGCGCGCACCGTTGACGAACTCCAGAAGCCAAAGGCGTTGATCCGCGAGTTCTCAAGGATTGCGATCGCGACAGCCGACAGGAACGGCAGGCTCTGGAGCACAAGCACGCCGGCAAAGATGTTGATCTCGCGAACTTCCTTCTGGTTGAACGCAACCAGCACGATAGCGCCGATGATGAGGAGGATGCCGATCACGGCCTCCCAGAAGGCCTGGAATTCCACCGACATCCGCGACAGGCCGCCCTTCGAGGTGCGGGCGAAGGGGAGATGGTCGGTTATCAGGCCGTTGGCGACGGCGCGCGACACGGTCCATTGCACCGACATCGCCGCCACCATTGCACCGAGCATCTGGCCGACCTTTACGGGTACGCGCAGCCTGTAGAGCGTCAGGAAGTGGGCTAGCGACACGATGAACGCTGCAATGATCGGCAGGGTCAGGATCTTGTCGGGAATGGCGATGTCGGCGAACGAAACGATCGGTACCCAGATCAGATTGAGGATCGCAACGACCACGCCGAGACTTTCCGCGCCGAGCCAGTTCAGCCAGCCGAGTGCGAACTCGCGCTTTTGATCGGGTGAAAGCCGGCTCGCATTGGGAAGAAACCGCCGCCAGTGCTTTTTGACGATCTGGAAGCCGCCATAGGCCCAGCGGTGGCGTTGTTTCTTGAAGGCCTCGTAGGTGTCCGGCAGCAGGCCGTATCCATACCGCCTGTTGGTGTAGTGGGTGATCCAGCCGTGTTCGATCACGGCGAGGCCCAGATCCGTATCCTCGCAGATCGTATCGCCGGCCCAACCGCCCG
The DNA here is from genome assembly GCF_049895725.1 of Afipia sp. DC4300-2b1. Classification (NCBI taxonomy): domain Bacteria; kingdom Pseudomonadati; phylum Pseudomonadota; class Alphaproteobacteria; order Hyphomicrobiales; family Nitrobacteraceae; genus Afipia; species Afipia sp. DC4300-2b1. Next base: position 172,872 of record NZ_JAFCSX010000005.1, read on the forward strand.
CCATGTCCATCGCCGCGCGGCGGATCAGACACATCGTGCCATGGACGATGATGGCGTTGGCTTCGTTCCGCTGCACCATGCCAATGTCGAAGAAACCGGCGTATTCGCCGTTCATGATGTAGTGCATCAGCGAGCGGTCGCCGTCGCGATGGTCCTGCGGGGCCTGCACGAGACCCACGCGCGGGTCGGCGAAAGCCGGGACCAGATCCTTGAGCCAATCCGGCGTGACCACATAGTCGGCATCGATGATGCCGATGATTTCGGCGTCGGCGGCGGTGCGCGCCATCGCGATCTTCAGCGCGCCGGCCTTGAAGCCCTCGACCTTCTCGGCGTTGATAAAGATGAATCGTTCGCCGAGTGCGCGGCAATGGTCCTGGATCGGCTGCCAGAAGGCCGGGTCAGGCGTGTTATTGATGATCACCACGCATTCGAAATTCGGGTAATCGAGGCGAGAGACCGCATCGAGCGTCAGCTTCAGCATCTCCGGCGGCTCGAAATACGCCGGGATGTGAATAGAGACCTTTGGCGCGTAGCCTTCAGAGGGCGAGGGTACAGCTTCAGAGATAAGGCGCATTGGCTTGCGTCCGAACGCGATGGTCGCAATCTCCTCGATCCGGGCCATCGCGATCAGGACCAGCGGCACCAGCAGGATGAGACCCAGCGTCAGCGCAAAGGCAGACCCGAAGACGAAGTAGTGCGTGTTCCAGTAGGCGAACACGGTTGCGAACCACGCGCCGACGCCATTGGCCGCAGCGGCCAGCATGATGGACTGCATCACCGTCGGATGTGCCAGACGCAGAATCGGTAATGACAGCAGCACACCGATCAGCAGGGCAATGCCTGCTATTTTCCAGTAGTCCGGATCGACGATGGGACCGGTCCAGGCGAACTTCGGTTCGCGTGAAGCATTAAGAACGCCCCAGTAGGGTCCAACGCCGCCTTCGAAAAACTTCCACGGCTGGTCGATCGCTTCGACGATGTTGTAGTCCATGCCGATCGCATCGGCGCGGGTGACGAAGTTCCGCAGCACGGATGCCTGTTCAAATGGGCCAGGGTTGGCATTCTTGAGGTTGTAGCCGGCGCTCGGCCAGCCGAATTCGGCGATCACGATACGCTTGCCAGGGAAGGTATCCCGCAGCAGGCCATAGATATACATGGCCTGATCGACAGCCTGCCTGTCGGTGAAATTTTCCCAGTACGGCAGGATATGTGCGGCGATGAAATCGACGGACGACGCGAGCGATGGGCGGCCCTCTTGGGCTGCCAGTTCGAGATCGTCTCGCCAGATGTTCCAGATTTCACCAGTCGTAACTGGAACATTAGTCTGTCTCTTAACGCGCTGGATTAGCTCGATCAGGTCAGCGGCCTTTTGTTCGCCGCGGTAGATCGTTTCGTTGCCGACAACAATGCCGATGACGTTGCTGTTTCGTTTGGCGAGATCCAGGGCGGCGGCGATTTCGCGTTCGTTTCGCTCCGCGTTCTTGTCAATCCAGGCGCCGACCGTGACCTTGAGGCCGAATTCGGCGGCAATCGGGGGAACCAGCTCAACGCCGCCCGTCGACGAGTACAGGCGGATGGCCTTGGTCATCGTCGCGAGTTTCTTGAGGTCCGCGCGGATTTTTTCCTTGTTCGGAATGTTGTCGACGTCCGGGTGCCCCGCGCCTTCGAACGGGGCGTAGGACAAGCTGGGCAACATTCCGTTGAAATCGGGTGCCTTCTGCTCATCCCTCAGGAGGCCCCAGATGGCCGCGTGGACAGCAGTAACGCAGAGGAGGACAGCAACGATGGCGCGCATCAAGGAAAACCATACGGGGCCAAACGTGGCAGGATCGCGAACCTGTCCCCTCGGTTCGTCAGCGTTAATGGCAGCTTATCTATGCTGCGCGGCTTAACAACTCATACGGCGACATGGCCTTTTGAGGGCGTAGCCGAGACCGAATGAATACCCAATGAATGCGGGAGCGGTTCGTTCCTGTTCCGCCAGCGCTTTGGCACTTACTTGGCAGGTGTTGCAGGTGTCGGCGCCGCCGGAGCGGGTACTGGCGGTGTCGCTGCCGCAGGGGCCGGTGGCGGCGGTGGCGCGGCTGCTGCTTGCGGCTGGGAAGCCGGATTGATCCAGCAGGCGTGCACGCGGCCGTTGAGGGTCTCGGCCACCTTGGGATCGATCGTGGCGCCGAACCGCACGACACAGCGGAAAGTCGCCTGGATGTGCCCGCCGGGGCAGCCGAAGCGTTCGTACAGGTCAAGATGGCGGAAGGCCGTATCGAGATCGTCGCGCCACATCAGCCCGACCACCCGCCGTCCCAGCCAGACGCATTCGGGATTGCCGGCGGGGCCGTTGATTGCCTGGGCCGCCTCGACGAACTCGTCGGCCTTGCGCTTGCTTTCCTTGGCTGCGTCAGCGGGAGCCGCCTGTTTAGGGGCCGTGTCCTGAGCCCGGAGGTCGCCGCTTTGAGCGATTGCGGCTCCGATCCCGACAAACAAAGCGAGGGCCGGAACGGCCACTCGCTGAAAAACCGCAACTCGAAACCCGGTACGAACCCGAAGCATGAAATCCCCGATTGATGGCGTGCCAGCCGGCCGCTCGCCGCGCCTGCACAGGTGCCCTGCTAATGCGGCAGAAGATTGCCTCTACCGCAACTGCCTGATTCACATGAAGGACATTTACGTTTTTGTCCAGCAAGGCGGAAGTTTGATGGCCTTGTGGTAAAGGCGTGCGACGAGAAGACCGGGGGTAGCCGCGCGCTGGGGTCTTGGCAGACCGGCGCGGACCGGTTATCGACGTGCCTCCTGGAGGACGGAACCCATTTCGCTTCGTACGCCCCTGGCCCTTCTGGTCATATCCCTGAGCGCTATTGCTGCAATTTGGTGGTGGTTAGCCACGCCAATCGTTTTGGCGCGCGCGCCGATCGACCCTGCGGCCAAGCTGGAATGCGTCTCCTATGCACCATTCCGGGATGGTCAGAATCCTTTGCAGCCGGGGTTGGTGATCTCGCCGGAGCAGATGACGCAGGACCTCGCGCAACTGGCCAAGGTTACCGATTGCGTCCGCACCTATTCGGTCGGCAACGGCCTCGACAGGGTCCCGGAGCTCGCCGAAAAGGCCGGGCTCAAGGTGATGCTCGGGATCTGGATCGGCACCAACCGAATCGACAATCGCGCGCAGATGGAAACAGCCATCGCGCTCGCCAAGAAATATCCAGGCGTGATCAGCGCGGTCATTGTCGGTAACGAGGTGCTCCTGCGCGGCGAAATGACCGCAGCCGACCTGACGGCTAATATCCGCTACGTAAAATCGAAAGTCGGTACGATCCAGGTCACCTATGCCGACGTCTGGGAGTTCTGGCTCAAGAACCGCGACGTCTATGACGCCGTCGATTTCGTCACGATTCACATCCTGCCGTACTGGGAGGACTTCCCGATTCGCGCGCGTCATGCGGCGAACCACGTGGACGTAATCCGTAAGCGGATGGCGGTCGCATTTCCGAACAAGGAAATCCTGATCGGCGAAACTGGCTGGCCAAGCGCGGGCCGCATGCGCGAAGGCGCGCTGCCGTCGCGGGCCAATCAAGCCCGTGTGGTCTCTGAAATCCTCCAGCTTGCTCGTCAGGAAAAATTCCGGGTCAACCTGATCGAGGCCTATGACCAGCCTTGGAAGCGGATGTGGGAGGGCACTGTCGGAGGTCACTGGGGTCTGTTCGACGCTGCCGGCGGCCGAGATCTTAAATATCCAGCGGGCGAGCCGATCACCAACTTCCCGCGTGCAAAGATCTACGCCGGCGCAGGCATGGTTTTCTCGGCGCTCGTGTTTGGTGTGGCGCTGCTGACGCTGCGCCGCAGGCCGTGGTCACCGCATTTGAGTTCGTGGGTCACGGTGGCGATCTGTGCCACTGCGGGCGGTGCGCTCCTGGGCGTGGCGTACGACAAGCTGATCGTCGAAAGCCTCGGCATCGGCGGATGGACCGTCGGCATCCTGCTGTTCGGCGCCGCGGTGTTGTCGCCGCTGGTCGTCGCCAATACTGTGATGTACGGGCGCAGCCTTCCGACATTCATGGAGCTTGTCGGGCCGCGGGAATACCGCACCGGTTCACGCATGCAGACCATTCTTGGAATCGTGCTGCTGATCACGACGGTGCTCGCCACTCAGACCGCGCTCGGATTCGTGTTCGACCCGCGCTATCGCGATTTTCAGTTTGCGGCACTGACAATGGCCGTTGTGCCGTTTGTGCTGCTGACGGCGCTTAACAGGCCGGCAAAGGGCACGCGCCCGATTACCGAGTCTGTTTTTGCGGGCGCGCTGGCGCTCTCGGCGGTCTATATCGGGTTCAACGAGGGACCGGCGAACTGGCAGTCGCTCTGGACATGCGGATTGTATCTGCTTCTGGCGCTTACGCTGTCGCGGGCGCGGGTCGCGCAAATCCAAGAATAAGCAGCGCGATCGCGACGCCCGACAAACCGATATTGTAGAGCACGATGCCGAAACACGCGGCGATCAGCCCGGCGGTAAGGGTGACGATCGACGGCCGGATGAAGTGCAAGGTGGCAATCACCAGCGCGGCTATTCCGAAAACATAGTTCTTGAACAGATAGGTCATCGTCAGTCGGGTCTTGCACAACATGGTCTGCAGACCAGCCTCGCATTCGAGCCGAACCTGCGCAAACTCGATGGCCATGTAACGCAGATAGAGTGCGTATCCGATGGTGAGAAATCCCACGATCAGGATCCATTGCACCTGGTAGGGGGTCAGTCTGAACGGCTCTTTTTTCATGCGCCGAATATGGTTCGGAACGGATTGCGACACAACCCGAATGGCACAAAAGTTGATCGGTTATTTGTTACCGAAGAAGGAGCTGAAGGCCGACGTCTTGGGCCGTTCTTCAGCAACGGGCTCGCTGCGCTGCCTGCTTCGCCGCTTCGAACGATAACCCTGGCCTTCAGGCTTCTTTGCCTCCGGCTGCTTTTCGCTGAACATGCTGAGGCGTTGACCTTCGTACACGGTGGTCTCGCAGGCGCGGTTGCTCTCGGTGAGCACGCCCGCACAGACTTTCGCAGCTTCCGCGGCATCTGACAGCGGTCCGGCAACAAGCCGCAGTTGCATTCCCAAACCGTCGTGACGTTCTTTCACCACGATGATCGGTTGCAGCGATGCGAGTTGTTGCAGATTGCCCTTGATCACACCGCGCCAAAGAGCGCGCAGACCCTCGATCGAATTCGCGCCGCCGAGGTCTACGCCAAACTCCGTCTTCCGCACGATCGCTGCTGGTGGCGTTTCAACCGCCGCCGGGTTCTGCGGGGCGATAGCCGCCGTCAGGGTCGGAGCGGGAGGTTGATCGGCCGTGGACGTTTCGGCTTTCTGCTCAACCGGTTTGGCGGGCGGAGAGGTTGCTGCCGGGGCGGTGGCGACCGGCGCGATCTTGGGAAGCTGGGTGACGGATTCGGCTTTCGCCTCCGTTGGTTTGACCGGACCGATGGGATCAGCCTCGGTCGCCTGTGGGAGGGACGTCTGTGCGGGAGCTGAGGCCGCAGGTGATGCCGGTTGCGTTGCAGGTGGTAAGGAAGCCGCTGGCCGTGCCAGCGCGCCAGTCACCGAGTCCAGACCCTGTTCGAGCATCGTCAAGCGCGCATACAGGCGATCCCGATCGCCGTTGAGCGTATCGACCGCCGCTGCAAGTTCGCGCGCCTTGTTCTGGCTTTCCTTTGCGATCCACTGAACCTGCTGGGATTGCCGGGCGAGTTCGGCGGATGCCAATTGATCGCGGTTCATCGCTGCCGGTGACCGCGTCGCGAGGATCGCAACGATCAGCGCTCCGACCGTGCCGACGCCCCAGGACGCCAGACGCCACATCGAAGGTCCGCCGAATTCGTCCTCTTCCGCGAGAAAGCGATTGATCCAGCCGGCACCGTCATCGTCCGTCAGATCATCGCGGAATTGGTTGCGATCCTTGGCCATGGGACTGTCGGGCCCTCCCGCGGCCCTGCGAATCATTGTGTAAAGATTAACAGAAGCTAGGGTTTGTGCGCGCGGTGGGCGTGTCCAAAACACTTTTGTCCCTCGGTGCTCTCGGGTAAGACGACGCCGGCGCGACTTCGCGTGCGGTACAGGAAAAGCGCATGTCCGGCAGAACAACCCTTACGATCGTACTTGCAGCCGGCGAGGGCACGCGAATGCGCTCCAGCCTGCCGAAGGTGCTGCATCCGATCGCGGGACAGCCGCTGATCGCGCATGTGCTTGCGGCCGCGCCGGGCGGCAAGAACGATACGATTGCGGTCGTTGTCGGCCCTGACCACCAGGCGGTGGTCGATGAGATCAAGCGTTCACGCCCCGAGGCCAAAACCTTTGTGCAGCGGGAGCGGCTCGGTACCGCCCACGCGGTGCTCGCGGCGCGGGAAGCCATTGCATATGGAGCGGACGACATCCTGGTCGCTTTCGGCGACACACCGCTGATCGATGCAGTGACATTCGAGCGCTTGCGGACCGCGTTGAAGGACGGCGCAGCAATGGCGGTACTCGGCTTTCGTGCCGCCGATCCGACTGGTTATGGACGATTGCTGGTAGAGGATGGACAACTGGTTGCGATCCGCGAGCAGGCCGATGCCAGCGAAGCCGAACGCGCCGTCACCCTTTGTAACGCAGGCGTCATGGCTTTTGCGGGCAGCACTGCACTGAAGATTCTGGATCGCATCGGCAATGGCAATAGCAAGGGCGAGTACTATCTGACCGATGCGGTGACGATCGTGCGGGAGCTCGGTCTGCGCGCCGCCGTGATCGAAACCGGTGAGGACGAAGTGCGCGGAATCAACACCAAGGCCCAGCTTGCCGAAGCGGAACAGGTGATGCAGCAGCGGCTGCGGCGGGCGGCACTGGATGCCGGCGTCACCCTCATCGCACCTGAGACGGTTTTCCTGTCGGCGGATACAACGTTCGGCAAGGATGTCACCATCGAGCCGTTCGTTGTCATTGGCCCGGGCGTTGCGATCGACGATGGGGCGGTCATCCATTCGTTCTCGAACATCGTCGGCGCGCGCGTCGGCAAGGGCGCATCTGTCGGTCCTTACGCGCGGCTGCGGCCAGGCACGGTGCTGGGCGAAGGTGTTCGCATCGGCAACTTCGTCGAGACCAAGGCCGCGGATCTTGAGGCCGGGGTGAAGGTTAATCACCTGACCTATATCGGCGATACCCATATCGGCCAGAATGCCAACATCGGCGCGGGCACGATCACCTGCAACTACGACGGGTTCGACAAGCACCGCACCGAGATCGGTGCGGGGGCTTTTGTCGGCTCAAACTCGTCGCTGGTGGCGCCGGTGAAGATCGGCGCGGGCGCCTTTATCGGATCGGGTTCGGTCATCACCAAGGATGTGCCGGACGATTCGCTGGCCATCGAACGCAGCGATCAGACCGTTCGTGAGGGCTGGGCAAAGCGCTTCCGGGACATGAAAATGCTCAATCGGAAGCCGAAAAGCCCGAAGTAGGGCGATTCCGTTTACCGGACTGATTTCGTTAACGGTTTACCCTGTCTCAATCCGCAACAATTGTTGAGGCAGAACCGTGTTATTCCTCGGTACATAAGGCCGCATTGGGGCGGCTGGAGATCACAAACCGCATGTGCGGAATTGTCGGAATTCTTGGACGTGGGCCGGTTGCGGAGCAACTGGTCGATTCCCTCAAGCGGCTTGAATATCGCGGATACGACTCCGCGGGCGTCGCGACGCTGGAAGGCATCCAGCTCGATCGCCGCCGTGCGAAGGGCAAGCTGAAGAATCTGGAAGCGGTGCTGAAGACCTCGCCACTGGCGGGGCACATCGGCATCGGACATACGCGCTGGGCCACGCACGGCAAGCCGACCGAGAATAACGCGCATCCGCATGCGACCGACAACGTCGCCGTGGTTCACAACGGCATCATCGAGAATTTCCGCGACCTGCGCACGCAACTCGAAGCGCAGGGTGCGAAGTTTTCCAGCGAGACCGATACCGAGGTCGTCGCGCATCTGGTCAGTTCGTACCTCGCCAAGGGTTTGTCTCCGGTGGATGCCGTGAAGGCGACGCTTCCGCAGTTGCACGGCGCATTCGCGCTGGCTTTCATCTTCAAGGGCGAAGAAAATCTGATGATCGGCGCCCGCAAGGGCTCGCCGCTCGCGGTTGGCTACGGCGACGGCGAGATGTACCTTGGCTCGGACGCCATCGCACTCGGTCCGTTCACCGACACTATCAGCTATCTCGATGACGGCGACTGGGTCGTTCTCTCCCGTGCCGATGCGACCGTGTATGACGACAAGAACGCCGTGGTCGAACGCGAGATCGTCAAGCACAACACCGCATCCGCGCTGGTGGACAAGGCGAACTACCGCCACTTCATGGCGAAGGAAATTCACGAGCAGCCCGAAGTCGTCGGCCACACGCTGGCGCACTATGTCGACATGGCCACCGAGAAGGTGTCGATGCCGGTCAAGCTGCCGTTCGATTTCAAGGACATTCAGCGGGTGTCGATCACGGCCTGCGGCACGGCAAGCTATGCGGGCTTCGTTGCCAAGTACTGGTTCGAGCGCCTCGCGCGGCTGCCGGTCGAACTCGATGTCGCTTCCGAGTTTCGCTACCGCGAAGCGCCGCTGCGCAAGGGCGATCTTGCGATCTTCATTTCGCAGTCCGGCGAAACCGCCGACACGCTGGCTGCGCTGCGTTACGCCAAGTCGCAAGGCCTTCACACCATCTCGATCGTCAACGTGCCGACATCGACCATCGCGCGCGAAAGCGAGACCGCGCTGCCGACGCTGGCCGGACCTGAAATCGGTGTCGCCTCCACAAAAGCCTTTACGTGTCAGCTTGCCGCGCTTGCGGCGCTGGTGATTGCTGCGGGCAAGGCGCGCGGCGAACTCTCCGAGACCGATGAAACCAAACTCGTCCACGCGCTGATTGAAGTGCCGCGCCTGATGACGCAGGCGCTCGCCCTCGAGCCGCAGATCGAAAAGCTCGCCCGCGACATCGCCAAGAGCCAAGACGTGCTCTATCTCGGCCGCGGCACCAACTACCCGCTGGCGCTGGAAGGCGCGCTCAAGCTCAAGGAAATCTCCTACATTCACGCCGAAGGCTACGCCGCCGGCGAACTCAAGCACGGCCCGATCGCGCTGATCGACGAGAAGATGCCCGTGGTCGTGATCGCGCCTTACGATCGCGTATTCGAGAAGACGGTCTCGAACATGCAGGAGGTCGCGGCGCGGGGCGGCCGGATCATCCTGATGACCGACGCGCAGGGCGCGAAGAATGCGACCGTGGACTCGCTGGTGACGATCATCCTGCCGGACATGCCGGCCACTGTGACGCCGCTGGTCTACGCCATTCCGGTGCAACTGCTGGCCTATCACACCGCTGTGGTGATGGGCACGGATGTCGACCAGCCCCGGAACCTCGCGAAGTCGGTGACTGTCGAATAGGCAACCGATCAGACAATCGGTCGCAACGCGAGCCGGTTGCACCGGGAAAAGTCTGATACAGTGCTGTCGCAATGATTTGCGATGGTGTTCCACCATTCTGGATGAAGATGGCTCGGTTTTGCGATGAATGAGACTTCGCCCAACATGCTTCCGGGAGGCCTTCCGCCCGTGCCGCCGCCAGACGTGCCGCGTGGTGCCATGGCGCGGCTGCGCCGCTATTTTCTGACCGGCTTGATCATCGCCGGCCCGATCGCGATCACGATATATCTGATCTGGTGGTTCGTAACCTGGGTGGACGGGATCGTGCGGCCGTTTGTGCCGGTTGCGTACCGTCCGGAGACCTATTTGCCGTTCGGCCTGCCGGGCTATGGCCTGATCGTCGCGTTCTTTGCGCTGACCTTTCTCGGATTTCTCGCCGCCAACCTGATCGGGCGAACGCTGGTCGAATTCGGCGAGGGGCTGCTCGGCCGCATGCCGGTGGTGCGCGCGATCTATCGCGGCCTCAAGCAGGTGTTCGAAACGCTGTTCTCAGGGAACGGCTCCAGCTTCCGCAAGGTCGGTCTGGTGGAATTCCCGTCGCCGGGCATGTGGTCGATCGTGCTGATCTCCCAGCCGCCAAGTGTGGAGATCGCGAACAAGCTTCCGCAGAACGATGAGTTCATTTCGGTGTTTCTGCCTTGCGCGCCGAACCCGACCACCGGCTTCTTCTTCTACGTTCCGAAGTCGAAGCTGATCGAAGTCGACATGAGCACCGATGCTGCTGCGACGTTGATTATGTCGGCGGGCGTGGTGCAACCGGGCAGCGACGCGCAGAAGAAGGTCAACGCGCTGGCCGAGATGGCTAATGCCGCGCGCGTGGCGACGGCATCGCAAACACCGGACCCGGCGAAGGTCGACTAACCCGCGCCGATCAACGGCAATGCTTCGTCGCGTTCATAGAGGTACAGCAGGCATCGCAGCGCTTCACCGCGCTCGCCCTTGAGCTTCGGGTTATCCTGCATGATCCGCACCGCCTCGTCGCGCGCCTGTGCGATCAATTGCGCGTGGACTTCGGGCCGCGCGATCCGATAACCGGGCAGGCCGCTCTGCCGCGTGCCGAGCACTTCGCCTTCGCCGCGCAGGCGCAGATCTTCCTCGGCGATGCGGAAACCGTCCGTGGTCTCGCGGATCACCTTGAGCCGGGCGCCGGACATTTCCGTCAGCGGTTCATGATAGAGCAGGATGCAGGTCGAGGCTTCCGAGCCTCGGCCGATACGCCCGCGCAACTGATGAAGTTGCGCCAGCCCGAAGCGCTCGGCGTTCTCGATCACCATGATGGTTGCCTGCGGGACATCGACGCCGACTTCGACCACCGTTGTCGCCACCAGAAGCTGGATTTCACCGGCTGCGAACTGCGCCATGACGCGATCCTTGTCGGCGCCTTTCATCTGGCCGTGCACCAGCCCGACGCGATCGCCGAACCGCTTTTGCAAACTCTCGAACCGTTGCGTTGCGTTGGTGAGGTGATCGTGGCCTTCCGCCTCGGATTCCTCGACCAGCGGACAGATCCAGTAGGCGCGTTTGCCCGACTCCAGGGCGCGGTCGAGGCCATCGACGACTTCGCGAATGCGGCTCTTGGCGACCGCGCGGGTGTCGATCGGCTGGCGGCCTGCGGGCTTCTCGCGTAGTTCCGAAATATCCATGTCGCCGAAGTAGGTGAGCACCAGCGTGCGCGGGATCGGCGTGGCGCTCAGCACCAGCACGTCGACGGCATCGCCTTTCTCGGTGAGCGCCAGACGCTCGCGCACACCGAAACGATGCTGTTCATCGACCACGGCGAGCGCCAGATCCTTGAAGATCACGTCGTCCTGGATCAGCGCATGGGTGCCGACCAGCAGATCGATCTCGCCGTCCGCAAGTCCGGCGATGATCTCGCGCCGTTCCTTGCCTTTCTCGCGCCCCGTGAGAATAGCGACGCGTAGTCCGGCCCGCTCCGCCAACGGAGCAATGGTCTTGATGTGTTGCCGCGCAAGGATTTCCGTCGGCGCCATCAGCGCCGCCTGCTTGCCGGTTTCCGCCACGGCAGCGGCAGCAAGCAGCGCGACGACGGTTTTGCCGGAGCCGACATCGCCTTGCAGCAGACGCAACATGCGGACCGGCTGGTTGAGATCGCTGGCAATGGCTTTCGCCGCTTCCTGCTGCGAACTGGTCAGCGCGTAGGGCAGGGCATCGATGATCTTGTGGCGCAGGTGTCCGTCGCCGGCATTGCGCACGCCGGCAGGACGGCGAAGCTGCGCACGCACCAGCGCCAGCGCGAGTTGTCCCGCGAGCAGTTCGTCGAACGCGAGCCGTGACCAGAACTGGTTCTGCGGCAGGATGTCGGTAAGTTCTACAGGCTCGTGAACACGGTGCAGCGCTTCTGCGATCGGCGGAAACTTGCAGCGGCGGAGCACTTCGGGACTGATCCACTCCGGCAGGTCGGGCAGTTTTTGCAGCGCCTGCGCCATGGCGCGGCGGATCGAGCCGATGGCGAGGCCTTCGGTCAGCGGATACACCGTGTCGATCTGCGGCAGTTTGGCGAGGCCTTCCTCGTCCACCACCCGGTCGGGATGCACGATCTGCAAGGTGCCGTCGAACATCTGCGCGGTGCCGGACACGAAACGCTTCTCGCCCTTCGGCAGCAGCTTCTCGATGTATTCGGGCTTTGCGCGGAAGTAGGTCAGCACCACGTCGCCAGTCTCGTCGCTGGCGTAGACCAGATGCGGCGCGCGCGAGCGGCCGGGCGGCGCGGGGCGGTGACGATCGATGGTAACTTCCAGCGTCACCACGGTTCCAGGAACAGCTTCGGCGATGGTCGGCCGCGTGCGGCGGTCGATCACATTGGTCGGCAGATGCAGCAGCAGATCCACCAGCCGCGGTGTCTCGCTGCGGTCAAGCAGATAGCGAAACAGCTTGTCCTGCTTCGGCCCCACGCCTGTAAGGCTCGTGACCGGCGCGAACAGGGGATTGAGCAGGGACGGGCGCATTAAAGAACCTAAAGCGGAATTTCAGTCCGAATCGCCGCCCCACGTCATTGCGAGCGAAGCGAAGCAATCCAGATTCCCTTGTATCATACATGAAGAACTGGATTGCTTCGTCGCAAGAGCTCCTCGCAATGACGGCCACGAGGGCCCGCCGCCCCGCTATGACGTCCAAGCGCAACACGCACGCGCAGGAAATTACTGACAGCATCAATTCTGACAGCTATATCAGCCTCCCCGGCACCGTCCGGGCTTTTTGCGTTGGAGAAAGTGACGGACATGACGGGAACGACACGATCGAGCGATGGCCTCGATGATCGGCGCAAGCGGCTGCTGTTTCGCTGCTGGCATCGCGGCACGCGCGAGATGGATATGATCCTCGGCGGCTTCGCCGATGCCCGGATTGCCGATCTGAGCGACGGGGACATTGCCGATCTCGAACGTCTGATCGAACTGCCCGATCCCGATCTGTATGCGGCGTTCAGCGGCAGCCAGTCGCTGCCGGGGGACTATGCAAACGGCATCTTCGTGCGCATCAAGCAGTTCCTCGACGCAGGCCAGCGCTCATGAAGTCACCGACGCGATCGCCCGCGCAACTGCTTCGCGCCGGCCACGCGCTGACGCTGTCGAACGTTGCCGAGGGCGCGGAAGGTCTGGTCGTCTCGGATATGGCGCGCGCGGTCGCGGCCAAGCCGAATCCGCCCGCGATCAGCCTTGCCGTGGTTTGCCGCGACGGCCCGCGCATGGCGCAACTGGCGCGCGCGCTGGAGTTTTTCGCGCCCGACCTGTCGGTGATGCAGTTTCCGGCATGGGATTGCCAGCCCTACGACCGCGTCTCGCCCCACGGCGGCATTCTGGCGCAGCGGCTGACCACGCTGGCCAGACTTTCACGCCTTCAGGGCAGCGAGAAGCCGCTGATCGTGCTGACCACGGTCAACGCCATCGTTCAGCGCGTGCCGGCGCGGGAGGTGGTCGCAGCACAGGCGCTGTCGGTCGCGCCGGGGCATCGGGTCCCGATGGACAACATCGCAGGTTGGCTCGAGCACAATGGCTACAACCGCACGTCGACGGTGCGCGAGCCGGGTGAATACGCCGTGCGTGGCGGTATCCTCGATCTGTTTCCGGCTGGGCTCGACCAGCCGGTGCGGTTCGACTTCTTCGGCGACACGCTGGAATCGATCCGCACCTTTGACGCGGAATCCCAGCGCACGCTGCTCGACATGCGCGGACTGGATCTGGTGCCGGTTTCGGAATTCCAGTTGGTCACGGAAACCATCAAGCGTTTCCGCATGGGCTATGTCGCGCAGTTCGGCGCGCCGGACCGCGACGACATGCTTTATGAGGCGGTGAGCGAAGGCCGCAGGCATCCGGGCATGGAGCACTGGCTGCCGCTGTTTCAGGAGCGGATGGACACGCTGTTCGACTATCTCGGCGCGGCGCCCATCGTGATGGAGCCGCTGGCCGAGGATGCCGCACGTGAACGCTTCACCCAGATCAACGACTATTACGAAGCGCGGCGCGAGGCGATGGACACGCCGGGTGGCGGCGCGATCTACAACCCGCTGCCGCCGGACCGGCTCTATCTCACCGAACCCGAATGGACTTCGCTGCTTGCCGATAGCTCGCTGGCGCGGCTGACACCGTTCGCGCTGCCCGAGGGGGAGGGCGTGATCGACGTCGGCGCGCGGCAGGGACGCGACTTCGCGCCGGAGCGCGGGGACAGCAAGGTCAACGTGTTCGAAGGCGTGGTGGCGCATATCAACGGCCTGCAGGCCGCGCGCAAGAAAGTCGTCGTCGCGCTGTGGTCGGAGGGGTCGCGCGACCGTATGGCGAGCATGCTCAAGGACCACAAGCTGCTCAACACCACCAGCGTCAACTCCTGGCGCGCGGTGCAGGCGACGCCACGCAACGAGACCATGCTGGCGGTGATCGGCCTCGAATCCGGCTTCGAGACCGAGAACATCGCGCTCATCACCGAGCAGGACATTCTCGGCGACAGGCTGGTGCGTCCGCGCAAGGCGAGCCGCAAACTCGACAACTTCATTTCCGAAGTGACGTCGCTGGCGACCGGCGACATCGTCGTTCACGTCGAGCACGGCATCGGACGGTTCGTCGGCTTGCAGACGCTGCAGGTGGGCGGTGCACCGCATGACTGCCTCGAACTGCACTACGCCAACGAGACCAAGCTGTTTCTCCCGGTCGAGAACATCGAACTGCTGTCGCGCTACGGCTCCGACCAGACAAATGTCGAACTGGACAAGCTCGGCGGCGGCGGATGGCAGGCGCGCAAGGCCAAGCTCAAGAACCGCATCCGCGAAATCGCGGGCGAACTGATCAAGATCGCAGCCGAGCGGCATATCCACGAGGCGCCGAAATTCCCGGTGCATCAGGGCACCTACGACGAATTTTGTGCGCGGTTCCCCTACGAGGAAACCGAGGACCAGCTCGGCGCGATCAATTCCGCGCTGCATGACCTCGATCTCGGACGTCCGATGGACCGCCTGATTTGCGGCGACGTCGGTTTCGGCAAGACGGAAGTGGCGCTGCGTGCGGCGTTTGCCGTGGCGCTGGACGGCAAGCAGGTCGCGGTCGTGGTGCCGACCACGCTGCTGGCGCGGCAGCACACCAAAACCTTCACCGAGCGCTTCAAGGGGTTCCCGGTGAACGTTGCTCAGGCCTCGCGCCTCGTCGCGCCAAAGCAGATGACGCAGGTCAAGAAGGACCTCGCCGAGGGCAAGATCGACATCATCGTCGGTACCCATGCGCTACTCGGCAAGAGCATCAAGTTCAAGGACCTCGGCCTCTTAATCGTCGACGAGGAGCAGCATTTCGGTGTGTCTCACAAGGAGCGGCTGAAGCAACTCCGCGCCGAAGTTCACGTGCTGACGCTTTCCGCAACGCCGATCCCGCGCACGCTGCAACTGGCGCTGACCGGTGTCCGCGAATTGTCGATCATCGCATCCCCGCCGGTTGATCGCCTTGCGGTGCGCACCTTCGTCGCGCCGCACGATCCGCTGATGATACGCGAGGCCTTGCTGCGTGAGCGGTATCGCGGCGGTCAGGCGTTCTATGTCGTGCCGCGCATCGAGTATCTCGCCGAAGTGAAGGACTTCCTCGACAAGCATGTGCCGGAAATGAAGGTCGCGGTTGCGCATGGCCAGATGCCGCCCACCGTGATCGAGGACATCATGTCCGCGTTCTACGACGGCAAGTACGACGTGCTGCTCTCGACGACGATCGTCGAGTCCGGTCTCGACATTCCATCCGCGAATACGCTGATCGTGCATCGCGCCGATATGTTCGGCCTTGCGCAATTGTATCAGTTGCGCGGACGCGTCGGCCGCTCCAAGCTGCGCGCCTATGCGCTGTTCACACTGCCGTCCACGCACAAGATCACCGTGCAGGCCGAACGCCGCCTCAAGGTGCTTCAGTCGCTGGACAACCTCGGCGCGGGCTTCCAGCTTGCGTCGCACGATCTCGACATTCGCGGCGCGGGCAATCTGCTCGGCGAGGAACAGTCGGGTCACATCAAGGAAGTTGGCTTCGAGCTGTATCAATCGATGCTGGAGGAGGCGATCCTGTCGCTCAAGGCCGGCATCTCCGAGCCGGTGGCGGATCGCTGGTCGCCGCAGATCACGCTCGGTATGCCGGTGCTCATTCCTGAGGACTACGTTGCGGATCTGTCAATCCGGCTGTCGCTGTATCGCCGCCTTGCGGATCTGGATACAGACGACGCGATCGAGAATTTCGGCGCGGAGCTGCGCGATCGCTTTGGTCCGCTGCCGGACGAGGTGCGCTGGCTGTTCAAGATTGCAGCGATCAAGGCCTATTGCCGCCGCGCCAATATTGAGAAGGTCGATGCCGGGCCGAAGGGCGCGGTCATTACGTTCCGCGACAACTCATTCGCGCATCCGGACCGGCTCATGTTCTTCATCAGCCGCCACGGCAAGGCCGCCAAGGTCCGCCCGGACATGAAGGTAGTGTTCTTCCAGGAGTGGGAGACGGCGGAAGAGCGCGTCGAAGGCACGACCACGATCCTGCGCGATCTCGCCAATCTGGCCGAGGGCAAGAAGGCGGCCTAGGTGGCAAAAGACAGCGCGATTTGAACGACAGCGTCATACAGTCATTGCGAGCGAAGCGAAGCAATCCATCTTTGCATAACAAAGGAATGGATTGCTTCGTCGCAAATGCTCCTCGCAATGACGAAGAGCTATCTGGCAGGAACCGTTACTTCGGATACTTGAACTCAGGCGCTGCCTTCAGCGCCTCCTTGGTGGTGTTCATCTTCGCAGTCCAGGTGTCCTTGTCCTTGTTGTAGCTCACACGTACGGACGAGGGCGACACAGCGACGTAATGCTCGCCGACGCCGAGGAACCCGCCGACGGACAGGATCATGGCCTGAATCTGCTCGCCCTTGCCGATGGCAAGATCGGTGATTTCGCCGACCTTTTCATCCTTCTGGTTGTAGACGTTCAGACCCTTGAGCTTCGAGCTGAACATCTCGTCCTTCGCGACGGTCGAGAATTTGGCTTCAGCGGGAGCAGTTCCGCTGGTCTGGGCGAGTGCCGGACCGGCGAGAACGGCCAGCGACGCGGCGACGAGTGCAATCTTCTTCATGGTATCCTCCAAAGGGAATAGAGGCTCACCAATGCAAAGCCGGTGCGATTGTTCCTGACGATATCGAAAGTAAAATTCTTTAGGACGCGACCCGGTGTGCCTCGGCCCGAAGCCTGCGGAGAATCGCGGCCGCCGTGTCACCGGGCATCAGCGTCGCCAGCGTCACCTGCGGATCGAGCCGCTGGTCGCGTTTGGTGCTGTACATGGTGTGCTTCAGAACGCTGGTCAGCCGCCGCGCGATGGCGTGTGCGTTGCGCAGGTCGGTTTCGGCGAAGACGACAACGATTGCGCCTTCTTCGTCCAGCGTCGCGAAATCCATCCGCCGCATCAGCCGGCTGAGTATCCGCGCGGCGTCGAGGCGCATGCGTTCGGAGATCGAACCGTGCGCGAAGGTGATGCGGGCGACGGACAATCCTGCGCCGCGCGTCTGGGTGTCGGTCACGGCAGTCTCGAAATCGCGGGTGAAGGCGTCTTCGTTGAGCAATCCGGTGCGCGGATCGAGCAGGCCGCCGACATCGATCGATTTCAGCGCGCGCCCGATGCGGGACTCGAACGCCTGTTGCCGGATCAGCGGAACGGCGTGGGCCGCGACCGTTTGCGGATCGCCGTTGGAGATTTCAAGATTGGGCAGGTCGTAGCCCGTGGTCAGCCCCGATCCGCTTCCGACCAGAACCGGAAGATTGCGGAACCGGGAATCTTCCGACAGCACAGTCAGAAAGGCGTCGAGCACGCGCAGCGTGAAACCGTCACCGATGATGATGCCGTCGAGCTCGCGTGCATTGAGATGCTTGGCGGCAGCCTCGATGCTGAGCGCGCCGACGACGCCCATCTGTTCGCCGAGCGCGACCGACAGGGCGGGATACCCCGCGCCGCGTCCGATCAGCAGGACCGTCGCATCGTTGATCGGATCGCTCGTCGGCATACGGGTGGACGTGGAACGGTCATTGGCCATGCGGCGCAGCAGCGTGACGTGCAGGGCGCGCACGCGCAACGCAGCGTTGAGACGGCTGACCAGCCGCTCGGCGTTGTGGCCGGTTTGCGTGAACGGGAGAACATTTTGCGGCAACACGTTGCCGGGATCGACGGCGATGACTGGTACGTAGGGATCAGCCTGCGCGGCCTGTTTTGCCAGATGCGCCAATGCGGCCTCGTGACCGCCGGTATCCGCGGCAAGCACGGCCGCCGGCCGCAGCCTTGCGACGGCGTCGGCTGCGTCAGCCCAGGAGACATCCACCAGCGGAAACGTCTTCACCTGCGCGATCGCGTCGGCGAGGGTCCGGCCTTCCCGATTTGAGACAGTGACGATCGGGCCTTGCTGTGACATAGCGTAGTGACTCACAGAAACCGTGGAACAGCGCCGCAAACTGAGCGGACCCGCGAACCGTCACCCTAGGCCGCGGCTGTTAATGGCAGGTCAATACGACCGATGAAACGGCGGACTCAGGTTCCGCTGGACCGGTCGCGAAACGCATCGACCATGAGCGGATTAAGTCCAAGCTGGCCAAGCGCTTCGCGCGCGCGGCGGTTGTCGCCGGCGCGTCCGGCGAGGCGAAAGCCGTTGAGTTGATCAGGCAATGCGGTCAGCATCGCGCCAGCCGCGAGCCGCTTCGCCCATGACTCAAGATCCTGCGCGAGAAAGCGATAGCCGCCGACGCCGACGAGACCGACAGGCGGTGCGGTGATGCCGATGGCACCTGTCGTGCGATCAAGATGCGCAGCGTATCCTGTATCGACGTAGTCGGGAGCGGCAGTCTCCACAAGAGACTCTCCCGGCGCTGGACGATAGGCTGCGACCGGCACCATCGTTCCGCGCAGCGCGAGCGTCGCCTTCGGCGTGACGATGATCTCGCCGATGGCTTTCGAACTTGCCGCACCACGTGGTGCGCTGAACGATCCGGGCTTGATGGGCACGGGCGAACCATCGCTGAGACGGCGCGCGGCGAACAATCCGGCCTCGCCGAACAGGTAGACGTCTGTGAGCGTTGTGCCGGTGTCTTGCCAGTCCTCGCTCGCCATCACGCGGTCCGGCGTGCGCCACAGGCCGACGACATTCCTGATCGCAACCTGGGGCCGCGCGAGCGTGCCGCTCTCCGCCAGACGGATCGCAAGCAGGGCAGGCGCGATCAGGGTGTCATGACGCTCGTCGACGATCTGTTGTTCGAGAACCTGCAAATCAGCTGGGTGATGCAGCGCGAGCGATCCACCGCTCAGGAGCCAGGTCACCACGGACGAGACGCAACCGGCGAACGAGGCCGGCGCAATGGCGGACAACAGTCGCGCGCCCTGCGGGAGGCCCGCTTCGAGAAAAATCGCAAGACCGCCGGAAATCAACTGCAGATGGTTGCGCGGGATCGCGCGAAGTCCGTCCGCCGTGACGTCGAACGTAACGATCGCCGGTCTGCGCGCATCCGGCGCCGCGGGCGGCAGCCAGCCGTTCATGCCGCTCGTTGTGATTTCAAGCGGCGACATGCCTTCGGGCAGATCGTTGCCGAAGCCGAACACATGGCGGATCGAAAAGGCTTCAACGGCTGCGTTCAATGCCAGTTCGGCATGATCGACGATCTCGATGCGGCTGACGCCGACAATGGCACGCGCACCGATCCGGTTCAGCGCCCCGGTCAGTTCCGATTGCCGCCAGAGCTGCGGCAGCAATGCCGCCACCAGACCGGCACGAAGCGCCGCCAGTACCGTCAGCGCGAACTCGACGGTGTTCGGCATCTGCAAGGCGATGATCGAGCCCGGGGGCAACCCTGCCTCGACAAAACGTGCGGCGATGGCTGAGACCGCCTGATCAGCCTGCGCGAAGGTCAATTTCTGCGGCTGGGTGCCGGTGACGCGATGCTTGTTCGGCGGATCGATCAACGCAATGGCATCGGGCTGACGCAGCACCGTGCGCCGGAACAGATCGTCGAGCGTCAGCGGCGCGCCGGACGAGGTCGCTGCTGAGGTCGGTGCGGTCTGCAAGGTCTCGCTCACTGCGTTACTGTATCGATCTTGGGCTTACGGCGCTTTCGTGCCCGGCTTGGACCACCACGTCTCCGGCAGAAAGCCCGAGACCGCGGTCACCCTTGGCCGTTCTATCCGATTCCACCGTGCGAGCCATTGCTGCTGTACGTTATAAAGCGGGATAGCGTAGAAGCCCGAGATCAGCGCCCTGTCGAGGGCGCGGACGGCGGACACGAAGGCGGTTTGCTCGCGCTCCTTGAGCAGCGCGGCGATCATGGCGTCGACGGCTGGGGATTTCGCGCCCATGTAGTTGCGGGTGCCCTGATTGTCGGCAGCGGCGCTGCCCCAGTAGAAAGCCTGTTCGTTGCCCGGCGAGAGCGACTGGTCCCAGCGGTTCTGGATCATGTCGAAATCGAAGGCGAGCCGGCGCTGGTCGAACTGCACGCCGTCCACCGCGCGCACCGACACATCGATACCGGCGCGCTTGAGATCGCGGGAATAGGCCAGCGCGATGCGCTCCTGATCGCGGGTGGTGACCAGGATCTCGAATGTCAGCGGCTTGCGGCTGGCTTTCTGCCGCAGCACTGTTCCATCGAGCTGGTATCCGGCTTGCGCCAGCAATGTGAGTGCCGCGCGCAGCGACACCCGGTCGCGGCCGGACGCATCGGTGACCGGCAGGCGATAGCTGCCGTCCATGATGTCGGGGCGGATGCTGGCGGCGTAAGGCGCAAGCAGTGTCTTTTCGCGTGCGTCCGCCGGACGGGTATAGGCGGAGAGTTCGGACCCTGCGAAGAAGCCCGCAGAGCGCGCGTACAGGTCGAAGAAGTAGTTGCGGTTGATCCACTCAAAGTCGAACAGCAGTGTAAGCGCCTGCCGCACGCGGATGTCCGCGAACACGGGGCGGCGCGTGTTGAAGATCAGATACTCCGACGGCTGCGGTGTGCCGGGCTTGACCGTATCCCGCACCACTTCGCCGTTGCGGGCCGCCGCGAAATCGTAACCCTCGTGCCAGCGGAGCGGCTCGTTCTCGATCCGGAAATCGTAGAGGCCGCGCTTGAACGCTTCAAACGCGCCGTTGGCTTCGCGGTAATAGTCCAGACGGACCTCGTCGAAATTCCACACACCGCGGTTGATCGGCAGGTCGCGGCCCCAATAGTCCGGGTTGCGCGTCAACGTTACACTCTGACCGGCGCGGACGACGGTGACCCGGTAGGGCCCCGAGCCGATCAGGCCGGTGAGGGACGTCTCCTCGAAGGTCGCTGTATCGATGGCATGCTTCGGGAAGACCGGCATCAGACCGAGGATCAGCGGCAATTCGCGGTCTTTCGCGCCGCCGAAATCGAACCGCACGGTGCGCTCATCCAGCGCTTCGGCCTTTTCGATCTTTGCGTAGTAGAGGCGGTGATTGGGGCGGCCCTTGTCGCGCATCAATTGCCACGAGAACAGCACGTCAGCGGCCAGCACCGGCTTGCCGTCCGAGAACCGCGCCAGCGGATTGAGCCGGAACGTGACGTAGGTCCGGTCGTTGTCGGTCTCGACCGTCTGTGCGAGCAGGCCGTACAGCGTGAACGGCTCGTCGTGGCCGCGCGCCAACAGGCTTTCGGTCACGTAGCCGCGGACTTGCTGAACCGCGATGCCTTTGACGATAAATGGATTGAGGCTGTCGAACGCGCCGAGCAGGCCGAAGATGATCCGGCCGCCTTTAGGGGCGTCGGGATTGACGTACGGCATCTGCGCGAAGTTCGCAGGCAGGGCGGGGGTCCCGTGCATGGCGATACCGTGGAGCGGAACCGGCGCGTGGCGTTCCGGTTGAGCACTTGGCTGGGCCTGGACCTGCGTTGCCGTCAGTCCCGTCCAGACCAAGGCCACGCAGCGGAGTTTCCGCGCCCAGCTTTGACCGCTGCGGCGCACCGCGGATGGCACCCGGTTTGATTCGGCTGACTTCACGCGAAAATTTACCACGTCTGGCCACGATAATGCGGGTTGCAACCCGCAAATATCACTGTTGGCATTGATCTTTTCGTCCGCCGTTGTATTGAAGGCGGGCTATTCGAGGGAGGCTGCGGGCACTGTCACGTATCCGCCTCAATTGGCTCCGAGACAGCCGCCGAACAAACAGGCGTCCGGGCCCCGAGCGGGAGCGGGCGTTAAGGTTCAGAAAGGGTTTTCCACAATGAATTTCCGTATCTTGGCCGCGCAGGCCTCGCCGCGCGGCCGGGTGTTCGCCGCTTTGACCGCCGGCGCCTTTTTGGCTGCTGCTACCATTACCGGCACCCAGGCTCAGACACCCGCGCCAGCGCCCGGCGCTCCGGCTCCGAAGGCCGCTGCGCCCAAGGCTGCTCCGAAGGCTGCGCCGAAAGCCCCGGCTCCCGCTGCCCAGCAGCAGGCTCCCGCCGCCAACGGTGCTCCGCAGCAGCCTCCTGCCGACCAGCAGGTCCAGTTGATCTATCAGCCCTGGACCAAGTTCTGCATGAAGGGCCAGGACGCCAACGCCAAGCAGGTGTGTTTCACCGGCAAGGACGGCCGCATCGAGTCCGGGCAGCCTGTCGTCGCCGCCGTGATCATCGAGCCGGAAGGCGAGCCGAAGAAGCTGCTTCGCGTCACCCTGCCGCTCGGCATGCAGCTCGTGCACGGCACCCGCATCATCGTCGACGCCAATGCGCCGCTGCAGAGCCCGTACGTGATCTGCTTCGCCAACGGCTGTATGTCGGACTACGAAGTGACCCCGGACCTTCTCGGCCAGATGAAGAAGGGCCAGAACCTGGTCGTGCAGGCGATCAATGCCAACGGCGCGCCGCTGACGCTGGCGCTTCCGCTTGCCGAATTCCCCAAGGCTTACGACGGTCCGCCGACCGATCCGAAGGTCTTCGAAGAGACCCAGAAGAAGTTGCAGGAAGAGCTTCAGAAGCGCGCGGCGGAAGCCCGCCAGAAGCTGGAAAACGCGGCTCCGCCCGCCAATCCCGCCGCGAAGTAACGCGGTCTTTCGCAGACGAACAAAGGGCGCGCAGCAATGCGCGCCTTTTTTGTTGGCTACGGAACGGGCATAGTTCCCTGCGCGTTGCAGAATGAGCGATGCATTGCGCACCGCCACAGGAGAACTTCATGTCCGACTACAGTGCACTCTCGCTTTCCGAACTCGAAGACCGCATCGCCATCGTGCGGGACAATATCCGGCAACTGATCGAGCAGGCGGCGGCTGTGTCCGGCGGTCAGAACGAGGAGCGCAATGCCGATCGCATCGCGCAGCAGACCGAGGAGCTTGAAGCGCTGGTGAAGGAGAGGGATGGGCGGAAGCGGGGCTAGGCCGAAGCCAACCGTCAGTTCAGTGACGGATTGCGGGGACGATAGCTGCCGGACTTGTCCTTGACGAAGATTTCGGCGACCTGCGAATGGCGGATCGGCTCACCTGACTCGTCAGGCAGCAGGTTCTGTTCCGACACGTACGCGACGTACTCGGATTCCGAATTCTCGGCCAGCAAGTGGTAGAACGGCTGGTCCTTGTGGGGCCGCATCTCTTCCGGAATCGAAAGCCACCATTCTTCCGTGTTGTTGAATTCCGGATCGATATCGTAAATCACGCCCCGGAACGAAAAAATCCGGTGGCGGACGATCTGGCCGATCTGAAACTTGGCGGTGCGTGCTTTAATCATCCTCCGTCGAATAGACCATGATTGTGGCCGATGCTAGGGGTTTACGCCTGAATCGGGCGGGTGAGGGTCTCCTCTGCGCCGCAGTCGGTTCTCTGGTGCCGCGCGGCATAATAAGCGTATCCCAATGATCGATATTCTGAATCTCGCCCTTCCGTATTTCGGGCTGATCTTCATCGGCTACGCCTGCGGGAAGTACAAACGCCTGCCGGAAGCCGGCCTGGAGTGGATGAATTTTTTCCTGCTCTACGTGTCGCTGCCGGCGCTGTTCTTTAGAACGCTTGCAAGGACCCCGTTCGAGCAACTGAACAATCCGCCGTTCGTGATCGCCACCACGCTGGCGACCGCGAGCGCTTTCTTCCTGTCGATGTTCGGCACGAAATTCATCGCAAAGCTGTCGACGCGCGAGTCTGCGATGGCGGGCCTCGGCGGCGGCTATGGCAACATCGGCTATATGGGACCGGGACTGGCGCTCGCGACGCTCGGCGCAAAGGCCGCAGCACCCGTGGCCCTGATCTTCTGCTTCGACACCATCTTTCTGTTCACCACGGTGCCGCTGCTGATGGTGCTGACCGACGGCGAGCGCCGGCCCGTACTGCCGACCATCGCCCTCGTGGTCAAACAAATTCTGCTGCATCCGCTCATCATTGCATCCTATTTCGGCGTGCTGGTCGCGGCATTCCATGTTCCGGTACCCGTGGCGCTGGACAACACGTTTCAGTTTCTGCAAAGCGCCGCGGCGCCCGTCGCGCTGTTCGCGCTTGGCGTAACCGTGGCGCTGCGGCCGTTCGAGCGGGTGCCATGGGAAGTGCCGGGTGTCATCGCGGTCAAGCTGATCCTGCACCCGCTGATCGTGCTCGGGCTTCTGCTGCTGCTCGGTCCGTTCCCGATGGAGTGGGCGGCGACCGCGCTGTTGCTGGCCTCATTGCCGCCGGCGCTCAACGTGTTCGTGATCGCGCGCCAGTACGACACCTGGATCGAACCGGCCTCGACGCTGGTCCTGATCGGCACGTTCGTGTCCGTGGTGACACTCACCAGCGTGATGTGGATGATCAAGAACGGCGTGATATTTCAGTGAGCATCACGCTCGAAAGATCGTGAAACCGAGTATCAGCAGGATCAGGAAGATCACGCCGAAGATGTAGAACAGCACGCGTGCGATGTCGGCCGACGCGGCTGAAATGCCGGTGAAACCGAAGACACCTGCGACGACGGAGATCAGGAAGAAGATCAAAGCCCATTTCAGAATTGACATGACGAGGTCCTTGAAGCGTTACGTTCCGACAACCGGCAACGAAACTTCAGGTTCCATGATTGCGGAACATCTTTGCGATCCGCCGATTGACTGCTGAGTTCAGACATCGGAGGTCGTAATGAGATTGATCGCAGTTGTATTGGTGCTGGCGCAGGTCGGCGGCGGCACCGCTGTTCTCGCGCAAGCATCAGGCGGAGTTGGCGGTGGTTCCGGCGGATCAACCGGTGCATCGTCGCCCGGCGCAGCAAGCGGCGGATCGCTCGGCACCAGCGCAGGTTCGCCCGGCACAAACTCGCTGGGCACGGCGGCGCCGTCAGGATCTGGCACGACAGGTTCGGCCGCGACGGGCACCGGCGATCCTCAGGTCGACAAGAAAGACAGGGACGTCGACAAGAAGGTGAAAAGCATCTGCAAGGGATGTTGAGGCCGGTTTGCGCAGGCGGTTTCCGCGCCGGGCATACCGCCTATGTGCCACATCCTGCGTCTTGCTTGACGGCTGCTGAACCGCAAGTAATGAAGTTCCTTCAATCACCACCAGGGAATTTCAGGCCAATGCAGTTCGATGACGTTATCCTCGGCAGGCGGAGCATTCGCGGCTATAAACCGGATCCTGTGCCGAGAAAACTGATTGAGGAAATCATCAATCTGGCGATGCGGGCTCCGTCGTCGATGAATACCCAGCCCTGGAATTTCTACGTCGTCACCGGCGAGCCGCTCAATCGAATCCGGGCCGGAAATACCGAGAGAATGCTGGCAGGCGTACCGCAGTCGCGCGAATTCCGGACAGGCCAAGCATTCTCAGGCGCGCACCGCGACCGGCAGGTTGGCGTCGCCAAGCAATTGTTCTCCGCAATGGGGATCGCACGCGATGACAAGGATATGCGCCAGGACTGGGTTCTGCGCGGATTCCGTCAGTTCGACGCGCCTGTCTGCATCATCGTGACTTACGATCGCGTGCTGGACGGCAGCGACGATACGCCGTTCGATTGCGGCGCGGTGGCGACCGCCCTGGTCAATGCCGCCTGGTCTCGCGGACTGGGAGCTGTGATCAATAGCCAGGGCATCATGCAGTCACCGGTGGTCCGTGAGCATGCCGGTATAGCCGACGATCAAATCATCATGAAAAGCATCGCATTGGGATGGCCGGATGAAACTTTCCCGGCAAATGCGGTGGTGTCTGAGCGAAAGTCAGTCGAAGAAGCCACGGTGTTCGTGGGCTTCGACAGCTAACCCCTGACGCTCCCGCCGGGACGGCGATAGTCCGTCGCGGCGCGTACGGCCGAAGACATCGGCGCCCCGTAACCGCCGCGGCTGTGATAGGCTGCGGCGGAACGCAGGAGCGCTCCAATGACGATTAATCATCCCAATGCCAAAAGCATCCGGACGACGATTGAAATCGACAAGGACGGTGTGGAGACGGTGCTGGTTGTCGAAACCGATCTCGAACTGAATGCTGCGGCTCCGGCTTTTGATGTTGCCAAGGTCGATGCGTTGATCGAAGCCGCGATGAAGAGTTTCGCCGCCAGCGGCGGAACGATCGATCGCGTTCATCTGGTGCCGGTCCGGTAAGGCCGATACCTCGCGGCCACTACCGTCCGCGCCACGACGGCGATAAGCCCTCGCGCATTGCGAGCCGGCGGAGCGGGCCGACCGAATTCAGCATATGCATGCCGGCGGCGCGAAGCGATTGCGCCGGCAGGAAATCGCTGAGCAGCGTGCGGTTCGCCATGTCCACCGCGAAGGTCCGGCTGAAGACATCGGCGCGCCGTGCGCGGGCGTAGCGTTGCAGCACTGCGTCATCGCCGGGATCGGTACCCGTCAAGAGTGCATCCCGCGCGATCTCCGCCAGATCGGCAGCATCGCGAAGTCCCATATTGAGACCCTGTGCGCCGATCGGCGGCAGCACATGCGCGGCTTCGCCGACCAGCGCGATGCGTTTCGCTGCGAGATGATCGGGGTTCTCGATCGCCAGGGG
Source organism: Afipia sp. DC4300-2b1 (assembly GCF_049895725.1). Taxonomy (NCBI): domain Bacteria; kingdom Pseudomonadati; phylum Pseudomonadota; class Alphaproteobacteria; order Hyphomicrobiales; family Nitrobacteraceae; genus Afipia; species Afipia sp. DC4300-2b1. The sequence continues at coordinate 199,743 of NZ_JAFCSX010000005.1, forward strand.
AAACACATGACGGCCCGGGGCGACGGTGAGTTTTCCAAGGATCGAATGCGATTGCTTCTCGGCGGCGATCGCGAGCGCCTGGTCATCGAGGCTCTTCAGCCGCTCGGCCTCGTCCGGCTTCAGCACCCAGACGATGCTGGATCTCTCGCCGGGTAGGGGGACGAAAACGCACGGGCCGGACTCGGTGTGAAATTCAGTCGAGCAGTTTCCGTGCGGACGTGTGTGGGTCACGTTCAGGGTCAGCGCCGACTGGCCAAGGTCGCGGCGCTTGACGCCGATGCCCGCGGCCTCCCGGCAGAGCGAATGCCGGCCGTCCGCACCGGCCACCAGAGCCGCGGTGAGCGTCTGGCCTTGTTTCGTCGTGATCGCGATTGACGATTCGCCGGTAGCGATGGTCTCTGCTTCGTCATCGATACGAACGAGGTTCGGCAATTCGGCCGCGCGCGCTTCCATCGCGACCATCAGCAAACGATTCTCGATGTTGTAGCCGAACGCCTCCATGCCGATCTCATCCGACGAGAACTTCACCTCCGGCGAGCGGATCAGGCGTCGCGTGTCGTCCACCAGACGCATGGTGCGCAGCGCGGCCGCGTCATCGCAGCAGCGCCGCCAGACGTCCAGCGATTGCAGGAAATCCACCGAGCCGCCGAGCAGGGCGGTCGTTCGGTTGTCGGCATAGGGCGAGCGCCGCGCGATCAGGGCTGTGTCGACGCCGGCCTGGGCCAGCGCGATGGCTGCGGCGAGCCCGGCAGGTCCGCCGCCCACAACGGCGGTGTGATAGTTTTGCGATGCAGGTCGGGTTTCGGTCATCGGGTATCTATCGCCGGAATTTTCCGGCGTCACAATGGATTTCGGGTTGTCTTCCTAAGGGGCATTTTAGGCAAATCCGGTTCGCGCTTTGTCACAAAGTAAGGAGGCAACACCGGATATGCAAAATGCCGGGAATCCTGTTAGTCACGTGAACACATGAGCGCGCCCAGCCCGCAGGACCAGCCCCCGTTTCCCGCCAGAATGCGCATGCGCGCGTTCGGGGTTCATATATTCACCGCGCTGGGCGGCGCGGTCGCGCTGATCGCCATGCTGGAGGCGGTGAGGGAACACTGGGCCGGGATGTTCGGCTGGCTGGGGCTGGCGCTGCTGATCGACGGTCTCGACGGGCCGCTGGCGCGGCGGCTCAATGTCGGCGACGTGCTGCCGAACTGGTCCGGTGACACGCTCGATCTGGTCGTGGATTTTCTGACCTACGTGTTCGTTCCCGCCTATGCAATCACCGCCAGCGGCTTGCTGATACCGCTGGCGACATATGTGCTTGGCGCGGCCATCGTCATTTCCGGTGCGCTGTATTTTTCCGACCGGCGGATGAAGACCGACGACAATCACTTCCGCGGTTTCCCGGCGCTGTGGAATGCAGCAGCGTTTTACCTGTTCCTGCTCAAGCCTCCGGCGGCAGTCGGCAGCATCGCGCTCGCCATTCTGGTCGCGCTGACCTTCGTGCCGTTCAATGTGATGCATCCGCTGCGGACCACCCGGTTCCGCGAGCTAAACATCGCGTTGCTGGTCATCTGGGCGGTACTGGCAGTGATCGCGATCGCCGCCAATTTCGAGGTGTCGTGGTGGGTCACAGCCGGGCTGTGCGCCATCGGCGCATACATTCTTCTGAGTGACGTGTTGATCAGACTGTTTGGTGGAAACCGCACATGATGGAATTATTGACGAGCCCCGAAGCCTGGGCCGCGCTGCTGACACTCACCGCGCTTGAAATCGTGCTCGGGATCGACAACGTGATCTTCCTGTCGGTGATCGTCTCGCGCATTCCGCCCGAACAGGCAGAGCGCGCCCGCAAGATCGGTCTCGCGCTTGCGCTGATCTTCCGGATCGCGCTGCTGAGCATCCTGGTCTGGCTGATCGGTCTTACCCAGCCGGTGATCACTGTCGGCAAGTTCGCACTGTCGTGGCGCGACATTATCCTCATCGTCGGCGGCCTGTTCCTGATCGCCAAGGCGACCCATGAAATTCATGCCGAGGTTGAAGCCAAGGAGGTCGAGGAAACCGCCAAGGCCACACCCAGCGCGTTTTTCTGGGTCATCATCCAGATCATCATTATCGATCTGGTGTTCTCGATCGATTCCATCATCACCGCGATCGGTATGGTGGACGATATCAAGATCATGGTCGCCGCTGTCATCATCGCCGTCGGCGTGATGTACGTCTCGTCCGGGCCTGTTGCCGCGTTCGTGAAGGAGCACCCGACGACAAAGATGCTGGCGCTTGCATTCCTGGTGCTGATCGGCGTTGCGCTGGTCGCTGACGGATTCCACTTCCACATTCCGCGCGCGTTTATCTATGTGGCAATCTGTTTCTCGGCGGCAGTCGAGTTCTTCAACATTCTCGCCAAGCGCAACCGCAAGAAGCGGACGAGCCTGCAAAAGGGCTGATCGGACGCGGCTTTGGTCCGCGTTGACAATTTGCTGCCGATGGACTTGGCTCCCGGTTGAGATTGCTTGAGAAAAGGCCGGGAGAAACCATGACCAAGGCTGTGCGCGTCCACCAGGTGGGCGGTCCGGAAGTGATGATCTACGAGGACGTCGAGGTGCCTCCGCCCGGTCCTGGCGAGGTCCGCATCCGCCAGCACGCCATCGGCCTGAACTTCATCGACACGTATTACCGTACCGGTCTTTATAAAGCGCCGGGCCTGCCGTTCGTTGTCGGCAACGAGGCCTCCGGCGAAGTGATCTCCGCAGGGCCGGGCGTGACCAATTTTCACCCCGGCGACCGCGTGGCGTACTACTTCAATCTCGGCGGCTACGCGACCGAGCGCAACATTCCCGCCGACAAGCTGGTGAAGCTGCCGGACCACATCTCGCACGAGCAGGCGGCGGTGCTGATGCTCAAGGGACTGACGGTCTGGTACCTGCTGCACAAAACCTTCAAGGTCGAGCCCGGCCATCGCGTGCTGATCCACGCCGCAGCCGGCGGCATCGGTCTGCTCGCATGCCAGTGGGCCAAGGCGCTGGGCGCGAATGTCATCGGCACTGTCGGCACCGAGGAGAAGGCGAAGCTGGCGCTGTCCAACGGCTGCGATCACGTCATTCTCTACAAGCAGGAAGATTTTGCTGAGCGCGTGAAGCAGATCAGCCGCGGCGAATTGTGCGACGTGGTCTATGACGGCGTCGGCAAGGACACGTTCGCCGGATCGCTGAAGTCACTCAGGAAGCGAGGCCTGTTCGTGTCGTTCGGTAACGCGTCGGGACCGGTTCCGCCGTTCTCCATCGCCGAGTTGAACAATCATGGCTCGCTGTTCGCGACACGGCCGAAGCTGAACGATTATGTCGGGACGCGCAAGGAACTGATGGAGGGGGCGGATACGCTGTTCGCGGCGGTCATCAGCGGCACGCTGCATGTGCCGATCAATCATGCTTACGCACTGAAGGATGCGCAGAAGGCGCATCGCGATCTCGAGAGCCGCGTCACGACGGGATCGGGGATTTTGAAGCCGTAAATTATCGCGGTCATTCCGGGGCGCGCTCTTCGCGCGAACCCGGAATCCCGAAGAGTTCATCGGAAATAACTGCTGGATTCCGGGTTCGCTCGCAAAAGCTCGCGCCCCGGAATGACAGAGAAATCAGAACCCCGCCACGGTCCCGTGCAGGTCGTATTGATCCGCGCGGTCGATCTTCGCGGTGACGATTTCGCCGACTTTCAGCGGCCGGCGGCTTGAGACGTAAACCGCGCCGTCGATCTGAGGTGCGTCGGCCTTCGAGCGTCCCTTCGACACGGTCGGTCCGACTTCATCGATAATGACCTGCTGGCGGGTGCCGACCTTGCGCTTGAGGCGCTGCGCGGAAATCTTCTGCTGCCGTGCCATCAGCGCATTCCAGCGCGCGGTCTTGATCTCTTCCGGCACCGGGTTCTCGATGGTGTTCGAGGTCGCGCCCGCGACCGGCTCGTACTTGAAGCAGCCGACGCGATCGATCTGCGCTTCATCGAGCCAGTCGAGCAGATACTGGAAATCGGAATCGGTCTCGCCGGGGAAGCCGACTATGAAGGTCGAGCGCAGCGTGAGATCCGGACATTCCTCGCGCCACTTCTTGATGCGGCCGAGTGTCTTGTCCTGCGACGCCGGGCGGCGCATCTGCTTCAGCACTTCAGGTGAGGCGTGCTGGAAGGGGATGTCGAGATAGGGCAGCACCTTGCCCTCGGTCATCAGGCTGATGACTTCATCGACATGCGGGTAGGGGTAGACGTACTGCAGTCGCACCCACGCGCCGAGTTCGCCGAGTTCGCGCGACAGGTCGAAGAATTTCGCGAGGACCTCGCGGTCCTTCCACATGCTGGTCGCATATTTGATGTCGACACCGTAGGCCGAGGTGTCCTGCGACACCACCAGCAATTCCTTGACGCCGGCCGCGACAAGCTTCTCGGCTTCGAGCAGAACCTCCCTGGCGGGACGTGAGACCAGATCGCCGCGCAGCTTAGGAATGATGCAGAAGGTGCAGCGGTTGTTGCAGCCTTCTGAAATTTTCAGATATGCGTAGTGGCGGGGCGTCAGCTTGATGCCTTGCGGCGGCACCAGATCGATGTGCGGATTGTGCAGCGGCGGCAGTGCGCGGTGCACGGCGTCAAGCACGCTTTCATACTGCTGCGGCCCTGTGATCGAGAGCACGTTCGGGTAGGCTTTCTCGATCTGCTCGGGCTCCGCGCCCATGCAACCGGTGACGATCACCTTGCCGTTCTCGGCCATGGCCTCGCCGATGGCGCCGAGCGACTCCTGCTTGGCGCTGTCGAGGAAGCCACAGGTGTTGACGATGACCAGATCGGCGCCGTCATGCTTGCGCGCCAGTTCATAACCCTCGGCGCGCAGGCGCGTGATGATCCGCTCGGAATCCACCAAAGCCTTAGGGCATCCAAGCGACACAAAACTGACTTTTGGGGCGACGCCCTGTTCCATACGACCACACCTGTTGGGAGAATGCAGGAGCTATCCCTGATCAGCCCCAATTACAAGGCTTTAAGCAGTGCTGGCGGTTATGCTAGGACTGATTTGCCGGAATGCGAGTACTGAATGGCTGCGGATTCGTCGTTCAAGATAGTTATCGTCGACGAAAGCCCGATCAGAGCGGCAATCCTCAAGGAGGGACTGCGCGACGCGGGCTTTACCAGCGTTGAGCACATTACGGAGATGCACAATCTCCTCGCGCGGATCTATCGCATCGATCCCGACGTCATCCTGATCGATCTTGAAAACCCCAGCCGCGACATTCTGGAGCAGATGTTCCAGGTCAGCCGCGCGGTGCGGCGGCCGATCGCCATGTTCGTGGACCAGAGCGACGCAGCCTCGATCCAGCAATCGGTCGAGGCCGGTGTCTCAGCCTACATCGTCGATGGCCTGAAAAAGGAACGGATCAAGCCGATCCTCGACCTGTGCATTTCGCGGTTCAACGCCTTCTCCAAACTGCAGGACGAACTGGACCGCACCAGATCGGCGCTGGAAGACCGCAAGATCCTCGATCGCGCCAAGGGCCTGCTGATGAAGGCAAAGGGGCTGACAGAAGAAGAGGCCTATGTGCTGATCCGATCCACCGCGATGCGCGAGAAGAAGAAGATCGGCGAAATCGCCCAATCGATCATTACTGCGGCGGAGTTGTTGAAATGACAGGTACACCGCTCAGGATTGGATTTATTCCGCTGGTGGACGCGGCCGCGCTGCTGGTCGCCGTAGACAAGGGCTTCACCGCCGCTGAAGGGCTTGACGTGACACTCGTGCGTGAGGTGTCGTGGTCGAACGTTCGCGACAAGCTCAATATCGGCCTGTTCGATGCCGCACATCTGCTGGCGCCGGTCGCCATCGCATCGACACTCGGCTTGTCGCAGGTCAAGGTGCCGATCATCGCGCCTTTTAATCTCGGGCTGAACGGCAACGCGATCACGGTCTCGCCCGCTCTGTACGCGGCAATCACAGGAGAGGCTGACGGCGATCCGGCCAATCCGATGGTGACGGCGAAAGCGCTGGCGCGGGTCGTGGCGGCGAGGCGCAAGAGCGGCAGCGAACCGCTAACCTTCGGCATGACGTTTCCGTTCTCGACCCACAACTATCAGCTCCGGTTCTGGATGGCCGCCGGCGGCGTCGATCCCGACGAGGACGTGCGGCTTGTGGTGCTGCCGCCGCCCTACATGGTGGACAGTCTCGCCAACGGCCATGTCGATGCCTTCTGCGTCGGTGCGCCGTGGAACTCGGTCGCGGTCGATCTCGGCGTCGGACACATTCTGCATTACGTCTCGGACATTCTCGAGCGCGCGGCTGAAAAGGTGCTCGCGGTGCGCGAGACGTGGGCGCTGAAGAATTCGGAAGTCCTTGCCCGGCTGACGCGCGCGCATGGCCACGCGGCAGACTTTATCGAGAACCCGGACAATCGGACCGAAGTGTCCCGCATCCTCGGGGCCCCGGAACGGATCGGGGTCGATCCCGAGGTGATCCGGCGAACCCTCGACGGTCGCCTGAAAATCTCTCCTGGCGGGACAATCCGCGAAAGCGGGCGCTATCTGCTGATCGGCCGGGAAGGTGCCGCGCGGCCCGATCCCGTGCAGGCGGCCTGGCTTTACGCCCAGATGGTTCGCTGGGGGCAGGCGGCTTATTCACGGGAGGCGCTGGAGACCGCCAGGAAGGTCTTCCGGCCCGATCTCTATGACGCCGCGCTCGGCGCACCGAAGACGCCCGTACGGGCTATTCAGGACAGCGTGGGCGCCTTTGACGGCCCCTTGTTCGATCCTAATGACATCCCGGCGCATCTTGCTTCCGTGACCATCAAGCGGCGTCAGCTCTAATAGCGATTCCCGGTTCATTTTGACGCCTGCCCAATTCTTGTGCGCCGCGCAAGAAGTGTGCATTTGCCGTTTGGAGAGGCCGCGACGGCAGCCTGCTTCATATCAAGGCACCTCTCCAACTCATTGAAAAATATGAACTTGCTGCGTCGCACGCGGCTGGCACGATCCTTGAATAGCTAGGGCAGGCCGAACGAAGGCCTGCCGGGTCCACCGATGGCCCAAACAGCAATGCCGCTGTCTCGAGAGCCTCATGGGTGGGTCTCGAGCTGGCGGCTTTTTTGTTTTTGGGCAGCAGGAAACCTGTGCGTAGGGCGATTGAACGGCAGTCAAACAGCGACACGGTCGAAAGGACGACAGACACGATGACCAAGACCACCAAACAGGGACTGGCGGACCGCAAGATGAGCCGCCGCGCGCTGCTCAAGGCCGGTGCGGGAACGGCGGCGCTGCTGGCTGCGGCGCGACTGAATTTTCCCGGCGGCGCATTCGCGCAGACCGCCGGACCGGAAGTGACCAAGGCGATCTTCGGCTACATCGCGCTGATGGACGCGTCGCCGCTGGTGATCGCAAAGGAAAAGGGAATTTTCGCGAAGCACGGCGTGCCGGACGTTGAAGTCACCAAGCAGGCGTCCTGGGGCGCGACGCGCGACAACCTCGTCCTCGGCGGCGAGAAGAACGGCATCGATGGCGCACACATCCTGACGCCGATGCCGTATCTGATTTCGGCGGGCAAGGTGACGCAGAACAACGTGCCGACGCCGATGTACATCCTGTCGCGCCTCAATCTCGATGCGCAGGCGATCTCGGTCTCCAACGACTACAAGGATCTCAAGGTCACCGCGGACGCATCCGCGCTGAAGGAAGCCTTTGCCAAGAAGAAGGCCGAAGGCAAGGAAGTGAAGGTCGCCATGACCTTCCCCGGCGGCACCCATGACCTGTGGATTCGCTACTGGCTCGCCGCCGGCGGCATCGATCCCGACAAGGACGTTTCGACCATCGTCGTTCCGCCGCCGCAGATGGTGGCGAACATGAAGGTCGGCAACATGGACGCCTTCTGCGTCGGCGAGCCGTGGGGCGAACAGCTCGTCAACCAGGGCATCGGTTACACGGCCTGCTCGACCGGCGAAATCTGGTCGAAGCACCCGGAAAAGGCGCTCGGCCTGCGCGCCGACTACGTGGACAAATATCCCAAGGCGACGCAGGCCATCCTGATGGCCGTGATGGAAGCGCAGCAGTGGTGCGACAAGCCCGCGAACCGCGCCGAAATGTCCGAGATCGTCGGCCGCCGTCAGTGGTTCAACGTTCCGGTCGCCGACATCATCGGCCGCGCCAACGGTGACATCAATTACGGCAACGGCCGGATGGAGAAGGGCACCAGGCAGTTCATGAAGTTCTGGCAGGACCACGCGTCCTACCCGTTCAAGAGTCATGACGCCTGGTTCGTCACCGAAGACATCCGCTGGGGCAAGTTCGAGCCGACGACGGACGTCAAGGCGCTGGTCGACAAGGTCAATCGCGAAGACATCTGGAAGTCGGCAGCCAAGGCGCTCGGCGTCGCCGCGGCCGATATTCCGGCCAGCACGTCGCGCGGCAAGGAAACCTTCTTCGACGGCAAGGTCTTCGATCCTGAAAATCCGTCGGCGTACCTCAAGAGTTTGTCGATCAAGCGTATCGATGCCTGAGACCCTGCGGGCCGCCCCACGCAGGGGCGGCCCCGCACCTAACACAACCGAGGCGATCTCATGAACATGCCGCTCGCAAAAACAACCAGCACTCTCCCGGCACCGGCGCCGTCGCCGGCTGCGACCGCAGCGGTCGTCCCGCTGCCGAAGTCATCACGCAGTTTTCTGACGGACAAGCTGTTTCCGAATTTACGTGCGCTGGCGGCCCGTGTGGTCCCGCCGTTCATCATGCTCGTCCTGATCTTCGGCGTCTGGCAGATCCTCTGCATGAAGCCGGGCGCGACGCTGCCGTCGCCGTCCCGCATCTGGGCCGATGCCAAGGACCTCATCCTCGATCCGTTCTTTGTCACCGGACCGCAGGACATCGGGCTCGGCCTGCGCGTCCTCACATCACTTCAGCGCGTCGCTGTCGGCTTCGGTCTTGCAAGCGTGGTCGGAGTGCTGGTCGGCGCAATTATCGGCCAATCAGTTTGGGCGATGCGCGGCCTCGATCCGATCTTCCAGGTGATGCGCACGGTTCCGCCGCTGGCGTGGCTGCCGATTTCGCTCGCGGCCTTCCGTGACAGCAATCCATCGGCGATCTTCGTGATCTTCATCACCTCGATCTGGCCGATCATCATCAACACCGCGGTCGGCATCCGCAATATTCCGCAGGACTACCGCAACGTCGCCGCTGTGGTCCGGCTGAATCCGATCGAGTTCTTCTGGAAGATCATGATCCCGTCGGCGGCGCCTTACATCTTCACCGGTCTTCGCATCGGCATCGGCCTGTCATGGCTCGCGATCGTCGCGGCTGAAATGCTCACCGGCGGCGTCGGCATCGGCTTCTTCATCTGGGACGCGTGGAATTCATCAAGGCTGTCCGACATCTTCGTGGCGCTTGCCTACATCGGCATCGTCGGATTTGTGCTCGATCGCATGGTTGCCTTCGTCGGTAACATCGCGACCCGCGGCGTTCAGGCAAGCTGAGGGAGAATGACAATGGCTTATCTCAAGCTCGATCATGTCGATAAGGTCTTCACCCGCGGTTCTACTCAGAGCGAGGTGTTGAAAGACATCAATCTTACTGTGGAGCAGGGCGATTACGTCTCGATCATCGGTCACTCCGGTTGCGGCAAGTCCACACTGCTTAACATCGTCGCCGGGCTGACCAATGCGACCCAGGGCGGCGTTCTGCTCGAAGGCCGCGAAGTGAATTCGCCGGGCCCGGATCGCGCCGTGGTGTTTCAGAACCACAGCCTGCTGCCCTGGCTGACGGTCTATGACAACGTGCGTCTTGGCGTCGACAAGGTGTTCGGATCGACCAAAACCCGCGCCGAGCGCGATGAATGGGTGCTGCACAACCTCAACCTCGTGCAGATGACCCACGCCAAGGACAAGCGTCCGTCCGAAATTTCCGGCGGCATGAAGCAGCGCGTCGGCATCGCCCGCGCGCTGGCGATGGAGCCGAAGGTGCTGCTGCTCGACGAGCCGTTCGGCGCACTCGACGCACTGACCCGCGCCCATCTCCAGGACTCGGTGATGGCGCTGCACCAGAAGCTCAACAACACGGTGATGATGATCACGCACGACGTCGATGAGGCTGTGCTGCTCTCCAACCGCATCGTGATGATGACCAATGGCCCTAGCGCACGGATCGGCGAAGTGCTGGAGGTGCCATTGCCGCACCCGCGCAAGCGGCTCGAACTGGCGTCCAACCCGATTTACCTCAAGTGCCGGCAGCGCGTGCTTGAGTTCCTCTATGAGCGTCATCGTTTCGTCGAGGCGGCTTAACCAGGACTGAAGCGAAAGGAGCGGACACCATGACTCCCTCTCAGGTTTCACTTGTTCAGGACAGCTTTGCGAAGGTCGTTCCAATCGCCGATCAAGCAGCCGTGATTTTCTACGACCGTCTTTTTGACATCGCACCGCAGGTCAAGCCGCTGTTCAGGGGAGACATGGCGAAGCAGCGCCGCGCGCTGATGGGCACGCTCGGTGTCGTGGTGAACGGACTGTCGAACCTGCCGTCGGTGCTGCCAGCGGCAAGTGCGCTAGCCAAGAAGCACGTCAACTACGGTGTCGAGGCTGCGCACTATCCGATCGTTGGCGCGGCGTTGCTGTGGACGCTGGAAAAGGGCCTCGGCGAGGCCTGGACGCCCGACGTCGCGGCGGCGTGGACGGATGCCTACGGCACACTGTCCGGATTCATGGTGGCGGAAGCCTACGGCCAGCAGGCCGCAGCGGAATAGGACAGCGGCATTGAGCGAACCTCTTGTCATCATCGGCAACGGAATGGCCGCCGCTCGCTTCGTCGAGGAGTTGGCGAAGCGCGCACTCGGCCGTTACGCCATCGCCGTGATCGGTGACGAGCCGCGGCTGGCCTACAACCGCGTGCTGTTGTCCTCGGTGCTGGCGGGCGAGACCACCTCACAGGATATAGAGCTGCGGTCGGCGTCGTGGTGGCGCGACCGCGGTGTAACGCTGACCTACGGCTGCGCCGCCAATTCGATCGACCTCAACGGCCGTACGATCCATCTCGCGAACGGCGCTGACGTTCCATTCTCGAAGGTGGTCATTGCCACCGGTTCGACGGCCATCCGGCTGAACGTGCCCGGCGCGGACCTGCGGGGTGTCCACACGTTTCGCGACAGCCGCGATGTGGACCTGCTGCTGAAACTCGCCCGCGAGAAAAAACGTGTCGTTGTGGTCGGCGGGGGATTGCTGGGTCTCGAGGCCGCTTACGGCCTCGCCAAGGCGGGATCGAAGGTGACGCTGCTGCATCTGATGGACCGCCTGATGGAGCGGCAGCTCGATGCGCCGGCAGCGTCGCTGTTGAAGCGGCTGGTCGAGAGCAAGGGCATTGAGGTTTTACTGGGCGCCAATACCAAACAGATCCTCGGCGAAGACACGCCACAGGGCGTCGAACTGTCGGATGGGCGGGTGATCGCCGCCGATGCTGTGGTCTTCGCTGCAGGTATCCGGCCGAATGTCGCGCTGGCGAAGGATGCCGGCGTTCCGGTCAATCGCGGCGTCGTCGTTGATGATCAATTGCGGACGGGCAGCGCCGATGTGTTTGCGCTCGGCGAATGCGCCGAACATCGTGGCACGTGCTACGGGCTCGTCGAGCCCGCCTATGAGCAGGCCCGTGTGCTGGCGGATCATCTCGCAGGGCGTCCGGCGCTTTACGACGGCAGTGTCGTTTCCACCAATCTCAAGGTCTCGGGCGTCAGCGTGTTTTCGGCTGGCGATTTTCTCGGTGAAACCGACACCGACACGCTGGTGTTCAATGATGAACGGCGTGGCACTTACAAGAAACTTGTGGTGGCCGACGGCCGCCTCAAGGGAGCGGTCCTGGTCGGCGATACGCAGGATGCGCTCTGGTACCTCGAACTGATCAGGACAACGGCGTCCATCGAAGCGATCCGCGGCGACATGATGTTCGGCCGCGCTCTCGCACAACCGAAGGCCGCATGAGACATGTCCAGCGATTTTTCTCCGGACCAGAAGCGATATCTCGAAGGATTCGTGTCGGGGCTTTCGGCCTCGCGTGTCGCACGCACCAACGCGCCTTCGAAGTCGGAGCCCGTTGGACCTGATGCCATTCACCTGAAAGCGCAGGATCGAACGGTTGCTGCGGGCGGCAAGCTCAACGATCAGGAGAAGTTCAAGCGCGACGAGCATCCGTTCGATGCCTATCCGCGGCTGGTCAAGCAGGCGGAGAACAACGAGGCGCCGAAGCCGCCGGACAATTTCCGCTGGCGCTATTACGGCATTTTTTACGTGGCGCCGACGCAGACGTCCTATATGTGCCGCCTGCGGATTCCGAACGGCATCCTCAAGCACTGGCAGTTCGCAGGCGTCGCCGACCTCGCGGAGAATTTCGGCGGTCCCTATGCCCACGTGACGACACGCGCCAATCTTCAGCTTCGCGAGATCGAGCCGAAGAACGCCATCAACGTCATCGAGGGCCTTCAGGATCTCGGACTGTGTTCGCGCGGGTCCGGCGCCGACAACATCCGCAACGTCACCGGCACATCGACCGCGGGCATCGATCCGCAGGAAATTCTGGATACGCGACGCTATGCCCGCGAATGGCACTTCCATATTCTGAATGACCGCTCGCTCTACGGGCTGCCGAGGAAGTTCAATGTGGCGTTCGATGGAGCAGGGCGCATCGCCACACTCGAGGAAACCAACGACATCGCCTTTCAGGCTGTCGAGGTCCTTGAGGGGCATGACGTCGAGCCGGGAATTTACTTTCGGCTGGCGCTGGGCGGCATCACCGGCCACAAGGACTTCGCCCGCGATACCGGCGTCATTCTCACGCCGCAGGAAGCGACCGAAGTTGCCGACAGGATTATCCGTGTCTTCATCGAGAATGGCGACCGGACCAACCGCAACAAGGCGCGGCTCAAGTATGTGCTCGACTCCTGGGGCTTCGACAAGTTTCTCGCCGCCGTCGAGGAGAAGCTCGGCCGCAAGCTGGCGCGCGTGCCGGCTGAAGCCATTGCGCCACGTCCGGTCTATGACCGTTTTGCCCATATCGGCGTGCATCCGCAGAAGCAGGCCGGCCTGAACTGGATCGGCGTCGCGCTCAAGCTGGGCCGGTTGTCGCTTGAGCAGATCCGTGGACTTGCGAAGCTCGCGGCAGATTTCGGCGATGGCGATATCCGTCTCACGGTCTGGCAAAACCTGCTGATCTCCGGCGTGGCCGATGCCAACGTCGCGACCGTCACCGCCGCCATCGAGGCGCTGGGACTTTCAACGACAACTTCAGCGCTCCGCGCCGGCCTGATCGCATGCACAGGCGCAACCGGCTGCCGCTTCGCCGCGGCTCACACCAAGGAGAATGCCGACGAGATCGCTGCCTGGTGCGAGGAGCGTGTGCCGCTTGAGACACCGGTGAACATTCATCTCACCGGATGCCATCATTCCTGCGCCCAGCATTACATCGGCGACATCGGCCTGATCGGCGCGCGCGTTCCGATCAACGACGATGGCGACACCGTCGATGGCTACCACCTGCTGGTCGGCGGCGGCTTCGGCACCGAAGCGACCATGGGACGCGAACTGTTCCAGAACGTGAAGGCCGAAGATGCGCCGCGCATCGTCGAGCGCGTCCTGAAGGCCTATGTCAATCATCGCTCATCGGAAGATGAGACCTTCATCGCTTTCGCCAAGCGAACCGAGATCGATGCCCTCAAGCGCATGACCGAAATGGAGTCTGTGTGATGAACCAGAGAACTCCGCCCGGACAGATTGAGATCATCCCGGAAACCGCGCCGTTCTCGCAGGAGCAGCGCTCGTGGCTCAACGGCTTCTTCGCCGGTCTCGTCTCGCTCGACAATGCCGTGACGCCGTTGTCGCCAGAGCAGGGCGCTGCCGTGATGAAGGGCGCTGCCGGCGACGGTGATGACGGCGAAGCGCCATGGCATGACCAGACCATGCCGATCGCGGAGCGCATGAAACTGGCCGAAGGCCGCCCGATCCGCCGCAAGATGATGGCGGCGATGGCGCAGCAGGACTGCGGCCAGTGCGGCTACAACTGCCACGACTATTCCGAGGCGATTGCCGACAAGTCCGAGGCGCGGCTCAATCTCTGCGTTCCGGGCGGCAAGGAAACCGCGCGGATGCTGAAGGCTCTTTATGAGGACCTTGAAAAAGCACCTGCTGCTGTTTCATCACCCGCCATCGCGCCGACCGCGCCTGTTGCTGCGGCTCCGGCAACAGAGCCCGGCCGCTCGCGCGACAATCCCGCGAAAGCCTTGTTCCTCTCGCGCCGTCAGGTCACCAAGCCCGGCTCGGAGAAGGAGACCTGGCATATCGAGTTCGATCTGGAGCAGGCTGGTCTCGATTACGTCGTCGGCGATTCATTCGGGGTGTTTGCCGCCAACGATCTCGGCCTTGTCGATCAGATCATCGCCATGCTCGGCGCGTCGCACACGACCGAAGTCAACGGAAAGACGCTGCGTGAAGTGCTGCTCAACGACGTGTCGCTGTCGCCCGCGCCGGACACCCTGTTTGAACTGATCTCGTTCGTCACTGGCGGCGCACAACGCGAGAAAGCACGGGCCTTGGCGTCCGGCGACGATCCGGATGGCGATGCCGCCAACCTAGACGTGCTGGCGGCGCTGCAGAAGTTCTCCGGCGTGCGCCCGCATCCGGAAGCTTTCATCGAGGCGCTTGAACCATTGCAGCCGCGCCTGTATTCGATTTCATCTTCGCACAACGCCACGCCGGGCAAGCTGTCGCTCACCGTCGATACGGTGCGCTACGTGATCGGCAAGCGCAAGCGGCTCGGTCTTGCGTCGACTTTTCTCGCGGAACGGATCAAACCCGGCGAACAGCTCTCCGTCTATGTGCAGAAGGCGCACGGCTTTGGGCTGCCGCAGGATCCGAACACGCCGATCATCATGATCGGCCCGGGCACCGGCATCGCGCCGTTCCGCGCGTTCCTGCACGACCGTCAGGCCACCAAGGCGCCGGGCCGCAACTGGCTGTTCTTCGGTCATCAGCGCAGCGCGTATGACTTCTTCTATTCAGACGAACTGAACGCGATGAAGGCATCCGGTCTGCTGACGCGTTTGTCGCTGGCATGGTCACGCGACGGCACAGAGAAGTTCTACGTGCAGGACCGCATGCGCGAGGTTGGCCGCGAGTTGTGGAACTGGCTCGCCGACGGCGCGCACGTCTATGTCTGCGGCGATGCCAAGCGGATGGCGAAGGATGTCGAGCGCGCGCTCGTGGATATCACCGCCCAGTTCGGCGCGCGGTCGACGGATGAGGCGATCGCGTTCGTAGCCGATCTGAAGAAGAAGGGCCGCTACCAGCAGGACGTCTATTGATGCGGGAAGGGCGCAAATCGCCGGTTTCGCCGGAGGCTGTTCATTCTCCGCAGGGGTCCCGGGTAGGATATTTCTCTCTCCCGATGCGGACGGGGGCAACTTTATCGTCTTTTTCCGGGGCGCCTTGTAAGTCACTGACGAAGCACTTCAATATCCCATCACGTGATCGATTGGAGATCGGCGATGAGCGATATTGTGTCAGAAGCCCATGCCCGGGTGACTTCCGCCCAAGCGGAAGATCGCATGCACACGCTCGCCGTCTATGGCGCCTTCGCGCTGATCGCCGCCATCGTGTTCGGCACGCTCTCCTACCATCCGTTCTGATATCTGGTCCGTTCGTCGTGCGGGGGACCGCATGACGAACGTCGATCCATCCGTCGCTCCCACAAAGACTACCTGTCCCTATTGCGGCGTCGGCTGCGGCGTCATCGCGACGCCAGACGGCAAGGGCGGCGCGACCATCGCGGGCGATCCCGAGCATCCGGCCAATTTCGGGCGGCTGTGCTCCAAGGGGTCGGCGCTCGGCGAGACGCTGGGTCTGGGCGAACGATTGTTGCATCCCATGATCCGCTGCTCGAACGGCAAGTTCGAAGAGGTCGCGTGGACCGATGCGCTCGATCACGTTGCCAACCGGCTTCAACACATCATTGCAAAGTATGGACCCGATTCGGTCGGCTTCTATCTTTCGGGGCAGTTGCTCACCGAGGACTACTATGTCGCCAACAAGCTGATGAAGGGCTTCATCGGCACGGCGAATGTCGACACCAACTCGCGGCTCTGCATGTCCTCGTCGGTCGCGGGGCATCGCCGCGCCTTCGGCTCCGACACGGTGCCGGGCTGCTATGAGGATCTCGATCACGCCGACCTGCTGGTGCTGGTCGGATCGAACGCGGCGTGGTGTCATCCGGTCCTGTTCCAGCGGATGATAGCCAACAAGCAGAAGCGCGGCGCGCGCATCGTGGTGATCGATCCGCGACAGACCGAGACATCGGGCGACGCCGATCTGTTTCTCGGCCTTAAACCCGGAACCGACACGGCGCTGTTCAGCGGGCTTTTGACCTACCTCGCAGACAGCGGTGCGCTCGATCACTCCTATATCGATAAACATACCAGCGGCTTCGCCGACGGTTTGGCGAAAGCGCGCAGCATCGCGGGCAGCGTTGCCGTGACGGCGCTCGCGACGGGTCTTGCGGAAACGGATGTTGCGACGTTCTTCCAGATGTTCGCGAAAACGCCGCGCGTGGTGACGCTCTATTCGCAAGGCGTCAACCAGTCGGCGCAGGGCACCGACAAGGTCAACGCGATCATCAACTGTCATCTCGCGACCGGCCGCATCGGCAAGCCGGGGGCTTCGCCGTTCTCTCTCACCGGCCAGCCGAATGCGATGGGCGGGCGTGAGGTCGGTGGCCTGGCCAACCAGCTTGCGGCACATATGGGGTTCACACCGCCGGACATCGACCGCGTTCGCCGGTTCTGGAAGGCGCCTCACATCGCCACCCATGAGGGCCTCAAGGCCGTTCAGATGTTCCAGGCGATCGGCCGCGGCGAGATCAAGGCCCTGTGGGTGATGGGCACCAATCCCGCCGTGTCTCTGCCGAACGCAGATGCTGTGCGCGCGGCAATGCGCAAGCTTGATCTGCTGGTGATCTCGGAAAATGTGCAGTCGAACGACAGCATCAATTCCGGCGCGCACGTGCTGCTGCCTGCGCACGCGTGGGGCGAGAAGTCCGGCACCGTGACGAATTCCGAGCGGCGCATCTCCCGGCAGCGCGCATTCCTGCCGCCACCCGGTCAGGCGAAGCCGGATTGGTGGATCATGAGCGAAGTCGCCGAGCGCCTCGGCTACGGCGCGGCATTCGCCTATCATTCTGCCGCCGACATCTTCCGCGAGCATGCCGAACTGTCTGCGTTCGAGAACGGCGGTAGCCGGGATTTTGATATCGGCGCGATGGCATCAGTAGCCGACGACGAATTCGATTCAATGCCGCCGTTCATGTGGCCGATGCCGAGGGGCGAACGCGAAGCGGCGCAGCGTTTCTTCGCCGAGGGCCGCTACTATACATCGGATCGCAAGGGTCATTTCGTTGCGCCTGACGTTCCGATGCTGCGCGGCGCTGTTTCGGAGGCACGTCCGCTGCGGCTCAATACCGGGCGCATCCGCGATCAGTGGCACACCATGACACGCACCGGTCTCAGTCCGCGCCTCGGCCAGCATCTGCCTGAACCTTATGTGGAGATTCATCCGGCCGACGCCGCCCAGGCGGACGTTGTCGATGGCGGTTATGCGCGGCTTGCGACCGATCTCGGCCAGTGCATTCTCAAAGTTGTCGTCAGCGAGCGCCAGCAGCGCGGCATGCTGTTCGCGCCGATTCACTGGAGCCAGGAAAACTCGGCATCGGGGCGGGTAGGAGCGCTGGTCGCGCCATTCACCGATCCGTTCTCCGGGCAGCCGGAAAACAAGGCCACGCCTGTTGCCATTGAGGCGGTTACGTTCGGGCAGCGTGGTTTCGTTCTCTCGCGCAGGCCGATGTCGTTTCCGAAGGACGTGGGGTGGTCGCGCGTCGCTGTTACGGGCGGCTATGGCTATCTCATCGCCAGCAATCTGGACGTTGCTGCCTGGAGAACCTTCCTGTCGCCGCAAGGAGAAGCAGGACACATCGCAGAGTACGAAGACGCCGCCCGCGGCGTGTATCGCGCAGCGCAGTTCTCCGGCGACAGGCTTGAAGCCTGCGTGTTCATCGGGCCGGCGAAGGACACACCCAGCTGGGAAGCGGTGAAGATGGCGTTCGCTGCAGAGACGATCAGCGACGAGCAGCGCGGGCTGTTGCTGTCGGGCAAGTCCGCCGATGGCGTAGCGAACGACGGCCCCGTGGTCTGCGCGTGCTTCGGCGTCGGACGCAACGCGATCTGCGGCGCGATTGCGGAAGGGTCGCGAACCGTTGCCGAGATCGGCGCGAAGCTCAAGGCCGGCACCAACTGCGGCTCCTGCATTCCGGAGTTGAAGCGGCTGATCGCGCAGACCGGCGTCGCGCAACCGATGGAAGCTAGCGCCGCGAGCTGAACGGCGCGACGGTAATGCCGCTGCTCTCAAGCCCCGCCCGCACCTTGCGCGCGATCTCGACCGCGCCGGGCGTGTCGCCGTGAATACAGACGGTGTCGATCTTCACCGGGATGACCTTCCCGGAAGCGGCAGTGATAGCGTTGTCCTGAACCATACGGATCACACGCTGCGCGATCTGGTCGCCGTCATGAAGCACCGACCCGGGTTTGCTGCGTGCCACCAGTTGCGCATCATCCTCGTAGGCTCGGTCGGCGAACACCTCATGGATCAGTTTCAACCCGGCGGCTTCACCGGCACGTACCAGCGCCGTGTTCGGCAGCACCACGAAATACAGATTGGGATCGACAGCCTTGATCGCGGTCGCGATGGCGCGTGCGGTCATGTCGTCGGCACATGCAACATTTGAAAGCGCACCGTGCGCCTTGACGTGGGTCACCTTGTGACCGGCCAAAGACGCGACCGCCTGCAACGCTCCGATCTGGTAGGCGACCATGGTCTCGATTTCGGATGATTTCAGTCCGGGGACCGGCCGCCGTCCGAACCCGTGCAGATCGCGATAGCCGGGATGCGCACCGATGCTGACACCGCGCTCTTTCGCGAGCCTCGCGGTCTTCAGCATGATGTCGGAATCGCCCGCATGAAAGCCGCACGCGACGTTGACACTGCTGGCGAGGCCAAGCATCGCGTCGTCGTTGCCCATGTCCCACGCACCGAAACCTTCGCCGAGATCACTGTTGAGATCGATAGTCATGGATGCGCCTCTTGAAGATTCAGGGGTCGTCGATGGCGTTTACCGCAACGCCCGCGACATTGGCCTTTTGCAGTTCGACGAGATTGAGGCTCGAGCCGCCCGCGATGTGAATGCGGCCCGGCAGCGCTTGAATGAATTCGGCCAGCTTGCGCGCCTCGTTCTGGGCTTCTTCAACGGTGACTGCCTTGAAGCGGACTATCGCACCTGATTGCATCTGCGCGAACCGTCCCAGATCGGCGCTGATGACGGTCGCAATCTTCGGATAGCCGCCGGTCGTGCCATGATCCGCCATCAGCACGATAGGCTGGCCGTTGCCCGGCACCTGAATGCTGCCGTGGACCGCGCCGTCAGAAACAATGTTATGGCCGCCGGGGTGAACAACCTTCGGGCCTTCCAGCCGATAGCCCATCCGGTCGCTGGTCGCCGAGATGCGCCACTCGCTGGTAAGGAATACATCGCATGCCGCGCCGAACTCGTCGTCCTGCGGTCCCATGACGACGCGGATCGGGGACTGCGGCTGATCGAAGGTGTCCAGCGCGCGCTCATGCGAAGTGAATTGCGCGGTTCCAACGTCGAGTACATCGCCGGCTTGCAGCGGCCGGGGGAAGGGACTGCCGAGATCGGCGCGCGCATTGACCGACAGGCTTCCGAACACGGGTTCTCCCGCGATGCCGCCTTCGATGGCGAGATAAGTGAACACGCCGCTGCGGGCCGCGCCGAGCCTGAGCGTTTCGCCGTCCGCAATCAACGCCGTTTCGCTCATAAGCAGCGGCGAGCCTGCAACATCCGCAACACGTGCTGCGCCCGAAAGGGCAACGCGCACGGCCCCGTTGCGTGCCGTAAACGCGGTCGCGAATGGTCCGATTTCGATCGCGGCGGCGAGCGGAGAATTGCCCGCAAGGGTGTTAGCCATCGCCAGCGACGTGCGATCCATCGCACCACTGGTGGTGAGACCATAGCGTTGCGCGCCGAACCGGCCGGCATCCTGAATTGATGTCGCGGGCCCGGTTGTGACGACAACAAGCTTGCTCATGACGCGATCAACTCTGCGACAGCTTCGCCGCGTTCAGCGGCGCGATCAAGCGAAGCAAACTCGCTGGCCGCAATGGCATGGAAGGTGACGGCATCGCCGGGTTCCATCAGAAACACCGGATCGCGATGCGGATGGAAGGTGCGGACTGGCGTTCGCCCGAGCAGATGCCAGCCGCTCGGCGCGGCAAGACACTGCACGCACGCCTGCACACCACCGATCGAAATGGTGCCGGCCGGTGTTTCGGTTCGCGGGTTCTCGCGCCGCGGCGTGGCGATGGCGGGATCGAGGCCGCTCAGATAAGCGAAGCCGGGTGTGAAGCCAATCATCGCGACGCGATACTCGCTGCCGGTGTGCTTTGCGATGACATCAGCCGTCGAGATACTGTGCGCGCGCGCCACGTCGTCGAGGTCGATGCCGTATTCGCCGCCATAGACCACCGGCACGCGCCAGCGCCGGATGTTGGTTTGTGCTGGAACAGGCCGCTCCGCGAGCGCCAGCAGCTTTTGCGACAATGTCGCGAAGTCGATCAGCAAGGGATCGTAGTGAACCAGCAGCGAGCGATAGGTCGGAACGGTTTCCAGGACTCCCGCAATGGCTGCGCTCGCGACTTCGCGATCGAGCGCCAGGACCTGCCGGTTGACCGCTGGATCAATGCTGCGGCCGAATTCGACCGCCAGGGCAGTGTCTCCGGACGGGAGGATGCGGGGCGGGGTGGTCATCGGCAGGCCGGAGATCTCAGGATGGACACTCCCTTTGTCCGACACTCCCGCTAAAATGGCAAATAAGTTGGCGTTATCGCAACGCATAAGCGGACATTACCGGTCACGCGATTGCCGCCTTGACGCGATGCCGCGCTTTCGCAAAAAGGCTGGCAACCACACCCGGAGTTTCCCTTATGTCGCTCTCGCCCGAAGCCATCGCAACGCTCAAGAAGATCACGACCGCCACCATTACGACCATCCTTCTCAAGAAGGGGCTTCGCAACGTCTGGCTGCGCGGGTCACGCCCGTTGCGTCCGGGGCAGGAGCGTCTGGTCGGTCCGGCGTTCACGCTGCGCTTCGTTCCCGCACGGGAAGATCTTGCGACGCCGGAATCGTGGTCGAAGCCGATTTCGACCCGTACCGCCATCGAGGCGATGCCGGCAGGCTGCATCGCCGTGGTCGATGCGATGGGCATCACCGATGCAGGTATCTTCGGCGACATTCTGTGCGCGCGCATGGCAAAGCGCGGCGTCACCGCGCTGGTGACGGATGGCGTGGTGCGCGATCTGGAGGGCGTGCTCGGCACCGGACTTCCGGTGTGGTGCAACGGCGCGGCTGCCCCTCCGTCAGTCGCCGGGCTGACGTTCGTCAATTGGGGCGAGCCGATTGGCTGCGGCGGCGTTGCCGTGTTTCCCGATGACGTGATCGTGGCCGATCAGGACGGCGCGGTGCTGATCCCGCAGGCATTCCTTGAACTGATCCTGACGGAAGGTCCGGAGCAGGAGGCAATGGAGGGCTGGATCGTCAACGAGGTCAACAACGGCGCGGAACTGCCCGGCCTCTATCCGATGAATGCCGAGACCAAGGCACGTTACGCCGCATCCAAGACGAAGAAGTAAGCACCAACTCTGTCAGGCATGATCTGATCCGGAGACCGGTTTGCGCTTTATGCAAATGCGGCTCTTCGGATCAGGATCGTGCTTCTCTGGGCCGCCGCCAGCCGACCACCATTGCTTCAACGAGACTTCCGGATTCGCTGTTGCGCCATTCACCGTTGACCCGGCGGCATGCAAAGGGAAGCTGATAGGTCCCGCTCTTGTCCTCGCATAAAACCTGAACCGCCTCATCGGGGGACGGTTCGCCATTGCCGTCAAATTCTGCAAGTCTTTGGACACGTGTTGCCATCGGCAAAAATCCTTCCGCGATAAAAATGTTCCGGCTGCAACGCGTGTTCAGCGGTTCCATCCGGACGCGACGGATAACAATCAAATTAAGACGCTCGCGCGTGTCCATTTTAAGACATTCGCAAATTCACATTTCTCGTTTGAATCGGTATTTGCGATGATCGTTCGTCATCGCTGGTTCTGGCTCACCCGATTGTGAGACGATGCATCGACAACAAGAACAATCATTGGGGAAAAGCATGCAGGACCTCGCCGGCAAGACGGCATTTGTGACGGGCGAAGGTGATGCTCGCCGACATCGAGAAAGACGCATGAGCGGCCGGTATCAAAAGCCTTCATAACGTCGGCCCGGATGTGCGCGGCATCGATTGCGACGTCACCGACGCTGCCAGCGGCGAGCGTGCTGAGGAGCGGTTTGCTGCCATCGGAGCGGCCATGGACAAGGCGACGGCCCATGGATGTGGGGTGATTTTCGCACGAAGCACCCGGGTTTCAGCAATCGGGACAAGCATTGATTCACTCCTTCGCGCCGAACATCGGCAGTGGAAAGGAGTGGACCCATGCGTCAGCTTATTCTCGCAATCACGGGCGCGGGCGGGATCTTCCTGCTCGCCGGCGCCACCCGGAACCGCGGCTGGTCCCTGGCCGACGAAGTATGCCGCCAGGGAACGGTGCTGTGCGACAACCCCGGCTGGGTGCTCGTTACGATCGCGGCTTTGTTGTTCGTCGCGACCATTCAAACCATCGCCAAGATCTGAGCGGTGGATACAGATCAGTTCGTCGGACCGTGAACCAATCCGGCCGAACCTTGTCAGATGTCGGTTACATCGCGAGGGTCTGACAGAACGCGTCGAACGCAGAACTGTCCATGCCCAACGTGGCCGCCGAAGTTCCGGCGCCGGCGACGGCCTCACGCGGAGTGATCTCGGCAGGGCGGGCCTGTGTGATCTGCGCGGTGTTCGCGAACATCGGCTGTTCAAAGCGTTTCGCGCCTTCCGCATCGATCGCGAAGAGAGGGCGGTATTTGTCGAACCCGTTGTCCTCGAGCATCAGGAAGGTGCGGTTATCGAGCACCCGCCAATGGCCCTCGAACCGGGCTGCGACCACGGCGTGGTCGTCTCCGGTCGCGGTTTCGCGAATGATCAGGAGGCGAAGATCGGCTGGCGCAACGCCGGCGGCGCGCAGCGCAACGAGCTTGGCAATCGCATAATCTTCACAGTCGCCGGCGCCTGCCGCCAGCGTGGCCAGAGGTGACGACCAGTAATCTTCGACACCGTATTGCGCACGGTCGCTGACCGGCCGTATGGCAAGATTGAAAGCGCGGTTGATTTCGCCGAATCGGGCAATGCCCTCGCGGGCGGAGGCCGTCTTCACGATTTCCAGGAAACGCTGGGCTGGCTGGGACGTGCAATGTCCGGGATCGCTGGCGCAGGCGGCGATGATCTCGGATTCGGCCGTAATGGCGCGCTCGACGGTCTGCCATTTGGCGCGAAGAGGGCCGTCGGCCAGCATCGAGGTCGCAAGCCCGAACGGCTCGGAAGCCGGACTTTGCGGGCCCTCGGTTGCCCCGATGGCTGGATCGCTCGGCGAGTGAGCTGCCCCATGAGCCGCTCCGCCCAAGACATTGAGAGTGAACATAAATGACACTGCGCCCGCGCGCAGAACGCTGAAAGCCGACATCTGACGCCCCTTGTCCGGACATCGGCTCGCAACGTATGCAGGCTCGTGACCAGATCATCTGGCCACAAGGATTAGGCGCGTCCCCTTTTTGACCGCTTAAAGCGGCGGCTAATCAGCCATTTGGATTCAAATATGTGGAACTAGCGCTGACCACATTGTCTAAAATTGTAGATAGGGCTAATGCGCAGGCGCTGATGTATAAAAGGTTAAGATTTAAGTATTCGGTCGAACTATGTGATGGATTATCAAATATAGCTGGATGAATAGACTGTATAGATTGGTTATTGATCGATTTCGAATGCACCCTTTCGGCGGCTTTTAGGCTCAATTCGCTTCCGTTAATCGGCCGATCATTTTGCGGAGCAGCACGGATTATCGATTTTGTCCCATAGTCTTAGGAAGCAGTAGCGGAATAACCAAGTCATCGCCGTCCAATTGTACTTAACGAGGGCATGTAAAACCACGCTGTGTGGTTCAATTCACTATGGGCCCACGGTCTTTGATGCTATGAATTGCGAATTCTGAATTTCTTAATAATAACTTTTGACGGGCGGGCAGGGGTTTGAATTTTTCCGGACCATTTGATGCCGGGCTGATGCACGACTCCCCAGTTTCACTGGGTGGGGAGCGTTTCTCTTTCGATTCGAAACCGAATTTCGTCCAGCATCATGTGTCGGACAACCAAGTCGTCGTACCTGACGCGCATCTGCTTTTTTCCGGCGACTATATGCGGATCGGCAGCGACCTGATCATTTCGGGTAACGGCCAGAAATTTGTGATCGGCAATTACTTCAAGGGCGAAGCAAGGCCAGTCCTTACCACCAAGGACGGGGCAACCCTTTCCGGTCACATCGTGGATGCGCTGACCGGTCACGTCCACTACGCGCAGGCTACCGCGCCGGCACAGGCCGGAGAAGTGATCGGACACGTCCTGAAGATGTCCGGGAGCGCCTCCGTGATCCGGAACGGCGTGTCGGTTGAGCTGAATATCGGCGATCCCGTGCAAAAGGGCGACGTGGTCCAGACCGGATCGAACTCGTCGGTCGGCATGACGTTCGTCGATGGCAGCGCGTTCGGCATGAGCGCGAATGCGCGCATGGTGCTCAACGAAATGATCTTCGATCCGAACGGATCGTCGAATTCATCGCTGATCAGCCTGGTTCAGGGCACCATTACATTCGTTGCGGGACAGACCGCCAAGAACGGCAACATGCGCGTCGAGACGCCGGTTGCCACGATGGGTATTCGCGGCACCGCCGTACTGGTGGAAATCGGCGCGAACGACGGACCAACCAAGTTCTCGGTGCTGGTCGAGCCGGACGGGCATACCGGCTCATACAATCTCTACGACAAGACAACCGGCCAGTTGATCGGAACGGTATCGCAGGCCGGGCAGGTGACCTACGTGTCGGTCAGCGGCGTTGGCCAGCCTCCGACAGCGATCGAACAGCTCAAGACGCTTGCGGATCAGGAATCCGCGAAGACACTGATTCAGGAAGTCTTCAAGCTTTACTTCCCGAACTACAATCCGGACAACGCCAATCCGAAGTCGCAGAAAAACGGATTTGGCTCTCCCGGCGACAACTTAAATCCCTTCGCATTCTACAAGCCGCTACAGGACCTCGGGCCGCCCAAGGTCATTACAATCCCGGGTGTCGGCTACGATCCCGTTACCGGGCAGCCAAATCCTCCGAGGACTTTCTACAATACCAAGGCGCAGTTCTCGGCACTCCCTGTCTTCGCGGATCAGGCATTTGATCCAACGATCAGAGTTTTTTTCTTCAAGGATGTTGTCCAGATCGACGATCCGGATGTCGGCAATGCACCGTTCTACGATGTTGGAGTTCCGTTCGTCGCCGGCAGCGCCATCATCAAGAGCGCGGTCAGCACGATTCCATATCTCACCGAAGGCTTTCTAAAGCCGCTGATTCACATTAACCAGACGACGGGCGTCGTCTCCTTTGACCGCGAGCAGTTTAATTTCCTGGATGACGGCCAGACCGTCACCTTCAAGATTCAGGTGACCGCGACATCGGGGCCGGATACCGGCTTGGTCGAAATCCCGATCACGATTACGGGCGCCAACGACGCGCCGACGATCGTGGTAGGCGCTGTGACGACCATCACCGGCATGGTCAAGGAAGACGTACAGGTCGCGTCGAGCCATATCGAGACGAACGGGACGATCACGTTCAAGGACGTCGATCTGACCGATGCACACACGGCGACCGCCGAATTGACATCGACGTCCTCAACTCTGCCAGGTTTTGTCAGCGGCGTCGGAAATGCCCCGACAACGACCAAGATCGGAACATTCACCATCGATCCGGTCTCCGAGAGCACCACCGACACCAACAATCAGGGCTCGGTTGGCTGGCACTTCTCGCTGGACGACAACGATCCCACGCTGCAATCGCTGGCTGAAGGTCAGACGATCACGCAGATCTATACGATCACGATCAAGGACGACAACGGCGTCCCTGTGACACAAACCGTCACCATCACGATCACCGGCACCAACGATGATCCTCTCATCACGGCTTCGACCAACGATCATCCGGCCCTGACGGAAGACGGCACGCTGTCGGCCAGCGGTGTGATCACGTTCAAGGATGTCGATCTGACCGACGGTCACCTGGTTACCCAGGCCCTGACGTCGGGATCGATCAGCTCGACGCTGCCGGGTTTCGATCCGGCGCACGACCAGCTCGGCACGCTGACGCTGACCAAATCCGAATCGACCACCGATACCGACAACACCGGCACGGTGAGCTGGAGCTTTGCGGCCAACAATGCGCTGCTTCAGCAGCTCGCCGTCGGGCAGGTAGTGACGCAGACCTATACGGTGACCATCGACGACCAGCACGGCGGCACGCCGGCCACCCAGACCATCGTGGTGACGCTGACCGGCACCAACGATGATCCTCTCATCACGGCTTCGACCAACGATCATCCGGCCCTGACGGAAGACGGCACGCTGTCGGCCAGCGGTGTGATCACGTTCAAGGATGTCGATCTGACCGACGGTCACCTGGTTACCCAGGCCCTGACGTCGGGATCGATCAGCTCGACGCTGCCGGGTTTCGATCCGGCGCACGACCAGTTCGGCACGCTGACGCTGACCAAATCCGAATCGACCACCGATACCGACAACACCGGCACGGTGAGCTGGAGCTTTGCGGCCAACAATGCGCTGCTTCAGCAGCTCGCCGTCGGGCAGGTAGTGACGCAAACCTATACGGTGACCATCGACGACCAGCACGGCGGCACGCCGGCCACCCAGACCATCGTGGTGACGCTGACCGGCACCAACGATGATCCTCTCATCACGGCTTCGACCAACGATCATCCGGCCCTGACGGAAGACGGCACGCTGTCGGCCAGCGGTGTGATCACGTTCAAGGATGTCGATCTGACCGACGGTCACCTGGTTACCCAGGCCCTGACGTCGGGATCGATCAGCTCGACGCTGCCGGGTTTCGATCCGGCGCACGACCAGTTCGGCACGCTGACGCTGACCAAATCCGAATCGACCACCGATACCGACAACACCGGCACGGTGAGCTGGAGCTTTGCGGCCAACAATGCGCTGCTTCAGCAGCTCGCCGTCGGGCAGGTAGTGACGCAGACCTATACGGTGACCATCGACGACCAGCACGGCGGCACGCCGGCCACCCAGACCATCGTGGTGACGCTGACCGGCACCAACGATGATCCGGTCTTGAACGGGGACAACGTGTCGACCCTCGAACTGGGCGGCGGAGTCACAAAGGTGACGGGTATCGCCTTGTCCGATGTCGATGCAGGTGCTGATACGTTTACCGTGACAGCGACCGCCGATCACGGAACGGTCGCGACCGCAACCGGAAGCCAGCCGCTCGCAGGGGCGGGTGTCAGCGGGTCGTTCGCGGACATCAGCAACATTTTCAACGACGGCGCTGTGTACACGCCAGATAACGCCTCGCCGACGGACAAGGTGACGTTAACAGTTACAGACGGCCAGGGGGGAAGCGACACCCTCAACTTCGTTTTCAAACAGTACGCCCCCGGCGGCGTTACCCTGACGGGTACGACCGGAAAAGACATCATCTTTTCGAGCACCGGCGACGACACGATGACGGGCCTGACCGGTAAGGACAACTTCGTGTTCGCACAGGTTTCCGGCCACGATACGATCATGGATTTCACGTCCGGAACCGACAAGATCGATTTCAGGGCTCTTTCAGGCATGAATGCGAATGCGCTGACGACCCTGCTGGCCACCGCCGATCACACCGGCGGCGATACGCTGCTTCACATCAACGGCACGACGGATACGTTGCTCTTGAAGGGCGTGGCAGCCCTGAATGCCAGCGATTTCATTCTCCATGCGTGATTTGAGAATGAGCCGGAAACATTAACTTCGATCATGTTTCCGGCTGCAATACATGCTCGTGTCGTGGCATGATAGGCCGGTCGCAGCGCCACATTTCATGAATTCCAGATTGGCGTCCTGACAGCAGCCACGGCCAGGTATCGATGCAGCCCGCGAAGACATCACATCAGGGGCATTCGCCCCGTTCCGAACTGGGGACGGCGCTTCGCGCCTGCCGCAGCGCGTTTGTCGGTGTCGGCGTCATGAGCTTGGTCATCAACATTTTGTATCTCACCGGCTCTTTCTTCATGCTGGAGATTTACGACCGCGTGCTGCCGAGCCGCAGCATCCCGACGCTGGTCGGACTGATCGTGCTGGCAGGAGGTCTCTACCTCGTCCAGGGTATCCTCGATCTGATCCGCGGTCGCATTCTGATCCGCATCGGATCGGCGCTGGACGAGATGCTGAGCCGCCGGGTCTATGACATCGTGGTGCGGATGCCGCTCGTTATCGGCAACCGCAGCGAGGGACTTCAGCCGCTGCGCGATCTCGACAACGTCCGCTCCTTCCTGTCCGGAATGGGGCCGGGCGCGCTGTTCGATCTGCCATGGTTGCCGCTTTATCTCGCCATCTGCTTTGCTTTTCATCCGCTGATCGGCATCACCGCTCTGGCCGGCGCCATCATTCTGATCGCGCTGACCATACTGACCGAATACCTGACCCACGAGCCCATGAAGCGCTCGACGGGGCTGGCGATGCGGCGACAGGATCTTGCCCTCGCCAGCCGCCGGAATGCCGAGGTGCTCACCGCGATGGGCATGGCCGGACGCGTCGGCAAGCGATGGGATGAATCCAACCGCGACTATCTTGCGAGCAACCAGCGGGCGAGCGACGTCGCCGGCGGTCTTGGTGCCATCGCCAAGGTGATGCGCATGATGCTGCAATCGGCGGTGCTGGGCGTCGGAGCGTATCTCGTCATCAACCAGCAGGCGACGGCGGGCATCATTATTGCGGGGTCGATCCTGAGCGCCCGTGCGTTAGCGCCTGTCGATCTCGCCATCGCGCATTGGAAGGGGTTCGTGGCGGCGCGCCAAAGCTGGCACCGGCTCAACCGTCTGCTCGGCATGTTGCCCGAACAGGCAGCGCCGACCCTGCTGGAGGCGCCGACATCCAGGCTCGCGGTTGAAACGCTTACCATCAGCCCGCCCGGCGAGCAGAAGGTCGTCGCTCAGGACGTTACGTTCGCGATCGAGGCCGGACAGGGCGTGGGAATTATCGGTCCCAGCGGGTCTGGTAAATCATCGCTGGTCCGCGCGCTGGTCGGCGTCTGGCAGCCCCTGCGCGGCAAGGTGCGGCTCGACGGTGCCGCGCTCGACCAATGGTCGCCGGAAATCCTTGGACGCCATATCGGCTATCTGCCGCAGGACGTCGAACTTTTCGCCGGAACCATAGCCCAGAATATTTCCCGCTTCGAAGACAAGGCCTCGTCCGACGATATTATCGCGGCGGCGCGGGAAGCACGCGTCCACGATCTCATCATCAGCATGAAGGACGGCTACGACACCCAGATCGGCGATCAGGGCAACGTGCTGTCGGCCGGGCAGGCGCAACGGATCGCGCTGGCTCGCGCGCTTTATGGCAATCCGTTTCTCGTGGTGCTGGACGAACCGAATTCCAACCTCGACAGTGAAGGCGATGTGGCGCTGAACAAGGCCATCCTCGGAGTCCGCGCGCGTGGCGGCGTCGTGGTTGTGGTCGCCCACCGTCCGATCGGAATTGAGAGCGTCGATCTTGTTCTGGTCATGAAGGACGGGCGGGTTCAGGCATTCGGGCCAAAAGACACCGTTCTCGGCCAGGTGCTGCAACGCCCGGCGACGCCACCACCCGCCATCAAGATCGTCTCCGACAAGGGAGGAGCTCAATCATGAAAGGGCCGACCCTCGCTGGAACCGAAAGCAAAGTCCGTGGCGTTTTGAATGCGCTGTTTTCGCCGCTGGACCGGCTCTCGATCTTCAAAAGCCTTGATCAACCCGGATCGCGCGGCTCGATCCGGTTTCATCTGATCGTCGGACTCGTTGTCGTCACGCTGCTGACCTGCGGTATCGGCGGCTGGGCCTCCACCGCGCAAATCTCCGGCGCGCTGATCGCGCCGGGCTCGATCGTGGTCGATTCCAACGTCAAGAAAGTTCAACACCCGACCGGCGGTGTCGTCGGCGAGGTGAAGGCGCGCGATGGTGACCGCGTCAAGGCCGGCGATGTCGTGGTGCGCCTCGACGACACTGTGACCAAGGCAAGCCTTGCGATTGTCACCAAGGGCCTCGACGGATTGCTGGCGCGCCGGGCGCGGTTGCTGGCAGAGCAGGATGGCGCAGAGCGCATTACGTTTCCACCGGAACTGATGGAGTCGTTCGCCAATCCCGATGTCCGGGCGTTGATCGGAAACGAGATCAAGCTGTTTCAGGTCCGCTCATCAGGCCGCATTGGTCAGAAGGCCCAGCTCAAGGAGCGCATCGCACAGCTCAAGGAGGAAATCGGCGGACTGGAAGCGCAGGAAAACGCCAAGTCCCGCGAGATCGAACTCATTCAGAAAGAGCTGGTGGGCGTCCGCGATCTGTTCGCCAAGAACCTTGTGCAGATTTCACGGTTGACGGTGCTTGAGCGTGACGCGGCGCGGCTTGATGGCGACCGTGCGCAGTTTATCGCCCAGAAAGCGCAGGCGAAGGGCAAGATCACCGAAATCGAATTGCAGATCATCCAGATCGACAAGGACCTTTCCAGCGAAGTCTCCAAGGAGATGCGCGAGATCAACGACAAGATCGGCGAGTTTGTCGAGCGCAAGGTCACCGCCGAAGACCAGCTCCGCCGCATCGACATTCGCGCGCCGCAGGACGGTATGGTGCTTCAGTCGACAGTCCACACTGTAGGCGGCGTCATCACCGCCGGCGACACCATCATGCTGATCGTCCCTGAGTCCGATAACCTGTCGGTCGAGGCCAAGGTGAACCCGCAGGACATCGATCAACTGAGGATCGGGCAGAAGACGCTGCTGCGGCTCTCGGCCTTCAACCAGCGCACCACACCGGAGTTGAACGGGACGGTCAGCCGGATCTCCCCCGACACCACCACCGACCAGCGCACCGGCCAGAGCTATTACACCATTCGCGTATCGATGCCGCCGGAAGAAGTGGCGAAGCTCGGGGATGTCAAATTGATACCGGGCATGCCGGTTGAGGCCTTTGTGCAGACCGGCGAACGCACCATGATATCCTATCTCGCGAAGCCGCTGAGCGACCAGCTCATGCGCGCATTCCGCGAGAAGTGACGGGTACCGGTTTTAGCGGCATGATGCGAGCGGTATTGAAATCGTCAGTCCGGTTGATTGCGCGTATCCGTTTGTACGCCAGGCAGTTCGGATATGGCCGGCTGCTGGCCTTTCTGCTGCTGATAGCGTTTCTTGGCGTTCGGGTCGCCGATCCGATTCCGCTTGAAGAGCTGCGCGTCCGCGTCTTCGATGGATATCAAATTCTCAAGCCCCGGCAGACCACGCAACGTCCTGTCGTGATCATCGACATCGATGAAAAGAGCCTTGCGAAATACGGGCAATGGCCGTGGCCACGGACCCGTGTGGCCGATCTTGTTCAGCGGTTGACCGATCTCGGCGCGGCAGCCATTGCCTTCGATATCGTGTTCGCCGAAGCGGACCGGCTGTCGCCGGGACTGGCTGCGGATGCGTTTCGTGATCTGGACGAACAGAGCCGGATGAAGTTGCGGGCGCTGCCCAGCAACGATCAGGTGCTTGCGGATGTCCTGCGCAAATCACCCGCCGTTCTCGGCGAATCCGGCCTGCCAAAGTTCGTGCCCCAGCCGGAACTGAACCTGCCTTTGACAGGGTTAGCGACCTTGGGCGAGGATCCGCGTCCGTTTCTTCTCCAATTTCCTGGACTGCTCCGGAACATCCCGGTGCTCGAAGAGGCGGCCCCCGGGCGCGGACTGTTCACCATCCGCACCGAGCGCGACGGCATCGTCCGCCGTGTCCCGATGATCATGTTGGCGCAGGGCGAATTGATGCCCTCGCTGACGTTCGAGATGCTGCGCATTGTCACCAAAGCCGACACCATTCTTGTCAAGTCGGACGAGGCGGGCGTGAAGAGCGTCGCGGTCCCCGGCTTTGAACTTCCCACCGATCGCAACGGCCAGCTCTGGGTGCATTTCGCCAAGCACGATCCGGCGCGTTATGTGTCCGCGGCCGATGTACTGGAGGGCAAGGCTGGTGCCGACCTGATCTCGCGCAAGCTCATCCTGATCGGCACCTCTGCCGTCGGACTGCTGGATGTGAAGACCACTCCACTCGATCCGGTCATGCCGGGTGTGGAGGTCCATGCCCAGGTGCTTGAAAGCGCGCTGACCCGGACGGTGCTGTCGCAGCCGAACTACGCAATCGGCGCCGAGCTGCTGGCCGCGATCCTGTTCGGACTGGCTATTATCTGGCTTGCGCCCATTCTCAGCGCCGTCATGCTCGTCATCTTCGGTGGCGTGATCGTCGCCATCATGGTCGCTACGTCTTGGTATTTTTTTGCCGAACACCGATTGCTGTTCGACTTCACATTTCCGCTGATTGCAAGCACGTCGATTTATCTCGTGCTGGTGTTCAGCAGTTATTTCCGCGAGCAGGCCCAGCGCCGCCGCATCCGCTCGGCCTTCGGTCAGTACCTGTCGCCGGCGCTTGTCGAGCAACTGGCGCAGTCGCCGGAAAAGCTGGTGCTCGGCGGCGAGGAGCGGGACATGACCATCATGTTCAGCGACGTGCGCGGTTTCACCACTATCTCGGAGTCGTTCAAGAGCGACCCCCAGGGCCTGACGTCGCTGATGAACAGGTTTCTGACGCCGCTGACCAACGCAATCCTCGATCGCAAGGGCACCATCGACAAGTACATGGGTGATGCCATCATGGCGTTCTGGAATGCGCCGTTGAGCGATCAGCAGCATCAGATCAACGCCTGCAATGCGGCGCTCGACATGATCGATCGCATCGAAGTGCTGAACGTCGAACGCGAACGCGAAGCGAATGAAGCCGGCAAGCCGTTTATCCCGATGAAAGTCGGTATCGGCTTGAACACGGGCACCTGCGTCGTCGGAAATATGGGATCGAATTTGCGTTTCGATTATTCGGTGCTGGGTGACAGCGTGAACCTTGCCTCGCGGCTCGAGGGACAGTCGAAGTCCTACGGCGTGCCTATCATCGCGGGCTCCGCGACGGCGCTGGTGGCCAAGGACAAGTTCGCAATTCTCGAACTCGACTTCATCACCGTGAAAGGCAAGAAGGAGCCCGAGGTGATTTATGCGATCGTGGGGCGGCAGGACGTCGCAAATTCCGGACAGTTTCAACGGCTTCGCAATCTCTCCATCGAGATGCTGGCGTGTTATCGCAGCCGCGACTGGGAGGGGGCGCTTGCTGCGATTGCGAAAGCGCGTATTGCCGACGAAGCAAAGACCTTCACCACGCTGTACGACCTTTATTTCGAGCGTATCAAGGCGTTCCAGGAAACCCCGCCACCGGATGACTGGAACGGCGTCTTCGCCCTGACAACCAAATGATGGGTGGGGCAAAACGCCGCCGCGCTACCCATCGCGTGCCAGCATGGCAAGCCATTTTTTTGGTGAACAGTGCACGGTATCGTGTTGGTGAAGATGACAGCGGCATGCAATTCTCCCGAAGGGTTCATTGAGTTTTTTTATGCTGACCACAATGTCCGTGCGTTTCTGGGGTGTTCGTGGGAGCATTCCGTGTCCAGGCCCCAATACCGTGCGGTATGGCGGCAATACGTCATGCGTCGAAGTTCGCTGCGGTGACCATCGTTTGGTCTTCGATGCAGGATCGGGACTGCGCATGCTCGGTCTCGAACTGGCGGAAGAAGCAGAGCCGACCGACATAGATTTGTTTTTAAGTCACTGCCATATCGATCATTTGATTGGCCTTCCATTCTTCGTGCCGGCCTTCATGACCGGAAACCGGTTGCGTCTCTGGGCTGGTAATCTGAAGGCCGCAGGCGGTGTGCAGGAAACCGTCCGGAAGCTGATGAGCTATCCATTGTTTCCAATCGAACTGGAAGCCGCCCATGGCAAGGTCGAATTCACCGACTTCGAACCGGGTGACATCCTGACACCGCGGCCGGGCATCAAGGTGATGACTGCGGCGCTCAATCATCCCGGCGGCGCAACTGGATACCGCGTCGAGTTTGGCGGCCGCGCCATGGCCTACATCACAGACACCGAACTCAGTGCCGATGAAATCGATCCGGGGCTGGTCGAACTCGCACGGGACGCGTCGATTGTCATCATCGACACGACATACACCGACGAGGAGTTGCCCGAGCATGTCGGCTGGGGGCACTCAAGCTGGCAGCAGGCCGTCCGCCTGGCCAATGAAGCGGGGGTCGGCAAGCTCTATCTGTTTCACCACGATCCCGAACACGACGATGACGAGATGGACCGTATTGCCGCTGCCGCCGCGAAGGCGCGGCCGGGGACCGTGGTAGCAAGGGAAGGGCTGTCGATTGAGATTTGAGCGGAGCGCATGTTTTGGCAGCGCGCCCAGCCCGGATTTTCGCACAAGACTTGAGGTCCGATTAACACATCGGCCGATCCGTATCCCAAATCCGGCGTTCGCTTCGTTTTACAGCACGTTCGTTACGAACGTCGAATTTTAAGGGACACCGGAAGAATATATGATTTTGGTGTGGTTTTGGTTCGCAAGTCCGCTGTCGGGGCGCACCGGATAACCATGCGGACTTGCGAACCACCACGCCAGAACCGTTGTCGCACAAGGCGCGGCGCGGCATAATAGATACAAAATTTCCTTTAGCATCAGGTTGATTCCGATGGATATGTCAGGACTCGTTTCCGGCGCCGGCGGCTTTATCGCGTCCGCGTTTGTGGTGGCCGGATACACCATGCGGACGATGATCCCGCTTCGCATCTTCGGCATTCTCACCAACGTTCTGCTCATCGGATTTTCAGTGGTTCATCATCACTATCCGGTGATGGTGCTTCACATGATCCTGCTGCCGCTCAACGTCTACCGGCTGCGGGAAATGCTGCTGCTGGTCCGCGAAGTAAAGAAGTCGGTCAACAGCGATCTGTCTATGGCGTGGCTGAAGCCGTTCATGACCGAGCGCAAATGCAAGGCCGGCGAGATACTGTTCTACAAGTACGAGAAGGCCGAGGAGATGTTCTACATCGTCAGCGGACGTTTCCGGCTTGTGGAGTCGGGGATCGAACTGCCGAAGGGCGCCATCGTCGGCGAACTCGGCATGCTCTCGCCGTCCAACAAGCGGACTCAAACGCTGGAATGCCTTGAGGGCGGGATCATCCTTAGCGTGACCTATCAAAAGGTCGAGGAGCTCTACGTCCAAAATCCCGCATTCGGCTTTTACTTCCTGAGGCTGGTCAGCGCGCGGCTGTTCCAGAATCTCGGAAAGCTGGAGGCGCAGCTTGCCGAAACCGGCGCACAGGCGACGTCGTGAAGATTCGAGTCAAAGTTCCGCCGTCGCCGTTCCGGTTGCTGAAGGAACGATATTTCGGCGAAGAGACACGAAATCCGCGAGTCGCCCGCGCGGCGCTCGCGCGGCTGGTGCCCCAGTTGCCTGCGGACGTTGCTCCCATTGTCAGCCAAGCCGTCCATTCGCTGATCGATTATCAGGACCCGGATTATGCGCTGGCGTATCTTGAGCGAGTGGAACGGTATGTCGGTCCAGCCGCGCACCATGTGCCTAACCTGGCGGAACTGGCGCAGTTGTTGTCGGATCGGATGCATTTCGAGGATCCGATCCGCATCGCAGAATTGAAACTCGCGGAAGCGGGCGGCGCGACTGCCGAACCCAACCCGCTGTCCGTCGATCGGGTTGAAAAATTCCGCTGGGACGAGGTCATCCCGATGCTTCCGCCGAAGGCGGCAGCGCCGGCTCTAGATCTGTTTAAGCGCCTGCGTCTGGCAAAGCTCGCACGCAGAAGTGTCACATTGCGGTTTAGTTCGAGAACCAGATTCAAGCTTCAACGATTGAAGTGGCTGGCCGCGGCGCGGATCACACGCCCCTTTTCCGAGCGCTTCAAGCTGGAGCGTGTGTGGGTGGAGCGATGGCTGCACATGGTCGATCGCAGTCTGGTGAAGCAGCCGGAAGCGACAATGGCGGTGGTGAGAACCGCCAACCTCATTAAGGGACACGGCGATACCTATCAGAACGGGTTGGCCGAATGGAATGTCATCATCGACCGTCTGGTGAAACCGACATGCGACGGGGATCTCCCGCTCCCGAGGCTCGGCGACGCCATTCAGGAGGCGCGCGAAGCGGCCATCGGCGAACAAGGACAAAGCCGCCTGTTGAATGTTGTTGAACAGTTAAGGGCGCAGGCACTCGCACATGGGTGAGCCCGGATCCGCCGATGGCCTACCGCCAAAAACTACATTAGAGTTACGCCGGACGTGCGGTGCCCGGCATGATTTTCGCCGCAGCACGCACGGATAATAGGGGTCAATCGATGAAGAAATTTCGTGGTTTCTTTCTTGGAGTTATGCCGGTTCTGGCGCTGACTGTCTCCGCCGGTCTTTCCGGAGCGCGCGCAGCGGACGACATCAAGCTCAGCAGCAACCAGCGTATATCCTGCGGCCGCGGACTGAACGCCGGCAAGCTTCAAAACATTTCCTGCAAATCATTTGCTTACATTTTTAATACGAAGACATCCGAATTCTATCGCTGCCAGGTCAGCGTCGGCGTCACCCGGGACAACAAGGAAGTTCTCAAGGTCGATACCGACGGCGATTGTAAATTGAAGGCGCGTATCTTCCCCAGCGATTCCAGCTACCAGTTCGATGCGACTGAAACCGAACCACCCAATACGAATTCATTCTTTGGGTCTGGTGGGACCGCGATCTGGGTCAGCGACAGCACCAAGCTCAGCGCCAAGGGCTGCATTCTGCTAAGCGTCGGCGTCGGACCGGATGTCCTGAAATGTGTGGACATGACGTTCAACAAATAGGACGTCGAAAGTCTACCTCTTCAGAAAGATCGCCAGAACGATCAGGCCAATAACAACGGCAACGCCGATCGCCCAGGTCGAGAGCCGGATGTCACTCTTCAGCTCGCGCTTGGCTTCGTTCTCGGCGATTTTTTGATTACGCTTTCGGTTGTCCTGTTCCGGATCGCTCACGGCTTCTCCTGATCTTGGCTAGGCGCTGAGGCATGATCTGGTCCCCGAAAAGGTGACCTCATAAGCAGTGTAATCGGCATAACGAGGAATCCGCAAAGAACAAAACGAAGGTGACATCATTCAGTGACGGATCCATGCTGCTCTTCCTTCGGCGACACCCATCCGGCTGATGGCATCGAACCGCAACACGCATACGTGATTTCGGGCGATGCCAAGATGTCCAGAAACCGGCCTAAGATAGAGCCAATTATCTGACCTGCGATCAGGCGAACCGCGTTGGCTTGAGCCGGGACCCGCGCTGGTGTCTCATGCAGCCAACACGAATCGAGGACAACATGCGTTACCTTTATCTTGCGCCGCTGGCGCTCGCCGGTTTCTTTTTTCTCGGTCAGGCTCCGGCCCAGGCGACCGAATACCCTTATTGCATGACCTATGCGTCGGGCTGGAGCGGTGCAATCGAGCAATGCGATTACTCCACGATGGCCCAATGTCAGGCGAGCACTGGTGGCCTGAACGGGTCTTGCGCTCCGAACTGGCGCTTGGCGTTTCGCCGTGGCGCCGCCGCTTATCCCGTTGAGGTCGAGCCAGCCACCACGAGCAGCAAACGCAGCCGTCGCTGAGGTTTACCTGGGCATCGAAGGACAATGGCGGAGAGGGGAAGGATTCGAACCTCCGACACGGTTTCCCGTGTACCGCACGCGGTGCCTTAAGCCACTCAGCCACCTCTCCGTTAGTAGAAACTGACACCGGGGCGCATCAGGTGCGTCCCCTGAACTCCACGCCAATGATCTTGTCCTTCCGCCAGATCAACCGGCAGTGCGTCACCTTTCGCACGTCACCCGTCAGCGCCAGGCTGAGGTTGTTTCCGATCGGCCCGGTATCGATGAGCTTGATGCGCGCACCACCCGACGACAGATCCAGGATAGTGCAATTGCGTTTCGCAAATCCGCCGTCGAGCAGCATCCACGCGTCGTGCCGCATGGTGTGGCGGGGCTTGCGGGATTCTTTTCTGAAAACAGCCATTGGCTTCACTCCCTGATCGAAGCGTATTCCTACCGGGCGAAAGTTTCGGAAAATTTGAATCAAAGCACGAATGCCGGGAAGCGCCTTTAATCCTTGATTAACCAGAGCCAATTGAGACAGAAGTCCGGAAAGCAACGGCTTGCCTGACGTCAGCCGCGGGCGGTCCGGCTTGGAACCCCCTCCGTATCCGGTGCGTTGGGTTGCAGGAGGAGCCCTCCGGTGACCGGCAGTCATATTGGTGGAACGACCAAGGCTGAGCGACACGAGCGGTCGCGCGTGGTCCGCGCCGCGATCATTTTCATGACCATTGGTGTCGGTCTGGTGGCTCTGGTTTTTATTGCGTTGCAATCGTTCGGGATCAAGCAAGAACAACCCGAAGCTTCGCTCGCATGTGCAACAAAACTCTACAGCCCCTATGATCCCAAGAACCTCGAGCAATGCATGGCCGTCTGTCAGGCCTGTAGCGCAGGGGTGAAGACGACATGCTCCACGTCATGCACGCTCAAGGGCGCGCGGTAAGGGCTGCCGGCCGCTCGGGCCATTATAGCCTGGGGCGCAAGACCTGCCGCTCCGGCCTATAGCTGTGACAAACCGGTCCGGAGCCTGGCCACTTGCGCGGATTCTTTTCTCGTTTTCTTATGAGCGGAATTGCCCGCAACAATCTGAATGCGTGAAGGCCGGGCAGGGTGAGGGACTGAATGAAACGATACATCATCTTCGCAGCCATAGGACCGTTGGTGGCAGGCTTTTTCCTTCTCGTTCTCGGGACACCGGAAGGCTATTGGGACGGAGCCGATGTTGTGAAGAAACTGTTCAAGGTCCTGCTGATGACAATCCCCTACAACTACCTGTTCGGAATCATCCCGGCGCTGATGATCGGCGCTGTCGACGACATTCTCTTCCATGTCAGGAGAATTGGTCCGGTCCCTCGGATGTTCCTCACCGGTCTCGTCGCATTTTGCGCAACGGCAATTCTTTACGGCACGTTAGGGAGCGAGACCGGGCTCAAGCACTATCTGCTCTATGGACTTGTCGGATTTGTCCCGGCGACGATCTCGTCCTGGCTGGCGCACAGGTTCGACAAGCAACCCGGCGTGCCACTGCCAGCGTGAGACCGTCGCCTTTGCTGGCGGCGGCACGAGAACGGTTTGCTCAGCGGTTCTCCCAGCTATGCACCATACGATGCATTCAACATCACGCATCTGGGCTCCGATGGGCTGCAACTCACGTACGGCGACACCACGATCGATCTGCTGAACCCAGACGGCCGATGGAACGCTGGTGCATGCGAATGTGTTCGGGTGGCACCGTTGATTTCAAGCTCCACGGTGTCCATTCGCTGACGGCCGGCGACTTTATCGTTGCTTGATGAACCAGAGTTAGGCGCGGCCCGGGGACGGGTTGCCCGACAAGGCGCCAAAATCCAATGGTCAATCAAGGAGCGCCCTTTCAGGGCAATCACCTCTTTCGCTGCCTCTTCCGCTTTGCTAAGTGCTGGTGTTCAGAGCGCAGGAAGGGTGGCCGAGTGGTTTAAGGCACCGGTCTTGAAAACCGGCGTGCCTGCAAGGGCACCGTGGGTTCGAATCCCACCCCTTCCGCCATCATTCCGCGTAAGCGATATCTCACAGAGTCCGCGCCGGGCATTGTTACGGCGTCTGCCAGACCTTACACCCGTCAAAACAAAAAGCCCGGCACGAAGCCGGGCCTGAGTTTTCGGGAGGAGGCTTACGCTATCAGTACTTGGCGACGACCGGGCCGCCCCAATTGAAGTGGTAGTTCACACCGACCTTCACAGTATGGAGATCGTCCCTGTAGCTGAAGGCCACGGGCGTGGTGGATCCCGCCACGGTCGAGAAGTTGGTCCGGCCGAAATCATAGTATTGGTATTCGATCTTGGCCGACCAGTTCTGAGCGAACATGTATTCCAGGCCGCCACCGACCGTGTAGCCGGTGGTGTCGCGGCCGAATACGAACGGGGTCGCCACGTTCGCGACCGTAAACGTGACGTCACTGTCATCGCGGAAGGCAACGCCGCCCTTTGCGTAAATCAGAAGCGGACCGGAGACGTAACCGAGACGGCCGGTCACCGAGGCGAGCCATTGGGCGCCGCGATCGTTGACGACGACACCGCCGCTGAATGTGCTGGTAAATCTACGGTCGCTGTTGGCCAGGCCGCTGATCTGACCTTCGATACCGACCAGCCAGTTCGGAGCGAACTGATAATCGGCGCCAACCTGACCGCCGCCGAGGAATGTCGCATCGCGGTCGCTCGATGTGAGCGGGAAGAGGGCAGGTGCTGGAAGAACCTGACTGACGCTGTCGTTTCCGCTGAAGGCTGCGCCGATATGCGCGCCAACATAGAACCCGGTCCAGTTGTAGACAGGCGCGACGTAGACAGGGGCCTTCGTGTATGGGCGGCCCATATCGGCGGCGGAAGCGGATACGATGCCTGCTGCAAGCATTGTCGTGGCAAGAAATAGCTTTTTCATATGGAAATATCCTGCGTTCGAAACAAATCAATTGAGGTATGTCTAACCCAGAATCATCGGGTCACCTGTCACGCACCGGCAACACCGGTGGCAAAAGTGCGCCTGCCGAACGCCGCCCTCCTGCGGTCAGGTTTGGCCAAGCGGCGACCACAGGTTGTCGGACGTCCCACAAAATCAATCTCCGGTTTACCACCTCGCGCTTCAGAGCGTTTTCGGCATGGAAGCAATGAGTTAAGGTAAGCGGCGTATGAGTGCCATCATCCGGCCTCGCGGTGCCCGGTAGGCAAGCGGCCGCGAAAGATGCTATTTGGGGTTCTATGGGGATTTGGGTCACGGAATCGGGCGGGGCGGCCGCGCGTATCGCGGCAGCGGGAGCCTTGTGCCTGCTGGTCGCCAATT
Source organism: Afipia sp. DC4300-2b1 (assembly GCF_049895725.1). Taxonomy (NCBI): domain Bacteria; kingdom Pseudomonadati; phylum Pseudomonadota; class Alphaproteobacteria; order Hyphomicrobiales; family Nitrobacteraceae; genus Afipia; species Afipia sp. DC4300-2b1. Next base: position 240,950 of record NZ_JAFCSX010000005.1, read on the forward strand.
GCGCCTCGTCGAACAAGCTCTCCAGCCGTGTCGACCCCAAATACGGCGTCTCCAGCAGTCCTCGCGTGGTCGATTTCGGCGAGGCTGTCCCACGGGGCGGCGGCACTTATCGCGTCGGCAAGCCTTATGTCGTCGCCGGCCGGACCTACGTTCCCGAAGAAAACCCGAACTATCGCGCCGAAGGAATGGCTTCTTGGTACGGCGATGCCTTCCACGGCCGCCTGACCGCCAATGGCGAAGTGTTCGACATGACGTCGCTCACCGCCGCCCATCCGACCATGCCGCTGCCGAGCTACGCGCGCGTCACCAACCTGGCCAACGGCAAATCGGTCGTCGTCCGTGTCAACGATCGCGGGCCGTATCATGGCAACCGGCTAATCGACGTATCCAACACCGCCGCCAAGCTGCTCGAATTCCGCGAAAACGGCGTTGGCCGGGTCCGGGTCGAATACGTCGGCCGAGCGCCGCTTGAAGGATCGGACGACCGCCAGTTGATGGCAACGCTGCGGACCGGCGAACCTGCTCCAGCACCATCGACCGTGCGGATCGCCTCGGCGCGCGCCTTCATCCCGGACATGACGCCTTCACCCTCCCGCGGGGTGACCCGGGGTGACGTTCCGCTGCCCACCGGGCGGCCCTATACACTCGGCAATACACAGGAAGACCTGGCTGCGGCAGGGGCATCCGAGGTCTCGGCGTCGCGCGCCGTGCGGCCTGGCGGACGCCGCTTCCAACGCAGTGCTCCGGCTGAGGTCGAGGAGGCTGCCGAGGAAGTTCCCGCGACGACAAGGCCGGTTGCGGCCTATGCACCAGCATCTCGCGACAACAGCCTCTACCTGATGTCCGGCCGCGGGCTCTACTGAGCCCAACGCGCCCGGCGATCAGCCCCGCACACCCTTCAGGAATTCGACCAGAGCCGCGTTCACCTCGTCGGGGCGCTCTTGCTGAATCCAGTGGCCCGCACCTTCGATGATCAGCTTGCGCTTCAGGTTGGGCAGCACGCGGTCCATTTCGGTCACGCGCTTTCCGCCGAGAATGCCGGTGACGACGGAATCGTTGGCACCGGCGATGAAGATCGACGGCTGATGGATTTTCGCGCCCTGCCAGGGGGCCGTCAGTTCCCAGTTCCGATCGATGTTGCGATACCAGTTCAGGCCGCCGCGAAACCCCGTCCGACGGTACGTTTCGACGACATGCGCATGGTCCTGCCCGCTGACCCATGCGGGCAGGAGGCGCGGGATTGTCGTGTCGCCCAGAAAGCCGTGCCCGTCCTTCAGGAATAGCGAGGCGTCAACGCCGAAGGTTATCGCGCGCATGGTGTAATCGACATCGCGCTCGAACTCGGCTTCGGCGACGCCCGGCTTCTGGAAATACTGCCAGTAGAAGTTGGTGACGCCGCTTTTGGCCAGCGCATCCAGCGGCCGCTCGCGCCCCCTGAATGGCGGCGCAACGCTCAGCCCGCCGACGGCCGTGAAGATATCCGGCCTGAACAGGGCGGCGTGCCACGCGACCGGCGCGCCCCAATCGTGGCCGATGATGATCGCTTTGGTTTCGCCCAGCGCCGCCACCAGCGCGACCATGTCGCCGGCCATATCGAAGATCGAGTAGGCATCGGTGCTCTGTGGAGCGGATGTGCGTCCGAAGCCGCGCATGTCGGGTGCGACGACATGGAAACCGGCAGCCGCGATGGCCGGAAGCTGATGCCTCCATGAATGGGAGAGTTCGGGCCATCCATGACACAGCAGTACCAGCGGGCCGGAACCCTGTTCGGTCACAAAAATCTCAATGCCGTTGGCTGAGATCATTCGCGATGACGACATCGATTTTCTGCCTCTTTTCAAGATATTGAAGGCCGAGAGCACACCGAAGCGGCTAGCTGTCCGTTGTTTGGTATCAGCCCAACTGTTACAAGGCGATCCTCAGGAAACTCAACATGGCAGCCATTCTCAGAACATCCCGGAGTAGCGGGCGTCCGTATGGGCGGTTCTGGCCGCTTGCTGCGGTCCTCGTGATGGCCGGTCTGGCGCTTGGTGGCGGTGTCCATGCAGCTAACAACAGCGTGCAGGGTGCCAAAAAGGACGAGGGCTACGAGATCGATGCCCCGACCGCGATCCTGATCGAGGCAAAGTCCGGCAGTATTCTTTTCGAGAAGAACCCCGACGAACTCCGCGCACCGTCCAGCATGATGAAGCTGATGACCGCTGAGGTTGTTTTCAACGCGCTGAAGAAGGGCGACATCAAGCTCACCGACGAGTACCGGATCAGCGAATACGCCTGGCGAAAGGGTGGGGCGCCGTCCGGCGGCTCGACCATGTTCGCCGCGATCAACAGCAAGGTCAGCGTCGACGATCTTTTGCACGGCGCGCTGATCCAGAGCGGCAACGACTCCTGCATCGCGCTGGCGGAAGGCATCGCGGGCAGCGAACGCGACTTCGTTGCGCTGATGACCAAACGCGCGCGCGAACTCGGCCTGACGAAATCGACGTTCGGAAATTCCAACGGTCTGCCGGACCCGGTCAACAAGATGACCGTGCGCGAACTGGGCATGCTCGCGCGGTACATCATCCTGACCTATCCCGATAACTACAAGCTGTTCGGCGAGCGTGAATTCACCTGGAACAAGATCCGCCAGCAGAACCGCAATCCGCTGCTGACGATGCTCGAAGGCGCGGATGGACTGAAGACCGGCTACACCAAGGAGGGCGGCTACGGCATGGTCGGCTCTGCCGTACAAAATGGCATGCGGCTGATCGTGGTGGTCAATGGACTTGAAGATGCCGATGATCGTGCCGCCGAGGCGAAGAAACTGCTCGAATGGGGCTTCCGCAATTTCGAGGCACGGACGCTGTTCGCCAAGGATCAGACTGTCGGCTACGCCAAGGTGTTCGGCGGTGATTCACGCTCCGTAAAACTGGCGAGCCCGGAGCCGATCAAGGTGATGGTGCAACGGAACGGCACCGATAAACTGATCGCCCGCATTGTCTATACGGGGCCGGTGCGCGCGCCGATCCAGCCGGGTCAGCGGATCGGCACACTCAAGGTCTGGCGAGGCAGCAACATCGCACTGGAATCTCCGCTGGTCGCAGCGGAAACGATCGAGACAGGCTCGACCACCCGCCGCGCCATCGACGGCGCCAGCGAGCTCGTCATCGGGCTGTTCCGCGCCGGCGCGGAGAAGCTTTGACATGACCGACGCTGTCAAACCGCGACAGCCGCCGCGCGGCCGCTTCATCACCTTTGAAGGCGGCGAGGGTTCCGGCAAGTCGACGCAGATCCAATTGCTGGCGGATCGTCTCAACGCGGCCAAGCTGCGGACGATCACAACCCGCGAACCGGGCGGCTCGGCCGGTGCGGAAATCGTGCGGCATCTGCTGCTCTCGGGAATGGCCAAGGCATTCGGTCCCGAAACGGAGTCGCTGCTGTTCGCCGCGGCGCGCGACGATCATGTCAGTCAGGTGATCGAACCGGCGCTCGCGCAGGGGCTCTGGGTGCTGTGCGATCGCTTCACGGATTCCACCCGCGTCTATCAGGGCGAACTGGGCAAGGTCGATCCGACGCTGATCCGGGCGATGGAGCGTGTGACTATCGGCAATCTCAAGCCAGATCTCACGGTGATCCTCGACGTTCCGGTTTCAGTCGGAATGGAGCGCGCGCTCAAGCGGCGAGGAACTGCAGTCCCTGACCGTTTCGAAGGTGAGGGCGTGAGCTTTCACGAGAAGCTGCGCGAAGCCTATCGCAAGATTGCCGAAAGCGATCCGCAGCGCTGCGCGCTGGTTGATGCCGATGCCGATCCCAAGACGGTTGCGGAGCGAGTCTGGAAGGCGCTGCGCGATCACCTGTTCTCCGTAGCCTCCGTCCGCGAGACCACCAAGGCATGAGTGCTCGCACCGCCGAACCCGAGACATCTATCCGCGCTCCGCGTGAAACGACGGCGCTGTTCGGTCATCGGGATGCCGAGCAGACGTTGCTGACGGCCTATCGCAGTGGTCGCATTCCTCATGCGTGGCTGATCGGCGGCGCGCAGGGCATCGGCAAGGCGACACTGGCCTATCGCATGGCCCGGTTCGTGCTGGCGCATTCCGACCCCACCGCGCGATCCGTACAGGATGCCGATAGTCTGCACGTCGATCAGGATCATCCGGTCGCGCGCCAGGTCGCAAACGGCAGCCACGGCGGATTGTTGACGCTGGAGCGCACCGCCAACGAAAAGGGCACGATGCGGACCGTCATCACGGTGGACGAGTCGCGCGAGACCATCGGGTTTTTCGGCTCGACCGCTGCATCGGTCGGCGGCTGGCGCGTCTGCGTGGTCGACACCGTCGACGAACTCAACGCCAACGCCTCCAACGCGCTGCTGAAGATTCTTGAAGAACCACCAGCGAGGTCGCTGTTTCTTTTAATCAGTCACGCTCCTGCGCGCGTGCTCGCCACCATCCAGTCCCGTTGCCGGAAACTCCCACTGCGGCCTCTGGCGACGGAGGATGTGATCCAGGCCGCCGCTGAAGCCGCCGGATTGAACCGCAGCGATCATGGGCTGGGGGAGGCGGCAGATGCGGCGGAGGGGAGCGTGGCCCGCGCACTTACCTTGCTTGGCGGGCAATCGCTCGGGCTCCACCAGCGTACGCTCGAACTGCTGAATCGCTTGCCGCAGCTCGATCAGCGGGCGCTCCACGCCCTTGGTGACGCGCTGCCGCTCAACGACCGTGTCGGGCTGAAGGCTTTCGTTGACACTATTGACCGCTGGCTGACGGCGCACCTCCATGCGCCGGACGCGGGCTCAAACCTGCCGCGCCTTGCACGGCTTGCCGAGGTATGGGAAAAGATCAACAGTGCCGCACGCGACACGGAAAGCTTCAATCTGGAGCGAAAACCTCTGGTTTTCTCGGTATTTGGCATGCTGGCCGAGGCCACGCGTTAACCGCCCGTCGGTCGGATTTCCGCGCAAGTAATGGCACAATCGACGTTTACGGAAAGGGCCTTCGCAGAGCTTGCGATTGCAGAAGTCACATATGTCCCGTCAGACCTTCTACATCACAACCGCCATCGCTTATCCGAACGGCGTCCCGCACATCGGCCACGCTTATGAGGCGATTGCGACGGACGCGCTCGCGCGCTTCCAGCGTCTCGACGGCAAGGACGTGTTCTTTCTGACCGGCACCGACGAGCACGGCCAGAAGATGATCCAGACGGCGCAGAAGGAAAACATGACGCCGATGGACCTAGCGACGCGCAATGCGGCGCGGTTCAAGGAGATGGATCAGCGCCTGAACATTTCGTTCGATCGCTTCATCCGCACCTCCGAAAAGCAGCACCACGAGTCGACGCAGGAAATCTGGAAGCGGATGGCCGCGAACGGCGACATCTATCTCGACAGCTATGCCGGCTGGTATTCCGTGCGCGACGAAGCCTACTACGCCGAGGACGAGACGGTCGTCGGCGAGGACAAGGTGCGGCGCGGGCCGCAAGGCACCCCGGTCGAATGGGTCGAGGAGAAGAGCTATTTCTTCAAGCTCTCGGCCTATCAGGACAAGCTGCTGGCGCTTTACGAGAACCAGCCGGATTTCATCGGGCCTGACTCGCGCAAGAATGAAGTGATCAGCTTTGTCAAAAGCGGGCTGAAGGATCTTTCGATCTCGCGCACCACGTTCGACTGGGGCGTGAAAGTGCCGGGCGACGAAGAGCACGTGATGTACGTGTGGGTCGATGCGCTGACCAACTACATCACCGGCGTCGGTTTCCCGGACGAGGGCGACAAGAACTGGCGCTACTGGCCCGCGGATGTTCATATCATCGGCAAGGATATCATCCGTTTTCATGCCGTGTACTGGCCGGCGTTCCTGATGTCGGCAGGCATCCCGTTGCAGAAGCGCGTCTTCGCACACGGCTTCCTGTTCAACCGCGGCGAAAAAATGTCGAAGTCGGTCGGCAATGTCGTCGATCCGTTCAACCTGGCGGATCAATACGGCGTCGATCAACTCCGCTATTTCTTCCTGCGCGAGGTGCCGTTCGGCCAGGACGGCAACTACAACCACGAGGCCATTGTCGCGCGCACCAACGCAGATCTAGCCAACGACCTCGGCAATCTCGCGCAGCGTTCGCTGTCGATGATCGGCAAGCAGTACGGGGGCTTGCTGCCGGAGCCGGGCGCATTCAGCGACAACGACAAGGCCATTCTCGCGATGGCTGACGGCATGCTCGAGCAGGCCCGCACGGCCATGGCCACGCAGCAGATCCATCACGCGCTGAATGCGATCTGGGCTGTGGTTGCCGAAGCCAACCGCTATTTCGCGGGAGAGGCGCCGTGGGCGCTCGCCAAGACCGATCCGGCACGTCAGAAGACCGTGCTGTATGTCACCGCCGAAGTCGTTCGGCAGATCGCGATTCTTGCGCAGCCGGCGATGCCCGATGCGTGCGCGAAGCTGCTCGACATCCTTGGCGTCTCGCCTGACGCGCGCGACTTCGCAGCCCTCGCCACGCGGATCAAGGGCGGAACCCAATTGCCGGCGCCCGCGCCGGTCTTTCCGCGTTACATCGATCCCCCGGAAGCGGGAGCGGCCAAAGCCTGATGCTTGTCGACAGCCACTGCCATCTCGATTTTCCCGACTTCGCCGATGACCTCGACGCCATTGTCGCGCGCGCCGAGGCCGCCGGTGTTGGCCGGATCGTCACCATCTCCACGCGGGTGCGCAAGATCAACGGATTGCTGGAGATCGCCGCACGATTCCCGAATGTCTATTGCTCTGTGGGTACCCATCCTCACAATGCGGATGAGGAAGACGGTATCACCGCGGACGAGCTGATCGCGCTCACGAAGCATCCGAAGGTCGTGGCGCTGGGAGAGGCGGGGCTGGACAATTTCTACAAGGACGGGTCGCCGGAAGCACAGGAGCGGGGCTTCCGTGCTCATATCGCAGCAGCCCGTGCGACCGGATTGCCGCTCGTAATCCACACCCGCGAAGCGGATGAAGCCTGCGGGCGCATTCTCGAAGACGAGATTGCGAAAGGGCCGTTCAAGGCTGTGCTGCACTGTTACACAGGCGGGCGCGAGCTTGCGATGAAGGCCATTGGACTTGGGCTCTCGATTTCCTTCACCGGTATCCTGACGTTCAAGAATTCGCAGGCCATCCGGGACATCGCCGCTGAACTCCCTGCGGACCGGATCATGGTGGAAACCGACGCGCCGTATCTCGCGCCGGGCAAATTCCGAGGCAAACGAAACGAGCCGTCTTTCGTGGTCGAGACCGCAAGAGTGCTGGCAGAAACGCGCGGCGTTACGCTCGACGAAATCGCGCGGCAAACCACGGAGAACTTCTTCCGGCTGTTCAACAAGGTCCCGCGCCCGGACGCAAAAGCTGCATGACGGTGATCCTGACAATCCTCGGCTCCGGATCGTCCGCCGGCGTGCCGCGCCCCGCGCTTGGCTGGGGCGCGTGCGATCCGAACAATCCGAAAAACCGCCGCCGGCGCTGTTCGCTGCTGGCCGAGAAGGGCGGCGCCAACGGTCTGACGCGCGTCCTGATCGATACCTCGCCGGACCTGCGCGAGCAGTTGATCGACGCCAACGTGGATCACCTTGAGGCGACCTTTCTGACGCACGAGCACGCCGACCAGACCCATGGCATCGACGATCTGCGTTCCGTGGTGCTGCATCAGCGCAAGCGGATTCCGGTCTATCTGAACAAGTCTACGGGCAAGGATATCCTGCTGCGTTTCTCGTATTGCTTCGAGCAGGCGCCGGGCAGCGACTACCCGGCGATCCTGGAAAAGCGATCAATCGAAGCGGGTGAAACCAAGAGCATTGAGGGGAAGGGCGGCTCCCTCGCCCTGACCGCCTTCCTGGTTCAGCACGGCAATATTCCGGCGCTGGGCTATCGCATCGGCAACGCCGCCTACACGCCGGATCTTCATGACATTCCACATGAGAGTTTCCATGCGCTGGAGAACCTCGATCTGTGGATCATCGATGCGCTGCGTTATGCGCCGCATCCGAGCCACTTCAGTCTCGACGATGCACTGTCGTGGATTGCGAAGTTCAGGCCGCGACGTGCGGTTTTGACCAACCTGCACTCGGACCTCGACTACGATGTGCTGCAAGCCAAATTGCCGCCGGGCGTCGAGGCGGGCTACGACGGCATGCGTCTGGCGATCGAGGCCTGAGGTTCAGGCGGAAATCGCCTTCGCAGAATTGGCCTGATCGCGAAGCGCGAATTTCTGGATCTTGCCGGTCGACGTCTTCGGGATGGCGCCAAATACAACTGATTTCGGCGATTTAAATCCCGGCAGCACGCTTTTGCAGTAGCTCAGGATTTCCGCTTCGGTCGCGGTCGCGCCGTCTTTCAGTTCGACGAAGGCGCAGGGCACCTCGCCCCATTTCGGGTCCGGCTTGGCAACAACGGCTGCGAACAGCACCGCCGGATGCTTGTACAGAACATCTTCGACCTCGACCGACGAGATGTTTTCGCCGCCCGAGATGATGATGTCCTTGGAGCGATCCTTGATGATGACATAGCCGTCCTTGTCGAGCACGCCGAGATCGCCGGTGTGAAACCAGCCCCCCTCGAAGGCTTCCCTGGTGGCCTTCTCGTTCTTCAGATAGCCCTTCATGACGATGTTGCCGCGGAACATGACCTCGCCGATGGTCTCACCATCGCGCGGCACCTCACGCATCGTCTCCGGATCAAGCACCGTCACGGCTTCCTGAAGCGGATAGGGCACGCCCTGCCGGCGCTTGAGCTGGGCGCGCTGATCTGCCGGCAGTTCGTCCCAGCCGGGCTGTTCGGCGCAAACGGAGGCGGGGCCATAGACCTCGGTGAGGCCGTAGACGTGGGTCAGCTTGATGCCGATGCCCTCAGCGCCCTCGAGCACCGCCACCGGCGGCGCCGCGCCCGCGATCAGTCCCACAACTGGCTTCGCAGACTTGCCCTTGGGAGCATCCGGCGCGTTGATCAGCGTGTTGTAGACGATCGGCGCGCCGCACATGTGAGTCACGCCGTGGACCTTGATCAGCTCGAAAATCTTGGCCGGGTCGACCTTGCGCAGGCAGACATTGACACCGGCCGACGCTGCGATGGTCCACGGGAAGCACCAGCCGTTGCAGTGAAACATCGGGAGCGTCCAGAGATAGATCGGATGCGTGCCGAGATTGCCCGCCAGAATATTGCTGACGGCGTTGAGATAGGCGCCTCGGTAATGCGTGACGACGCCCTTGGGATTGCCCGTGGTGCCGGACGTATAGCCGAGCGCAATGGCGTCCCATTCGTCGTCCGGCGTCAGCCACGCGAACTCCGGGTCACCGGACGCGACTGCAGTCTCATATTCGAGTTCGCCAATGCGCTTGCCACCGGCAAACGCAGCGTCGTCGACATCAATCACCAGCGGCCTCGGGCCTTTCATCAGGCTCAGTGCATCCGAGATTACGCCGCCGAACTCAGGGTCGACCAAAATGATCCTGGCGCCGCCGTGATCGAGCTGGAATGCGATTGATGCTGCATCGAGCCGAATATTGAGCGCGTTGAGAACGCCGCCGGCCATCGGCACGGCAAAATGCGCCTCGTTCATTGCCGGGATATTCGGCAGCATAGCCGCCACGGTATCGCCACGCTGAATGCCGCGTTTGGCAAGAAACGACGCAAACCGCTTGCAGCGCTCATAGGTCTGCGCCCAGGTGAACCTGCGGCCTTCGTAAACGGCGCTGGTGTGGTCCGGATAGACGCTGGCGCTGCGAGCCAGAAAGCTCAGCGGCGAGAGCGGCACGTAGTTGGCAGCGTTCTTGTTCAGACCGGTGCTATATTGGCCCTGATTGCTGCTCATATCCTGACTCCATGATTTGTCCGACGCAGTGGACGCCAACGGTGTCCGGTCGGGCATTTATCTGGTTCTACAATGGCCATCCTTGCGGTCAATCAATCGGGCCGGTCTGCAAAAACACGACCATCGATACAACCTTGCTTGCATGCCCAGCGCAGGGACGCCTGAGCGCCAATTACACGGACCAAGCCGTGTTCAGTTGCACGGGTATTTTCAGATATAACCCAATATATATCGATCATTTTATCTACTATTGAATAGATCATATTGAAATCGCTCAGCTATATTATATTCCATAATATACCTTATGCGAATCTTTGATATTGGCCCAGCCAGAGCTCCGATGGCGATCCGGCGGTCATCCACCCGGCAGTTCAAGACCCCGTCCGCTCGCCGTATCAAGGCGGCCCTAGATACCGCCCTTCGTCGTCTTGCCTTGCGTGATGAGACGAGCGCTTCGCTGGCCGCTGATATAAATCCACAGCCAGTTCATCGCGACGGCCAGGCGATTGCGTAGCCCGATCAGAAAGAAAATGTGCGCGACGCCCCACATCCACCAAGCCAACCGGCCTTTGAGCTTGATCCAACCGAAGTCGACAATGGCGGCGCGCTTCCCGATCGTGGCGAGATTGCCCGCGTTCTTGTATGCGAACCGCTCGCCTGGATTACGGCCCCTCAGGCGCTCCATGATCCTCCGGGCAACATATTGCCCTTCCTGCTTGGCTGCAGGCGCTACGCCAGGCACCAGCTTTCCATCCGCCGATTCGACATGCGCGGCATCGCCGATGACAAAGATATCCGGATGACCCGGGGCCGTCAGGTCGGGCTCTACAAGAACGCGCCCCGCGCGATCGGCTGGTACATGCAGCCACTCGGCCGCCGGCGAGGCCGCGACCCCCGCGGCCCAGATGATGGTTTTTGCCGGAAGGAATTCGCCGCCCAGTTCGACCCCGCCTTCTCCGCACTTTGAAACAGCATGTCCCAATTTGACCTCGACACCGAGACGCGTCAGCGCCCGTTGCGCGTAATCCGATAGATCCTCGCTAAAGCTCGAAAGGATGCGAGGTCCGGCTTCGATAAGGACGACCCGCGCGCTTCGTGTATCAAAATTGCGAAATTCATCGCGCAACGTATCCCGCGCAAGTTCGGCGATCGTCCCGGCCAGCTCCACGCCGGTAGGGCCCGCTCCTACAATCACAAATGTGAGGAATTTGTCTCGCTCCGCCGGATCGGTCTCCCACTCCGCCTGCTCAAACGCGGCGAGAATCCGCCGCCTGATCTTGGTGGCGTCCTCAAGCGTTTTCAGCCCGGGTGCATATGGCTCCCATTCGTCGTGACCGAAGTAAGCGTGGCGGGCTCCCGTCGCCAGGATCAGGGTATCGAAAGCGATCGGCTCCTCGCCGTCCAACACAACCTGCTTCGCCTGGGTGTTCACGCCGACGACGCTTCCTAGCAGCGTCGTGACGTTCTTCTGTCTGCGGACGAGATGGCGGACGGGCCATGCGATTTCCGAGGTCGCGAGTGTCGCGGTGGCGACCTGATAGAGCAGCGGTTGAAACAGGTGATGGTTGCGCTGATCGACAATCGTAATGCGCACGGGTGCGTCGGCAAGACCGCGCGCGGCTTCAAGACCGCCGAAACCGGCTCCGACGATCACAATATGAGGCACGGAAGCTTCAACGGTCCTATCGTCGGCCACGCATCGACATCCTCATCCCCGCAATCATTTTTTCGGAGTCACAAGCGCAACTGCCGCCTCGGCGGTCAATTGCCGGAACGTGAAGGTTTCCTGCAGATACAGTTCAACGACAGAGCTGGAATGGCTCAGGTAGCCGATCGAGAAATCCTGACCGATATCCAGTTCGAAATCGCCGCCCCGCGTGGTGAGTACAAACCCGCCTTCAATCGCCGGCGCCCAGATAATCCCGCCGTCCACCACACGCTCGATATGGTGGAATACTGGATATCCATCGTCGCTGCCACCGCTTGCTGCCGTGTAGGCGTTCCCGCCGAGAACAAGGGCATAGGGGCCTTCACATCCGGCAAGCCGTAACTCACTCACCGCTTGCGCCACAGCATCCGGGTAGCCCTTCACACTGGCCGGAAGCGTCACGGCGGCGTTGCTACTGCCTTCCCGGATACCCTGGATCGCGGCCGCGGCATATCCTTCGAAAACCGCGCGATCTTCGGCGAAGGCAATCTTCCGCGCCGCGTCCTTGACAGGCGACCAGTCAGAATCGGTTGCGCCGCGCCCCACGTCGTCAATCGCCTGACGCGTGAGTTCGAACGGAACGCGCAGTTCGACGAGGGCCTTCACGTCGCGCTGCGCGGCCTGGATCCCGTCGCCAGGCCCTGAAATCTGCTTGAGGTGCCCTGTCCCCACAGCCGAGAAATCGACGCCCTTCGGGCCGACAACGTCCACAACACGTCGCGCCGCCAGGTGACGCTTGAGTGTGCGAGACGCTTCCTGTTCGATCTGCTCCCACGCTCCCGCCGAGATGGGCGCGAGGTGCCGATGGAGATTATTCATGTCCTGCCTCTTTCTTCAGGGATCCAATACCGAGTGAGCCATCGCTGCTGCGCGCGTTCGGCTGAGGCGCCACAGGCGCCCGCGCCTCTTTCGCGTCGGTGTCGGCAACCGGTTGTGCCTCTGGGCTGACATCATCCAGGAAAGTCACCGTCGGCACGAAGAACAGGCATCCGGTCACTGTGTGGCTGAAATCGAGCAGATGGTCGTAGGTACCCGGCGGATTGCCGATGAACATGTTCTCCAGCATCTTCTCGATTCGATGCGGTGACCGCGCGTAACCGATGAAATACGTGCCGAATTCACCCTTGCCCACCTCGCCGAACGGCATGTTGTCGCGCAGGATCTGAAGCTGCTCGCCGTTCTCTTCAATCGACGTCAGAACGTTGTGCGCGTACGGTTTCTTCACGGAGTCAGGCTGTTCGATGTCGGACAGTTTGTGCCGGCCGATAATGTTCTCCTGCTCCTCGACAGGCACTTTATTCCATCGCGCGACGTCGTGCAGATACTTCTGCACGATCACATAGCTGCCGCCAGCAAAGGCCGAATCTTCATCCCCGACAAGGGTGGCCGCTTCGGCAGCCTGCCCCACCGGATTTTCTGTACCATCTACAAAGCCAATGAGATCGCGATCGTCGAAAAACTTGAATCCGTGTACCTCGTCGACGGTTGAGACGGCGCCGTTGAGCCGCGACATGATATGCGTCGCCAGCTCAAAACACAGATCCATGGTCGCAGCACGGATGTGAAACAGGATGTCCCCGGGCGTCGAAACGGCGGTATGCACACCACGAATTTCGCGAAACGGATGGAGGTCCTTCGGCCGCGGCGGTCCGAACAGGCGGTCCCAGGCCTCAGAGCCAAATCCCATTACGCAGGTCAGCTGGCCATCGAGATCGCGAAACCCCACGCCCCGCAGCAGGCTCGAAAGATCCGCGCATAAGCCGCGAACCGTTTCCTCGGACGTCGTTCCAGGATTGATCGTCACAACCAGAAATATCGCCGCCCGCGTAAGCTTGGCAGCGACGGACTGGGACACCGGGGGTGGCGGGCTTGAGACCATACTCGATCCGTTTAATACCTTTGGTTCAATCGCGATCCGGCCGGCAGGGCAAGCCCTACGGCGCATCGGTGATGTTCTTCCGTTGCTATGTTGAGATCAGTCCATGTTTCGAAACGCATGGCCGTCCGCGGCGACACCTTGCACCACGCCCGGAGGCAACAGATCCTGCGCAGCAGTGCCATCGAATACCCAATCTGATTTATCGGCGAGGTCAGGGAGACCTGCGCCCTTGCGTACGTAGAGGCCGATGGCTGGCTTTTTCGCGTTGATGTAGAGATCGTATTCTTGCATCACGGCCCTCCTGCTGCACTGGCGTCCAAGCTTGGTGTTTTTGGACAATAAGTCCAAAACCCGTCTGAGAACCCAACCATACAACCTCGCGCGCAGCACTCCCATGGGAATGTTCGCGGCTTGTTTAACCCTCTCCGCTACTGGCAGTTCAGCCGGTCAGTTTTTGACGGTCTGAACCGCACATCACAGCTTGACGGGCCGGCCTGACGGTTCTTCTTCCAACGTCACGGCAATATCAGCGTTCGCCGAGAGGCGAACCTTGTTGCCTTCAACGCCAGCCACGAAGCCAGTTTCGATGTAGTGATGGTGCCCCGCGTGGGCTCCGAAACTGTCGCTCTTTTTGAGCTTGATGCGATCACCTTCGATGCGGTCCACTGTGCCGACATGAACGCCGTCGGCCCCGATGACCTCCATGTTTTCCTTGATCTGATTCTTCATCGAAACTGCCTCCTTCTTTGAGTTCGTGTGTGTTGAAAACGGTCATTCGCCAAGAAACACAGGCACCAGATCCTCCTCAACAACGATCCGCGCGGCTTGGGGTGTCTGGTCGCTCCCCACAAGGTCGAGATGAGTTGCGGCTTCAAACAGCAGTGCGCGCACGTCGTCTGATGAAAGAACATTTTTAGAGACCAGCTTGCGCACCAGCGCTTGCAGGATAAGGGAGTCGATTTCACCGTGTCCAAGAGCCGTGAATCTTCCGACCATTTCGATCTCCAAGGTTAGCCTGCGGCTCCGATCTCGGCGTTTGGTGCGGCAGTGCGCCTAAGGTGAACGCTCCTGAATATCCTTGTGCAATTGCGCGAGCGCGTGGCGCAGCCCATGGATCTGGTCCATGAGATGAAGGATGACGTCGATCCCCTCATCATTAGCACCCAGATCGCTCTTTAGATCATAAATGAGACGGGCCCGTGCAACATCGATGTCAGAGAACTGAATTCCGACGGAGGTTTCCTCCGGAGTCAGCCATCGCTGCTCGAGCCAGAGGTCGAGTATCTGCACCTGAAGACCCGAATACGTCAGAAATTCCTGCTTGTTCATGATCAAGATGTCCTGTCCGCGCGCGGATTGAATTCTTTGCCCTTCTCCCAATTCGAGACGAAGGCTTCGAGTTCCGGATCCGGAGATTTAGGCAAAACCACCTTCAATTTGACGAACTGATCGCCCTGCCCGCCGCCGCGGCGGGGCGCGCCCTTCCCCCTGAGGCGCAGGGTGGTGCCGGTGTTCGATCCCTTTGGCACCGCCAGTTGCACATCTCCAGTCGGCGTCGGAACGCGGATCTTCCCTCCCAATACGGCTTCGGTAAGAGAGACCGGCAACTCGATAGATATATCGTCGCCGTCGCGGGTGAAGCGGCGGTCGGGCAGGACCTCCACCTCGATCAGGGCATCTCCAGGGCCGCCCTTACCGGCGCCGGGCGCCCCCTTGCCCTTGAGGCGGATAACCTGACCGTCGACCAGACCAGGTGGAACTTTCACGTCAAGCGAACTACCGTCAGGCAGTGTCAGACGCTTGTCCGCGCCCTTGATCGAATCCACAAAATCGATCGGCACGGTGTAGTGCAGATCCTGTCCACGCCGGTTTGCACGTGCTCTCTGACCGCGGCGCAGGAGTTCTGCAAACGCATCGTCCGTATCCATGTAGTCGGCGAAGCCGGAGCTGTTCGCATAACGATGCCCTTCATCCGAGGTGGCGAAATCCCGGTAATAGTGATGCTGCGGCCGCTCTGCACCGGTCGCGTCGATCTCACCATTGTCGAAACGCTTCCGCTTCTCGGCGTCGCTCAGCAAGTCGTAGGCGCCGGCGACTTCCTTGAATTTCTCTTCAGCCGTCCTGTCACCGGGATTCAAGTCCGGGTGCAGTTTCTTTGCCAGCTTCCGATACGCCTTCTGGATGTCGGCGGCAGAGGCAGTCGGGGCAACGTCAAGAATCTCGTATGGATTTCTCACGACTTACTCCGGACGCACACTGTTTGTCTAAAATCACGAGTACGGCACGTAAGATTGGCAAATGCTACAACAACCCCGCCTCACATACCAACCCGCCCACGGCGCGATACCGCATGTGCTAAGGATGCCGCTTTTAAAGGCGCTGGCCCGCTTCTTCGTTCAGCTTGAGGGCTCGATAACGATCCCTTCAGCGCCGCGCAGACTGAGTAGACCGTCAATCACCTCAGCCTGCCGATCCATAAACGTCGACAACAAGACATGCCCACGGACCTCCAGCGAAATGGTCGCCATGCCAAGGTTCAGCGCAACGAGTGACCGCTGGTCCTGATGCTCACGCGCATAAACCAGGAGATCATCAGCAACGCTCACGAGCCTGTACCCACCGAGCGCAAGCTCTGGCCGGGCACGGCGCAGTGTGACCAGCGCCCGGTACAGGCTGAGCATGGACGCTGTGTCCTGACGCTCGGTGGCAACGTTCACCAAGGCGATATCCTTGCTGAGTGGCAGCCATGGCTCGCGAACGCTGAATCCTGCATATGCTGTGTCATCCCATTGCATCGGCGTACGGCAGCCGTCGCGGCCAACACCCATACCCGGGACATTCTTCTCCCACGGGTCCCTCACCCGATCCGGCGCGATCGCAACCTGCGGCATCCCGATCTCGTCGCCGTAATACAGCGTTGGCGTTCCCCGGAGCGTCAGCAGTAGCATGGCCGCGACGCGCGCCTGATCGGTACCTAGACGGCTGGCGATGCGCTGGCGGTCATGATTGCCGAGCACCCAGTTCGGCCATGCGCCGGCCGGCAACGCGGCTTCATAGTCGTCGACAAGCTTCGCGATGGCACGCGCATTCCACGGCGTCGAGATCAGGGCGAAGTTGAACGGCAGGTGAGCGCCAGCGAGGTCACGGCCATAATAGGCTACGAGCTTAGCTGGCGGCAGATAGATTTCACCGATCAGTACACGATTGTCGAACTCGTCGATCACCTGCCGCAACTCGGCGACGACGTCGTGAACCTCAGGCCTGTCGGTCGAATAAAGCGGGATTAGTTGCTCGTAAGGCTGCTGTCCCGGCACGAAATCGGGATTCGGCGGATTGTCCCGCAGCAGATCGTCCTTGATCAGATGCCACATCACATCGACACGAAATCCATCGACACCGCGCCGCAGCCAGAAGCGCATCACGTCATGCATGGCACCGCGCACTTCGGGATTGCGCCAGTTCAGATCGGGCTGGCTGCGCAGGAACGCGTGATAGTAATACTGCCCGGTGTGCGCATCGAATTCCCAGGTGCTGCCGCCGAATTCGGAAAGCCAGTTGTTCGGAGGACCGCCCTCTCCCTTTGGATCGCGCCAGATATACCAGTCGCGTTTCGCACTATCTCGCGAACCGCGGCTTTCGATGAACCATGGATGCTGATCGGACGTATGGTTGGGGACAAGGTCGAGGATGATCTTCAGTCCAAAATCGTGAGCAGCCGCCACCAGCGCATCGAAATCGTCCAGCGTGCCGAACAGCGGATCGATACCCGTGTAGTCGGAGATGTCGTAGCCAAAATCCTCCATCGGCGATGGAAAAATCGGCGACAGCCACAGCGCATCGACACCAAGTTCACGCAGGTAAGGCAGCCGCTCGATGACGCCGCGAAGGTCCCCTACGCCATCGCCATCGGAGTCCTGAAAGGAGCGCGGGTATATCTGATAGAGAATACCCGATTTCCACCAGGGAACATTCTCACGCATGGCACACGCCAACCCTGTGACAGTAAAGACAATCGAGAACCTGCACATAGGCGGAAGAAAAAGTCGCTGGCAACACCCGCTTGAACCCGCCTCGTCCAAAGCAGATAATTCAGTTGATGAATCGCGTTGCGCGGCCGCGTGACATAAAACTCTCACATTGCAGCGCGGACTTGAGCATGAGTTTCCGGGTGTCACAGCGCCAACAATCTCGCGGACCGACGCGGTTCAACCCGGACACTCGCCGCTGGACGGTCATGGTGATCGTGCTGATCGGATCGCTCGGTGTGTATGGCCTTGAACGCTGGATGCGGAAGCCGGACGCGCCGGTCTCGGGAAATGCGTTTGTGGCCGATGGCGACACACTGACAATCTCCGGCACGCGAATTCGCCTTATCGACATCGATGCGCCCGAACTTGACCAGACCTGCACTGACGCACAAGGTCGCGACTGGCCTTGCGGACGGCAAGCTTCCGCGCAACTCAGAAGCCGTGTCCGCGGACACGATCTCACATGCCAGCCGAAATCGATCGATAAGTACGGGCGCACGCTGGCGACCTGCACCCTTCCCGATGGCACCGACATCAATGGCTGGATGGTCCAGCAAGGCTGGGCCGTAACATCAGGATTTGCGAACGTTTACGGCGCCCAACAGGATGATGCGAAATCCGCGAGGCGCGGATTGTGGGCCGGGACATTCACACCGCCGCGCGAATGGCGGCACCAGCACCCGCGCACGGATGATCACCGCAAAGATTAGCTGAGTCCCTGCGTCTCAGCTCGCTTTCGCAAGGCACGGCTGCTCCCGCAGGTGCCGCTCGGTCGATGCCGGATATTTCCGCAACATCGCCGCTGGCCTGATCGGGCGCGGCACAAAATTGCCCCCGCAGTTGGGGCATGCGCCTTTGAAAACGGTATCCGCGCAGGCTGCGCAGAACGTGCACTCGAAGGTGCAGATCACGGCTTCGCGGCTCTCGGGCGGCAAATCCTTGTCGCAACATTCACAATTCGGCTTCAGCTTCATCATCGCGCTTCTCCCGTGTGCGGCCTGCCGAGCCTATGCGGCTGGCCAGGGCGGTGCAAGGCTGCTCAGCAGCGTCCAATGCTTGCGTCGGGGCGGCTTTTGATCTTTCCTGCGCCCAGAACAACTGAGGAAATTGCAATGTCAAAACCGCAAAGCATCCAGGAATCACGTGCCGCTGAATCGGAGGTGCTTTATGCGGTCGATGGTAACATCGCCACCATCACACTCAATCGCCCTGATCGGTTGAACACGATCTCGCGGCCGATGCTGGCGCAACTCGGTCAACTGCTTCTGCAAGCGGACGCGGATCCTGCGGTGCGTGTCGTCATCCTCACCGCGACTGGACGCGCTTTCTGCGCTGGCCTTGATGTTGGCAGCGCTGCCAGCGGCACCGGCATCGGCTCGCAGAACGACGCCGATGGCGCGCGGACGACGCTTGATCTCAAGACCGCTCCTCCGACGATCCTCTTCAACATGGAGAAACCGACGATCTGTGCGCTCAACGGCGCAGCAGCCGGTTACGGCATGGACACGGCGCTGGGCTGCGACATTCGCATTATGGCCGAGAGTGCGAAGTTTGCTGCCGCATTCGTCAAGCGCGGTATCGTGCCTGAGTCAGGCGGTACCTGGTTTCTGCCGCGCATGTTGGGTTGGGCCAAGGCGGCCGAAATCATCTTCACCGGCCGCACGCTTTCGGCAAAGGAAAGCCTCGAGATGGGTCTGACCAATCATGTGGTCCCCGATGCCGAGTTGATGCCGCGCGCCCGGGCACTTGCCTCTGAAATCGCCGCCAATGCGCCGTTGGCTGTCCAGTCGGCCAAACGCATGATGCGCGTCGGCCTCTCGGAGAATTTCAACGATCATGTCCACCACGTCTTCCTGCAACTGCTGCCGTTGATGCGCACGCAGGATTTTCGTGAAGGCCTGGCATCATTCCTCGAAAAGCGGCCGGCGGACTTTAAGGGACGCTAATCTACGCAGCGCCCAACCGCTCGTCTCTGTTGCGCAGCCAGCGGATCGCCGGCAGCGTCAGCAGCACCATGACCGCTTTGCCTACGATCTGGCCTGCCAGAAACTCAAGGCTGCCAAACGCGAGCCACAGGAACAGCAGCGAGTCCGCCACCAGTCCCACAAGGCTGCTCGCTGCCACGGCGAGCACAAGCCCGCGTTTTTGCAATGGCGTGTAGACAGCGAAATCGGCCAGTTCCGACAGCAGGAACGCAACCGCCGACGCAACGACCAGCGGCGCAGGGGCCAGTGCTGCTGAGAACACCGTCCCCGCCCCGATCGCAGCCAATCCGTAGGTAACGCCAAGCCGCCGCTGCACGAGGTCGCGCAGCACAAGCGCAAGCCCGGCCATCAGCACGCCACTCGGCGCCATCAGACCCGGCGCAACTGGTATCAGACATGGGCCATCCGGTGGACAAACGGTGCCGATGTGCTGGATCAGCCAGTTCGCGACCGGAATGCAGGCGATATAGGCGGCCAGAAATACAAAGCCTTCCGTGCGAAGCCGGTGCGCGAGGGTCATTGCTTTTCGGTCTTCGCTTTCGCGCTGTAAGCCGCCCAACCTTTAGCGCGCAGGCTGCATGCCGGGCACTCGCCGCAGCCGTAACCCCAGTCGTGCCGCGCGCCGCGCTCACCGAGGTAACAGGTGTGGGAGTGTTCAACGATCAGATCGACCAGCCCCTTGCCGCCGAGTTCTTCCGCCAGCGCCCATGTGTCACCCTTGTCGCGCCACATCAGCGGCGTGTGTAACTCGAACGGACGTGCCATCCCGAGGTTAAGCGCGACATTGAGCGCCTTGATCGTGTCGTCGCGGCAATCGGGATAGCCGGAAAAATCCGTCTCGCACATTCCGCCTACGATGTGAGTGATACCGCGCCGATAGGCCAGCGCAGCGGCAAAGGTCAGGAACACCAGATTGCGACCAGGCACGAAGGTGTTGGGCAAGCCACCCTCGCCCATCTCGATCGCCGTGTCGCGCGTCAGCGCGGTCTCGGAAATATCGCCCAGGGTCGGGATGTCCAGTGTGTGGCTTTCGCCCAGCTTTGCCGCCCATTCCGGGCGTAGAGCCTTCATGCCGCCGATCAATGTCGCCCGGCTTTCCAGTTCGACGGCATGCCGCTGGCCATATGAGAAGCCGATGGTCTCCACGCGTTCAAAACGAGCCAATGCCCACGCGAGGCAGGTGGCGGAATCCTGCCCGCCGGAGAAAAGCACAAGAGCAGCGTTGTTTTGGCCTAATTCCGTCATGGCATTGCACTTAGCATCCGAACACCGCGCCGCCAATTGTCTCGGGGCCATCGTTACGGCATAGAGGGCAGAACCTTTTCAGCCCACGGTGCGCCATGCCTGCTTCCCATGACATCTCCAAACTGCTCGAGATAATGGCCGCTTTGCGCACGCCGAAAACCGGGTGTCCATGGGATCTGGAGCAGACGTTCGCGACCATTGCGCCCTATACCATTGAGGAAGCCTATGAGGTTGCCGAGGCGATCGCGCGGGAGGATCTCGACGATCTGAAGGAAGAACTCGGTGACTTACTCCTTCAGGTCGTGTTTCATTCACGGATGGCCGAGGAAAAAGGCGCCTTCGCGTTTGGCGACGTCGTCAACGCCATCACCACAAAGATGATCCGGCGTCATCCGCATGTCTTCGGCGACAGGGCCGGCCGGATGACACCCGATGAAGTAAAAGGCCTGTGGCACACCATCAAGGCGGAAGAGAAAGCCGAGCGAGCGGCGTTGCGCGGGGAGGTTCCTGATGCAAAGCCCGGTCTCTTGGAAAGCGTCAAGAAGAGCCAGCCGGCGCTGGCGCGCGCGATGGACTTGCAGCGGACCGCTTCGACCGTCGGCTTCGACTGGAACGATCCGCGGGCGGTGCTCTCAAAGATCCGCGAGGAGGCCGATGAAATCGAGGCGGCGCTGGACAGCGGCGATCAATCGCATATCGCCGAAGAAGCCGGCGATCTTCTGTTTGCCGTCGTCAATCTCGCGCGCCACGCCAAGGCCGATCCCGAGATGGCGTTACGTGCAACCAACGCGAAGTTCGAGCGGCGGTTCGCCTATATCGAACGCACTCTCGCCGCGCGCGGTTCATCGCTGGAAGCAGCGACGCTGGCCGAGATGGACGCGCTATGGAACGAAGCGAAGAGTGCGACATAGTTTTCGCGGCAAGCGCAATCAATGTGTGCTTGGGACAGCGCCGAACTTGGCAATCGTGATGTCGCGCTTGGTCTCATCCACGCGCACGGTCATGGCAAACCGACCATTCTCCATATGCTTGTCCAGCACTTCTGCATTCCGGTGCAGCCAACTGATGCCGGCGCCGTCCGACGCATCGATAGAGAGATCCAGCGTCACGCGGGTCGCGGCCAGACGGTCTTCGATCGCCGCAAGCAGGGCATCAATGCCCTCTCCGGTCACAGCCGACACCGGAAAGCACGGCCGTTCTGGCGAGCGCCTCGCGGCGATATTCATGAGGTTGGCACGACCCTCTTCGTCGAAGCGGTCGATCTTGTTCCAGACTTCCAGAATGCGTTGACCGCTATCCGGATCGATGCCGAGCTGACGCAATACGCCCTCAACGTCATGCTGCTGGGCTTCGGCATCCTCGTGCGAAATATCGCGCACATGCAGAATGACGTCAGCCTCAATGACTTCCTCGAGCGTGGCGCGGAACGCCGCCACCAGCATGGTCGGCAAGTCCGAGATGAACCCGACGGTATCCGACAGCATGGCCTTGCCGCCGTGCGGTAGCGTCAGCGCGCGCAAGGTCGGGTCGAGCGTTGCGAACAGCATGTCGGCGGCCTGCACGTCCGCGCGGGTCAACCTGTTAAACAGCGTGGATTTACCCGCATTGGTGTAACCGACCAGCGCGACAACACGGTAAGGCACGCGTTGACGCCCCGCCCGGTGCAGCCTGCGCGTTGCCTGCACCTTCTTGAGTTCAGACTCGATCCTGGAGATGCGATCGCCGATCAAGCGGCGGTCGGCCTCGATCTGGGTTTCGCCGGGGCCGCCCATGAATCCGAAGCCGCCGCGCTGGCGTTCAAGATGGGTCCATGACCGAACCAGACGACTGCGCTGATAATTCAGATGCGCGAGTTCGACCTGCAATGTGCCTTCGCGGGTTTTGGCGCGGCGGCCGAAGATTTCCAGAATGAGACCGGTGCGGTCGAGCACCTTGGCATTCCATTCCTTTTCGAGATTGCGCTGCTGAACAGGCGAAAGCGCGCAATCCATCACCACCAGATCTACTTGATTGGCCTTGATCAGGCCGATCATCTCCTCGACCTTGCCTTTGCCGAGATAGGTCGCTGGCCGGATTTCGCTCAACGGCGCCAGGACCGCCTCCGCGACCGTGAGATCGATGGCACGCGCCAAACCCGCAGCTTCTTCAAGCCGCGCTTCAGGATTGCGTACTCCATGAGCTACCGTCGTCGCGTCCGGATCGCCCCGCCGCACGCGCTTGTAAGGACCGATGACCAGCACCCGTCCTGTGTCGCCACGCGCCGACTTTGGCCGGTCGGCGCCCCCGTCGAAGTTGCGGGGTTCCAAATTAATTCAATCTCAAGCTGGCGCGTCCTCGCCGCCTTCGAACAGCTGGATGGGAGCGCCCGGCATGATTGTCGAGATCGCATGCTTGTAGACAAGCTGCGAGTGACCATCGCGCCGAAGCAGCAGACAGAAATTGTCGAACCAGGTGACAATGCCCTGCAGCTTCACTCCATTGACCAGAAAGATCGTCAGTGGCGTTTTGGTTTTGCGAACGTGATTGAGGAAAGTATCCTGTAGGTTTTGTGCGCGGTCTGCCGCCATTTTCTTATCCCGCATTATTGTTTTTGGGCCCGACCTGCCCTCTTCGTGGCGTGGTCCGGCTGCCGGCGTCCCTGAGATCCCCCTCCGGGTGCTGCAACGCGATTAAAAGGCACGCCCGGTTGTTAGGCAAGGCCGCGGTACCCGGCTAAGCCGCCAAAGGGCGCAAAAACTTACGAAAATGCTGAAAATCGGTGGAATTCTTCCCGCAATCGCATGGAAACGGAGCCGGGTTTACCATCTCCGATGCTGCGACCGTCGATCTTGACCACAGGCATGACAATCTGGCTGGACGCAGTGACAAACGCCTCGGCTGCCTCATAAGCCTCGGCCGGGGTGAAAGGACGCTCCTCGAACTTGATCTGGAGCGCTGCCATCACCTCGGTCAGCACCGCTCGCGTGATGCCGGCAAGGATGCCGCTCTCGGCCGATCGAGTTACGACGCTGCCGTCCCGGGTCACGATCCAGGCGTTGCTCGATGACCCTTCGGTGACGTGGCCGTTGCTATCGACGTACCACGCCTCGTACGCGTCGTTCTCGCGCGCCTGCTGCTTCGCCAGCACGTTAGGCAGCAGCGATACGGATTTGATATCCACCCGCGGCCAGCGATTTTCGGGAACAGTGATGACCCCGATTCCCTTCGCCGCCGTTTCCTGATTTTTCTGAAAGTTGAGAGCGCGCGCTGTGACCACCACAGCTGGTTTGACGGGCTTGACCGGAAATGCGTGATCGCGCCGGGCTACGCCGCGCGTCACCTGCAGGTAAACGATACCGTAGGTCACGCGATTGCGCCGCACGGTTTCGTGGATCACGACTTCCAGTGCGGCAAGCGGCATCGGCATATCGATGCGCAATTCGCGCAGCGAGCGCTGCAGCCGCGTCAGGTGGCGCGGCATATCCACCACCTTGCCGCCCCTGATTTCGCAGACCTCGTAGACGCCATCTGAAAACTGATAGCCGCGGTCTTCGATGTTCACACTGGCATCCCGCATGTCGCGGTACTGGCCGTTCACATAGGCAATGCGGGACATGCGGTCGTGTCTCGATTCCGAAGTTCGTAAGACTTTGCTGCGCTCCCTGATACGAACTTCGGAATCAAAGAGACGCGAGCAACCAATATTCTAGTACGGTTTTGGCTCACAAGTTCGCAAACACGTCTTGCTGCGAGCATATTGCGGCCTTGTGAACCGCCGCACTAACCTACACCCAGCGCTTTGAGCTTCCGATGTAGCGCAGAACGTTCCATGCCCACGAACTCTGCCGTGCGCGAAATGTTGCCTGAGAAGCGGCTGATCTGCGCGATCAAGTAGTCGCGCTCGAACACCTCGCGGGCCTCGCGCAGAGGCAGGCCCATGATGTGCTCGCCGTTGTTACCTGTGGGCATCGCCGGGATCATCGAGCCGACATCCTGCGGCAGCATGTCGGCGGTGATCGCAGCATCAGGATCACCACCCGCCAGGATCATCACGCGCTCGACGTTGTTCCGCAACTGCCGGACGTTGCCCGGCCAGACATGCGATTGCAGAACAGCCATCGCATCCTCCCCGATCCGCCGTTTCGGCAGACCGGTCGCGGACGAAATCTGGTCCATGAAGTACTCGACAAGGTCGGGAATATCCTCACGGCGCTCCGACAGTGGCGGTACTCGGATCGGAACGACCGACAGGCGATGGTAAAGATCTTCGCGGAATTTTCCCTCGGCGATCTCGGCTTCGAGGTTGCGCGCCGTCGACGACACGATACGGACGTCAACGCTGACCTTGGTGGTGCCGCCGGCCCGCTGGAACGTTTGATCGACCAGCACGCGCAAAATCCTGTTCTGGGTTTCGCGCGGCATATCGGCGATCTCGTCGATGAACAACGTGCCGCCGTGAGCCTCCTCGAGCGCGCCGGGCTTGCGGCCGGTTTCGCCGTCGGACAATTCAACCCCGAACAATTCGACTTCCATCCGCTCCGGCGTGATCGCGGCAGCATTGATGACAACGAAAGGCCCATCCGCGCGGCTGGACATCGCGTGCAACGTACGCGCAGCAAGCTCCTTGCCGCCCCCCGACGGGCCGACGATCATGATGCGGCTGTTGGCCTTGGCCGCGCGATCGATGGTCTGACGCAACTGGTTCATGCAAGGAGAGCGGCCGATCAGCGTTCCCGACGATGGTGCGTGCTGCTTGAGTTCGCGGACTTCACGCTTGAGGCGTGACGTTTCCAGCGCACGGTTGGCGACCAAAATCAACCGATCAGCCTTGAATGGTTTTTCGATGAAATCGTATGCGCCGCGCTTGATCGCCGCCACCGCGGTCTCGATGTTGCCGTGCCCCGAAATCATCACGACCGGAACTTCGGGGTGGTTCAGCTTGATCTGCTCGAGCAATTGCAGACCGTCCAGCTTGCTGCCTTGAAGCCAGATGTCGAGGAAAATTAGATTCGGCCGGCGGCTCGAAATTTCCGCCAGAGCAGTATCGCTGTCACGCGCGGTGCGCGTCTTGAAACCCTCGTCGTCGAGAATGCCCGCGACGAGATCCCGAATATCTGCTTCGTCATCGACGATCAAAATGTCATTTGCCATGAATCACGCCCGCTCTATCAATCGCCGGTTACGGCTTCTGTTTTTGTTTCATGTGGTTCTCCGGCACCGGGGTCTTTCGCCTGGCCGGAGATAGAAAATCTCATTCGCACCCACGCGCCCCGCGCACCAGGGCGAAGCGCAGATGCGTCGTTTAGTTCGATACGTCCGCCATGATCTTCGAGAACACGGCCCACAATCGCGAGACCGAGACCGGTGCCTTTCTCGCGAGTGGTGACATATGGCTCAAGCAGCCGCGCGCGGCTTTCTTTAGGCAACCCGATTCCGTTGTCGAGAATATCAATCACGATATCGTCGTTTTCGCGCGCCGCGATGACATCGATGTGTCCACGCTGGATCTCTCCGGGAGGAACCGCAGCAATGGCTTCGGTCGCGTTCTTGATAATGTTGGTCAGCCCTTGCGAAATCAGCCGCCGGTCGAACTTCGCATGCATCGGCTCCTGCTTGATATCGACGTCGATATCGATATCGGGATAACCGACACGCATCAGGAAGACCGTCTGACGGACAGTGTCCGCAACATCCTCGCCCTCAATGACGGGCTTTGGCATACGCGCGAACTTCGAGAACTCATCCACCATTCTGCGAATATCATCGACCTGACGGATGATGGTGTCGGTGCACTGATCGAAAATAGGCCGGTCTTCCGTGATGACCTTGCCGAACTTGCGGCGAATGCGTTCGGCGGACAGTTGGATCGGGGTCAGTGGATTTTTGATCTCGTGCGCGATGCGTCGGGCGACGTCCGCCCACGCCGAGGTCCGCTGCGCCGTCACCAGTTCGGTAATGTCGTCGAGCGTGATGATGTAGCTTTCGTTCGACTGCCCGGTTTGCTCGGAACTGACGCGCACGGAAAGGTTTCGCTCGACACTGTCGCGGCTGATTTCGATCTGCCCCTGCAACAGCCGTTGTGCACTACTGCGCGCCGTCGACATCAGTTCGTCAAGTTCCGGGACGATCTCGGACAATGGCTTACCCATCACCTCCGATTCCGAGTGTCCGATCAGTTTTTCCGCCGAACGGTTGAGAACGGCGATCTTGCCAGCGCCATCGACGCCGATGATGCCCGCGCTCGCCGATGAAAGAACCGCTTCGATAAACCGGCGGCGACTGTCGATAAGACCACTGGCATTCACGAGGTCATCGCGCTGGGTGCGCAATTCCTGCGTCATCTTGTTGAAGGTTTCGCCAAGATTGGCGAGGTCGCCCTCGGATTTGATGACCGGGACCTGAACATGGAGATCGCCGGTAGAGACGAGATTGGCCGCGCTCATCAGCCGGCGGATCGGCGCAACCAGCCAGTTGGCGAAATTCAGGCCGATCAGCACCGATGACATCAGAACCGTCAGCGCGATCACGGTGAACATCAGCGCGAAGGCGACCTGAATTCCGAGGCGCCGCGATTCGAGCTCGGCGTATTCCTTCACACTTGCTTGCGTCTGCTGCAATTGAGCAACGACGCGCGGATCGAGAATGCGCGCCACGTAAAGAAAGCTGTCCTGAAACGCGCGCAAGCGAATGACCGCCGCGACGTAGTTCTGTTCGATAAAGACGGCGATCTGAGGCTCATCCTCGGTGACGTTCTTCAGAAAATCCGCGGCGGGGGTCTGGAAATCCTGCCGGATACCGGTCGCTGCCGTTTCAAGGATGTTGCGATCCTTGTCGATGATCATGGCGCCGGGCAGATTGCGGGAGGTCGCGCTCGACGTCAGTACGCTGCGGAAGGTCTGACGATCCTGATCGTAAAGGGGCCGCGCGCGCGCGATATCGTTCGACATGCCGATAATATCTCCGCGAATGAGCTGCGCGTGCTCGTAGACGTACGCGTTGGCGACGATCAGCGAGTTCTCGATCACCGCACGGGTGCGCACCGAGAACAGCCGGTCGAGGCCGCGGTCGATGGTGACATTGGCCACGATCGAAACCAGCACTGCGGGCAAAACTGCGATCACCGAAAACAGACTGACGATCTGGACATGCAGGCGCGCGGCGGCGCGGCCACGGCGGCGAGCCTGAACGACCTGCCAGACCTCGCGGGCGATGATCGCCAGCAGCAGCAGGATCGTGGCGCCATTAATCAGGAGGAAGGTGACGACGATTTCGTGGGTCGGTGCGATCGGGGTCAGGCCGGTCAGCACCACGAAGGTCAGGAATGCCGAGAGGAGCGCCAGGCCGACGGCGAACGGAGCCAATAGCCGGTGCCATGGCCGGCTGTGAGGCTCGGCGACGGATGGGTCGAGGGTTTGGGCCGACGCCTCTGCTGCTGTCATGCGGGGATCGTGTCAGGCCAATCTTGCAGGTACGAAGCGGAGCGCCCCTACCAGTGATGCAATCATATCACAATGTTGCTCAATTACGACAATTCCTAGGCGCAGGGTCCGTGACGAATTGCGCATTCAACTGCTTCTAAGCTGAACGGTACGCTTCCGCCTGTCCCTCCGTCACCGGAATGCCACTCGGTGGCAAGCCGGGATCGGAACGGATGCGCTGTCAAAACGGCCCGGCGAAGCAGCAAACGGGTCCTAGCCGCCGCTGCGGTAGACCTGAATATCGAGGTCCCGAATCTTCTTGCGGAGGGTATTCCGGTTCAATCCAAGGAGGTCCGCCGCCCTGATCTGGTTTCCCCGATTTGCCGCCAGCGCGGCCGTGAGCAACGGGACTTCGATTTCCTTCAGGATCCGATGGTAGAGCCCCGGCGGCGGCAGCCCGTTCGGGAAGCCGGCGAAGTGCGACGCAAGGTACATCTCCACCGCGCCTCCGAGGTTGTCGACGCTCTGCGGCATGCTGCCGCCTGACACTACGGCAGGGGGCGCCAGTTCGCCCTCGATCACCGAGCCCGTAATGACATCCTGCGGATAGAGCGCGGCAAGGCGGCGTGCGAGGTTTTCAAGCTCGCGCACGTTGCCCGGCCAGCGATGCTGCTTCAACCGCTCCAGCGCCTGCGCATCGAGCTTCTTGGGCGGCAAGCCATCCTTTTCCGCCAGCGCAAAGAAGTGCCGGATCAGATCGGGCAGATCCTCAATCCGCTCGCGCAGCGGCGGCAGCCGCAGCGGAACGACGTTGAGGCGGAAGAACAGATCTTCGCGGAACAGGCCCTGCTGAATGAGAATGCGCAGGTCCTTGTTGCTGGCGGCGACTATCCGCACATCGGTCTTGATCGGCGTGCGCCCGCCAACCGTCGTGTATTCGCCCTGCTGCAGCACACGCAGCAAGCGGGTCTGTGCTTCCATCGGCATATCGCCGATTTCGTCGAGGAACAGCGTCCCGCCTTCGGCCTGCTCGAACCGGCCAGTCGCGCGGGCATTCGCCCCGGTGAATGCCCCGCGCTCGTGTCCGAACAATTCGGACTCGATCAGATCTCGCGGAATGGCGGCCATGTTCACGGCGACGAACGGGCCGTTGCGGCGCTTGCCGTAATCATGCAGCGCGCGTGCGACCAGTTCCTTGCCGGTGCCGGACTCACCGGAGATCATCACCGTCAAATCGGTCTGCATCAGACGCGCAAGGACACGGTAGATTTCCTGCATCGCCGGCGATCTTCCGACAAGAGGAATCGAATCGAACTCGCCCTCGTCCTTCACTGCCGCCGGGCGCTCCTTGGGCTCCGACAGCGCGCGGCCAACGATCGCAATCAATTCCTTGAGGTCGAACGGCTTCGGCAGATATTCGTAGGCGCCGCGCTCCGATGCCCTGATCGCTGTCATGAAAGTGTTCTGCGCACTCATGACAATGACCGGGAGGTTCGGGCGCATCTTCTTGATCCGCGGCAGCAGATCGAACGCATTCTCATCGGGCATCACGACGTCGGTGATGACCAGATCGCCCTCACCCTGGCTCACCCAACGCCAGAGCGTGGCGGCATTGCCTGTCAGCCGCACCTCATATCCGGCGCGGGACAGCGCCTGATTGAGAACGGTACGGATGGCGGTGTCGTCGTCAGCGACAAGTATGCTACCTGCGGGCATTGTTATTTATTCCTCATCTGCGGTCTGTGAGGCATGCGAGAGCGTTCCCGGGCGCCCTTCGCTATTGCTGTAGTTGGGATTGTTGTTTTTGGTTGGATTGAACATCGGCAGCAGCACGCGAAAAACCGT
The DNA here is from genome assembly GCF_049895725.1 of Afipia sp. DC4300-2b1. Lineage (NCBI taxonomy): Bacteria > Pseudomonadati > Pseudomonadota > Alphaproteobacteria > Hyphomicrobiales > Nitrobacteraceae > Afipia > Afipia sp. DC4300-2b1. Next base: position 270,847 of record NZ_JAFCSX010000005.1, read on the forward strand.
TTTTCGCGGCTGGGATTCACATTCGATGATGCCGCCATGATCGTTGACGATCTTGGCGACGAGCGCGAGGCCGAGACCGCTGCCGGTCGGCTTGGTGGTCACGAACGGATCGAACAGATTTGGCAACAGATCGTCCGGCACGCCGGGGCCGTTATCTTTCACGCAGAATTCCAGCGGCAACGACACACGTGACTTCTTGCCAGGCACCGAGAGACGCACACCCGGACGGAATGCCGTGGTCAACTGAATTTCACCATCGGTCCCGAGATCGGCGACGGCCTCGGCCGCATTCTTCACGAGATTCAGGAATACCTGAATCAGTTGATCCTGATTGGCCAGCACAGGCGGCAATGACGGATCATACTCCTCGACGAACTTGATATTGCGCGCGAAGCCGGACTGGGCGAGCCGCTTCACATGATCGAATACCGAATGGATGTTCACCGGACCGCGCGCCACGGGGCGCTCATCGCCGAACACCTCCATGCGATCGACAAGCGTCACAATGCGATCCGCCTCGTCACAGATCAGACGTGTCAGCGTGCGGTCCTCCGGCGACGCTGCCTGTTCGAGCAATTGCGCGGCACCGCGAATGCCCGACAGCGGGTTTTTGATTTCATGCGCCAGCATCGCGGCCAGCGCGATCACCGAGCGGGCAGCGCTGCGATGAGTCAACTGCCTGTCCATCTTATCGGCGATGGTGCGTTCCTGAAGCATCACCACGATATGGCCGGGGTGCTCGCTGAGCGGTGCGACATGGAGATCGACCTGACGATCGCCGCCGATGCGAGGCGTGCCGAGATCGACTTTGTATTCGTTTACAGCCGAGCCGGTACGGCGCACCTGATCGATCAGCGCGAGCAGCGGGCTGCCGAATGGCACCAGTTCGCGCAACATCTGACGCTGCAAATGCGGGATCGACGTTTCAAAGAACGATTCCGCTGCAATATTCGCATCCAGTATCTTGCCGTCCGGCGCGACAAGCATCACCGGATTCGGGAGCGCGTTTAGAATTGCATCGCTGTTAGCGAGTTGAGGAACGCGTCGTTCAGCGGCGTTGCTCATGCAGCAGCGCTCCAGGAAAACTCGCCAAAGGCATCGCGAAGGGAGCGGCGAACGTGAGCTGGATCGGTCGCTGTCAGGATGGTCTGGCGCCAACGCTTAAGGACGTCCGCGGATGCGGCGCTGCCCTTCGCAGCAACATCGAGTGCCCAACCCAGATGCTTGCGCGCATGACGCGAACCGATGCGCGATCCGTAATGATCAACGACCTGATCGTAGAGTTTGCAGACGTGATCCAGTTGCTCACGGAGGTGCGGTGCCGATTCTGCTGCGCCGCCATCGAGACGGCGCGCGATCTGTCCCGGCAACCATGGCTGACCCTGCGCTCCCCGCCCGATCATCACGGCGTCTGCGCCGGACGCTTCGAGCGCAATCGTAGCCTGCTCAAACGAGGTGATGTCGCCATTGACGACCACAGGCACTGTGACCGCGTCCTTGACCGGCCGCACGGCGGTCCAGTCGGCGCTTCCCTTGTAGAACTGACAGCGGGTGCGCCCGTGCACGGTAATCATCTTGACGCCCGCCGCTTCGGCGCGGCGCGCCAGCTCCGGAGCATTGAGCGACCTGTCATCCCAGCCCAGCCGCATCTTCAACGTCACCGGGACGCTGACAGCGGATACCGTGGCGTCGATGAGACGAAGCGCGTGATCAAGATCGCGCATCAGCGCAGAGCCGGACTGGCCGCCCGTGACATGCCGCGCAGGACAGCCCATGTTGATATCGATGATGTCTGCACCGGCGGCTTCCGCGATCTTCGCGCCTTCGGTCATCCAGTGGGTTTCACAGCCGGCGAGCTGAACTACGTGCGGGCCGATACCGGCCGCCTCGCAACGAAGAACCGACATTGGGCGGCCTCGCGCGAGATCGTCGCTGGCAGTCATTTCCGAGACGACAAGACCGGCCCCAAGCTCGGCAGCGATGCGCCGGAAGGGAGCATCGGTGATGCCGGACATCGGTGCGAGAAGGACGCGATTTGCGACCTCGATATCGCCAATGGTCAGTGTTGGCTGACGTACCGGACCCATACCGATCACTGTTCTTTTCGTTTTTTGCCGAACCCCGCCTCGTTGCGGAGATCACACAGCTTAATTTCTAAGCATACTGAAAGCATGCCTACACTTTAGCCAATTCCGGCAGGCTTGCAAGTGCGGCGCAACAATTCTTCCAAATTCTTCACAGGGTTGCGGAATCATGCTGTTCCCCGCCCGAATATGGTAAGTGCAGCACCCAAAGCTGCCAACAACGGGCTCAGCCACCCTGCTCTGACGGTCGTCAAATATTCATGCCAAACCAAAAACGGACTGCCGCCATTATCGTCGCTGCCGGCCGCGGACTTCGCGCCGGGACCGGAGGCCCCAAGCAATACCGATCAATCGGCGGCAAAACCGTCCTTTCGAGGGCGATGGAGCCATTTTGTACCCATCCGGACGTTTTTGCCGTTCAGCCGGTCCGCAATCCGGATGACGCCGATATTTTCGATCAGGCGGTCTGCCACCTCAAATATCAGACGCCGGTGAATGGCGGCGCGACGCGGCAAGCGTCCGTTCGTGCCGGACTCGAGGCGCTCGCAAGCGAGGCGCCGGATATCGTTCTCATTCACGACGCCGCGCGCGCCTTCGTCACCGACAAGGTGATCTCGCGCGCGATCGATGCGGCGCTGATCACGGGTGCGGCGATTCCCGTCGTCCCGGTGACCGATACCATCAAGGTCGTCGATGCAACCGGCGCCATCCAGGCGACACCGGATCGTGCGAATTTGCGAATCGCGCAAACACCGCAGGCGTTTCGATTCGACACCATTCTCGAGGCCCATCGGCGCGCCGCGCGCGAGGGGCGCGACGATTTCACCGACGACGCGGCGATCGCGGAATGGGCGGGATTGACCGTCGCAACATTTGAAGGCGATGCTGCCAACATGAAGCTGACCACACCGGAAGACTTCGCACGCGAGGAAGCGCGCCTCGGCGCCATGCTGGGCGATATCCGCACCGGCACCGGCTACGACGTCCATGCGCTCACCGACGGCGACCATCTGATGCTGTGCGGCGTTCGCGTGCCGTTCAATCGCGGCTTTCTCGCCCATTCCGACGGCGATGTCGGACTGCATGCGATTGTCGATGCTATCCTCGGCGCACTGGCCGACGGCGACATCGGTTCGCACTTCCCGCCAAGCGATCCGAAATGGAAGGGTGCGGCCTCAGACCAGTTCCTTAAACATGCGGTCGGCCTCGTGCATCAGCGCGGCGGAAGGATCGCACATCTCGAAGTGACGATGATTTGCGAAGCGCCAAAGATCGGCCCGTTGCGCGATGCGATGCGCGCGAAAATCGCCGAGATCACCGGGCTTCCACAGTCACGCGTGGCCGTGAAGGCAACGACAAGCGAGCGGCTCGGTTTCACCGGCCGCCAGGAGGGTATCGCCGCAACGGCGGCCGCAACGATCCGTCTTCCGTGGGATGAAAGCGGGAGCAACTGACATGAGCGGCAGCACCATCCGCGCCCTCTCCCGCTCGCTGCTGGATCTGTGCCGGATGCGCAAGCTGACCATTGCGACGGCAGAGTCCTGCACAGGCGGTCTCGTCGCTGCGGCACTCACCGAAATTCCCGGCTCTTCCGACGTCGTCGATCGCGGTTTCATCACCTATTCCAACGAAGCCAAGCACGCGATGCTCGGCGTCGAGACCTCGACGCTGGAAACATTCGGCGCCGTCAGCAAGGAAACCGCGACCGCCATGGCATTTGGCGCACTTGAACATGCCGATGTCGATCTGGCGGTTTCGATCACAGGCATCGCGGGCCCAGGCGGCGCAACGCCCGGAAAACCCGTCGGGCTGGTGTATCTGGCGGTCGCGGCACGCGATGGCCGTATTGCTCACAAGGAATGCCGCTTCGGCGCGGTCGGCCGCAGCAATGTCCGCGAGCAGTCAGTGGTCGAAGCGCTGAAAATGCTGATGGAGATGGCCCGCGGACCACAGCCCCCGATCAAGAAGCGGCCACGCGCGGCGGCCCATAGACCGCATCCGCGCGTTTCTCGAACGCCGCGGCGAAGCGCTGGAAAGCGGCGTCGAACATCGCGCCCATCAGCACCGCGAGCATCCGACTCTTGAATTCGTAGGCGATGAAGAAGCCGACATCGCAGGCGTTTTCGGACTTCGCCTCGAAGGTCCAGCGGTTCTCAAGCTTGCTGAACGGACCCTGCAAATACTCGACAAGGATTTTCAGGTTCGGCTTGTCCAGCATCACGCGGCTGGTGAAGGTCTCACGGACCACCTGAAATGACACCGTCATATCGGCGACAATGACTTCGGTATCGTCCGGCTTTTGCGTGCGCTGGCGGACCTTCAGCGCCTGACACATCGGCACGAATTCGGGATAGCGTTCGACGTCGGCGACAAGATCGAACATTTTCTCCGCGCTATGGCGAACGCGGCGTTTGTTGGAAAACTGCGGCATCGAAAACCAAAAGTGGCGGTCTAAGGTTGCTGACGGTTGTGTACCGTCATTGCGAGGAGCGTAAGCGACGAAGCAATCCATATCTTTTGTGGCACAGGATGGATGGCTTCGCTTCGCTCGCAATGACGATTGAATCTTAGCGGTTGGCCGCGTCGCGCGCCGCCTGCAGCTTGGCAAAATCCTCGCCGGCGTGATGTGACGAACGCGTCAGTGGACTCGCCGACACCATCAGGAAGCCCTTGGTGTAGGCGACCTTCTCATAGCCGCCGAATTCATCCGGCGTCACGTAACGCATCACCGCATGATGCTTGAGGCTCGGCTGCAGATATTGGCCGATGGTGAGGAAATCCACATCCGCGGAGCGCAGGTCGTCCATCACCTGCAGCACTTCGTGCCTCTCCTCGCCAAGACCGACCATAATGCCGGACTTGGTGAAGATGGTCGGATCCATTTCCTTGACCCGCTGCAACAGCCGGATCGAATGGAAGTAACGCGCGCCGGGACGCACGGTCAGATAGCGCGACGGCACGGTTTCCAGATTGTGGTTGAACACGTCGGGCTTCGCGGCGACCACCTGCTCCAGCGCGCCCTCTTTGCGGAGAAAGTCCGGCGTCAGGATTTCGATGGTCGTGGCCGGACAGCTCGCGCGAATGGCGCGGATGGTTTTCGCAAAGTGATCCGCGCCGCCGTCGGCGAGATCGTCGCGATCCACCGAGGTGATGACGACATGGTTCAGGCCGAGTTTCGATACGGCCAGCGCCACATGCTCCGGCTCTGACGCGTCGAGCGCGCCGGGCATTCCCGTCTTGACGTTGCAGAAAGCGCAGGCGCGGGTGCAGGTGTCCCCCATGATCATGAAGGTGGCGTGCTTCTTGTCCCAGCACTCACCGATGTTCGGGCAACCCGCCTCCTCGCACACCGTGACGAGGCCGTTTTCCTTGACGATGTTGCGGGTGTTGGCATAGCCGCGCGAATTCGGCGCGCGCACGCGAATCCAGTCGGGCTTGGCCGGCGACCTGGCGTCGGGCCGGTTGACCTTCTCCGGATGACGTGGGCGCACCTGATTTGGCGACACCGTATCGATCAAAGTGACCATGAAAAGTCCGCGATTTCCCTAGACTTACCTAAGCCCGCCAATGTCTTGGCGCAAGCCGCCCGCATCGTGCTACCTTGGAATGACTATCACGTTTCCAACCGGTCCTGCATGGCCCTGCGCGCCTATCCCCTGCCCATAAATGGCTGACCTACAGTCCCAAGCCCCTGCCGGACGGCTGCTGACGCGTAAATTCTTCGCGCGCAGCGTCCACGACGTGGCACCCGACCTGATCGGCGCAACGCTGCTGGTGGACGGCGTCGGCGGAATCATTGTCGAGGTCGAGGCCTATCACCACACGGAGCCTGCGGCGCATTCGTTCAATGGGCCGACGCCGCGCAACATGGTGATGTTCGGCCCTCCGGGTTTTCTCTACGTCTACCGCTCCTACGGCATCCACTGGTGCATGAATTTCGTCTGCGAGAAGGAAGGCTCCGCCAGCGCGGTGCTGGTCCGCGCGATCCAGCCGACCCATGGCATCCCGGCGATGCGGCGGCGGCGCGGATTGCACGACGAACGAATGCTGTCTTCGGGCCCCGGCAAACTCTGTGAGGCGATGGCGGTGACCGGCAAGCACAACGGCCTCGCGCTCGATGCGCCGCCAATTGCGATTTACGCACGCACGGGCAAGCCGGAGATCGTCAGCGGCATCCGCATCGGCATCACCAAGGCGGTGGAACTGCCGTGGCGCTATGGCCTGAAGGGCTCGAAATTCATGAGCAAGCCGTTTCCGGCATAAGGCGAAATGGTGACGAACTTCGCCGCAAAAGGCGGAATGGTGACGTGGCGGCGGCGCGTGGAAATTTTGGCTGTTTGCCTCGCGGCAACATCGCGATCGACTGCTCGTGCAATTGTTATGCGTCGCCTGCATAACCAGAAAAGCGCGACAGCCTCACCAAAGAACATCCATCAAAATGCAGGCAGCAGAGCCATGCGCTCCTGGCTGGACTCAAATCCACCAGCAGCCGTTCAGGCCCGGCGTGTCGAGAAGTCTGTTCTCAGCGTGAAGAAAATGAGCGGCAACATCCACACCGCGATCGGGACAAACGCAAACGCAGCATTCCCGGTGATATCCCACACGACGCCGCCAAGAACCGAGATCGTCATCGCAAGGCCATAGCCCATCGTGAAGATCCCCGCCGACATTCGCGGCACATCGTCCGGTGCAACCAGCAGGGCGGGCAATGCCAGCACGAGAGTCAGTGTGATGGCGCAGGCAAAGCCGATCATCGCCGCCGATCCGATCAGACTCCACGCGTGTCCGGACACCAGAATGCCGGCGATACCTGCAATCCCGAGCGCAGCCGCAGAGAGCAAGGGCCATTTCCTGCGCTCCCATCGGCTCGCCATGACCAGCAGAAGAAATGACGCGGGCAACTGGCCGACATTCAGCGCTGTGAGCGCCGGGCCGATCAGTTCGGTGCGATCCGTGTGCAGCAGGTAACCGGGAAGAAAAGCATTGGTGCAGAAGTAGAGCTGGTTGGGCGCGCTCATGATGAGGCCCAGCTTCCAGAGCAACGGATCGCGCCAGTCCGGCATCCAGAGACGATGGCGCGAGACCGGCGCATCCTTTCCTCCCGGCTGAAACAGGAAAATGATGAGCGCAATCGCGACCAGCGGAATCGACCAGAGCACCAGACTCGCGCGCCAGCTTCCGGCGAGAAGCGGCACGATGAAAGCTGCGAGCATGACCGGGAAGATTTCGCCGCACAGAAGGCCGTTCGTATAGACCGCCGTTGCGAAGCCGATCCGGTCCGGCACCCACTGACGCACGATCGGCGGAAGTGACGGCTGCATCACCGCGATCCCCGCCGCCATGATGATCGTCGTGATGTAGAGCAACCATGGATCGGATGCGAAGCCGCGCAGGGCTGAACCCGCTGCCGCGATCAGAAGTCCGATGATCAGCGCAGGCACGGCGCCGACGCGCGCGATCAGCAGCGAGCCCGGTACGGCGACCAGCGCGAACAGGAAAACCGGAATCGCATTCAGGATTCCGACTTCCGTGCCGGACAGCTTCAGATCCAGAATGATGAGCGCCAGCACCGGCGGCACGGCAAGGATCGTCAGCCGCAGGCCGTTTCCCGCGAGCCAGAGAAGAAGCAGCGCGTTGAACGAGGATGACCGCTGCAAGGTCATTCCGCGCCCTTGAGCCGCTCCAGCGCTTCGAGGATTTTCGCCTTGCGGCTTTCGGCTTCCTCGCGCTTCTCGCGCTGTTCGTCGATGACTTCTTCCGGCGCGTTGGCGACGAACTTCTCGTTGCCGAGCTTTGCGTCGACGCGCTGGATGTCAGCGTTGGCTTTCGCAAGCTCCTTGTCGAGACGGACCTTCTCCGCGCCGAGATCGATAACTCCCTTGAGCGGGATCGCAGCCACCTCGCCGCGCACCAGCAACTGCACGGAGCCGTCCGGCGCACGATCCGCGAACGAAATATCGCCGAGGCGCGCAAGACGCTTCATCACATCGCTCCAGCGCTCCGCGCGCGCCTTGATTTCGGCGGATGCGCCGACCAGCACCAGCGGAAACAGCGTCGCGGGTGGAATGTTCATTTCCGCGCGCATCGAGCGGATCGCCGAGATCAGTTCGATCAACCAGCCGATTTCGGCCTCCGCCGCTGGATCGCTGAACTGCTCCAGTTCCGGCGCCGGCAAAACGACAACCGGCATCGCCAGCGGATCGGCGGAGATCGCAGGCTCGATGATCGGCTCGGCGGGCGTCTTGAGCGGCCACTCGGCAAGGGCGAGCAGTCCGTTTCGCTGCGCCGTCACGCCCCAAAGCTCCTCGGTGAGGAACGGCATGAACGGATGCAGCAGCTTGAGGATTTCGTCGCGCGCCCAGGCGATGCTGGCCTGCGTCTCGGCTTTCGCCGGCGAGTCCGCGCCCATCAGCACGGGCTTGGCGAGTTCGAGATACCAGTCGCAGTAAATGTTCCAGACGAAGCGGTACATGATGCCCGCCGCGTCATTAAAGCGATAGGCCTGAATGGCTTCGGTGACTTCGCGCGTGGCGCGCGCGGTCTCGTGCGCGATCCAGCGGTTGAGCGTTTCCTTCGTCTTCGCCGGATCGAAGCCATCGGCCAGCGCGCAGCCGTTCATCTCGGCAAAGCGCGACGCGTTCCAGAGCTTGGTCGCGAAGTTGCGATAGCCTTCGACGCGCTGGGTCGAAAGCTTGATGTCGCGGCCCTGCGCCGCCATAGCGGCCAGCGTGAAACGCAGCGCGTCGGCGCCGTAATCGTCGATCAGATGCAGCGGATCGATGACGTTGCCTTTCGACTTCGACATCTTGGCGCCCTTCTCGTCGCGGACGAGGGCGTGGATGTAGACGGTCGGGAACGGCACGTCCTTCATGAAATGGATGCCCATCATCATCATCCGGGCGACCCAGAAGAAAATGATGTCGAAACCCGTGACGAGAACGTTGGTCGGGTAGTAGCGCTTCACATCGACGTCGGTGTCGGGCCAGCCGAGCGTCGAGAACGGCCACAACGCCGATGAGAACCAGGTGTCCAGCACGTCTTCGTCGCGCGTGATGAAACCCTCGCGCTTGGCCGGATCGAGCGCCATGTCATGGCCCTGCTCCGCCGTGATGACCTCCTGCTCGACGTAATAGCCGAGCGCCTTGCCGACCGCTTCGTCCTCGGTCTCGGCGACGAACACCTTGCCGTCCGGGCCGTACCACGCCGGAATCTGATGACCCCACCAGAGCTGGCGCGAGATGCACCACGGCTGAATGTTCTCCATCCACTCGAAGTAGGTCTTCTCCCAGTTCTTCGGCACGAACGCGGTCTCGCCGCTGCGCACCGCTGCAATCGCGGGCGCGGCCAGCGTCTTGGCGTCGACATACCACTGGTCGGTGAGATACGGCTCGATGACAACGCCGGAGCGGTCGCCGTGCGGCACCATGTGGGTGTTCGGTTCGATCTTCTCCAGGAAGCCCGCCTCTTCCAGCTTCGCGACAATCAGCTTGCGCGCGGCGAAGCGGTCCTTGCCGTGCAGTTCTTCGGCGAAGATGAGCGCGGCTTCCGGCAGGTCGCGCAGATAGTCCTCGTTGGCGGAGAGCGACATGCGCGCTTCCTGATCGAGCACGCTGATCGACGGAAGGTTGTGACGGCGGCCGACCTCGAAGTCGTTGAAGTCGTGCGCCGGCGTGATCTTCACCGCGCCCGATCCCTTCTCGGGATCGGAGTAATCGTCGGCGACGATCGGAATGAGACGGCCGACCAGTGGCAGCACGGCGTGCTTGCCGACCAGATGCTTGTAGCGCTCGTCATCGGGATTCACGGCGACAGCCGTGTCGCCAAGCATGGTTTCAGGCCGCGTGGTCGCGACCACGATGAACGTGGACGCGTCCTCGGGATTGAACTCCTTGCCTTCCAGCGGATAGCGCAGATGCCAGAGGCTGCCCTTGACCTCGATCTGCTGCACTTCGAGATCGGAGATCGCGGTCAGCAGCTTCGGGTCCCAGTTGACCAGACGCTTGTCCTTGTAGATCAGGCCCTGCGCGTAGAGTTCGACGAACACCTTGGCGACCGCGCGCGACAGGCCTTCGTCCATGGTGAAGCGTTCGCGCGACCAGTCGCACGATGCACCGAGGCGCTTGAGCTGATTGACGATGACACCGCCGGACTCAGCCTTCCACTTCCAGACGCGCTCCAGAAACGCCGCGCGTCCCATGTCGCGGCGGCCCGGCTCCTGACGCTCCATCAGTTGGCGTTCCACCACCATCTGCGTGGCGATGCCCGCGTGATCCGTTCCCGGCTGCCACAGCACGTCGCGGCCGCGCATCCGTTCGAACCGGCACAGGATGTCCTGCAGCGTGTTGTTGAGCGCGTGGCCCATATGCAGCGAGCCGGTGACGTTCGGCGGCGGAATGACGATCGTGAACGGCTCGGCGTCGCGCCGCTCCGGCCGCCCGGCCCTGAACGCGCCGGCGTCTTCCCACGCCTTCGCGATGCGGTTTTCGATCTCGGCGGGCTGGTAGTTTTTCTCGATCATCACACTGCAATCAAAAGGAGTGGATCAGGTCTGGAACATTGCCGTCATTGCGAGCGAAGCGATGCAATCCAGACAGGATTGCGCTGGGCAAAGGAAGCTGGATTGCTTCGTCGCTGGCGCTCCTCGCAATGACGAAATCGCGGTCCAATCCGATTTCATCGCGCCCTAGAAAGCCCCCGGCGCGGCTCAAGTCAACCACTCGGAATATGGAGGATTTAGGCCTGAATCGCCGAAATCACCGGCCGCGGGAGACCCGCTCGATCTCGGCCTTGACGATCCGCTCCACCAGATTGGGCAGATTGTCGTCCAGCCAGGATTTCAGCATCGGACGGAGCATCTCCTTGACGAGATCCTCGAGGGTCCGGGCGTTGTTGCTGAGAACGGTATTCGCCAGCGTGTTGAACGCGGACTCGACCGCCGAGACCGTCGATCCCGACAGAATCTGCTGCGTCGGCATCTCACGCTGTGGCTGCGCCCGTTCGGTGAATGAAGGCGCTTCCATGACAGGCGAGCGTTGTTGGGGTGCTTGAACCATCGGCGACTCGGTGAACTCCAGATCGTCCTCGGGCTCGATCTTGTTGAATGACGGTGGCGGTTCGGGCACGGCCATCTGTTCGGTCAATTCGAACACATCGGCGTCCTCTTCCGGCTCCGGCTCGGCGGCTTTCGCCGGGGCAGCGGGCGCATCGAAGCTTGCCATCATCGCATCGATTTCGGCCTGGCTGTTCTTTGCCACCGGCGCCGGTGCGGGCGCAGGAGCAGCCACGGGCTTAGGCGCGATCCTGGATGGCGGAATGCCGGTCATCACGGGACGCGCCGGCGCGGGCCGCGACATCTCCGCTTTGGGAACCTCCGTTTTCTGAGGCGCAGCAGGCGCGGCTGCGGGAGCATCGGCAGCCGGAGCAGCTCCCCCTGCCGGCTTGGCCTCGTCATCGGAGATGATGCGCCTGATCGACGCGAGAATCTCCTCCATTGGGGGCTCCTGCGCCTTTGCCGGTTGCGACATCTCGGACTCCACCCCATCGGCTGCAAGGTTCACCCGAGGGACCTGCAATAGCCGCACACCAACGTCACGAATCGCTTTGCGATCCTTCAGAACGGTATGTCATGGCAACAATTGATTGCAAGCAACGGGCGACGGACTCGGCCGGTTGATCACAGCGCTGATGAGAGACGGTTAACCGGCGGCGCGGCTAAACTGATTCAGGCATCCGCGCCCGTCCCATACATGGGATCGCGACGCGAATGCCGATTCAATCTAGCGCAAGTTAGCGGCCGTCAGGTGTCCGTACGCCGAACCAGCTATCGCGAACCTGATGATAGTGGACGCCTGCATCGTAGACGTTGGTGGCGAGCTTCAGAACGGTCGGCGACAAACGGCCGATGGAGTTCAGCACGCTGTAGGATGCGACGACGCGATCGTGTTGCGCCGTGACAAGCGCGACACGCGCATTGACCAGCGCCTGCTGGGCGTTGAGGACGTCGAGCGTCGTGCGCTGCCCGACCCTCGCCTCTTCGCGAACGCCGTTCAGGGCGATTTCAGATGCCGTCACCTGCGACTGCGCGGATTGCACCTGAGCCTTGCCGGCAACGAGCTGGCCCCAGGCCTGCGCCACGGTGGCGCGGGTCTGGTCGCGAACCTGTTCGAGGTTGAGGCGCTGCTGCGCCAGCGTTTCTTTCGACTGACGGATCAGCGAGTATTCGGCGCCGCCCTGATAGACCGGCACGGTCAACTGCGCGACGGCGGATGCGCCGAACGCCTTGTACGTCGCCATCGTGCTCTCGTAGGACTGCTGCACGCTGCCTTGAAGTGTGACGACCGGGAACAGCGCACCTTCGTTGACCTTCACCTGAAGGAAGCTGACGTCGATGCCGTACATGGCGGCGGTGACGTTCGGATTTTCGAGAAGGCTGAGATCGACCGCGCCGGCCAGCGTGGGCGGCAGGAAACGATCGACGGGCGATCCGGCTGCAAGGTTGGAAGGCTCGTTGCCGATGATGCGGCGGAAGTTCGCGCGCGTCGTCGTCAGATTCGATTCTGCCGTCAGAAGCTGCGTGCGGCCTGCGGCGAGCTGGGCTTCGGACTGCGCGACGTCGGTGCGCGTGACTTCGCCGACATTGAAGCGATCGCGAGTCTGTTTGAGCGTCTGTTCGAGCACACGGACGTTGCTCTTTTGCACTTCGACGATCGCCGAATCGCGAAGGTAATCCATGTACACGGTCGCCGCCGAGAACAGCACCGTCTGTTCGAGCACGCGCAGGCCTTCGCGCGCAGCCGAGACCTGACTTTCAGCGGCGCGCGTGCGGTTGCCGGTCTGGCCGCCGTTGTACAGCGTCTGGCTGACGGTCGCGCCGACCGAGCGCGGCGCGTTCATGCCTCGAAGTCCGATTTCGCTGAGCCGGCCGCCGGTCTGGGTGTTGGTCTGCGTTTCGGTGTACTGCGTTCCCGCGCTGGCGGTCACAGCGACTCGCGGACGGTAGCCGGACAACGCCTGCGGCACGCTTTCGTCTGTCGCCCGGACCGATGCGCGCTGCGCGTTCAATTGTGGATTGTTCTGATAGGCACGAACCAGCGCGGCCTCGATCGTGTCAGCCATGACCGGGACCGTCATGACCGGGCACAGCAGAAGCGTCGCCAGGGCGACACCCGCACTGAGTTTCTTCCGATATTTAGCTTGCATTACTTCTATCCCCAAACCGGCTCTACACTCGCCATCAGGGCGCGCGAAAACCGGGTAGCTGAGTCGCCTGTGCCCGTTCCGCGTTACTCTATGCATCGGTTCATCTTGGTGAAACCCCGGCGCAGGCACTCACTGCCGAAACAGTGAGGATGGGACATTGCTGCCACACCTGCCTCAATCCTAGGAAAACAACCCTAGAAGACGAGCGTCGAAAGCTAGAATGTGAAGGCTGGACGACGTTCCAGGCCGGTCAAAACCGGCGCGGTTGCGTCAAAAAGGACCCGGCTGCCGAAATCGGCCGGAGACCGGGCGATCAATGTGGCACGCGGGGGTTGGCTGGTCGCGAACACGCCCACCAGCCGTCCACCCATCTTCAACTGCTCGTACAGCCTGTGAGGTTCCACTTCCGTGGCGCCGTCCATGACGATGACATCATAGGGCGCGTGGGCCCTATCGCCCTCGGCAGGCTCCGCCGTGCTGACGGTCACATTGGCGAGGCCCAGATCGGCGAGATTTCTCGCCGCCGCATTGGCGAGCGCCGGATCGGGCTCGGTGGCAAAGACCTGTGCCGCGAGGTGCGCCACGACCGCCGCCGAATAGCCGGTGGCGCAGCCGACCACCAGGACGCGGTCGGTTTCGGAGATCGTCGCCGCCTGGAGCATTTTAGCGAGAACTGCCGGCTTGATGAGGCAGCGCTTCGGCTGACCGTCCGCCGCGACATCAATATCGAGATCCAGATAGGCGATCAGGCGCTTGCTCTGCGGCACGAAATTCTCTCGCGGCACGGCAAGCATCGCATCGATGATCCGCAGATCGGTCACATCGCTCGGCCGCACCTGACAGTCGACCATATACTGCCGAGAGGTCGTGAAATCAGACATGGGATAGCCTCAAGACAGGAACACCGAATGGATCATCGGCCAGCGGGGTGTGGCCAGCGCGGCACATATTTGCTGCAAGGCCGCATGCGATGCAAGCCTGCAGGTCCGGTTCAAGTCTTGTTATGATATGCGATCGCCGTGGTAACGGCACCTGAACGGCAGAAGCGGGGCACATGACAGGCAGCGCAACGAGACACCCTCTCCGCACCCGGCTTTGCGGCCTCCCGCTGGCTGTATTGTTAATCGGCGCAGGTATCGCGCCGGCGGCGGCACAGACCCCGGCGCCCGCAGCGGCTGCGGCCGCCGATCAGCCCGCGCCGAAGCGCAAGAAAGTGGTCGAGCGCGCCGCCGCCATCATGAAGGCGCTGGGCGATTATTCGGCCAGGCGCACACAGAAACTTCCCGCCCTGGCCGATTACTACGCTGCCAAAGCCGATCTCGGAAAAATCGACGATTCCGCGCCGGAGGCTCCGCGCGCGAAGAAACTCCTGGCGGCGATGCAGAAGAACGAGCGTGAATACGTCCGCAAACATGGCGCGACCAACATCAGCGCCCGGCTCGATTCGCTCTCCGAAAATGTCGAGGGCCGCAAGCAGTTCGCGGTCACGACCAGCAAGCAGATGTTGCGCAGAGGACTTGCGATGGACATCGGCACGTCCGGCGATCACGAGACGGTGCTGAACTACAAGTATTTCAAGATGGATCGGCCGACGGTCCTTAACCTTGCCCGGTCCGGCAATATCTTCAACAAGGCACGCGATCTCGGATTTCGCTCGGTGGTTTTCACCAATGGACGCCTGACCTGGACCTACGACGTGGCAGCGAACACATTCAAATGAAGCGCGACCAGACACCATCTGCGGGCAAACCCGCGCCGGGCTCCGAACAGGGGGACCTCTCTGCGAGCAGACTGTCGACGATGCGGCGGCAGATGGACGAGTTCGACGATCTGCCGTCCGAAGTCCGCGCGGCCCTGATGTCGGCGAACGAACCGAGCGACCAGATGATCGACGTCCTGTGCACCATGAACCGGAGCGGCTTTCCCGTCGCAGACCTGATGAAGGTGATCGCGGCCAGCAACGCGAAGAGCGGCGCAGGATCGTAAAAGCATCGCCTGCTGTCGCCGAATTCACCATCAGAAGCGGATTTGGTTGCCAAATGGCTGCAATGGACCCGTTCCGCCACGGGACGATTGCATAAGCGCCTGCGCCCTTGTAACTAGTCCGGCCTGTGAGGCCACGTGGCGGAGTGGTTACGCAACGGTCTGCAAAACCGTGTACACCAGTTCAATTCTGGTCGTGGCCTCCAATATTTCAACGACTTACCGCAAAATTCTCTTTCTGATTGTTACCCCTCAGGCATGACGCCGGGGCGGTGACTTATTCATCGGAATCTTCCGCCAGGGCATCTCCCCCGAAGGTTTACGGTCGAACGATCCCCGCCGAAGCCGTGCGGAGGAACGACGCCGCATCGAAGATGATGCCTGCGAAGCCCGGCCCGGGATTCCCTTGAGTGGCAGCCAAACTTACCTCGGCAGTGTGCTTAACGCGTCACAGACGCCGCCAGCCCGAACAGCTATCATCGGTATTATTTTATTCAGAATTTTATCAAGGATATTGCAAATGAAGACGCTGGCTTTCGCTATCGGCCTTTCAATTTTGAGCACCGGCGCTTCACTAGCAGCCGACTTGCCCGTGAAAGCCGTGAAGGCTGACCCCGTCCCCGTATACACCTGGAGCGGCATCTATGGCGGCGTCAACGCCGGCTACGAGTGGACCCAACTCGATTGGGCCTACTACAACCTGCCGGGACAAACGCTCGCCCGTAAACCTGAAGGCGGCCAGGTCGGCGCCCACGTCGGCGCTCAGTATCAGTGGAGGCAGTTCGTCTTCGGCGTCGAGGCGCAGTGGCAAACGCAGCCGATGACAGGTGTCGGTCTAGATGCTCCCGTTTTCGCACCGGCCTTCGATGCTTACATGTCGCTTTCTCAGCTGTTCATGGTCGGCCCCCGCGTGGGCTGGGTTTTCAGCCCCCAGTGGATGGCTTACGGAACCGGCGGCTATGCACGAGGTACGGTTAGCACCGCCTTCTATGCGAGAGGTTTTCCCAACGTCCCTGCATTGATCGAGAAGCGTCCTGACGGCTGGTTTGCCGGCGGCGGGATCGACTACCTGATCACAAACTGGCTCTACGCAGGCGTCGAATATCGTCACATTGAATTCGACACCGACCTGTACAAGACGACCAACATTCCGGCCGTCGGTTCGGCGCGCTACGTTTCGGCCAAGGCGGATCTGGTTCAGTTCCGGCTTGGCTTCAAGTTCTCGGGGCTTGAACCCGGAAAGTACTGAGCGAAAAGCCACAAGGCTCCAATCGCCGAGATTTTTCGGCGATTGGCGCTTTGCGAGACTTTATGCTTTGCAAGACTCGGGGCCTTTGTTATATGCGGCCCCATTGCTGCTTCAGCAGTATTCCTCGGTAGCTCAGCGGTAGAGCATTCGACTGTTAATCGAATGGTCGCTGGTTCGAATCCAGCCCGGGGAGCCAATCAAATCAATCACTTATCAGCCTGCCTCCGTCCCGCAACTTGCGCGGGATCGCCTGCGTATATAGCTGACCTGTGTGACGGGCTGCGGGGCGCTCCCGGAATGGAACAGGCAGGTAGAACGTGAGCGCAGAAGCAAGGGCCGAACTCGACCGTCATTTCGACTGGATCGCAGCACGGCTTCCCGAAAAAGGCGCCCGCTTCGTCCGCTGGCTGCGCGAACCCGGCTCGGGATGGGTCCGCATTCCGCTCGCCCTGCTGCTGGTCGTCGGCGGCATCTTCAGCTTCCTTCCCATTCTGGGTCTCTGGATGCTGCCGCTTGGCCTGTTGCTGATCGCCCAGGATGTGCCGTTCCTTCAGTTGCCGCTCGCCAACGCGCTCGGATGGATCGAGCGGAAGTGGATGGGCCGGAAGGCGTGACAGCGCGCGTCGTGGAAAGCCGCGAATGAGCACACCCCTCGACATTATTGTTCCGGTTCTGATGGGCGCTGCGCTGCTGTGGTGGATCGGCCGCGGCATGGGCGGACGGTCGATGCTGATCGCGACCGCAGTGACCCTGGCAGTAATCGTGGGCGTGCTGCTGATCCAGAACGCGGGATGGCGCTAAGCCGGCCTGCGCCGGATTATGACAAAAATGTCGCAACTGCCCGGCCATGTAATCCGTAAGGGTTTCCCGTGCTTGCCCCCGAAACCTTCGCTGGTAACAATCCTCAAATGTTACCGCTGGGGGCCGAGTCGATGGGAATCTCTGGTAAGGCCGGACAGTCCGGAAAAACCGCATCCGTCATCGGAGCGTTTTTCCTCGGCGCCGCAGCCAGCCTCGCAACGGTAGCCGGCGCATCGGCAGCCGACCTGCCGGTCAAGGCCAAGCCCGTCCAGTATGTGAAGATCTGCTCGCTCTATGGCGCGGGCTATTACTACATCCCCGGCACCGACACCTGCATCAAGCTCAGTGGCTACATGCGGGCCGACTGGAGCATCAACGGCGGCAACTACAACAAGCCCGGCTGGGATCAGACGAACGCCGAA
Source organism: Afipia sp. DC4300-2b1 (assembly GCF_049895725.1). Taxonomy (NCBI): domain Bacteria; kingdom Pseudomonadati; phylum Pseudomonadota; class Alphaproteobacteria; order Hyphomicrobiales; family Nitrobacteraceae; genus Afipia; species Afipia sp. DC4300-2b1. Next base: position 288,585 of record NZ_JAFCSX010000005.1, read on the forward strand.
GGCACCAAGTCGCGCGACCGCGACTACTTCGCGACCCGCGTGCGCACCGAATTTCAGATCGATACCCGCACCCAGACCGAATACGGCGTGGTGCGCACCTACATGAATCCGCGCTTCCAGTTCGATTCCGGCGCGCTGCCGGAAACCGGCGTGCTGACGCTGGACTACGGCTTCATTCAGTTCGCCGGCTTCACCTTCGGCAAGGCCGTGTCGATTTTCCAGACACCGTGGGGCGCGACCGGCGCCAACACGCTGACGTCGTTCATGCTCGGCGGCTACGACAACGTTAATGGCATCACGCAGGTGGCCTACACCTGGCAGTTCGGCAACGGCGTGTCGGCCTCGGTCGCGGTCGAAGACAACCGCGTCATCAATCGCGCGCAACTGCTCAATGCCAGCCTGACGCAGCCGGCGACCAGCGCATTCAACGGCGCCTTCACCAATTCCTACGGCGGGAATGTCACGCCTGATTTCGTCGGCAACATCCGGGTCGAGCAGACCGCTTTCACCGCGCAGCTCTCGGGCGGCGTGCATAACATCCGCGCCAACTATTATGCCGGCCCCGGAGGGATCACCCCGGTCGAACCGAACGGACATCCGAGCGATGCATGGGGCTTTGCCGTGCTCGGCGGCCTGCAACTGAAGAACCTGCCGACTGGCCCCGGCGACAAGTTTTCGATCGATGCATCCTATGTGAATGGAGCCTCCAAGTATCTGATCGGCGGCGTGACCGGAACCGCTTTCGATGCGTTTGGCGGCGGCACGCCCAACTTCGCGGGCAGCTATCAGACCATGGCGGTGCTGTCGTTGACGGACGGCGTCTACACCACGGGCAGCAAGATTGAAAAGACTTCGGGGTGGGGAGTCCGGGCCGCTTTCGTGCACAACTGGTCGCCGACATGGGAGACCGGAATCGTCGGCACCTATTCCCGCATCGAATACAATACGAACGGCGCGGCGGCATTCTGTGCCGCCTTCACGGCCCTGTCGCCGAAGCTGAACGGTTATTCCTGTAATCCGAACTTCAGCATCTGGCAGGTCGGCCAGCGCACGGCATGGACCCCGGTCAAAAACCTGACCTTCTCGGCCGAGGTGCTCTACTCTTACCTCGATCAGTCGCATACCGGCTCGCAGGCCTTGACCAATCCGGGCCAGTTGACCGGCACCTTCAAGCCGACCGGTGTCTATGACTTCAAGGATCAGGGTGTCTGGTCCGGTCTGCTCGGCGTCCGCCGCACGTTCTGACCGGTGGCCGCATTCAAAAAAACGCCGCCGCTTACGGCGGCGTTTTTTATGACTGCAGCGATTTCTTGCCGCGACGGTTTTCCGGGCGCCGGAAGTCACGCTTCTTCGGCTTCGGTGCGAGCTCCGGCATGGTCGCTTGCACCGCGCGATACTGCGTCAGCATCCGCTGGAACGTCGCATTGAGTTCGGTTTCCATCTCGGCGCGTCCTTCAAGCCTGCTGAGAACCATTCCGGCGGCCTCGATGGTCGACAGGCCGTCGCGCCGCGGCTCCTTGCGCAGCTTGCCGTAGAGCGACGGCTGCGCCGGCCCGAGAATGATGCGCCGGCATTTCAGCATCCAGGCATTGCGCCACCACAGCGCCTTGGCCTGACTCCACGTGCCGTCGAGCAGCACAACGCCCTCGATGTCTTTTAGAATCTGGCGCTGATGGTCCTCGATCTCGCCCTTGCGGTCGATCGCAACGACATCCCGATCGGTTGCAAGGTCTGCGACCTTCGCCGATCCGAGATAGAGGATGGCCCAGTCCTGCGGATCGACTGTCCGCCCCAACGCCTTCGACAGGCTCGGCCAGGACAATCCGATCTTGTGAGTCACCTTCTCGAAATGTTGCGCGGTCAGCCGCGCGGTGCCAAGCGCCCTGTCCTGCTCCTGCGGATGCTGCAGGATCAGCAGTTCGATCCGGTTGCGGATCGGGGTGACGCTGTCGCAGATGCACAGCGGCAGCGGTTTGCCGCAGCGGGTGCACTCTTCGATCTCTTCCGGCGCATCGGCGCCCGGCTTGGCTTTGGCGGCTTTTGACATGGGTCCGGCTATACGCTGCGCACCCTATCACGGCAACCTGTCAGCATCGTCCGAGAGGACAATTCCGTCAGGCCGCCTTGCCCGGCTTCGGGGGCCGGCGGTGCCGAAGCCATCCGCCCAGCAAACGCCGCTTGTCGCCTCGCGGGATCAGTTCGATGTCGCTGACGAGTTTCGCGCCTCCCTTGCGGCGCTCCAGCGTGATCTTGCGGCTGTGAAACTCCTCCAGTTCAGTGCGATGGGCGACGCTGATGATGGTCGCGTCTTTCAATTCCTCGTGCAGCAACTTCATGAGATTGTCCTGCCCGGTGTCGTCGAGCGCGGAGGTCGCTTCGTCGAGAACGATGATATCAGGCCGGTGCAGAAGCAGTCGCGCGAAGGCCAGCCGCTGCTTTTCGCCGCCCGACAGGGTCTGATCCCACGGCGCGTCCTCTTCGACCTTCTCCTTCAGGTGCGCGAGCCCGACCTTCTCAAGCGTCTCCGCCATCTGCTCGACCGTCCAGTCCTCGGCGGCGCCGGGATAGGCGATCGCGCGCCGCAACGTGCCGGTCGGGACATACGGCTTCTGCGGCAGCATGAAAATCCGGCGATCGCGATGGAAGTCGACGCTGCCGCTGCCCCACGGCCACAGACCGGCAATGGCGCGCACCAGCGTGCTCTTTCCGCTGCCGGATTCGCCGGCAACAAGGACACGTTCGCCGGGCTCGATAACCACCTCAGACTCGCCGACCACGGCGGTGCCGTCGTTCAGCGTGACGGATAGTTCGTTCAGGCGCACCATGGCGTCGCCTTCGGTCTCTCCACGCTCGATGCGGTTGATCCCCTCGCCGGTTTCGGCTCGCTCCAGACCATCGAGCGACATCATCAGCGACGCGATGCGCCGCGCACCGGCGTTCCATTCCGCAAGGCGCGGATAATTGTCCACCAGCCAGCCGAACGCCGCCTGCACGATCGTGAAGGCCGATGCTGCCTGCATGACCTGTCCCAGCGACATGCTTCCTTCCAGAAACTTCGGAGCGCAGAGCAGGATCGGAATGACCGGCGCAATCAGGCTCGAACCCTGCGACACAACGGTGGTGCGCATGTGCTGTCCGCAGATCCGCGCCCATTGCCGCAGGACATTCCCGAACGACTTGTCGATTCCCGAACGCTCCTCCTCCTCGCCGCCGAGCAGCGCGATGCTTTCGCCGTTCTCGCGCACGCGGGTCAGCGCATAGCGGTATTCGGCCTCCGCCTGATTCTTGCTCTCGGAGACGGACACGAAGTTCCGGCCGATGATCATCATCGAGCCGCTGGCGATCGCCGCATACACGACGGCGGCGATGACGAGGAAGCCCGGAATGGTGACAGTACTGCCCCCGACGGACAATGTCAGCGCGCCGCCGATGGTCCACAGCACGACGATGAAAGTGGCCGCCGAGAGAAACGCCTGCGTCACGCCTGCGGCGAAATCCACCGGTGCGTCGGTGGCAACCCGCAGATCCTCAGCGATCCGGTATTCCGGATTCTTGTGATCGCCATCGACCAGATTGAGCTGATAGTAGCGGCCGTTGGCCAGCCACCGCGACACCACGGAGTTGGTCAGCCACGCGCGCCAGCGCCGCTGGATGCTCATGCGGGCAAAGACCTGCACGACGCCGATGACAACGCTGCCGATCGCAAGCGGAAAGAATATTCCCGTCAGATAGAAAACCTTGGCGGCATCCTTCTTCTCGATGGCGTCGAAGATTGACCTGTTCCAGACGTTGATGCCGTACTGAAACGTGATTTGCAGAACGATCAGCGCGAGCAGGCCGAAGCTCAACGTCCACGCCAGGCGGCCTCCGCCACGGCCCCAAAAGCCGCGCGCGCTGATCCAGAACCGGGTCAGCAGATAGTCGCGTTTGAGCTGTTCGAGTTCCTCGGGAGAGAGCCCGGGTTCGGGCTCAACCATTTCGGGCGGGGGCGCTTCAACCGGCTCTCCGGTTTCAGCGAGAACTTCTTGAATCGGCGGTCTATTCATACCGGCCCAACGCCAGTGGAACCACAAAGTTCCCGCCCAAAGTGCGCTGCCGCAAATCGCCTATTCGGCAGGTGTGGCCTGCGGCAGCGGCCTCCGCGTGTCCCGTCCGCGCAGCCGGTCGATCAGCAGGTAAATCACCGGCGTCGTGTAGAGCGTCAGGATCTGGGAGACGATCAGCCCGCCGATGATGGTGATGCCGAGCGGCCTGCGCAGCTCCGTCCCCGGCCCGGTCGCGATCACCAGCGGCACCGCCGCAAGCAGCGCCGCCATCGTGGTCATGATGATCGGCCTGAACCGCGCCAGACTGGCTTCGAAGATCGCATCCTCGGACGACAGGCCGCGCTGCCGTTCGCCTTCAAGGGCGAAGTCGACAATCATGATGCCGTTCTTCTTCACGATGCCGATCAGCAGGATGATTCCGATAAACGCGATCACCGTCAGCGGCGTGTTGGTGACCTGCAGGGCCAGCAGCGCGCCAAGTCCGGCCGGCGGCAATGTCGAGATGATCGTCAGCGGATGGGCAAGGCTCTCGTAAAGGACGCCGAGCACAATGTAGACCGCGATCAGCGCGCCGAGAATGAGCACGGGCTGGCGGTTCGCGGTTTTCTGGCTGTCGGCGGCGTTGCCGGCGAATTCGCCGCGAATGCCTTCAGGCATGTGCAACTCCTCGACCGCACGCTGGATGTTATCGGTCGCGGTCTGCAGCGGAACGCGGTCGGGTACGTTGAATGAGATCGTGTTCGAGGGGAACGAAGCCTGATGATAGACCGACAGCGGCGACAGGCCGCGCTCCATCCGCACCACTGCCGACAGCGGCACCTGCGCATCGCCTGCGCCCGCAACGTATATCTTTTCGAGCGCCGTCGGATCGCCCTGCAACCGCGGATCGACCTCCAGAATGATCTTGTACTGGTTCCGCTGCGTGTAGATGGTCGATATCTGCCGCTGCGAGAACGCATTGTTGAGAGCGTTGTCGATATCCTGAACCTGCACGCCGAGGCTGGCGGCGGTCTTGCGGTCGATGGACAGGTTCAAGGCGAGGCCAGCAGCGTCGCGGTCGCTGGAAACATCCGTGATGCCTTCCACGCTCTCGAATTTTTTCGCCACGATCGGCGCCCACTTCGACAACAGGTCGAGATCTGAACTGATCAGCGTGTACTGGTAGTTGGAGTCGCTCTGGCGTCCGCCCGCGCGCAAATCCTGTGCGGCAAACATGAACAGCCGGATGCCGGGCACCGTGCCGAGATTGCGCCGGAGCCGATCGATCACCTGCGTGGTGGTCAGGCCGCCGCGCTGGTCCAGGTCCTTCAGGCTGATGAACATGGTGCCGCGATTGGCCCCGCCTCCGCCCGGCCCGCCGCTGCCGCCAAGGCTCGAACCAACACCCGCGACCGCAGGATCGGCCATCACAATGTCCGCAATCCGCTGCTGGAGACCGAGCATGGCCTGGAACGAGACGTCAGGCGATGCCCGCGTCGCGCCGATCACGAGACCGCTGTCGTCGGTCGGGAAATAGCCTTTCGGCGTCTTGATGTAGAGCGTGACCGTCAATGCGATGGTCGCGACAAACACCAGCATGGTCAAAATCGGAAAGCGCAGCACGACATGCAGCGTCCGCTCATAGAACCGCACGATGCGCGACAGGCTGCCTTCGACCAGCCGGTCGAACCAGGTGGCGTCCGGCGAAACGGTGGTCTTGATGTAGTGAGCGCAGATCATCGGCGTCACGGTCAGCGACACCACCATCGACACCAGAATGGCGAAGGTCAGGGTCAGCGAGAATTCACGGAACAGCCGCCCGACGATGCCTTCCATGAAGATCAGCGGCGTGAACGCCGCCACCAGCGAAATGCTGATCGACAGCACCGTGAAGCCGATCTGCTTCGCCCCTAACAGCGCCGCCTGATACGGCTTCATGCCCTCTTCGAGATTGCGGTACATGTTCTCGATCATGACGATGGCATCGTCGACCACGAAGCCGACCGAGACCGCCAGCGCCATCAGCGACAGGTTGTTGATCGAAAACCCCGCGACCCACATCAGGGCGCAGGTCCCCGCCAGCGCCAGCGGCACGGAAATGCCCGCCGCAATGGTTGGCGTCATCCGGCGCACGAACACGAACACCACGAGCATGACCAGCACGGCAGTCGCGCCCAGCGTCCATTCCATGTCCTCGACGTTGGCGCGAATGGTGCCGGTGCGATCCGAGAGAATGGAAATCTCTACACCGCCCGGAATCCATTGCTTCAACTCGGGCAGCAGCGCCTTGACCCGGTCCACGGTGTCGATGACGTTGGCGTCCTGCTGCTTGGTGATCAGGATCAGAACGGCGGGCTGCTTGTTGAACCATGCGATGGACCGGCTGTTGCGCGTCGCATCGAGCACGGTGGCAACGTCGGACAATTTCACGAAATTGCCGTTGGTCGCCTTGATCACGATATCGCGGAACTGGGCCGCCGTGCGCATCTGCGGATTGGCCGCGAGCGTCTCGCCGAGAACCGGACCGTTGAAGGCTCCGACCGGTCCAATCGCGTTGGCGTTGACGATGGCGTTGCGGACATCGTCGCTGGCGATACCTGCGGTTGCCAGCGCTCCTGGATTGAGCTGGACGCGGATGGCCGGCTGATCCGCGCCGCTCACGGTCGCCTCGCCCACGCCGGGCACCTGTGAAATGCGCTGGGCGATCACCGTATCCGCGACGTCATAGATCGCGCTCGGCAGCATGGTCTTCGATGTCAGCGCAACGATCAGTACCGGAGCCGCGGCGGGATTGGCCTTGCGGAAGTTCGGCAGCGTCGGCAGGTCGGTCGGCAGATCCGCAAGCGAGGCATTGATTGCAGCCTGCACGTCGCGCGCCGCGCGGTCGATTTTGCGGCCGATGGCGAACTGCAGCGAGATGCTGGTGGTGCCGAGCGAACTGGTCGATGTGATCTGGTCGATGCCGGCGATCTCACCGAGCCGCCGTTCCAGCGGTGCGGCGACGGTCGAGGACATGATGGTCGGATCGGCGCCGGGGCGCGAGGCGCTGACGCGGATCGACGGGAAATCGACCGAAGGAATGCTCGCGACGGGAAGGAAGTTGTAGGCGACCGCTCCGACCAGAAACAGGCCGATCGCCAGCAGCGTGGTGCCGACGGGCCTGCGGATGAATGGTTCGGAGAGCGAGGCCATGACTAAATCGCGATAAATTTAGATGAGGACAACAACAGTCGAACCGTCATCCTGAGGCGCGAGCCCTTGCGAGCCTCGAAGGATGACAGCCATGAAGCGCCGTCGCCCTTCGAGGCCTCCGCTTCGCTTCGGCACCTCAGGGTGACGGCGTGCGCCGGGAACTGACCTGGAGTCATCACTGCACCCCCTCCGTGGCTCCCGCGATCGGAGGCGACGGCTTGCCGGAATCATCCGGCGGCACCGCGGCTTCGATCCGGCGATTGATCCGGTCGAGCGCAAGGTAGATGACCGGCGTCGTATAGAGCGTCAGGATTTGCGAGACGATCAATCCGCCGATGATCGACACGCCGAGCGGGAAACGCAGTTCAGATCCGGTGCCGCTTTCGAGCGCCAGCGGCAACGCGCCGAACAGCGCCGCCAGCGTCGTCATCATGATCGGGCGGAAACGCAGCAGACACGCCTTGACGATGGCGTCATAGGCCGACAGGCCCTGATGCCGCTCCGCCTCCAGCGCGAAGTCGATCATCATGATCGCGTTCTTCTTCACGATGCCCATCAGCAGGATGATGCCGATCAGGCCGATCACCGACAGGTCCTGCCCGCAGAGAATCAGCGCCAGGATTGCGCCGACACCGGCGGATGGCAGTGTCGAGAGAATGGTGATCGGGTGGATGTAGCTCTCGTACAGCACCCCCAACACGATGTAGATCGTCACCAGCGCCGCGAGGATCAGCCACGGCTGCCCCGACAGCGACTTGGAGAACTCGGCGGCGTCGCCAGAATAAAGGCCGGCGATGTTTCCCGGCATACCGATGTTCTTCTCGATCTCCGCAACCCGTTCGACCGCGTTGCCCAGCGCTTCGCCCGGCGCGAGATTGAACGACAGCGAGACCGACGGGAACTGCGATTGATGCGAGATTGACAGCGGCGCGGTCGTTCGCACGATGGTGGCCACCGCGTCGATCGGCACCTGCGCGGTGGGCGCGCCTGACGCACCGGCAGCGCCCGGAACATAGAGCTTCGAGAGCACCGACGGATCGCGCTGATACTCCGGCAGCGCCTCAAGCACGACGCGGTACTGGTTGGCCTGACCGAAGATCGTTGAGATCTGGCGCTGAGCGAAAGCGTCGTTCAGCGTATCGTTGACCGCCTGCACCGAGACGCCAAGCTGGCCAGCGCGCTGGCGATCGACATTGACCAGGGCGCGCAGACCGCCCTCCTGCCCGTCCGACGAGACGTCGCGGAACATCGGATCGCGCCGCATCTCCTGAACGAGCTTGTTCGCCCATTCGATGACGGAGGGCGCGTCGGTGGCGGTCAACGTGTACTGATACTGCGACCGGCTCGACCGCGTGCTGATCTGAACGTCCTGCACCGCCTGGAAGTAGACCGTCATGCCGGGAACGGCGGCGACGCGCTGCTTCAGCCGGTCGACGACCACGGCGATGTCGGTCTTGCGCTCGCCGCGCGGCTTCAGCGTCAAAACGAGGCGTCCTACATTCGTTGTGGGGTTCACCGAGCCCGCGCCGATCACCGAGACGACGCCGACGATGTCGGGATCGGCCTTGATGGCATCGGCGATCTGGCTCTGCCGCAACTGCATGTCCGAGAAGGACACCTCGGTGCCGGCCTCGGTCACCGCAGTGATCGAGGCCGTATCCTGCAACGGCAGGAAACCCTTCGGCGCGACGACATAGAGCGCGAGTGTCGCAACGATGGTGAGCAGCGTGACCACCAGCGTCGCTCGCTGATGCCGCAGCACCCAAAGCAGCGTGCGCTCATAGAACGCCACCATCCTGTCGATCCAGCCGCTGATCGTAGCAAGGCCGGGAACCTTGAGTTCTTCGTCATGCCGTTTCAGCAGCCGCGAGCACATCATCGGCGTCAGGGTCAGGGACACCACGGCGGATGTCACAACCGCAATCGTCAGCGTCAGCGCGAACTCCCGGAACATGCGGCCGACGAGGCCCGACATGAACAGCAGCGGGATGAACACGGCAATCAGCGACACCGTCAGCGAGATCACCGTGAACCCGATTTCGCTGGCGCCGCGCAGCGCGGCATCCATCACGCCCTCACCGTCCTCCATATGGCGGACGATGTTCTCGATCATCACGATGGCGTCGTCGACCACGAAACCGGTGCCGATGGTCAGCGCCATCAGCGACAGGTTGTCGAGGCTGAAGCCGGCGAAGTACATCACCCCGAAACTGGTAATCAGCGACAGCGGCAGCGCGACGCCCGCGATCAGCGTGGCCCGCAGCGAGCGCAGGAAGATCAGCACCACCAGCGTCACGAGCACGACGCTGAGCACCAGTGTGAACTGCACGTCGCGAACGGACGCCTTGATGGTGACGGTGCGGTCGCTGACCACGGTCAGGTCCACGCCCGCAGGAACCGCCTTCTGGAGCTTCGGGATCTCTTCGCGGATCTGCCGCACCACCTCGATGACGTTGGCGCCGGGCTGACGCTGGATCTCGATGACCACCGCGGGCTTGCCCTGATACCAGGCGCCGGTCTTCTCGTTCTCCAGTCCATCGACGATCCGGGCAACATCTCCGATGGTAACGGGCGAGCCGTTGCGATAGGCGATGATGATCGGCTTGTAGGCGTCGGCGGTGGCGATCTGGTCGTTGGCCGCGATGGTGTAGGCCTGCTGTGCACCGTCGAGCGAGCCCTTGGGACCGGAGACGTTCGCGCCTGCGATCGCGGTGCGAAGGTCTTCCATCGAGATGCCATAGGCGGCAAGCCTGGCGAGATCGGCCTGCACGCGAACGGCGGGTTTCAATCCGCCGAGAATGGATACGCGGCCGACGCCGGAAATCTGCGCCAGCCGCTGCGCCATCATGGTGTCGGCGAGGTCGCTCATCGCGCGCAGCGGGGACGTCTCCGACGTCATCGCCAGCGTCAGCACCGGAGCATCGGCCGGGTTCACCTTCGCATAGGTCGGCGGATACGGCAGGTTCTTCGGCAGCACGCCCGCCGCGGCATTGATCGCCGCCTGCACATCCTGCGTCGCGCCGTCGATGTCGCGGTTGAGATCGAACTGAAGCGAAATCTGGCTGACGCCGAACGAACTTGTCGAGGTCATCGAGACCAGCGATGGAATTTGCCCGAGCTGCCGCTCAAGCGGCGCTGTGATCAGCGACGCGGCGACATCGGGACTGGCGCCCGGCAGCTGGGTCGTGACCTGCACCGTCGGAAAGTCGACCTGCGGCAGAGCCGACACCGGCAGCGCCCAGTATCCGAGCGCACCGCCGATGAGGAGCGCCACGCCCAGCAGCGAGGTCGCGATCGGACGATGGATGAATGGCTCAGAGACGCTCATGGATGCGTGCTCACGGGTTGGACTCTAGAACATCATCAAGTCGTGGATTTTCCATCGTCATTGCGAGCGAAGCGAAGCAATCCATCTTTTGGATATGGGAAGCTGGATTGCTTCGTCGCTTTGGTCCTCGCAATGACGGTGAGAAATCCTGTTTCGATCGCAGGCTCACTGCGGCGCTTTCGTGCCGCCGCCCTGTTGCCCGCCTTGCGGTGCAGCTCCCTGCTCCCTCGCGCCGCGCCGTTCGCCCTTCTCGCCGCGCTGGCCCTGTCCCTTTTCGCCGCCGCCCGGCCGCTGCTGTTTGCGCGGCGCAAGGTCCGGCGTCGGAGCCTGATAGTCCTTGCTGATGGTCACCTTCGCGCCTTCGGACAGATTGGCGAAGCCCGTAGTCACAACCTGATCGTCGACCGTGATGCCCGACGCGATGACGGCGAGGGTTTCGTTCTGCAATGTCACCGTGACGGGGCGCGCGGTGACGGTATTGTCCTGACCGATCACGTAGACGAACGTGCCCGCCGGCCCGCGCTGAACCGCCGCTGTCGGAACCACGATGGCCTTGTCGAGGGTGTTCACCTTGAGGCGCACATTGACGAACTGTCCCGGCCACAACTGAAAATTCGCGTTGGGAAATTCCGCCTTCACCTTCACCGTGCCGGTGGTCTGATCGACCTGATTGTCGACGCCCGTGACCTTTCCGGTATCGGCCACCGTCTTGCCGTCGTTGCCGAACACATCGACCGCGAGCGGCCCCTTTGCCAGCGCGGTGTTGACACGGAAAATCTGTTGCTGCGGCAGACTGAACTGAACGGAGATGGGCTGGAGTTGCGTGATGACCACAACGCCCGTCGCGTCCGAGGTCTGGACGATGTTGCCCTGATCGACCTGACGCAGTCCGGCGCGGCCAGACAACGGCGCGATGATCTTGGTGTAGCCGAGCGTGGCCTGCGCGTTGTCGATCGCAGCCTGATCGGATTTCACCAGTGCTTCGAGTTGCGCAACCAGCGCCTTCTGGGTGTCGGCCTGCTGAGCGGAGCCTGCCTTGGATGCCGCCAACTGCTGATAGCGGACCATATCCAAGCGCGCGTTGGCGAGGGTGGCTTCGTCCTGCGCCTTCTTGGCGACAGCCTGATCGTACTGCGCCTGGTAAATCACCGGATCAATCTCGGCCAATACGTCGCCTGCCTTGACGTCCTGGCCTTCCTTGAAATTGACCGACAGCAGCTTGCCGTTGACCTGCGCGCGCACCGTTACGTTGTTCAGCGCGCGGACGGTGCCGACGCCGTCGAGATAGACCGGCACGTCTTCGATGCGCGGCGTCGTGGCCAGGACGGGGATGGCCAAATCGGGCCGCGTGCGGGTCGCGGTCTCGGTCTTCTTGAAATAGGTCCAGCCGAGATAGCCAAGACCGCCGATGATCAGGAGCCACACGGCAATCGAGACGGTTCGCCGCCGCGCGCCGGACGCCACCCGCGCGACTCCTTCGCCGGCCGCTTTGGCCTTTTCATTCAGCTCGGGCTTAAAGAGCATTCGCCGGCCCTTCCGTCCTTGGCGACCAACCACCGCCCAATGCCTGATAGAGAGATACGACCGCCAGCAGCCGGGCGAGTTGGAACTGCGCCAGCGAATCTTCAGCCTGAAATAGCGTCAATTGCGTGTTTAGCACAGTAACGATGTCGGCTGTGCCGGCGCGAAGCTGCCGCTCGGACAACTCGAACGCCCGCCGGGAGGCCGACACCACGATGCGCTGGAGCCGCAGCCGCTCGTTGGCCTGTTTGAGGGTCGAGAGCGCCGTGTCCACATCGGCAAAGGCCGAGACAACGGTCTTGCGATAGGTTTGCAACAACTCGTCCTGCCGTGCCTGCTGCAGGTCGAAGTTGGCCTGAATCCGTCCGGCGTCGAAGATCGGCTGCGTCAGTCCGGCCGCCATATTGAAGAACGCCGATTGCGGCGTGAACAACATCGCCAATTGCGCGCTCTGGTAGCCGCCCTGTCCGGTAAGCTGAATGCTCGGGAAGAACTGTGCCCGCGCGCTGCCCACATTCGCGGTCGCGGACGCGAGCTGGTTTTCCTGACGGCGGATGTCAGGCCGCTGGGTCAGCAGGTCGGAGGGAATACCAGGGGTGACGCGCGGAATGGCGATGCTGCCAAGCGATCCGCCGGTCAGCCTTACCCGCTCCGGCGGGCGCGCGACCAGCGTTGCGAGGATGTTGGCATTCTGATCCAGCGCCTGCCGCAACGGCGGCACCGCCGCCTTCTGGTTCGCAAGCAGACTTTCCTGTTGCGCAAGGTCGAGATCGGAGCCCGTCCCCGAATCGACGCGCGCCTTGATGGCGTCGTAGATGCGCTGCGCGCTGGCGATGTTGCGGGTCGCGATGTTGATGCGCTCCTGCGCAGCCACCACCTGGAAGTAGGCATTGGCGACGCTCGCCAACGTGGTCAGCGCCACAACGTCGCGATCGAAGCGATTGGCGTTGGCGGTTTCTTCGGCGGCCAGCAGCGCGTCGCGGTTCTTGCCCCAGAAATCGATCTCGTAGCTCGCGCTGAGGGAGGCAACATGATTCGTGACCTCGCCACGGCCGCCGATCGAGCTGCCGGACGTCACCACGCCGGTATTGCTCGACGAGCGCGACCGCGAGCCAGAGAAGGTGCCGGTGACACTCGGCAGCAGCGCCGCGCCTGCGGTCTGGGCCTGCGCGTCCGCCTGCCGGATGCGGGCAACCGCGGCGGCGATATCCAGATTGACGGTCTGGGCCTCCTCCATGAGGACGGTCAGTTCCCTTGAGCGAAAGCCTCGCCACCAGTCCAGCGTCGGCGGTTTGCTCTCCGCGTCACCTGACGCCGCCTTGTAGGCGCCGGGCACGTCCAGAGCGGGGTCCGGCAGATCGGACGTGAGAATGCAGCCGCCCGACATGGCCGCCATGGCCAGCGCCGCGCAAAGCGCGAACGACGGCCGCGGAAATGCTCCACGTCTCGACTTGAGGGGCAACTCGAACACCGGGGCTAACACTCTCCAAATCAGCGAGAATCCCATTCTAGCGGGCCGTTCCGGCCCCGGACAGGCATCTTCCACCGCCGTCCTCAAGACAAGCGCGACCTGTGCCTCCCGGGTGTCAGGTCCGGAATTCGACTTATCCCCATAAACAAAGGGTTTCCTGCGTTCATCGACCTGAACGGCGGCAAGCCTTACAAAGATTTCATCCGGAGCCGGCGTCCGAGGCCGCAGGCCGGACGTGACCTTCACACCATGATACCCGGCCTTGCGTCTTTGGCTAAAGGGCGCAAGAATTGTGGCAAGACCAACAGCGAAGGACAGTTCGGCGGAAAGCGGCCGGCGCGCGAGCAAAAGAGTTGGACACAGAGCCACGTCATACTGATGGAATTGCGCGATGTCTGACCCGATCATCCTGACCCCCGACAATGTCGAGGCGGTTTTGCCGGATGTTCCCCGACTGGTCCGGTTTGCATTCAAGTTCGCTTCGAGACTCCGGCGCGGCACCCTCGACGTCACCCTGCCGAATGGCCGGACGGTGCGCTGCGGCGGTCTCGAGCCCGGCCCCGCCGCGCAAATGACGATCTACAGCTACGGATTTGCATGGCGGCTGGCGCGAGGCGGCGACATCGGCATTGCCGAGGCCTATCTGCGACGCGAGTGGGACACGCCCAACCTGACGCAGTTCCTTTACATCTTTTGCGTCAATCACGATCTGATCCAGACTATGCTCGGCGGCAAACCGGTTGCGCGGTTCGTGCAGTCGCTGCGCCACTGGTTCAACCGCAACACCAGGCGGCAGGCACGCCGCAACATCTACGCGCACTACGACATCGGCAATTCGTTCTACTCGGCATGGCTCGACCCGAGCATGACCTATTCGTCGGCGCTGTTCGAGGACGGCACCAACGATCTCACGGCCGCGCAGCACAACAAGTACCGGCGTCTCGCCGAGGCGATCAACCTTCAGCCGGGACAGAAAGTGCTGGAGATCGGCTGCGGCTGGGGCGGCTTTGCGGAGTACGTCGCCAAGAACTACGACGTCAGGGTTGTCGGGCTGACCATCAGCACCGAGCAGCGCGATTTCGCGCTGAAGCGGATGCAGGCCGCGGGCCTCAGCGACAAGGTCGAGATCAGGTTTCAGGACTACCGCGACGAGCGCGGACAATATGACCGGATCGCCTCCATCGAAATGATCGAGGCCGTCGGCGAGGAGTTCTGGCCGCAGTATTTCAGCCAGCTTCGGGACCGCCTTGCCCCCGGCGGCCTCGCCGGAATTCAGGCGATTACCATTCAGGACAAGTTCTTCAACGCCTACCGGCGCGAGGTCGACTTCATCCAGCGCTACGTGTTTCCCGGCGGCATGCTGCCGTCGCCGCAGGTGCTGAAATCGCTGGGCGAGAAGTTCGGCGTCCCCGTTATCCGTGAGCGCATTTTTGGAGAAGATTATGCCAAGACGCTTGCGACATGGAGAGACAACTTCCGCGCCGCATGGCCGAACCTGATGCCTCTCGGATTCGACGAGCGCTTCCGGCGGCTGTGGGAATACTACCTTGCCTACTGCGAAGCCGGATTCCTG
This sequence comes from Afipia sp. DC4300-2b1, assembly GCF_049895725.1. Classification (NCBI taxonomy): domain Bacteria; kingdom Pseudomonadati; phylum Pseudomonadota; class Alphaproteobacteria; order Hyphomicrobiales; family Nitrobacteraceae; genus Afipia; species Afipia sp. DC4300-2b1. The sequence goes on from NZ_JAFCSX010000005.1 coordinate 303,695, forward strand.
TCCGGCAATATCGACGTGCGTCAGGTCGTATTCGCCAAATCAGGTTAACATAACTCTCCGTCATTGCGAGCGAAGCGAAGCAATCCATCTTTGGATCAACAATGACATGGATTGCTTCGTCGCTTCGCTCCTCGCAATGACGATCAGCTCATCGCTCCTGCTCGGAAATGACGGGTGGTGACTCGGGAAGCAGCCTGCTAGGTTCTGTCCTTGAACGATCATCCTTCTCCAAACGTCCTTCACACATCCGGTCCCAATGCACATTCGCAAAGACGTCATCGATGCCATCGGCAACACCCCGCTCATCAAGCTGAAGCGCGCATCCGAAGAGACCGGATGCACAATTCTCGGCAAGGCCGAGTTCATGAATCCCGGGCAGTCGGTGAAGGACCGCGCCGGCAAACAGATGATCCTCGAAGCGGAAAAGCGCGGCGACCTGCGGCCCGGCGGTCTGGTCGTCGAGAGCACCGCGGGCAACACCGGAATCGGCCTCGCCCTCGTCGCGGCGGCGCGGGGCTATCGCACCATCATCGTGATTCCGGAAACGCAAAGCCAGGAAAAGAAAGACGTGCTGCGTCTGCTCGGCGCGGAACTGGTCGAAGTGCCGGCGCTGCCCTTCAGCAACCCGAACAACTATCAGCATGTCGGCCGGCGTCTTGCAGACGAGTTGCGCAAGACAGAAAAGAACGGCGTCATCTTCGCCGACCAGTGGAACAACCTCGACAACCGCAAGGCGCATTACGTCTCGACCGGTCCCGAAATCTGGGACCAGACCGACGGCAAGGTCGACGGCTTCATCTGCTCGATCGGCAGCGGCGGCACGCTCGCGGGCACGGCGACGTTCCTGCGCGAGAAGAAGAAAGACATCAAGATCGGCGTCGCCGATCCGCGCGGCGCGGCGATGTACAACTACTTCGATCATGGCGAGGTCAAATCGACCGAGGGCGGATCGATCACCGAAGGCATCGGCCTTGGCCGCGTCACCCCGATCATCGAGGACATCAAGGTCGACAAGGCCTATCTCATCGAGGACTCGGAAGCCGTGCCGATCGTGTTCGACCTGCTTGAGAACGAAGGCATCTGCGTCGGCGGATCGTCGGGCGTGAATATCGCGGGCGCCATCCGTCTGGCGAAGGATCTCGGGCCCGGCCACACCATCGTGACCATCCTGTGCGACTACGGCACGCGCTATCAGTCGAAGCTGTTCAACCCCGAGTTCCTGCGCTCGAAGAATTTGCCGGTGCCCGCATGGCTGGAGCGCAAGAGCACGATCAAGCCGCCGTTCGTGTGAGTGTGAACGGAACGTCATCCTGAGGTGCGAGCCGCAGTTTGCGGCGAGCCTCGAAGGATGACGTGAAGCGTTCTAGACGTCTCTCCGCCGCGTCGAGAACGCGCTCATCCACTGTCATCCTTCGAGGCTCGCAAGGTCTCGCACCTCAGGATGACGGCACATATCAGCTCACCTCAAAATCTGACTGAGGAACAGCTTGGTCCGCGCGTGCTGCGGGTTCGAGAAGAACTTCTCCGGCGTATTGGCTTCGACGATCTGCCCTGCGTCCATGAACACCACGCGGTCGGCGACTTCGCGGGCAAAGCCCATCTCGTGGGTCACCACCAGCATGGTCATGCCCTCTTTCGCCAGATCGACCATGGTGTCGAGCACTTCCTTGACCATCTCGGGATCGAGCGCGGAGGTCGGCTCGTCGAACAGCATCACTTTCGGATTCATGGTGAGCGCTCGGGCAATCGCCACGCGCTGCTGCTGGCCGCCTGAAATCTGGCCGGGATACTTGTTCGCCTTGTCGGGAATCCGCACACGCTCGAGATATTTCATCGCCGCGGCTTCGGCGTCTTTCTTCGGGATGTTGCGCACCCATATCGGCGCCAGCGTACAGTTCTCCAGCACGGTCAGATGCGGAAACAGATTGAAGCTCTGGAACACCATGCCAACCTCGCGGCGCACCGCATCGATGTGGCGCAGGTTGGGCCCGAGCTCGATATTGTCGACAACGATGCGGCCTTCCTGAAATTCCTCCAGCGCATTGATGCAGCGGATCAGCGTCGATTTGCCGGAGCCGGACGGCCCGCAGACCACGATGCGCTCGCCGCGGCCGACCGCCATGTCGATGTCGCGCAGCACATGGAAGTCGCCGAACCACTTGTTGAGGCCCGAGATGTTGACGATTGCGTCTGCGGTCATGGTTTCATCTCAGACATTCTTGTGAACATTCAGGCGCCGTTCCACGAACAGCGAATAGCGCGACATTCCAAAGCAGAACACGAAGTAGATCATTCCGGTGAAGGCGAAGCCGGTGAACAGCGTCGTCGGCGTCGCCCAGTTCGGATCGGCGAACGACGCCCGCAACTGCCCGAGCAGATCGAAGATCGCCACGATCAGCACCAGCGTGGTGTCCTTGAACAGCGCAATGAAGCTGTTCACCAGCGCCGGAATGACATTCCGCAGCGCCTGCGGCATCACGATCAGACCGGTGGTCTTCCAGTAGGACAGGCCGAGCGCACTGGCGGCTTCCGCCTGTCCGCGCGGCACGGCCTGCAAGCCGCCGCGAATGACCTCGGCATTGTAGGCGCCGGCGAACAGTGCGATGCCGATCAGCACCCGCACCAGACCATCGACTGTGAAGTTCCCCGGCAGAAACAGCGGCAGCATGTAGGTTGCGAAGAACAGCACCGTAATCAGCGGAACGCCGCGCCAGAATTCGATGAAGGCAATCGAAAACACCCGGATCAGCGGAATGGTCGAGCGCCGCCCGAGCGCCAGGATCATTCCGACCGGCATCGACGCGACAATCCCGGTGACCGAGACGACCAGCGTCACCAGCAGCCCGCCCCATGAGCGGGTATCGACGATCGGCAGGCCCCCCTTGTCGAGGCCCATCACCACGATCACGGCGGCAATTCCGGCGAAGATTGCAATGCTCTTGAACAGCGCCCGCCAGCCGTTGCGGAATCCGCCGGTCAGGAAAAACATCAGCAACGAAACGATGATCGCGGTCGCGGCAAGATCGGTCCACAGCGGAGATGGGAAACGCTCGATGTAGTCACGCAACCATTCAACCGGCCAGATCAGGATGGCCAGTCCGTCGCCGATCCATCCGACCAGTCTGCCGACAAACGACAGCCCCTGCCCCAAGGGTCCCACGATTGCCGTGGAGGCCAATCGTGCGCCCGCGTCCTGGAAGCTGGAAGCCAGTCCGGACCCGAGATCGGCCAGCCAGTGAATGGCAAAGCCCTTCAGTCCGCCGCCGCGCAGCAGGAAGAAGCCGATGACGGGATAGGCGGCGAAGAACAGCCCCGAGTTGAGCGCCTTCGCGGGCGCGCGCGGGATCAGCAGCGGCAGCAGCAGAAGTGCGCCGAGCGCGAAGGTCAGATTGACCCGCCAGCGCTGGTCCTCCGGATAGAAGCCGTAGATGAACTGATCGAATTTCGCCTGCACGAACGGCCAGCACGCACCGACCACCCGCCCGGCATTCGCTTCAAGACAGGCATTGCGATCACTGCCCTGCCACACGGCATCGACGAACAGGAATTTCACGGCGGGAACGAGGATCAGCCACAGCAGCGCAGCGCCGATCAGCGTGATCATGATGTTGAGCGGCGAATTGAACAGCCGCTCGCGCGCAAAGCCGATGACGCCCGTGGTCCGGACCGGAGCGCGGCGCGGTTCGGCAATCTGCTGCCGCACGAATGACGCGGTCTGCTCCGTCATGCGGCAAGGCTCCGGTTCAGACGCCAGCCGTAGAAACTCATGATCGCGCTCGTGACCAGCGAGATCAGCAGATAAACGCCCATGGTGAGCGCGATGATCTCGACCGCCTGTCCGGTCTGGCTCAGCGTCGTTCCGGCGAACACCGAGAACAGATCGGGATAGCCGATGGCGACCGCGAGCGACGAGTTCTTGGTGAGGTTGAGATACTGATTGGTCAGCGGCGGCAGGATCACCCGCATGGCCTGCGGAATCACCACCAGCCGCAGCGTCTCGCCGCGCGACAACCCCAGGGATGCGCCCGCTTCCATCTGGCCCTTCGGCACGGACTGGATGCCGGCACGCACGATCTCGGCGATGAACGCTGCGGTGTAGGTCGAGAGCGCGATGGTGAGCGCGGCAAACTCCGGCAGCACCTTGGCGCCGCCGGCGAAATTGAAACCTTTCAACTGCGGCATGTCGAATGCGAACGGCGCGCCGAAAATCAGGATGGCCAGCGCGGGAAGACCGACCAACATCGCCAGCACGAACGGCCAGATCGTCACCTTCACACCGGCGGCAAACAATTGCCTGCGGGCATGGAAGCGCATCAGCAGCGACGCCGCGATAGCGATCACGATAGCCGCCACGAACACGCCGAATCCCTGCTGCGGTACCGGATCGGGAACGATCAATCCGCGGTTGCTCAGGAAGACGGTCCCGAGCAGCGAGATGCTCTGGCGCGGGCTTGGCAGTGTCGCCAGCACGGCGAGATACCAGAACAGGATCTGGAACAGCAGCGGCAGGTTGCGGATCAGCTCGACATAGCCGCCGGAAATCCGCGCCAGCAGCCAGTTCGGCGACAGCCGCCCCAGCGCCACGAGCACGCCGATGATGGTCGCGATGATGATACCGACGATAGAAACCAACAAGGTATTCAGCAGGCCGACGAAAAACACCCGCGCATAGGTGTCGGTCTCCGAATATGGAATCAGCGCCTGGCTGACAGCGAAGCCCGCAGTGTTCGACAGGAAGCCGAAGCCGGACGCGATCCGCTGCGCCTGAAGGTTGGCCCGCGCGTTCTCGACAATCTCATATCCAATCCAGACAACGGCCGCGACGAACAGGATCTGAACGATCACACCGCCCCATCCCGCCTGCCCGCCAAGTGCGCGGCGAAGCCGTGCAACCAGTTGCAGCGGAGGCTTGCGTGGCTCGGTTGCCATTGCCGTATCCGGCAATGCCGTCAACGGATTGGCGGCGCGTATTGAAGACCACCCTGATTCCAGAGCTTGTTCAGTCCACGAGCGATGTTGAGTTTGGAGCCCGCGCCGACGTTGCGATCGAACGATTCGCCGTAGTTGCCGGTCGCCTTGATGATGCGCGTGACCCAGTCCTTGGTGAGACCGAGCTGTTCACCGAGATTGCCGTCGGTGCCGAAAATCCGCTTGAGTTCGGGCTTGCTGGACTTCGCCATCTCGTCGACGTTCTTCTGGGTGATCGCATATTCCTCGGCATTGATCATCGCGAACAAAGTCCAGCGCACGATGTCGAACCACTGGTCGTCGCCGTGACGGACCACTGGGCCGAGCGGCTCCTTCGAGATCACTTCCGGCAGAACCGCATGATCGTTCGGCGCGGCGAGCTTGAGGCGCTCGGCGTAAAGCTGCGAAACGTCCGAGGTGAACACGTCGCAGCGACCCGACTCGTAGGCCTTAACCGTCTCATCCGCGGTGCCGAACGCGATCAGCTCATACTTCATGTTGTTACCCTTGAAGTAGTCCGAGACGTTCTGCTCGTTGGTGGTGCCGGTCTGCACGCAGATCGACGCGCTGTTCAGCTCCAGCGCCGAATTGACCTTGAGCGACTTGCGGATCATGAAGCCCTGGCCGTCGTAGTAGGAAATGCCGGTGTAGTTCAGGCCGAGCGAGGTATCGCGCGACAGCGTCCAGGTCGAGTTGCGCGACAGCACGTCGATCTCGCCGGACTGCAAGGCTGTGAAGCGGTCCTTCGCCGACAGCGGCACGAACTTCACCTTGGTCGGATCGTTGAAGATCGCCGCTGCAAGGGCGCGGCAGACGTCGACGTCGAGACCGGCCCAGTTGCCCTTGTCGTCGGGGGCCGAGAATCCGGGCAGACCCTGGCTGACGCCACAGGACAGGCTTCCGCGATCCTTGATGCTCTGAAGCGTGCCCCGGTCCTTCGGTTTGTCCTGCGACTGTGCGTGGGCTGCCTGAATGGCGAATGCTGCGAGAATAAGAGCGAGCGATACCCGTTTCATAGAACGACCTTTCCCGGCAATTCCGCGTCGGCGACGAACAACGTCGCACGGAGCGAAATGATCCTGCTGAAGCAACACAAATCCCAGCTAAATATCTGGTCTGCATAACAGAACGCCGAACGCGACGGGTCAAGGGGTTGACGTCCGCCATTGCGGTCAGCTTACTGACCCATAAGGCAGCACATTGCCTTTTGTCGAGCAGTCCGCTCCGCGGCTGCGGCAAGATGTCTTGCACAAGTGATCGTCACATGACTTCCCCAAAAGACAGCCATTCCTCGAAACCGCTTGATCCGCAGACCGAACTGGTCACGTCCGGACGCGACACCGTTGCGCAAAAGGGCTTCATCAACCCGCCGATCGTGCGCGGTTCGACAGTGCTTTATCCGACCGCCGAAGACCTCCATGCCCACCGCGGCGAGTTTCAGTACGGGCGGCACGGCACGCCGACCACCAAGGCGCTCCAGCAGGCGCTGATGGCGCTGGAAGGACCGAACTGTGCCGGCGTGGGACTGGCGCCGTCCGGCGTGGCTGCGATTTCCACAGCGCTGCTGGCGATTCTCAAGGCCGGCGATCACTTACTCGTCATCGACAGTGTGTATCGCCCGACACGAAACTTTTGCGACAGCGTGCTCAAGCGGTATGGCGTCGAGACCACCTATTTCGATCCGCTGATCGGAGCAGGCGTCGAGAAGCTGTTCAAGCCGAACACCAGGGCCGTCCTCGTCGAAGCGCCGGGATCGCAGTCATTCGAGATGCCGGATATTCCGGCCATCGCGGCCGTCGCGCATGCCAGGGGCGCGCTGGTTGTGGACGACAACACCTGGGCGACGCCGCTGTTTCATCGCTCGCTCGATCAGGGCGTCGACATCAGCATTCAGGCCGGAACAAAATATATCGGCGGCCACTCGGACATCATGTTCGGGACGATCTCGGCCAACGCAAAGACGTGGCCTTTGATCACCGAAGCGATTCGGCTGCTCGGCGTCTGCGCTGGACCCGACGATGTCTTTCTCGCGCTGCGCGGACTCCGGACGCTGTCCGTGCGCCTCGCCCATCACCAGCAGGCGGGTCTTGAGATGGCGCGCTGGTTCGCATCGCGTCCGGAAGTTTTGCGGGTCATTCATCCGGCGCTGGAGACCGATCCGGGACACGCGATCTGGAAGCGCGACTTCACCGGCGCCACGGGCCTGTTCAGCATCGTGCTGAAGCCGGCGTCGAAGCAGGCGGTCGATGCGTTCCTCGACACGGTCACACTGTTCGGCATGGGCTATTCGTGGGGCGGCTTCGAGAGCCTCGTCATTCCGTTCGACTGCGCGTCCTATCGCACGGCTACAACATGGAATCCGGGCGGGCCGACGCTGCGTTTCCACATCGGTCTGGAAAATCTTGACGACCTGAAGGCCGATCTTGAGCGAGGTTTCGCGGCGTTGAAGGCGGCGGCGTAATCTCACTTTTCGTCATTGCGAGCGAAGCGAAGCAATCCATAGCGACGTGCAAGAATGGATTGCTTCGTCGCTTGCGCTCCTCGCAATGACGGGGTGCTGGCTTTTCAGCTCTTCTCGACCTTCGATCCCGACCCGCGGTTCTTCAGGATCAGCATGATGTTGCGGATATAGATGATCGTCGCCAGACCCTGCCCCAGAATAATCACCGGCTCGCGCTTGGCGATGCCGTAGATCAGGGTCATGAACCCGCCGCCCATCGAAAAGAACCAGAATGCCATCGGCACGACGCTCTGGCCGGCGCGCTCGCTCGAAATCCACTGCACGAGAAACCGCGCCGTGAACAGCAACTGCGCGATCAGGCCGAACGCGAGCCAGAAATCGAACTTCGCGACGAACACATCGTAGAGATAATTGCCAAGATCCTGACCGAACTGAATCAGCATCAGGTCACCTCCGTTGCGACCGGCGTGGATTTCTTGCGGCGGATCAGCCACCACACGCCCGCAAGATCCATGATCCCGATCCAGAGCCGGTCGAAGAACCCGTAGTTCGACACGCCGGAATGCCGAGGACGGTCGATCACATCGACATAGACGATGTCGTAACCCTCCCGCCGCACCAGCGCCGGAAGAAAGCGATGCAGACCATCGAAATATGGCAAAGCAAGGAACACGTCGCGGCGCAGCGCCTTCAATCCGCAGCCGGTGTCGCGGGTGCCGTCATGCAGGATCGCGTTGCGCACGCCGTTGGCCGCGCGCGACTGAAACCGCTTGAAGCCGGTGTCCTTGCGGCCGACGCGCTGTCCCGCCGCGAGGCCGACCTTGTCGCCGCCCTTCTCGATCGCCTCGATCAGGGCCGGAAGAAACGCCGGATTGTTCTGCCCGTCGCCATCGAGCGTCGCGACGATCTTTCCCCGCGCCGCGCGAACGCCGGTCCGCACCGCGGCCGACTGGCCGCTTGAGGCGGCGTGCCGGATCTGGCGCACATTACCGCGCGCCTTCATCTCGGCGGCGAGCCGCTCGCCGGTTGCATCCGTCGATCCGTCGTTGACGTAGATGATCTCATAGGCCCAGCGGCCATCGAGCGCCGCCGCGATCTCGGCGATCAGCGGCGCGACGTTGTCCTGTTCGTTGCGGACGGGAACCACAATCGATACGTCGGGGGCCGGCAGGCCGGGGATGCTGGATTGATCGTTCATATCTCGATGGGTCCGAAAACCCGAAAACGCGGTCAAAACCGTACCGGGCGACCGCTTCTTATGGTGCGAACGCCCCGCGGGCAACCCTTTTCAGGGCGGACCAGGACGGTCCTGCGAGGGTTTCAATGGCCCCGCCGCTCACGATTTTGAACCCGAGGCGGCGGGCCGCGAACCAGTACTGGACGATCATCGCGCCGATGATGCCGGTCAGCGCCCCCGCGACCACGTCGCTCGGGTGATGGGCCAGCAGAACCACCCGGCTGACGCAGATCAGCACCGCATAGACGAACATGAAAAGAGTCATCCGCCGCCACACGGCGGAGACGGCGAAGGCGAGCGCAAACGCCGTGGTCGCGTGACCGGACGGCAGGCTCTCGAAGGCCGGATTGCCCGCAAAATGCTGGTAGAAAAACGCGTTGGCATCGCCGCCGACAAACGGCCGGCTCCGGCCGATGATGTATTTCAGAAGTTCGCCGCACAGAACCGCGAACAGCACCGCGAAGAACAGATACTGAATGCGCACGCCAAACGCGATCAGCATTGATCGCAAGACGTCGCTGAGCAACGGCTGGACCAGCAGAATGACGAAGAGCAGTCCCGCCAGCGTCCACAGCACATAAGTCGACTTGCCGAAATCGGTGAATATCCGCAGCCACCACAGGCTGGCAGTGCCGCGCGCGGGCATCTGCTTGATGGCCGCGACATCGACTGCGAACATCAGAATGCCGATGGCGATCGCCGTCAGTGCGGCCACCCCGATCCATCTCCGCGCCAGAGCGCGGCGCGCCTCGGCACGCCGCGAGTGCGACGGCGCACGCACCAGCCGCGCCACCGACTGCCACGCAACCTGCCCGACCAGCGTCAAATAATTTGCCGGTCGCGCGCCGGGTCCAGTCGCCATTTACTCCGTACCTTCGGAGCGGAAGATGGCGACCGAAATCGCGCGGCCTTGCGAGAAGTTATAACCGTCGATGCGCGTGCCGGCGTTGTAACGCAGCCCGATTGCCTCGGCGCGCTGCGCGAACGCGCGCTCCTCGCGCCATTCCACCAGCGCAAACCGGCAGCTTCCCTGCAACAGGAAGTCCGCCGCGCCCGAGCCGTTGGTCAGGACGGTCGACGTGCCCACCATGAAGACGAGGCTCGGCTCCTGGAAACCTGCGGCCGCGGCTGCCGGTCCGACGCATTCGACGCTGCGCAGCGCACGCGCGATCTGGACGCTCGGGAACAACGGCGCAAGCGACGGCACCACGACGCCGTAAATGCACGCCGCCATGAACCACGATGCGCCGATCGCATTCAGCAGAGAACGCTCGGCGTGAGTGTCGTCATACATCCACCAGGCGAAGAGTCCGAAGATCAACGCACCGGCCGCGAACGGCCAGGCCAGAAACTCCGGCTGCCGCAGCAGCGCGATCGCTCCGATGATGGATGCGACGGTGATGATCAGCGGCAACACGAACCACCATGCCGACCCGCGCACGATCCATGCGGAACGCGACAGCACTTTGCGCTCCAGCGCGCCAACGATCAGGATGGCGATGGCCGGATAAAGCGGCAGCACATAGTGCGGCAGCTTGGTGATGACGAGCTCGAAGACGATCCAGGCCGGCAACAGCCACGCCAGCAGGAACTGCGCACCGGGTTCCCGGCGCGCGCGCCAGATCGCCGGGGTCGCCATGCCGGCCATCGCAGCGCCGGGCCAGAACGTCACCCAGAACAGAACAAAATAGAGTCCCGGCGGCGCGCCATGCGACTCCTGCGGACTGGCGACCTTGCTCAGCATGTCGGCGCCAAGCGAATTTGCGAAGAAGGTATCGCCGGCCTTGAGGAAGATCGCGATGAACCACGGCAGCACCAGCACCAGCGTCCACATCAATCCCCAGACCGGACGCAGACGCCACAGCCACGCCGACGAACGATCGAGAACCGCGAGGGTCACGACGGTCGTCGCGACGAACATCAGGATCAGCGGGCCCTTCAGCAGAATGCCGCCCGCAATGGCGGTCCAGAACACAAACGCAAGTGTCCACGACGGATGTGGATTGTCGTCGCCGCGCTGCCACGACAGATAGGCTCGCGCCATCGCGCCCATCACGGCCGTGGTGGTCAGCAGCAGCATCGCATCGGTCTTGGCGAGGCGCGCTTCGACACCCAGCAAAATCGAACTGCACATGATCAGGCCGGCGATCAGCGCGCCGCGCCGGGTCACGAAGGCCAGCGCCGTCCAGTACGTGAGCAGCACGGCGCCGATCGCGCCGATCATGGAGGGAATGCGGTAAAGCCAGATGCGAACCTGCGCGCGCGGCAGGCCGAGCTTGGATGCGGTCTCCACGACGGCTGCCTGCAGCCAGTAGATGCCGACGGGCTTCTTGTAGCGCACCTCGTCCTGGAAACGGATGTCGACGAAATCGCCGCTCTCGACCATCTGCTTCGTCGCCTGCGCGAAGCGGGCTTCGTCACGGTCGACCGGCGGAATGTTGAAGAAGCCGGGCAGGAAAAACAGCAGGCCGACCAGCACAAGAAGGGTGACGGCGCGGGCATGGCTCCCGACCGCGACGTCAACGACGCGCGCGAGTCCACTGCCCGGGTTTTTCTGTTCCACGGGCTCGCGCGGCGCGCCAAATCGGGGTCTTGGGTAGCTCTCAGCCATCGGTTCCGCATACGCGGAAACCACCCGCCCGACAACAGCTTGGGCCGGTTCTACTGAATTCTCACGACGACTGTGTCCGCCGCGCCAGTCGCATCCATCACCGTCAGCCGGACGAAGCCCGGCCCCGGCGGATCGACCAGTTTCTGGCGCCGGCTGTCGATGTTTCCGACCGCGACGCCATTAACCATCATGGTCATGGGCAGCACCCCGCCCGCGACCTTGACCGGCATGGCCGACTGGCCCGTCTCGCCGCCGCCATAGGCGTCGATCCGCGAGCCGTTCAGGGGGAACTGAATGCGCAGTGCCTGTTCGCTGCCGATCCGGACGAAGTCGCCAGACGGACGGAAACGCCGGAGCGGCAGCGGCAGCTTGGCATTGCTCGCCATCAGCGTTCCTTTCGGGGCTTTCGGCAGCGCCATCGGCAGCTTGCCGGTGCGTGCAAAGGCATCGAACAGGATCGGAGCCGCCGCCGTCCGGCCGGTGAGACCCGGAACCGGGGCACCGTCAGGACGGCCGACCCAGACGCCGATGGTCATCCGGCCGTCAAAACCGACCGACCAGGCGTCGCGGTACCCGTAGCTGGTGCCCGTTTTAAACGCGAGCCGGTTATGCGGCGCGTTGTCCGGCGGCGGCGTGCCCATTAGCACATTGCCGACTAGCCATGCGGCCGATGGATCGAGCAGACGCCGCGTCTCGGGCTCGGCTGCGTCGTCCGGCCGCACGATTTCCCGCAGCGCTGTCGTCTCGCCGAGCCGTGGAAATCCCGAATAGAGCCGGACGAGATCATTCAGTGTGACGCCGACGCCGCCGAGGCCCATGGCGAGACCGGGCGTTTCATCCTTGGGCAGAATCAGGTTCGCGCCCGCCTGCTTGATCCGCGCGGTGAGCCGGTTGGAGCCGATACGGTCGAGCAGCGCAATGGCCGGCACGTTCAGCGACATCTGCAAGGCCTTGCGCACAGTGACGGTGCCCTGAAACGTCATGTCGAAGTTTTCCGGGGCGTAGCTGCCGTAGCGGATCGGACGGTCCTCGATCAGGCTTTCGGGATGCACGAAGCCATCCTCGAACGCGAGACCGTAGATAAACGGCTTCAGCGTCGAGCCTGGCGAGCGCACCGCGCGGGTCATGTCCACTTGCCCTGCACGCCTTGTGTCGAAGTAATCGGACGATCCGACATGGGCCAGCACATCACCGCTCTCGTTGTCGACCGCGAGAATGCCGACCGATACATCCGGCCCGAGTGCAATCGCGCGATCCCGTGCCAGCAACTCCAGCGCTTTCTGGATCGTTGAATCCAGTGTGAGCTGAATCAGCGGCGTATCTTTCATGATCGCGAGCGACTGATCGGTCGCATGCGGCGCGAGCAGCGGCATCGGTTTGCGCAGTCGCGGCACGATCTCGCGTCTGGCGTGCGCCGCATCGTAGGCGGAGACGCGGCCGTCTTCCACCATGCGCGCAAGCACGCGATCCCGCGCGGCCTGCGCCACCTCGGGATGACGATCGAGCCGCCGCGTTTCCGGCGACTGCGGCAGCGCCACCAGCAGCGCGGACTCTGCAAGCGAGAGCCGCTTAGGCTCCTTGCCGAAGTAAGCGAACGAGGCCGCGCGGACACCCTCGAGGTTTCCGCCGAACGGCGCCAGCGTCAGATAGAGATCGAGGATCTCGTCCTTGCTCAGTGTGCGCTCGAGCTGGATGGCCCGCACCATCTGGCGCAGCTTGGCTGTGACCGAACGCTCCTGCCGCGGCTCCATCAGCCGTGCCACCTGCATGGTGATGGTCGAGCCGCCGGACACGATGTGTCCGCGCGTAACGAGCTGGACCGCGGCGCGTCCCATCGCCAGCGGATCGACACCGATGTGCGAGCGGAAGCGCTTGTCCTCGTAGCTCAGCAGCAGATTGAGATAGCCGGGGTCGACGTCCTTTGCGTGAGCAGGCAGCCGCCAGCGGCCGTCCGCCATGGCGAAGGCGCGCAACAGCTTGCCGTTGCGGTCGAGGATGGTGGTGGAGACCTTCCTTGCGTCGGTGAATGGCAGCGGCGGGAGTGAGGCGATCCAGATGGTGGCGGTGACCAGGAAAGCAAACACAGCCATGGTCGATAGTGCGAAGCTGCGAAGTATGTCTCTCCGCGGTGCCGACCTTGCAGCGAGCGAAATCGGCCCCCTCTCCCCGGTGGGGAGAGGGTTGGGGTGAGGGGCTCTCGATCCATCGATAGATTCTACGCCCTCACCCGGATCGCTTCGCGATCCGACCTCTCCCCACGGGAGAGGTGAAGCAAGAGCATGCATCCGCTGCGCCGGGACGACCGGAGAAGTTTCGCCGGTGACCCGAGAATTATGGTCGGCCTTCTCGCTCATTTTGCCTTCGTCACCTCGACGGTTCCCGTACCCGTACGGCCGTAGCGCGAGGGATTGTACATGTCCTCGACATAGGCCTGCGGCAGCACGTACTTTCCGGGTGAGACCGCGCGCACGATGTAGGCGACGGTGAACACGGCTTCGTCCTTGGCTTCGCGTTCGATGGCAGCGCTGAAGCGGTCATCGCGGAACTCGGTGTTCTCCGGCTCCTCGCCGTCCTCGATCCAGTCGAGCGTTCCCGAGTCGCCGGACGACACCAGCTTCGGATTGTCGATCTCCAGACCCGCCGGGAGATAATCGACCACCATGATGCGGCCGAACTCCGGCTTGGCTTCGGTGACCTTCAGCACGACGGCGAAGCGGTCGTTCTGCTTTGCCTTGCTCACGTCAGCGGGCTTGCCGTCGAGCGTGAAGAAGTTGCGCTCGATCTTGAAGCCGTTCGACGCCGCAGGCTCCGGCGTGATCGGCGCGCCGGTGACCGCGACCACCGCCTGCACCGGCGTGTCGCCGGTGTTAGTGATGGTGATCGGCTTCGCCGCGACGTCCGCGCTGCGATAGTTGCGGTAAACCGCGTTCTTTGCCGCTTCTCCATTGACGGTGATCGCGAGACCATTCGCCTCCTTCGCCAGCGCCCGCGACGCGAGAACCAGCCACGCGTTCTCCTGCGTCGAGGTGTAGGGCGTCAGACCGCGTGCGGCCTCGACGCGCTCGACCGCAAGACTGATCGTGGCCTTCGGCGCATTGCCTTCGCTGGACAGCGAGACCAGAGCCGCCGCATCGCGCAGCGACGAGCCGTAGTCCATGCGGCCGAATTCAAGCGTAGGCTTCGGCGCGAGGCTGTTCACCGCCGCCGCATAGACGCGCTCAGCGCGGCCACGATCACCGACCAGCGCCAGCGCCGCCGCCAGCTGTGCCTTGGCGATGGGAGTGGCGATGTTGTTCAGCTTGGTGTCGGCAAGATAGCGCAGGTCGCCTATCGGCGCGGTGCCGTTCTTTGCCAGCACGTAGAGGCCATAGGCGAGATCGCGGCCGCCGTCCTTCTCCGGCTCCTCGGCATTGACCACCGAGTTGCGGATGCGGTCCAGCGCCGTCTTGAACAGCACGTCCGGTACGGCAAAGCCCTTCTCGCGTGCCCGCGTCAGGAAGTCGGTGACATAGGCGTCGAGCCAGGCGTCATCGCCGCCCGCCGACCAGAGGCCGAACGAGCCGTTGGAGCCTTGCCGCGCGAGCAATCGATCGATCGCATCCTTGATGCGCTGATCGACGCCGGTATCCAGCGCAAGATGGTTCTCCGCCGCCAGATCGTTGACATAGAGCAGCGGCATCGCGCGGCTGGTGATCTGCTCGGAGCATCCGAACGGATAACGGTCCAGCGCTTTCAGGATCGTGGCGGCATCGAGCGCGGTAGACAGGCCGACCGACAGTTGCACACCGCCGGTGCCCTGCACGAGATCGGAGAACATGTCCGACGTCAGCGTCAGGCTCTCGCCCTTGGCTAATGTCCGCACCGAACGGCGCGCAAGAATCTGTGTCGCCGGTTTGACGTTGAGGTCATAGTGCCGCGCGAGCGTCAGCCCGTTCGGCCCCTTGATGTCGACATCGAGCGCGGCAGCCCCTGCTCCGCCCGTCGCATCGATGGCGAGCGCAACGGTGCTGCGCTGTTTCGCGGGGAGACGCATAGTGGTCGCCGGGTTGCCGGTGAGTTTCACCGGACCCGACGGCTTGACGGTGATGATGTAATCGCCCGCAGCGCCTTCCACGTTGTCGAGATCGAGGTTCATGGTGCCGCGATCGCTACTGAGCAGGAAGCGCGGCAACGTCGCCGTCAGCACCACAGGATCGCGCACCGTAACATCGGTGTTGGCGCGGCCCACCTTGGTCGCGGTCCAGGCCACGGCCATGACGCGCGCGGTTCCGGCGAACTCCGGAATGTCGAAGGAGATGTTTGCCGTACCATCGGCGCCGACTGTGACGATGCCGGAATAAAGTGCGAGCGGCTTCTGTGTCGGAGGGCTGCCCTGCAACTCGGCAGCAGCGCCGTCACCGCCGGTGCGGATCTGCCCGCGGGTGCCCTGCATGCCGTCGATCAGTTGCCCATAGAGGTCGCGGATTTCGGACGTCATGCGGCGCTGGCCGAGATAGTAGTCGTCCGGCGCGGGCGGCTTGTAGTTGGTCAGATTCAGAATGCCGACGTCGACGGCAGCGACCACGATCTTGGCGTCCTCGCCACGGCTCAGACCTTCGATCTTCACCGGCAGCTTGAGCGGCGTGCCCGGACGCACCAGTGCGGGCGGCGTGAGCGAGACCTTGAGCGTGCGCTCGGCCTTGTCGATGCCGAACCACTTCAGGCCGATGGCGCGGCCCGGCATGCGCTGGGCAGCGGCATCCAGCGGACGGCGCAGCGTGGCGACCACATAGGCACCCGTGCCCCAGTCCTTGCCGACTGCGATGTTGACCTTGTTTTGGCCCTCCTTGATGTCAGCGGACTGGGTGGTCAGCAGGCGGTCGCCGAGCACGTTGATGGTGAGCTTGCCCGCCGTGCGCGCATTCACGGAGACAACCATTGTGTCGCCGGACTTGTATTCCGGCTTGTCGATGGACGTTTCCAGCAAGTCCGGCGTATCGGCGCTGCCGTCGGAATACCAGCCGACATCGAACTGGACCGAGGTGATCGGGCCATCGTTGTCGCCGGTCTTCACGTCGAGGCGATAACGCCCGGGCTGCGGCGCGACCTGGATACGCGCCGGCTTGTCCGCCGTCAGGGCGATGGCGCCGTCCGCCACGCGCTTGGTGGATTTCACCGGCTCGTAATCCCAGGACGAGCCCTGCCGGTACCATTGATAACGGGATTCAAGCTTGAGCAGTTCATAGCGCAGGTCGCTGCGCGCAAGCGCCTTGCCATCGGGCGCAGCGAAGACAACATCGAAGTTGGCAGGATCGCCTTCCGCGACATTCTTGTCCGAGAACAGCGGCTTCACGCCGATCATGGCGTCATTGGGGGCGACCGGAATCGTCAGCTTGCGCTCGACGGCGCGGCCGCCAGTCTCCACCATGCGGACGAAAATCTGCGCTTCCTGCGGACGCGTCGAGGACGGCGGTTTCGGCAGGCTGACCTTGAAGGTCGCCTTGCCGTTGGCATCGGCCTCCGGCAGGTTTTCCAGCGGCGTTCGCTCGTTGCTCGCCGTTTCCTCGTCAGCGACGCCGAACTTGTAGCCGGCATAGCCCGGACGGTCCGTCGCGGTCGTCACCAGCATGTCGCCCTCAAGCGCCAGACCCGAGGCGGGTGCGCCGTAGAGGAAGCGGCCATCGACCTCAAGTTCTGCTGGAAGTTGAGCCGTGATCTGCTTCGCCTTGGAAGTTAAGGTGAATTCGATCCGGTCAGCGACATAGTCCTCGACCATGAAGGTGGTTTCGCCCACCGACGGCGCCTTCGGATCGGTGAAGGCGCGGACCCGCCAGGTGCCGGTCGGCACCGCCGAATTCAGCGGCAGCGTCAGGCTTCGCCCGCCCGCGCCCTGATCGGGCACAACCGTGCGGCGGAATTCGACGCCGTCGGGCCGCTCGACCACCAGCGTCATCGGCGTGCCGGTGACGCCGTTGCCCTTGCCGTCGCGCAGCAGCGCAGTGACGTACACCGTCTCGCCGGAGCGATAGACGCCGCGTTCGGTGTAGACGAATGCGTCCGGCCCCGCCGGCACCGTGCGGCCCGAGACACCGCGATCGGTCAGATCGAACGCATTCGATTTCAGACTGAGGAAGGCGTAGTCGCCCTTGTCGCCGGAGACCGACAACAAGGCCGGAGAAAGCCCGCCCTCGCCGCGCGCCAGCCCCGCTTCGAACAGCACGTGACCCGCGCTGTCGGTCTTGCGTGTCGCGAGCACTTCGTTGCTGCGCGACACCAAACGAACCTCGGCATTCGCCGTCGGCTCGGTCGAGGCGAGCGAGTTGACGAACACATGGACGCCGTCATTGCCCGAGTACGCGGTCAGGCCCAGATCCGAGACGATGAACCACTGCGTCGCCAGCGAACTTGAATCGTCGTCGCCGCCGGAGCCCGGTCCCTTGGCGGCGGCCGTCATCACATAGACGCCCGGCTGCATGTCGCCGACAGCCTGATCGACCGGGAATGCGGTGACCACGTCGGCGTTGAGTGTGGCGGCAGTCGCGACCTCTCCGGTCCAGACCTTAACGCCCTTCTCGTTGCCGAGGTCGGACAGTTCATAGCTCGACAGGCTGCGCTGGAAGTCGCTGCCCAGCACCGAGTTGATCAGGTTGCGGTCGCCGATACGGAAAATGTTCACCGACACCGACGGTGTGTTGACACTGACCAGAGGAATGCCCTTCTGGCCGGTACGCGGCAGCACATAGGCGCGACCGGTGAAGCGCACGAACGGCTTGCGGTCGCGCACATAGATGTTGAACTCCGCCGATTTCGGCAGGGTCTCCTTCACCGTCGACGGCAGGCCGGCACGCAGGTTGATGGTGTAGCGCTCGCCGTGCTTGAGTCCCTCGACGCAGAGCTGCTTCTCTTCCGAGGTCAGCGCCGGGCTGTCGGAGCCCGCGAGCGCGACGAACGGATTGAAGTCGGCCCGCTTGGCGAGGTCTTCCGAGAACTGGAAGCAGGCGCGCGGCGAGGCCGAGTCCGAATCCACGCTGTAATCCAGCAGCCGGAAGCCCTTTTCATCGCGCAGTTTTTCATACTGGCCGCGAACCTCGGCGACCTCCTTCTGGTCAAGCGACAGGCGCAGCGCATCGAGCGCCGGACGCCAGAGCTTGCGCTCCGCCAGCGCGCTGCCGAGCACCGCCAGCGCATCGGCTTCCTCGGCTGCATTCGCGGCACGCTGATAGGCGATGTAGGCCGCCGTTGACGCACGCTCATGGAAGAAGGTCCGCTCACGGTTATCCGACGGGCGGATCTGGAACACGGTCTTTGCCAGCCTCAGCCAGTTGCCGCTGTCCTCCGGGGCCACGGCGGCCGTCTGTCCCAGCAGAACCAGCGCGCCGCGCAGATCACTGCGCTTGAAGGCGGCATCGGTATCCGACTTTAGCGTCGCGACGGTCTTGTTGATGATCCCGGCCTCGGTCTTGATCTGGGCCTCGAGCCGGATCGCCGAGTCCGCCAGGTCATCCCGCTTGAACGCCTTGTCGGCAGCATGGGCTGAAACCAGACCAAGCGCGAGCGTTGCGCAAACCGAGATGGCGCGAACCAGACCAATCATGATGAAAACTCCTTGCGGGCGACGCTGAGCGAGGACGCTTGAAATATAGACAATGCGCGAATCGTGACAGACTCATGGTCTTACCGATATCGGGCCAAAAGATTCCGCGCGACCGCCGCACATGTGCGGCACAAGGCAGCGCTCCCAGCCATTGACCCGGCTAAAACACGACTGTAGGTCGGGAGACCCCAAAGGCAATGCAGGCCCTCGGGTATGCCCCACCGGTTTGTCGGCTGAGCCCTCGGACAGGTTCAGAAATTTCACGGCCGGGTGGCGGTTTTTTCACGATCGCGGTGGTATGAAGGCCCCAACGGTCCCATAGCTCAACTGGATAGAGTAACGGATTTCTACTCCGTGGGTTGCAGGTTCGAATCCTGCTGGGATCGCCAACTCGTGCCAGATCCATCCGGAGAATGTCGAGCTCAGCTCAGCGCCGCCGCCCGATTGCAATGCCGAGCACAAAGGCCGCGAGCAGCGACCCGAGCGGTGCTTCGCGCGCAATATTGCTCAGGATGCTGAGTGGCATGCCGGGCTTCTTGGCGCTCTCCACAAGATCACTGAGAGATTTTACTGCGGCCGACAGCTTGCCGATGCCGAAGCGATCCTCGTCTTCGACGGGGTCCAGCCCTTCGTAGATGAATGGCTGCGGGGGAATTTGGTCTGTCATGGCCGGGCTCCTGGATGCGCCATTGTTTAAGATATCAATGGGGAATCCGTTCCCGGCGATCGCGGGAAGTGCCGTGCAGGCGGAGATTGTTGAACCAGCGGTTGTGGTCTGCCGGAAGCATCGGAAGCATCCAAGACTAAAGGATGACGGGGATTCGGAGCGAAACGCCCTATGTAATGCTGCAACGCATCATAAGGAATTTGCCCGATGACGGACGCCGCGAAAATCCCGCCGAGTGCAAAGCCGCAGCCTCCAAGGCCACAACCCGCACCCGCTTCGCGCGAGGATGGCCTGGAAAGTCCGCGAAGCGTTCATTGCTAAAAACCCGCCGGGATGAACCGGCGGGCCTTTATGCATTCAGGCAGTCGTCGTTCAGACCGCGTCTTTTGCAGCCTTGACCGGGCGGGCCCGGACGATCTTGCGTGCCGGCTTGGCCTTGAAGGTCATCGGCTCGCCGGTGAAGGGGTTGGTGCCCTTGCGCGCCTTGGTGGCCGGCTTCTTGATAACAACGAACTTCGCGAAACCGGGCAGCAGGAACACGCCCGACTTCTTCAGTTCCTTGTAGCCAATGCTGGCGAGGGTCTCGAGGACGCCCTTGACGTCCTTCTTTGCGATTTCGTTCTCCGTAGCGATCTTCTCGATCAGCTGCGACTTCGTCAGTTGCGTTGCCATGTTGGCTCCCAGTGATTCGTGCCTGCAGACTTTACGTCGTTTGCGGTCTGCAAAGCTGGAATTAGCGCGATACCAAGCCAAAAGTGCACTTAATTCGCATGAAGTCCCCAGTTTTTCAGCTCCGGGTGCTGTGATTCAGGGCTTTAGCGTATGCACAGATCGGAAAATCAGCGCCGAACCGGCGCCTTGCCGCCAACTTTCCAGTCGGTTAAATGGCGCCTCGCTCGGCGGCGGCGACCACGATTTCTCCCACCGCATAACAATAAAGAAGAAGGACCGGCGGCCATCCTGGCCGCACAGTTCGCGCGAATGCGATGAATCCGGCGATATCGACATATCTGGATGCGCTGCGCGTTATCGCTGCGGGCACCGTGCTATTCGGCCACGCGCTTGGCTGGCGCACCCTGCCCCATGACGCGGTGATCCTGTTCTTCGTGCTGTCGGGCTATCTGATCTCATACACAGCCGCCGAGCGAGACCTGACCGGCAGCCAATACGCGATCAACAGAATTGCGCGAATAGCCACAGTCGCCGTTCCGGCTATTATTCTCGGCATCCTCGTGGACATCTATGTGCGTCCGCTCTGGCCCCGCGGCTGGCCGGACTTCGCGCCTCTCGACCAGATGGCCAAGACAATCGCTATCTGCGTGACGATGACAAGTTACGTCTGGGATAACAGCTATCCGTGCTTTTCAAATGCCCCTTACTGGTCGCTCACCTACGAGGTCTGGTACTACGCGCTGTTTGGCGTTGTCTTCTATCCGAAATCCCGCAGGACAAAACTTCTGGCCGGTGGCATCGCGCTCATGCTCATGGGCCCCAAAATCGCGGCGCTGTTGCCATGCTGGCTGGCAGGTGTCGCGACCTTCCACATTCAAAGATCGTGGCGGCCGTCACGCTCTTTCGGTCTTCTGCTCGCCGGCACGACGCTGGCAATCTTCCTCCTGATGCAGATCTTTCCGCTCTACGAATTCACCGCCTTGCAGATCGTTGGACCATTAAGCACCGCAACCGGCTATCCATTCTATTCGTCGAACGCCTTTCCCCTTGATTGGATGACAGCCGGACTCTTCGCTGCGAACATGCTGGGCATGATCGGAGTGTTAAGCGCGACTTCGCATTTGCCAGGAACATCCGTCGCGAAAATTTTTGCCGGAGCAACGTTCAGCATCTACCTCTTCAGTGCGCCGCTGACCAAGCTTGTCTCGGCGCTGTTGCCCGCCTGGGCCTATCAACTGCCCGGCCGGCACGGTCTTCCACTCGCAATCTCGCTTGTTGTTCTGGTGCTCGCGATGGCGCTCTCGCTCATCACGGAAAAACAAAAAGACGGGGCACGCGCCTTTCTGAACTGGCTTGTGAGCCGATCTCGCGACTGGCTAGCCACGCGGCAAACAACCGCAGCATCTCAGCGCGCCCTGATGTAAAACACGCAACTCCGAGCTGCGATCTCGCGGCTGGATTTGCTTCCCACGCTCGACTATTATGCAATCACGATTGGCGTGCCATTGGCGCCGTTTCACCCGCCGCAGGAATGCCGAATGCTGAGCTTCTCACGCTCGAACGACGAGCAGGTTCTTGATCGCTTCCAGCGCGCGCTGGATACCATCGAACGAAACGTCGTCATGGAAGGTCCGTTCGAGCGACTGGATCCCTACATCGTCGAGCACGATCAATTCGGCCATCGGTTCCGGTTGATCATATTCCATCGTGAGTCGAAGGCCCGGTACGACAGCAGCACGCCGGAATGGTCGTTCAAGCAAATTCGCGATCATAACTGGCTCAGGCGTGGCGATACGGTCTTTGATCTGGGCTGCAATATCGGATGCAACTCGGTCTGGTACGCAAAGGAAGTCGGACAGGAAGGACGCATCCACTCATTCGATCCCTTCCCGTGGAACACCGCCGCGACGGCCGCGAACGCTGAGTTGAACGGCCTCGGAAACATTCAGGTTCATATGGTTGGCATTGCCGACCGGGAGAGCACGCTATCGATCGCGTCCACCGACGCTCGCATCCTTCATGGCGCCGGCGGAAACAAGTTCGAGGTCCCCATAAGACCGATAACCTCTTTCTCTGGATTGAATCCGTCCTTCATGAAGATTGACATCGAAGGGGCCGAACACGAGGTTTCGCTGACTGACTTCAAGCCATTCAAATCCTTACGGTCGATCTATCTTGAACTTCACGAACCTTTCATTCGTGAACGCGGAATTGATCCGAGGGCCTGTCTTGAAAACTTCATGCGGCAGGGGTTTGAAATCCGGCTGAATGAACCGGATGGAGAAATTTATGATACGAAGCAGAGGGATCAAAACATCGCGCATCTGTATTTATCGCGAACCGGCGCGGAACAGCCGGTCGCGCCGAGGCGAGAGCTTGTTGTGAAAAACAAGGCATCGAAAAAGGTCGCTCTTCTATCCACATGGAACGAGCGCTGCGGGATAGCGCACTACAGCAGCTTCCTGAAGCTGGCTCTCGATCCCTATCTCGACATCACGGTCGTCCCTCTTCCGCGTGAAACGCTGCGGGATGAAAAGGATCGAAAGAAAGGTGACGAATACATCGCCACTATCGCGCCGGCCCTTCGCGATTTCGACGTCGTCTGCGTGCAGCTTGAACCGAGTCTTTTCGGCCTGACGCCCGCTGAAATCCGGCGCCGGCTTCAAACCGTACTGAAAAATTCAAAAGAGCTGATCGTTACGTTTCACTCGATCCCCCCACACGAGTATCGGGGGCTTTTCAAGGAGACGGCGCGAAATCTTTCGGTGCGCGCGCTCGTAAAGCTTGCCCGTCACGCGCTTTCCGTCTTCACGTGGCGGGGCATGCTTGACGATATCGCCGGGCACACCCGAAAACACAAGGTGAGCGCAATCGCGCACAGCAAGGCGGACGCGCAAATTCTCAAGCGAATTCTCCCGGGCGTCGAGGTCCGGGATAACCCGCTGTCATACATGTCCGAGAGCTACATCGAGGCCATGGATGAAAAGGTTCACAGCTCAAACCTGCCGTCCGTCCTTCCAAATCTCCCCTCGAACGTCCGCTTCGTCGGCGTGTTCGGCTTCATCGGTCCGCAGAAAGGTTTCGATACCGCGATCCTTGCTCTGAAGCATCTGCCGGAAAACTACCATCTCTTGATGTTTTCCGGCGTTCACGAGGCAACTCTCCGGGTCGGCGACGGCGTCCAGCCGTATCTCGCCCAACTGATCAGACTGGTCGAGAAGCACAAGCTGACGAAACGGGTCCATTTCATCGGCACTGTCAGCGACGACGATCTTCTCCTCGCCATGAAGATATGCGACGCGGCCGTCATGCCTTATCTGAACACGGGCCAGTCCGCGTCCGGTCCGGCCAATCAGGCCGTGGAGTTGAGCAGGGTCTGTTATTTCACGCGATCGCTGCAGTTTCTAGAAATGGAAAAGTATCTCCCGAACACGTTTCAATACTTCGACATCGGCAATTACATCGAACTCGCGCAAAAGATATTGCTCGGACCAAAAGGCAAGGACCGCATGGTTGGGCGTCTGCGTATTGTGGATTTTCCCAGGCTCGATCGAAAGCACGACATCAACGACACCGTTCAAAACTATCTCGATGCAGCCGGTGTGAAAGCCGGCCATCGAAGTGAGGTCGTTCAGCTCCCCGCCTCCGTTAAATCA
The DNA here is from genome assembly GCF_049895725.1 of Afipia sp. DC4300-2b1. Taxonomy (NCBI): domain Bacteria; kingdom Pseudomonadati; phylum Pseudomonadota; class Alphaproteobacteria; order Hyphomicrobiales; family Nitrobacteraceae; genus Afipia; species Afipia sp. DC4300-2b1. The sequence goes on from NZ_JAFCSX010000005.1 coordinate 327,540, forward strand.
GCTCGCATTGCCTGATATGTCCTCGGACATCCGGCATTGACCGGTTGATGCGATTGCATCTCTCAGCCGCGCCTAATCAGGCGCAAGCTGCGTCTCCTGTCGTCTCAAATCTCGTGTTAGTCTCGCTCCATCACCACCTGGAGGTGCGTGACATGAGCAAACCCGCAAAGACCTCGGCAGATCTCCTTGCCCTCCTCAACGAAGAAATGAACCACTACGCCGATTGTCCAGAGGGCATCAGCGTCTCTGTGATCCCGGCTGGTGCTTCCTGGCAGTTTCGGACAACCGCTGACGACGCCACCCAGTCCTCCGTGGGTTACGGCGAGTGCGTCGCACGCATCGTCCAGATAGGCGACCATCTCGGCAAGCAGTTCGATTTGAAGGACTGATCGGCAGCCTGCCGCGTCGGCGGCGTTGAGGAATACGTAAGCCATGATGCCGCACGCGCTTGTGCGGGGCCGGCCAGCCGCCATCTGTAAGGATCGCAGTGAAGCTGGAGAGCGGCCATGTTTCTCTGCCCGACCGGAACGTAACAGCCGGCTGTCGGTTAAGACTGGAAGGTAGCGGAGGGTCACCCTCATGGCTGTCGTTAGCGGCGACTATGTCGACTTCGTTGTGCGATACGAGGGAAATACCGAGAGGTGCCGCATAACTGAGGCTGCGCTCCTGGACCGCGAGCGTGTGATCGACGAGCACCTCAACCACGGGCAACTCATTGCAATTTTTGTGAAGCACCGGGCCGAGATCGAATATCTCGCTATCGCGAAGATGCAGCGCGAAGAGCATTCCGACCACGGCTTCGTTCTCACCACCGAGGACCTGAATCCCTGAGCACCGTCGCAATTCCAGCGCCAGTGGCGGTCGTCACCACTCCGGCGGGAGGGTCATCGCTGTTCGTAACCCGCCACACGAGCAAAAAAGCCCGGCACGGGGCCGGGCTTAAGTTTGGAAACTGGAGAAAGTAAGAGATAAAGTAAGAGATCAAGTGTCGTCGTCGTCCGGGAAATCCTGGTTGAAATCAGTTCTTCGCCACCACAGGTCCAGCCCAGCCAAAGCGATAGTTGACGCCAAGTTTGACGGTGTGGATTTGCTGTCAATACGTGCCGCGCCGTGTCCCAATACCATCACAGCGGGTTGCCGGAGTCTGTGACCCGAAGGCCACACCTATGACTTTTGCAAGACAGCCGAAGGTGCATAGCTTGGACTGTCCGCCGCGCTATCCCCTGACAGCTTCGTAAAATCTGCTACAAGCCGCCCAGCGTCACATCCCAACAGAAAGATATCGACCCTATGGGTTTCAAGGAACCAAGCTTCGCGGACCGGGCCGCGGCCGCGCAGAACGCCAGAAAGAACATCCTCGAGAAATTCAAGGCCAAGCCGGGGCCCAATGATCCTGAGGTCCAGAAGAAGGCCGCCGAACGGCAGGCACAGGCTGCCGCGCGCACGGAAGCGCAGAAGCTGCGCGAGGCTGCCCGCGTTGAAAAGCTGGCCCGCGACGCCGAACTCGCCGCGCAAGCCGCTGCCGAGGCATTGCGCCTCCAGGCGGAAAAGGAAGCGGCCGAGGCAGAGCTCAAGGCGAAGCAAAAGGCCGCGCGCGATGCGCGCTACGCCGCACGCAAGGCAAAGAAGTAAGACGCACGAAAGCTGGAACACGACAGGCCCGCCGGGGATGGCGAGCCTGCCGAAAAGCAAAAAGACGGGATGAAGATTTACTTCTTCATCTCGTCTTTTTTCATGCCGTCCTTGGCCATGCCGTCCTTCTTCATGCCATCCTTCGACATGTCATCTTTCTTCATGCCGTCCTTCGACATCGCATCTTCCTTCTTCATGCCATCCTTGGACATCTTGTCCTGAGCGAAGGCGGCGGGCGCGAACGCCAGGCCGAGCGAAAGAATTGCAGCGGTGGCGCCGAGGGTGAAACGTGTGGTGCGTGCCATTGAAGTTCGTCCTCTCATTCCGTTTCTGGTGCGACAAAGGTCGCTTCAGGGTCTTCGGTGAGAAGCCGGCTTCGTTACCCCCCGCGCGGAAGATAATTTTCAGACCGGCGATTTTCCCGGAACTTTCCGACCGTCACGACGGCACGCGCCGAAAGTATAGCCTCCTTCGCAACGTAGTGCGGTGCAGCAACGGTAGCATTGCGCGGACGACTGGGTCAGAATGACGCACGACCTCTAATCAGCGCAAAGCGCTGACCGAAAAGCAAAAAGACGCCAGGGAGAGACTCTATGCTTACGCGACGCCACCTTCTCGCGACCACGCTTGCCGCACCCGCCATTCTCCGCTTCGGCCCCGCGCAGGCCGCAACCACCCTCAAGATCTCGCATCAGTTTCCCGGCGGCACTATCGACAAGGGCGACTTCCGAGACCGGCTGACCCGTGTCTTCGCCGCAGAGATATCCAAACGCAGCGGCGGCGAAATCGTCGCCGAGGTCTATCCCGGCTCGTCGCTCATCAAGACCAACGCCCAGTTCTCGGCGATGCGCAAAGGCGCGCTCGACATGAGCCTCTACCCGCTGCCCTATGCCGGCGGCGAATTGCCTGAGACCAACATCGGTCTGATGCCCGGTCTGGTGTCGAGTTACGATCAGGGCCTCGGGTGGAAAAACAAACCGGTGGGCAAGGCGCTGACCGACTTTCTGGCCGACAAGGGCATCATGCTCATCACCTGGGTGTGGCAGGCCGGCGGCGTCGCCAGCCGGACGCGGCCGCTGGTTGCACCCGAAGATGCCAAGGGCCTGAAGGTGCGCGGCGGATCGCGCGAGATGGACATGGTGCTTCAGACCGCCGGCGCGGCTGTGCTGTCGGTACCGTCGAACGAAATCTATGCGGCGATGCAGACCGGTGCATGCGACGCCGGCATCACGTCGTCGACCAGCCTGATCTCGTTCCGGCTTGAGGAAGTCGCCAAGCATCTGACATCGGGCGCGGGCCAGTCGTACTGGTTCATGCTCGAACCGTTGATGATGTCGAAGGCGATCTTCGACAAGCTGCCGAAGAACCAGCAGGACATCATCCTGACCGTCGGCGCGGAAATGGAGGCCTTCGGCCGCAAGGGCGCGCAGGACGACGATGTCGAAGTGGCGAAGGTCTACGAGAAAGCCGGAGCCAAGGTCGCCACAATGGACGCTGCGATCGTCGGCAAATGGCGCGACATCGCCCGCGATACCGCGTGGAAGGACTATTCGGGCAAGACCGCGACCTCCGCCAGCCTGATGAAGCTCGCGGCCGACGCATGATGCACGGTTCGGTTGAGGACCAGCGCGAGCTGGTCGCCCCGGCTTCGAGCAATCCGCTCATTGCCGGGGTCGAACGCGCTCTTGCTGTCTGCAATCGCGTCATCGTCGTGCTGGCGTCCGCTGCGCTCATTCTGGCGTGTCTCATCCTGAGCTACAGCGTCCTGACGCGCAGCATCTTCCACAGCGCGACCTACTGGCAGGATGAAGCCGCGGTCTTTCTGCTGGTCGGCGCGACGTTCATGACCGCCGCTTTCGTGCAAAGCCAGCGTGGCCATATCGGCATCGAAGCCTTTGTCGGCATCCTGTCGCCGACCGCGAACCGGATACGCCTCATCCTGGTCGATGTCGCCAGCCTCGCGTTCTGCGCCTTCTTCTCGTGGAAATCATGGACGCTGGCTCATGAAGCGTGGATGGACGGTCAGGTCTCCAACTCGATGTGGAGCCCGCCGCTCGCTATCCCGTACGTCCTGATGGCGGCAGGCATGACGCTGTTGTGCGTCCAGATCCTGCTCCAAATCATTACCTCTCTCGGCAAGGCTCCGCGTTCATGACCGTTCTTGGAATTGGCATCAGCTACGGCATCGCTACTCTCGCCGCGATGTTCTCCGGCATGCCGATCGCATTCGCGCTCGGCGCCGTGGCGGTCGTGTTCATGGCGATCTACATGCCGTCCGCGTCCCTCGATACGGTGACGCAGAACGTCTACGAGGAGATGGCGTCGATCACCCTGCTCTCGATTCCACTGTTCATCCTCAAGGGCGCTGCAATCGGCAAGTCCCGCGCGGGACAGGACCTCTACTCCGCGCTGCATGCGTGGCTGCACAAGGTGCCCGGCGGTCTCGGCGTCGCCAATGTCTTTGCATGCGCGCTGTTCGCCGCGATGGCGGGATCGTCACCCGCAACCTGTTCGGCGATCGGTTCGGCCGGCATTCCGGAGATGCGAAAGCGCGGCTATTCCGGCGGCTTCGCAGCCGGGATCATCGCGGCGGGCGGCACGCTCGGCATTCTGCTGCCGCCATCGATCACCATGATCCTGTTTGCGGTGGCTGCGGAAAAGTCGCTCGGACGCCTGTTTCTCGCCGGCATCGGACCGGGATTGCTGCTGGTCTCGCTGTTCGGCTTCTACGCGGTGTACCGCTTCCGCAAGGAATATGCCGCCGCCAAGGTGGCGTATGAAGCGACCGGCGCGACATCGCCGATTCTTGCCCATGACGATTTCACCATGGCGGAACGCTTCAATGCGCTGCCGCGCGTGCTGCCGTTCATCATCCTGCTGACTGGCGTGATGATCGCGCTCTATGGCGGCTACGCCACCCCATCCGAAACCGCAGGTCTCGGCGGCCTGCTGGCGCTGCTGTTGATCGCCCTGATCTACGGCGTCTGGAAACCGGCGGACCTCTCGCCGATCCTGACCTCGACCATCCGCGAGTCCACCATGCTGATGATGATCATCGGCATGTCGCTGCTCTACTCGTATGTCATGAGCTATCTGACGATTTCGCAATCGGCGGCCAACGCCATCGTGGCGATGCAACTGCCGAAGTGGGAACTGCTCGCAGCCATCCTCGGCATGGTGATCGTGCTCGGCTTCTTCCTGCCGCCGGTGTCGATCATCCTGATGACCGCGCCGATCATTCTGCCGCCGCTGCGCGCCGCCGGATTCGACATCATCTGGTTCGGCGTGGTCATGACCATCGTTATGGAGATGGGGCTGATTCATCCCCCGGTGGGGCTGAACATCTTCGTCATCCGCAACGTCGCGCCGGACATTCCGCTGAGCGAAGTGATCTGGGGCACGCTGCCGTTCGTGCTGCTGATGTTCTTCGCCGTGTTGTTGCTGTGCATCTTCCCCGGCATCTCGACATGGCTGCCGGATCTGGTGATGGGGCCGGAATCGGTCCGCTAAGCGCGCGCGCGGCTGCTTGCTGTCGCGCGCTTTGAAGGCTGGGAGATCTTCCGGTTCAGGGCACCCGCCGTCGCTCGGGCAGACTTGGCTTTGGCTGGTCCGGCTTTGGCCGGCTTGGCTTTGACGGCCTTGACCGGAGTGGCCGGCTTTTTCGCAAACCGCGCCAGAACCGCGCGGACGTCGGCCTGCATCTGCGCGATGGCATCTGCATCGCCAGCCAGATGCTTGAGCAGGCATTGCTGAAACAGTCCGTCGAAAACGGCGTAAAGCACCGCCGGCGTCATCTGCTGCGGCTCACCGGTCAGTTCTGAAAACCGGCTCATGATCCGCCAGATCATGTTCTCGAGGCTCTTGTCGATTTCCAGAACGTCGGCCCGGAATTCTTCCTCGAACAGCGACTGCGAGCGCAGATCGTACCAGAGCCGGTGCATCTGCGCGTCATTGCGGACAGTCTCGCTCAGCGCGGCCAGAAATCCCTCAAGCAGCTCGTCGTAGGTTGCCGCGCCCGCGACAACCTCGTCATAACGCGTGACGCATACCGCCTTGTATTGGCGGACGCAGCACATCATCAGGTCGACCTTGTCCTTGAAGTAATAGTGCAGCACGCCATGCGAGAAGATCGAGTTTTGCGCGATCTCGCGCAAACTGGTCTTTGCATATCCGAGTTCGGACAGCGTTTGCAGTGCAGCCTGCGCCAGTTCCGCGCGTCGTTCGGCAAACTTGTCGACGCGCTGCCCGTTGATGCGGTCAGCTTTTTCGATCGTGGCCGGAGCCATTGTTTCTCAGCCTTTCAAATCCCCGCCTCAGGGATAACACCGGATCGCATGAGATCAAGGTCTGTTGTTCATCCGTCAAACATCTTCGCGAGCCCGGAACTGCGGACAGCGCAGCACAAGAAAGATGCACTGGACACCTGACCAGTTTTTTCTTGACGACTGTATAAATTTTCTTGACAGCTGTCAAAGACGAGCCTCTGATCGCATTGTTCCCCACCAAGAGGGACGCGAGGAAACATCAGGGAGGATAAAATGCGGCTTGCAGGCATCTGCAAACGGTCCGTCGGTCCTGTCGCCAGCCCGGCCTTGGGCGCCCTCCTGCTCCCGAAAACATTGCCAGATCTCACCGCGACAACGCGGAACGCCTGACCACGACGGCAGCAACCGCTGCCGTCAAGACAGCGTTTTTCTCACTTCAGAACGACTGAACGGCAGCGACCCCGCTGACGAATGGCGGCGGCTTGCCTGCTCAACAAACAACCCGGAGGAACCCACATGAGCGTATTCAATCTCACCGGACGCAAGGCGCTGGTGACCGGCGGCGCACGCGGTCTCGGCGCCGGCATGGCAGAAGCCCTGACCAAGGCCGGAGCCTCGGTCGTGATCGGCGATGTGCTGACCGACCTCGGCCAGCAAACCGCAAAGGCACTCGCCACTGGCGGCGCCAAGGCTGACTTCGTCCCGCTCGATGTCACCGACGATGCAAGCTGGGCCGCCGCCGTGGCCGCAACGATCTCCAGGCTCGGCGGCTTCGACATCCTCGTGAACAACGCAGGCATCGAAATCACCTCTCTGCTGGTGGATGCCAAGGCCGATGATTTGCAGCGCATGTGCAGCGTCAACATCGTCGGCACCGCGCTGGGCATGAAGCATGCATTCCGCGCCATGCGCCCGGGTGGCGCGGCAGGCAAAGGCGGCGCGATCGTCAACATCGCGTCGGTCGCCGCCACCATCGCGTTCCCCGGCATTGCAGGTTACTCCGCGACCAAATCCGGGGTCGACCGCATGACGCGCGTCGGAGCGATGGAGTCCGGCAAGCTCGGCTACGGCGTGCGCGTGAATTGCATCTATCCCGGCCTCGTGCCGACCGACATGGGCATGCAACTCGCAGGCGACGTCGTCGCGGCGGGACTTTACCCCAGCGGAGAAGCCGCCATCGGCGACGTCGTCGGTCAGACGCCGCTCGGCCGTCTCGGCGAAATTCCCGACATGGCGGATGCAACCGTCTTCCTGTGCTCCGACGCCGCACGCTTCATCACCGGAGCGGGACTGCCGGTCGATGGCGGAATGGGCATGTGACGGCACGCGCTGTTGAACTTCACAAAGGGCAAATCGAGGAAACATCCATCATGACAACGAAAAGACCTGTCGTCGTATATGGCGTCTCCGGCTACACCGGGCGCCTGGTGTGTGAGTATTTGCGGGAATACAACATTCCCTTTATCGCCGCCGGGCGCGACAAGGCGAGAGTTCAGGCTGTCGTCGAGAAGATTCCGGGAATCGAGACCGCGGATTATGAGGTCGTCGAGGTCGCACACACTGTCGAAGCGCTGACCAGCCTCTTTAAGGGCGCCAAATTCGTCAGCAATATCGTGGGGCCTTTTATCAAATACGCCCCTGAAGTCGTCGAAGCCTGCCTGGCCGCCGGCTGCCATTACAGCGATACGACAGGCGAACAGGACTGGGTCATGCTGGCGCAGGACCGCTGGGGCGCGAAGTTCGCCGAGAAAGGCCTGCTGCTCGCGCCAAATATCGCGCAGATGTACACGACCGGCGAGATCGCGGCGAACATCTGTCTTGAAACGCCCGGTCTCGACACCCTCGACATTCAGGTGTTCTGGAAGGGTTTTCCAACCTACGCCTCGACGCAGACCATTTTCACCATCCTCAAGGCGCAGTGGTACTACCTCGAGCAGAACAAATATGTCGAATGGGATGTCACTGCCCGCGCCGACGTGGTGGTGCCCGGCCAGCACGAAACGGCGATCGCAGTTCCTTGGGGAGGCACCGCGCATCCGGTCTGGTTCAAGAACGATCCGCGCGTTTCGAACTGCCGTGTGCTCGGCGGCGTTCTTGCCCGCCCGGTGATGGAAGGCGTGGTGCAAACCACGCAAATGGTGAAGGAAAAGATCAAGCCCTTGCCACCCGCGGAGCAGGAGAAGGCGCTGGCCGAAATCGCAGGGAGCCTGCAAGCCAGCATGCCGCCGCGCGAAAATCCACGCATCAACACCTCGATCGATTCCGTTTATGCGTCCGGCCCGCTAGGCCGCGCGCATTGCGTGATCCACGGAAACTGCAACTACAAGCAAACTGGCATGTTGCAGGCCTATGCCGCGTTCTCGTTGCTGCAGGTGCCGCCGAAGAGGGTTGGATTTGCTTCGGGCTGCCAGGCCTTCGGTCATCGCGAACTGCTTGGCCAGTTGCGCAGCTTCGGCCTGGTGATGAACCCGATCCTGAGCGTTCACCAATAAAGGCGATCACGCCGGGGCGGCTTTGCCGCCTCGGTTCCTAACCGCGCGCCTTGGCGTTGAGCGCGGATGCAACGCGGCTGACCGGCGACTTGCCGAGGACCTTGGCAATGTCATTGGTGGCGGCCACGAGCTGCTTCATATCGACGCCGGTCGCAACGCCCATGCCTTCCAGCATGTAGACGACATCCTCGGTGGCGACATTGCCGGTCGCTCCGGGCGCATAGGGACAGCCGCCGAGACCGCCGGCGGCGGAATCGATCACACGAGCACCCTCCTCCAGACCTGCGTAGAGATTGGCGAGTGCCTGCCCGTAGGTGTCATGGAAATGCATGCCGAGATTCTTCATCGGCACTTCTGTCGCCAACGCGCGCAGCAACTGCCGTGCCTTTGACGGTGTGCCGACGCCGATGGTGTCGCCAAGCGAGACTTCGTAGCAGCCGAGATCCCACAGCTTCTTCGTCACGTCGACAACTGCGGATGGCTTCACCTCACCGTCATAGGGACAGCCGAGCACGCAGGAGACATAGCCGCGCACCTTGATGCCATCGGCCTTGGCGCGCTCGATCACCGGGACAAAGCGCTGGATCGATTCCGCAACGGTGCAGTTGATATTGGCCTTTGAAAATCCTTCCGAGGCCGATGCGAACACCGCGATCACTTTCGCACCCGCGGCCTTCGCAGCCTCGTAACCCTTCTCATTGGGAACGAGGACATGGAATTCGTAACCGGGATGGTGGTCGACGGCGCGCAGCACCTGATCCGAATTGACCATCTGCGGGATGGCCTTGGGCGAGACGAAGCTGCCGACCTCGATGGTGTGAAGCCCTGCCTTTACGAGATTTTCAATGAATGCGATCCGCGCCTCGGCCGAGACCGGCGTCTTTTCGTTTTGCAGCCCGTCGCGCGGGCCGACTTCGACAATGCAGACCTGATCGCTCATGAAACCTGTCTATGCCTTCGGTTCGATCTCGGCGAGTTCGACGCCTTCGGCGACGATGTCACCGACCTTGCACTTGAGCGCCTTGACGGTACCCGCGAACGGCGCGCGCAGGGTCTGCTCCATCTTCATCACTTCCAGCGTCAGGATCGCGGCGCCCTTCTCGACCTCGGCGCCTTCTTCGACCAGCAACGCCACGACCGTACCGGGCAGCGGCGCCACCACACGGTCGGCACCTGCCTGCTCCTCATCCTCGGTGCCGAACGGATCGACCCAGTGAACTTCAAAGCGTCCATTACGGGTGCGGACATAGACCTCGTGGCCGTCGAGCAGGCCAGTCACATGATGCTTCACGCCGTCGAGCACAATATCGATGCCGCCGCGCGTCGATGCAGAACTTGCGAACGCGAGGACCCGTCCGTCGATGGCCAGCGTCGAAGGGCCCTGACCATAACGCATCGACACCTTGCGCTCGGTGCCATCCGCTTGCCGGAACAAAAACCGGCGGCGCCGCGCAGCGACAGCGGCCCAGCCTGCTCCCGCGCGCCATGGCGAGTTCACGTCAGCGCCCGCAGCCGCACGCTCGCTTTGCAGAATTGACCCCACAGCAGCGGCCAATTCGAGATCGGTCAGTTGCCCTTCAGCAGGCGTCAGCTTCGCCAGTTCGCGCTCGATGAAGCCGGTGTCGATGGTGTTGGCGCGGACATCCGGATGCGTGATCAGCGCCGACAGGAATGGAATGTTGGTGATAATGCCGCGGACGTCGGTTTCCTGCAGGCCGCGGTTGAGCCGCGAGATTGCGAGATCGCGCGTCGGCGCCCAGGCGATGACCTTGGCCAGCATCGCGTCGTAGTTCGGCGACACGGTCTTGCCCTCGGCGTAACCCGCATCGATGCGCAGGCCATCCACTTCTTCCGGCGTGTGCCAGGTGCGGATGCGGCCCACCGACGGCATGAAGTTCTTGTTTGGATTCTCCGCGTAGACACGCGCTTCGATGGCGTGACCGTTGAGCGTGACCTGATCCTGCGCCAATGGCAGCTTCTCGCCAAACGCCACGCGCAACTGTAGTTCGACCAGATCGACGCCGGTGATCAGTTCGGTCACCGGATGCTCGACCTGAAGGCGCGTATTCATTTCAATGAAGAACGTCTCCTTTCCATCGGAGACGAACTCAATGGTGCCCGCGCCGACATAGTTCACCGCGCCCGCAGCCTTGCGCGCGGCGGCGCAGACAGCATCGCGCTGCGCAGCATTGAGTGTCGGCGACGGGGCTTCCTCGATCACCTTCTGGTGGCGGCGCTGCAAGGTGCATTCGCGCTCGAACAGAGAGATCAGGTTGCCATGGCTGTCGCCGATGATCTGCACTTCGATATGGCGCGGGTTCTGGACGAACTTCTCGATCAGCATGCGGTCGTCACCGAAGGCCGCCAGCGCTTCGCGTTTGGCGCTGACGATGGACGCCGCCAGTTCATCCGCGCTGCGGACGATGCGCATGCCGCGCCCGCCGCCGCCGGCGGACGCCTTGGCAAGCACGGGATAGCCGATCTTGCTGGCCGCATCCGCCAGCGTCTTCTCGTCCTGGGCCTCGCCGTGATAGCCGGGCACCAGCGGCACGCCCGCCTTTTCCATCAGCGCCTTGGAGCCTGACTTCGACCCCATCGCTTCCATCATCTCGGCAGTCGGGCCGACGAACACGATACCCTCGGCCGCACAGCGGCGCGCGAAGTCGGCGTTCTCCGACAGGAAGCCGTAACCCGGATGGACCGCTTCGGCGCCGGTCTTCTTCGCTGCCTCGATGATGCGATCGACATTGAGGTAGCTATCGCGCGCGCGTGCGGGCCCGAGCAGCACGGCATCATCCGCCATCGCGACATGCACAGCGTCAGCATCTGCTTCGGAATAGACCGCGACGGTGCGCAGGCCCATGGCGCGCGCCGTCCTGATGACGCGGCAGGCGATCTCGCCACGATTGGCGATCAGCAATGTGTTGAACCGCCGGTAAAGCGCGGCTGGAGCTTTTGCGTTCATCGGATCAGGTCCACGACGGTTTGCGCTTTTCAAGAAATGCGGAAAGGCCTTCGCGGGCCTCAGGTTTGGCGCGCACATCGGCGATCAGTTGCGCGGTCTCGGTCATGAGGGCTTCGTCGATGCGCCGCCCGGCAATATCGCCAGCGAGCTTCTTGGCGATGGACCGCGCACCCGGCGCTGCCGACTTCAACTGCTTGAGCAACTTGCCGATGCGTTCGTCCAGAGCTTCGGGCGCGACAACCTCGTGCAGCAGGCCGATCCGCATCGCCTCGTTCGCGTCGAACACTTCTGCGGTCTGGAAGTAGCGCCGCGCCGTCCGCTCGCCGATGGCGCGCAGCACGTAAGGGCTGATCATGCCCGGCACGATGCCGAGGCGGACTTCAGACAGGCAGAACGTCGCCTCAGAAGAGCCGATGGCGATGTCGCAGGCCGAGACCACACCGACACCACCGCCATAGATCGGACCGTGCACCCGGCCGATGGTGGTCTGGGGCATCCGGTCGAGCGCGGACAACATCCGCACCAGCGGCATCGCGTCCGCGATGTTCTCCTCGCGGGTATAGGTGCCTGCCTCGCGCATGGCATTGATGTCGGCCCCCGCGCAAAGACTCTTGCCCTCACCCGCAAGCACCATCGTGGCAATGGAGCGATCGGAAGCGATGCTCTCGAAGGCGGAGCGCAGCGCTTCGATCAGCGCGCGATTCAGGGCGTTGTTCAGTTCAGGACGGTTCAGCGTGACGCGCGCCACGTCCTGATCGCGCTCGATGCGGACAAGATCGCTCATTTCTGTGTCCCGCATCACATTCTGAACACGCCGAACTTCGGCGGCTCGATCGGAGCGTTGGCGGCGGCGGACAGTCCGAGCCCAAGCACAAGCCGCGTATCCGCAGGATCGATCACGCCGTCGTCCCACAGCCGCGCGGTTGCGTAATACGGATGGCCTTGCGTTTCGTATTGTTCGCGGATCGGGCTGCGGAAGGCATCTTCTTCGTTCGCCGACCAGGTGCCGCCCTTGGCCTCGATGTTATCTCGGCGAAGCTGGCTCAGCACCATCGACGCCTGCTCGCCGCCCATCACCGAGATGCGCGCGTTCGGCCACATCCAAAGGAAGCGTGGGCTATAGGCGCGGCCGCACATGCCGTAGTTGCCGGCGCCGTAAGATCCACCGATCACCACGGTGAACTTCGGCACCGAGGCGGTAGCAACGGCCGTTACCAGCTTCGCGCCGTCGCGGGCGATACCGCCCGCCTCGTATTTCTTGCCGACCATGAAGCCGGTGATGTTCTGCAGGAACAGCAGCGGGATGCCGCGCTGGCAGCACAGTTCGATGAAATGCGCACCCTTCAGCGAACTCTCGCTGAACAGAATGCCGTTGTTGGCGATGATGCCGACCGGATAGCCCCAGATATGGGCGAAGCCGCAGACAAGCGTGGTGCCGTACAGCTTCTTGAATTCCTCGAACTCCGAGCCGTCGACGATCCGCGCGATGATCTCGCGCACGTCGAACGGCTTGCGGGCATCGGCGGGAACGACACCGTAAATATCCTCGCGGTCGAACAGCGGGTCGCGCGGCGCGCGCAATCCTGTCGCCGACGATGTCGCCGGATTGAGATTGCTGACGATGCGGCGTGCGATGCCGATGGCATGGCTGTCGTTCTGCGCGTAGTGGTCGGTCACACCGGAGTGGCGGCTGTGAACGTCAGCGCCGCCGAGTTCTTCGGCGGTGACGACCTCGCCGGTCGCGGCTTTCACCAGCGGCGGGCCGCCGAGGAAAATCGTGCCCTGATTGCGCACGATGATGCTCTCGTCCGACATCGCGGGCACATATGCGCCGCCGGCGGTGCACGATCCCATCACGATGGCGATCTGCGGGATGCCCTGCGCGGACATGTTGGCCTGATTGTAGAAGATGCGGCCGAAGTGCTTCTCGTCCGGGAAAATCTCGTCCTGCTGCGGCAGGAACGCGCCGCCGGAATCGACCATGTAGATGCAAGGCAGATTGTTCTGCCGCGCGATGTCCTGCGCGCGCAGATGCTTCTTCACGGTCATCGGATAATAAGTGCCGCCGCTGATGGTCGCATCGTTGGCGACGATCACGCATTCACGGCCCGAGACGCGGCCAATGCCCGTCACGATGCTGGCCGAATGCACACCGCCGCCGTAGAGGCCGTAGGCGGCCATCGGCGAGAATTCGAGGAACGCCGTGCCTGGATCGATCAGGAGGTCGACGCGGTCACGCGCCAGCATCTTGCCGCGCGCGGTATGCTTGGCGCGCGAAGCCTCCCCGCCACCGCCCGCAACTTGCGAAAGCTTGTCCCGGAGGTCCGCAACCAGGGTCCGCATGACTTCCGCATTGCGGGTGAAATCGGCCGATTTGGGATCGAGTCCGGAACGAAGTGCCATTGTTTCCCGCCGCGTAACGTTTTGATCTTGCTTGCTTCCGTCCTTTCCGGACGGCTTCGACCCGCAAGGTGTCACTGCTTGGCGGCTGAATGCAACCACAACTTTCGCGACGAGTTTGAAGAGACTTGCCGTGGGTCAGAGGCCCTCAATAGGGCAAAGCGGCATCAGGAAATGTCATGTCCCCGACATTTGGCGGGGCAATTTCATGAGGCCGGACCGGCTGAATATCAAAGCCAGGCCTGCGGGCGAACGCCCGCTGAGCGCAACATCGGAGGAAGGCTTAGTGTGTCCAGGGCTCGACGCGGCGGAACGCGAAATTGTCCGCGTAGGCCTTCACGCGCGGCTGCAATTCCTTCGGCTCCAGCACCTGATAGGGGATGCCTTCCCGCTCGCAATAGGCGACGGCCTCTTCCTTGGTGTGGAAATGCAGCGTCACCTGCTGCTTCATGTCCCCGGAGCTGGTCCAGCCCATCAGCGGCTCGACCACACGCGGCTGCTCGGGCTCATAGTCCAGTTGCCATGCCTTGGTCTTGGCGAACCCGGACTGCATCGCATTTTTAGCAGGTTTGAAGATTCTTGCTGTCATGGAGCTAACGGGTCCCTGCGCCTGATCGCTAGTGGCATCGGATGGGTAAAAAGCATGAGATTCGGATGCCGGCCAATATCAAGATCCTGAGCATGACTGCCCAGAACAAGACTTTTTACGGCGAGTTCTGGTATAGTCGGTCCGAAACGCGGTGACAATGTCGGACCGCTTGGGTCCGGGTAGGCGTTCCGCTGGCGTTATTTGGTTCGATCGCATCACGAAACGGTACTCATGGAAATTCAGGCAACACTCCCCGAGAAGGGCCGCGACCTCCGGCTCGATTTCTTCCGCGGCATCGCCAACTGGTGGATCTTTCTCGACCATATTCCGAACAACGTCATCAACTGGGCGACCCCGCGCAATTACGGGTTCAGCGACGCCGCCGACCTGTTCGTCTTCATATCGGGCTACACGGCGTCGTTCGTGTACGCGAAGATGATGCTCGATCGCGGCTTTATCGTCGGCTCGACCCGGCTGTGGAAGCGCGTCTGGCAACTCTATGTCGCGCACGTCATTCTGTTCGTGATCTATATCGCTGCGATCGGCTGGGTCGCATTGCGTTATGCCGATCCGGACATCCTCAACGAGTTCAACGTCGCCGGCCTCATCGCAAATCCCATCCAGACGCTGACGCAAGGGCTTCTGCTGCGCTTCAAGCCGGTCAATCTCGACGTGTTGCCGCTTTACATTATCCTGATGGGCTTCTTCCCGCCGGTGCTGTGGCTGATGCTGCGCAAGCCCGACATGGTGATGATCGCTTCGCTGGTGTTGTATTTCGCGGCACGCCAGTTCGGCTGGAATTTCTCGGCCTATCCGGTGGGCTCCTGGTACTTTAATCCGTATACTTGGCAGCTGCTGTTCGTCTTCGGCGCCTGGTTCGCACTGGGCGGGGCCAACGAATCCCGCTCGGTGATCAAGTCGCAATGGCTGCTGATCGCCGGGACACTCTATCTGATCTTTGCGATGATCATGACGATGGCCGGGCGCTTCGAATCCTTCGGCGCGCTGTTTCCGAAGTGGCTCTATGACGCCTTCAATCCGAACGACAAGACGTTCCTGGCGCCGTATCGCGTCATCCATTTCGTGGTCATCGCGTTCTTCATCACGCGCTTTATTCCGAAAAACTGGGGGCCGCTTGAGTCGAAATGGGCCGAGCCGGTGATCAAGTGCGGCCAGCAATCGCTGCAGGTGTTCTGCGTCGGCATCTTCCTCTCCTTCGTTGGGCACTTCGTGCTGATGCTGAGCTGGGGCACGGTCTGGGCGCAACTCGGCGTCAGCGTCATCGGGGTCGCGATCCTGACCGCCGTCGCCTACTACGGAAGCTGGTCGAAGAAGCAGGACAAGCCATCGGCGCGGCCGGCACCCGCGAAAGCGCCTGCGGCCCAGACTTCGGCAGCTCCGGGGGCCTGATTTGACCATACGGCGGACAAATTGGCCGCGGGCGGTTTAACCGCCCGCGATATGCCGTTCTGCCTTGCTGGAGCCATGCGAAGCGTGTATCGACTGCCCTCTCGGGGTATAGCGTAGCCTGGTAGCGCGGCGGTTTTGGGTACCGCAGGTCGGAGGTTCGAATCCTCCTGCCCCGACCAATCCACTGATTTCCTTAAGTTTTACAGTAACCGGACGCCATCCGACGGTCCGCGCTCCGACGCCAGATTGGCTCAGCGGGTTCCGAACAGTGGATGAGCCACGCGGTCGCCAGCCTGGATTCCGTATTTCCGGGCCGTTCCGCCGATCACCTCAAGCACGCCCTTCGCCAGACCGCCCGACGAAATGATCTTCTCGGAGTGAGGTTCGGTATTTTCCGCGATCCGCAGAATGCGGCCATCGCTGCGGATAAAGATCATGTCGAGCGGAATGAAGGTGTTCTTCATCCACATCGAAACCTGCTGTTCGGGTGAGAAATCGAACAACATGCCCCGCCCCTCCGCCAGTTCCTTGCGGTACATCAGGCCGGTTGCGCGCTCCTGCTCGGTCTTTGCCATCTCGACCGAGAACACATGAACACCCGACTTGGTGACGATCTCAAGCGGCTGCACTTCGGCAGCGATGGCGCTGAGCGACGCGGTCAGCATCACGACGAAGGCAGCGGCAACCCTTTGCAAAAACCCTCTCAGGTTTTGCGACCGGATGATGGATGGAAAAGATTTCAACAGAGAACCCGAATTCATTTCAAGCAAGGCCCTGACGTTCGACAGCGGCACCCTAGCCCGTCAATCATGGCAAAGGCCAGATGCAGGATCTGGCCTTCGTCCATGATCACGTGGATGTGGTTGACGTCAGGTCAGTGCGACGACAGTCCGGGTGCACCGGTCTCAGGCTGAATCTCGGCCGCCATCATACCCTTAGAGCCGGGCCCGAAGCGGACCAGCACATATTGGCCAGGACGCAGTTCGGTCATGCCGTAACGGCGCAGGGTTTCCATATGCACGAAGATGTCAGGCGTGCCTTCGCCGCAGGTCAGGAAGCCGAACCCGCGAAGCCGGTTGAACCATTTGACCTGCGCCCGCTCCAGCCCGCTGGTCGGAGTCACGCTGACGTGAGTCCGCGCCGGAAGCATCTGCGCCGGATGAATCGCCGTCGACTCGTCCATCGAGACGATGCGGAAGGCCTGATAGCCCTTCTGGCGCTGGACGCATTCAACGACCAGACGCGCACCTTCATAGGCGGTCTGGTAGCCGTCGCGCCGCAGGATCGTGACGTGCAGCAACACGTCCGGCCAGCCGTTGTCAGGGACGATGAAGCCGTAGCCCTTGGAGGCGTCGAACCATTTGATAATGCCGGAAATCTCGACGAGGTTGACAGCCGCACCGTCTGCGGCCGCGAAGGAGTCGGCGGCCAAATTCCGCTCGGCAGTGGCAGCCAGCTCACTCGGAGCAAACCTGTCGGATCCCCCAACCGGTTGACCACCTGCCTTCTTGGACTCAAATCCGTCCGAACCCATGACCCCCGGACCCCAACAAATCTTCAGTCAGTCAACGACATGACCAAGTACGTTATGCAAGGAAGCTCGCGCTATTTCATCGTGACGAATCAAAATGAACCAAGGCGAATCCTTGATTTAACGATAACACTCCGCAACAGGGCTGAAAGACAAAAAACAAATCAGCGGTGACCTATGAACAGCCTTGAAGGGCAGCGAATCATTGATGGGGTCAATTGCCGACGAACGGCCCAAGGGTCTCGCCGATATCGTGACGGATCACCAGATCGGCAACGTCATCCTGATCCGTCGGCTCGTTGTTGATGATCACGAGTTTGGCCCCGCAATTGCGGGCCATCAGCGGAAAACCCGCGGCAGGCCACACCACCAGCGACGATCCGATTGCAAGGAACAGGTCGCAATGCTGCGCCAGTTCCGCCGCGCGGCGCATTTCATCTTCCGGCATCGACTGGCCGAACGAAATCGTCGCCGTTTTCACGGGCTCACCGCACGTCGTGCATGAGGGCGCAATGCCTTCTTCGTCGAAACGTTCCTTGACCCAGGGAATCTCGAAACGCTGTCCACATCCGATGCAGCGCGCGTAGGTGGTGTTGCCATGCAGCTCGACGACATGCTCGGCGGAAAATCCCGACACCTGATGCAGGTTGTCGATGTTCTGCGTAACGATCGCCGGAACCTTTCCGGCCTTGTACAGCGACGCCAGAGCCCGGTGCCCGCGGCTGGGCTTGGCCGCAGCGAAGCTCGGCTCCATCGCGAAGCGGCGGCGCCAGGCCTCGTCCCTCGCCTCCTGGCTGGCGACGAACTCGCCGAACGGGATCGGACGATTGCGAGTCCACAGGCCGCCGGGCGAACGGAAATCGGGAATGCCGCTTTCGGTGGAAATGCCTGCACCGGTGAACGGTACAATCGTGCGTGCCTCGGCGATCATATCGCCAAGCATGTCGATTCCACTGCGAAGATCGGATGCAATCATCGTGTCAGTATAACCCAACAAAAATGGGGGCGCGAAGCCCCCATTCTCTTCCGAGCTACCGCTAAAATCAGGCTGCCTTGTCCGCCTTGGGCGCCTGTGGTTTCGGCGCTTCCTGAGGCTTGGACGCTTCCTGGGGCTTCAGGGCTTCCTTGATCTCCCTCATATCCTTCTTGGGAGCGCTGACCTTGGCTGTCTTCCCCAAGGCGGCGAGCTTTTCCATTTCCGCGGCGAGTTCGCGCTGACGTGCGGCGATCTTGTCGGCAAGCTTTTCGCTGGCCTGATCGCGCAGGTTCGCCAGATCGTCGATCGACATCGAATCCAAATCTACCTTTTGCATGGTCTTCCCCGTTTGACTGGGTCAAGGAGGTACCAAGAAGGCCTGTGCCTCGCCAGACGACGCGGTTTCTTATCCACTGTCATACGGTAGCGGATCGCGACGAGGCGTCAACACTCAACAGCCGGTAAATTTGGGGGAAGGTTCTTCAAGGCGATTGCGGAGAAATGTCAGACCGCACACCGTCAGACGTTGCGGGTCGGTTTCGCCGGCGGAAGAAAGTGTTTCGATATAGGTATCGACGCTTTCGCGGGCTTCCTTCAGTTCGTTCTCGTCCAGGTTACGCATCATACCGAACGTATGGATAATCCGATCGATCACTTCTTCCAAGAACGCCTCCTTATTCCCATCAATTCCGTGAGATAACGGCGACGAAGCAAAAAGGTTCCCTGAACAACACCTGCCCTCGGGGCCGATTTGCTGCTATCTGATCGTCGGAATTTTCAACGGCACTCCGGCGATGCTCGAACAGGGATAAGAAACATGCGTTATCTGCACACCATGCTGCGCGTCCGCAACCTCGATATTGCTCTCAAGTTCTACAGCGACGCGCTCGGGCTTAAGGAAGTCCGCCGGACGGAAAGCGAGAAAGGCCGATTTACGCTGGTGTTTCTCTGCGCGGACGAAGACGAGAGTCTGCTCAAACAGGTCAAGGGGCGCGGCGCGCCGCTGGTCGAACTCACCTACAACTGGGATGAAGAGACCTATGGCGAGGATCGTTACTTCGGCCACCTCGCCTACGAGGTCGACGATATTTATGCCACCTGCGACCGGCTGATGAAGCTCGGCATCACCATCAACCGTCCGCCGCGCGATGGCCAGATGGCCTTCATCCGCTCACCCGATCTTCACTCCATCGAGCTTTTGCAGAAGGGCGACGCCCTCGCGCCGAAGGAGCCGTGGAGTTCGATGCCGAATACCGGGCATTGGTAGGCACCGGTTTATTTTCGGAACAAGAACATCGCAATCACGTTCTCCATGACATCGATTATGCATGGAGGAAAAAATGGGACGCGGACTCTTGTTGTGGCTGCTGGGCGTGCCGATCCCAGTGATCATTCTGCTCTGGCTTTTCTTCGGCCGCTAAAACTCGTTCGACTTCGAAAGCCCCTGCGCAACGCAGGGCTTTCTCGTCAAGACTGCGCATGCAGTTCAGGGTTTACTGCAGTCGGCCGTCGCTTCGATGAGCTTGACGAGCTTGTTGCCAGCCGCCTTCAAAATGCACATTTCGATCTGCTTACCGGCAGGCACCGGCTTGGCGCAGATGATCTGCGGGTTGTCGTCGTAAACGGCCGTCGAGAATTTGCAGTTGGCCTGACATGACGCCGTGTAGTTGAATGGATTTGTCAGAGAGATGCTGGCCGCCTGTTCGCCCGGCAGAATCGTGCAGACGATCGGCACCGGCTCGGCATGCAGCGCCGAAGGCAGGCCGCCCGCCAGAGCTGTAACTAAAATCAGGATATGTCTGCGCAGCATGAATCGACCGTGGTTGCTTCCGGCAATACGGTAGCAAGACCGGATGCCCGAGACGAGCATTTCATGGCAACGGCCTCATCCGGGGGAAATTCAGCCTCATCTTGAGTTGCAAGAATCCGCGATCTCTGTTCGAAATCGCTGACCGGGTGAGTACCGTCAGGGCGGACATCTTGCAAAACGTGGTCAACGCATTCCTGCTGGTCTATGCCGCGCTGTTTCCGATCGTCAATCCGGTTGGCAGTGCGCCCCTGTTCCTGCGCATGACGCGCGGGCGCACCACAGCCGAACGCAGCGTCCTTGCGCTGAACGTGGCGCGCAACAGCTTCTTTCTCCTGCTCGGATCATTGTTTATCGGGTCGCATGTTCTCGAATTCTTCGGGATCACCCTTCCCGTGGTCCGCGTGGCCGGCGGTCTGGTGGTGGCAGCCTTTGGATGGCAGATGTTGCACGCCCCGGAAGATCCCGGCCCGGATCGTGCGAAGGTCGACACCGGCCCCGCAATCGATGCGTTCTACCCGCTGACCATGCCGCTCACGGTCGGTCCCGGATCGATTTCAGTTGCTGTCACGTTAGGCAGCCAACGACCGACACCAACCGCAGATTTCGCGCAGCTCGCGATCCTCGGTGGCGCTGCGGTGGCGGGGCTTGCCGCCATCGCCCTCACCATCTTCGTTTGCTACCGCTTTGCCGACCGCATCATCCTGTTTCTGGGTACGCGGGGCACGAATGTCGTCATGCGGCTTTCGGCATTCATTCTCCTCTGCATCGGCATTCAGATCATCTGGAATGGGTGTAGCGCGCTGCTCGGCAAGTCGATTTGAGCCCGCATTTCAGATCACCATCCGCACACTCTTCACGCACTTGTGCATCGCAACAAAATCGGAATTCCTGCTCCGAGCGCCGATTTTGCGAGAGTTTTCAATTAAGCATGAGTTCCCTCCCTCCAAACGGCGCATTGAATATGACGGTAATTTTCGCTAGGTCTTGAGCGATGCAGGCCCTCGGATGGCCGCTACGCCAGGGTCTGTGATTGATGCCTCGCCTTATTCACGGTCGTAAAACCGCTTCGACAACCGCGGCGATGGTCAGTGCGTTTGCGCTTGGCCTGTCTGCTCTCGCGCTGTCCCCCGTCGCATCTCATGCTGAACAGGCAACAACCGGCGCCAGCACTGTTGTCTCCGACGATTTGAACAGCGTCTTCAAGGCCCAACCCTGCGTGCAATCCAAATCGCTCGCCCAGCTCGACGCACCGATCGCTCGTCTGTCGAAGAAGCTGGATGCTCATGAGCCTGTGACCATTGTCGCCGTCGGCTCGTCATCGACCGGCGGTGCGGGTGCAAGTTCTCCGGCCTATTCCTATCCCAGCCGCCTCGAGCGCGAACTGCGCCAGAGGTTCCCCGAGACTCCGATCACCGTCATCAATCAGGGCGTCAACGGCGAGGACGCCGCCTCGATGATGGAGCGGATGGATGCGGTTCTCGCACCCAAGCCGGACCTGGTGATCTGGCAACTCGGCACCAACACTGTGCTTCGCGACGGCAACATTCCCGCAACCGCGGACCTGATGCAGGCCGGAATTTCGCGCATCAGAAAAACCGGCGCGGATGTGCTGCTGATCGACCCGCAATTCGCACCACGCGTCAACGCCAAGCCCGGCGCGAGTGAGATGGTCGGACTTATCGCTTATGTTGCCAAGCAGGCGCACGTTCCATTGTTCCGGCGTTTCGTGGCGATGCGCCACTGGCATGAAGATCAGGCTATTGCATTCGACCGGTTCATTTCCGCAGACGGCCTGCACATGAACGACTGGGGCTATTCCTGCCTCGCCCGGCTGCTTGCCGACAACATCACGGCCACGGTTGTACGATCACGCTCCGTCGCCGGCGTCAGGCCGTTTCTGTAACGGCTCCATCAGCTCATAATTTTTCGAATGTGATAGTATCCGGTTTCCGGATGACGCATATCGCATGCAGCAACTGAACTTTTCAGGGTTCAGCCTGTATGAGAACCGCATGACGCATTCGCACGATACCGCGCACGACCATGCTGATCATCGGCATGAGGGGCATGACCATAAACATGGTCATGGTGCCGGGCACGTTCATGCGCCTGCGAATTTCGGCCCGGCCTTTGCGATCGGAATTACGCTCAACACCATCTTCATTGTCGTCGAAGCGGTCTACGGCTACGCCAGCAATTCGACCGCGCTGATCGCCGACGCCGGGCATAACCTGTCCGATGTGCTCGGGCTGATCGTCGCGTGGATCGCGGTCATACTTTCGAAGCGGCCGCCGTCGGTGCGTTACACCTACGGCCTGCGCGGCTCGTCGATCCTGGCCGCACTGTTCAACGCAGTCTTCCTGCTGATTGCTGTCGGCGCGATCGGCTGGCAGGCCGTGCTGCGATTGTTCAATCCGGAACCCGTGGCCGAGATGACCGTGATGATCGTCGCGGCCATCGGCATCGCCATCAACGGTTTCACCGCGCTGCTGTTCGCAGCCGGACGCAAGAGCGACCTCAATATCCGGGGCGCCTATCTGCATATGGCCGCGGACGCCGCGGTATCAGCCGGCGTCGTCATCGCCGCGCTGATCATCATGTTCACGGGCTGGGTGTGGCTGGATGCGGTCGTGAGCCTTTTGATCGTTGGGGTCATCGTCTGGGGCACATGGGGACTTCTGCGCGACAGCACGGCGATGTCGCTCGGCGCTGTCCCGTCAGGCATCGATCCGGTTGCGGTTCGTCAATACCTCGAACAGCGTCCGGGCGTGACCGAGGTCTGCGACCTGCACATCTGGCCGATGAGCACCACCGAATCCGCACTGACCTGTCATCTGGTGATGCCCTCGGGGCATCCGGGGGATGCCTTTCTGGTTCAGGCCACACTTCACCTGAAAGAGACCTTCGGGATCCAGCACACCACGATCCAGATTGTGACCAGCGCGGTCACGGCCTGCACGCTCGCGCCGGAAGGCGCCATTTAACCGGCCTTGAAAAGGCCCGACAGAGAATCTACTGATACGACATGACAAGCGATGCCGACATCAATGCAAGGCCCGGCGCTGGACGCAGCGGACAGCGACGCCGTCTGTCGCTTGTCCTCGCACTCATGATTGGCCTGCTGGCATCGCTGATTCATTGCGGAAGCTGCGACCCGGCCATTGCCGGCTCGAACACCACGGTCCTAGCAATTGACTTCGACGGGACGAGCCCGCCTGACACGCCCGATCATAAGATGCCCTTTCATTGCGGGCATTGTCTCAGCCACGTCACCGGACAACCGACATTTGTCGTGCAGCTTCCGGCCGACGTGAGCCATCACGTGCCGCCACTCGGCCGCGAGCAAACGCTGGCGTCGCTGGCCGGCCTGCCCCTGTTCAAACCACCCCGCGCCTGAGCATCAACGCGGCCGCCGAGGCCCGTTCGGCATGACCGCAGCCTCATAGCTGCGGGAGCGCCTGTTCACACCATTTCGCAGACATGGCGATGGCACGACTCCGATCGCGCGCGGGAACATAACGATGACCAGATTTAAATTGCTTGTTGCGGCAAGCGCGACATGCGCGATCGCGACGCTTTGCTTCGTCGCAGCCTATGCACACGAAAAGCCGCCTGTTCAGGAACAGCCTGCTCAACATGATGAACCCGGCATAAGGCTCAGTGAGAAACAGGTCGCTGCCGGAAACTTCGCGGTCCAGGAAGCGCGTGGTGGACTCCTGAGCAAACGCATGGTCGTTCCGGGAGCAATCGTGCCGAGCGCCGACCGCATCGCCAAGGTCTCCGTCCGGTTGCTTGGCACCGTCGCAGAGGTGCGCAAGCGGCTCGGCGACACGGTGCGTGAGGGTGACGTTCTCGCGATCATCGAAAGCCGGGAGGTGGCCGACGCCAAGAGCCAGTACCTCGCCGCGCGGGTCGCCTTCGACCTTCAGGACACCTTGTTCACGCGGTCGAAAAGCCTGTTCGAGTCCAAGGTCAGCAGCGAAAACGACTTCCTGCGCGCGAAAACCGCATTCGAGGATATCCGGATCAAGTTCGACGTTGCGCGTCAGAAACTGTTCGCGCTGGGTCTGACCAGCGACCAGATCGCGGTGCTGCCCCAGCAGCCTGTGGAGAGCCTCAGATTACAGGAATTGCGCGCACCGATGAACGGCCGGATCGCTGAGCGCCGCGTCGATCTCGGATCTCTGGTCGGCCGCGAAGGTCAGGAAAGCGAGCTGTTCGTGATTGTGGATTCAAGTGTCGTGTGGGCCGAGCTCGCACTCGCGGCCGCGGATCTTGCCGTGGTCAGCGAGGGCCAGAAAATCACCATCAGCGCCGGTTCGCAGGGCGAGCCCTTGCCCGCGACCATCATGTTCGTGAGCCCTCTGCTGGACAAGGACACACGTCTGGCGCGCGTCGTCGCATCGGTCGACAATCCCGCGCACATCCTGCGGCCGGGCATGTTTGTGACCGCCGAAATCCCGTTCCAGCAGGTGAAGGCTGACGTGGTGGTGCCGAAAACCGCCGTGCAGAGCATTGAGGGCCAGAGCGCCGTGTTTGTCCGCACGCCAACCGGTTTTGAGCCCCGCAAGATCGTCACAGGCCGCGAGGACAGCCGCTCAATTGAAGTGACGTCCGGCCTCTCCGCCGGCGATCCCATCGCAACCGCCAACACCTTCGTCCTGAAGGCCGATCTCGGCCGCGGCGAAGCATCTCACGCGCATTAGGCCACCGAACATGATCAGTCGCATTCTCGACCTGTCCATCCGGCACCGCTGGATCGTCGTCCTGTTCAGCATCGGCTTTGTCGCGTTGGGTGCCTGGTCGCTGCTGCATTTGCCGGTCGACGCCGTGCCCGACATCACCAACAAGCAGGTGCAGATCAACACGACCGCGCCGGCGCTGTCCCCGGTGGAAATCGAAAAGCAGGTCACATTCCGGATCGAGACTGCGCTGGCGGGCATCGCGGGACTGGAAAGCACCCGTTCATTGTCGCGCAACGGCTTCTCGCAGGTGACGGCCATCTTCCGCGAGAAGACGGATATCTATTTCGCACGGCAGCAGATCAACGAGCGGCTGATCGAACTCCGCGCCAGCCTGCCGCCCGGCGCCGACCCGAAAATGGGCCCGATCTCGACCGGCCTCGGCGAAATCTACATGTGGACGGTTTCTCTCGCGCCGAAAGCCAACGGCAGCAGCGGCAAGCCGGGCTGGCAGAGCGACGGCACATTTCTGACAGCGGAAGGCGAGCGTCTCAAAACCGATATCGAACGCGGCGCCTATCTGCGCACGGTGCAGGACTGGATCATCCGGCCGCAGGTCAGGAGTGTCCCGGGTGTCGCCGGTGTCGATGCCATCGGTGGATACATCAAGCAGTATCAGGTGAAGCCCGATCCCGCGAAACTGATCTCGCTCGGGCTGTCGTTCGGCGATGTCGTTCGCGCCATCGAGGCCAACAACATCAGCCGGGGTGCCAGCACCATCGATCGTAACGGCGAAGGAATCGCGGTTCGCGCGGGTGGTCGTCTGGAGAGCCTGACCGACATTGGAGATGTGACGATCATCACACGCGGCGGAGTTCCGGTGCGGATTCGCGACGTTGCTGAAGTGGCAATCGGAGGGGAAATCCGGACCGGCAGCGCCAGCCGCGACGGACGCGAAGCCGTGATCGGAACGGCGCTGATGCTGATGGGCAGCAACAGCCGGACCGTCGCCGCCGCAGTCGACGCAAAAATGCAGGACATCCGCCGCAGTCTTCCGGCCGGGGTCACAGTGGAAACCGTCCTCAACCGCACCCAACTGGTCGATGCGACCGTCACCACCGTCGCCAAGAATCTCGGCGAAGGCGCCCTGCTTGTGATCGCCGTCCTGTTTCTGCTGCTCGGCAACTTTCGCGCAGCGCTGATCACGGCGCTGGTCATTCCGCTCG
Source organism: Afipia sp. DC4300-2b1 (assembly GCF_049895725.1). Classification (NCBI taxonomy): domain Bacteria; kingdom Pseudomonadati; phylum Pseudomonadota; class Alphaproteobacteria; order Hyphomicrobiales; family Nitrobacteraceae; genus Afipia; species Afipia sp. DC4300-2b1. The sequence continues at coordinate 353,518 of NZ_JAFCSX010000005.1, forward strand.
CCATGCTGATGACGGCTACGGGAATGCTGCAAGGCCGGATCAGCGCCAACCTGATGAGCCTGGGTGCCCTCGATTTCGGCCTGATCGTCGACGGCGCAGTCATCATCACCGAAAATGCGCTGCGGCATCTGGCGGAAAAGCAAACCGAAACCGGCCGGACACTGACGCTGTCCGAGCGCCTGGCGACGGTGAAAGCCGCCGCTGAAGAGATGATCGCGCCGACCGTCTACGGCCAGGCGATCATCATCCTGGTCTATGTCCCGCTGCTCACCTTCAGCGGCGTTGAAGGCAAAATGTTCGAGCCGATGGCTTTGACGGTCATCCTCGCGCTGGTTTCGGCTTTCGTGCTGTCACTCACGTTCGTTCCGGCGCTGATCGCAATCGCAGTCACCGGCAGGGTGAAGGAATCCGACAACCTCGCGGTGCGCCGTCTCAAGTCCTGCTACGCGCCGCTCCTGAAACGCACCATCAGCCGGCCCCTCGCCGCCATCGCGACCGGTGTGGTCCTGTTTCTCGGCGCGCTGTTGCTGTTCTTCCGTCTCGGTCAGGAATTCATCCCGACGCTGGATGAAAAGAATCTCGCGATGCATGCGCTGCGTATTCCCAGCACCAGCCTCACGCAATCGCAGGCGATGCAGTTCGACGTCGAAAAAGCCATCAGCGGCTTCCCGCAGGTGGCCTACGTCTTCTCCAAAACCGGAACGGCCGAGATCGCCTCCGATCCGATGCCGCCCAACGCCTCCGATACTTTCATCATCTTCAAGCCGAAGGACCAGTGGCCCGATCCGGCATTGAGCAAGGCCACACTGCTGGACCAGATCGAAAAAGCCGTCCGCGAACTGCCCGGCAATAACTACGAATTCACCCAGCCGATCCAGATGCGGTTCAACGAGCTACTGGCGGGTGTGCGCGGCGATCTGGCGATCAAGGTGTTTGGCGATGAGTTCGAGCCGCTGCTGCGCAGCGCTGGCCAGATCGCAGGTATCCTGCAGAAAACCAAAGGGGCGAAGGACATCAAGGTCGAGCAGGCCAGCGGCCTGTCCGTGCTGGATATCACCGTGAACAAGGCGGAGATCGCCCGGCGCGGCCTCAGCCTCACCGCCGTTCAGGACGTGATCGGCACAGCCATCGGCGGACGAAGCGCCGGAGCGGTGTTTGAAGGCGACCGGAGCTTCGACATCGTGGTCCGCCTTCCGGAAGACATCCGCGGCGATCTCGATGCACTGAAGAACCTGCCGGTGTCGCTGCCGCCGGCCGGCCTGACCCCGTTGACCGTCCCACTCGGCCAACTGGCGACGTTCAAGATCAGCGACGGTCCGAACCAGATCAGCCGCGAGAATGGCAAGCGGCGTGTCGTCATCACCGCCAATGTGCGGGACCGCGATATTGCCGCGGTCGTGAACGACGCCCGGGCACAAATCGAGACTCGGGTGGCGTTGCCGCCCGGCTACTGGTTGTCCTGGGGCGGCCAGTTCGAAAATCTTGCAGCCGCACGCCAGCGGCTCTCGTTCGTCGTGCCGGGATGCTTCGTCCTGATCTTCCTGCTGCTGATGGGTGCGCTCGGCACCGCGCGGGACGCCCTCATCGTCTTCAGCGCCGTCCCTCTTGCCCTGACAGGCGGTGTTGTCGCGCTGTGGCTGCGGGGGATTCCGTTCTCGGTTTCTGCGGCGGTCGGTTTCATCGCCCTGTCGGGCGTTGCCGTCCTCAACGGGCTGGTGATGCTTAGTCACATCAAGCAACTGATGGCCAGGGGGCAGGAGAAGGCGGAAGCCATCTTCGAGGGCGCCCTCACCCGCTTGCGGCCCGTCGCCATGACGGCGCTGGTGGCGTCGCTCGGCTTTGTGCCGATGGCGCTGGCAACCGGAACCGGCGCCGAGGTGCAACGGCCGATTGCAACGGTCGTGATCGGTGGGGTGATCAGCGCGACGCTGCTGACGCTGTTCGTTTTGCCGGCACTTTATGTGCTGTTTGGACGCAAGCCGGAGAGCGTTGCATCAGAGACAACATCGATGCCAGCTCAAACCGTCGAACCGTTGCGCGGTTAACTGGATCAGGCGGCGCCGAGATACGCGGCTTTCACCTTCGGGTCCGAGAGCAGCGTCGCGCCGTCGCCCTCCAGTGCCACCTTGCCGGTCTCCAGCACGTAACCACGGTCGGCGATCTCGAGCGCGGCGCTGGCATTCTGCTCGACAAGCAGAACGGTCACGCCTTCCTTTCGGAGTGACACGATCGCCGCAAGGATCTGATCGACAAGCGTCGGCGATAGCCCGAGCGAAGGCTCGTCCAGCAGCAGCAACTTCGGCTTGCCCATCAAGGCACGGCCAATCGCCAGCATCTGCTGCTGCCCCCCGGACAATCCCCCGGCAAGCTGGCGGCGCTTCTCGGCAAGGATCGGAAACATTCCGAACACACGGTCGCGGTCGCTCTCGATATCCTTGTCCCGGCGCATGTAAGCACCCAGGCGAAGATTGTCCTCGACGCTGAGCGGTCCGAAAATCTGGCGGCCTTCGGGCGACTGCGTCATCCCCCGCTGAACCCGCCGATGCGGCTTGAGGCGATCGATGCGCTCGCCCAGAAAGCGGATTTCGCCGGCCGTAATCGGCTGAACGCCCGATAGCGCCCTGAGCAGCGTCGTCTTTCCCGCGCCGTTGGAGCCGATCAGGGCGACCACCTCGCCTGCCCGCACGGCAAGGTTGACGCCGTGCAGCACCTCGATCCGGCCATAGGCGCTGCGGAGGTTGGCAACTTCAAGCACGGGCCGCCTCCTTCGCTCCATGTTTGCCGAGGTAGGCTTCAAGGACCGCCGGATTGTCACGCACCTCCTGCGGCTTGCCTTCGGCGATTGGCTTGCCGCGATTCAAAACAAGAATGTGGTTCGAAATCTTCATCACCAGCTTCATGTCGTGTTCGACAAGAACGACCGCGATGCCCTTGGCGGCGACCCGCCGGATCAGTTCGTCGATCTCCTCGGTCTCGACGGGATTGCAGCCGGCCGCAGGCTCATCGAGCAACAACACGCGCGGTTCGGAGGCCAGCGCGCGCGCGATTTCGAGGCGCTTGCACGCGCCGTAGGACAACGATCCCGCCGCAACATCTGCGCTGGCGCGCAGTCCAACCTCGTCGAGCAAGGCGAGCGCGGCATCGCGCGTCTCGGCGTTTTGCCGCGTCACCGATGGCAGGCGGAACAGGTCCGCAAGCAGATTGCAGCGCTCCCGGAGATGACGGCCGACCATGACGTTCTCCGCAGCCGTCATGCGCTGGAATATCTGGAGGTTCTGGAAGGTCCGCGACATGCCGCGCGTGGCGAGCTTGTCGGGCGTCAGTCCTGTGACATCCTCGCCCGACAGTTCGACATGCCCCTGATCGCGCTCATAGACCCCGGAGACGATGTTGAACAGCGTGGTCTTGCCCGCGCCGTTCGGCCCGATAATTGAAAGAATCTGTCCGGGGCTGACGGAGAAGCTGACACCGTCGATGGCTTTGACGCCGCCGAACGAGATTCCGATATCCCTGGCTGCGAGGATCGTCATGCCTTCGTCCTCTTCGCCAGCAGACGCGACAGCGTCGGAACGATGCCGTCGCGCATGAAGATCATCGACACAATGATGATGAAGCCGAGCAGCAGGTGTTCGTATTCCTGAAACACGGTGAGCACCTGCGGCAGCGTGATTAGGACCGCCGCACCGACAATGCTGCCGACGACCGAGCCGAGCCCGCCAAGCACCACCATGGTCACCATCTCCACAGAATGGAGAAATCCGGCCTGATCGGGATTGATGAAACCATTCATGAGCGCAAGGGCGGAGCCCGCAATCGACGCATAGGCGGCTGCGATCACGAACGCCTGCAACTTGAAGCGGGCGACGTTGATACCCGCCACGCGTGCCGCGACCTCGCTGTCATGCAGCGCGCGGAAAGCACGCCCTGTCGGCGTATCGTTAAGGTTGAGAGCGATCCACGTTCCCAAAATCAGAAGCCCGCCCGTGACCCAATACCAGGTGTCCGATCCGCTGACGCGCCAGCCGAACAGCACCAGCTTGGCAACCGGCATACCGTCAGGCCCGCCGGTCCAGCGGCTTTCCGTGGTGATAACGAGCGCCACGAGCACGCCGAGACCAAGCGTTGCAATGGCGAGGTAATGCCCCTTCAGTTTCAGGATCGGGCGGCCGACGAGATAGGCCAGAACCGAAGAAATAACACAGCCAAGCAGAACCGCCGCCCATGGCGGGATTCCGAAATGCGCGGGACCGATAGCGACGGCATAGGCGCCAATTCCGAAGAACCCCGCATGACCGAGGCTGACCTGCCCGGCCGACCCCATCAGGACGTTCAGGCCGATGGCCGCAAGCGCCGACACCCACACCAGCGACGCCACACGGAAATAGTAGCTCGACGGAAAAATCAGCGGCAGCACCGCGACGACGACCGCGAGTGCGATCAGGATCAGATAGCGATAACCGATCTTCTGCGGCACCGCTCAGACCCTTTCCACGGTCCGCCGGCCGAACAGGCCTTGCGGCATGGCGAACAGCACGAGGAGTATGACGATGAAGGCGAACGCGTCCTTGTAGGTCGAGCTGATATAGCCGACGCCGAAAGCTTCCAGCAGGCCGAGCAACAGCCCGCCCGCGACCGCGCCGAGCGGATTGCCCATGCCCCCTAGCATCGCCGCCGCAAATCCCTTGAGCGCGAGCATCGTGCCGACATCGTAGCTTGTGAGCGTGATCGGCGTGATGAGAATGCCGGCGACCGCTCCGATGGCCGCCGATCCGCCGAAAGCCAGCGCCATCACAGTCGCGGTGTTGATGCCGACAAGCCGCGCCGCCAGACGGTTCGCGGCAGTCGCAAGCACGGCCTTGCCGAGGACCGTCCGTTCCAGAAACACGTAAAGCAGGATCACGATCACGGCGGTGCCGCCGAGCACCCAGAAGCTCTGTGGCTGAACTGTCGCGCCCAGCACGTTGACCGGCGTGTCGCCGGAGATACTGGGCAGCTTGTGAAACTGTTTGTCGAACAGGATTTGCGCCGCGCCCCGCAGCAGGATCGACGCGCCGATGGTGATGATGATCAGCGTAACCGGCGAGGCATCGCGCGCCGGCTCGATAGCGAGCCAATAGAGCAGAAGGCCGACGACGATGGAAACGACCACTGCAAGCAGCGCGGCAAGCGGAAGGGGAACCCCGGCGGCAGTAGCAAACACCGTCACCATCCCGCCCAGCATGACGAACTCGCCCTGGGCAAAATTGACGACGTCGGAAGCGTTGTAGACCAGCGTGAAGCCGAGAGCGACCAGAGCGTAGACCGCGCCCACGGTCAGTCCGGAAATGAGAAACTGGACAAACTCCGGCATACCGGCTCCACGAGCAATGATGGCAGCCGATGGCTGCCGTTCCCGGCGAAAACGAACAAATTCAGACAGAGAATAAGCTCCCGGATAGATCGGACCGAACCGTCCGGGAGCGTCTGTATCGGCTTGCTTATGCGCCGGGCTTGATCAGGGTCCAGTCGCCGCCCTTGATTTCCAGCATACGGAACGCCGAGAGATCGAGGCCGAGATGATCCGTCGGCGTCATGTTGACGATGCCGCCGGTGCCGACGAAGCCCTTGGTCTTTTCGATTTCGTCCCGAACCTTCTTCGGATCGGTCGAGTTGGCGCGCTTCATGGCTTCGACCAGAATCATCAGGCCGTCATAGGCATGGCCGCCAAAGGTCGAGACCGGGCTCTTCGCGGTGTCCTCATAGGTTTTCTTGTAATCGACCACGACCTTCTTCTGCGGGTCGCTGTCAGGCAGCTTGTCACCGACCAGCAAGGCCGCCGCCGGCAAGCGGATGCCTTCAGCCGAAGCGCCTGCGAGTTCGATGAAGCTCTTCGAGGCCACACCATGGCTCTGATAGAGCGGCGTCGCGGTCATGCCGAGCTGTGCGTAGTTGCGGGTCACGATCGCAGGTCCTTGCCCGAAGCCGGGATTGACGACGGCCTGAACGCCGGGAGTGTTCTTGATCTTGGTGAGCTGGCCGGTCATGTCGCTGTCACGTGGACCGTAGCTTTCCTCGGTGACGATCTTGATGTCGTAATTCGGTGCCACCTTGGTGCACTGCGCCTTCATCGACGCGCCGAAACCATCGGTGCCCGAGATCATCGCGATGTTGGTGAGCTTGCGCTGCTTCAGGTTCTCGAAAATCTTCTCGCACGCCATTTTGTCGGTATGCGGCGTCTTGAAGACGTACTTGCGGACAGGCTCGATGATTTCGACCGCGCCGCCGAAGGAAATGAACGGAACCTGGGCTTCCTCGAACACCGGAATCATCGCCATGGTCGTGCCGGTGGTCGAACCACCCGCCATCGCGACGACCTTGTCGTCCTCGATCAGACGTGTGGCAAAGGTGCGCGCCTTGTTGGCATCGCCGCCGTCGTCATAAATGATCAGCTCGACCTTCTTGCCGTTGATGCCGCCTGCCGCGTTGATCTTCTCGACATACATCCGCAGCGTCTTGTCCTCGGGTTCTCCGAGAAACGACGCCGGGCCTGTCACAGAGAGGACGGAACCGATCTTTACGGTCTGCTGCGCATGCGCGGCACTCCCGAACGTCAGACCGGCAACGCCGGCCGCCAACAGAAATCCCAATGCTGATGCTGGTTTCACAGTTTCCCTCCCTGGTGATGGGCGCTCGATTTTTTGAGAGCTTGCCCGGCATGTTTCCAACCACAGAGCGCCAATAGTTTCAAGTGCAACTATTGTCACTTCTAGCCATCAATATAATTGACCGAACGGTTGGTCAATAGTAATCTGCCTTCCAATGGCTGACCAAGAAGCCAATGGGAGGACTGTGTGGACAAAGATCTGGTCTTGACCGAGATCCGCGACGGATACCGCGTCATCACGCTTAACAGGCCCGACAGCCTCAACTCGTTCAATCAAAGTGTACACACCGCGCTGAACGCGGCGTTGAATGATGCGGAGGCTGATACGAAATGTCGCGCGTTGATCCTCACCGGTGCCGGACGCGGATTTTGCGCGGGACAGGATTTGTCCGAGGTTGATTTCATACCGGGACAAAAGCCGGACCTCACCGTTACGCTTGATAAGAACTACAATCCCCTCATCCGCAGGTTGCGCAAGCTGCCGCTGCCGATCGTCTGCGCGGTCAACGGTGTCGCCGCGGGCGGCGGAGCCAACATCGCCTTCGCCTGCGACATCGTTCTGGCGGCGCGTTCCGCGAAATTCATTCAGGCGTTCTCGAAGATCGCGCTGGTGCCGGATTGCGGCGGCACATGGTTCCTGCCGCGCCTTGCAGGCAATGCACGCGCGCGGGCGCTGGCGATGCTGGCCGAACCCGTGTCGGCCGAACAGGCCGAAGCCTGGGGCATGATCTGGAAGGCCGTCGACGATGCCAACCTGATGACCGAGGCGCACCGCCTCGCCGCCCATCTCGCCAAGCAACCGACGGGCGCCCTCGCCCTGACCAAACAGGCGCTCGATGCATCCGAAACCAACACCCTCGCGCAGCAACTCGATCTCGAGCGCGATCTTCAGGGGCAAGCCGGAGGCGGATCGGATTTCGCGGAGGGCGTGAGCGCGTTTCTGGAGAAGCGCGCGCCTAACTTCACGGGGAGCCTGTAATGGACGCAAGCGTTCCCGGCGACAACAATGCCCAGGCGGTGGCTGAAGCCTGCGCAAAGGCGATGTGGCTCGACGATCATGCGAGCAAGGGCCTTGGCATGAGCCTGCAGCGGGTCGCTCCCGGCGAGGCCGTTCTCACCATGACGGTCCGCAAGGACATGACAAACGGCCACGGCATCTGCCACGGCGGCTTCATTTTCACGCTTGCGGATTCGACCTTCGCTTTCGCCTGCAACACCTACGACCAGCGCACCGTCGCGCAGCAATGCGCGGTGACGTTTCTTCAGCCGGTGCGCGAGGGTGAGACACTGACGGCGCACGCGGTTGAACGCAATCGCGCCGGACGTGGCGGCATCTATGACGTGACGGTCCGCGACAGCAGCAACACGGTCGTCGCGGAGTTTCGCGGACATTCGCGAACGATTTCGGGCCGCCTGCTTGAAGCCGACAGCCATCAACAAGACAACAAGTAGAATGGGAGGGAATGTTGATTCAGATTCCGTTGCGTAAGCTCGATCGGCTGACACCCGAACCCACCGCGCTCGATCCCCATGAGATCGCGTCCCGTGACGAGATTCGCGCTCTTCAGCGCGAGCGTCTCGCATGGTCGCTGCGGCACGCCTACGAGAATGTGCCGCATTACCGCGCCAAGTTCGACGCCGCGGGCGTGCGGCCGGAATCGTTCAGGAACCTTGAGGATCTCGCGAAATTCCCGTTCACGATCAAGACAGACCTGAGGGACAACTATCCCTTCGGCATGTTCGCGGTTCCTGAATCCCAGGTCGCGCGCATCCACGCCTCGTCCGGCACGACCGGCAAGCCGACAGTCGTCGGATACACCAAGCGCGACATCGAGACGTGGAGCGACGTTGTCGCCCGCTCGATCCGCGCCGCAGGCGGCTGCGCCGGGATGAAGGTCCATATTGCCTACGGCTACGGCCTGTTCACTGGTGGTCTTGGCGCGCATTACGGAGCAGAGCGTCTCGGCTGCACCGTCATTCCGGTTTCCGGCGGCATGACCGAACGTCAGGTTCAGCTCATCACCGATTTCAAGCCCGAAGTCATCATGGTGACGCCATCCTATATGCTGGCGATCCTCGATGAATTCAGGAAACAGGGCCTCGACCCGCGCAAATCGTCGCTGCGCATCGGCATCTTCGGCGCCGAGCCCTGGACCAACGCGATGCGCGAAGAGATCGAGGAAGCGTTCGATCTTCACGCCGTCGACATTTACGGCCTGTCCGAGGTGATGGGCCCCGGAGTCGCCAGCGAATGCGTCGAGACGAAAGACGGCCTGCACATCTGGGAAGATCACTTCTATCCCGAGGTCATCAATCCCGCGACCGGCGAAGTGCTGCCGGACGGCGAGAAAGGCGAACTGGTCTTCACATCGCTGACCAAGGAAGCCATGCCAGTGATCCGCTACCGGACTCGCGACCTGACGCGGCTGTTGCCGGGCACGGCGCGTTCACTGCGGCGCATGGAGAAGGTCACCGGCCGCTCCGACGACATGATGATCGTTCGCGGCGTCAACGTATTCCCGACCCAGATCGAGGAAAAGCTGCTCGCGATTCACGATTTGTCGCTGCACTACCAGCTTGTCCTCACCCGTGACGGCCGCATGGACAACATGGAAATCCAGGTCGAGGCACGGCCGGATGCAAGTTTCCCCGCGCGCGAAGCAGCCACGAAACAACTGGCGCTGTCGGTCAAGGACACCATCGGCATCACCGCGCTTGTCACCGTGCTCGATCCCGGAAGCATCGAGCGCTCGGTCGGCAAAGCGAAACGCGTCATCGATAAACGGCCAAAGGAATAAGACGTCTCATGGCACGCAGCCGCGCCAACGACTACGACGACAAACGACAGGCGATCCTCAATCGCTCCGCGGAGCTTTTCTCGGCGCACGGTTACGACCGCGCGTCGATGAACAAGATTGCGGAAGCCTGCGGCGTCTCCAAGGCCAACCTCTATCACTACTACAAAGATAAAGAAGGCCTTCTGTTCGACGTGATCCGCTTCCATCTCGAGGAACTGCTGGAAGTCGTCGAGGCCGCAGATAATCCCGCGGCTGCGCCGGAAACGAGGCTGCGCGGCCTGATTGCCGCGCTGCTCGAAGCTTACCGGGACGCCGATTCACAGCACAACGTCCAGATCAGCAGCATGCGGTTTCTGCCGGCCGAGCGTCAGGCCGAACTGAAAGGCATGGAGCGCGACCTGGTCCGGATCTTTTCGGCGGCGGTTGCCGGCGCCACGCCTCACCTCAAGGGCACGAAGATGCTCACGCCGGTCACGATGTCGCTGTTCGGCATGGTGAACTGGCATTACCTCTGGTTCAAAAGCACCGGATCCGTCAGCCGCGACGAATATGCTGAGATCGTCACCCGCCTGATATCCGACGGAGCGCGGAGCCTGCTCAAGCCCTCCCCCAAGACATCGAAGCGCACTGCTGCCGCGGAATAAACGTCCATCGGTGCCCGATAGCACCCAACCTCGAAGTGATCGCATGAAACTCGAAAGCTACATCAACGGACAGTGGGCCGCACCGGGCCGCGATTTCATCGAAGTACGCAGCGCCGTGAGCGGCGATGTCGTCGCCGAGGCAACCAGCGGCGGACTGGATATACGCGGCATTCTCGGCCATGCACGCAACACCGGCGGCCAAAATCTCCGGCGTCTGACATTCCATCAGCGCGCCGACATGCTGAAGAAACTCGCGCAGTATCTGACCGAGCGCAAGGATCAGCTCTACAAACTGTCATTCCAGACCGGAGCGACGCGCATGGATAATCTGATCGATGTCGACGGCGGTATCGGAACGCTGTTCGTCTACGCCGGCAAAGGACGCCGTGAGCTTCCGAACTCGACCTTCCTGCTGGACGGCTCGGTGGAGCCGATGGGCAAGGTCGGCACGTTCGCCGGGCAACATATCATCACGTCGCTGCACGGCGTTGCGGTTCATATCAACGCGTTCAACTTCCCATGCTGGGGCATGCTCGAAAAGCTGGCGCCTGCGCTGCTTGCGGGCGTCCCCGTCGTGTCGAAACCGGCGACGGTGACGTCCTACGTGGCGCACGCACTGGCGCGCATGATCGTGGAATCCGGAATTCTGCCTGAAGGCGCGTTTCAGTTCATCGTTGGCTCGACCGGCGACCTGTTCGATCACTTGACCTGCCAAGATGTGGTTTCGTTCACCGGCTCCGCCGATACGTCGGAAAAGCTGCAACGGCATCCGGTCATCGCGAAGGAAGCCGTGCGCTTTGTCGCTGAACGGGATTCGCTCAACGCCGCGATCCTCGCATCGGATTCCGGCCCCGGAACGCCGGAGTTCGATCTGTTCATCAAGGAAGTGGCCAAAGAGACGACGGTGAAGGCCGGGCAGAAATGCACGGCGATCCGCCGTGTACTCGCGCCATCGGCGTATGTCGAGCCTGTGATCGCTGCCTTGCGCGAACGGCTGGACAAGGTCGTGATCGGCAACCCGGAACTCGAGACGGTGCGCATGGGACCGGTGGTCGGTCTCGATCAACGCCGCGATGTGCTCGCCAACGTGAAGGCCCTCCGCACCGAAGCGGAACTCGTCGCCGGCGATCCCGACAATTTCGACGTTCAGGGAGCCGATGTCACCCGCGGCGCATTCCTGCCCCCGCTGCTGCTGCATTGTGCCGATCCTATCCGCGCAACGAAAGTTCATTCGATCGAGGCATTCGGCCCGGTCAGCACCGTGATGGGCTACAGCGATCTCGATGAAGCCGTGGCACTGACCAATCGCGGCGGCGGAAGCCTGGTTGCTTCGGTTTACACACACGATCCGAAAGTAGCGTCCGATCTCGTGTTCGGCGTCAGCAGCTTCCACGGACGGCTCGTGATCATCGATCGTGACTGCGCCAAGGAGCAGACCGGTCACGGCTCACCGATGCCACAGATGGTGCACGGCGGTCCCGGCCGCGCCGGCGGCGGCGAGGAACTGGGCGGCGTGCGCAGTGTCCACCATTACATGCAGCGCACAGCGGTTCAGGGATCGCCTCGCATGTTGACCGGCGTAACCGGTAGCTGGACCAAGAACGCACCGGTCATCGAAAAGGACCGGCATCCATTCCGGTTTCATTTCGAGGACCTCGATGTCGGACAAACCTTCTACTCCAAGGAACGCACCATCACGCTGGAGGATATCGAACACTTCGCGCATTTCACCGGCGACACGTTCTATGCGCACATGGACGAGGAAGCGACCAAGGGTCACCCATTCTTCCCGGGCCGCGTCGCGCATGGCTATCTGCTGCTGTCGTTCGCCGCGGGTCTGTTCGTCGATCCGGATCCGGGTCCGGTGCTGGCCAACTACGGCCTCGATTCACTGCGCTTCATCAAGCCGATCCAGCCGGGTGAGACGATCAAGGTGCGACTCACCGCGAAGGAAAAATCGCCCCGCAACAAGCAGTATGGCGAAGTGCGCTGGGACGTTGAAATTCTGACCGACAAAGACGAGTCGGCCGCAACCTACGAATTGCTGACGATGAACGCCGTTCGTCCTCAGGCTTGAACAAGAACAACGAAAGGGAGAAACGATGATCCTCGTGACAGTGATGTATCCGGCCGGCGAAGCATTCGACACGGACTATTATCTGAAGACGCACATGCCGCTGGTGAAAGACCGCTGGGGGCCGCTGGGGCTCAAGAGCGCGCAGGCCATCAAGGGCGTGGCGAAGCCCGACGGCAGCGCGCCCGATTACCAGATGACCGCGCTGCTGACCTTCGGATCGATGGACGATTTCAAGGCCGCCGGTAAAGCTCACGGCAAGGAGATCTTCGCCGACATTCCGAATTTCACCAAGGCGCAGGCCGTGGTGCAGATCAACGACGTCGTTTTCTAGACGTCAGGTTTGCCACTTGTCGTCGACGGGTCAAACGTATAGCGGTCCACAAAGCGCACCTCGCCCGGTTTCGAGCGAGGACGCCGCAATTGCGCGCGGCTTCTCACTGAAAGACCTTCCTGAGTCTTTCTATGATGACCCCTACCCGACCTATCGCGCGCTGCAATCCGCCAATCCGATCCACCGGATGCCGGACGGCTCGCTGTTCCTGACCCGGCACCGCGATCTGGAAGCCATCTACAAGGATACGAGGCACTTCAGCTCCGACAAGAAGGTGGAGTTCGCGCCGAAGTACGGCGACGGTTCGCTGCTGTTTCAGCATCACACCACGAGCCTCGTGTTCAATGATCCGCCGCTGCATACCCGCGTTCGCCGCCTGATCGCCGGTGCTCTCAATCCGCGCGCCATCGCGGAGATGGAGCCGGGGCTCATTTCCCTCGTCGACCGGCTGCTGGACACCATGCAGGCGCAAGGCAAGGCGGATCTCATTGAAGACTTCGCCTCCGCCATCCCGGTCGAGGTGATCGGCAACCTGCTGGCTATTCCTCACGAAGACCGCGCACCGCTGCGCGGCTGGTCGCTGGCGATCCTCGGCGCTCTGGAGCCGTTCCTGACCGAAGACGTGCAGGCACGCGGCGAGCGTGCCGTTGGCGAATTTCTTGCCTATCTCCGCGACCTCGTGACCGACCGCCGCGCACACCCCGGTAACGCCGAGCACGATGTGCTGACGCGCCTGATTCTGGGCGAGACCAGCGGCGAGAAGCTCAGCGAGATCGAGCTGCTGCAGAACTGCATTTTCATCCTGAACGCGGGCCATGAGACGACCACCAATCTGATCGGCAACGGCCTCGAACTTTTGCTGCGTTTTCCGGATCAGCGGCAACGGCTGATCGATCATCCCGCGCTGATCAAGCCGGCGGTCGAGGAATTCCTGCGCTTTGAGAGTTCAAACCAGCTCGGTAACCGCCGCGTCGTTCAAAACACGGAGATCGATGGCGTCGCAATCCCGGAAGGCGCGCTGATCACACTCTGCATCGGCGCCGCAAACCGGGACCCCGACGTGTTCGCAGAGCCGGAACGCCTCGATATCGGGCGTGCGCCCAACCGTCACCTGGCCTTTGCCTCGGGCGCACATGCCTGTGTCGGGCTCAGCCTTGCCCGCCTCGAAGGCCGCATTGCGATTGGCCGTTTCCTCGCCCGCTTCCCGAATTTCGCAGCCGCTGGCTCGGCTCATCGCGCCAGGCGCGTGCGCTTTCGCGGCTTCACGACACTTCCCGTCACACTCGCATAAACATTCAAGCAGGAACCTTGCATGACGACGTTCGACAAGACCGCCGCCTCCGCGCTGCTGAAATCCGCACCAGCGCCATGGGTGCAGGATCTCGACCTGTCTGTCGAAAGCCTCACCGCTGACGGAGCTGTTCTGAGAATGCGTTTCTCGGACAGGCTGTGCCGCGACAACGGCGTGGTTTGCGGGCAAGCGCTGATGAGTTTTGCGGATACCGCAATGATCATCGCTGTCGCGTCGGCTGCCGGCGGGTATTTTCCGATGACGACAGTGGATCAGACCATCCACTTCATGCGTCCCGCCATGCGCGCGGATGTTCTGGCGGAAGCGCGCGTCGTGCGGCTCGGCAAGACCATGGCCTATGGCAGCGTCTCACTGCGAACGGACGGCGACGAACGGCCGGTGGCGATGGCGCAGACCGCCTACGCCCTGCTCCGCGACGCCAAATAACTATGAAAAGTAGTTACATCTGGTCGTAATCAACCACGACGCGTGACGAGACCGGATGCGCCTGACAGGTCAATACGAACCCTGCTTCAAGCTCCCACGGTTCAAGCGAATAGTTCACGTCCATCTTCGTCTCGCCTTCGACGATCTTCGCGCGGCATGTCGAGCACATGCCGCCCTTGCAGGCATAGGGCAGATCCATGCCGGCGCGCAAGGCGGCGTCGAGGATGACCTCACCATCGGCAATCGGCACATCCTTGCGCTTGCCGTCCACAATCAGCGAAGCGACGGCTTTCGGCGGCGCTTCCGGGGAGACCTGGACCTTGGGACGTGGCTTGCCGCCAAATTCCGAAACAAATCGCTCGACATGGACGTGATCCTTGGGAATGCCGAGATCGATGCAGGTCGCCTCAATCTCTTCACTCATCGCGAGCGGCCCGCAGACGAACACATGATCGACCGCAGCCGCTGGCACCATTGATCGCAACAACACACTGACCTTCTCACGGTCGAGACGACCGTACAGAATGGGCAGGTCCTGCTCTTCCTGGGACAGCACGTGGAACACCGACAGCCGGCCCATGAAGCGGTCCTTCAGCTCTTCCAGCGCCTCGCGGAACAGAATGCCGTTGGTGGTGCGATTACCGTAGAACAGGAAAAAGCGGCTATTGGGTTCTCGCGCGAGAATGCCGCGCACGATGGACATGATCGGCGTGATGCCCGAGCCGGCCGCAAAGCCGACATGAATGCGCGCCTGATCGGGCGCATGGGCCACGCCGAAACGGCCCGTGGGCGTCATCACATCGAGTTCGTCACCGGACTTCAGTTCTTCCAGCGCCCAGCTTGAAAACGCACCGCCGTCGACCTTCTTGACCGCGATGCGCAGTTCGTGATCGTCGGGGCTTGAGCAGATCGAATACGAGCGCCGCACCTCCTCGCCATCCATCATGGTGCGAAGTGTGAGATACTGACCGGGCGCGAAGGCATAGTCGCCAGCCAGTTCGCCCGGAATGGCAAAGGTCATGGAGACCGCATCCGCGGTTTCGCGCTTCAGGTCCGCGACGGCCAGACGATGAAATTTCGGAACGTGCGACATCGCAGCCTCGCCTAGTGGCACTTGAAATAGTCAAACGGCTCGCGGCACGCCTTACAGCGCCAAAGCGCCTTGCAGGACGTCGAGCCGAATTCGGACAGAACTTCCGTGTCCACCGATCCGCATTGCGGGCAGGCGACCTGCTGCTCGCCGAACAGCGCGCGGCGGCCACCACCGGCTTGCGGCGGCGCAATGCCATACTCTTTCAGCTTCTGGCGGCCCTGCTCGCTCATCCAGTCCGTGGTCCAGGCCGGCGACAACACTGTGCGCACCTTGGGATTGCGGATGCCTTCCCGTTCCAGCGCCAGTTCGATTTCCAGCGCGATCATGTTCATCGCCGGGCAGCCGGAATAGGTCGGCGTGATCGCAACTTCAACCGTGCCGTCAATCACGGTGACGTCGCGCAGCACGCCGAGATCGGCGATGGTCAGTACCGGGATTTCCGGGTCGACCACCTGCGCCGCCGCGTTCCATGCGGTCTGGCGGAGGGCCTGTGTGCTGGTGCCGGCGGTTACCATGTCGCGTTCGGGAAAGTTCGCTGCATTGATTGCAGTTCGCTGAGCAGATGCCCGAGATGCTCGGTGTGATTGCCGGTGCGGCCGCCCTTCTGCATCCAGTCGCTTGAGGGACGCCTGAGTGTCGCAACGCCGAGAACATTGGAAACGGTGTCCGCCCAGATACCTCGCAGGGTTTCGGGATCGATCGCAATGCCGGAGGAAATCAGCTCCGCGTCGCTCTGGTCGGCATGAAACAGTTCGCCAGTGAAGGCCCAGAGATCGTCAATGGCGGTCTGTGCGCGACGATGGCTCTCGTCGGTGCCGTCGCCGAGGCGGATCATCCATTCCGAAGTGTGACGCAAGTGATAGGCGCTTTCCTTCTCGGACTTCGCGGCAATCGCGGCCAGCGTCGCATCTTTCGAGTTCATCATCGCGCGCCAATACGGATCGGCAAAAGACGAATAGAAGAATTGCCGCGTGATGGTGCGCGCGAAATCACCATTCGGTTGCTCCACGAGCAGCAGATTGCGGTACTGGCGCACATCGCGCAGATAGGCGAGCTTGTCCTCATCGTTACCTGCGTCTTCGACTTTTGCGGCGTAGGTGTAGAGTTCGCGCGCCTGACCGATCAGGTCGAGACCCATATTGGCCAGCGCCATGTCCTCTTCCATCATCGGGGCGTGACCGCACCATTCCGACACACGATGGCCGAGGATCAGCGCGTCGTCGGCCCGGCGCAGCGCGTAGAGCACCAGCGGACTTTCGGCGACTTTGATGGAAAGCATTGCCATTTTGAATACTCGCGATGTCATTCCGGGATGCGCCTCTTGGCGCAGGCCCGGAATCCATATGCCAGCGTGGTTATGGATTCCGGGTTCGCTCGTTTCACTCGCGCCCCGGAATGACGAGTGAGCGCAAATCACATATGCCCGACTTCGTCCGGCACATCGTAAAACGTCGGATGGCGATAAATCTTCGACATCGCCGGCTCGAACATCATGCCCTTCTCGGACGGGTCGGACGCGATGATCGCATTCGACGGCACGATCCAGATCGACAGCCCCTCGCCGCGGCGTGTGTAGATGTCGCGCGCGGCCTGAAGCGCCAGCGTCGCATCCGCTGCATGCAGAGAGCCGACGTGCTTGTGCGCGAGGCCGTTACGGCTGCGGATGAAAACTTCCCAAAGCTGCGTGTTCTGAGTGGTCATGACAGCCTCCAGCCGATTACGCCGCAACCGCAGTGCGGCGCGCCTGTTGTTTTTCCGCATAGGCGGCCGCAGCCTCACGCACCCACGCGCCCTCCTCGTGCGCCTTGCGGCGCGCGGCCATGCGATCGCGGTTGCACGGGCCGTTGCCTGAAAGCACCTGCCTGAATTCGTCCCAGTCGATTGCGCCGTATTCCCAGTGCTTCGTCTCCTCGTTCCACTTGAGGTCCGCATCGGGAATCGTGAGGCCGAGATAATGGGCCTGCGGCACGGTCGCATCGACGAACTTCTGGCGCAGATCGTCGTTCGAGAACCGCTTGATCTTCCAGGCCGTCGACTGGTCGCTGTGCTGGCTAAGTTGATCCGGCGGACCGAACATCATCAGGCACGGCCACCACCAGCGATTCAGCGCGTCCTGCGCCATGGCCTTCTGCTCTTCGGTGCCGCGCGACAGCGTGAGCATGATTTCGTAGCCCTGGCGCTGATGGAACGACTCCTCCTTGCAGACGCGGATCATCGCGCGCGCATAGGGACCGTATGAACAGCGGCACAACGGAATCTGGTTCATGATGGCTGCGCCATCAACCAGCCAGCCGATCGCGCCAATGTCGGCCCAGGTCGGCGTCGGATAATTGAAAATTGATGAGTACTTCGCCTTGCCGCTCAGCATCGCATCGACAAGCTCTTCGCGCGAGGAGCCAAGCGTTTCAGCGGCTGCATAGAGATAGAGCCCGTGACCGCATTCGTCCTGCACCTTGGCGAGGAGCGCAGCCTTGCGGCGCAGGGTCGGCGCGCGGGTGATCCAGTTGCCTTCCGGCAGCATGCCAACAATTTCCGAATGGGCGTGCTGGGAAATCTGGCGCGTCAGCGTCTTGCGATACGCGGCAGGCATCCAGTCGTTGGCCTCGATGCGATCATCGGCATCGATGCGGGCCTGGAAATGCGCGGCGCGTTCAGCGTCCTCGACGTGAACGACTTCGGCTTCCGATGCGTTGAGCGCTTGCGTGTACATCGCCGTTTCCTCCCGGGAGACAGGTCAAACATATAACAGAAAACATAAGACGCAAGCTATTTCTGTAACATATTGCCCTGCACATCCGAGAACCGGCGGCCAAGTTCCGGCCCCGGCGAACGCAAGGAACCCGTCACGCTCTCGCCATGCTCGTCCAGCCAGGATTCAGATGGCGGCAAAAGGGCTTGATAAAGCCGCGCACAAAGCTCGCGCGCCTCAAGGGCCGGCCATGCCGGCGGCAACAGGCCTGCCGGAAGCAACGGATCGCGCAGGATCACCCGCCGGTAGTGATGGATCAGCAGGATCCGCGCGAGGATGGCGTCCGCGGGAGAGACCTTGTCAGCACCGCCGATCCAGCCTTCGAGCGGTGCGAAGGTCTTCACGAACTCGCGATACGATTCCGCGGTCCGTTCCAGCGACCAGCTCGCGGCCGCGAGTTGCCGCCCCATCGCGTCGTCAGCCGATACCTCCAGCCGGATCGCACCTGCGGCAATCGACGGCACCGGCACATCCGAAGGCGCGACCCACACGCCCGGCATCGGGCTTCCAAAACCGGCCTCGGTCAATGCCGCCCGCGACGCCTCGCGGTCGGCACCGTTGCCAATCAGCAGAAGCTCGAAGCGCCCTGCCCAATTCGACGGATGCGGATTGTAGACGTGCTCGACAGCCGCTTCGAAACGCTCGCGGCCACTCTTTGCGAGTTTGTAGAAACTCTTGCGGCCCGCCTTGTCCCGATCCAGCCAGCCGTCAGCAGCAAGCCGGGACACCGCGGTGCGGACCACGCCGCCGTCGGTCCCCAGCATGTCCAGAAATTGAAGTAGCGTTCCAAGCCACACCGATCCGCCCCGGGGCAGGATGGCGTCGCCATAGAACGTGATGATAAGCGAGCCGGTGCGCGAAGGCTCGCGCTTGAACCGGCTGACAATACGGGAAAGCGAAGGGTGACTCATGGAGGCGCAGCATAGTGCATTCCGTCCAGCGGGCGAGCCCCCGATCCGAAGACCATGAATGACATGCCGCGCCCGCCACATCGCACGAGGAGAGGCTTGCAGTTCATCATCGATAAAATGGATGAGGCACCTCATCCGGAATCTTAGGATCAAACAGACAGGAACGCGGAGAAACCCGGGCACGCTTCACCGCAGGCAGCGGTGCTGCGCACCCTGGTGTGGCGCTCCGGGACGCTCAGACGTGGAAATGCCAAACCAGCAGAACGACGCCTAAAAACGCAGCGCAACTCAGCGCCCAGCTAGCAACATAGGCAGCGTCCTCAAGACCCGGGCTGCCGATGTGGTCTGCCGGACTTGTATGGATTTGTTGCCAATGGTCAGCCATCGCAGCCTCCAATGAAGCCTCCCTGCAAGGGACAATGGCGAGCATCGCAAAAGGGTTCCGCGCAATCGCAGAATTCATATGGCAATTGATGGCTGGGAAGATGGCGCTCCCTAGCGGAATCGAACCGCTCTCTCCACCGTGAAAGGGTGGCGTCCTAACCGATAGACGAAGGGAGCATTAGTCGCGCAAAACCAACAGGTTAGAAGTGCTGGGGCGAGCGCCGGGCCGCAAACCTCAAGGCAAGCTGGCCGACGCGGGGGAACGTATAATGGCGTTTCGCGGCTGCGGCAAGCCGCGAGATACCCCGCTTGAGCGGTGTGCGCAAATTCATGCACACTCGGCCAAAAGCCTGCCGGGACGTCCGGCAAGGCCGCCGGAGCCAGACACATGACCCGCAAGCTGATCGATATCTCCGTCCCCCTCCAGAACGACGTGCCGGCGGACCCTCCAGGCGGCCACCCGACCATCCAGTACATCGACCACCAGCAGGGGTTGCCGCGCATGCTGTCCTTCTTCGACGGCCTCAAGAAGGAAGACCTCCCCGACGGTCAGGGCTGGGCGGTCGAACAGGTCAACCTCTCGACGCACAACGGCACCCATCTCGACGCGCCCTATCACTTCCATCCGACGATGAACCGCGGCGAGCGCTCATGGACCATCGACGAGGTGCCGCTGGAGTGGTGTTTCCAGCCAGGCGTCAAACTCGACTTCCGGCACCTGCCCGACGGCTATGTCGCGACCGCAGCCGATGTCGAAAATGAGCTGAAGCGCATCGGACATACCCTGAAGCCGCTCGAGATCGTCGTGGTCAACACCAGCGCCGGGGTGAAATACGGTCAGCAGGACTACGTCACGTCAGGTTGCGGAATGGGTTACGAGGCGACGATGTATCTCCTGGAGCGCGGCGTGCGGCTCACGGGCATCGACGGTTGGAGCTGGGACGCCCCGTTCGTCTACACCGCGAAGAAATACGCCGAGACGAAGGATGCGAGCCTGATCTGGGAAGGCCACAAGGCTGGCCGTCACATCGGCTATTGCCACATCGAGAAACTTCACAATTTAGAACAATTGCCCTCAACGGGATTCACTGTGTCTTGCTTCCCGGTGAAGATCGAGCGCGCGTCCGCCGGATGGACCCGTGCTGTCGCCATCCTGGATTGATTGGAACGAAAAGCTCTTAACAACCAGCCCGCCGCAGGACTAGTCTTAGGCGAGCCGGCTGTGCCGGATCAGGAAATGGAGATCATCGATGACGATGCCTCAGGATGTCGCCCGGCTCCAAACGCAGATGCAAGAAGCAGTCAAGGCAAACTGGAAAGCCTTCCTGATCGAAGGCATCGTGCTGGTGATTTTGGGAATGGCTGCGATTGCGATCCCGCTTCTTGCCAGCATCGCGGTTACGATCTTCCTTGGCTGGCTGTTCCTGATCAGCGGCGCAGTAGGCCTCTACCTGACGTTCACCACGCGCGAGATGCCCGGCTTCTGGTGGTCACTGCTCTCGGCGATCCTCGCACTTGCCGCGGGCATTATCCTGATCGTTCAGCCCGTCGCCGGGACGTTGACGCTGACGCTCGTGGTCAGCGCCTACTTCATTGCCGAAGGCATCACCACCATCATGTACGCCCTCGCCCACCGGAAGGAATTGTCCGGGCGCTGGGGATGGCTGCTGATGTCGGGTATCGTCGATCTGGTGGTCGCCGCGCTCATCATTGCCGGGCTTCCCGGTTCAGCCGCATGGGCGATCGGATTGCTGGTCGGCATCAATCTCGTCTTCGGCGGCACATCCCTGATCGGGATGGCGCTCGCGGCGAAAAATACGTGATGCCCAGAGGCTGCCGATTAGCAGCCGCGGCAAATGCTCTTGATCTTCCGATCGAGCGCCTTGTCCTCAGCGGACTCGGTGTAGTTCTTTTCCTGATTGGACGGCACATCGCCCGCCCGTGGCTGACGATGTCCGACGGGTGCCGGGGGAATGCTGCCCGAGCTCGTTGTCGCGGAGGGACCAGTCGTCGTCCCGCTTTTGCTCTGAGCCATTGCGCCTGACGCCGTCAACAGCAACGCCATCACGGCGATCGGGATGGATTTCCTCATATCACACCTCCACCAGTAACGATTCCTCAGGATGGGTGTAGTCTACCGGGAATGAGAGGGATTTTCTATCGTTGCGCAGTTACGTCTGCCCTGCGCCGCACAATCCTGTGTCTTGCGGATATCCGCCATCGATCCGAGCAGCCAGATACCTGCGGTGACCAGCACGACGAAAAAGCCGAGCATCACAGCGTTTTCAACGCCGCGATGGCCATCATTTTCAGGAGGTTCGGGCTCAGTCATCTATTCCGCTGGCGGATAAAGGTGCACGTCGCCGCAGTAATCCACGACGCGATACCGCCGGTCGTGTCCGTCTTCACCCGTCTGTGACAGATATTGTGGTCCTATCGGCGCCTTGCCATGACCGCCGGGAATATCGAGCACATAATCGGGCTGGCACAGGCCTGATACACGCCCCCGCAGCGACAGCATCAGCTTTTGCCCTTCCTCAAGCGTGGTGCGAAGGTGAGCCGTACCTGGCGCAAGATCGCCGTGATGAAGGTAATACGGTTTGATGCGGCATTCGACGAAGCTGCGCATCAGCGCCTCCAGCGTTGCTGCATTGTCGTTCACACCGCGCAGCAACACGGACTGGCTAACCATCGGGATGCCGGCGTCGATCATTCGCGCACAGGCAATGCGCGCGTCTGCCGTCAGTTCACGCGGATGATTGACATGGAGCGCCACCCATGTCGTCGCGCCCCTCACTTTCAGCGCAGCAACCGTCTCATCGGTCACCCTTGCCGGATCGGCGACCGGCACACGGGTATGAATGCGGATGATCCTGACGTGATCGATCGCGGCGAGATCGGTCATGATTTCCTTGAGCCGCCGCGCCGACAGCATCAGCGGGTCGCCGCCGGTCAGTATCACTTCCCATATTTCGGGATGGGTGCGGATATAATCCAGCGCGTTCGAATAAACATCGTCGGAAAGAACAGTCTCCTTCCCCGGTCCCACCATTTCGCGGCGGAAGCAGAACCGGCAGTACACCGCGCAGACATGCACCAGCTTGAACAGCACGCGATCGGGATAGCGATGCACGATGCCGCTGACCGGCGAATGCGCATGGTCCCCAATCGGATCGGCGTTCTCGATCGGATGTGTGACCAGTTCATCGGCGGATGGAACGTATTGGCGCGCGATAGGATCGTTCGGGTCCGACGCATCAATCAGCGCCGCGACATCCGGCGTGACCGCCACGGCGTAACGCGCGGCGACTTGTTCAAGGTCAGGCAGACTATCTTGCGAAGCAAGCCCCCGCGCGATCAGCTCAGCCGGCGTCCGAAGTGTTGCGGCACGACCGGTCATGCCTCGCCTCCCATCGGCGTCCACACCACCTGATCGATCCGGGTCGCCCCGCTCGCCAACATCACCAGGCGATCGAAGCCCAGCGCCACGCCGCAGGCCTCCGGCATCTGCGCCATCGCGGCGAGAAACTCCTCGTCGAGCGGATAGCGTTCGCCGTAGCGGCGCTCCTTCTCGTCCATCGACGCGATGAAGCGCTCGCGCTGCTCCTGCGCATCGATCAGTTCGCCGAAGCCGTTCGCAAGCTCAACACCGCAGGCATAAACTTCGAAACGTTCGGCAACGCGCGGATCGGACGGCTTGGCGCGCGCCAGCGCGGACTCCGGTGCAGGATACTCGTAGAGAATTGTCAAACGGCCCTGCCCCAGATGTGGTTCGACATGCTCGACCAGGATCTTGCTGAAGATGTCCGACCAGGTGTCGTCATCGGTAACGCGGACACGGCTCGCGGCCGCTGCCGCCAGCGCCTCACGATCGGCTCGTCCATCCGGAATCGTTGCAAGCAGATCGATCGACGCAAAACGGGTAAACGCATCGGCGACGGTGAGCAGATCAGGTTCGGCAAACGGATCGGCGACCTTTCCCCTGAAGGAGAACGTCCCGATCCCGGTTGTCTGAGCGGCATGCGCTATGGCGACCACCGTATCGGCCATCACCGCTTCATAGCCTTCATTGGCGCGGTACCATTCCAGCATCGTGAATTCCGTCAGATGCAGCGGCCCGCGCTCGCGATCCCGGAACACCCGGGCGAATTCCACGATCTGTTTCTCGCCCGCCGCCAGCAGTTTCTTGCAGGCGAATTCAGGTGATGTCCTCAGGAAGTACGTCGACTTCTCGCCGGATGCCGAGGTCAGATCGGCTGCCGGGGCATGGAGATGGGTCTCGTTCCCGGGCGATTTCTGGAGGATTCCGGTTTCGACCTCGACGAATCCCTCGTCCTCGAACCAGTCCCGCAAGGCACGGGAAATCGCGGTCCGCGCCTGCAAAAACGGCTTACGGTCGATATGGCGGCTAGGTGTCCACCAGGGCGAGGTTTCCTGGTCTATACTCATGGGCGAAAAGCCCGATTCAGCAGCAAAATGCTGGCTTTACCGGTCCAGATGAGTATGTTGCAGCCCGAAACTGCCTTGCCGGACCCCGAAGCGCCGTATCGGCGCCGCCACCGGCCCTGAACATTAGGAAACCTATCTGTGAAAGTCATCGCCAGTTCGATCCGCAAGGGCAACATCATTGAGCAGGACGGCAAGCTATATGTCGTTCTGAGCGCGGAGAACATCCATCCCGGCAAGGGAACCCCGGTCAGCCAGATCGAAATGCGCCGAATCAGCGACGGCACCAAGGTCTCCGAGCGCTACAAGACCACCGATCAGGTCGAGCGCGCGTTCGTCGAAGACCGCGACTTCAATTATCTCTACGAGGACGGCGACGGCTTCCATTTCATGAACAACGAAAACTACGATCAGCTCCTGGTTTCGAAGGACGTCGTTGGCACGCAGGCGCCGTATCTGCAGGAAAACATGACTGTGAAGCTTTCGATATTCGAGGGCAACGCTGTCGCGATCGTGCTGCCGCAGCGCGTCACCCTTGAGGTCGTCGAGACCGAGCCGGTGACCAAGGGGCAGACCGCCTCCTCGTCTTACAAACCCGCGATCCTTTCCAATGGCGTCCGCACGGGCGTTCCTCCGCACATCGGCACGGGAACGCGCATCGTCGTCCTGACGGAAGACGGTTCTTACGTCGAGCGCGCCAAGGACTAAAGGCAGATCTCGCGAGGATGTATTGAGGGGAGCGGAGGCAGTAACAGGCAGACGAAACGCATCGGCGAAGCTCTGGTGCTTTTCTCTGTTCGTTGCCTCGCTGCTCCTCCTCGTTCAGCCTGCGCACGCGGCCGAATTCAAAACACCGGCGATTTCGGTCGTCACCCCGGACTGGCCCGCGACCGTCAGTCAGCTCAGGGCCGAGATCGATTCACAGCCTTTGGCTATCGACAATTTCAACTTCCCGTCCCGAAATCAGCCATCCCAATTCAACGCGCAGCGCATCACGGCGATCTCGCAGATCAATGCGGTGACGTCGCCGATTTTCTCCGGGATTGAACTCAGCCCCGTCCCGGTGCTGTTGCCGTTCGATAGCGCGCTTTATCTTGCTGATCGCCAGAGCGGCGCCATCAACCTCCTTATCCCGCGGTATCAAGCCGGGTTCAGAGCGGCGAGCATGTTCGAGGCCGGATCGGCCGGCTACGACGCTGTCTTTTTGCTGGACCGCGGCGCGGGCGACAATATGCCGTCACGGACGTATCTGGAGCCCGTCGAGGTTCAGATCACGGGATCGCTGCTGATCTACGACATCAAGGATCCGCTCGCTGGGAAGGGCGAGCCGGTCAAGGCGCTGGCCACGCAATATCCGAACCTCCGCCGCATGATCCGCGAAGGCTATGTGCGGTATGCGTTCACGCGCTTCGGCGTCCCCTATGTGGTTTCGATCCAGTGTCACGACGGCGTTGCACGCGGCAGACGCCTCTCCTGCCGCGAAGCCTCGCCGGTCGCCGAACGATTCCTGAAGGCCTTGCGGGTGGCGGGCGGGACGCCTCGCGATCCGCGCTCGAATATCGCCTCATATGCGTCGGAGCGTCCAATCGAATACTCGGCGGATTTCACATATCGGCCGCCGGGCGAGATCATCGCCAACAGCGGCTATCGCGGGCAAGGCGGGCACGAGGACCTTACTGTTTATTCTCAGATCCGCTTTCCAATCGAGAAGGCCCCGGCATTCGCCAACTCCCAGTCGTTCATGAACTGGGGAGACTGCAACCTCACAGGGCGGGTCTCATTCGCGCCGACCAAGGGCGACCAGTACCGCTGCAAGCGCAATGACAAGCCGCTGGTGTTCGATGAATCCGCCAAGGAAAATTACAGCTATCCCTGGCAGGACAACTTTTGCGAGACGCGCGATTTCGAAGTGGGACAGTGCGCCAACGGAATGGGTCACCAGGGACAGGACATCCGCCCGTCGTCCTGCCACCTGCGCAACGATGGCGCAGATCGCTGCATCCCCGACCTGTTCGCGACAGTCGCAGTTCGCGACGGTGTGTTGATGAGGTCGCCCAGGCAGCAGGCTGCGTTCCTGCTGGTGAACTCGCGCAATGAACATATCCGTTTTCGTTACATGCACATGAACCCGGCCCGCCTCGATGCCGATGGCGTCCTTCACGGACGGCGCGTCACCGAAGGCGAAAAGATCGGCGTGGTCTCGAACTACCAGGATCGCCCCGGCGGAACGACAAACCATCTGCATTTCGACATCCAGGTGTTCACGCGCGATGGCTGGCTTTGGGTCAATCCCTACGTCACGCTGATTTCCTCCTATGAGCGCCTGATCGGCGGCCGTGGCCGCGAATACATCCAGCCGCCACCAGAAGCGCCTGCGATGGCACACGCCCTGCCGCCTGCGGATCTCCCCGCACACGTCATCAAGGAAGGCGAAAGCCGTTAGGTACGAAGGCATGGTCCCGAAAAGTGGGAACCGGTTTTCGGACAAGATCATGCCCAGACAGAATCCGCGGCACAATGGCCTTTGGCCCAGCTACCAAAGCCGCGCTAGACTGGCTGCATGACGCAAAAAGATTCTCGGAACACGCCCGTCCTCACACGACGAACCCTGATCGGCTCCGCGCTGGGCGTCGGCGCACTAATGGCCAGTCCGCTTCGCGCACTGGCCGCTACGCCCCCCGGGTTCGATCAATGGCGCGAAGGATTCCGCGCCCGCGCGCTGGCACGCGGCATTTCCGAGGGCACGTATATCCGCTGTCTCGCCCGGATCGAGCCGGACATGAGCGTGTTCGAAAAGATGCGCAAGCAGCCGGAGTTCAACGAACAGCTCTGGCAATACATCAACCGCCGTGTTTCGGACTGGCGTCTGTGGGCGGGAAAGGTCGCGCTTCAGAAAAACAGCGCGCTGTTTGCCCGGATCGAAAAGGACTTTGGCGTCGAACGTGGCACGCTGCTGGCGCTGTGGGGCGTCGAGACGGCGTACGGCGATCCGCTGGTGCAGCAGAACCATATGCGGCCGGTGTTTCCTTCGCTCGCCGCGTTGGCGTGGAACGAGCCTCGTCGCAAGGCCTATTGGGAAACCGAGCTCATCAACGCGCTGCGTATCGTCGACAAGCACTGGAGTACGCCGGAGGAAATGCGCGGCTCATGGGCCGGCGCAATGGGTCATACCCAGTGGATGCCGGAAGTCTGGCTCAATGTCGGCTTCGACTATGACGGCGACGGCCGCGTTTCACCGTTCGGCAAGCCGGACGATGCGCTCGGCTCCAGTGCGCGCTATCTCGTCAACCGCGGCAAGTATCGTCGCGGTGAGCACTGGGGCTATGAGGTCAAAGGCGGGACCGGCGGCAGCGGCAACAAGAGTTACGCGCAATGGGCGGCGGCTGGCGTGACCCGCGCCGACGGCCAGCCGTTCCCGCGTCCCAATGATTCCGCGCAATTGTGGATGCCGGTGCAAGGCGGTCCGGCTTTCCTGCTGGGCCCGAACTTCTATGCGGTGAAGAGCTACAATCCGTCGATGAACTACGCGCTCGCCATCGTGCATCTCGGCGACCGCATTCTCGGGGCGGGACCGTTCATCCAGCCCTTCCCCGGATCGGAGCGCGCGCTGACACTCGCCGAGGTGCAGGAAGTGCAGACACGTCTCACCAACGCAGGCTTCGATACCGGCGGCACCGATGGCCGCGTCGGCAACGACACCATGAAGGCGGTGAAGGATTTCCAGACCAAGGTGGGACTGCTGCCTGCGGACGGCTATGCCGGATTGAAGGTGTTGGCACGGCTGCGGCAGGGATCGTGAGTCCTACCGGATCACCGCAGGCCCCGGATCAGGCACGGCCACATCCGTCACACGCATCTGCACGCGCTCGGAGCCCTGCCAGCGGTCGACGGTGAGCGATCCCGCCACATGCAGCATCTGACCGCGATTTTCGATCAGCGCATTGCCGAGCTTCTGGCCGATGGAGCGAAACGCAATCCCGTTGACGAACGCACCATCGCCCGACTTGAAACGCAGGCGCAGATGCGACTGCCCCACCTCATCTGCGAAAACCAGTTGATGTGACGGCAATGCGATCAGCGGCTCCGGATTGCCTGCGCCGAAAGGACCGGCACGATTCATGGTCGCAACAAAGTCCGTTGTCACAGCCCGCGCACTGACCGCACCATCGATGAACAACTCGTTGGCATGCCGTGCGTCTGCGACCGTCGCCGCAAGCTTGGATTCCACGAAGGCGCGGAATTCCGCAAGCCGCTCTTTCTTCAGCGTCACGCCCGCCGCCATGGCGTGACCGCCGCCTTTCAGAAGAATTCCCTCGTGCACCGCTTCGCGCACCACCTTGCCGAGATCGACGCCCGGAATCGAGCGGCCCGATCCGGTGCCGATCCCGCCCGGCTCCAGCGCGATGGCGAATGCGGGACGTGAAAACTTCTCTTTCAGTCGCGACGCCACAAGACCGACAACGCCCGGATGCCAGCCCTCGGACGCAGTTACGATCACCGAACCTTTGTCGTCCCGACCAAGCGACGCAAGCGCCTCGGCTTCGGCCTGCGCCTCGGCCATCTGCTCGATGACACGGCGTTCGGTGTTGAGGCGATCCAGTTCGGCGGCAATCCGCGCGGCTTCCGAGATATCGCCTTCCAGAAGCAGCCTCACGCCGAGGTCCGCCTGCCCGATGCGGCCGCCAGCATTGATGCGCGGTCCGAGCATGAAACCGAGGTGCCACGCCTCCGGTGGGCCGCTCAGCCGCGCCACATCCATCAGCGCGGTGTGCCCGACATGATCCCGGCGGCGCAGGGCGATCAGCCCCTTGGCTACGAAGGCGCGGTTGAGGCCGGTTAGTGCTGCCACATCGGCAACGGTTCCGAGCGCCACATGATGAAGCGCGTCAAGCAGATTTGGTTCGGGCCGAACGTCGCTCCAGAAATTGCGGGCGCGCAATTCACGGTTCACCGCAACCAGTGTGACGAACACGAGACCGACGGCGGCGAGATGTCCGAGGCCTGACAGGTCGTCCGGGCGGTTCGGATTGACCAATGCATCGACGACGGGAAGCTCGTCACCGCACTGGTGATGGTCGATCACCACCACATCCATGCCGAGCCGCTTGGCTTCCGCCAGCGGTTCGATGCTGGTGGTGCCGCAATCGACCGTAACCAGCAGTGTCGCGCCCCTGTTGGCGAGGCCGCGCACGGCTTCGACATTGGGGCCATAGCCCTCGAAGATGCGATCGGGAATGTGGATCAGCGGATCGAGCCCGCAATGGCGCAGATGCCAGGTCAGCAGCGCAGCGGAGGTCGCGCCGTCCACGTCGTAGTCGCCGAAGATCGCGACCTTCTCGCCGCGCGCCGCAGCGTCGGCAATGCGCTTGGCCGCAGCTTCCATCTCCGTCACAGTCAAGGGATCGGGCAGCAGCTTGCGGATGGTCGGATCGAGAAAGTCCTCGACGGCGTCGATGTCGATGCCGCGGCCCGCGATGATCCGCGCCAGCATTTCAGGCACCTGATAGCGCTGCGCAATGGCGAGCGCCCTTGCCGCCCCGCGCGGATCGAGCCGGTCGCGCCACACGCGGCCGGTCGCAGACTGGTTCACGCCGAGGAAGGCGGGGATCGTCTCAACTGGCAATGCGGATGCAGGGAGCGTCATGATGCTTTCCGCAGGTAAGCACGAAGCGTCAGCGTTCAATGATTCGTCGCTGTCATCCTTCGAGGCTCGCAAGTGCTCGCCCCTCAAGATAACGTCTCATGTTGTTTCCATCACCCTGAGGAGCCGTAGCAAAGCAATAGGCGTTCGAAAGAACGCCGTTCTTCGAACAGCTATGGGCCTCGAAGGGCGACGCATTTTCTAGCAGCCGAGCTTGTCCGCCAGATCGTTGAAGTCCTTGACCACGTAATCCCAGTTGCCCTCGGCCTTGAAATCGCGGTTCTGGTGCGGACCGTACTCCGTCACGCGCGGAACGAATGCGGTCTTCAGGCCGAATGACTGCGCTGCCTCGAGATCGTTATTATGCGCGGCCACGAGCATCACCTCACCTGGCGTCAGGCCAAGAATCTTCGCCGCGCCCAGATAGGCTTCGCGGTCGGGCTTGTAGTGGCCGAACACCTCGGCGCTCAGCACCAGATCCCACGGCAGGCCTGCGTGCTTCGCCATGTTGGTCAGCAGCGCGACATTGCCGTTGGACAACGGACTTATGATGAATTTCCTCTTCAGCCGCGTCAGGCCGCCGACGCTGTCCGGCCATGGATTGAGGCTGTGCCAGCCGCGTGTGAGGTAGTCGAAGTCGGCTGACGTCAGTCCTGTGATGCCGAGCTTCGCCGCCAGCGGCTCGATCGACTGCCGCTGCAGGTCATCGAGGATCACGAAGCCGCGCTCGGGATGCTTGCGGACCTCGTCCATCGACGGCATGTACGCGGCGCGCCAGCCGTCGACCAGCGCAGTCCAGTCGCCCTTGAGACCCTTCGCTTGGCCCCATGCGGTGAAATTATCGATCAGACTGGTCCGCCAGTCGACCACGGTGCCAAAGACATCGAACAGCAGCGCCTTGATCTCGGACATCGGACCTCTCAGAAAATCCTGCGGTATTGCATGAAGCCCGACCGGTCGGCGACTTCATCGTAGAGGATTTGTGCGCGCGCATTCTCGAACTGGGTCAGCCAGTGCACCCTGCTCGCGCCTGCGGCTTTGGCCTTCTCGTAGACGGCCTCAATCAGCTTGCGGCCCACGCCGTGGCCACGCGCGCCCTCGTTCACGAACAGGTCCTGGAGATAGCAGTAGTTGCCGACCGTCCAGCATGAGCGATGGTAAAGGAAATGGACAATGCCGGTCAGCTTGCCATCGACAAACGCGCCGAGCACATACATCGGCTCTGCGTCATCGTGAAACCTCTGCCATGTCACAGCCGTTGTCTCGGCCGGAACAGAGGCCTTGTAGAACTTGAGATAGCCGTCCCACAACGGCTCCCACGCCTCGCGCTCATCCACGCGAAGCGGCCGGATGACAACGCGCTCGGTCATGGGATTTCCCTGCTTAGTCGAGGTGGAATTTCTCGAACTGGCGATGCTCGCCCTTGATGATGCGAACCGTGCCGGTCACCGAGCGCATCACGACGGTTTCGGTCTCGATCACGTTCTTGCGGAACTTGACGCCTGAGAGCAGCGAACCATCTGTGACGCCGGTTGCCGCGAACAGGCAGTCGCCGCGCGCCATGTCTTCGATGCCATAGACCATGTTGAGGTCCTTGATGCCCATCTTCATCGCGCGTTCGCGTTTCTCGTCGGTGTCGAGAATGAGACGGCACTGCATCTGGCCGCCGATGCAGCGGAGCGCCGCAGCAGCCAGCACGCCTTCCGGCGCGCCACCGGTGCCCATGTAGATATCGACGCCGGTGTTCTCCGGATCGGCGGTGTGGATCACGCCGGCGACGTCCCCGTCGGTGATCAGGCGGACCGCAGCGCCGGTCGAGCGGATCGCATTGATGATGTCGGCGTGACGCGGACGATCCAGCACCAGCGCGGTGATCGCCGATGGATGCACATCCTTGGCGCGGGCAAGACGGCGGATGTTTTCGGCCGGCGGCGCGTCGAGATCGACGACATGTTTCGGATAGCCCGGACCAACCGCGATTTTCTGCATGTAGACGTCCGGTGCGTTCAGCAGCGTGCCGCCTTCTGCCATCGCCATGGTCGCAATGGAGCCCGGCATGTTCTTGGCACACAGCGTGGTGCCTTCGAGCGGATCGACCGCGATATCGACTTCGGGACCTGCATCGGAGCCGACCTTCTCGCCGATGAACAGCATCGGGGCTTCGTCACGCTCGCCTTCGCCGATAACGACAGTACCCTGGATTGGAATCTTGTTGAGCTCGCGGCGCATCGCGTCCACCGCAGCCTGGTCGGCGGCCTTTTCGTTGCCGTGGCCCCGGAGACGAGCAGCAGACACCGCGGCACGCTCAGTCACGCGCACGATTTCGAGTGTGAGAATGCGTTCCAGCAGAAGCTGCGGCGGAACGGAAATCGTAACGGACATAGGCTAACTCCCAAGACAACAGACGTGGCGATGGACCCGGCGGACCGGACCCTATCAGTTCTTTTCGATGCGGATGACCTGCGGACGGCCGGTTATCACCCGATCTTGCTGGACGGCATGCAACGCCTGGCGCACTGCATCCTCGGTGGTTGCGTAAGTGATGAGAATGACCGGCACCGGCGATGGTTTGCCGCGCGTATTTACCGGCTCGACTGCGCCGTCTGGATGACGCTGCACGATCGATTCAATGGAAATTTTCTGCTCGGCAAGGCGTGTCGCGATGGTCGCGGCGGTTCCGGCGAGATCGCGCGCCATCAGGCGAATGTAATAGCCGCCCTCGTGACGCTTCATCGGCGCCTTGGTCGTCGTTTTCAGCTTTTCGATGGGCCGTCCGAAAGGTGCCGCGCGAATGCCGCGCGCTACGTCCGCAATATCGGCCAGCACGGCAGATGCAGTCGCAGCGCCACCGGCGCCCGGCCCCACCAGCGTGATCGGCGGAATGCCCTCGCCGTCGATGGTCACAGCATTCGTGACGTCCATGACCTGCGCAATCGACGACGACTTCGGCACCATCGTGGGATGCACGCGCTGCTCAATGCCGGATTCGGTGCGCACCGCAACTCCGAGCAATTTTACCCGGTATCCGAGTTCTTCAGCCGCGCGCAGATCTTCCGGCGCAATGGATGAAATGCCTTCAACGTAAACCGCGCTCTGATTGACCTTGGTGCCGAATGCGAGGCTGGCGAGAATGGCAAGCTTCTGTGCGGTATCATGTCCATCGACGTCGAACGACGGATTGGCTTCGGCATATCCGAGCCGCTGCGCATCCTTGAGGCACTCCGCGAACGACAGTCCCTCGCGTTCCATCCGCGTCAGGATGTAATTGCAGGTGCCGTTGAGAATGCCATAGACGCGATTGATGCCAGTCCCGGCAAGGCCTTCGCGCAGCGTCTTGATGACGGGGATTGCCGCCCCGACTGCGGCTTCATAGTTCAACGCGCCGCCGTGTTTTTCGGCCAGCGCAGCCAGGCGCGAGCCATGCCTGGCGATTAGCGCCTTGTTCGCCGTGACGACGGATTTTCCGTTCCGCAGTGCGGCTTCGATCGCGGAGAGAGCCGGCTCGCCGGAGCCCCCCATCAGTTCGACGAAGCAGTCGATCTTCGGATCATTGGCCAGCGCCAGCGGGTTCTTGGCCCACTCGATCCCGCGCAGATCGACACCGCGCTTCTTGGCCTTAGAACGAGCGGATACCGCGACAACCCGGACGCCACGGCCACACCGCGCCGACAAGGCCCTGCCCTGACTTTCGATCAGGCGGACTACCTCGGCACCCACGGTGCCGAGGCCCGCAATACCCACCTTGAGGGGTGCGACCATCTTGCTGAAAACCTGCCGGAAAAACTTGAGTTAACTAGGCATGATCTGGTCCGAAAACCGGGGGCCACTTTTCGGGATCGTGCCTACCGCCGATTGGCGAGCGGAACCACGTTGTGCAACGATTCAACGCCAGTTTCAAGGAAGCGCCGGATATTGCGGGCTGCCTGGCGAATACGCTGCTCGTTTTCCACCATCGCGATGCGGACATAGCCCTCGCCGTGCTCGCCGAAGGCAACGCCCGGCGATACGACGACGCCGGATTTTTCCACCATCAGCGTAGCGAACTGCATGCTGCCGACCTCCCGGAATTTCTCCGGTAACGGCGCCCAGGCGAACATCGACGCCGCCGGCGGCGGAATATCCCAGCCCGCACGGCCGAAGGTTTCCACCAGCACGTCGCGGCGCTTGCGGTAGGTGTCGCGCATTTCCTTGATGCAATCCTGCGGACCGTTCAGCGCTGCGGTTGCAGCGACCTGGACCGGTGTGAACGCACCGTAGTCGAGATAC
Organism: Afipia sp. DC4300-2b1; assembly: GCF_049895725.1. Classification (NCBI taxonomy): domain Bacteria; kingdom Pseudomonadati; phylum Pseudomonadota; class Alphaproteobacteria; order Hyphomicrobiales; family Nitrobacteraceae; genus Afipia; species Afipia sp. DC4300-2b1. The sequence goes on from NZ_JAFCSX010000005.1 coordinate 387,239, forward strand.
GATTTCACGCGCGTCAACGCTGCGATGATCCGCTCATTGCCGACGGCAAAACCCATACGCCAGCCGGCCATCGAGAACGTCTTCGACATCGAGGTGAATTCGACGGTGACATCGATCGCGCCCGGCACCTGCAAAACGGATGGCGGCGGCACGCCTTCGAAATACAGTTCCGCATAGGCCAGATCGGACAGAATGAAGATCTCGTGCTTCTTCGCGAACGCGACGAGGTCCTTGTAGAAATCAAGCGATGCGACGTACGCCGTCGGGTTCGACGGATAACACGCGATCATCGCGATCGGCTTGGGGATCGAGTGAACGATCGCCTTCTCGAGTGCGCTGAACAGTTCCGGGGTCGGTTCGGCGGGAACGGAGCGAACCACACCGCCCGCCATCAGGAAGCCGAAAGCATGGATCGGATAACTCGGGTTCGGCACCAGCACCACGTCACCGGGTGACGTGATCGCCTGCGCGACGTTGGCGAAGCCTTCCTTGGAACCGAGCGTCGCAACGACCTGGGTTTCCGGATTAAGTTTCACGCCGAAACGGCGCTCGTAATAGGCAGCCTGCGCGCGGCGCAGGCCCGTGATGCCCTTCGACGCCGAATAGCGGTCGGTCCGCGGCTTGCCAAGGGTTTCCTTGAGCTTTTCGATCACATGCGGAGGGGTCGGGAGGTCCGGATTTCCCATGCCAAGGTCGATGATATCGGCCCCGGCGTTCCGCGCGGCCGCCTTGGCCCGGTTGACTTGCTCGAATACGTAAGGCGGCAGACGGCGGATACGGTAAAACTCTTCCATGGGTCGGGCTCCGGGAGCCGGTAACACCGGCGAATAACGACGAGATTAGTAACGTGTTTTGTACCGAAGTGGAATTCGGCACGGCGGTTAGAAGACACGGAATTTCAGCATATTACGCGGATTCGAACGCAATGCGGGGTGACCCGCACCAGAATTTGCATTTTTGCGATTGAATCGTGGTCTTTTTAGCACCAACCGGCAGTTGCGGCGAGGCGCAATTCCTAGACGCTAACCTCGGATTTAGGACCCTAGTTGCTGCGGCGCTGAGCAGCCTTGGCGCCGGCCGCCTGCCTGTCGCGGGCCGCGAGCAAATCCTTCTCCAGTTTGTCCTGCTGGGCCTGATCCAGCACCGTCTCTTGCCGGGGCGCTGGAACATCATGCACGGGCAGGTACTCAGCCGGGGTCGCAGGCCGTGCCGGTGTGTTGGCCGGTAATCCCACCAGAGGCGCGTCGGCGATCGTGGACGCACAACCGCCCAGCACAATGCCGAGCAACAGCAGACCGGGCAAAGCCGGCCACCGCCGAACCGGATGCGTGTGGCGTCCCACAGAAATTGTCACGTCCCCTTGATTTAAAGCGGCACGATTCCTGCTCTGCAAAATGCGCAGGCGATCTGAACTCAACATCGGCGGAAAGCGTTAACTCCCGACCAACAGCCGCAGCGAAGCAGATCGCGTTCATGAGGCCCTAATATGACCGAAGTATTAATCATGTCGCAGCGCAGCACATGCAAATCAGCGGGCGCATCCGAACTATGCCATGATGATGGTGCGAACTCACAGCGTTCGCGGTTTGAAACAAGAGTTTAGAAGCAAGCGATGAGTGACACTCTGCTAAGCACCAAGTCTGGAGACTCCGGCGCCGCGAAAAGCTTCGATCCGGAAGCCTTCTCCGCAAATCTTGCGCGTGCTCTTGAATCAAGCGGCCGCGCCCTCTCCGCTTATCTGAAGCCTCGCGAAAACGGGGAAGCCAAGGATCGTCCGCCCGGCGAGCTGAATGAGCTGGTGAAGACGTTCACGTCCGTGGCGGAGTACTGGCTCTCCGACAAGGACCGCGCTGCCAGCGTTCAGGCGAAGCTGGGCAAGGCTTACCTGGATCTGTTGACCAGCGCCGCACGCCGCCTCTCAGGCGAGACGACGACACGCGCTGCCGATCCCTCGCCGCGTGACAAGCGCTTCCAGGACCCCGAGTGGAAATCGAACCAGTTTTTCGATTTCGTGATGCAGGCCTATTTGCTGACCACGCAGTGCGCCAACGATCTGGTCAAGAACGCCGATGGTCTGGATCCGCATACCCGCAAGAAAGCCGAGTTCTACGTCCAGCAGGTCACGAACGCAATTTCACCATCGAACTTCGTGCTGACCAATCCGGAAGTATTGCGCCAGACACTTGCGAGCAACGCGGACAATCTCGTTCGCGGCATGACGATGCTTGCGGAGGATATCGAAGCCGGAAACGGAACGCTCAAAATCCGCCAGTCGGCGGCCAATCTGGAGATCGGCAAGGACCTCGCGCTAACGCCCGGCAAGGTGATCTATCAGAATGAGGTGATGCAGCTCATTCAGTACACGCCGACGACCGAAACCGTTCTCCGCACGCCACTGCTCATCGTGCCGCCGTGGATCAACAAGTTTTATATTCTCGATCTCAACCCGCAGAAGTCGTTCGTCCAGTGGTGCGTCAATCAGGGCGTCACCGTATTCCTGATCTCATGGGTCAACCCCGACAAGAAGCTTGGCGGCAAGACCTTCGAGGACTACATGCGCGAAGGCCCGCTGACGGCGATGGACGTCATCGAGAAGGCCACCGGCGAAATGCGTGTCCACACCATGGGCTATTGCGTCGGCGGCACGCTGCTCGCGACGACACTGGCGTGGCTTGCGGAAAAGCGTCAGGTGCGCGTCACCTCGGCGACCTTCCTCGCCGCGCAGGTCGATTTCACCCATGCTGGCGATCTGCTGGTGTTCGTCGACGAGAGCCAGATTTCAAGTCTCGAACGCGACATGAACAGGGCTGGGGTACTCGAAGGCAGCAAAATGGCGATGGCCTTCAACATGCTTCGTTCGAACGATTTGATCTGGTCGTACGTGGTCAGCAATTATCTTAAGGGCAAGGAGCCTGCGGCGTTCGACCTGCTGCACTGGAATTCGGATGCCACCCGCATGCCGGCGGCGAACCACTCCTTCTATCTTCGCAACTGCTATCTGGAGAACCGCCTGTCCACCGGCTCCATGACCATCGACAATACGCAGCTCGATCTCTCCAAGGTGAAGGTGCCGGTCTACAATCTCGCCACCAAAGAGGATCACATCGCACCGGCCGAATCCGTGCTCTACGGTTCACAGTTCTTCGGCGGCCCGGTCAAATACGTGCTGGCCGGCTCCGGTCATATCGCGGGCGTGGTCAACCCGCCGGAACTGGGCAAGTACCAGTACTGGACCAATGACCGCATTGGCGATATCACCCTCGCCGACTGGCTCAAGGATGCACAGGAGCACAAGGGATCGTGGTGGCCGGACTGGCGCTCGTGGCTCGAAACGATCGATGCCGAGCAGGTGCCCGCCCGCATTCCCGGCAGCGGACCTCTGGAAGCCATTGAAGACGCTCCGGGAAGCTATGTCCGGGTCCGCGCCTGAGCATAACGCCTGCCGCGACGTTGGCCTTGCATCGCCAATCGTCTATGACTTCACACGTTATTTGCTTCGTCGACTCGCCCCGCACCATGGCGGGACGGCGAAGGCATTTCCACCCGCCTCCGGGCAGGCCTTGCAAGATTGGAAGGACAAACGTCGATGACACGTGAACTGTTCTGGCTGACGCTGACCGTTATTTTCACCGGCCTGCTCTGGGTGCCCTACGTTCTCAACCGCTGCCAGGTGCGCGGCCTTGGCGGCGCAATGGCCAATCCGTCGCGCAACGACAAGCCGCTCGCCGAATGGGCGAACCGTCTGCTCTTTGCACACGACAATGCCGTCGAGAACCTCGTGGTGTTCGCTCCGCTGGTCCTGATCCTCAATGCCATCGATTATTCGAGCAAATGGACCGTGCTTGCGTGCGCCGTCTACTTCTGGTCGCGCGTCGCCCATCTCATCGTTTATACGCTCGGCGTGCCTGTTCTGCGCACGCTGACATTCCTGATCGGCTTTGCAGCCCAGGCCATGCTGGCGCTTGCAATCTTCAAGATCCTCTGATCGGAAATCCGACGAGACAAACAAAAGGGACGGCTCATCGCCGTCCCTTTTTTATTACCTGCTGCGCCGCGGTTACGGGAACATCGGTGGCTGATCGATACCCATCGTCTCAGGAAGGCCGAGCACCAGATTCATGTTCTGCACGGCCTGCCCCGACGCACCCTTGGTGAGATTGTCGAGGGTCGAGACAATGATCGCCCGTCCCGCGATGCGATCCGCGGCCACGCCAATGAACGTCATGTTCGAGCCGCGCACATGTCGCGAATGCGGGGTCTTGCCGAACGGCAGGACGTGAACGAACGGCTCCTTCTCGAACTGGCTCACCAGAATCTCGTGAAGATCCTGCGCGATCTTGCCCCGCCGGCCCCGCACGTAGATGGTCGAGAAGATTCCCCGGTTCATCGGAAGGAGATGCGGCGTGAACGATACGACGACCTCCTTGCCGGCGGCCTTTGAAAACTCCTGGTCGAGTTCAGCCATGTGCCGATGCTGGCCGACGCCGTAGGCGTTGAAGCCTTCGGAGACCTCCGAGAACAGCATCTCTTCCTTCGCCGAACGCCCCGCACCGGTCATTCCGGATTTCGCATCGATGACGATTTCGTCCGGTTCGATCGCCTTGGCTTTCAGCAGCGGGATCAGCGGCAACTGCGCGCAGGTCGTGTAACAACCGGGATTGGCGACCAGCCGCGCCTTCTTGATGTCCCGCCGATAGATTTCCACCAGTCCGTAGACGGCTTCTTTTTGAAGTTCGAGCGCATGATGGTCGTGCCCATACCACTTGGCATAGGCCGCCGGATCTTCCAGCCGAAAGTCCGCCGACAGATCGACGATCTTGATGTCCGGCGCCTTTGCGAAGACGTCCTTCAGTACCTTCTGCGTGGTGGCGTGCGGCAACGCGCAGAACACCAGATCGAGCCCGGCGTTGGCCCAATCGACCTCATCGATTGTCACCAGCCGCGGCAGATCATATGGCGCGAACTGCGGGAACACGTCGCCCATCATCTGCCCGGCGCGCCGGTCAGCCGTCAGCACGGCAATCTCCACGCGGGGATGGCGCAGCAGCAGCCGGACAAGTTCGGCCCCGGTGTAGCCGGAGGCGCCAAGGATGCCGATTTTCTTCTTCGTGCTCATGGCGCGATCCCTTCGTGCGCAGTGCTCAACATTTCATTGTCTTCAACGGCGGCAAAGGCCTGCGGGCGCATGGCGTGCATCGCAGCCGACAGGATGCCCGCGCCCGCGGATGTCTGTAAGGCCAAAGCGCGGGTGACCGCAACATGGTCCGCATCCGATTTATGCTGGTTCAGCTTGAAGCTGCCCTCGACACCCTCAACGGTCATGACCAGCCCCACGATGGCCTTCATCATCGCTTCAAGCCGGCCGGACGACATCTTGTCCACCGTCCAGGGCTTTTTCGGCGCAAGATCGCTTTCGAACCGGGCGCTGGCCTGATTCAGGTGATCCGGCAGTTGTTGCCCTGTCATGATCCGGACCGCGCCTGTCATGTGAACCGACCGATAGAGCCACGTCGGCACCTGGTCGGGGGAGACGTACCAATCGGGCGATACATAGGTATCCGCATCGCTTACGGCGAACAGCCATGGGGTTACGCCATCGGCGCGGCCGATCAGCGGATTATGGCGCGCAAGATGAAAACAAAGCTGCGGCGTGCCGTCGCTTCCATACTCAATGTGGAACGGCACCGGCGACGCGATGGGTTTTTCCCCGTCATGGGCGCAGGCCAGCCCGAATCCGCGCGCGGCAGCGAACGCGAGGCAAGTGGCGCGGTCAACTCGGAAGGCGGGCGGAACGTACATTGCAAACTCCTGCTTCTGCGAGGAGCCGCTTGAGATCAAACCGCGTGTTTTGAGAAGCAAGGTGTGCCGCGGGTCATCTCCGGCGGCACGAGGGGTGATCTTAAACGCAATCAACCGCCCATACCGCGAGAATGCGGCGGCGGCGGGCAGCGATCATGGTAGCGTTCAAAATCATGGGCGCGGATATAAGTCCGCGCCCATTTTCCGTCAAGCGATCATCCGCGGATCAGATAGTCGGATTCCAGGGAGCTGGCACCCAGCGATAGCCGGTGCCGTCCTTCTCGATGTTGGCAAGACCCGGGAATGGGTAATGGAAGCCCTGTACGCGCATCCTGTCCGCCGCGAGCATGTCATAGACCTTGCGCCGGGTGACTTCGGCCTGCGGACCATCCTGATCGAAGAACGCCTGCCAGCCGGGATTGCGAGCGAACAGGTCCGGATTGTTGGTGACGTCCGACTGGATGAACACCTTGTCCGCGCCGGAAGACAGTACGTACGACGTGTGACCGGGCGTGTGGCCGATGGTCTCGACTGCGAGCAGGCCGGGCGCGACATCCTTGCCCCACTCGTAGGGCGTGACCTTCTTCTTCAAACCAGCCTCGAAAACGCGGCGGTTGTTCTTGAACAGACCTTCCATGCGGCCTGCCGGCGCGCGGCTCATCTCCCCATCGTCCATCCAGTATTTCCATTCGACGGATGGCACGAGCACCTCGGCATTCGCAAACGCCGGCTGACCGTCGGCGGTGAGCAATCCGTTCACGTGGTCGCCATGGAAATGCGAAATTACCACCATATCGACTGCCTTGGAATCGATCCCCGCGGCGGCAAGATTGCTGGCGAACTGTCCCATGGTGCCCTTGCTGCTTGCGAATGCGCCGGGGCCGTTGCCTGTATCGATGACGATCAGTTTGCCGCCGGTGTTGATCACGAGCGGCCCGAAATAGATCGTGACTGAGTCGCGCGGCCGAAATGCTTTTTCGAGCGAGGCATTCACTTCCTCTTTCTTCGCATTCGTCACAAAATTGTCAGCAAGCGGAAATGTGGTGGACCCGTCGGAGACGACGGTCACTTCCGCGTCGCCAACCTTGTAGCGATAGAAGCCGGCGTTTTGCTTGCCCGCAGCGGGTGCCGCGGCTTTCGCGGGAAGAACCGGCAACAGCGGAGCAGCGGTGAGAGCGGCAGCGCCAGCCAGTGCATGACGTCGTGTCAAATCCATCGTGTTTTCTCCCGGTTTGTGAAATTCAATGCCGCGGTTCTTCGCGGTCGTTCGCATGCTGCCCTGTTGCAACTCATTCGCAGCTTGTCCACGCACGACAACCGGCGTGTCAATTTAACACCACTTCGCGACAGCTATTCCCGATCACAAAATAGTTTGAGCGCGCGCCGTCACATGAGCATTTTGACGCCCATGATGCCGGGCGCCATCAGAAGGCCGGACCACACGAACGCCGAGGTAAAATTCGCGAACTGGAAATGCCAGTATTCCATTTCGACGACGCCTGCGACCAGTGGAACGGTTGCGCGCAACGGTCCCGAAAAGCGGCCGATGAAAATACCGAGCACCCCCCACTTCTTCATGAAGCGTTCGGCGCGCGGCAACATGTCGGGGAAGCTGGACATTGGCCACATGTGGGCGATGCGATCGTGGAATCTGACTCCGATCCAGTAGGATAACCAGTCGCCGCATGCTGCGCCCAGTCCGCCTGCTATCCAGATCGGCCAGAAATTGATTCCGCTGACACCGATCAGCGCACCGATGGAAACCAGTGCGCCCCACGCCGGAATGATGAGCGAGAGAAAGGCCAGCGACTCCGCAAAGGCGAGCCCGAAAACAACGGGCATCGCCCACATCTGATGATCGCGGACAAATTCCGCGAGTCCGCGGGTCATTTCCTCAAACGTCATGCAATGTCCCAATCCGGCTTATCGAATCTGCCGGTTCCCCTGATCCGGAATACCACGGCCAGCAGCCGCCATGTTTGGGAACCGCCTGCGTCACATTTGCCGCCGTAACCATGGCATAGTAACAGCCAGCGATTCGCCCCCCGATCACGATATATCAAGATTTAAGAAGCATGGCTAAATCACTGAATAAAAAAGAAAAAACTGACTCTGACCTGTTTGCGGCTTCAGGCAGGAAGCCGGGCGCACCTGCGAAGGCTGCGGCCAAGCCGTCAGGTGCAGAGGCCGGATATACCGCGCGCGACATTGAGGTGCTGGAAGGCCTGGAGCCTGTTCGCCGCCGTCCCGGCATGTACATCGGCGGTACCGACGAGAAGGCGCTGCATCACCTGTTCGCGGAAGTCATCGACAACTCGATGGACGAAGCACTCGCCGGTCACGCAACTTTCATCGAGGTACATCTCGGCGCCGACGGCTATCTCACGGTCGTCGATAACGGACGCGGCATTCCGGTTGATCCGCACCCGAAATTTCCGAAGAAGTCCGCTCTCGAAATCATCATGTGCACGCTGCACGCCGGCGGCAAGTTCGACTCCAAGGTCTATGAGACGTCTGGCGGCCTGCACGGCGTCGGCGTGTCGGTGGTGAACGCCCTCTCCTCGCAACTCGTGGTCGAGGTCGCGCGCAACCAGAAGCTCTACAGGATGACGTTCGAGCGCGGAAAGCCGAAGGGCAAGCTCGAAGAACTGGGCAAGATCAACAACCGTCGCGGCACGACCATCCGCTTCAAGCCAGATACCGATATCTTTGGCACCAAGGCAGTCTTCAAGCCTCAGCGCCTGTTCAAGATGGCGCGCTCGAAGGCGTATCTGTTCGGCGGCGTCGAAATTCGCTGGCGCTGTGACAAGGAATTGCTCAAGGGCGTCGATGATGTTCCTGAGGAAGACACCTTCCATTTCCCTGGCGGCCTGAAGGACTATCTCGCGGCAGCGATCCACGCGGACACGCTGGTGCACCCTGATATTTTCTCCGGCAAGTCCGGCCGCAACGGCGCTCATGGCGCCTGCGAATGGGCCGTCGCCTGGACTGCCGATGCTGACGGATTTCTGTCGTCCTACACCAACACGGTTCCGACGCCCGACGGCGGCACGCATGAAGCGGGTTTTCGCAGCGCGCTGCTGCGCGGCCTCAAGGACTATGGCGAACGTATCGGTCAGGGGAAGAAGTCCTCATCCATCACATCCGAAGACGTGATGGTCGGTGCCGCCGCGATGCTGTCGGTGTTTGTCCGCGAGCCCGAATTTCAGGGCCAGACCAAGGACCGGCTGGCGACCGCCGAGGCCCAGAAGATCGTCGAACAGGCCATCAAGGACCCGTTCGATCACTGGCTGACGGGCAATCCGTTGCAGGCCAACAAGCTGCTGGAATTTGTGGTGGAGCGTGCCGACGAGCGGCTGCGCCGACGCGCCGAGAAGGAAACCTCGCGCAAGACCGCGGTGAAGAAGCTGCGGCTGCCCGGCAAGCTGGCGGATTGCACCAACAGCGCCACTGAGGGCTCCGAACTCTTCATCGTGGAAGGCGACTCCGCAGGCGGCAGCGCCAAGCAGGCGCGCGATCGCAAAACACAGGCGATCCTGCCGCTCCGCGGCAAGATCCTCAACGTCGCATCCGCGACCAAGGACAAGCTGACCTCGAACGCGCAGCTTGCGGACCTCATCCAGGCGATCGGAGCCGGGATCGGCGCGCAGTATCGCGAGGAGGATTTGCGTTACTCACGCATCATCATCATGACCGACGCGGACGTGGACGGCGCGCACATCGCCTCGCTGCTCATCACTTTCTTCTACCGGCAGATGCCGCGCCTGATCGACGAAGGTCATCTCTATCTCGCCGTGCCGCCGCTCTATCGCCTCACCCACGGATCCAAGACGGTGTACGCACGCGACGAAGCGCATCGCGATGAACTCCTGAAGAAGGAATTCCACGCCAACGCCAAGGTCGACATCGGACGCTTCAAAGGCCTCGGCGAAATGATGCCGGCGCAGTTGAAGGAAACCACGATGGACCCAACCAAGCGTACCATGTTGCGTGTCGTGCTGCTGCCGGACGATCGCGAAGGCACAGCCGATTCCGTCGAACGCCTGATGGGCACCAAGGCCGAAGCCCGCTTCGCCTTCATTTCCGACAAGGCCGAGTTCGCTAGCGAGGACATGCTGGACGTATAGCCCGCTCGTGAAACCAATCCCGGCAGGAGGCGTAGTGTCTATATGAAAACACTTCTCCTCACTGTTGGCACACTCGCGCTTTTGGTCGGACTGCTCTGGATCGGTCAGGGCACCGGTTATGTGAACTGGCCGCAGTCCAGCTTCATGATCAGCCAGATGCAATGGGCCTACTACGGCGCCGCACTGGGCATCGCTGGATTGCTGATGATTATCATCGCGCAACGCCGCTAGGCGGCGGCATCTCGATATGATCTGATCCCGCGAGCGGCGAAGACCGCAGCGGAGACAGCATGCAAAAATCCTCATTCGATCTCACCGGCAAGGTCGCCATCGTGACCGGCGGCAATGGTGGCATTGGCCTTGGCATGGCACGGGGTCTGGCCCGAGCAGGCGCCAGCGTCGTTATTGCCGGACGCAACCAGGCAAAATCCGAAAGCGCAGCCCGCGAGATCGAGACGCTTGGCGCAAAGGCGCTGGCAGTCGCTGTCGACGTGACTGACAAGAACGCGGTTGCTGGCATGGTCGAGGCCACGATGAAGGCATTCGGCCGGCTCGATATCCTCATCAACAATGCCGGGATCAATATCCGCAACCCTGCACACACGTTGAGTCTCGACGACTGGCACGCAGTCATCGACACCAATCTCACCAGCGCCTTTCTCTGCGCCCAGGCCGCCTACCCAGCGATGAAGAAGGCTGGCGGCGGGAAGGTCATCAATATCGGCTCGATGATGTCCATCTTCGGTGCGGGTTTCGCGCCGGCCTATGCCGCGAGCAAGGGCGGTATCGTGCAGTTCACCAAAGCAATCGCGTCGTCTTGGGCGGTCGACAATATCCAGGCCAATGCGATCCTTCCGGGTTGGATCGATACCGACCTGACCCGCAAGGCGCGTGAACAATTGCCGGCACTGAACGAGAATGTGCTGAATCGGACGCCCGCGAAGCGCTGGGGCACCATCGACGATCTCGCAGGCGCTGCCGTGTTTCTCGCGTCGCCCGCCTCCGATTTCGTCACCGGCACCGCGATCCCGGTCGACGGCGGATATTCCGCGCAGGGCTGATAGGGCCGCTCGACCGAATGCACATGCTCCGGGCGTTCCAGCGAGTATGTCATAGTCGCCTGCTACAAAAAGGCGGTTCATATGGCCCGATTCTGAACGCCAGAAACCCTTCAACTTATTGTCGTATTAAGCTTTTTCAGCCGTTTAACCCTTAAATTCATTGACTTTCGCGGGATCGAGCCTATGTTCCGCTGCAACGCGGTCAGAATCGAGACGCGATTTCCTGGCCAGCCGCTGTCGGCAAATATGTCCTCCCCGTGCCCTTAAAGCGTGCCGTTCCGGGGTGAGCGCGACAGAAATTTCCAGAGTCCGAACGGCGATTTCGACTCGAGGCTCAATGTCCTTTTCCAATCTCGGCCTTTCCGACAAGGTTCTCGCTGCTGTTGCGGCCACCGGTTATACAACCCCTACCCCCATCCAGGAAAAAGCGATCCCCCACGTTCTCGCCCGGCGCGACGTGCTCGGCATCGCCCAGACCGGCACCGGCAAGACTGCCGCTTTTGTGCTCCCGATGCTGACGCTGCTCGAAAAAGGCCGCGCCCGGGCTCGCATGCCGCGCACCCTCATCCTTGAACCGACCCGCGAACTCGCGGCGCAGGTGAAGGAAAATTTCGACAAGTACGGCGCCGGCCAGAAACTGAATGTCGCGCTGCTCATCGGCGGCGTCTCGTTCGGCGATCAGGACACCAAGCTGATGCGCGGCGTCGACGTGCTGATCGCCACACCCGGCCGCCTGCTGGATCACACCGAGCGCGGTGGCCTGCTTCTCACCGGCGTCGAACTGCTGGTGATCGACGAAGCCGACCGCATGCTCGACATGGGCTTCATTCCGGACATCGAACGTATCTGCAAGCTGGTCCCGTTCACCCGGCAGACCCTGTTCTTCACGGCGACCATGCCGCCGGAAATCCGGCGCATCACCGAGACTTTCCTTCACAATCCTGAGAAGGTCGAAGTCTCCAAACCCGCCTCCACCGCGATCACCGTGACTCAATCGCAGGTCGGCGTGGGCCGCGAACCGCACGAAAAGCGCGAAATGCTACGGCAGTTGCTGCGCGACGCCAAGGACCTCAAGAACGCGATCATCTTCTGTAACCGCAAGCGCGACGTCGCGGTGGTTTACAAATCCCTCCAGAAGCATGGCTTCAGCGTCGGCGCCCTGCACGGCGACATGGATCAGTCGGCTCGCACAGCCTCGCTCGACCAGTTCCGCAAGGGCGAACTTCCCTTGCTGGTGGCCTCCGATGTCGCCGCCCGCGGTCTTGATATTCCCGAAGTCAGCCACGTCATCAATTTCGACGTTCCCCATCATCCGGACGACTACGTTCACCGCATCGGCCGCACCGGCCGCGCCGGACGCCTCGGGACCGCGATTTCGATCGTCAGCCCGGCGGACCAGAAGTCCGTCACCGCGATCGAGAAATTGATCGGTCAGCCAATCGCTCGCGCCGAAGTAACCCCGGTTGTTGCAAGCACCGAAGCCTCGCCATCAACCGCCGGCGAACAGCAGGCCGAGCGTGCGCCGGAAGAGCGCAAGCCGCGCCGCGACTCGCAGCGGACCCGTGGCGGCCGCAACAAGTCCCGGAAGACGGAAGGTTCTGAGCGGAAGCCCCATGCCGCCGAAAAGCCGGCGTCGCAAGTCCCGTCGATCGGACGCGCGATGCCCGCAGCATCAGCCCGCGAACAGCATGCCGAACCGGCAGACCACTCGCATCTGCCCGCGTTTCTCCTGCGGCCGGTCCGCGCTCGCGGTTAACCCCCAACCAATTGACCCGTCTGCGGACTGGAACCGTTTACGGGTCATTCATTCTCGTCCCTTAACTTGCATCCGATACTTTTAGCCATTTCGTTAAAGGGCATGCAGAAGCTTGCCTTGAAGGGCACGGAACGTGATTGGCCTGCTGGAAGAATATGAACGCACCATGGCGTTCGCCGAAGTTGCTTTGGGCCAGATTCGATCCCTGCGCCAGAACGCCGTGCCTCGCAACTACGAAATCTGGTACATCTACGCGACCGGCTACAATTCCGCTCTCAACAAGATCATCAACGAGACACTCGCGCGCAACGGCAAGCTGACCGAAGCCGATCTCGAGCAGATCTACGAAACCTATCTTTCCCAGCACCGGACCTCGGAGCGCATCGACACGGTCGGAGCGCGGGTGATCAACGAAATCGACGACGTGATGAATCTCATCACCGACGCGCTGGGAATGACCTCTACATTCGGACGCAGCCTCGAAGGCGCCACCCAGAAATTGTCCGGCGCCAAGGATCGCGAGCAGGTCAAGGCCGTGGTCGAGGCGCTGGTGGCATCGACCCGGGAGATGCAGGAAACAAACAAGGCCCTGGAAGCGCGCCTTGCCACATCCAAGCAGCAGATCAGCAGCCTCCAGCACAGCCTCGAAGCCATACGCACCGAGAGCCTGACGGATCCACTTACCTCGCTCGGCAACCGCAAGTTCTTCGATCGCGCCCTCGAAGGCGCCGTGGCGCATGCGTCCGAGAGCGGAGAGCCGTTATCCCTGCTGATGCTGGATATCGATCATTTCAAATCGTTCAACGACAACTATGGCCATCTCACCGGCGACCAGGTGCTGCGCCTTGTCGCGATGTCGCTGAAGCAGACGATCAAGGGGCAAGACATCACGGCGCGGTATGGCGGCGAGGAGTTTGCCGTGGTGCTGCCGAACACTGCCTTGCGGCAGGCCCTGACGGTTGCCGACAACATCCGCCGCGCGGTGATGTCGAAGCAGCTCAAGAAGAAGTCGACAGGCGAGATCCTCGGCCGCGTCACCATCTCGGTCGGCGTGTCGATGCTTCAGCCCGGCGACGATCGCGAACGGCTGATCGAGCGTGCGGACGCCTGTCTCTATGCCGCCAAACGCAACGGCCGCAACCGCGTCATCTGCGAAGCCGATCCGGAATTCTCTCCGGCCGACCGCATTCAGGTCGCCTAGCGCTTTTTTCCGGACAACCGTTTCGGGCTCGTTTTCGGCCTGCCTTTTTCAGGGCGGCCTTCTTGACCGCGGGCGGTTTTGCTTTCTTGCCTGTTCCCGACTTGCGAGGCGCAGCCTTCGTCGGCGCGCTCCGCTGGCCTGAGCGTTTCTTCACGCCGGCCTTTTTAGCAGCAGCGCGCTTCGCGGCTCCGACAGCCTCGCGGGCCCAGACCGCCAGCTCCTCCGGATCGTCGTAGAGCCGCTCCGGCAGATGCCGGTAGGATTTCACAATGACCGTCTTGTTCCGGGTCTCATACTGGAATGGCTTTACGCCTTCGGCCTCGTAACGCGCTTCCGTCTGCTCATCGACCCTGAAGATGATTCCGGCGCGCAGCGCCATGGCGAAGTTCACATCGTCGGCGACGATGCCGTAACCGCTGAACATCCTGCGCAGGACGACGGGCCCGAACTCAGAGAAAAGATCGATGAGATAGTCGCGGTCCATCGCGTCTTCCGCAAAAGCTTGCCCCCGGGCTCGACCCAAGGGTGGTATCGGTTTTGCGACCAGACTACGCGAAAACTAAAAAGCCGGACGAATTAGCCGACTTTGGCCGGGGTCAACTGGACGGACTCGCCGCAGCCGCAGGCGCTGACCTGATTGGGATTGTTGAAGATGAACTGCGCCTGCATCTTGTCGGCCTTGTAGTCCATCTCAGTGCCGAGCAAAAACAGCACGGCCTTCGGATCGACAAGAACCTTCACGCCCTTGTCTTCCACGACCTCGTCGGTCGGACGGACCTCGTGGGCATATTCGACAGTGTAGGACTGGCCGGCGCAGCCGCCGTTCTTGATGCCGACACGAAGGCCGACGATCTCGGAGTCCGCACGCGCAGACAGTTCCTTGACGCGCGACGCAGCCGCTTCCGTCAGACGCATCACCTGCGGACGGGGGCGCACAGCGGGCTTGGAGGGCGCGGGAGCATTTGGCGTCATACCGGTCATTTGTTCATTCCTCGTGGCGGTTCAAGGCCACCCTGAAATGCAGATAAATACTGAAGCTAACTGAGTCGTCTCAACTCACCACATGTTGAGGACGAGGCGCGCCTCGTCGGACATCCGGTCAGGGGTCCAGGTCGGCTCCCAAACCACGTTGACGCTAACGGGACCCACACCAGCAACGCTGGCAACCGCGTTCTCAACCATGGTCGGCAGCTCGCCGGCGGCGGGACAGTTCGGCGTCGTCAGCGTCATCTGCACATCGACGGAGCGGTCGTCCTTGATATCGACCTTGTAAATCAGGCCGAGTTCGTAAATGTCCGCCGGGATTTCCGGATCGAAAACCGTCTTCAGCGCGGCAACGATATCCGTCCCGAGACGCTCGGTTTCCTCGGCAGGAAGCGCCGACTGGGTGTCGAATTTCAGGGCCGCTGGTTCAGCGGCCTGGATGGTGTCGTTCATGCGAATAGCTCCCGCGCCTTGATCAGCGCCTGTGCCAGCTGGTCGACTTCAGCCCGCGTATTATACATGCCGAATGAGGCACGGCACGTCGCCGTCACGTTGAATCGCTCCAGAAGTGGCATGACGCAATGGGTGCCTGCCCGCACCGCAATGCCGCCCCGGTCTATGACCGTCGCCACATCATGTGGGTGCGCGCCGGCCATTTCGAAAGAGATCACCGGACCCTTGCCCTTCGCCGTCCCAATGATCCGGATCGAGTTGATTTCCCGCAGCCGGTCGGTGGCATAGGTCAGGAGATCGTGCTCGTGGGCGGCAATACGTTCCTTGCCGATCGAATTGACGTAGTCGATGGCAGCGCCAAGCCCGATGGACTCGACAATGGCCGGGGTGCCCGCCTCGAACTTGTGCGGCGGATCGCCATAGGTCACCCAGTCCTTGGCGACCTCGCGGATCATCTCGCCGCCGCCATTGTAGGGGCGCATCGCGACCAGATGATCGTATTTCGCGTACAGCACGCCGATCCCGGTCGGACCGTAGAGCTTGTGGCCAGTGAAGACGTAGAAATCGCAGCCGATGTCTTGCACATCGATGTTCAGATGAACCGCGCCCTGACTGCCGTCCACCAGCACCGGAATGCCGCGCGCATGCGCGAGCTTCACGACGTCTTTGACCGGAACAACAGTACCGAGCGCATTCGACATCTGCGTGATCGCGACCAGCTTGGTCTTCGGCGTCAGCAGCTTCTCGAACTCGTCGATCAGGAAGTTGCCCTCGTCATCGACCGGCGCCCACTTGATGACCGCCCCGTACCGTTCGCGCAGGAAATGCCACGGCACGATGTTGGAGTGATGCTCCATGATCGAGAGCACGATTTCGTCGCCGGCCTTGATGTTCGGCTCGCCCCAGGACGACGCCACGAGATTGATCGCTTCGGTGGCATTGCGTGTGAAGATGATCTCTTCATTGCGCTTTGCGTTCAGGAACTGCGCAACCTTGGTGCGGCCGCCCTCATAGGCGTCGGTCGCAGCGTTGGCGAGATAGTGCAGACCGCGATGAACGTTGGCATATTCGGACTTGTAGGCTTCCGTCATGCGGTCAAGCACGGCATTCGGCTTCTGAGCCGATGCCGCGTTGTCGAGATAAACCAGCGGCTTGCCGTAAACCTTCAGCGCCAGCGCCGGAAAATCCTGGCGGACACGCTCGACATCATATGAGCCGTTGGCAACTGCCGGATGCATGATCAGCCTCGCGTCGCCAGCCATCGCTCGGCAGCGGCGACTGCAAAGTCGCGAAGGTTATCGTCGGCAATGGACTCGATAGCCTCCCCGACAAACGCAGCGATCAGAAGCGCCTGCGCTTCCCTCTCGGGCAAGCCGCGCGCGCGGAGATAGAACAGCAGGCTTTCATCAAGTGCACCGGTCGTGGCGCCGTGACCGCAGGTCACGTCATCCGCGAAGATTTCGAGTTCAGGCTTGTTGTCCGCTTCGGCCTCATCCGACAGGAGCAAGGCGCGCGTCATCATCTTGCCGTCGGTCTTCTGCGCACCGGGACGCACGATGATGCGGCCCTGGAACACCGAATGGGCGCGATCGTCGAGCACCGAGCGGAACACCTCGCGGCTGGAACAGTGCGGCACCGCGTGATCGACCACCAGCGTGGTGTCACCATGCCGGCGCGCGCCGAGCAGATTGACCCCGTTGGTGGTCAGTTCGCTGCCTTCGCCGGCGAACGTGATGAAGCCCTGATAGCGGCTGATATTGCCGCCGTTGGTCAGGTTGAACGTATTGAGTTTGGCTTTGGCGCCGATCGTGAAAATGCCGGTCGAGATGTTGGCGGCATCGAGCGCATCCTCCATCAGACGAACGTGCTGAAGTTCAGCCTCATCGCCGATCCAGATCACGACGGAATCGTGCGTCTGATACGACTTCGCGCCTTCCGCTGCTACGAAGCTCTCGACGAACGTGACGCGAGCACCCTTCCCGACCTTCAGCAGCGAGCGCGTGACAAGCGACGTGCCCGAGTCGGTGGCCACATGAACGATATGAATCGGTTTTGCGAGCGCAGCGCCTTCGACGACATCGATCACAACGCCATCCGTCGCGAGCGCGGCATTCAGCGAAATCATCGCATCCGACGCCACGCTGGTTTGCAGCAGATCGGAACGGACCTTGTTGCTGCCGTCTTCCAGAACTTCACGCAGCGTCCGCAGGTGGACACCCGCTTCCAGCGCCGTCACGTCCGACAACTGCGGCGCGAACACGCCATCCACCAGCACAAGCTTCTGGGTGCTGTCGATGCCGAGCGACTTTACCGCCTTGGCCGCACGCGCGAGATCAGCCTGATCCGGCGCCGGTGCCAGCGGCGCGATCTCGCGCAGCAGCGCGCGCAGATCGGTGTACTTCCATTCCTCGATGCGCCGGTGCGGAAGGCCGAGACGCGCAAAGTCGTCGAAGGCGTTTTGCCGAACCTCGGCAACCGGCCCCGATCCGGGCAAACGGCCCCGCGCTGCGGCGAACAGCTCGCCAAGCGCATGGTCCGTCGTGGGCTTAACCAATGCAACGTTCATGATTGGACCCGCTTACGCTGCCTTGTCTTCGAACTGGGCGTAACCGGACTTCTCCAGTTCCAGCGCCAGTTCCTTGCCGCCGCTCTTGACCACGCGGCCCTTCGACATGACGTGGACGAAATCCGGCACGATGTAGTTCAGCAGACGCTGATAGTGGGTGATAACGACCATCGCGCGGTCCTTTGAGCGCAGCGCGTTGACGCCGTCAGCGGCGACACGCAGTGCGTCGATGTCGAGACCGGAATCCATCTCGTCGAGGATGCACAGGCTTGGCTGGAACAGCGCCATCTGCAGCACCTCGTTGCGCTTCTTCTCACCGCCGGAGAAGCCAACGTTGACGCCGCGCTTGAGCATATCGATCGGAATGTTGAGCGACTTGGCGATCTCGCGAACCTTTTTGAGAAATTCAGGCGCCATCAGCTCCGTCTCGCCGCGCGCCTTGCGCTGCGCATTGAGAGCGGTATGCAGGAAATTCATTGTGGTGACGCCGGGAATTTCCACCGGATACTGGAACGCGAGGAACACGCCCTTGGCGGCGCGCTCGTCGGGATCCATCTCAAGCAGGTCTTCGCCCTTGAACAGGATTTCGCCAGCGGTCACGTCATAGCCCGGCTTGCCGGCGATGACATGGCTGAGCGTCGACTTGCCGGAGCCGTTCGGCCCCATGATGGCGTGAACTTCGCCTTGGTTCACGGTGAGGTCGAGACCGTGCAGGATCTCGTTATCTTCCACCTGAACCTTGAGGCCTTTGACTTCGAGTAACGCGGTCATCCAACACTTCCTTCCAGGGAGATCGAGATCAGCTTCTGCGCCTCGACCGCAAATTCCATCGGCAATTGCTGCAACACGTCCTTGACGAAGCCGTTGACGACCAGCGCCACCGCTTCTTCCTGGCTCAGTCCGCGCTGCACGCAATAGAACAGCATGTCTTCGGAAATCTTCGACGTCGTCGCCTCGTGCTCGAACAGCGCCGACGAGTTCTTCGCTTCGATATACGGCACGGTGTGCGCGCCGCACTTGTCGCCGATCAGCAGCGAATCGCAGGCGGTGAAGTTGCGCGCGCCCGTCGCCTTGCGATGTGCGGTGACGAGGCCGCGATAGGTGTTCTGCGACACGCCGGCGGCGATGCCCTTCGAGATGATGCGGCTGGTCGTGTTCTTGCCCAGATGGATCATCTTGGTGCCGGAATCGACCTGCTGGTAGCCGTTCGAAATCGCGATCGAATAGAACTCGCCGCGCGAGTTGTCGCCGCGCAGGATGCAGCTCGGATACTTCCAGGTGATCGCGGAGCCGGTTTCGACCTGCGTCCACGAAATCTTGGAGTTCTTGCCGCGGCAATCGCCACGCTTGGTGACGAAGTTGTAGATGCCGCCCTTGCCTTCCGAGTTCCCCGGATACCAGTTCTGCACCGTCGAGTATTTGATCTCGGCGTCGTCATGGGTGACGAGTTCGACCACGGCGGCGTGCAACTGGTTCTCGTCGCGCTGTGGCGCGGTGCAGCCTTCGAGATAGGAAACGTAAGCGCCCTTGTCGGCGATGATCAGCGTGCGCTCGAACTGGCCGGTATTGCGCTCGTTGATGCGGAAGTAGGTCGACAGCTCCATCGGGCATTTCACACCCGGCGGCACGTAGACGAACGACCCGTCGGAGAACACCGCCGAATTCAGCGTCGCGAAATAGTTATCTGAGGTCGGCACCACAGTGCCGAGATATTTCTTCACCAGATCGGGATGTTCGCGGATCGCTTCCGAGATCGGCATGAAGATCACGCCGGCGGCCTTCAGCTCAGCCTGGAAGGTCGTGGCAACAGAGACCGAGTCGAACACGGCATCGACCGCAACACGGCGCTCGCCTTCAGGGCGCACAACGCCGGCCAGCATCTCCTGCTCGCGCAGCGGAATACCCAGCTTTTCGTAGGTCTTCAGAATTTCCGGATCGACCTCGTCGAGCGAGGCCAGCGCCTTTTTCTTCGGCGCGGAATAGTAATAGAGATCCTGATAGTCGATCTTTGGATAATCGACGCGCGCCCAGGTCGGTTCTTCCATCGTCAGCCAGCGTCGGAACGCCTCCAGACGCCACTCGAGCATCCACTCAGGTTCGTTCTTCTTGGCGGAGATGAATCGGACGGTGTCTTCGGAAAGCCCTTTTGGAGCCTTCTCGGATTCAATGATGGTCTCGAATCCATAACGATATTGATCGACGTCGATCTGGCGAACCCGATCGACCGTCTCTTGTACGGCCGGCATTTCAATCCTCCGCTCGCGGTTTCAAGGACCGCGGTGGACCATTTAAGTTGTAGAAGGCTTGAGTACACGCATTGCGCGAACGTTAGAACCGTTCAAGCCCGATTGCATGAGCCTTACCTAATACACCTGAGAGCTTTCTCCAAGCCTTCAGACAGCGATCTATGTCCGCTTCCGTGCTGTCCCACCCCAGACTGAGACGAATGGCTCCCAGCAGAAGCGCTGGATCAGCCTTCATCGCCTGGAGGACATGGGATGGCTGAACCTTGCCGGAGGAACAGGCCGACCCCGATGATACCGCGATGCCCTCCAGATCGAATCCGATCACCGCTGTTTCAGCCTTGAGCCCGAGGGCCGAGACCAGCGTGGTGTTGGGAAGCCGTGGCGCGGTATCCGAAAAGATCACCGTGTCCCGATGGTCCCTGAGGCCACTTTCAAGGCGCGCCTGAAGGGCTTTCATGCGCGCCGCGTCAACGTCCATGGAACCGGCGGCGGCTCTGACGGCCGCTCCAAAGCCCGCTATTCCGGCGACATTCTCGGTTCCGGCCCGGCGGCCCTGCTCCTGTCCCCCGCCGCGCACCTGCGCGTGCAGCCCCTCCAGCCCATCCGCAGCGACAGCCGCCCCGACGCCCTTGGGACCGCCGATCTTGTGCGCAGAAACCGTGAGAATATCCGCGCCGAGCGCCTTGATATTGATTGGTATTTTGAGAAATGCCTGAACCGCATCGACATGCAGGATGCCCCCGGCTTCATGAACCAGCGCAGCCACCTCGGGAATGGGCTGGATCGCCCCGGTCTCGTTGTTCGCCCGCATGACCGAAACCAGAGCGGGAGGACCACTCGCCAGCGCCGCCGCGAGTCTCTCCAGATCGATCACGCCCGAAGGCAACACCGGCGCAATCTCTATGGCGCCCTGGGCGAATCGCCCACCCGCGAGCACCGACGGATGCTCGATGGCGGAGACAATCAGCCGCTGTGCCGGCCCTCGGCCGCCTCGGCGCAGTCCAGGCGTTAGGGCCAGCGCGTTCGCCTCCGTACCGCCGGATGTAAAGACAACACTCCGCGGATCCGCGCCGACGGCGGCAGCGACAGCTCCGCGCGCGTCCTCGATAAGCTTCCGGGCCGCACGACCCTCGCTGTGCACCGACGACGGATTGCCGCTGACGTCGAACGCAGCCGCCATCGCCGCACGGGCTTCCGGCCGCAGCGGCGTCGTTGCATTCCAGTCGAGATAGACGCGATCACGCATAACGTCTGACGATCCAGTCCGGTCCGAAGGGCGCTTTACCGCACAATCGCATGAAAATAATCAGCAATCCGGACCTCCTAGATAGTTCCTGCAGGCTCAATATGCTTGCTTTTTGCCCCTTGCCCCATGCTAGAACGCGGCAGCCGTTCATCGCGCGTACCGCGCGCCGTGACAACATTCGAGAGACATATCGTTTGCTTAAGGCCTGCCGGCCTGCACAACGACGCTTCAAAGGAACTTTGATGCCTGAGGTCATTTTCACCGGCCCCGCCGGCCGTCTTGAAGGCCGCTACCACCCGGCGAAGCAGAAAAACGCGCCGATTGCGATGGTGCTGCATCCGCATCCGCAGTTCCAGGGCAACATGAATCACCCGATCGTGTATCAGGTTTATTATGCGTTCGTGGCGCGCGGCTTTTCGGTGCTGCGTTTCAACTTCCGCGGCGTCGGCCGCAGCCAGGGACAATTCGATCACGGAACCGGCGAGCTGTCGGACGCTGCATCCGCCCTCGACTGGGCACAGACCATCAATCCTGAAGCCCGCGCCTGCTGGGTTGCCGGATTCTCGTTTGGCGCATGGATCGGCATGCAGCTTCTGATGCGCCGTCCTGAAGTCGAAGGCTTCATCTCGATCGCGCCGGAGCCCAACCGTTACGACTTCTCGTTCCTCGCGCCCTGCCCCTCGTCCGGCCTGATCGTTCATGGCGACAAGGACATCGTAGCGCCGGCGAAGGACGTCACGACACTGGTCGAGAAGCTGAAGACGCAAAAGGGAATCGTGATCGATCAGCAGGTCATTCCCGGCGCCAACCACTTCTTCGTCGACAAGATGGAGCCGCTGATGGAGTCGGTAACGTCATATCTCGACATGCGGCTCGCCAACGTCCGCTGACGACAACCACTGTCCAAAAACAGAAATGGCGCGGATGAGGGATCATTCCGCGCCATTCTTGTGACTGGACCTGCGCCTTTAGGCAGCAGCACGCTGGTCCAGTTGGGAAAGATACGACTTGTGCTTCTTCATGAAGGCGCGCAGCAGCGCGGAGTATTCCGGGCTCACGGCATCGCGCACTGATGGCCGCTCGCGCAGGCTCTTGCGCCAGCGCGCGATCTTCGGCTTGTCGGCGAGTATGCCAAAGTCACCGATCTCATCGATCGTATCGAAGTAGCGGAACACCGGCGCAAACACCGCATCGACCAGCGAGAAGGATTCGCCGTCAAACCACGGAGCTGCGACAAGCGTTGCCTCAAGGCGAGCGAACTTTTCGGTCGCCTGCTTCACCTTGACGTTGAAGGCAGCTTCATCGGTGACCGTTTCCAGCCCCCAGATGTCGCCCAGCACCGCCGAGCCGAACTCCATCCACGCGCGATGTTCGGCGCGGGTCAGCGGATCCTGAGGATGCAGCGGCCTGGGCTGGGTTTCCTCGAGATATTCGAGAATGACTGCAGATTCGAAGACAACCTTGTCGCCGACCTGAAGCACCGGCACCTTACCAAGCGGCGAAATCTTCAGAAACCACTCGGGCTTGTTGTCGAGATCGATATCGATCCGCTCGAACGGCACGCCTTTTTCGGTCAGAGAAATCACCGCGCGCTGAACATAGGGGCAGAGCTTGTGGCTGATGAGCTTGAGTTTCTCGGTCACGTCATTTTCCTCCACTCATGCGAGCATGGTGGCGGTCTGTCACTTTCAACATTCGATGTGGTCTGACGCATGTAGCGCCAAACGCCATCACGAATGATCTGAACTGCGAAAATGAGCTCGGCGACCAGCATCGCGATTCCTTCCATGCACATGCATTAAATTAAATGCGGATGCATGGACCTGTCAACATCCATGCAAATGCATTCAAGTCACGGTTTCGCGAGGATCCCGCCCGTGAGCGGCACGGTGACGCCGGTCGTTCCCGGAAATGTCAGCGGCAAACCTTTGAGGCTGCGAACGGCCATGTATGCGAAGGCCTGCGCCTCGATGGCATCCCCGGACCATCCGAGGTCGCTGCCACGCGTCACGGTGGCAGGCGCCAGGCGCTCGCCCAGAATCCGCATCAGGGTGGGATTGCTGGCACCGCCGCCCACAACGATCCAGTTTTCGGGAATCTGAGGGAGCCTCGGCGCGATCATCGCGATCGAGGCGGCTGTGAAAGCCGTCAGCGTCGCGGCGCCGTCCTCCGTGCTCATGCTGTCCACGGTCAACGTGGCAAAGTCGTTTCGGTCAAGCGACTTCGGTGGCGGCGCGGTGAAGAATGGACGGCGCAACGCCTTCGCGATCCACTCACCATCAGCGCGGCCCTTCGCCGCTGCTTGCCCGTCGCGATCCACCGCCTTACCGGTTCTGCGCAGCATGAAGTCATCAAGCAGCGCGTTGCCGGGACCCGTGTCGCAGGCAATCAGTGTCTCACCGTCGATATAGGTGATGTTGGCAACGCCGCCGATGTTCACGACCGCTGTCGGTCCTGAACGAGCCAGCATTCGCACCAGCGCGCTGTGATACACGGGCACCAATGGCGCGCCCTGTCCGCCGGCGGCAACGTCAGCAGCGCGAAGATCGAACACCACCGGCACGCCGAGTGACGCGGCCAGCGCACGACCGTCACCGATCTGCATGGTGAGCTTTTGCTCCGGGCGATGCAGGACCGTCTGTCCATGAAAGCCGACGACATCGACTGCGTCGCGAGACAAGGTGTTCGTCTGAAAAAAATTCTCGACGGCATCGGCGTGCGCACGCGTCACCAATCGCTCGGCGTCTGCCAGTACACCCGGCCGCGCGTCGCGCTGGGTAACGGATGCCGCATCGGCAAGCGCCCGCCTCAGGAGTTCCCGTTCATTGTCGGCGTAGGCGCGATAACCCGTCGGGCCGAATGCACCGATATGCTCACCGTCCGTTTCAATCAGCGCAACATCGACCCCGTCAAGGGACGTCCCGCTCATCAGCCCGATCGCCTTCAGCAAGGGTATCTCCCTCGGGCAGAAATGCCCTCATTTGCGCGCATTCCGATCCCAACCGCTTGGTTGAATCCGACGCCGGACCTGATACACCACAGGCCCAAATAAACGCTAAATATCTGAATCGTTAAAGAGTGCCGCCATGAGCGCCTACAAGTCCGATTTCCTCAACGTCCTTCAGAGCCGGGGCTTCATCCATCAGATCTCGGATGCTGCCGGGCTCGATGCACTTGCAGCCAAGGGCGATGTGACGGCCTACATCGGATACGACTGCACGGCATCGTCCCTGCACGTCGGGCACCTGCTTTCGATCATGATGCTGCATTGGCTTCAGCAAACCGGCAACAAGCCCATCGTTCTGATGGGCGGTGGCACCACCCGCGTGGGCGATCCCTCCGGCCGCGACGAGACGCGCAAACTTCTGACCTACGAGCAGATCGATGCCAACAAGGAGAGCATCAAGGGAACCTTCACCAAGCTGATCAAGTTCGGCGCGGGCAAAACCGATGCTGCGATGGCCGACAACGCAGAGTGGCTGACGGCGCTCAACTACATCGAGATGCTTCGTGACGTTGGACGGCACTTCTCGATCAATCGCATGCTGACCATGGACTCGGTGAAGATGCGGCTCGAGCGCGAGCAGGAGTTGTCGTTTATCGAATTCAACTACATGATCCTGCAATCCTACGATTTCGTCGAACTGTCGCGGCGCTACGGCTGCAACCTGCAGATGGGCGGCTCCGACCAGTGGGGCAACATCGTCAACGGCATCGACCTCGGCCGCCGCATGGGCACGCACCAGCTCTACGCGCTGACCTGTCCGCTGCTGACGACATCCTCTGGCGCCAAGATGGGCAAGACCGCCGCTGGTGCCGTGTGGCTCAATGGCGATCTGCTCAGCGACTACGACTACTGGCAGTTCTGGCGCAACACCGAGGACGGTGACGTCGAGCGCTTCCTGAAGCTGTTCACTCTCCTGCCGATGGACGAGATTGCAAAACTCGCCGCGCTGAAGGGCCAGGAGATCAACGAGGCGAAGAAAGTGCTCGCGACCGAGGCGACGGCGCTCATCCGCGGCCGCGAAGCGGCGGACGCGGCCTCGGAGACCGCGCGCAAGACGTTCGAGGAAGGCGCCATCGCGAGCGATCTGCCGACGCTCGAGATTTCCCGCACCGAACTGGACGCCAGCGCGCCGGTGCTCGGGTTGTTCGTCAAGGCAGGTCTTGTGGCCTCCAATGGCGAAGCGCGGCGTCAGATCAAAGGCGGCGGCCTGCGTGTCAATGACGTTGCGATTGCCGATGAGAAGATGGTCCTGACACCGAAGGATCTGACGCCGGAAGGCGTCATCAAGCTGTCGATGGGCCGCAAGAAGCACGTCCTGCTCAAGCCGGTATAAAATATGGCGGCAGGCTAGCTCTGGCGCAGCATCGTCATCATGGTCGCCGACATGGTAGCGATCAGTTTCTCGCGGCCGTCGTCGCTGGCATAGGCATGGCCTTCCGAGACGACAAGCGTACGGCCCGGCTTCACGACTCTGCCGACGAAACGGAACGTCTGCCCCTTGGCCGGCGCCAATAAATTGATCTTGAACTCGACGGTCAGAATGTCCGCCGTTGCGGGCATCAGCGTGTAGGACGCCAGCCCGCACGCAGTATCGAGCCCGGCCGATACCACGCCGCCGTGCAGGAAACCGTTCTGCTGCGAGAACTTCGCATCATACGGCATCCGCAGTTCAAGCGTTCCCGGCCCGACCTGCGCCAGCGTTATTCCAAACGTACCCAATGCCGGTTGGCCGGCGAATGTCTTTCGGACGCGCGCATCGAAACCCGGATCCTGAACCTGAAATGCTGTCACTGCTGGGGCGTGGTGAAGTCGGTAGGGACGCTTTGCCGGCCGGTGTTGAAGTCGAAGATCTTGCGGAACACGCCGGGCGCCATCGCCGAAATCGGATTGACCCTGAGAACCGGCGCACCGGGGGTTCCGACGACTTCGTAGGTGATGCCGATCAGGCCTTCGTTGCTGCCACCGCCCAGGAACAGTCCGACAATTGGAATTTGCCCGAACATATTGTTCAGACCGTAGAGCGGAACGAAAGTACCGCTCATCTTCACCTGATTGACGGGATAATCGATCACCCCTTCGATGGTCGCGCCTATCGTCGGGCCGCGAAGAACCCCGTCCTTGACCCGCAACTGACCGCTCTGGCGGGTGAATTCCGCGCGCATGCCGGAGAACCCGACGCCCTGCGAATTCGCTCCCGGTGCGTTCGCCACCGCGCGGTCAAGCGCGGCTTCGCCTTTGATCGTGAAGTCGCGGACGTTCAACAGTCCTTCCTGCGGCGACGTGTCGGACGTCGGCGGATCGACCGCGATCCACATCTTGCCGCCGTTCATTTTCGCGTAGGTATCGGTGAAACGGAAAAACGCACCTGCGTCGCCCGTCTCCAGATACATCACGTCACGCCCCTGGCCTTGTCCTTGGCCTCGCCCGCGCAGATCGCCGATCACCGGCGTATCGCGTCCCAGCTTGCCACTGAGCGAGAACGATCGGATCGCTCCGGCACGGCGCGTGAGTTTCAGGTCTATGCTGCGAACCGCCTCGCCATAAAAGCCGGCAAGCGCGCCGAGCTTGGCGTCGATATCGATGTCAAAATTCTTGGATTTTTCCTTGGTATTCGGATCCCTGCCCGACATCGCGCTCTTGATGAAGCCGCGGCCGTCGAACACCTCACCCCGCATCGTGACCTTGAGCATTCCATCCGGCTGCCGCTCGGCCTTCAGGTTGGCCTTGTCGCCCTCAGATGGCGCGAATGTCGGAAACGATGCATTGACGAGATCATTCTTGTCGTCGATTTCCAGCGAGCCCTTGATGGACGTGCCGTTGCCGTCGATGACGATATCCTCGAAGCGTGTGCCTTGAGGCTTTTGAATGACGTTAAACGTCATCTTGGTCGCTTTGCCCGCGACCTTGGTCCAGCCCGGCAACAGGTTATCGATACGCGCCGCGGTCAGATCGGCTTCGACGCCGAAGCGATTGTCACGATTGTCGCCTTCGCCGCCGGCAATCTTGCCGATCAGTTTGATGGGAATGGCGCCGCTCAGGCTTTGTCCAAGATCCACACCAAGGCGCGCCCGGGCCGCATCGTCGAGGGTCGCCGACACGCGCACGTCGGCGTCGCCATCGCTCGTCTTGCGGTAGTCAAGGGCCGCGGGCTGTCCGCCAATCTTGACGTCGCCCCTGACCCGATAACCCTGATTGTCCGCGACCACCTTGAGCGAATTCGCTTCGAGTTTCTGATTCATCGCGAGCTTGTCGACGGCCAGCGCGCCAAGGTCGAGACTGATCGAATAGGTTGTGTCGGCTTTCGTCAGCGCATTCTTCAAAGGCATCGCAAGCGTGACGATCGCGGACACCGTGCCCTTGCTCGAATTGGGATCGATCACCGTGTCGCCAGCTTCGCGCAGCCGTTCCGATTGCAGGACTTCGGCGGCCGCAGGAACCGGGCCATCGATCCGGAAGCGCACTTTGGTGGGCGCGGGCTTTGGTGCGAGATCCGGCACTTCAAACGTCAGATCGGAGATGCCAAGTCGTCGGCCGGCCGGAGTATCGACCGCACCCTGCCCCACGTTGATGTTGACGGTCCGTCCGCTCACACGCCCCTTCATGTCGGCATCACGAACCAGAGGCATGTCATCGACGGGCCGCACGGTCAGGCCATTCGCCAGAAAATTCACCGACAAGCCATCGTCCGGGATCGGCGGGCCGCCGCGCACAAGCGTATGAACCGGCGCATTGACGGCAATGTCGAGCCTCTGGACCGTGCCGCGATCCACCCGCTCCGTGATCCATTCGCGCACTTCAGGCACGATCAGCACAGGCCAGATGCGCTTTAACACGGCGATCGGCATCGGCGTCGCGGCCATTCCAAGCCGCAAACGTGCCTCGCCTGAATAATCGATGCTTCCCGAACCCGCGATACCGATCTCGCCGTTGCTGATATCGCATTGAGTCAAAAGCACGCGCCGGTTTTCCGTATCAAACCGCACACGGACCGCGATGCGGTTGAAGATCGAGGGCGCCTCTCCGTCATTGCCGGCAAGCAGAATGGTTCCGCCGCTCAAACCGAGCTGCCAGTTCGGTATGCTGTCATTAGGCGGTTCGAGATGCGCCAGCAAAGTGATGCGATTGGCGCCTGCGTTAACATGAAATGGCGCCACCATGACCCGGCGTCCGGCATCCCATTCGACACGCGCATCGGCGTGGTCGATCACCATCGGATAGTCCGGCACATTGAGGTCGACGATTGTGCCCTTGCCGGCGACGATCTCGCCCCGGAAATAGGTTGGAAGCCCGTCGCGGCCGATCTCGCCCTTGAACTCGCCGCTGAGCGGCATGTCCGCGGCGTAGGTAAAATCCTTCAAACGCGCTGCGAGCAGCAGGTTGTTGGTCGGGACCTTGTTCGCGCTGATATCGATCGAGCGCACGCCATTCGACGGCGCACCCACGGCCACTTTCAGTTCCCAGCCGTTCTTGCCTTCCTCGCCGACGCTGAAAGCGGCGCCGCCACCGAGCGGACGCCGCAGGCTGAGGCTGATGTTGTTGAAGTTGATGACACCGCCATTGCGCTGATCCTCAACCGTCAGCACGCCGTTGCGCAATCCGATTTCATTCAGGCTCTGACCGTCGAGCCCTTTGGCGCTGAGACCATCGAGCCATTCCAGTGCGGCGAGCAGTCCGCTCGTTCCGTTCGAAGCCGCGGCCGACGTGGCCGGAACTGGGGGCGGTGCCGGCGATGCCTGAAACGGCAAAGACGTAGGGCCTGAAACAGTCTGTGGCTCCGGCTTGACGGGAACCTTGCCGGTCGCGAGCGGGCTGTTGCTTTGACCGGTCGAAACAATCACGCGTCCGTCGGGCGTGATCCGGACCGCGAGTTCGGCGCCGACAAGGCGAAGCGTCTCGGCACGCAGACGCCCCATGATCAGCGCCGTGCCTGACAGCCTTACTTCCGCCTTCGGCGCGCTTGCGACAATGTTGCTCGCCTTGTCCCGCACAACGATATCACGCAGCCGGACCGCAATCCTGATCCGGCCGGCGCGCTCGATCTGCGTGCCGCCGACTTGAACGGTGTGATCGTGCCCGAGGTTCTCCTCGATCGCCGATGCCAGCCACGGCGTCACGACATCGAGATTGACCGGTCCCGCGCCAAGCCGCAGCCACAACGCGCCAAAACATCCGGCGAAGATTATGCCGAGCGACATCAGGACGACGACGGTCCGCCCGATCCATGGACTGCCGGCGATTCGGCGGCGGCGCCCGCGAAACCAGTCCGTGACGCGATGAATTCCGATGCTTGGCCGATTGAGCAGCTTGATCGCCCGGTCACACGCCGCATCGTCATGGTGATTCCAGCCGGAATCATCCCAATGCCGGTGCTCGTCTGCAGCCTTCGCGAAGGCTTTCTGGGGCTCTGATCTCGGCATTGCCTCTCGGTATTGATCGTCAGCCTGGTCGAGCCGCCGGGCGTCAAAGCGTCAAATTGGAGACTCGCTCCGTCGGAGTGTCGCCAGACTAAAAGCCCGGTCTTAGTTTTCTGTATCGCCCGTTATTCGACCGTCCGCATGGGAAAGTCGTAAATTTAGAATGTTGGCTATTCACCATACCTCGGGGACGTCAGATTTGCCCAGCCGAAGAAGGCAGCTTTAATGGTCCGGTTGCGAGTCTTGCGAATCCCAAAATACCCCGCTGAAAGCGACGAAAGGAAGGCGTATGTCCAAGAAAACGCGTAAGAAATCGTCCAAATCGACATCAAAGGCCAAGGGCGGAAAAGCCAAGCCCGCCAAGCGGCCCACCGCTAAAAGCGGTACCGTTGCCCGTAAAGTCGCGAAGAAAGCCAAAGCTAAAACCGGGACCACGAAAAGCACCGCGACAAAAAAGAAGAGCGCCGCAACCACCTCAAGGCGCTCCGGTACGAAGGCTGTAGCTGCCAGGAAACCCGCAGCACTTACCCCAGTTCGCATGGCCGAACCCCTCACCGAAGGGCAATCCGCACCGGCATTCGCGCTACCGCGTGATGGCGGACAGTCGGTCTCGCTCGCGGATTACGCCGGCCGTAATCTGGTGATCTTTTTCTATCCACGCGCCGACACGCCGGGATGCACCCTTGAGGCGGTCGCCTTCAGCCGGCTCGCTGAAGCCTTTGCGGAAGCACGGACTGCCGTTCTCGGCGTTTCGGCTGACCCGATCGCTGCGCAGGAGAAGTTTCGCGACAAGCACGGGCTGACGGTTCCGCTGGTTTCCGATGAAGAGCTTGGCATGTTGACGGCCTATGGCGTCTGGGGCGAAAAATCGATGTACGGGAAGACCTTCATGGGAATCTCTCGGACAACGGTTTTGATCGACCCCGAAGGCAAGATCGTCAGAATCTGGCGCAACGTGAAGGTCGATGGACATGCCGACGAGGTGCTCGCCGCGGCCCGAAGTACCTGAGAATTCCATTCCGTTTTCCGTAAATTAACCATGAAAGGTTCAAATCGGCGCCTGTAATTGAGCCGTCCGGGCGCTTTCGGGCGGTGCGGGAGTACCGATGTCGAACCGTTCCGCCCACTATCCTGAACATCCGCAACATCACCACGCGCATGACCATGCGAGAGCGCCCCAGCGGCGCCCTCAGCATGGTCATCATCGTCCCGACCGAAATGGCTACACCATTGTCCATCACGGCAAGGCGGTACGGTTCGGACCGGTGGTGTTCTGGATCGTGGCGGGGTCTATTGTCATCATGGGCGCGTGGTCGGCGGCGACGGCCACCTATTTTGCCTTCCGAGACGACGTGCTGACCCGCCTCATCGCCCGCCAGGCGGAGATGCAGTACGCCTACGAGGACCGCATCGCCGAGCTGCGCGCGCGTGTCGACCGCACCACCAGCCGTCAACTGCTCGATCAGGAGCAGTATGACCAGAAGCTCAACCAGATCATGCGGCGGCAGGCGCTGCTTGAATCACGTGCCGCGGCCCTCAATGCCATGCCGGATACCGCCCCTACCGGCTCGATCAAGCCGACGGCACGCGGACCGCAGTCGACCGACGCCGGCGCGGCCACAGGCGTGCCGAAACCATCACCGATCAACGACACCGTGATCTTCGTGACACCGCCCGACCGCGAAGCGCGGCTTGAATCCCGCACGCCTCCGGCCGCTCGCCCGCGCACGGAATTCGCAAAGGCCAGTGGTGTCGACAGCGTCCTGACCAACCTGCAAAGCGCGCTCGACAAGGTCGAAGGCCGCCAGACCGCCGCACTCAATTCGGTCGAAGAGAGTTATGAGTCGCGGATGCGCCGGATGCGCAGTGTGATTACGGACCTCGGTCTCGATATGGCGCAGCTCGAAGCCGCGACGCCCAAGGGCGGCGTGGGCGGGCCGTTCATACCAGTCACCAGGCCATCGTCCGATGCCAGCACGTTCGACCGCCAGTTGTACCGGATCAATCTAAGCCGTGCACAGGTCGACAAACTCACACGCACCCTGTCGCTTGTCCCGTACCGCAAGCCGGTCGTCGGCAATGTCGAATTCTCCTCCGGTTTCGGCGTGCGCAGCGATCCCTTCCTTGGCCGCCCCGCGATGCACAGTGGGCTGGATTTTCGCGCCTCTACGGGCGATCCGGTTCGCGCAACTGCCCACGGCAAGGTCATCAATGCCGGATGGAGCGGCGGCTATGGCCGCTTGGTGGAGATCGATCACGGTAACGGCCTGTCGACGCGTTACGGGCATCTGTCGGCCATCAACGTCAAGATTGGCCAGCAAGTCACCATCGGTCAGGTGATTGGCGAAGTCGGCTCGACAGGCCGCTCGACCGGCCCTCACCTGCACTATGAAACGCGGATCGATGGCGATGCCGTGGACCCGCAGAAGTTCCTCCGCGCCGGCGTTCGCCTCAGCCAGGGTTAAGTTCCAACTCCTGAGCGACTGAACAGCCGAAATACCCTTCCGTCCATGACCAGCAACGCGCTTCCAATGACGAGGGCGCCGATGATCTCGCGGCCTTCGATCCTCTCGTCCAGAATGAAGTATCCGAGCAGGATCGCGCTGACCGGAACGAGCAGCGTCACCAGCATCACGTTGCTTGCACCGGATCGAATGACGATCTGAAAGAAAATGATGAAGGCCAGGGCGGTCGAGAGCGATGCGAGGCCGAGAACCGCCAGCCACGTCACGTATCCGGGCACTTGCAGTTGCCAGGGACGATCGAAGACCGCGGCCAGAACGAGCATCATCACGCTCGCCGAGATCAACTGAAACGTTGCTGTCCCGATCGGCGGCGAGCCGGCCAGCTTGCGTGTCGCCCATAGAGCGGAAAATCCGAAGCAGATCGTTGCGCCGAGGCAGAGCGCGATACCAATGCTTTGACGCGAGCCGAGATCGAAATCGAAGCCCTTCAGGATGAAGACGCCGCACAGACCGAGCAGCACTCCGGCAACACGCCGCAGAATGAGTTTCTCTTCTCCGAAAACCGCCGCCACCAGAACGGTAAAAACCGGCGTCGTGGCATTCACGACGGAGGCCGTCCCGCCCGGGATGTAGGTTTGCCCCATCACGATAAGCGAAAAGGGCATCACATTGTTGATCAGCGCCATAATGGCGTAAGGGCGCCATCCCGCGATACCGACCGGAAACGGGATGCGGTTGATCCAGAGCATCGGCAGCAGGATCAGCGCCGCAATCGACAGACGCAGGAAGACCAGCGTGAGCGGCGGCAATTCTTTCAGCGCCACACCGGTGAAAAAGAATGTGCCGCCCCAGAGGACCGACAGGAAGACCAGCCGCGACCAGTCGCGCTCATCCATACGCAGTTCGGTTTCGGGAAGTCTCTCTTGGACGACAGCCATGCCCCAGAGGGATACGCGGTGGCACTGCTCAGAACCACCCGCTTCCCGACAACCCGGTTCTGCGTCTGGAGCGTTTTCAAGCGAAGTGGGCGCCGGTTCGCGTTAAGAAAACGCGATAGCAAGACTCTAATCCA
The DNA here is from genome assembly GCF_049895725.1 of Afipia sp. DC4300-2b1. Lineage (NCBI taxonomy): Bacteria > Pseudomonadati > Pseudomonadota > Alphaproteobacteria > Hyphomicrobiales > Nitrobacteraceae > Afipia > Afipia sp. DC4300-2b1. The sequence goes on from NZ_JAFCSX010000005.1 coordinate 420,636, forward strand.
CGTCCTCAATGGCGCCAGGCGTGGTGCCGAACGCCTTCTGTGCCAGCGTCGCTGCCATGAATTCATCGAGATCGCCATCGAGCACGCCGGACGTATCGGAGGTCTGCACCCCGGTGCGCAGGTCCTTCACCATCTGATACGGCTGCAACACGTATGACCGGATCTGATGACCCCAGCCGATATCGGTCTTGGCGGCCTGATCGGCGGCGGCTTTTTCCTCGCGCTTCTTCAGTTCGATTTCGTAAAGCCGCGCGCGCAGCATGTCCCAGGCCTGCGCCCTGTTCTTGTGCTGTGAACGGCCGGCCTGACAGACAACCGCAACGCCTGTCGGAATATGTGTCAGACGCACAGCCGATTCTGTCTTGTTGACATGCTGGCCGCCTGCACCGCCTGAACGCATCGTATCGGTGCGCACATCGGATTCCTTGATGTCGATCTTGATGCTGTCATCGACCACCGGGAAAATCGCAACACTCGAGAATGACGTGTGCCGCCGGGCGTTGGAATCGAACGGCGATATCCGAACAAGCCGGTGCACGCCCGCCTCGGTCTTTAGCCAGCCATAGGCATTGTGGCCGCTGATCTGGATTGTCGCGGATTTGATACCGGCTTCTTCGCCTTCGGTCTCTTCAAGGTATTCGACCTTGAACCCATGCTTCTCCGCCCAGCGCGTGTACATACGCAGCAGCATCGAGGCCCAGTCCTGGCTCTCGGTGCCGCCGGCACCGGCGTGGACTTCGAGGTACGTATTGAATCTGTCGGCCTCACCCGACAACAGCGCTTCCAGCTCCTGCTTCGCGACGTCTTTTTTCAAAGCTTTGAGCGCGCTTTCAGCTTCAAGAACGACGCTCTCGTCCTTCTCGGACTCGCCAAGCTCGATCATTCCAGTCTGGTCTTCGAGCTCGCGCTCGATCTTGCCGATGCCAGTAAGCTGATTCTCGAGCGACGTCCGCTCCTGCATCAGCTTCTGGGCCTTCTGCGGGTCGTTCCAGAGATTGGGATCTTCGGCGAGAGCGTTCAGTTCGGCGAGGCGTGCCGTGGCAGCATCGACGTCAAAGATGCCTCCTCAGCAGCCCGACTGACTGCTTGATCTCTTCAACAAGGCGTTCGATTTCGGGGCGCATGACAATTCCAGCTTGCAGCAACGCTGCGATTCAAATGACGTGAGGGATGTAACGGCTGACGGCTGTCAGCGCAACGTGGCGCGTTGCGCTAGTACAGGCCGCCGGTACCCGGCCGGAAAATGGCGCGGTCCGCATCCGGCGAAACACCGGGTGAGCGCCCGTCAGCGTCAGCCACGCCGATAACCGAGTAGTTGTCGGGTGGTGCAGTTCCGGGCTTGAAGGCTTCGAGGATTGTCCGGCCACTGTCACCCGGCCCTGCCCGCATGCCGCTCTTGGCATCGACACGGATGAGCTTGATGCCGGCAGGAACCTTGAAGGGCACCGCAGGCTTGTCAGCCAGCGCAAGCTTCATGAAGTCCTTCACCACCGGCGCAGCGAGGTGGCCGCCGGTGCCGCCTCGGCCGAGATTTCGCGGCTTGTCGTAGCCGATGTAGACGCCAACCACGAGATCGGGCGAGAAGCCGATGAACCAGGCGTCCTTCTCGTCGTTGGTCGTGCCGGTCTTGCCGGCGATCGGTTTGCCAACTTCACGCAAGACGGTCGCGGTGCCGCTCTGCACGACACCTTCCATCATCGACGTGATCTGGTAGGCGGTCATGGAATCCAGCACCTGTTCGCGGCGATCGACCAGCGAAGGTTCTGGCTGGTTCTTCCAGACATCGCCGGCATCGCAGCCGCGGCATTCGCGCTGATCGTGCTTGAAGATGGTGTGGCCATAGCGGTCCTGAATACGATCGATCAGTGTCGGCTTCACCCGCTTGCCGCCATTGGCGAACATCGAATAGGCGGTCACCATGCGCATCACGGTCGTCTCGCCGGCGCCGAGCGCGTAGGACAGATAGTTCGGCAACTCGTCGTAGATGCCGAAGCGCTTGGCGTACTCGCCGATCAACGGCATACCGACGTCCTGCGCGAGGCGCACCGTCACCGTGTTCAGCGACCTGATGAGCGCGTTCCGCAGCGTGGTCGGTCCGTAATACTTTCCGGTCGAATAGTTTTCCGGACGCCACACGCCTGCGCCCTGCCCCTGATCGATTTCAATCGGTGCGTCCACCACAACCGTCGACGGCGTGTAGCCATTATCCATCGCAGTCGAATAGACGATCGGCTTGAAGGACGAACCCGGCTGACGATAGGCCTGCGTTGCGCGATTGAACTGGCTCTGGTCAAACGAGAAGCCGCCGACCATGGCCACGACGCGCCCGGTCCACGGATCCATAGCAACCATCGCCCCGGAAACTTCCGGGATCTGACGCAGCCGGTACTGTCCCTCGACCTTGTTGCCATCCTTGTCCAGCAGCGGATCGACATAGACCGCGTCGCCCGGTGCAAGCACCTGTGTCACCGCGGTCGGCGTTTTGAAACGCGTCGGACCGGCGGCCGCCTTCGCCCACCTCACACCTTCCAGCGAGATCAGTCCTGTTTCGCGAGTCTTGGAGATCGCGCCGCCAAGCTCGCGGCCGGGCTGAAAGCCGATCCGCGCCGACTGGTCGCTGGTCTCAAGCACCACGGCCATCCGCCAAGGCGAAATGTCGGAGAGCGATTTGACCTCCGCGAGCTTCACGCCCCAGTCGCCGCCAAGATCGATCTTGTGCGGCGCGCCGCGCCAGCCCTGGGCTTCGTCGAACTTGACCAGCCCGGCCACCATCGCCTTGCGGGCCATGATCTGAAGCTTGGGATCGAGCGAGGTGCGCACCGAGAGACCGCCCTCATAAAGCTTCTTCTCGCCGTAACGCTCGAAGATGTCGCGGCGGACTTCTTCGGCGAAGTATTCACCTGCGAAAATATGCGCCGCATTGGAGCGCGACGTCACCACAAGGGGTTCCTTGCGAGCTGCAACAGCATCGGCCTGCTTGATCCAGCCGTTTTCGGCCAACCGGTCGATCACGTAGTTGCGGCGCTCGATGGCGCGGTCGCGGTTACGTACAGGATGCAGGCTCGAGGGCGCCTTCGGCAACGCTGCCAGATAGGCGGCTTCCGCAATGGTGAGTTCGTTGACCGACTTGTCGAAATAGACAAGCGACGCAGCCGCAATGCCGTAGGCGCTGAGGCCGAGATAGATTTCGTTCAGATACAACTCGAGGATCTTGTCCTTGGTGTAGGTGCGCTCGATGCGCATCGCCAGCAACGCTTCCTTGATCTTGCGGTTGAAAGAGACTTCGTTGGTCAGAAGGAAGTTCTTCGCGACCTGCTGTGTGATGGTGGACGCACCCTGCGGGCGGCGGTTGGAACCGTAATTCTGTGCGTAGAGGACCGCGGCGCGCGCCATGCCGGTGAAGTCGATGCCGCCGTGCTCATAGAAATTCTTGTCCTCTGCCGCGAGGAACGCATTGATCACGGGTTTCGGAATCGCCTGGATCGGCAGATAAAGCCGGCGCTCCTTGGAGTATTCGCCGAGCAGCGAACCGTCTGCGGCGTGAACGCGAGTCATCACCGCCGGCTCGTAATCCTGTAACTGGGAATAGTCCGGCAAATCCTTCGAGAAGTGCCAGATCGCTCCGGCAACCGCGGCGACGCCGACAAGGAACACGATCGTTCCGGCCGCGAACAGGAAGCCCATGAACCGCAACAGCAAGCGCATCGTCAGTATCCGTCCTTAGCGTCTGGGCGCGATCACGGCGCACTTCAGGGATTCCGAACCGAACTATACCATTCGCCATCCGCGCGTGGATCGATTCTGGTCTCTTCCCGGCCCAAATTTCTATAGAGCCGCTGCTGTGGCCAAACTAGGGCCTCGGCGACCAATTGCCCTGCAAATTCAACCCCAAGGGGCTTAATTCGAAGGGCCAGTGGAAACCACGCGTTTTCCGAGGAAGGCATCCACCGCCTGGGCGACGGAACCGACCGTGCGGGACCGCCAGCTTTCAGAGACCAGATGCTGGAGATCGTCCTTGTTGGACACGTAGCCGAGTTCGACCAGCACCGACGGAACGTCGTGCGCCTTCAGGACCTTGAACCCCGCAGACTTCAGCGGATGCTTGTGCATGCGAGCGACACCCTTCATCTCATTGACGAGAGTGCGGGCGAAACGGTTTGAAAACGTTCGGGTCTCGCGCTGGGTCAGCTCGATCAGGATGTCGGCCACCTCCGCCGGTTCCTCGGTCAGATTGATGCCGGCAATGGCATCGGCCTTGTTCTCGGCCTCGGCGAGTTTCTCAGCTTCGGCGTCGGAGGCGCGTTCCGACAACGTGTAGACGGTCGCGCCCTGGGCATCGCCCTCCCGCTTGGGCAAGGCATCGGCGTGAATGGAAACAAATAACGCAGCCGTATTGGAGCGGGCGATCCTCACCCGCTCTCCGAGCGGGACGAAGGTGTCGTCGTCGCGCGTCATGACAACGCGGAACTTGCCACTTTTCTCGATCCGATCCCGCAGCGCTTTGGCGAAATCCAGCACCAGCATCTTCTCGCTTTCGCCGGTGGCCGCCTGCGTGCCGTTGTCGATGCCGCCATGACCGGGGTCAATAACGATGACCGGACGGGAATCCGTCGTCTTCGCTGTCCGGGTTGTGCCCGTCGTTTCAACTGCGGTGCCACTGGCGTCGGCGATGATTGCAGGACGCAACTGCACTTTGTCCTCGCCCGGAGACGACGCCTTGAACGCCGATCCTTCAACCGCGGCCAGTTCGACCACGAGGCGCGCCGGCTGCCCGTTGGCCGGGTCGATGACGTAGGTCTTCTCAATCTTGGCCGGACCGGTCAGGTCGAAAACCACCCGCGATCCGCCGGGCATGACGAGGCCGTAGCGAAAGGCGCGAATCAGACCGCGCCCTTCCTTCCCCACGCCGGGGGAAAGATTGAAGGTGACTTGGGGGATATCGACCACGACGCGATACGGATCTGCGAGCACAAACGCCCGGGCATCGATCTTGCGGTCGAGGTCGAGAATGAAACGGGTCTGCTTACCATCGCCCGCCACGCGCACGTCGGAGGCGACTGGAAACGCTACCGCAACCACCGGCTGCGGCGGCTGAGATTCGACCGCGAGAGCCCGGGGAATCGGCAGGCACAGAAATGCTGCGGCGCACACCTGCGCGACAGCCCAAAATGCGCGATAATTCATGTGGCTCGTCAATGAATCCGCAGCCTCCGGACACCTCATACCGCAATAGAACCGCGCAGTTAACGGCCCCTTACCACGCCTGCGACGATTACCCGAGTGTGTTGCAACGCTGTGACGCTTCCCTTGCCAGAAACGGCCATTCGACGTATGTAGGAGGGGCTGACGGTTTAAACTTGCGGTTGTGTCGCGTTCAGCTTCCCGGTGCAGCGCCAGTTCCTCACATTCAATAAGAGGTTCCAGCGTACCTTCCGACCCTCCACAGCCAGCGCAGCACGCGGCTGATACGGAGCGGCGGTTACCAGCCCGAGCGGCCACCTTCATGACCGGCGACCGTTGCCGCAAGGCAGCGGACCATCGAGAGCCAGCGCGCGCGTCTTGCGCCGCGTTAGCACTGCCAGCAGCGAATCCGCTGGCAACGTCGGCGGCAGGATACGGCGGCACTTTGCCGCCACATTGAATTAGACGGGCCGACGCTTGATGCGCCAGACTCTATTGCCGAACGGGATTGGTCAGAAAATCCCATCGACGCCAGCATCGATACGACGCGAATCTTTTCCGCGTCGCGTTTCGCTGACGTTGCGATCGGCACGGTGCCTCGGGCGGCGTTTTGGCCTTCCCCTCACCCCCGAATCAGGTGGACCGTCACGTGACCCGGCTACGCGCAACGCGCTGGCCGCCGAACGCACCGTTCGCCGTCAAGAGCTCAAAAATGCCCAACAAAATGTTGATCGATGCCACCCATCCGGAAGAGACCCGGGTGGTTGTGGTCCGCGGCAATCGCGTCGAGGAATTTGATTTCGAGTCTGCCCAGCGCAAGCAACTGCGCGGCAACATCTATCTCGCCAAAGTCACGCGCGTCGAGCCGTCGCTGCAAGCCGCCTTCATCGAATACGGCGGCAATCGCCATGGCTTTCTGGCCTTCAGCGAAATCCATCCCGATTACTATCAGATCCCGGTTGCCGATCGACAGGCCTTGATCGAGGCCGACGAGCGCGCGCACCGCGAGGCCGAGGAAGAATCGGAAAACCGCTCCAACCGCCGCCGGTCCCGCCATCGGAGTTCGCGACGCCGTAACAGCGGCGAGCGCGTGCAGAGCGAAGTTATCGAAGGCGCAAGCCCGGAGGCGGAAGCCGCGCAGTTGACGGACGCTGCTCAGGTCGGCGACCACGCGCCAGATTACGGCCATGACGATGCCCATCACGACCATGACCACCCGCATGATGACGCACATCATGGCGAACATGATCACCAGCATGGTGAAGCTCATGACGTTGCTGCCCTCCCCGCCGGCGACGCTCACCATCAGGAACATCATGCCGATGACGCCGCGCCAGTCGCAGCATCCGAAGAAGCGTCAGCGCCGGTAGCTGCGCACGATGACCATGCACATGACGATCATTTCCATGACCACGGGCATGATGATCATGAGCACCTCGATCATCAGCACGAATCGCATGCGCACGACGAGGCTCACGATGCGCCCATCGTTCCTCACGGCGACCATCAAGACGAACACCACCCCGACGATGCGGATGGCGACGACGACGAGGACGGTGACGACGCCGAAGAGGAAGTCGTCGAGTCGGTTGGCGGCGACGACGTGCTGGAAGAGGTGCCTGAGCGCGCCTTCCGTCCGCGCCGCCAGTACAAGATTCAGGAAGTCATCAAGCGCCGCCAGGTGATGCTGGTTCAGGTCGTCAAGGAGGAGCGCGGCAACAAGGGCGCTGCGCTGACAACCTACCTCTCGCTCGCGGGCCGTTATGCCGTACTGATGCCCAACACCGCACGCGGCGGCGGTATCAGTCGCAAGATCACCTCGGCGCAGGATCGTTCGCGCCTGAAGGACGTGGTGCAGGATCTCGATGTGCCGGAAGGCATGGGGATCATCCTGCGTACCGCCGGTGCCTCGCGCACCAAGCCGGAGATCAAGCGCGACTTCGAATACCTGATCCGGATGTGGGAAACCGTCCGCGACACCACTCTGAAATCGCAGGCCCCTACTCTCGTTTACGAGGAAGGCTCGCTGATCAAGCGTTCGCTGCGCGACCTCTACAACAAGGAAATCGACGAAGTCCTCGTCGCCGGTGAAGCCGGTTTCAACGAAGCCCGCGATTTCATGAAGATGCTGATGCCGAGCAACGTTCGCGCGGTGAAGCAGTACCGCGACGGCCAGCCGCTGTTCTCGCGCATGGGCGTGGAGAGCCAGCTGGACGCGATGTTCTCGCCTACGGTAACGCTGAGGTCCGGCGGTTATATCGTCATCAACCAGACCGAAGCGCTGGTCTCGATCGACGTCAACTCGGGGCGTTCGACCCGCGAGCACCACATCGAGGATACAGCGCTCAAGACCAATCTCGAAGCCGCCGAGGAAGTCGCGCGCCAGTTGCGGCTGCGCGATCTTGCGGGTCTTATTGTGATCGACTTCATCGACATGGATGAGAAGCGCAACAACCGTGCGGTCGAGCGCAAACTCAGCGACTGCCTGCGGCAGGATCGCGCCCGCATCCAGGTGGGACGCATCTCGCATTTCGGTCTGCTCGAGATGTCGCGCCAGCGTATCCGCGCCAGCGTGCTCGAAAGCTCTACCGAGCCGTGCCCGCATTGCGGCGGCTCCGGTCACGTCCGCTCGGTCTCGTCCGTCGCGCTGCAACTGCTGCGCGGCCTCGAAGAAACCCTGATGAAGGGACCGACGCACAATCTGACGGTGCGCACGCGCACCGACGTTGCGCTCTATGTGCTCAACCACAAGCGCGGTCACCTGCGTGATCTCGAAAGCAGCTTCAAGGTCACGCTGGCGGTCATCGCCGATGCGACGATCAGCGGGCAGCAGTCTTACGTGATCGATCGCGGCGAAGCCGTTCATACGCTTGAAGCCGCCAAGGCTATCCTTGCAGCGCAGCTCGCCGCATCCCCGGCCCCAGTCGAGGACACCTACGATTACGAGGATGACGAAACCTTCGAAGCCGAGGCCGAGTTTGAAGGTGATGATGAGGACAGCGCAGAAGCGCAATCCGCCGACGCAGCTCCTGCCGCCGAAGGCGAAGAAGGTCCGCGCCGCAAGCGCCGGCGCCGCAGGCGTGGCCGTGGCGGAGAAGCGCGTGACGGAGTACAGGCGGCCGATCGGGGCGACGCACCCGCCATCGCGTCACAAGACGACACCGCCAGCGATGACGGCGATGAAGGTGACGACGAGCAGGACGATCAGAATGGCGAACCGCGCGCCGAGCAGAACGCGAATGGCGAACGCCGTCCGCGCCGCCGTGGGCGCCGCGGCGGCCGTCGCCGGCGTGGTGGTAACGACCTGAGCGGAGCAGAAGGCGGTCAACCCGGCGAGGGAATCGTTTCGACGATTGCCGACGATTTGGGAACGCCGCCCGAGTCCGAATCCGCCGAAGCGGTCGCCGATCTGGCAGCGCCGGCAGAGCCGGTCCGCGAGGAACTTCCCGCTCCGGCTCCGCAGCCGGAACCAGTGACGCACCACATCTCAACCCCGGAAGAGACCGAAGCTCCGCGCAAGCGCTCGACTGTTCGCGAGAAGGTCAGCTTCTTCTTCGGTGAGGCGCCGAAACAGGAGTCTCAGCCCACTCCGGTTCAGACACAGACTCCAACTGAACCAGAGTCTCCACAGCCGCAGACCGAGACCGCCCAGCCGCGCCGTGCGGGCTGGTGGTCGCGCCGCGGCGAGTAACATCCGAGTACTGGTCACGAATAAACCGCCCGCTTCACAGCGGGCGGTTTGCGTTTGGACCCTCAAATCTGCAATCAGCCTTTGGTGAGCCAGCGCGTGATGCGCGCCACCGCTTCGGTGATTTCCTGCGTCGAGCGCGAGTAGGAAAAACGCACGAAAGACTTTCCGTGGAATGGGTCGAAGTCCACACCGGGCGTCGCCGCGACATGCGCCTGCTGCAACATGGTCTTGGCGAACTCGAAGCTGTCGGCGCTGAACTTGGAGACATCCGCATAAAGATAGAACGCGCCATCCACAGGCAGGAATTCCATCAGCCCGACTTTCGGCAGCCCTTCGATCAGGATGCGCCGATTCTCCTCATAGCCGTGCTTGATGACATCCATTTCGGCACATCCGTCGAATGCGGCTTCTGCCGCGATCTGCGACAGGGTCGGCACGGAAATCGACAGGTTCTGCTGCAACGTCTCGACCGAGCGCACCAGCGCCTCCGGAACGACGATCCAGCCCACACGCCAGCCGGTCATGCAGAAGTACTTCGAAAACGAATTGATGATGATCGCCTCGGACGAAAGCTCGGCGGCCGTCACCGCCGGAAACGCGTAGTCGAGCCCGTGATAGATCTCATCCGAGATGAAGCGAATGCCCGCGCTATCCGCTGCGGCAATCAGATCCGCCATCGCCTCGCGCGTCATCATGGTGCCGGTCGGATTCGCAGGACTGGCGACCAGTACGCCCTTGAGCGGCGTCTTCCGATGGGCCTCGAGCAGCATCTCTCCTGTGAGAGCATGCCGCGTGGCGCTGGTTGTTTCGATCAGGACGGGCTCACATCCGAGCGCGCGCAGAATATGACGATACGGCGGATAACCCGGGGACGTGATTGCAACACGGTCGCCGGGCTCAAACGCTGACAGGAACGCGAGAACGAAAGCGCCCGAGGAGCCTGTAGTAATGACAATGCGAGCAGGATTGACATCCTGTCCGTAGGTTTCTCGGTAGTGGCGCGAAATCCGCTGACGCAGCGATGGAATGCCGATCGCCGCCGTATAATCGATCTTGCCTATATCGAGCGCGGCGCGCGCGGCCGCGATGGCCGTCTGCGGCGCGGGAGCAGCGGGCTGCCCCACCTCCATGTGAATCACGCGACCGCCCTGGGCCTCGATCCTAGCGGCAGCCGCCATCACATCCATCACCATGAACGGCGGGACATTGCCGCGGGTGGAGGGCGTTAAAAGGCCTTTTGCCTTGTCTGTGAGCGTCACGTCCAGTGTCCTGAATCCGAAGTTCGCCTCGTTTTGCATCAATCTCCATAGCGAACTTCGGATTCAAAAGGACACTGGAAAATTACAATTCTAGTGTGGTTTTGGTTCGCAAGTCCGCAAATGTGCGCGCTGTGGAAGTAATGCGGACTTGCGAACCACCACACTAGCATGAAATCTGCTATTCCCTTGGAACCGCGGCATGCAAGGAAAGCATGCGGCAACGTGCCGTTGTACCGCCGTATTCGGCGTCTTGTTAGACCGTGATTTTAGCACCCTACAGGCCTCCGCTCCATTGCCAAGCTCGCTGACCAAGCCATGACAGATGCCCTCTTGACCACGCCATCCGAAGCCTCCCGCGTTCGCGCAGGGCTGCCCGGAACGTCATTCGCACGGCGTGCGACGGCGATCGTCACTGCTGCGGCGCTGCTCGTCGGCTCATGGCCGGCGCATGCGCAGCAGGGCGGCCCGCCCCTCCTGCGCGATGCCGAAACCGAGCAACTTCTACGCGACTATACGCGGCCGATCCTGCGGGTCGCCGGTCTCGAGAAGCAGAACATTCAGGTCGTCATCATCAACGATCCCACGTTCAACGCCTTCGTCGCGGACGGACGCCGCATTTTCGTGAACTACGGGGCATTGCGAGAATCTGAAACGCCGAACCAGATCATCGGCGTGCTCGCCCACGAAACGGGGCACCTCGCCGGCGGACATCTCTCAAAGCTGCGCGAACAGGTTTCCCGCGCCCAGACCCAGATGATCATCGCCATGTTGCTGGGCCTGGGCGCAGCCGTTGCAGGCGCGCGTGCAGGAGCCGGAAGTGCAGGCGCCGCTGCGGTTGCGGCACCTCAAGCCGCGATCATGCGCACCATGCTCTCCTACCAGAGGCAGCAGGAAGAAAACGCGGACAAGGCCGGCGTGAAATTCCTCAACGCCACCGGCCAGTCGTCCAAGGGAATGTACGAGACGTTCAAGCGGTTCTCCGAACAGGGGCTGTACTCGTCCCGCGGCGCTGATCCGTACAATCAGTCGCATCCGATGCCGGCTGAACGCGTCAGGGCGCTTGAGGAACTGGCGAAATCGAGCCCCTATTGGGACAAGAAGGACGATGCTGCCTTGCAGCTTCGCCATGACATGATGCGGGCAAAGGTGTCCGGGTTCATGGAGCGCTCGGACACCGTGTACCGCCGCTATCCGCCTTCGAACGACAGCCTGCCCGCCCGCTACGCCCGCGCCATCTCAACCTATCGTCACGGCGATCTGCGCAGCGCCCTCTCCCAGATTGATGCCCTGATCAAGGTCCAGCCCAATAACCCTTATTTTTACGAGTTGAAGGGTCAGGCGCTGCTGGAAGGAGCCAAGCCCAGCGAGGCCATCGCTCCGCTGCGCAGAGCTGTTCAACTGTCCAACAATGCGCCACTCATCGAGATGTTACTTGGCCAGTCCTTGGTGGCATCGGACAATAAGGCCTACGCTGAGGAGGCCATCAAGATTCTGCGCACGGCACTCTCCCGGGAACCGGAAGCGGCGCTCGGATATACGCAGCTTGCGATGGCATACGGCCGCAAGGGGGACTATGCGGAAGCCGATCTCGCCTCGGCCCAGGCAGCCTATCTGCGCGGAGACCAGAAAACGGCGCGGGACCTTGCCTCTCGCGCGAAGACAAGATTTGCGATCGGCACACCAGGTTGGGTCAAGGCCGACGACATCGTTAATACGAAGCCGATAAAGAATTGAACCCGGCGTAGCATCGCTGCACACAGCCCGAAGGAATATCCATGCTCTCGCTCCGCTCTCTTGCCCCCCTCGCCTTTGCACTTGTGCTGGGTCTGCCCGCCGTGTCGTATGCCCAGTCGTTCAACGACACGCAGAAGAGCGAGATTCAGAAGATCATCAAGGATTACCTCATCGCCAATCCCGAACTGCTCGAGGAAATGTCCGCAGAGCTGCAGAAGCGGCAGGCAGCCGCAGAATCGGAAAAGCACCGTGCCGCTGTCCAGAAAAATGCAGAGGTGATCTTCAACTCGCCGCGCGGTGTCGTTGTCGGTAACCGGGACGGCGACGTGAATTTCGTCGAGTTCTTCGATTACAACTGCGGCTACTGTAAACACGCGATGGCCGACATGCTCACCCTGATGAAGTCGGACTCGAAGCTGCGGGTCGTACTGAAGGAATTCCCAGTTCTCGGACCGAGCTCGGTGGAAGCGGCTCAGGTCGCTGTCGCGGTCCGCATGCAGGACCCGAGCGGGAAGAAGTATCTCGACTTCCATCAGAAGCTGCTGAACGGGCGGGGACAGGCCGACAAGGCGCGCGCCATGGCGGCGGCGAAGGAAGCTGGTCTTGATATGGCCAAGCTCGAGAAGGACATGGCCAGCCCCGAGGTCAACGCCACCCTCAACGAGAACTTCAAGCTCGCCGAGGAAATGGGCCTGAACGGCACGCCCAGCTATGTGATCGGAAAGGACGTCGTCGTTGGCGCGGTCGGCGCGGCCGGGCTCGCCAAGAAGATATCCGAAGCCCGCTGCGGAAAGGCAACCTGCTAGGCCAGGCACCTTGGCCGAACGGTTCTTCAGGAACATCCGTTAAGATTGGTTAACCAACGATTTCAAGGCTTTCCGGGGCTTTTCAGGTGATTTCTGAATGATTTGGCGGGGGATGGCGAAGCCGATCAGGCTTCCCTCCCGGCTCCATGTTGCCTATAAACCGCCCGAAGCTGCGCGCACCCGCATTATTCCGCCGACATTGCTGGATTTGATTTTCGGATGGCAAAGACGATTTACGTGCTCAACGGGCCGAACCTCAATCTGCTCGGCACCCGCGAGCCGGAGACCTATGGCCATCACACGCTCGCTGATGTGGAGAAACTCTGCCACGACAGCGCTGCCGGCTATGGCCTGACGGCCGACTGCCGCCAGTCGAACCGCGAAGGCGAACTGATCGATTTCATTCACGAAGCCGGCGCGAAGAAAGCGGCCGGCATCATCATCAACGCCGGCGGATACTCGCACACATCGATCGCGCTCCATGACGCGCTGGTTTCTGTCAAACTTCCAACGGTGGAAGTCCACGTCTCCAATATCTACGCGCGCGAGAGCTTTCGTCACCATTCCTTCGTCGCATCGGCTGCCGTGGCAACGCTATGCGGCTTCGGAATCGATGGCTATCGCCTCGCAATCAGCGGCCTTGCCGCGAAGATCGGCGCCAAGGCGAAAGCCTGATACGCCTGCCTGTCATTTACTGAGAAAGCTTCGGATTACACATGGCCTCCTCGCCGAAAGAACCATCTGCTCCCAAGGAAAAACCGGCCGACGAGCGCGAACTCATTCGCGAACTGGCAATGCTGCTCGATGAAACCAATCTCACGGAAATCGAGATCGAGCGTGCCGGATTGCGTCTGCGGGTCGCGCGCAACATCAGCATCGCGGCACCCGTCTCCTACCAGCCTGCCGCTGTAGCTGCTGCCACGGCGTCCGCACCTGCGCCGGCTGCGGCTGCGGCCGCACCCGCCGATATTTCAAAGCACCCCGGCGCAGTGCCGTCGCCGATGGTCGGCACGGCCTATCGTGCCTCAGAGCCCGGCGCGAAGCCGTTTATCGATGTCGGCAGCAAGGTGAAGGTCGGCGACACGCTGATCATCATCGAAGCGATGAAGACGATGAACCAGATCCCGTCGACGCGCGCAGGCACCGTTACGCAAATCCTCGTCGAAGACGGCCAACCGGTCGAGTTCGGCGAACCGCTCGTCATTATTGAATAGAAACGCGCCGTCGTCCTGGGGTGCGAGGGCAAGGCCCGAGGATGCGGCGCCGTCACCCTTCGAGGCTCGCAAGTGCTCGCGCCTCAGGATGACGGAAGAAGGCAGGCACGATGTTCGACAAGATCCTGATTGCCAATCGCGGCGAGATTGCATTGCGCGTGTTGCGCGCATGCAAGGAACTCGGCATCGCGACCGTTGCGGTTCACTCCACCGCCGATGCGAACGCCATGCATGTCCGTCTTGCGGATGAAAGCGTCTGCATCGGACCGCCGCCCGCGAAGGACAGCTATCTGAACATACCGGCGTTGCTTGCCGCGTGTGAGATCACCGGCGCTGACGCGGTCCATCCCGGCTACGGTTTCCTCTCGGAGAATGCACGGTTCGCCGAAATTCTCGCCGACCACAATCTGCATTTCATCGGGCCGAAGGCGGAGCACATCCGTCTGATGGGCGACAAGATCGAAGCCAAGAAGACCGCCAAGCGCCTCGGCATTCCTGTGGTGCCCGGCTCCGACGGCGGCATTGGCCCCGGAGACGACGCCATGGCCATCGCCAAGCAGATCGGCTTTCCGGTCCTGGTGAAGGCGGCGGCGGGCGGCGGCGGCCGCGGCATGAAGGTTGCGCCGACTGAAGCTGATCTCCTGCTGGCCCTCTCCACTGCCAGCAACGAAGCCAAGGCGGCGTTCGGTGACGGCTCGGTCTATCTCGAAAAGTATCTCGGCAAGCCTCGCCACATCGAAATCCAGATTCTCGGTGACGGCCGCGGCGGTGCGATCCATCTCGGCGAGCGCGACTGTTCGCTGCAACGCCGCCACCAGAAGGTGTGGGAGGAAGGTCCCTCGCCGATTCTGAATGCAGCCGCGCGCGCGAAAATTGGCGAGACCTGTGCCAAGGCGATGCGCGAGATGCAGTATCTCGGCGTCGGCACCATCGAATTCCTCTACGAGGATGGCGAGTTCTATTTCATCGAAATGAACACGCGTATTCAGGTCGAACATCCCGTGACCGAGATGATTACCGGAATCGATCTGGTCATCGAACAAATCCGCGTCGCCGCTGGCGGCGATTTGCCCTGCACGCAGGAAGACATCGTCATCAACGGTCACGCGATCGAGTGCCGCGTCAACGCCGAGAACCCGGTGTCCTTCCGGCCTTCGCCCGGCAAGATCCTGCAGTACCATCCGCCCGGCGGGCTGGGGGTGCGGATCGATTCAGCCGTGTATCAGGGCTATGTCATTCCGCCCTACTACGACTCGCTGGTCGGCAAGCTTATCGTTCACGGCAAGACCCGCGGCGAGTGCCTGATGCGCTTGCGACGCGCTCTGGACGAGATGGTGGTGGACGGCGTCGAAACCACCCTGCCGCTGTTCCGCGGACTGGTGCGTGAGCCCAGCATTATCGACGGCGACTACCATATCCACTGGCTTGAGCATTACCTGGCCGCCGGCGACACCAAGTCCTGAGCTACGGGTTTTCCCGACGGGTTGGTTCCAGAAATGGAACTAAATTCGTATTTGCGCGTTATCGCGCACGTAAGCTATGGGTAGGCTTCAGGGGTAGTAATTTGAATTTTCAGCGATTTATTTATTCCGGCAACATCGCAGGGCGGACGTGACACGGGATAAGGCCCGCCGGCGTACGCTTTGGCAGATTGCCTTGCTATCAGCGGGCTTTCTGGTGCTGGTCGCGATCAGCGTCATTTCCATCGTTCTGGTGAACAAGGCGCGCGACGACAGCCGCTGGGTGGTTCACACCGTCGAAGTCGAAAATCAGATATCGACCGTCCTGCTGGATATCAGGCGCGCAGAAAGCGCTGCCCGAGGTTACCTCCTCACGTCGCAACCCAAATTTCTGGCGGAGCACGAGACTGCAATCCAACGCATCTTGCCGGGCATCGACACGCTCACAAGACAGATCAGCGACAGCCCGGTTCAGATCGAGAACAGCAAGAAATTCCGCGAATTCATCGAATTGCGTCTCGCGGAATTCACAAAAGCTGTCGACTTCGTGAAAAGGAACGACATTCCCGGCGGCGTGGCGATGTTGCGCGACGGTAGTGGCACCGCCGTTCAGCGCATCACTGAGATCGCCACAGCCATGCGCGCGGAGGAAGACCGTCTTTTCCAGGCACGAACCGCCGCAGCCGACCGCAGCCAGACTCTCGCAGCGGTTGTCACAACAGCCGGTTCAGGCCTGGTGCTCCTTTTGGCTGGCGCTTCACTGTTTCTGGTGCGGCGATCAACGCGTGCGCGCGACGAAGCCGAGCGGCAACTGCGCGACAACAATCTCAACCTCGAAGCGACTGTTGAAACACGCACCGCTGATCTTCGCGAAGCGAATGAAGAAATCCAGCGCTTTGCCTACATCGTAAGCCACGACCTGCGCTCGCCGCTTGTGAATATTATGGGTTTCACAAGCGAGCTCGAAGAGTTGCGCAACGACATCTTCACCCGCATCGCGAAGTACAGCCGCGCCGCCGCAGCAGCGCCCGCAATTCCCGAAGCTATCAATGACCTGGATCCGGGCGTCTCCCCGGAGCTTCAGGCGGAAGACAAGCAACTATCGCAGGACTTTTCGGAAGCACTTGGCTTCATCAAGTCGTCTATCGGCAAAATGGATCGTCTGATCTCCGCTATACTCAATCTGACACGCGAAGGTCGGCGCGATTTTCGCCCTGTAGAAATCGACACCAGAGAACTGATCGAGACAATCATCTCGTCCGTGGCGCATCAAGCGTCTGAGGCCAATGCGCAAATCCGCGTCGAGCCGCTGCCGAATATTGTCAGCGATCGCCTCGCATTGGAACAAATCTTCTCCAATCTCGTTGATAATGCTCTCAAATACCTCAAGCCGGGCGTGCCGGGCGACATCCTGATCAAGGGCCGCCCCAAGCTCGGTTTTGTGATCTTCGAAATCACTGACAACGGACGTGGTATCGATCCGAAAGATCACCAAAGGATATTCGACCTGTTCCGCCGGGCCGGTCTTCAGGATCGTCCGGGACAAGGCATCGGTCTCGCCCACGTCCATGCGTTGGTACGCCGCATGGGTGGCACCATCAACGTCTCCTCAGAACTTCACAAGGGCAGTACTTTTACGGTTACATTGCCTGCGCAGTGGAATTTCGGAACTCAAGGAAAAGAAGAATGAGTTTGCCAGTTAAGATCATCATGATCGAAGATGACGAGGGCCATGCCCGCCTGATTGAGCGCAATATCCGGCGCTCCGGTGTCAACAATGAGATCTTGCCGTTCACCAACGGTACAGATGCGGTGAAGTACCTGTTCGGCAAGGACGGCTCAGGCGTCGATCATAGGGATCAGGCGCTTCTGATCCTGCTTGACTTGAATCTGCCCGACATGACCGGGATCGAGATCCTCAAGCGGATCAAAGAAAACAGTCACGTCAAATGCGCGCCGGTTGTCGTACTGACAACCACGGACGACGAGCACGAAATCAAACGCTGCTACGAGCTGGGCTGCAACGTCTACATAACCAAGCCCGTGAATTACGAAAGCTTTGCCAACGCGATCCGCCAACTGGGATTGTTTTTTTCAGTCATCAAGGTTCCACCTGTCAAAACATGAAACCTGCAACGCCTCTCCTTTTGTACATTGACGACGATGCCGATCTTGCGCGGCTGGTCGAGCGCGGGCTGAAGCGGCAGGGTTTTGCCGTCGAGCACGCGGCTGACGGCGCGAGTGGGCTTGCACGTATCAAGCAAGGCGGTGTCGATGTGGTGGCGCTCGATCAGCACATGCCCGGTCTCGACGGTCTGGAGACGCTTGCCGAAATCCAGAAGATCCCCGATGCGCCGCCGGTCATTTTCGTGACAGCGTCGCAGGACAGCAAGATCGCGGTCACCGCGCTCAAGGCGGGCTCTGCCGACTATCTGGTCAAGGATACGCAGGGAGAGTTTCTCGCCCTGCTCGACGTCG
Source organism: Afipia sp. DC4300-2b1 (assembly GCF_049895725.1). Lineage (NCBI taxonomy): Bacteria > Pseudomonadati > Pseudomonadota > Alphaproteobacteria > Hyphomicrobiales > Nitrobacteraceae > Afipia > Afipia sp. DC4300-2b1. The sequence continues at coordinate 438,459 of NZ_JAFCSX010000005.1, forward strand.
CCGCAAAGGGCGCCATCGAACAGGCGCTGGTGCGCAAGGCCCGCGACGATGCAGAAGCAGAAGTTCACGCCTCGCGTGACCGTTACGCTGCGCTCGCCGCGGAGCGCGAGGTCCTGCTGCGCGAAGTGAACCACCGTGTCGGCAACAGCTTGCAGATCATCGCTTCGCTGCTGCATCTTCAGGCGAATTCAAGCTCAGACGACGACGTAAAGGCCGCATTGACCAATGCTATGGGCCGCGTCGCCGCGGTCGCGCAGGTTCATCGCCGCCTCTATACATCGCAGGACCTGAAGACGGTCATGCTGAACCAGTACCTCGAGGCCTTGCTGGAGGATTTGCGCCGCTCGACCGAAGGCAACCGGATGTCGCGGCTGACGCTGAAAGCCGAGCCCGTCGAGATCGACCCTGATCGCGCCGTCGCGATCGGCATCATCGTCAACGAACTGGTCATGAACGCCGTCAAATATGCCTATCCAGACGGTGCTGGCCCCATTCACGTCGAACTGCGGTCATGCAATGGAGGCCTCGAGCTGTCGATTTCCGACGATGGCGTCGGCTTGCAGGTCAAGCAGGATCCCCGCTCCACCGGCATGGGCCAGCGTATCGTGAGCGCCATGGCGCAAAAACTCGAAACCAAGGCAGAACGTGATCCATCCCACGCTGGAACACGTATCGTGTTGCGGCTGAAGAGCGCCGCACAGCCACAAATCAGGCAGTTTGCCAGCACGGCTTGACGGTCGCCGAAGGCCGCACAATCTGTTACGATTGCGCATGAGTTCGCGCGACGCCGCATCGTCCGAAATTACGCCGAGTGTTTTGCTGCGCGCGTATGCCTGCGGCATCTTCCCGATGTCCGAGAGCGCCGACGACCCCACCATTTTCTGGGTCGAACCTGAGAAACGCGGCCTCATTCCGCTCGACGGTTTCCGCGTCACATCGCGTCTCGCGCGCACGGTTCGATCCGACGCCTTCCGCGTCACCGTCAACACGGCTTTCAAGCAGACCATCGCCGGATGCGCCGCGCCTCAGCCGGGCCGTGATGATACCTGGATCAATGGCCGCATACGCGACCTCTATACGTCGCTGCACGAGATCGGGCATTGCCACAGCGTCGAAGCCTGGCAAGGCGATCGGCTGGTGGGAGGGCTCTACGGCGTTAGCCTCGGCCGCGCATTCTTCGGAGAGAGCATGTTCCATACCGAGCGCGATGCCTCGAAGGTGGCGCTGGTCCATCTCGTCGCGCGTCTGATCGCGGGCGGCTTTGTGTTGCTCGATACGCAATTCGTGACGGATCATCTGCGTACCTTCGGCGCGGTCGAGGTGCCGCGGCGCAGATACCGCACCATGCTCGATGATGCGGTCACGGGACAGGCTGACTTCTTCGCGCTTCCTGCAGGCCGCCCGGTCACTGGCGCCGAAGCGCTGGCGTGCCTGACCCAGGCCTGAGCAATTACTGCCGGAATGGCGGGAATGGATTTGGTGGCGGCAGTGGCCGCTGGACGGCGGGCTGCTTGGGCGCCGGTGGCCGCTTGGGCTGCTGCTGAGGCGGCGGAGCTGGCGCGGCTTTCGGCGCTTCCTGCTGAGCCACCGTTGCGGACGGACCTTTGCAGTCGGTCAGCCAGATATCGTAAATCGGGTGCTCGACGCCGTGCAGACCCGGGCTGGCTGCGAACATCCAGCCGGAGAAAATCCGCTTCACCTCGCCCTGCAAGGTGATTTCATCGACCTCGACAAAGGCGTCGGTGTTGGCCGCTTCGGTCGATGGCCGCGTGTAACAAGCTTGCGGCTTGACGCGCAGAGCACCAAACTGAACGGTCTCACCGATGTCCGCATCGAACTTGATGATACGGCCGGTGATCTTGTCGAGGCCCGCGAAAACCGCCTGCTTGTTTATGATCTTCTGCGCCGGCGGCTCGGTCACCACCTCATCGCCTGGCTGCAACGTCGCGGCCGTCGGCGGCGCGTTGCGCGGTTGCTTCTGCCCCGGCGGGAGGCCTGGCAACGGATTAACCGCGGCGTTATTGGGCGTGCCCTGTCCGGGCACAGCGGGCTGGTTTGGAGCGGCTGCCGTGCCCGGAGGTGGTGGCAGCGGCTGGGTCTGAACATTGCCGGGCGGCGGCACGCCTTGTCCCGGCAGCGGACGATTGGGTGTCGGCAGCAGACGGCCCTGCGGAGGAAGATCAGGCACCTCCTCCTCTTCCGGCTCCTGAACGGGCTCACCACGCTGCTGCACGTTGGCGGGCGGACGCGGCCTGTCGGAAAAGATGTTGCCGATCTGCGCATGGACCGGCGTCGCCGGCAGCAGCAGCAATGAGGCGCTCAACGCCGCGAAGGAAAGAGTGGTGATGGTTCGGAACATCTTGCGCAGCTTCACAGGATCACGGTGTCGCAAGGTGCGAAGCGATTTGCGGAAAACATCGTGCTCCACACCTGTCGGAATGATCACATTCGAGATCATAAACTGATCCGGCCCCAATATCCGATTCAACCGAATCGTGTCCGCGCCATTCTACAGAAAATGGGCCGCGCGCAGATTATCGGTTAACACGCCGAATACGGCGGGGAAAGGGCGGGCAATTCACGCAGCCTGGCAACCTGGGCGGTTTGCCTGCCGTTACTGTCCCGGGGTCCAGGATTGATAATCGCCGGTTGCCTTCGGCCGGCGACCGGCAGCGAGCGTCGAACCCGACGGACGGTAGGCGGCTGGCGTACCGGTCATGTTGGGGCGGTGCGGCTTTTCCCACTCGCGCGGTTTGTAATCGATCTCGGTCGGAGGCGTGTCCACGGTGTGGTGCAGCCATCCGTGCCACGCAGGTGGCACGCGTGTCGCTTCAGCATAGCCGTTATAGATCACCCACCGGCGCTCAAATCCGAGTGTCGGATCGATCTTGCCGCCGCGCGTGCGGTAGTAGGTGTTGCCACCCTCGTCCTGCCCCACGACCTCGCCAAATCGCCGCGTCCAGAGCTGCGTGCCGAATGTCGAGCCGTTCCACCACGTGAAAAAGCGTAAGAAAAACAGCTTCATGGCGAGAATCCGAAGTGGGCGCGCAAGGCCGCGCGATCACTGTTTGATGCCATCCGGTGCGCCAATTGTCCAGCGCTAACAGCAACTTGATGCATTGCGTGAACCTCCGGCGGAATTCAGCGTTGACACCCCTCACCGACCATCCCCGCTGGAATTCTGACGATGCTCGACGTCATCAAATACAGTTATGCCGAGATTCTGAACACGCTCTGGCTCCTGCCGGACTGGCTGACCGCGTCGGTGCTCGTCATTGGCGGAGTTCTCGTCGCGCTGATCGCCAACGCAGTGATCGTTCATGCGATCAGAAACACGCTCGGCGTACGTCATCCCAAGACCCGGTCGTTGCTCACCCGCAGCAAGGGACCGCTTCGGCTGGCGTTGATCGTCCTGGCGCTTTCGCTCGTGGTCAGAGTCGCTCCCATAGGCGACCGCGCCGCGACAGTGTTCGGCAATATCCTCAATGTCGCTTTCATCGCGTTGCTGGGATGGACCGCTCTTATCGCGGCTCAAATCGGATCGCAGATCTATCTGCGGCGCTTCAGCCTCGATGCCGAGGATAACTTGCTCGCGCGCAAGCACGTCACGCAAGTGGGCATCCTGAAGAGGGCAGCCGACACCCTGATCGTCATCATGACGGTCGCGGCCGCGATGATGAGTTTCGAGCAGGTCAGGCAATACGGCGTCAGTCTGTTCGCCTCGGCGGGCGTCGCCGGTCTCGCAATCGGTATTGCCGCGCGTCCCTTGCTCGCGAACCTGATTGCGGGCGTTCAGATCGCGGTGGCGCAGCCGATCCGGCTTGACGACGTTGTCTTCCTCGAGGGCGAGTACGGCACTATCGAAGAAATCACCACCACCTATGTTGTCATTAAACTTTGGGACTGGCGGCGGATGGTGGTGCCGCTGAGTTACTTCATCGAAAAGCCATTCCAGAACTGGACACGCGAAACCTCCGCGCTGATCGGCTCTGTGTTCCTGTATGTCGATTACACCGTGCCGGTGGAAAAGCTCCGCGAAAAACTGATGGAGGTGGCGCGCGCCTCTCCCCTTTGGGATGGCCGAGTCGTGGTGCTTCAGGTCAGCGACGCCACCAAGGATCACACGGTCGAACTGCGTGCATTGCTGAGCGCGCGAAGCGCCCCTGCGGCGTGGGATCTGCGCTGTGAGGTGCGCGAGAAACTGATCGCCTACTTGCAGGAAGAGTATCCCGGCGCATTGCCGCGCCAGCGCCAGGAGTTTGTGTCACGCAACGAACCATATCAAGCGCCGCTATCGGCTCACACGATGGTATCGCATCACCGCGCGGGCTGACCGGAACACCGTTTGGTCGCAATCCATTCATGCTGCATTGGGTCAGCTCGTGCGAACGTGAACCTCAAACTTTGGAAAGCACGGAACATCTCACGTTTGCATCCGTTCTTTCATGAAGTTCACCCGGAGTTCGAACACATGATCAATCTCAAGGTAATCGGCGCCGCGGCGCTTCTTGCAGTCGCACCCGTCCTCATAGCGACGAGCGTGGATGCGCGGCCGGGAGGACACGGCGGCGGCGGCGGCGGAGGATTCTCACGCGGCGGAGGCGGCGGTGGTGCTGCGTTCCGCGGCGGAGGTGGGGGTAGTGGTTTCCGTGGCGGCGGGTTCGCAGCGCGTCCGAGTTTTGGCGGCGGGGCTGCTATGGCACGGCCCGGCTTCAGTGGTGGTCCGAGCGTCGGCAATAGCGGCGTTCGTTTCTCGGGTCCGCCTTCAACCGTATTCGGAAATCGTGCGATCTCCGGTCGTCCCGTCGCCCAACTCGGCGGCGGACAGTGGAACGGAAACCGGCATTGGAACGGACGCAGGCACTGGCGCGGTCCGGGGTACGGCTTCGGCGCAGGCTTGGCGCTTGGCGCGTTGGGCTCGTCGTATTACTACAATGACCCGTACTACTATGGTGACTCCTACGCCTACGCGCCGGACGCCTACGTCGACGACGGACAGTATGCTGCCGCTCCTGCGGCTGACGGCGACGCGGCTTACTGCGCCCAGCGCTACAAGTCCTACGACCCGGCGTCAGGCACCTACCTGAACTACGACGGCAACCGCTACCCCTGCCCATAATCGGTCGCGAAACCTGACGTCCGGCCTCTGGGGCGATGTTCCGTGAATGGAACCGCCCCAGAAGCGCCTGAATCCCCTCCAACATTGCTCGCTTCTGCATGGGGCTGCGCATTCCGCGCGGCCCCAGATGCGGAGTGATCGATGCGGGCTTTGGAGTGAGGAAGATGATCACCTTTAGGAATGGATGCGCGATCGCAGCCGTTGCGCTGGCGCTTCCGATGGCTGCGATGTCATCCGGCCATGCTGCCCCGCTGGCGCCGAGCCAGCCTCTCGCGGCTGCTCATGCGGGCGCCGACAATTCGCTGGTTACTCAGGTTCAGTGGCGGCGGCGCGGATACTATCGCGGCGGCGGTGCTGGCCTCGGCATAGGACTTGCCGCCGGCGCACTTATCGGCGGCGCAATCGCGGCTGGCGCAAATCCATATTACGGTCCGGGATATGGCTACGGTTACGGCTATGGTGGACCCGCGTATTATCCCGCGCCCGCCCCGGTGGTGGTCGCGCCAGGCTACGGCGGCGGCGATGCTGAAGCCTACTGCATGCGGCGCTACCGGTCCTACGATCCCGCATCAGGCACGTACCTGAACTATGACGGCAACCGCTACCCCTGCCCGTAAGTTTGAACAGCATCTGATTTCGAAAACGGCGATGCATAGCATCGCCGTTTGTCTTTGTATCGATGCTGAGTGAACCGGAGAGCGGCGCGCCTAGAACGAAACTTTCACACCGCCACGGCCGGTGATGGTCTGGCTTTGGTCGGACATCGCGGTGAACTCGGCGGCGCCAAATACCGAAACGCCGGTAGCGTTACGCCAGTCGAAGCCGGCCCCTGCATAGAAGCCGACGATGCTGCCCTTGCCCGGCGTTGCGAACGCGATGCTCTGTCCAAGCAGGATGGTGTTGACGTTGCTGTCACCCACGCGCTGCAAGGCGATCAGGCCCGCGGTGCCGCTCACCTGAAGCTGCTCGGTTGGTGTCGCATTCGTCGTGTGCGTGAGCTTTAGTTCGCCGCGCTCCTCGAAATTGTGCGACGTGCGCGAAGCCACCGTTAAATTCGTGCTCGACCCGCTTTCCTGATAACCGTCGAAACCGGCAGCGAGATAGCGCACACGCGCAGACGGTGTCAGTGTCAGGTTATAGCCGAGCGATTGCTTGAGGCCGTAGGCGATTTCCGGACTGATGAACCAGCCATTGTATTTGCCCGCGGCGTATTCAAGTCCGCCGGGCACCAGATTATTCGCGATCGTGCGCTTCACATCGTTGCTGCTGTAACCACCAAGCAACGAGAAATCCAGGAATGCGCGGCCTATCGCATAGCGGCCGTAGAGACCGCCGAAAAAGATGTCGCTTTTAGTGTCCCCGGAATTCAGATCAATTTTGGAGTCGATCGCGCCACCGCCGATGAACCCGCCAAGACGCAGGCCGGGCTGGACCGTCTTGTCGAGGCCGAGCACGCCGCCATAGAAGTTGCTGACCGAGCGCAGCGTCGGCGCATCCGTCTGTTGAATGCGCTGGCCGCCGAAACCCTGCGCCCAGACGCTGGTGCCGTCGGCCGCGGTGAAGCTCGGATTGCTGAGCAGCAGGCGGTCGTTGCTGGCATAAGCCAGCACCGGAATACCCGAGAAGGCGTCGTTGGCCATATCGCGCGCGACATTGCCGGACGGAGCGAAGCCGATAGCCGCCGATCCACTGCCACCGATCGGCGCTGGATTGGTGAGGCGGCTTGTGACCAGCGAGGTGATGGTGCGCGTAACATCGACCACGTTGCGATCTGCGTCGGCAAAGGACGTCGGGTCGAGAATTGCGACGGTGTTTCCGTTGATGACATAAGGCGCGCCGCCTGTGACGTTCACAACCGCGCCGGTGTCGGTGAGGCCACCGGTCGTGCATCCGCAACCGCTGCCACCAAATGTCAGCACAGACGAGATGTCATGGCCGCTGAGAATGTTGACCCTGGTGCCGACGGCGAATGGATCGGACGTATCGCCATTCAGAATGATTTCTCCGACAATGCGGGAGCCTGGCATAATGTTGAGCGTCGTCCGCGTCGATGAATCGAACTGCGTGAGGTCGATGGCGACGCCGGTGGACGAACTCGCATCGATCAATCCGGCGTTGGTGAATGTTGCCGTTCCTCCGTTACCAGCGAAAACATGCACTTCACCGAAAATCTTGCCGCTGTTGTACGCCGCCGCACTGCCATCGATAGTCGCAACGGCGACATTGCCTTTAATCGTGCCGGTATTTGTCAAGAATGCGTTGCCGATGTCATTGGCGGCGGAAACAACATTGCCGTTGACCATACCCGCATTGATCGTGGTGGCGTCTCCCGTCCCACCGCTCAGCCCGGTGAACGTTGCAATTCCACCGTTCACAAAACCTGTATTGATCGTCGTTGCATTTCCGCCATCGATCGCAAAGGTCTGGATACCGTTGAAATTCAGTACACTTCCTGAATTGACGGTAACGGCATTTCCGCCATCTGAGGTCTGCGTGACGACGAATTGTACGGTCCCGGAATTGATCGATGTGGCCGTGCCCGCACCAAATCCAGCGCCGCCGTTGCTGGTTTGCGTATTGAGGATTCCGGCAATCGTTCCGGAATTGTTGGTCGTTGCGTTGCCGCCGCCATCAGCGGTCGTCGCGATGCTGCCTCCAACATTTCCGGAGTTGTTGGTCGTCGCCGAGCCACTCACGAGCGCCGAGTTGATGCTGGTCGATGTAAAAATCGAGCCTCACACGGTCCCTGAATTGTTTGTCAGCGCTTTGCCGCCGTCCTGCGCAGATGTCGTGATATCCTGAGCCACCGTTCCGGAGTTGGTCGACGTGGCATTGCCCGCGCCGGTCAACGTGCTGATGGATGTCCCGATGATCCCCGAATTGTTCGATGTCGCGTTGCCAAGGCCGCTGGCCGAGGTGTCGAGCATGCCGGCGTTGATGCCGGAGTTCGTCGCAGTGACATTGCCATCGACGCTGGTGGTGGTGATGCCGTTGCTCAGACCCGAACTCGTTGTCGTCAGATTGAACGTACCGAGTTGATCCTGAAGGAACGGAACCGCTGTCGCGCCGGTGTTTGTACAGGAGACGTCACTCGCGCCGAGCGTCCCGACGCAGGCAAACTGCGCATGTGCGTCCGTCGATGACAGGGTTGCTGCGGCGATGATCACGATTCCAATCACTGGGAATTGCATCGCGCGCGCCGTCCGCACGCGCGTCTCCAACGCCCTGTCCGCAACAATCGACGCCACGCCCCAATCCCATTTACCCCGGCGGCACGGTCAGCCGCCGATAGCCCACCTGGAACCTATCAGGCCGGTGTTCCAGGCACTGTTACATTTGGGAGACAGCGCTGATTTATGAAGTAATAACAGGCACTTTCTGCGCGCATTGAGACACCACCGTCTCAGGATCGTGACGCCAGAACGACACCTGCAATGGTGAACCCGAGCGCCGCAATCTGAGCCACACCGAGCGGCTCGCCGAGCGCCGCGGCGGACGCCAGCACACCAATGACCGGCACCAGCAGAGTCCCGATGGCGGCGACCGAGGCCGGCAATCGCTGGAGCGCGGCAAACCAGCAGGCGTAGGCGACGCAGAACTGGACCACGATCGAATAGCCGAACAAGGTCCAGCCGAGTGACGACAGCGCCATGAAGTGCGGCTGTTCAAGCAAGAGGCCCGCCAGCCCCACCGGCAGACAGCCGATCAGGATCTGCCAGACCGCCGAGGTCAGTGGCGGCAATCCCAGCGGCCAGCGTTTGCCGAACACGGTGCCCAGCGCGAACAGGAACGCGCCGGACAACGCCAATGCAATGCCCGGCAGTTTGGCGTAGTTCGCGGCGATGCCCCCGCCGCCCATCAGCGCGACGAGTCCGGCGATGGCCATCGCCATGGCGATCACCCGCAGCAGCGAAATCCGCTCGCCGAGAATCGGCCACGCCAGCGCCGAGGCCCATACCGGCATTGTATAAGCCATCACCGCGGCTTCGCTCGCCGGCAGATACACCAGCGCCAGGCCCATCAGCGCCATCCATGCCGTCACGTTGAGAAATGACAGCAGCACAAGCCGCGGCCATGTTTCGCGCGGGACGCGCAGCGGCTGGCGAAACGCCAATGCCAGCACCGCAAGCAGCGCGGCGCCGATGATGCCGGACAGGCCGCGCACCGACAGCGGCGGCAATTCCATCAACAGATGTTTGGTGACGGGCCAGTTCAATCCCCAGCCGACCGAGGTCGCGACCAGCAGCAGGTAGCCGACCGTCCGCGTTCGCCGCTGCGCGATGGCTCGTTCTTCCGGCGACATTTCGGTCAGCGCTTCGGGCGGTGTGCGGCTATCCACAGGTTTGGTCCTTCGACCAGTGTGGTGGTTTGCAGGTCCGCAACGTTCCGCGGCTTGTTCTTTTGCGGACGCGCGAACCAAAACCACACTGGAATTATGAGTTTCCAGTCTCCTTTCGAATCCGAAGTTCGCTTGGGACCTGCTGCAAGGTCAGGCGAACTTCGGATTCGGGACACTGGTGTCCACACCATGTGGATGACGGGGAGAAAGACCACGCGCGCGGCATGTGATCCACCCGAAATCCCCAAAATACGCGCATACCAAGGACGCGATTTTGAAGGCCCGCGACAAACCTTGGAGGAACTCACAAGACGGTGAGATTTCGGCTTCCGAATCCACAAGGACTCACCGATACTTCCCGCAATGCGAACCGTTCCGGCGATGCATCATCCCGCTGGAAATCCGCATTTTCCACCATATTTAGTATTTGATTCAGGTTTCGACACTAATCCTTGACGTGCCGGATGGAGTCGGCCTAGCTTTGGGACTGTTCGGCGCGGGGGTTTTCAGTCCCGCTGAGCATCTCCCGAAAAGGGTCGAGAAGGCAGCTCCGTCAGACCGGTCGAGGTCGCGGGACGTGGGTTTGTCTGCTCTTTTTTCGGAGCCGGAGAGCCATCCGGGCGTAATGGCGAAACCGCGGCAAACCGCGGCGCAAAAGGCGAGTTTGGGGCGTTCGGGCAAGGCCGGTTTTGGGGACCGGATCGTGCCCGCCAGAGTTAACAGGCCGCGGCTTCGGACCCGGACACGGGACGACGTGAACGGCAAAACACTGCGAACGAACCGGTTCGCAAATTGAAATCTCCGGCTTACCGTCAAGGGACGGGAGCGCCGGCAAAAAGGACGGGGCACTACAATGCGAATCGAACGCCGCTACACCAAAGCCGATCAGTCACCCTACGCCGCGATTGATTTCAGGCTGACGACAAGCGAGATCCGCAACCCCGACGGCTCGGTGGTGTTCCGCCTTGAGAACGTCGAGGTGCCGGAGTTCTGGTCGCAGGTCGCTTCCGACGTTCTGGCGCAGAAGTATTTCCGTAAAGCGGGCGTCGCCTCGCGCCTGAAGAAGGTCGAGGAAGAAACCGTCCCGTCGTGGCTGTGGCGTTCGGTGCCGGATACCGAAGCGCTCGCCCTGCTCCCTGAATCCGAGCGCATCGGCGGCGAGCATTCCGCCAAGCAGGTGTTCGATCGCCTCGCCGGCTGCTGGACCTACTGGGGCTGGAAGGGCTCGTACTTCTCGTCCGAAGAAGATGCCAAGGCATTCTACGACGAACTGCGCTTCATGCTCGCCAAGCAGATGGTCGCGCCGAACTCGCCGCAGTGGTTCAACACCGGACTGCACTGGGCCTACGGCGTCGATGGTCCCGGCCAGGGCCACTACTACGTGGACTGGAAGACCGGCAAGCTGACCAAATCCAAATCGTCCTACGAGCATCCGCAGCCGCACGCCTGCTTCATCCAGGGCGTGGATGACGATCTCGTCAACGAAGGCGGCATCATGGACCTGTGGGTCCGCGAAGCGCGCCTGTTCAAGTACGGCTCCGGCACCGGCTCCAACTTCTCGCGCCTGCGCGGCGAAGGCGAAAAGCTCTCCGGCGGCGGCCGCTCATCCGGCCTGATGAGCTTCCTCAAGATCGGCGACCGCGCAGCGGGCGCGATCAAGTCGGGCGGCACCACGCGCCGCGCGGCCAAGATGGTCGTGGTCGACGCCGACCATCCGGATATCGAGACCTATATCGACTGGAAGGTGAAGGAAGAGCAGAAGGTCGCCGCGCTCGTCACCGGCTCCAAGATCAACCAGAAGCACCTCAAGGCCATCATGAAGGCCTGCGTGAACTGCGAAGGTTCAGGCGACGACTGCTTCGATCCCGAGAAGAACCCGGCGCTGCGCCGTGAGATCAAGTTCGCGCGCCGCGCCATGGTGCAGGACAATCTGATCAAGCGCGTGATGCAGTTCGCCAAGCAGGGCTACACCGACATCTCGTTCGACACCTACGACACCGACTGGGATAGCGAAGCATATCTCACCGTCGCCGGCCAGAACTCGAACAACTCGGTTTCGCTGAAGGACGATTTCCTGCGCGCGGTGGAAACCGACGGCGACTGGAATCTGATCGGCCGCACCAACAAGAAGGTGACCAAGACGCTCAAGGCCCGCGACCTGTGGGAAAAGATCGGTTACGCCGCCTGGGCCTCGGCCGATCCCGGCCTGCACTACAACACCACCATGAACGACTGGCACACCTGCAAGGCCAGCGGCGACATCCGCGCGTCCAATCCGTGCTCGGAATACATGTTCCTCGACGACACGGCGTGCAACCTCGCCTCCGCCAACCTCCTGACCTTCTACGACACGCAGACCCGCCGCTTCGACATCGAAGCCTATGAGCATCTGTGCCGTCTGTGGACTGTCGTGCTCGAAATCTCGGTCATGATGGCGCAGTTCCCGTCGAAGGCGATCGCCGAACTCTCCTACGAGTTCCGCACCCTCGGCCTCGGCTACGCCAACATCGGTGGCCTCCTGATGACCATGGGTCTGTCGTACGACTCCAAGGAAGGCCGCGCGCTGTGCGGCGCGCTGACCGCCGTCATGACCGGCACCAGCTACGCGACCTCCGCCGAAATGGCGAAGGAGCTTGGCCCCTTCCCCGGCTACAAGAAGAACGCCCAGCACATGCTGCGCGTGATCCGCAACCATCGCCGCGCGGCCCATGGCCACTCCAACGGCTATGAAGCGCTCGCCGTGAACCCCGTCCCGCTCGATCACGCGAGCTGCCCGCAGGGCGACATCGTCACCCGCGCGAAGTTCGTCTGGGATCAGGCGCTCGAACTCGGCGAACAGCACGGCTACCGCAACGCGCAGACCACCGTGGTCGCGCCGACCGGCACCATCGGCCTTGTGATGGATTGCGACACCACGGGCATCGAGCCGGACTTCGCGCTGGTGAAGTTCAAGAAGCTCGCCGGCGGCGGCTACTGGAAGATCATCAACCGCGCCGTGCCGGAAGCGCTGCGCGCGCTCGGCTATCCCGAAAACGAAATCGCCGAGATCGAGGCCTATGCCGTCGGCCACGGCTCGCTCTCCAACGCGCCGGGCATCAATGCCTCGACCCTGCGCGCCAAGGGCTTCACCGATGAAGCGATCAAGAAGGCCGAGGCTGCATTGCCGACCGCCTTCGACATCAAGTTCGCCTTCAACAAGTGGACCTTCGGCGAGGACTTCCTGCGCGACACGCTCAAGCTCGATCCGGAGGCTATCGCGGCCCCCGGCTTCGACCTGCTCACCGCGCTCGGCTTCACCAAGCGCGAGATCGAAGCCGCCAACATCCACATCTGCGGCGCGATGACCGTGGAAGGCGCGCCGCATCTGAAGTCCGAGCATTACCCGGTGTTCGATTGCGCCAATCCCTGCGGCAAGATCGGCAAGCGTTATCTCTCGGTGGAAAGCCACATCCGCATGATGGCGGCGTCGCAGCCCTTCATCTCGGGTGCGATCTCCAAGACCATCAACATGCCGAACGACGCCACGGTGGAGGATTGCAAATCCGCCTACCTGCTGTCGTGGAAGCTCGCGCTCAAGGCCAACGCGCTCTATCGCGACGGCTCGAAGCTGTCGCAGCCGCTGAACTCGCAGCTCGTCAGCGATGATGACGAAGAGGACGATGCGATCGAGGCGTTCTACGACAAGCCGATGGCGGCGCGCACCACCCAGGTCTCGGAGAAGATCGTCGAGAAGCTGGTCGAGCGCATCGTCGTGATGCGCGAGCGCGAGAAGATGCCGGATCGCCGCAAGGGCTACACGCAAAAAGCAGTCGTCGGCGGGCACAAGGTCTATCTGCGCACCGGCGAATACGATGACGGGCGCCTCGGCGAAATCTTCATCGACATGCACAAGGAAGGCGCGGCGCTGCGCTCCTTCATCAACAACTTCGCCATCGCGGTGTCGCTGGGCCTCCAGTACGGCGTGCCGCTGGAAGAGTATGTCGACGCCTTCACCTTCACCCGCTTCGAGCCCGCGGGGCCGGTGCAGGGCAACGACTCGATCAAGTTCGCGACCTCGATCCTCGACTACGTGTTCCGCGAACTCGCGGTGTCGTACCAGTCGCGCTTCGATCTCGCCCATGTCGATCCGTCGGAGACCAACTTCGACGCGCTCGGCAAGGGCGTCGAGGAAGGCCGCAATCCGGACGCGTCGAACTCCTCGAAGTACCTGTCGAAGGGCCTCACCCGCTCGCGCACCGACAAGCTCGTCGTCATGCAGGGCGGCGCGGCCGACGCGCAGGCGTCAGGCAACGTCACGTCGATTGCGTCCGCCGGCGCGACCGCACGGCATCACGACGGGCAGGACAATGTGGAGGGCGCGGTGGCCCTCAAGGTGGCCGAGCCCGAGCGCGAACTCTCGCCGACCGAAAAGCTGGAAGCGCAGCAGTGGAGCAAGGCCGGTTCAGCCGCACAGGCCGCACCAAGCAAGGCCGAGCGCCGCGCGGAAGCCAAGGCACGAGGCTATGAAGGCGACATGTGCACCGAGTGCAGCAACTTCACCCTGGTGCGGAATGGCACGTGCATGAAGTGCGATACGTGCGGAAGCACGACGGGGTGTAGCTGAGACTTTAAGGCGAGTAACAACGACTTATTACAAAGGGGTGGCTAAAGCCGCCCCTTTTTCTTTGTTTTGAGTTCCAACTTGTGACAACCTAGGCGTGTAGCAGCGGGGGCGAGACTACATGACGAAGAACAACAATCTATCATTGTACTACACAGGCAAGGTGAACCCGGCGACCTTAGAGGCAAGAGAACTTATCCAAGTTTTAAGCGCTTTCACGCGCATAACTACAAAAGCAAACCGCGCGTATCACGGATCAATCACCAAAACTTCCGTGCGCATAGAACGAGTTCAGCCAGGCTCCATTGATCTTCAATGGATCAGTGAAGTCGCCGCTACCACACAAGCCGCCTTCGCGGCTTTGCCGGCGCTATCATTCGGTATCAAAGATGTTGCAGGTCTTATAAAAGCGTGGCTTGACCTACTGAAATTTCTCAAAGGGCAGCCTCCGCAAAAAGTTCAAAACGTTTCTAAGGGAAATGCGCTTCAAATAGAAAACGTTAGTGGTCGAAGCACTGTAATAAACGGAAACGTCTATAATACCTTCATTCTGAATGGAATTGGAGGCGACGCCGAAAAGCTGGAGTTACCAGTTCGTCGTGGGGCAAAACAACTTGAGCTGAAACGTGGCGGACGGAAAATTGGTTCCTACAGCGCCACCGACTTATCCAACTTCAAAGCAATCAAACCAAAAGATCGGCCGCTCGAAAGCGAGATCGAGGCGATTCTTGAAGTTGTATCTCCTGTCCTTGAAGGAGAAGGCATGTGGAGGTTCAAATATGGGCGCATGTCGATAACTGCGAAATTAGCAGATGAAGATTACAAGCAACGCGTCTTAAGCGGCGAAGAAAGTTTCAGTCACGGGGATCGATTGGTGGCGAGTCTGAAAACCGTTCAAGAAAATCTTGGCGAAAAGATCAGCACAAAACATTTCATCACAAAAGTTATTCGACGCCACTCCTGACTGAACAAAAGCCACCTCAATGCCACCAAAGAAATCGAAACGATACTGGATAGACGACCCAGATTTGAGTTTGACTAGAAGTCAAGTTCGGAGAGCTGCGAAGGCCACACGCGTCAAAATTGCAGTCGCATGGTTTCTTCGAAATTTTGAAGATCCCGCAAACGAAACTCCGTATGAATCGAAAGAAGGCGGCTACCAATATATCTGGGGTGGGCCGTATGATGCTGCCGATGAGATAGGGAATGAATTTGGAAGCGTTCTTTCAGACGTAGACATTGAATCCGCCGTTGCAAAAGTTCAGGAAGACGGCATTTACGATTGGGCTCCCGTAAGACGGAACGAAGATTATGAACAGCCGGAAGACAGCCCAATATTATCTTACGTTCCCATCGGCCACCCAGATGAACAGGAGCGGCGGCAAGAAGCCCTGAGGAGGCTTCACGAACTCAACTCCATAATTTCTGACTTTGGCTCTAATCGCCCCGGCTTAGGACACAACAATCCGCCCGAGCCAGTTGATCCCGTTGTTGAACTGGATGCTGATATCAATCAATTGCATCTACACGCCAGTCAGCTCTCAGAAGAATTTTCATCTGAAAAGCCCGACGCCGCTCGTATCGAAAATAATGCAGGGCTCTTTAGAAAAATACTCGATAAGCTCTCTACCTTGGGAAAGAAAGCAGTTGAGAGCAAAATCGCTGATGGCATTGGCGGACTCGCCATATACTTCGGAGAAAAAAGCGGACTATTCTCACTGCTCCTCGATAAAGCTAACGCTGCTTAGAATGCTATTGAGAATTGGCTAATCTTGGTAGGCCCATATCTTCCCTTTATGTAGCGAGCGTGGCCAGGATGAAGCGCGAAATCCGGCATGCGTTGCTCGCGTGCGCATCCCGTATTGCGCTTCGCTCCATACGGGCCAAAGATCGCAGATAAGAAAGACGTGGATGGCCGGGTCAAGCCCGGCCATGACGAGTTGAGAGATTGCGTGATCTACGCGTTCGTCATTGCGAGGAGCGATAGCGACGAAGCAATCCAGTTCTTGCAAATCCAATAGTCAAACTGGATTGCTTCGCTCCGCTCGCAATGACGGCTATCTGGCCGCTCCTCGCAATGACGATCTTTCACGACCTTGCCTCACACACCCACCATCCCCATCTCAGGCGGACCCGCACACGCACGAGTCCCCCGCCTTCATGAAGAAAATCGGCTTTCTCTCCTTCGGCCACTGGTCGCCGTCGCCGCATTCACAGACACGCTCGGCCGCCGACACGCTGCTGCAATCCATCGATCTGGCGGTCGCCGCCGAAGAACTCGGCGCGGACGGCGCGTATTTCCGCGTGCATCATTTCGCGCGACAGCTCGCCTCGCCCTTCCCGCTGCTCGCCGCCGTCGGCGCGAAAACGAGCACCATCGAGATCGGCACCGCCGTGATCGACATGCGCTACGAGAACCCGCTCTACATGGTCGAGGACGCGAGCGCCGCCGATCTTATCGCGGGCGGACGCCTGCAACTGGGGATCAGCCGCGGTTCGCCCGAGCAGGTCATCGATGGCTGGCGCTATTTCGGCTATCAGCCAGCCGAGGGCGAGACCGACGCCGACATGGGCCGCCGCCACGGCGAGGTGTTCTACGACATGCTGCGCGGCAAGGGTTTCGCGCAGCCCAATCCGCGCCCGATGTTTCCCAATCCGCCTGGCCTCCTGCGGATCGAGCCGCATTCGGAAGGTCTGCGCGACCGCATCTGGTGGGGCGCCGCTTCCAACGCGACCGCGCAGTGGGCGGGCAAGCTCGGCATGAACCTGCAAAGCTCGACATTGAAGAAGAACGAGACCAACGAGCCGTTCCATGTGCAGCAGGCCGCGCAGATCCGTCTCTATCGCGAGGCGTACAGGGAAGCGGGCCACACGCGCCCGCCGCGCGTGTCGGTGAGCCGCAGCATCTTCGCGCTGATGAACGATCGCGACCGCGACTATTTCGGAAACGGCGGCGATGCCGGCGACCAGATCGGCTTCATCGAGGCTGACATGCAGGCGATCTTCGGGCGCGGCTATACGGCGGACCCGGACAAGCTGATCGAACAGTTGAAGACGGACGAGGCCATCGCCGAAGCCGATACGCTGCTGCTGACCGTGCCGAACCAGCTCGGCGTCGATTACAATGCCCATGTCATTGAATCGATCCTCAAGCATGTCGCGCCCGCGCTCGGCTGGCGCTGAACGGCACGCGCATTCTGTAGTGACGGTGTCATCGCGCGCGGCTAAAGTCCGCTCATTGAGCCAATAGCGATCAATTCATTTCCGGGAAGAGACATCATGACCAAAATCGTTGCCGCCGCCGCCCTTGCCTTTGTGTTCGCCCTGACCTTGGCCGCGCCTGTCGAGGCCGCGACCTGCTCCGGCTCGTTCAACACCTGCGCTTCCCGCTGCAAGACCAAGTATGCGTCCGACAAGAACTGCGTATCGGATCACTGCTCGCCGAAGCTGGCGACCTGCAAAAGCACCGGCTGCTGGCAGCAGGGCGGCGATTTCGGCAACGTCCTGACCTGCAATCTCGACAAGCGTTGAGGTCTCGCGCGGCCATCGGTCCGCGCGCGAAGGCCGTCCGACGCTAAATCAGCCCGGGAAACGTCCTGGGGACACATTCAAGGGACATCCCGAGAAAGATACTCCGCTTCGCGCGATCTAACTGCGCTATGCTCCTTCCGGGCACCGGCATCTCATGCCTGAAAGGACCATCCCATGTCACTCACCTTCCTTCGCGCCCAGGGTCACGATTACCAGACCGGCACGTTCCTGTTCGTCATGGCCGACGGCGAAACCGAGATTCAGTGCGGCGTCTCGGACTCGGCGATGGACGATGCGGAGAAGGCGCGCAACGTCCGCGAAAGCCAGCGCGGCGATCAGTTCGCGCGCCTGCAGAACCGCATCACCACATGCGCCGCGCAGAAACACAGCGACGGCCATCTGGAAGCGGGTCCCACGCGCATCCTCGTGCGCTCCATCGACCTCACGCCGCGCAGGTAACGGCGGCTTCCGCTGCGCGGTTTATCAACAAGCGATACCGCGCTAGATTACCCCCATGAACCGAATCCTGCGCGACGGCGCGATCGCCTTCATCATCGCCACGTCCCTGCTGTGGGGCTGGCAGCAGATCTCGTTCATGCACAGCGCCTCGCCGCAGGCGAAGGCCGCCTGCCATGGTGTGGGATCGTCATTCTGGGAAATGCAGAACGCCTATTACCGCTGCCTCGACCGCGTCGAGGCCGGCGGCAGGCCGTAACGTCCTTTCTCCGGTTTGCGCCAGATCAATTCGGGGAAGCGCGCGGCGGTCTAGCCTTCAATCCTGCAACGCTCGCAGTGATCCGGAGGACGCCATGTCCACAGCCCTTCAAGCAGCCCTGTCGTGCGCAGCCATCTTCATTCTGGCGTTCGCCACGATCTGGGCGTTCTGGTTGGTCGAACGGTGGCGGGGCGACTCCGCACCGAACATCGATAAACTCACCGGCGATATCGTGAAGCGCGGCAGATCGCGCGCCTGACACGGATGAGGCGAAGCGGATTCCGGGGTCGCGCTGTCCCCCACGCAGAGTCCGTAGTGTGCTTCGCTTCATGCCGTATCGTGCGGCCCCGCAGCAATTCCCGCACCGCACCTAAACATCTGCGGATGCGTCAGCCCTGCTGCTGGAACGCTTCGGCCCCGGGGGTATTGTTGTTTCCTGAGGCGAGCGGAGAACGCGCCATGCGGCTTCATCTCGATGACGAGAAACACGAAACGCAGGTGTGTCTGGCGTTGGTGATCGCGATCATGATCCTCACAGGGTCCGCGATCCTGTACATGGGTGCACACACGCAAGTGGCAACGCAGACCGTCGCGCGTATACCGCTCGCCTCGCCGCTCTGACGGCTCTGCCCGATCTCTCCACCCTGACATTGCCGCGCGAACAGGTCGCGCTGCCGCGAGGCGCCCGCCTTTCCATGCCGCGCCTTGCTGTGTAGCATTCGCGGATAACAAAAGCCGCGGCTGGCCACCGGCCAGACATCGCGGATATGGAAAGGAAACGCTGAATGAAGTCCCTCGTCCGCGCGCTGGGTGCGCTTGTTGTCATCTCCGCCTCCGCCAGCAGCGCATCGGCCCAAACTCAGGGCTGGCCGAACCGGCCGATCCGCATGGTCGTGCCCTACACGCCCGGCGGCTACACCGACATGATGGCGCGCCTTGTCTCGGAGAAGGTTGCCGCCTCGCTCGGACAGAGCATCGTGATCGAGAACAAGCCCGGCGCCAACGCCGCCATCGGCACCGATACCGTCGCCAAGGCCGCGCCCGATGGCTACACCTTCGGCACCGTGATCGCGGCGCATTCGGTCAATCCGTCGCTCAAGGCCAACCTGCCCTACAACACGGAGAAGGATTTCACCTACGTCTCGCTGATGAGCGTCGCGCCGCTGATCATTGTCACGACGCCCTCGCTGCCCGCGAAGAACATGCAGGAATTCATCGCGCTGGCGAAGGCGAAGCCGGGCCAGCTCAATTTCGCCTCCAGCGGCATCGGCTCCGCGGCGCACCTGACCATGGAGATGCTCAAGAGCCGCGAGGGCATCAATCTCCAGCACGTGCCCTACAAAGGCACCGCAGGCGCGCTGCAGGATCTGGTCGGCGGCCAGATCAACGTGATGTTCGACATCATTGGCCCCCTGATGGAGCAGGTGCGCGCAGGCAACGCCAAGGCGCTGGGCGTCGCCGCGAAGGAGCGCGTGCCGGCGGCCGGCGATACGCCGACGCTGATCGAGCAAGGCGTGAAGGATTTCGCCTCCGGCACCTGGGCCGGCATCATCGCGCCGGCGGGCGTGCCGAAGGAGATCGTCGACCGCATGTCGCTCGAGGCGAAGAAGGCCCTCGCCGATCCCGACCTGAAGAAGAAGCTCGAGCAGCAGGGCATCGTCGCCATGGGCACCACGCCGGAGGAGTTCAAGGCGTTCGTCGGCGAAGAGATCGCGCGCTGGAAGCAGGTCATCACCGCCGCCGACATCAAGGCTGAATAACGATAAGGCAAACAACGGAAAAGGGCGGCTGATGCTCGATCAGCCGCCCTTTACACGTTCTATATCTTAGCTTCGTTTAATCTCTTGCCGTACGGTGTCGCATCTGTTGCGGCACCAACGCAAACAAGCGAGACTTACTGCGTTTCCAGTTTGAGCGTGCGAGCCATCGCGCTGAACTTCTCCTGCTCCTTGCGGAAGAACGCCTGTGCCTCGTCGATGGTCATCTGCGGCATCTGCCGCGATCCCTGAATATTCACCCTCTCCATATATTCAGGGCTCGCAATCCAGACATTGACCGCCTCATTCATGCGTTTGACAATCGGCTCCGGCGTGCCGGGCGGCGCAAACAGCGCCGACGAGATCGTGTACTCGAAATTCTTCAGGTTCCCTCCGCTCTCGCTCATGGTCGGCACATCCGGCAATTGCGGGCTGCGCTTGTCGCCTGCGACCGCGATGGCCTTCACCTTGCCTCCCTTGATCAGTTCGAGGACAGGACCGCCCAGCGGCGCAAACGTGAGATCGAGATGCTGGCCGGTAATGTCCGCCATGACCGGCGCGACGCCTTTATAAGGAACTTCAAGGAAGGCTGCTTTTGTCCGGCCCTGAAAATCGGCGGTCACAATATGCGCGGTCGATCCCCTGCCCCAATGACCGATCGTCAGTTCCTTGTTCCCGGGCTTGGTTGCATAGGCGATTAATTCATCGAGCGTTTTGAACGAATGGGCCGAACTGGACACCAGAATGAAATCCGACGTCCCGACCAGGCCCAGCAGTTTGAAACTCTCGGGTTTATATTTCGCAGATACGATCGTAAACGGCGCGGTCACGAGATCTGAAACCGTTGTTCCGAGCAAGGTATACCCGTCTGCATTCGCGCTGAGTGCCGCCGCAGCGGCAATTGAACCGGCAGCTCCCGCGACGTTTTCCACCACCATGGTCTGACCGAGATTGCGTTCCAGAATCTGGTTCGCCGCGCGGATCGCAGCGTCAGCGGGCCCACCCGCCGGAAATGCGGTTTTAATCGTCACAGGCCGCGACGGGAAGTTCTGCGCCATGGCCGCAAAGCTCAGGCAGACGGCAAACACTGCGAGCAGCAGACCGTTCGCAGAACGTTTAAAGGATTTAAGGTACATGTCAGCTATCCCTTGTTCGTGTCCTCGGGGTTCATGTTCTTAGAATCTTGCCTTCAACTTCGTACTTGAGAAAAAAACATCATCGCGCGTCGCATGACATCCAGCGCGGAAGCTGATCAGGAGCCGTGGAATGCCGGATTGCTGCTTCCAGGCGGCCGTTCCATCTCGAACATGCGGTCCTGCGTCACTTCGACATAGTCGCCGCCGCGCCCTGCGCGCAGGATCGGGTTCGCAAGCGCCGTCTGATAAACGCCGTCCTTGATGAGCGCCTTGTCGATGTAGACCGCGACCACTTCCCCGAGCACGAGCCACCCTTCGACCGCTTCGCCCTTCCAGTTCTTGAATTTGACGATCTCGGTCACCTTGCATTCCATCGCGGCACGGCTTTCCAGCACGCGCGGCACCTTGACGTGACGGCTGGGCGCCGGGGTCAATCCGGCGACATCAAACTCGCTGACACCATGCGGGACCGGCGCAGACGTCTTGTTCATTTGATCGCCCAGTTCTTTCGTCACCAGATTCCAGACGAACTCGCCGGTGTCCGAGACGTTTTTGACGCTGTCCTTCCAGGAGATCGATGCAAAGCCGAGGATCGGCGGATCGTAGTTGAAGGCATTGAAGAAGCTGTAGGGAGCCAGATTGAGTTGTCCCTCACTGCTCAGGGACGAGATCCAGCCGATCGGCCGAGGCGCGATGATCGCATTGAACGGATTGTGCCGCAGCCCGTGCCCTTGCGAGGGCTCGTAATAATGCATGTGATCGCTATCCACGATTGCCCCCGGATCATTCATTGAATGATAGCGGACCGCAGGCGGCCGCACGGGACATCGCAACCAGCATGGCTGGGCGAGCGTTCATATCGTTTCCTCCGTAGCCCTTATGATCCCATTCACAAGAGCCGTAAGCCGGCTCCGAGACAGGTTTCTTATAGTTTGAACGCTACAGTTCTTTTTTGGAACGTGTCAAGCTCTCCCCGCACGTCGCATCGAGCGCATGACGGGATGACGTGCCTTTCTTCGCCGAAGCCGGCTGGAAAGCTGTCCCTTACGCACTATGCCGCGGCCGGGCGATCTCGCCGCGCGTAGTCGCAATGCCCATCTCGAAGCTGTCCGCGATGCGGCGGGCGCGAACGATGAAGGCCTCGGCCACATCGCTCTCGAAGATTTCGCGCGCGGTGGTCTCGAACAGCGCAAGCCAGCGGTCGAAGTGTTCACCCCGGATCGGCAGCATCAGGTGCGGACGCATCGGGCGGCCCTCATAGCGGCCGGTCTTGAGCAGCATCGACGACCAGAAATCGCTGATCTGCGCAATGTGATGGTCCCAGTCCTTCACCTGCGCATTGAAGATCGGACCGATCAGGTCATCGGTACGGGCGCGGCCGTAGAACGTCGCGACAAGCTGCGCGATCTTCTCTTCGGTCAGGTCGGGATGGAAGGTATGAAGGGCGGGAACTGTCTGGTCGGTCATGCGGCTGATTTAGGCCGCCGAACCGACGCAGGCAACCGGCGCAACGCATACCCCTGCTATTTGCAGAGCCCGCGCTATTTGCAGACCTTGTCCCGGCGCTTGTCCTGGAGCCGCCGCTCGCAATAGATCGTGCAGTTCTTCCCGCTCACCTTGGTGCAATAGGCAACGCACTTGTCGTAATTGCAGCCCCATGCATCGGCGGCGCGGGCCGTGTCCGGCACGCCGGTGAAGAACGTCACGACAATGGATAAAGCCAGCAACCTGATAAGCACCATATCGGCCTCCTGCGCCAAGCCTGTGAGCCGTATGGAGATTACATCAGATCGCCCGTCTGCGAACTATCCAAACAGACAGGGCAACGAGATCCCGTCCGCGCCGCCGCCCGCGGGAGCCGGTAACCGAAAAGACCCGGCTATCAGAAAAAGCCTCATGGAAACTCGCACATGTCGGCGCAGCAAAGATTCCGCCACGGCAACCTGAGAAAAATGTGCCGGGACAAAATCTTCCTGCAGGCTGTTTCAAACAGCGCGAGCGCACTTCCGGTTTGATCCGGGTCAAGGCGCCGTCTAGTTTCCCGTGCTGAAACCGGTATTACCGCGACAGGAGACACGTATGTCCGCATCTGAAATCGCAAGCCGTCATTTCGCCGCGGCGCTGGCCGAGGCGAAAGCCGCGAACCTCGACAGCGACGGCCTGTGCCGCGCGCTGCTCGGTCTCGTGGTCGGCAAATATCTCGAAACGCGGAGCGTGTCGGACGTGCAGTCGGAACTGCATTTCCTTGCTGACAATTGCGACCCCGATGCGGACTTCGCCTTCATGCGGCCCTAAGGCGGGTCGAGGCGCGTGATCGCGTCGCCGAGGCGAACGCCGCCGCCCTCAATGATGCGCGCCGTGATGCCGCCGTGCCCGCGCGTCGCATTATAGCCCCCGGTACCGAGCGCCTCCTCCATCCAGCTACATGGCGCGCAGTCACCCGATCCTTCGAGGACAGCGTGGCCGATACGAAAACGCATGCCCTTCAGCGCCGCGACGTTGATACCGCGCGTCACGAAATTCCGGCGCAGCAGGTCTGGCGCGACAGCATCGCGGCCAAGGAACGCCGCGATGGCGGCGATGTCCTCCGCAGCAATCAGCGTTACCTGCCGAGCGCCGTTGCTGCTGGTTTTGTAGCGGTCACCTTCGATGCCGCGCTGGGCGACAAGCCTGGCCGATGCGGGTGTGACCATGCCCGCGCGGCGCGCGGGACGCAGGCCAATCCACACCAACTCGCCCGGCCGGACCGGCGCTGCCGTTAACCGGCCGAGCAGTGAGTCAGACGAAAAGGCCAAGACCTGCTCACGCCTTGGCGTAGCTGTAGAATCCCTGGCCGGTCTTGCGGCCGAGATGACCGGCGTCGACCATTTCCTTCAAGAGCGGCGCGGGCCGGTACTTCGGATCGTTGAAGCCGGTGTAGAACACCTCCATCACCGACAGCATGGTGTCGAGGCCGATCATGTCGGCCAGCGCCAGCGGGCCGATCGGATGATTGCAGCCGAGCTTCATGCCGGCGTCGATCTCTTCCGCCGATGCGATGCCTTCCTGCAATGCGAACACCGCCTCGTTGATCATCGGGCACAGGATCCGGTTAACCGCGAAGCCCGGACTGTTCTTGGCGGTGACCGCCACCTTGCCGACGCGCTGGGCGAACGCGAGCGCCTTGGCGTGTGTGTCGTCGGAGGTCTGCAAGCCACGGATCAGTTCGAGGAGTTGCATCACCGGCACCGGATTGAAGAAGTGCATGCCGATGAAGCGATCGGGACGATCGGTTGCCGCCGCGAGACGGGTGACCGAGATCGACGAGGTGTTGGTGGCGACCAGCGCGCGCGGTTGCAGGTTGGCGCAGAGATCCTTGAGGATCTTGATTTTCAATTCCTCGTTCTCGGTGGCGGCTTCGATCACGAGGTCGCAGGAGGACAGTTTCGATTTGTCGGTGGTCGCGTTGATCCGCCCCAGCACGGCGTCGCGGTCGGCCGCGGTCATCTTCTCTTTCTTGACCAGCCGATCGAGGCTGCCGCTGATGGTGGAAACACCGCGCGAAACGGCTGCGTCGGAAATGTCCACCATCACCACCTGGAGCCCCGCAGCCGCGCTGATCTGCGCGATGCCGTTCCCCATGGTGCCGGCGCCGATAATGCCAACCGTTTCAATCATGTCTCTTGTCCTTTCATTGCTTCAATCCGGCAACAAGCCTTCCCGCCGCATGGCATCGCCATACGGCCTGGTCGTGCCTTATCCATGGCTCGGCTATCTACTCCGCCCTGCCCGGCTGCGCTACTGCTAACATCCCGCAAGAACGCCAGAGCTTCCTGCGCTTATGCCGGCAATGGCGCCCCTGCCTGCTCCGCCACCATGTACTCGGCGTACCACTGCGGCCAGTTATCGTCGTGTTTGCCGCCGGTCTGCTTCTCGTGCTCGCCGTGCGCGATCGCCGCACGCGTCAATGCTGCCGCAAGTTCGGTCGATGACTTGAAGACCGTGTCCCCTGCCTCGACCCGTCCGGGCAATCGCGTGGTGATCTCCTGGAAAAGCCAGCCATTGCCGTCGGGATCGTTGAACGAGGCGTACGAGCCGTAGCTGCCACGATTGGGCGCCGG
Organism: Afipia sp. DC4300-2b1; assembly: GCF_049895725.1. Lineage (NCBI taxonomy): Bacteria > Pseudomonadati > Pseudomonadota > Alphaproteobacteria > Hyphomicrobiales > Nitrobacteraceae > Afipia > Afipia sp. DC4300-2b1. Next base: position 463,756 of record NZ_JAFCSX010000005.1, read on the forward strand.
GCCGCTGACCCGGTGGCTCCCGGACAGAAATGGCTCGTCCGTGCCGGAATGCCTGTCGCCGACGCCGTGAAAGATCTCGCCGACCTTGACACCGCGGCCGAGCAGGTCATTGCGGGCGGCCTCGATATCGGACACGATCAGGTACAGCCCCTGCGCGGAGCCGGGAGCCGCCGCAGTCACGTTTTTTCCGAAGATGACCGAGCACTCCGAGCCGGGCGGCGTGAACTGGATCACGCGCCATTCGTCGCCGGCGGCGAAGTCGGCGTCCAGCCTCCATCCCAATCCGCCATAAAAGCTTTTGGCGCGATCGACGTCCGACACGGGGATGACAACGACCTCCAGCTTCATGTCGCTGCGCGCTTGGGTGCTCATGTCTGGCCTCCTTGGTTCTTTAATCCATTGAGACGGGCGATAAAAACCTGGGAAAGAGATCACGATATGGAACCCAGCCTACATGGACGGTGGCCGCCCATGAACCCATTTCTGCGGCTCCAATCAGACTGGCATCACCCGGATGGCGGATACCTCATGCCGTCCTGAAATCGATTTGCGGGGAACCAAACTGTCGACGTTCCGGTTGAACCTTATCATCCGGACGGTAAGCTGCTGGGGACAGCGGAGTTCACGACAATGGACGATCAGGATATTGTCATTGCGGCTGTTCAGAAGGCGCGCGGCATTCTCGGCCGTGATATCGGGTCCGGTTCGCAGGACCGCGAGGCAACGATCAGCAGCCTGCGATCCGTGCTCGATGACGATCAGGTCGTACGTGCGCTGGAGCGGATCGGCCAGCGAAGCCGCCCTACGCCGGCGAAGATTGTTGAAAGTCCTTGGAGTTAAGTCATTCGGACCGAACGCACAGGGGAGACCACGATGGAGTCAGCTCAAGCCTTCAAACATCTGCGTACGCTGATCAAGGCTGCATCCGAAACCGACGACACGACCCTGATCCACACGCAGCTGACCATGATGACCGTCATCATCGACAAGGCTGCCCCGAGACAAAAGCCTTACGTGCCATTGTGGCTGAGCGGACCGGACCCCAGGGAGCAACGGTCCAGTGACGGTGCTGCGGTGGGTGAACGATAGACGGATCGCTTTCACCTCCGCTCGTCCCCGCGAAAGCGGGGACCCAGAATTTATCTATCACACACCCTCAGTACAGCGGCCCCTATCCGGCGCGCCGCGGCTTCATGGTCTGCTCTTGCCAGATATAGAGCGCGCGTTTGGCTGAGGAGAACGAAACCTCCTCGTAGGTCTTGCGGAGCTGCTCGATCTCGGCCGCAGGCAGTGACAACAGGCGGCTGAGGATCACCGCCTTCGCCGTCTCCCAAGAGAGATCGGCGGCGCGGCACGCCGTCATCAATCCGTCGTGGCGATGAATCCTCATCAATGGCTGGATCAGGGGGATCGGCGCGCCTGTCATCGCGGCGAGCGCCGCGATGATCGTCTCATACTGCCGGTCCTTGGCGAACTCGAGCAATTTGTCTTCCGTCAACTGCCGCTTCTCCACCAGCCGCTCGACAAGCGCCAGCGCGGAACGAAGATCGCGCGGACGTTCCGCCTGGCGTTTCGATTCCCGTGCGATGGTCTCGACGCGGCTTTGAATTTCACCTCGCAGCGAGGTCGGCGCCTTGGCCATGAGCCGCGCGTGAACGGCGCCTGCGCAATTGTCCAGCAGTTCATGCAGCAGCCGGACCGGCAGATCGGCGCGCAGCCCGGTTTTTTCCGCCAGCAGCGGATCGCCCTTTGAGGCTGCAACAAGCCGCAACAATCCCGCGCGCGAGATCGCCGCGCCCTCGTTGCCCGCAACACGGCGCAGCACATCCCTGTCACCGAGATCGATCAGGGCCTGTGTCAAGGCGGTACCGATTTCTGCGCGGCCGGAGATGGCCAGCAGATGTCCCTGCCCGCGCGATGTCGCGATCTCAAGGAGATCATCGCCGGACAGCACGGGAGACTGCGTCAGCACCGGACCCGCGACGGTGACGTTGAGATCGCTCGCCAGCTTGCGCACAACAGAGACCGGCGCGAACGGCACGGGCGCGAGTTTCCGGCTGAGCTCCACAAGCACGTCGACGTCGCAATCGCCGATAAAACCAAGAAGCAGACTGTCGAAGATTTCGATCTGCGCCAGACCGAGGCGGCTTCCCTGATCGAGGAAGAGATCCGTCACCTTCCGCAGCGTGGTGACCCGGCGATCGGCCGATCTGTTGCCGATGGCGGCCTGCAGTTCCTGAATGAAATGATTGTGCACAGCGAATCCTGAGCTAAAGCAGACGGGAAAATGACTTTCAAAAAACAGCCGATCATACGGCCTGATCGTTTCGAGGTCGTTAAATGATACCGTTTGCCGTAAAAGGCCGGGATGAGTAACGCTCTCCATCCTTCCTGTGATGTCGCCAGTGCCCAGGCGCAGCCATGCGGCGGCCATGCGGATCGTCCGAACCTCGTCATTGCAACGACGATCCTGGCGTCGAGCCTCGCCTTCATCGACGGCTCGGTGGTCAATGTCGGACTGCCCGCGATCGGCGCTGACTTCCGCGCCGACTCGAGCCAGTTGCAGTGGGTGGTCAACGCCTATCTCCTGCCGCTCAGCGCACTGCTGCTGCTCGGCGGCGCGGCGGGAGACCGTTATGGCCGCAGGCGGCTCTTGATCGCAGGCGTCGCGCTGTTCGCCATTGCGTCGCTGGCCTGTGCATTGGCCCCGACGCTGGGATGGCTGCTCGCCGCGCGCTTTATCCAGGGCGCGAGTGCGGCGATGCTGATGCCGAACAGCCTCGCGATCCTCGGACAAACATTTTCCGGCGAAGCCAAAGGCCGCGCCATCGGCATCTGGGCCGCGACGGGGGCGGCCGCGGGGGCGGTCGGTCCCGTGTTCGGCGGCTGGCTGATCGATATCGGAAGCTGGAGGTTCGCATTTCTCATCAATTTGCCGCTGGCGTTCGCCGCCATCTGGCTGGCCACTGTTTCCGTGCCCATCGACCGCGAAGAGCAAACGGAGGCGCTCGACAGCGCAGGCGCGCTGCTCGCCACCCTCGGGCTCGGACTCACGACCTGGGGGCTGACCGAAGGCTCGGCGCATGGCTGGTCGCTATTCGCCGTGGCGCTGATGGCCGCGGGGGGCGTATTCCTGATCGCGTTCGTGTGGGCGGAACATCGCCGCGGCGACAGGGCGATGATGCCGCTGGTGCTGTTCGGCTCGCCGAGCTTCGTCGGCCTTACGCTGCTGACGTTCCTGCTCTACGGCGCGCTCGGCGGTCTGTTCGTGCTGGTGCCGTTCGTGCTCATCACAGCCGGCGGCTATTCCGCAACGCAGGCCGGCGCGGCACTGCTGCCGTTGCCGCTGGTGATTGCCGTGGCTTCCCCGCTCGCGGGCGCATTCGCGGCCAGAACCGGTCCGCGATGGCCTTTGATCATCGGGCCTCTTGTCGTCGCCCTGGGCTTCCTGCTCGCGATGCGGATCGGCGCAGCGCAGAGCTACTGGCGCGATGTGCTGCCGGCGATGATTGTCATCGCGTTCGGCATGGCAGGCGCCGTTGCCCCGTTGACGACTGCGGTCCTGATGTCGGTGGACGAGCACCATGTCGGCGCCGCGTCCGGGCTCAACAGCGCGGTGGCACGCACCGGCGGCCTTGTGACAACAGCGCTGATCGGCGGAGTCCTGGCTACGATGGGATCCTCGCTCCCCACCGCGTTCGGGGTCGCGAGCGTTTGCGCCGCGATGCTTTGTATCGGCGCATCACTCTCGGCGTTTCTGCTGATCGCGCGCGACCCGCGTTGAGCTAATACGGCGGCGCTTTCTTCGCGCGCTGGGTCTTGGCGGCCTCGACCCACCACATCAGGTCATCGGCGAAACGCGGGAAGGATTTTTTGAGCGCCTCGCCGCCCGGCCCTGTCGGCTCAGCCGTCTCAGACAGCGATTGCCCGATCGGCCCGACCGCGATGGTGGATGAGATCACCACCATACCCATCTCCGACAGCGTGCCGTGCCATGCCAGCGCAGCCCGCGCGCCGGAGAACCGTCCGGCCGAATAGCTGGCAATGGCCGCCGGCCGCCAGAACCATTCCTCCAGAAAATGATCGGTGAGATTCTTCAGGCCCGGCTGAAGTCCCCAGTTGTATTCGCCCGTGACGAACACGAAGCCGTCGGCGGCGATGATCTTCTGTCCAAGCTCCTCCAGTGCCGCAGGCACTTCGCCCTTCGGATATTCCTTGCGCATCCGGTCCAGCATCGGCAGGCCGACGGCCTTTGCATCGATCAGTTCGACGTCCGCGCCGCGCTCACGCAGGCCTTTGACGATGAAATTCGCAAGGCGAATGCCCATCCGGTCAGAACGGTAAGACCCGTAGAGAACGAGAATTCGGTCGGTCATGGGCCTGCCCCGGATTGAGAATTCACAAGCCTATCGAAGTTAAGGCACGAGACAAGACCGAATTGAGCACATCTCACTCCGGTCGCCGGATATTGCGAAATGATAGTGCGTGCTTATTGTTCGCCGTGACGACCTTGGTCCGAACTAAAATCCGGAGGATTTGATGATGGCCCGAAAATCATCCTTGTGGCGTGATGCCACCGCGGCCCTGATCTCTGCAGTCTTCGGAGTCTCTTCCGTCGCCAATGCCTGCACACGGCTGGTTTATCTTGGCCATGGTGACGACGTCATCACGGCGCGTTCGATGGACTGGAAGGTCGATGTTCAGACCAATCTCTGGATATTTCCGCGCGGCATGAAACGCAGCGGCGAAGCCGGTCCCAATTCAATCAAGTGGACGTCAAAGTACGGCAGCGTCATTGCATCGGGCTATGAGATTTCGACCACCGACGGCATGAACGAAAGAGGCCTGATGGCAAACGTGTTGTGGCTCGTGGAGTCGCAATATCCGAAGTTCGACCAGACCAAGCCCGGTCTCACCATCGCCGCCTGGGCGCAGTATGCGCTCGACAATTTCGCGACCGTCGCGGAAGCCGTCGAAACGCTGCGGCAGGAGCCATTTACAATCGTGACTGACACGGTCCCCGGACAGGATCGGCTTGCGACGCTGCATCTGTCGCTATCGGACGCGAGCGGGGACAGCGCCATCATCGAATATATCGGCGGCAAGCAGGTCATCCATCATGGCCGCGAATATCAGGTGATGACCAATTCACCGACATTCGACCAACAGCTTGCGCTAAATGCCTACTGGAAGGAGATTGGTGGCACCGTGTTTCTGCCGGGGACGAACCGTGCCTCCGACCGCTTTGCCCGCGCCTCGTTCTACGTGAATGCCATCCCGAAGAGCGAAGACCCGGTTGTGGCACTGGCCAGTGTATTCAGCGTGATCCGCAATACTTCGGTCCCGTTCGGCATTACGACCCCCGACCAGCCCAACATCTCCTCGACCCGCTGGCGCACGGTCGCTGACCACAAGCGCAAGCTATACTTCTTCGAGTCGGCATTGACGCCGAATACGTTCTGGGTCGATCTCAAGACAATCGACTTCTCCACGGAAACCGGCAAGGTCAAGAGACTCGATCTGGGGCCGAACCAAACCAATGTGTTTGCTGGCGAAACCAGCAAGGACTTCATAGTGGCGGAGCCATTCAAGTTCCTGGGCCTGTGATCGCTGCTGGGATCGCGCTGCTCAGCGCAAGAAAACCACGATGGCGATGACAGCAAAGGCCGCAATAATTCCCAGATGCGCAAGACTGCGCGCGGCGGTTTCCCTCGCTGATTTCATGTCGCCTCCCCAGGCTTGTTGAACCCATGAGTCATCGATGGCCGGTCAAGGCCTTGTTGATTCAGATTTTTACGCAAACACCCCATGTCGCGCCGACGAGTCCCCACCCTGCGGCGCAGTTGAAGCGTGGCGAGATATTGAGGCCAGAGTTTGTCACAGGGGCGGTCTTGTCATCGCGGACGCGACGCCGCAGATGGTTCGACCGGCGTCGAAATGATTTGGCTGCTCTTCGTCGTATGCTGTTCAGATCGAATTATGACTGGAGCTTCGCTCATGCCTCGTGAGATCATTCGCGTCGAACCGCTCTCCACATATCTGGAGCGATGGAAAGCGCCGACTTCCGCCGTAACGCGGCACGGCGACACGATTTACGTCTCCGGCTTTCCGCCATTTGATCCGGCCACGGGCGACGTCGTCGATGCACCGATCGAGCGCCAGACGGAACTCGTGCTGGATCAACTGAAGCTATGTGTCGAGACGGCAGGGTCGTCGCTGGATAACGTTCTCAAGTGCAACGTCTATTGCACATCGGTCGAGAAGTTCGCGGCGGTCAACGCAATCTACGCCAGATACTTTCCGGACAATCCGCCTGTCCGTATTTTCGTCTGCGTGCCCGCATGGCCAGGACATTTCGACATCGAGATCGATTGCATCGCGGCGGTCAAATAGTCCTCGTCGTCACTGCGCGGTGCATCGGGTCGGCCCGCGCTTGCCGTGACGCAGGATGGTGCCGGACTTGTTCATCGTCAGCGTGACGCCGCGTCCCGTGTAGCGCGAACCCGTCAGCGTGAAGCGCTTCCTGAGCGCGACAGCTTTGCCATCGAGTTGCAGATGGACCTGTTTCGGATCGTACTTGAGGAAGGCCGCCGTGAAACTCGCGCCGTCGGCGCAGGTGAAGCTCTGGAAGGTTTGCGCAGCCACGGGCGATGACTCCGCATCGACCAGAACGGCGACCGCCGCCGCGAGACATACGACAAGAAATTTCATGGTTCGCCTCTCCTGACCAACGACATCAGGCCGCCGGTGTCTGATCCGCTTTGGCCTTGTTCGCCTGAGCCTCGGCCAACCCGGCCTTGATCCGCGCCCGCCCGGCACTCTAGCAGACCCACCTTTCCTGTGCATATCGCAACAGTTCCCGGGAGTTACCCCCTGCATGGCGGTAAACTGAGGCCGTCGCCGGTGCTTGCGATTTCGCAAGCGCTTTCAGACGCCTATATCCGCCGTCCTTCGGTCAGGAAGGAGAGTCCAGATGCTCGAAAACGTGCCGCTCCGGGATGCCAAGCCGGCCGTGATCGTGTGCCCGGAATGCCGGCGTCACCTCATGGAGGTGATGGACGTACGCTGGGCGATGACCAAGCTGGAATTCACCTACGCCTGCACGGGCTGCGGGCACCAGACCATTCGGGCGATCTCCGGCGATACGCCGGTGTTTGTCTCGCGGGCATCGACGCATCTGCGCAGCCTGGAGATTTTTAACTTCAATCCGGATGCGGGAAAGACGCAGCGCCCGCGCGCAACCGAAACCGCGATCAGCGCGCACGTCGTTCGCGAGCAAAGAGCGGGCGAGCGCTAACGCGCGTCTGCAGATCGTCAGAAGCACAGATTGGTGACAACCTTGCCGGACTTGTCCTTGAGCACGTAGGGACATTGCGCGCGCTTGAGCGCGGCCTTGGCGTCCTCGTTGCCGAGCGCCGCGGATTTCTCGTAGTAGGTTTTCGCTGCGCTCGAATCCTGCGGACCGCCGCGGCCTTCCTTCGCGAATGCACCCATCCGCTCCAGCGCGCCGGGATGATCCTGTGCCGCCGCCTTCTCGAACAGGTTGCGCGCCCCCGCGTCGTCCTTCGGGCCGCCGACGCCATCCTGCAACATCAGTCCCAGTTGAAACTGCGCCTCCGCGTTGGTCTCCGCCGCTTTCGCCAGCAGGCTGCGCGAGCGGGCCGCATCGGCAGGCGCGGCACCGCCCTTGCCCGACAACGCCGCGAGATTGCTGACGCCGCGTGGATTGCCGCCCTGCGCCGCGCGCTCGAACAGCTTGGCTGCCGCTGCTTCGTCTTTCGCGATGCCCACGCCTGTCGCATAGGCGACGCCGAGCTCGACCATCGCCGACGTGCTGCCCTTGTCGGCGGCCTTGCGCCACGCGCCGATCGCCTCACCGCTCTGGTTGTTCGCCGCATAGGCGCGGCCGAGCTGATACATCGCGCGCCGCGCACCCGACGCCTGCTTGCAGAATTTGATCGCGGTCGCGACATCGGCCGCCGCGACGCTGGCGACGCCTTTCACATCGGCAGGCTTGTCAGGGTCGGCAGGATCGGCGGCCAGCCGGTCGCACAGCACGAGATCGGCGGACTGCGCATGCGCCGGCGTATGATTGCCGGCGGCAATCAGCGCGGCTGCGGCGATGCTGAAAATATGTGCAATTGAAACTGCGGTCTGCTTCATCGGGAACCCGGGTCGCTTCATGGCCCGTTATACCCCGACATCGGCCCGCACCGCTATGCCTTCAGCCAGTTCAGCAGCGGCGCGTTGATCTCGCGTGGATAGGTGTGGGCGAGATCGTCAATCTCGCGATAGGTCACGTTTGCGCCCGCCACGCTTAGCGCGCGCTGCGCCTGCCGCGCCACCTCGACCGGAAACATCCAGTCCAGCGCGCCGTGGACCAGATAGATCGGCAGCCCCTGCATGCGCTGCGCGTCGGCCATCGAAATCAGCATCGGATGGAATGTCGCGGACACCGGCGCGAGATGCGTGAAGGGCGAGCCGCTATCGAGCGCGCTGACATAGCAGAACGTGCCGCCGTCGCTCATGCCTGTCAGCAGCCGCCGGTCGGGATCGACATTCCATTGCGCGCTGACCTGCTCCACGATGCGCGCGAGGTTCGGCGTATCGTTGTCGTCGCCCATCAGCGCCCACGTGCTGCCCAGCGAGTTGCCTGCCGATGTCGGCGCGACAAGGATCGCACCGAAGCTGCGCGCGTCGCGCAGCCAGCTCCACAGGAAGCCGCGGCCATGCCCGCTGCCGCCGTGCAGCGCGACCACCAGCGGCCACGCGCGATCCGGCGTGTAGGTTTCCGGCACGTAGAGCGAGAAGCCGCCGCGCGTGCGCGGTTCATTGTCGAAGTGCATCACGCCGGTCACGCCCTCACGCGGCGGCTGCATGCTGCGCGCAAGGACGTCGGCGTCGGAGCGCAGGGATGAATCGAGAAAGAAGCCGTTCACCGCCGGGATCATCGAGGCCAGCGGATAAAGCGCCTCCTGCGCACGCGGCAGATGGCGCAGGGCCTTGAATACGGAGCGGATGTCGCCGCCGTCCAGCGCCGCACGCAATTCTGCGAACGCCGACAGGGCTTCATCGCTTGCGGCGACAAGCCGCTTGCCGACGTCGTCCGATGCATCGGACGGCTTGAAGTCCGAATAGGCCGCGCGCAACGCCGCGTCCGGCGTGCCGGCCGCCTCCATCACTTCACCGAAGGTCTGGGGATCGAGGTGACGCGCGATAACGCCGAGCGTCTCGAGGCACGCGAACAATGGCGGCAGGATCGTTGCGGGATCGGATGTCATCGCCGCACGCTACCGTCCGGAGCGGCGCGCAGGCAAGGCGAGGCCCCGGACTGGCAGCCATGATTTACGATTTCAGCAGGCTGACCGTATGAAAGCGGCCCCGCCTATTCTTCCTTCTCCGTCGTGAAGAACAGCGGATAGCCCTTGGCCTTGCCGAGCTCAGTCGCTTCCTTGGCCTTGGTCTCGGCCACATCGCGCGTGTAGACCGCGATGACGCAGGCGCCCTTCTGATGCGCGGTGAGCATCACGCGGCTTGCCGTCTCCGCGCCCATGCGGAAAACCGCTTTCAGCACGCTGACGACGAATTCGCGCGGCGTGTAGTCGTCATTGAGCAGGATCACCTTGTAGAGCGGCGGCCGCTCCAGCTTGACCTTGGTCTTGGTGGTGGTTTTCGGTTTGACGGTTGTCGGGCTCATCAGGCATCTCTCGGACTGGTCTGTCTCGGACACGTTCGCGGGTTGGTATGGTTCGTTCCGCACCCCATATTCGGCAGGCTGGGATCATCGAGGGGCCGCATGCCGCAGGTCGCATCAAGCGTGATTTCGCGCATCGATTATAACGCGCCGGCGCGCGAGCTTCACGTCACTTTCACGAGCGGACGGTCCTACAGCTATTTCGGCGTTCCCGGCGAGGTCTATTTCCAGTTCTGCCGGGCTGCTTCGAAGGGCGATTTCTTCAACACCCTGATCCGCGACCGCTACGAATTCGCCGAACGCCGCGGCGGCTGACCACCGCTTGAGCCGGCCTGACAGTCCAGAATCGATACTGAGGCCGGTATTGATCCACATTCGCGGCGGTTATGTCGCATAAATCTCCTTTAGCGATTGATTTTTTCCGCTTGCACCCCCTTTTCGCGGAAGCTAATTTCAAGTTCTAAAATCGAACTAATAATCCGCATCGATGGACGGGCGGCTCACGGGAGAGAAAGAACCACTATGTCGAGGATATTATTCGCCGCGCTTGCCGCATCGCTCACGCTGACCACGGCTACTGTCGCGGCGGACGCCCCTGGCGTCACCGCTACCGAGATCAAGGTCGGAGCGACCTTCCCCTTCAGTGGCCCGGCATCGGCGCTGGGCAACGCCGGCAAGGGACTGATCGCCTATGTCAACCAGATCAACGACCGCGGCGGCATCAACGGCCGCAAGATCAACCTCATCACCTATGACGACGCCTACAGCCCGCCGAAAGCTGTCGAACACACCCGCAAGCTGATCGAAAGCGACGAGGTCGCTTTCATGTTCGGCCAGCTCGGTACTCCGTCGAACTCGGCAACCAACAAGTATCTGACCGGCAAGAAAATACCCTCCGCCTTCATTACAACGGGCGCGACAAAATTTACGGACAGCAAAGAATATCCGCTGACCACCACGTCGCTGCCGAGCTACGACACCGAAGGCAAGGTCTATGCGAAATACTTCCGCGCGGAGCTGCCGAACGCGAAGGTCGGAATCCTCTATCAGAACGACGACTTCGGTAAGGACTTCCTCAACGCGATGAAGGCGTCCTACAAGGACGAGGCCGCAACCAAGCTCGTTGCGATCCCCTATGAAGTCGCCGACCCGACAGTGGATTCACAGGTCGTGAACCTCAAGGCGAGCGCACCCGACGCATTCCTGTTTGCGGGAACGCCGAAATTCGCGGCGCAGGCTCTCCGCAAGATGAACGAGATGGGCTGGAAACCGCTCACCGTCGTCAACTTCGTCGGGGCCTCGATCGGCGCAACCTTCGTGCCTGTCGGTCTCGACAAGGTGGTGGGTGTGGTAACTGCGGGCTTCCAGAAAGAGCCGACAGATCCGAAGTGGAAGGATGACCAGGGTGTGAAGGACTTCATCGCCTTCGCACAGAAGTATCTCCCCGGAGCCGACCTCGCTGACCAGAACTACATGTTTGGCTACCAGCAGGGCATGATCCTCGAGCAGTTGATCAAGCAAAGCGGCAACGATCTGTCGCGCGAAAACATCCTGAAGCAGAGCAAAAGCATCAAGGATCTGACGCTGCCGACCGCGCTGCCCGGAATCAAGGTCAACACAAGCGAGACAGTCAATCAGGCCTACACACAGCTTCAGTTGCAGAAGTGGAACGGCAAGAGCTGGGACCAGTTCGGCAGCGTCCTGAAAGCCGACTGACGCAACGCCACCAGACATCTGACACATTATCAGGGCGTCGCGATCATCTCGCGGCGCCCTCTGCTTTTGGCCTTAAGACGCCGACCCGGCGGGCGGGAACATAGCCGCCGCTGCCGCGTTGTATTTGCGACCCCGCCGCACAGGCATTCGCCGCCGGCAAAATCCCCCATTTGATAACGGAACCATGGATTCGGCCCCATGACTGTGACCTATCATTCGGATCCCTCGACGCCATCGTTCAAGATCAAGCCCGTATCCTTCGTCTTTCCAGATGATGGATCGGTCCCGAACAACCGGCTGCCGTTCCTGCTCTACAAGAGCGCGATCGCACTCGAAAACGGCAATCCGGAACAGGCCATCGAGGACACGTTCCACGCCAATGGCTGGGGCCGGACCTGGCGCAACGGTATTTTCGACTACCTCCACTATCATGCGACGGTTCACGAAGTGCTGGGCGTCGCGCGCGGCCGGGCGCTGGTTCGCTTCGGCGGCGACCATGGCGAAGATTTCGAGATCAGAAAGGGCGATGTCGCGATCCTGCCCGCAGGCACCGGTCACCAGCGGCTGTCGGCGAGTGACGACTTCGTCGTGGTAGGCGCTTACCCGCCCGGCCCGCAGATGCAGATCTCGCGTCCGACCCCGGAAAACTATCACCTTTCAGTCCAGAGCATTCCGGAAGTCGCGCTGCCGGACACCGATCCGGTATACGGATCGCGCGGCCCGCTGGTCGAGCTATGGAAAAAACGCAGTTAGCCAGAGGATCAGGGGATCGCGACGGCGCGCGAGGCCTGTTCGCGTCCCATCGGGACGCAAGCCTTCTTGCGCCGGAGCGCACCGAGCGCACCCGTGACCTTCATCACCTTGCCTACACCGCAGCTCCCGTTGTCGACATAGACGACGGACCACGGCGAGAGGAAATAAGGTTCTTTTTTCAGGAAGTTGGGTGACAATTCCTGCGCCAGGCACGGCGCGGAGACGGTGCAAAGAAGTGCGAGAGCAACAACGGTACGCATGACACTCATCTCTGGGACGGCAGAAATCACAATGCGCTTTTTCGGTGAAGGTTCCAAGATGCGAACAGCAGCACGATGATTATTTTCTCGGCATGGTCTTCCGGCAGGCATCACGCGGCCGGACCGGAACGGTGTGCCGCACGATGTGTTGAGCCTCCAGTAGCAACGGAGGTTCTAATGCGACGTAAATTGCTTCTGACAACGATCATCGCCGCCTCGCTTGCGGCCTCGACGATTGCGGCGTCCGCTCAGGTTGCTCCGCCCTCCTCGCCGGGCGGCTCGGCTGCGGGTTCGCCTGGCGTTTCACCGGCAACTCCACCACCTGCAGCAACGGCTCCGTCACCGGGGACCACCGGCAGCAACACCGGGGTCAACCAGCCTGGCGTGCCGAACACATCGACGCCCGGGAAAATCGGGACCGGCGCCTCCCCGAGCGGCCTCCCCGGCGACAGCACGTCCAATCCCGGCTACCCGGGTAAGGTGGGCCGGTAGCCCGCTCCACCGGAGCAATCCGGCGCGCTTACCCCGTGCCGGATCTCTTACTTCTTGGCTTCCTGCTTGAGCGGGGCCAGCAGCCAGAGCGTCAGGAACGTGAACAGTGAAATGACCACGGCGACGTCGTAGGCGCCGAGCCCGACCGCCGCGCCGGTGGCGCCCGTGGCCCAGAGGCTGGCGGCTGTGGCTGTACCGCGTACCGTATTGTCGGTCTTGAGGATGGCGCCGCCGCCGATGAAACCCATGCCGGTCATCAGGCCCTCGATGATCCGTGCCGTGCCTTCGGGGTGACCTGCGAGAATGTGCTCGGTGGCCTGCACGATGCCGCAGGTCGCCAGCGCAACCAGCGGGAAGGTCCGCAGCCCGGCACTCCGCTCTTCCTTTTCCCTATTCCAGCCGATCGGCAGCGCCAGCACGTAAGCTATGGTCAGCGCGACCAGATGAGGGCCGAGCCGGAAACTGCCCGCGGCTTCCAGAAGTGATTGCATGAGATTCTCCACGGTTCACCGTAGAGGTTTTCCGGACCGGTGAACCGCGACAAAAAGCTCACGCAATCTGGAGCGGTCCCTGGAATCAGGCTCATCCAAGGAAAGCGAGCTACTCGGTCTTGGTGGTGGCGTTGGAACTGGTCCGCGGCGTGCCGTCCTTGCCGGCGCCCGCGATTCGGACCTGATCGCCGTCCGCAATACCGTCGAGCGGTGTGACGATGATCCGGTCATCGGGCGACAGTCCGCTGGCGATCTCGATCTCGCGGCCGAGGTCGCGCGCGATGGTCACGGTCTTGAACAGCACCTTGTCGCCCGCGGTGACGGTGGCGACGCGCAAGCCGCTGTTGTTGAACACCAGCGCGCTCGCCGGAATGCTCAGCGGCTGCGCATCGCTGGACAGCGCCAGCTTGACGTTGGCGAAGGCGCCGGGACGCAATTCGCCCTTCGGGTTCTCGATCGCAAGCTGCATGCGGGTCGTGCCTGACGAAACATCCACCGACTGCGACGACGCCTCGATGGTCGCCGGGAAGGTGCGGCCCGCATATTCCGGCACCGTGACGACCGCCTTCGCGCCCATCCTGATGCCGGGCAGATAGCTCTGCGGCACATTCACATAGAGACGCAGCTTCTTGACGTCGGACACCACGAACATCGCCGCACCCGAGCCTGTGCCGCCGTTGATCAGCGCACCGACGTCGGTGTTGCGTTCGGTAACCACGCCATCGAATGGCGCGGTGACATTCTTGTAGCTCGCCAGCGCCTCGAGCCGCTGCACGTTCGCGCTCATCGCATTGACCTGCGCTTCCTTGCTGGCAAGGTCGGCCGAACGCTCATCGATTTCCTGCTGCGAGACGAAGTTCGACGCCAGCAGCGTCTTGCGGCGTGCGAGCGTGGCAGCGGACAGCTTCGCTGCGGCCTGTGAATTTGCGAGGTCCGCGCGAGCCTGCAGAAGTTGCTGGTCGAGGTCCGGCGCTTCGATTTCGGCAAGCTTCTGTCCGGCCGCGACCTGAGCGCCGATATCGGCGCTCCAGCTCTTGAGATAGCCGCTGACGCGCGCGTAGATCGGCGCACGCGAATAGGCCTCCAGACGTCCCGGCAGATCGAGCGTCGCGTTGAGCGGCTTGGTGCCCGGCAGCGCGACCGCGACCGAAGGGATCGCCTGCGCGTCGGTCCATTCCTTGAGATTGGCGTCGCCCTTCGAGCGGGTGATGATCCCGCTGACAACAACGGCTGCAAGCACGCCGATGGCGACGGTGCCATAGAGCCTCAGCTTGCGTGGCGAGACTGACGAGGTCTTGTCAGGTTGCATGAACCATCTCCGGCGCCGTCGCGGATGTCGCGGGCTGTTGCTTCTTCTTGTGAACCATACTGAACACCACCGGTACGAACATCAATGTGGCGGTCGTTGCGAAAATCAGGCCGCCGATCACGGCGCGGCCGAGCGGCGCATTCTGCTCGCCGCCCTCGCCCATACCCAGAGCCATCGGGGTCATGCCGATGATCATGGCAAGCGCCGTCATCAGCACGGGGCGGAACCGGACGAAACCGGCGTCGAGCGCGGCCGCGACCGGATCGCCGAGCTGGTCAAAGCGCTCGCGGGCGAAGGCGATCACCAGCACCGAGTTCGCCGTCGCCACGCCCATGCACATGATCGCGCCCGTCAGCGCCGGAACCGACAGCGTGGTGTGGGTCGCGAACAGCATCCACACGATGCCCGCAAGCGCCGCGGGCAGCGCCGAGACGATCACGAACGGATCGGACCACGACTGGAAGTTGACCACGATCAGAAGGTAGATCAGCACGATCGCGCCGAGCAGGCCGAACAGCAGGCCGGCGAAGGCGCTGTTCATCGTCTCCACCTGCCCCAGCAAGACCACGCGGCTGCCGCGCGGAAGATCCTTGGCGGTTTCCGCGATCACCTTGTTGATGTCCGCTGCAACCGCGCCGAGGTCACGGCCCTGCGGCGTGGCGAAGATCTGCACCATGGTCTGGATGTCATACTGCGAAACCACCGCGCTCGAGGAGGAGCGCTTGATGTCAGCGATGCCGCCCAGCATCGGCGCCGTGGCAATTCCGGCGGAGGAAATCGGCAGCGCCTCCAGCTTGTTCAGCGAGTCGATCTGGTACTGCGGCGTCTGCATCACGATCGAATAGGATACGCCGTTGTTCGGATCGAGAAAGAACGTCGGCGCAACCTGCGAGCTGCCGGCGAGGTTCACGACCATGCTGTTGGTCACGTCGCGCGCGGTGAGACCGACATACTGTGCGCGGGTGCGGTCCACATTGACGTCGAAGCTCGGGTTGTTCGGCGACTGCTGGATACGCGCGTCGGCGACACCCGGAATCAGCTTGATCCGCCGCAGTAGGTCATTGGCATATCTGAAATTCTCAACCGTATTCGCGCCGCGCACCTGAATGTCGATCGGCGCCGGAGAGCCGAAGTTCAGGATCTGGCTGACGATGTCGGCGGGAAGGAACGCGAACGAGACGCCGGGGAATTCGCGCGGCAGCTTTTCGCGCAGCTCGCGTACATATTCCTCGGTCGGCTTGTGGTCTTCTTTCAGCTTGATCTGAATGTCGCCGTCCTGCGGGCCGATCACGCCGGTGTTGTTGTAGGTCAGGTTGATGCCCGAGATCGGCATGCCGATGTTGTCGGCCATGGTCTCGATCTTGTCGGACGGAATGACCTGCCGGATCAACTTCTGGATATCGGCAAGCTTGTTGGCTGTTTCTTCGACCCGCGTCCCGATCTGGGTGCGGACATGGATCAGGATCTGCCCGGTATCGACCGACGGGAAGAAGTTGCGGCCGAGGAACGGCACCAGCAGGAACGAGACCCCGACGAAGCCGAGGAAGCCGATAACGAACACCTTGCGATGGCCGAGCGCCATATGCAGCAGGCCGTGATAGACGTCCCTCACCCGTTCGAAACGCTTTTCGAATGCGCGCTGGAACAGCACCAGCGGATTGCGGCTTTCCGGCGGAGGCAGCGGATTGCCGTTCTCGTCATGCGGGTGCGGATGCAGCAGATACTTCGCCATCGTCGGCACCAGCGTGCGCGACAGGATGAACGACCAGGTCATCGCGAACATCACCGAGAGCGCCATCGGTACGAACAGGAAGCGCGACACGCCGGTGAGGAAGAACATCGGCACGAACACGATGCAGATACATAGCAGCGTGACAAAGGCGGGTGTCGCGATCTGGCGCGCGCCCTCGAGAATGGCCGGCTCGACCTCCATCCCGTGTTCGAGATGGTAGTTGATGTTCTCGATGGTCACGGTGGCGTCGTCGACCAGAATACCGACCGCGAGCGCGAGGCCGCCGAGCGTCATGATGTTGAGCGTCTCGCCGACCGCCGACAGACAGATGATCGCCCCGAACACCGAGAGCGGGATCGAGATCGCGATGATGAGGGTCGAGCGCCAGCTTCCGAGGAACAGCAGGATCATGATGCTGGTCAGCGCCGCCGCCAGCACGCCCTCGAAGGCGACGCCGGCGATGGCGCCGCGCACGAAGATCGACTGGTCGCCAAGCAGATTGACGCGCAACTGCTCCGGCAACTGGTCCTTGGTGTCGATGATCTTCTGCTTGATGCCGGAGATGATATCCAGCGTCGATGTCGCGCCCGCCTTCAGCACCATCATCAGTACCGATCGCGTGCCGTCGACATGAACGATGTTGGTCTGCGGCGGGTTGCCGTCGCGCACCTGCGCCACGTCGCGGATATAGACCGTCGCGCCGTTGACGACCTTGATCGGCAGGTTGCCGAGCTCCTCGATCTTGCGCGGCGCGTTGTTGAGCTGGATGTTGTATTCGAAGTTGCCGATCTTCTGGGTGCCGACCGGCGTAATCAGGTTCTGCGCGGCGAGCGCGTTGGCGACGTCCTGTCCGGACAGGCCGAGCGCCTGCATCGCCGTCGGATTGATGTCGAGCTGGATCTGGCGCTGCTTGCCGCCGAACGGCCACGGGATCGCCGCGCCCGGCACGGTGACCAGCGGCGTGCGCAACTGGTTGGTGGCGATGTCGAACATGTTCTGTTCGGTCAGCCCCTCGCCGCCGAGCGCAAGCTGGATGATCGGCACCGTCGAGGCGCTGTAGTTCAGGATCAGCGGCGGCGTCGAACCGGCGGGCAATTGCCTCAGCATGGTCTGCGCGATCGCGGTGACCTGCGCATTCGCCGTGCGGATGTCGACGTTCGGCTGGAAGAAGATCTTGATGACGCCGTAGGTGTTGTACGAGTTCGCCGTGATGTGCTCGATGTCGTTGACCGTCGTGGTCAGCGCGCGCTGGAACGGCGTCACGATGCGGCCGGACATCTGGTCAGGCGGCAGGCCGGTGTACTGCCACACCACACCGATCACCGGGATGCGGATTTCGGGGAAAATGTCAGTCGGCGTGCGCAGGGCCGCCAGCGGCCCGACGATCAGCAGCAGGACCGCGAGCACGACGAAAGTATAGGGTCGGCTCAGGGCAATCCGGACAAGCGCATTCATCTTATGTTTTCTCGGTCGGCAGGCGCGACGTTGCCCCTGCGGGAAAGACCTGTTGTCTTCACGCTTTCAGTCAGGGGCTGATCTACCTGAATCTGCCGCGATTGCGCAACGCCGCGAAACTCACAGTCGCTTGTTCGGAAGGTTCCGGCGGCTGTTTTCGCGGGTTTTGGACGAATATTTCGCCGGGCGGGGCCAATTTATCACAAGATCATCTGGGTCTGGGTGACGATGGCGACCAACCGCCCCTCCTCGGTCTCAATCCGGGTCTGCCAGACATGGGTGCGTCGCCCAAGATGGATCGGGGTGGTGGTCGCCCTGACGGTCGAACCCGCTTTAGCAGCCCCCGTGAAGTTGGTCTTGCTCTCGATTGTCGTGGTGCCTTTGGCGTCGGGTGGCAGGTTGATGATGGTGGCGGCGGCCCCGACGGAGTCCGCGAAGGCCATCACCGCGCCGCCATGGATCGACTGCCCAAGCGTACAGAGGTCCTCGCGCACCACCATGGTCGCGACCACCTTGTCCTTTGCGGCCTCGACGAATGTCACGCCCATCAGGGCGGCGAACGGCATCGGCCGCGACTGGATCATCTCAAGCAGGGTCACGCTGCCGCTCCTGTTGTTAATGTGAAAAGTGAAGCCGCTTCCGGGCCGGAGAGCGACTTAAAGTAACGAATGAACATCGTCTCCGGCCCCGGATCACGCGGCCTCCACGCCGCACCAACCGGCGACGAACAGCGCAATCGCCCGCGTGGTCTTGCGCAGCGATTCGATTTCGACCCGTTCGTTGAAGCCGTGCATCGCCTCGGCATTGGCGCCGAAGCACAGGCTCGGGATACCGGCGTTGAGGCCATAGAAGCGCGTATCGGTCAGCGCCGTGAAAGCCAGTTCTTTCATCGGTCCGCCATAGACCGTCTCACAGACCGAACGCAGCACGGCTTCGGGTTCATCCGCGCCTGTCAGTTCATAGCCTTCGGACAGAAAGCCGGACCACTCCACCACCGGCGGGTTCTTGGCCAGAAACGGATGCCGCGATGCGGCTGCTTCGACACAGGCGACGATCTCGGCCTGATGGTCCGCGATCGACCAGCCGGGCAGCACGGCGATCCGGCAATCGACATCGCACCACGCCGGCACCGAGGACGCCCAGTCGCCGCCCTTGATGATGCCGGGATTGAGCGTGATTGGATGCTTCACGACCTTGAAATGCCTGTCGCTGGCGGCGCGCCTGTTCCAGTCCTCTTCCAGCGCTTCAAGCGCCTGAAGCAGATGGTACGCCGCCTTGATGGCGTTCGCGCCGATGCCCGCCTCGTAGACGTGCGCCGGCTTGCCGCGCACCTTGAGGCGAAACCAGATCACCCCGACCTGCGAGCGCACCAGCCTGCCGCCCGTCGGCTCAGGAATGAAACAGCAGTCGGCACGATAACCACGCTGCACCGTCGAGAGCGCGCCGACGCCGGTGCTCTCCTCCTCGATCACGGACTGAAAATGGATCCGCGCCGTTGGTTTGAGACCTGCCGCGCGCAGCGCATCGAGTGCGTAGAGCGCGGCGATGGTGCCGGACTTCATATCGCCCGCGCCGCGGCCATAGAGCCAGCCGTCCCTAACGGTCGGCGAGAACGGCGGCGTGTCCCACATGTCGAGCGGCCCGGCGGGCACCACATCGCAGTGCCCCTGCAGGATCAGCGAACGGCCCGCCTCGCGCGCCGGACGATATGTGCCGACCACGCTGCGCGCGCGGGAAAAGTCATGTTCGATCGGACCGAAGCCGCGCAGGTCCTTCAGGTCATCGACGCTGATGTGCCAGTCGTCGACCTCGTAGCCGCGTGCACGCAACAGGTCATGCATCATGTCCTGACACGGACCTTCCGCACCGCGTGTCGAAGGAATGGCGGAGAACTGTTTCGTCGTCTCGATCTGCCGGTCGAAGGCATCGTCCACCGCATCGAGAATGCGGCGCTGGACCTCGTTCGAGGTTGTCTTGGCGTCCATCGTTTCGTCCCTTCGTGCCCGCGTCTGCCGCGCGGATTATGGCACGAGTGTAACCAACTTTAGGGGACGGCTGGACGGGACGCGATGACCTTTGAGGTAAGCATCCCAGAGGCTCCGGCTGCCGGTTGAACCTCGCCCGGCGAAACAACGACTAATGATTTCTCCGTAGCTGCCGCTACAGATGGGGGACGAACGGGGCGAACCGCTCCAGCCATCCTGCTCAAGACAAGCGTGACAGAATGCTCCTGATGTCCGACCGATTTAAGTACGCCGCCCTCGCCTTGCTGCTGCTGGCGATACTGCTCGCATGCTACAAGGTACGACACGCGATCTCTGCAAACGGCCGGTCGCTTGCCTGGACTCAAGTTCCTCTGATCGCGTTCGTGACGGTTTCCATCGGCCCGAGCGCAGTCGCCATACTTCTCTATCTCGGCTACAAATCCGGTCTGTTGCAGGCCGGACAAGCCGGATACCGATTTTCATCATTCATTTTTCAGCTCCCCCTTGATTTCGCGGTCATGAACTGGGGATTTGTTGCGTTGTATGTGACTTGCCGGTTGGCGCCGAACTTTCGGTCGGCCCGATCCGCGATGTGGCTTTCTGCAGCCGTGATGTCTTTACTCAACATGCCGCTGTTCTTTCTGGCTCCCGATATGGTTTCCAACGTCTTCGATGCGGGTCAAGGCATCGGTATCGTTCAGGCCGTGCTCAGCATGCCGCTCTGGTTCGGTTCATATCCCAGCTTTCTTAATCCCGACTCTGCGCTTGGTCTTCTGGTCTTCGCGCCGCTCGCACCCATACCGCTCGCGGGTTTGGTCTGCTGGATTGCCGTACAACTCATCGGAGGGCCAGCCAGTTCTCCAAAAGCAACCAGTGCACGGCCGTAACGCACCGCTCCAAAAGTCTGCGGCCAGTCATTCTGCAAAGAGTCCGCATGTCCTCAATCATTCGGCCGCCACGCCTGTTGCGGCGGCCGAAGGATGACCTGCAAGGATCAATACCCGACCGTGAACCGCTGCCTTGAATGCGCGGGCTTCTCGACTTCATCCGCGAGCGCGATTGCATAGTCCGCGAACGAGATGCTGCTGCCCTTCTCCGTGGTCAGAAGCTGATCCTTGCCGAGGCGGAACGTGCCGGTACGAGGACCGTCGAAAAACAGTGCTGACGGCGAGAGAAACGTCCAGTCGAGGTCTTTCTCCTGACGCAGCAGCGCGAGGAAATCGCCGCCCTTGAGCGCCTCCGCCTTGTAGGCAGCCGGAAACTCCGGAGTCGTCACCAGCGCGACGCCGGGCGCGACCTCGAGGCTGCCGGCACCGCCGACCACCAGATAGCGCTTCGCGCCCGAGGCCTTCGCCGCGTCGATCAGCATCTGCGGGTCGCTTGCCGTGAAGTGCACGGCGCTGATGACCACGTCGTGCCCTTTAAGCAGCGCGGCGAGCCCATCCCTGTCGAAGACGTTGCCCTTCTTCGGCGTGACGTTCGCCTGCGCCTGCACCTTCTCGGGATTGCGGACGATGGCCGTGACCTCATGGCCGCGGCTGGTGAGTTCCTTGAGAATGGGCGTGCCGGCCTGGCCGGTCGCGCCGATCAAAGCGATTTTCATGATTTGCGTCCCTTGTGCGATCTGGTATCCAATGGATACCAACTAACGAATGGACATCAGATGCCCGCTCGCGACGCCGCTGTGAAGAAGGCACCTTTCCGAGACATGGTCCCCTTCGAGAAACCACCCGCCAAACCTGCGCGTGGAAACAAGGCTCCGCGCGGAAACTGGCCGGCGAATCCCTACGCGCAGGATTGCCCGACCCGGCTGGTGCTCGACCGTATCGCCGACAAGTGGACCGTATTGTTGCTGATCCTGCTGTCGCGCAGGCCGTGGCGCTTCAACGAACTGCGCCGCGAGATCGGTGGCCTCACGCAGAAGATGGCGTCGCAGACTCTGAAGGGAATGGAACGTGACGGTCTCGTGAAGCGCAAGGTGACGCCGACCGTTCCGGTGACAGTGGAGTATTCGATCACGCCGCTGGGGCGCACATTGAGCGACACCGTTGACGGTTTGCGCATCTGGGCGGAGCAGCACATGGGCGATGTCGCAAAGGCCCAGTCACAATATGACCGAACCAAGGCGCAAACTGTGTAGATTCGGTCACACACGCCGAGTTTGTGCGGATGTTCTTTGTGCGTTCGCAAGAGTTGATGAGGTGTTTAGAGCTTGCGCGATAGGATGGCGCATCATCGGCGATAATCGATGACTTAATCGCCGGCGATGAAAATGAGCTCCCAAAATACAAGGAGAGCAATCATGCCAGCCTATGCACAGCATCACCGCAACCAGCAGATATTTCATGCGGCCATGACCGTGTGTCCAAGCTGCCAGAGCCTTCCCATGGAAATCAGGGAGGTGCATCCTCACTGGGACCTGGCGAGGGTCGACTTCATCTATGAATGCCCGGCGTGCTGCACTGAAGTCCGGGACACTGTCGCGAAGCACTAAACGCCGCTGTAAGTCCGCGGGGGCATCCGCGCCTACCAGAATCACGGCCGCCCGACTACGATGAGGCATGACCTTCGTCTACCTCCTCATCGCGATCATTCTTGAGGTGATCGGAACCTCCGCGCTGCAGGCGTCGGAGCAATTCACCAAGCCCAAGCCGCTGATCCTGACAGCGATCGGCTACGCGGCCTCGTTCTATTTCCTGTCGCTGGTCCTGCGGACCATGCCGGTCGGGATCGCCTATGCGATCTGGTCCGGCCTTGGCATCGTGCTCATCACACTCGTTGGTCTTGTCTGGTTCGGCCAGAAGCTCGACATGCCCGCCGTGATCGGCCTCGCGCTGATCATCGCAGGCGTCGGCACCATCAATCTGTTTTCATCGACCGTTTCGCATTGACACATTGGAGAGACCACATGGACAATCGCAATATCCTCTACGCCGTCGTCGGAGCTCTCGTCATCGCGGTCGCTGTGCTCGGCTACAAGGTCTATCAGGACAACAGGAAGCCGCAGGGCCTGCAGATCAACGTCGGCCCCGACGGGCTGAAGATTCAGAACAAGTGAGACGCGAATGACCGCGACATCCTTCCCGCGCGCGCTGTTGCTTGCAGCGATTGCCTCGGTGGCGCTGATCGGCGCTGCGCGCGCCGACATCGTCGGGCGCGAATCCGACATCACCGAACTCCGGCTCGGCCAGAAGATCTATGTCGACGACGGCTCGTGCCCCGCGGGGCAGATCAAGGAAGTCAGCGGCATGCGACTGACCGCAGCGGGCGTAGAGCGCTCCAAGAAATGCGTCGATCGCAAGGGCAAGCGCTAAATCGTCCTGCCGCCATCCACCGGCAGCACCACGCCGGTAATAAATCCGGCATCGTCAGATGCGAGATAGACGCACGCCTTGGCAATATCGTCAGGCTGCGACATGCGGCCGAGCGGAATCGTCGCGATGAATTTCGCGCGGTTCTCCGGGGTGTCCGGCACGCCCATGAAAGTTTCGAGCAGCGCGGTCTCGCCCATCACCGGCGCGACGCAGTTGACGCGAATCTTGTCCGGCGCCAGCTCCACCGCCATCGCGCTCGACAGCAGGTTCACCGCGCCCTTCGAGCCGTTATACCAGGTCAGGCCCGGACGCGGCCGGATGCCACCGGTCGAGCCGATATTGATGATGCAGCCGCCGCCCTGCTTGCGCATTAGCGGCACCGTCGCGTTGGTCATGTGAAAGATCGATTTGACGTTGACGGCGAATACGCGGTCGAATTCGTCTTCCGTCACATCCATGATCGGCTTGTTGCGGAACGACCAGCCCGCGTTGTTCACCACGATGTCGAGCCGTCCGAATGTCTCGACGGCGGTCGCGACGGCCCTGTCGATGTCGTCCCGCTTCGACACATCGCCTGCCAACGAGACAGCCCCGCCGGTATTCGCGGCAACGCGCGCCGCGCCCTCACCGTTCAGATCGACGATGACGACCTTCGCGCCTTCATCGACAAAATGACGCGCAATGGCCGCGCCAAAACCCGATGCGCCACCTGTGACCAGTGCAACCTTGTCTTTAAGACGCATGGTGTCCGCCCTTTTGATTTTCGTTGTCGCTGCATCGAGCGTCGATCAACCGAAAGGCAAAGGCAAGCTGCGTCGCAAAACGTGGCTACCCCGAAATGAAGTCACCACATTTCTGGATGGTGTCGTTGCTGCCCCACGGCATGATCGGCACGGAAGACGTCGAGTTCTTCGGCGAACCGTCGATCAGCTTGTCGGAATAGACCATGTAGACCAGTACGTTCCGCTTGGGGTCGCAGCCGCGCACGATCTGCATCTTCTTGAAGAACAGCGAGCGGCGCTGGCGGAACATGTCCTCGCCCTGCGGCGCCTTGGACTTGAAGCGGATCGGCCCGATCTGGCGGCAGGCCAGCGAGATGTCGGACACCTGCTCGGCGAGGCCCAGCCAGCCCTTGTAGCCGCCCTTCTCAGGCACGGTGAAATGGCAGGCCACGCCGTCAACCACCGGGTCATCGACGCCGTACGTTGCAAGTTTGTCATCCGGGCTCAGTAGCTTGAATACGGTCGAGCGCCGGAAGATCAGATCCGGCTCGTCGGCCGCGGCCAGT
This sequence comes from Afipia sp. DC4300-2b1, assembly GCF_049895725.1. Classification (NCBI taxonomy): domain Bacteria; kingdom Pseudomonadati; phylum Pseudomonadota; class Alphaproteobacteria; order Hyphomicrobiales; family Nitrobacteraceae; genus Afipia; species Afipia sp. DC4300-2b1. The sequence continues at coordinate 488,245 of NZ_JAFCSX010000005.1, forward strand.
GGCGTTATGGCCAGCCACGCAAAGGCGGCGGCCAACAGCGCGGCGGCTGTTAGTCGGGTCGGTCGGAAGGGCATCGGGAGGCTCCAAGAAAAGGGTCTTCAGAACGGCTGGACGGCTGTCCCGCCCGGACCCCTCATGTGGGGTGGGGCGGGCTTCGTTGGAAGGCACGGAATTGTGACCGGGGACAATCCGCCGTTAAGCGCTTTTGAAGGCTCAAAGGCTAGCTTTTCGGCACCGTGAATCACGCAGAATGCGGTATCGAGGCCGGACGGCGATGAACATTCAGCCAGTTGGCGACACTAATACTGGAATCAATTGAGGAATTTCGCGTGTACGGGAATAGGCTACCAGCTTCAGGCGACCAGCGGAAAACGCTCGGCATAACCTCCCCTTTTCCTGGCAATGACATCAGTTCCAGGCCGCTCCGGTCCATAGGGCTGCGAACAGCATGGCTCGCCACGGCGCTCACCGCCGGATTTGTGCTGCCTGCCGATGCCCAGGTCTACTGGCCGATGGACCCCGGCGCCACTTACTACCCGGAACCGCAGCATCACCTGGAGCCGCGCCGTCCGCGCGTTGCCCGCGCCAAACCGAAATTGCCCGATGCCCCGAAGGACACCGCAAAGCCGGTCGGCCCGATCGTGGTTGCGATCTCGATCGATCGGCAGACCTTGAAGCTCTACGACCAGAACGGCCTGTTCGCGGAATCGCCAGTCTCGACCGGCATGCGCGGCCATTCGACTCCGATGGGCGTGTTCAGCGTCATCCAGAAGAACAAGTATCACCGCTCGAACATCTACAGCGGCGCGCCGATGCCTTACATGCAGCGCATCACGTGGTCAGGCGTGGCGATGCATGCAGGCGTTCTGCCCGGCTATCCGGCCTCGCACGGCTGCATCCGCATGCCGATGAATTTCGCGATGCGGATGTGGGGCTGGACCCGCATGGGCGCACGCGTCATCATCACGCCCGGTGAAGTCTCACCGGCTGATTTTTCCCATCCGCTGCTGATCGCTCGCAAGCCGGGCACAAAACCCGTCGCTGCCGCGGCGGTGCCGGAGAAGCACGCCGAGACGACGCCGAAATCAGACCGGTCGTCCATTGTCGACGCGGCGTCCCACGACAAGCCGCAACTGCGGCTGACATCGATTTCCGAAGACGCGCCCGTTCGCACGGCTGACGCCAGCGGCGCACTCCCGCAAAAGAGCAACGCCGACAGCGTCGTTGCGCAGGCGTGGGATGCCAGCCGCGGCGGCGGTTCCTGGGATGCAGGCCGTGGCGGCGTTACGCCGGAGCCCGAAGCGGCCAAGGACGGGCCTAAGGAGAATGCCAATCCTCCGTCGCCGAACGCACCGAAAGACGGCGCAGCGGCCAAGGACGATGCCGCGAAAACCGACGGCAACGCCGGTGCTTCCGACGACAAGGCAGCCGGCGACAAGTCTCCCGATGCAACGCCTGCCGACAAAAAATCCGAGGCCCCGAAGACCGACAAGGATCAGACTCGCATGACTGATACCGGCGCGGCACCGGCGCCGGTTGCGGTTGCGTCCGAAGGCTCTGCCGAGTTCATCGGGCCGGTCAAGCCGCGCACCGGGCATGTCGCCGTCTTCGTCAGCGCCAAGGAAAACAAGATTTACGTGCGGCAGAATTTCGAACCGTGGTTCGAAACGCCGGTGACGATCGCCGCCTCGAACCGCCCGCTCGGCACGCACGTCTTCACGGTTCGCGCCGACAAGGACGACGCCGAGGCGCTGCGCTGGTCGGTGGTCTCGCTGCCATCCCCCGCACGTGTCGCGGAAGAGGCTCCGCGGCGCAGGCGCGGTGAGCCGGTTGCGGCCATCGCAGCCCCCGCTCCGCCGTCATCGCCAACCGAGGCGCTCGACCGCCTGACCATCCCCGAAGAGACCATGACCCGGATCGCCTCCGCGCTGGCGCCTGGCGGATCGATCACCGTGTCGGATCGCGGCCTTGGCGACGAGACAGGACGCGGCACGGATTTCATCGTCCAGTTGCGGTAGCTGGCGATCCCGATCTGGCCGGTTGGCTTTCGGCCGGGCGTTAAGCTAGAACGCGCCGATCATGACAGCCTCGCCCGATAGTCAGACCTCCGCCTCGCCATCCCCCAGCGATCCGCGCAGCGACGCGCTCGCACGGCTGACACCATTCGGCTGGAACGGCGGACTGGCCTTCATCCTGGCGCTCCTCGCCGCATCGTTTTTCCTCGCCGGCTATTTCGTCATCTACTGGCGCAACGCCGACATGGATTTCATGATCGTCTACAACGCGCTGGTTATGAACGACGGCAAGCCGCAGGCGTTCTTCGATCATCCGTCATACTTCACCATCCTGTCGGTGAAGTGGTGGTTTCAGGCGATGCATTCGCTGGGACTGCTCGACGCATGGAAACTGTCGTCGATCCCATCGGCCCTGAACGTCCCCGCCTTCGATGCCGCGATGACGCAAGCCGTTCGCGCCGGCCGCATCGTGGCATGGCTGACCGCAACCATCTTCGTCATCGGCTTCGCGGCACTCGCCCGCTGCATCTTCCGCGACTGGCGGATCGCACTGCTCGCGACGTTCGCGTTTGCATTCTCCGGCGGCATTGCGGTTCACATGCGGATTCTTCGCAGCGAACTGATCGCGGCGTGCCTTTTCACACTGGCATTGATGCTGCTGATCGCCGTCAGCCGCCGCGCCGGCAACTGGCGCCCGCTCGCGCTCGCCGGTGCCGCCGCGCTGTGCGTGCTCGGGATGGAGAACAAGGTCCAGATCATCCTGCTGATCGCAGCGCTGCCCGTCATCATGCTTCCCTTTGGCAGCGCGGACAGCGCCAGCGCGCCGTTCTGGCGCGGTTCGTCGGCATGGCTCGCAGTTCTGCTCTCGGCCATTGCCGCTGGCGTGATGCTTGCCCTTGCATGGCCGCTGATCGCTGCGGGGCTGGAGCCTGAATCGATCGACATCGCCCAGCTTCACGCTCTGATCGCCGGCAGGTTCGGCATCTATCAGATCGCCCTGCTCGGCTGGATCGTCGCCGGCATGATCGCATTCGCTGCGCTTTGGCGCGTCAGCGCTGCCGAGACGCTGGCATCGGTGTTCGCGGTGGCCACCGGTGCATCGCTCGGACTGCTCGCTCTCTATCTGGAGTACGACCCGCAGAACGCCGTTGCGGTGATCAATCCGATCGAGAAGATGCTGGTGTTCGCGGATGCGCCGGCCACATCGGCCACCGAAGGCGGAAAGATCTGGGCTGCGATCGCCCTTCTGTTCGACGGGGTCAAATCCGTGGTTCAGCGCTACACATTCGTGCTGTTCACGTCGCCGCGTCCCACCGTGTTCCTCACCTGGCTCGTTTTCCCCGGCATCGTCTATGCGTGGCTCAGGGGCGAGCGGCAGACCGCAATTCAGGCGGCTGTTCTGCTGCTCTCCGCCATCGGCATCGATGCACTCGGCGTACGGCGCAATCTCAAGGCGGAATACTTCATCCTGACCGACCCGCTCATCATCCTCGCCGGCGCATTGCTGCTGGAGAAATTGAGGGATCTGCGGTTCAGCAAATGGGCCTATCCGATCGGCGTGGCACTGATTGTCGCTCACGTCGCCGTCAGCCAGGCCGAGCCGGTCAAACACGTCCTGAAGCGCAGCGGTCCCGAATACATCTGCGAATGGAACGAGTATTACGAACCGCTGCTGCCGATGCCATGGTGCGACAAGCCGCCGAAGCGTCCGTGAGGATCGTCACGGGTTGTTGAAACTGCGGGCGGCGGCAATCCGTTATCTTGAGTGAATGAACCTCAGGGAGCGCATCATGATCGACCGCCGACGTGTGATAACAGCCATCGCAGCGGGCGCAGCGCTCCCGCTCACGGCGCGATCAGTGTTCGCACAGGCGGCCATGAGCCGCATGACCGCCTACGGCTTTTCCTTCCAGGGCCTGAAGGGCGGCGACATCCGCCTTGCCGACTTCGCCGGCAAACCGGTGCTGGTGGTGAACACCGCCTCGCTCTGCGGTTACACGCCGCAATATGCCGGCTTGCAGGAATTGTGGACGCAGTTTCGCGAGCGCGGCCTGATGATCATCGGCGTGCCGTCCAACGACTTCGGCGCGCAGGAGCCGGGCGGCGCCAGCGACATCGCGCACACCGCCGAGAAAACCTATCATGTCAGCTTCCCGATCACGGTCAAAACGAGCGTGAAAGGGCCGAACGCCCATCCCTTCTACAAATGGGCGGCGGCCGAGCGGCCTGCGGATCTTCCGGGCTGGAATTTCCACAAATACCTCGTTGGTCGCGACGGCCATATCGCCGAGGCATTTTCCTCGCGCGTCGAGCCCACCGATACGCGCGTCGTCACCGCCGTGGCCCGCGCGCTGACCGCCTGACGGAACCCGCGCCCGCCTCGATTAACCCTGCCTACGCTCCTGTTGAAAATCGGTTGGCGCGTTTGCCGATGCAGGATTAGGCTGATGACCGGGGACTACGGCGGCGTCCGGCGGACCGGACGCGGGGATTTTGCGTTCAGGGGTACTAACATGCGTATCAAGGCAACATTTTTCGCCGCCAGCGCCATCTCGGTCTGCGCATTCACCAGTGTCTGGTCGCAGGCCCTTATCCCGCAGCGCACCACCCCACCTCCTGCTCCGGCGGCCGCTCCGGCTCCCGCACCAGCCCCTGCGGCAACGGCCGCACCGGCACCTACTCCGGCTGCCGCAAAAGCCAACTGTGCCAACCCGAATGCGATCGGCGTCTCGCGCGTGGTGCAGATCGACACCACCGGCGGACCCGGCTTCGGCTTCGAGCATTTCAAGCAGCTCGACTTTTTGCGCGATAAGGAAGTAGTGCTGACGTTCGATGACGGACCATGGCCGGTCAACACGCCGTCGGTCCTCAAGACGCTCGCCGACGAATGCACCAAGGCGATCTTCTTCCCGATCGGCAAGCACGCGACCTACTATCCCGAAATTCTCAAGCACGTCGCGGCCGAGGGCCACACCATCGGTGCGCACACCTGGTCGCATGCCAATCTCAACAACAAGAAGCTGACCGAGGCGCAGCAGAAGGAAGAGATCGAGAAAGGCTTCAGCGCCGTCAAATGGGCGCTTGGCGCCGCACCGTCGCCGCTGTTCCGTTTCCCCGCGCTTCAGCATCCGCCCGCGATGGTGACCTATCTCGGCGAGCGCAACATCTCGATCTGGTCATGCGATCTCGACTCGTTCGACTTCAAGGCCAGCACGGCACAGAAGATCGTCGACACCGTCATGACGAAGCTCGACAAGTTCGGCAAAGGCATCGTGCTGATGCACGATTTCCAGAAGCACACCGCAGAAGCCCTGCCTGAACTGATGAAGCGGCTGAAGGCGGGCGGCTACAAGGTGGTTCAGGTCAAGGCCAAGGCCCCGATGCAGACCATCGCGCAATACGACGAGGAAGTCGTCAAGGGACTGAAGCTGCCGACGGTAAGTTCGCGCCCGCTTAACAGCGTGGTGCAGACCATTTCCGAGTAACGGAAAACGCCCACTTGCGGTTGTCCGGGAAATGGCTAAACCGCACGCATGCGCATTGAAGGCTATGTGATCGTTTCCGCCGACGGCATGCTCGCCGATGTGCACGGCGTCATGCCTGCTTCGCTGAAGTTCGACGCCGATCAGAAGTTCTTTGACACTGCGCTGGACGCGGCCGACCTGATCGTTCACGGCAAATACTCTTTCGAGGACCAGCCGCATTCGCCGCAGCGTACGCGCATCATCCTGACGCGCAGCGTCGCCGCCCTCGCCCCCGATCCATCAAATCCCAAAGCAACCTTGTGGAATCCCGCAGGGGCGTCCTTCGAGGAAGCCTGCCGTCATGCCGGCGTCACCAGCGGAACAGCGGCGATCATCGGCGGTCCCGGTGTGTTCGAGATGTTCATGGATCGCTACGACACATTCTGGCTGTCGCAGGCGCACCGTTTGAAAATTCCGGGCGGCACCGGCGGCTTCCCCGGCGTGCCAGCGCGCTCACCGCAGGATATTCTCGCCGCTCATGGTCTCAAGCCAGCAGAGACCCGCGTTCTCGACGCCGCGCAAGGCGTCGATGTGACGGCGTGGCGGCGAAGCTAGACGCCGGTGTAGCGGCCGCTGTCTTCCATGGCCACCGGACGCGGATAGCCCGCGATCACCAGGAGGCCGCCGATCAGCGACAGGTTCTTCAGCGCGTGGATCATGTTGTTGATGCGATCCGCGCCGGTCATGTCCCAGAAATTGTGGAAATAGAACGTCGTCACCGCGACGAACAGCACCAGCAGCCACGCGAAGGTCCGCGTGCCGAAGTTCAGTGCGATGAACAGTCCGCCGACAACTTCCAGCGCGCCCGCCAGGATCGCCAGCATCTGCGCGGTCGGCATCCCTGTGATGCCCTCAAGCTGGGACGTGTACTGTGTCAGCATCGCCGGAAGGACGACCTTCTCGGTGATCGCCTGGGTTGTCGAGGCGATATCGAACAGCTTGGAGGCGCCGGAAAACACAAACAGAACGACGAACAGAACACGTCCGACAGTAACGATGGCTGGCATTTGGCGGCCCCGCAAAAATCCCTGAACAGACTATACAGGAGTTCCCGTCAGCCGAACAGCGTTGGCTGCTGCCGCCCCGCCCGCTCCTGCGCCTCGACCGCCGCGACCGCCGTCATGTTGAGAATCCCGCGCGCCGTCACCGACGGCGTCAGGATATGCGCCGGACGCGTCGGTCCGATCAGAATCGGCCCGACCGGAAGTGCGTCGGCGAGGATCTTGATCATCTGGTAGGCGATGTTGGCCGCATCGAGGTTCGGCATGATCAGGATGTTGGCCGACCCTTCGAGCCGCGAATGCGGCAGCACGAGCTGGCGCGACAGCGCGGTCAGCGCGGAATCGCCCTGCATTTCGCCGTCGGCTTCGATTTCGGGGTGATCGTTCACAAGGATCTCGGTGGCGCGCCGCATTTTCTGCGCGGACGCGGAATCGTAGCTGCCGAAATCCGAATGCGACAGGAACGCGACCTTCGGCTTGATGCCGAAGCGTTGCACATGCACGGCGGCAAGCGCTGCCATTTCCGCCAGTTCTTCCGCCGTCGGATTGGGGCGGATCTGGGTATCGGCGATGAAATACGAGCCCTTGCTGGTGATGACCAGCGCCAGTGCCGAATAGTCCGCGAGTCCCGGCGTCACGCCGATGATTTCGCGGATGCGCCGCAGATGGCTCATGTAACGGCCATCGACACCGCACAGCATGGCGTCGGCCTCGCCCCGCGCGACAGCCAACGCCGCGATCACGGTGGCATTGGTGCGCACCAGCGTCCGCGCCGCTTCCGGCGTGATGCCGTGCCGTCCGGCCAGATCGATGTAGCTCTGGACATAGGAACGGTAGCGCGGATCGTCCTCGGGATTGATCAGGTCGAAATCGCTGCCGGGATTGATCGAGAGGCCAAACCGCTTGATGCGCGCGGCGACCACGGACGGGCGGCCGACCAGGATCGGACGCGCCAGCTTTTCCTCGAGCACCACCTGCACCGCGCGCAGCACGCGCTCGTCCTCGCCCTCGGCGTAGATCACGCGCACCGGCTGCGTCTTGGCCTTCGCGAACACCGGTTTCATGACCAGACCGGAGCGGAATGCGAAACGGTCGAGCTGGCTGGTATAGGCGTCAAAGTCGGTAATGGGCCGCGTCGCCACGCCGGACTCCATGGCGGCCTTCGCCACCGCCGGCGCGACGCGCAGGATCAGCCGGGGATCGAACGGCGACGGGATCAGCGAGCCGGGACCGAAGCCCTGCGTCTCACCGCCGTCGAAACGCACCACCACATCGGACGGGGGATCGCGCGCGAGTTGCGCCAGTGCGTCCACCGCGGCAACCTTCATCGCCTCGTTGATCGCCGTGGCGCCGACATCGAGCGCGCCGCGGAAGATAAAGGGGAAGCACAGGACGTTGTTGACCTGGTTCGGGAAGTCCGAGCGCCCGGTGCAGATCATCGCATCGGGCCGCGCCTTGCGCGCCTCATCCGGCATGATCTCGGGATTCGGATTGGCGAGCGCCATCACCAGAGGCTGGTCGGCCATGGCCTTGACCATCTCGGGCTTGAGTACGCCGCCGGCTGACACGCCGAGGAAAATGTCCGCGCCGCCGATCACGTCGCCCAGCGTACGCTTGTCGGTCTTCTGCGCGTAGACGGCCTTCCACTTGTCCATCAGCGTATTGCGGCCTTCATAGACAAGACCGTCGATATCGCAGACCCAGATGTTCTTGCGCTGCGCGCCAAGCGACACCAGCAGATTGAGACAGGCGATCGCAGCGGCGCCCGCGCCCGACGCCACAATCTTGCAGTCTTCCAGCTTCTTGCCGTTGATCAGCAGCGCATTGCGAACCGCCGCGCAGACGATGATGGCCGTGCCGTGCTGGTCGTCGTGGAAAACCGGAATCTTCATCCGCGCCTTGAGCTGCTCCTCGATCTCGAAGCACTCCGGCCCCTTGATGTCTTCGAGGTTGATGCCGCCGAAGGTCGGCTCCAGCGCGGCCACCGTCTCCACCACGCGCGCGATGGTGTCGGCGGCGATCTCGATGTCGAACACATCGATGCCGGCAAACTTCTTGAACAGGACGGCCTTGCCCTCCATCACCGGCTTGGATGCCAGCGGACCGATGTTGCCGAGGCCGAGCACGGCGGTGCCGTTGCTGACGACGGCGACAAGATTGGAGCGGGTTGTGAGTGTCGCCGCCTCATGGGGATCGGCGGCAATGGCTTCGCACGCCGCAGCCACGCCCGGCGAATAGGCCAGCGCGAGGTCGCGCTGGTTGGCCAGCGGCTTGGTCGCCTGAATCTCGAGTTTGCCGGGCTTCGGAAGTCGATGATACGCCAACGCCGCGAGGCGAAGTTCTTCAGACAACGTCGACGCCATACCCGCTCCCGATATTCTCTTTGCCCCGGCTTGCGCCGGTGCTGTTTAGTCCCGTCCTGCGACGGTTATGCGATTCAGTACTCGTGTCCCGAATCCGAAGTTCGCATCATTTTAGCAGCGCGTTTCATAGCGAACTTCAGATTCAAAGGGACACTAGAAATTATCATTCCAGTGCGGTTTCGGCTCGCAAGTCCGCAAAAGAGCGTGACGCAGAATGATGCGGACTTGCGAACCACCGCACTAGGGCAGATTGAGCCTGATATGCAGTTCGCGCAACTGCTTGAGCGAGACCTCCGATGGCGCGCCCATGAGCAGATCTTCGGCACGCTGGTTCATCGGGAACAGCGAGATTTCGCGCAGGTTGTTCGTACCGCAAAGCAACATGACAATGCGATCGACACCGGCGGCCATGCCGCCGTGCGGCGGTGCGCCATACTGGAACGCGCGATACATGCCGCCGAAACGCTCGATGACCGTTTCCTCGCCATAGCCCGCGATCTCGAACGCCTTCACCATCGCCTGCGGGCGATGGTTGCGGATGCCGCCCGACGCAATCTCGTAACCGTTGCAGGCGATGTCGTACTGGAATGCCTTGATCGTGAGCGGGTCCTGCGTCTCCAGCGCTTCGAGGCCGCCCTGCGGCATCGAGAACGGGTTGTGCGAGAAGTCGACCTTCTTGTCTTCCTCGTTGTACTCGTACATCGGGAAGTCGACGATCCATGCGAGCTCGAACCGGTCCTTGTCGATCAGGTTCAACTCTTCGCCGAGCTTCGTGCGTGCGAGGCCCGCGAACTTCCAGAACTTCTGCGGATCGCCGGCAACGAAGAACGCGGCGTCGCCTTCCTTGAGGCCGAGCTGCTCGCGGATCGCGGCGGTGCGCTCGGGTCCGATGTTGTTGGCGAGCGGGCCCGCGCCCTCGCCGCCTTCGCGCCACATGATGTAGCCGAGGCCGGGCTGTCCTTCGCCCTGCGCCCACGAATTCATGCGGTCGCAGAAGGCACGCGAACCGCCGCCCGGACCGGGGATCGCCCAGACCTGATTGGTCGCGTCTTCCAGCATGCGCGCGAACACCTTGAAGCCCGAACCGCGGAAGTGTTCGGACACATCCTGCATCACCAGAGGATTGCGCAGGTCCGGCTTGTCGGTGCCGTACTTGCGCAGGCTTTCAGCGAACGGAATGCGCGGCCACTTCCTGGTGACCGGCTTGCCGTTGGCGAACTCCTCGAACACGCCAGTGATCACCGGCTCCATCGCCGCGAACACGTCGTCCTGCGTGACGAAGCTCATCTCCAAATCGAGCTGATAGAATTCGCCGGGCAGACGGTCGGCGCGCGGGTCTTCGTCGCGAAAGCACGGCGCGATCTGGAAGTAGCGGTCGAAGCCCGACATCATCAGCAGTTGCTTGTACTGCTGCGGCGCCTGCGGCAGTGCGTAGAACTTGCCTGGATGAATACGCGACGGCACCAGGAAGTCGCGCGCGCCTTCCGGCGACGACGCAGTGAGGATCGGCGTCTGGAATTCGAAGAAGCCGGCCTTCTTCATCCGAGCACGCATCGAGTCGACGATGGCGCCGCGGGTCATGATGTTCTGGTGCAGCTTCTCGCGGCGAAGGTCGAGGAAGCGGTACTTCAGCCGGATTTCCTCGGGGTATTCCTGATCGCCGAACACAGGCATCGGCAGTTCACCTGCCTCGCCCAGCACTTCGATATCGGCGATAAACACTTCGACCGTGCCAGTCGGCAGATCAGGATTGTCGGTGCCTTCGGGACGGCGGCGAACCTTGCCGTCGATCTTCACCACCCACTCGGCGCGCAGCTTTTCGGCCAGAGAGAATGCCTTCGAATCCGGATCGATCACGCATTGCGTCATTCCGTAGTGGTCGCGCAGGTCGATGAACAGCAGTCCACCATGATCGCGGATGCGGTGACACCAGCCGGACAGCCGGACCTCCTGGCCAATGTCGGAATCGCGGAGGGCGCCGCAGGTGTGGGAACGATAACGGTGCATGGAAATCCTGGAAAACGGCGTCAGAGGGCAGAATCAAGGGATACGGGCGCTGGTGCGCGCGCGCAGGGTTTACCCGAGCGAAGGGAACGCGGCAACCGGATGGTGCCGGTTACCCTCCCATATGGCGGGAAAAAGCTTAATAAAAACAATGCCCCCGACAGCGGTCTTGAAGACCGGGCATGACGTCTTGCTAGGCCTCGCGCCTGTCCTGCTGGATCACGATGGTCGGCACGCCAAAGGTCCCGGTCCGGACCGTGAAAACCTGCGTGCCCGGCTTGCGGCCTTCGCGCAGTTCGGAGACCTCAAGACCCGCCTTCTCAAGCCGGCTCCGCGTCGCCGCAACGTCGGCGACACGCCATGAGACGCCGTAAATCTTGTCGGGGCCGTCGCTCCGGCCGTCCTTGAGGCGATGGATGACCTCGAACACCAGACCGCCAGTCCTGAAAAATAGAAAGCGCGTTCCTAGCGCCTCGATGGTCCGGTCGAGTTTCATATCAAGCCCGAGCCGAGCGCCGTAGAGCGCCGCGGTCCGCTCGGGATCCGGCGTCGCGATCACGAGATGATCGAGCGCATCGACCGGAGCTGGCGCGATCTCGGGCGAGCGCGCGAGTCGTTCGCCCCGCTGAAGAAAGAACAGCCGGATGCCATGGGTGGACTCCGCCGACGCGCGGGTGCGCTTCCATGTCAGCGTGCGGCCCGAGGCTATGTTCGTGCTCGCGCCATCGCTGATAGCTTCAGGCCCAAGGCCAAGACGCGTCAGGCGATGATGCGCTTTTTCGATATCGCCAACTTCAAAGGCCAGACTGGCGAGCCCCTCGCCCTGCTTCTCGAGCGCGGCACGGACTCGATCGGCAGCCTCGCCCTCGCCCGCAGGCGCCATCAACTCAAGTGAGGTGTTGTTGAGCACAAAGATCGCCGTGGCTGCGCCGTCGCTTTGCGCGCGCCACACCGGCGCGCAGCCGAGCAGCGTCTGATAACCGGCAACACCGGCTTCGATGTCGCGAACCAGAACGACGGCGTGATCAAGTCCAGTAATCATGATGGTGACAAAGCTCGCATGGGAAGCCGCACCTAATCATGTCATCGCGGGCAATGCAGCCCCCTTGCCGCCGTGCATGCCACCTCTGAATTTCACATTGCGGAATGTTGCTAGCGATCCTGACGGCATCGCCACTCGCGCTTGCCTTTCTTTTTGATGCGCTCGTCTGGCCGGCAGGTTTCGGAGAGATCGATATCGTGAAATGTCCGGGCCTTTACGTCGAGGTTGATCGTTGCGTTGAGATTGACGTGAGGCCGGATCGGGATGTGGGTCCCGGCGTTGACATTGAGGTTATTCGCCAGAGCCACGACCGGAACCAGTGCGATCACGAGACCTGCGGCTGAAGCCTTGATACGAAATCTCCCCGCCATGGCGAAACTCCCTGAAAATAGTGCATTGCGGCAATGCTCATTGGTCGCGCGGCAAATGCGGCGGGTTCAGATCGGGGACGGAGATGTCCCCGCCATGCTGTATAGCGTGCCCTGACAGCCGATTTTCGCATGGAAAAATCTGCTCAAGGCGTTCATAACCCCCGCATGGAAATCATTACCACCACCGACGAACTCACCGCCGTCTGCAATCGCCTCGCCAAACACCGCGTCATCACAGTCGATACCGAGTTTTTGCGCGAAACCACCTATTATCCCCTGCTCTGTGTCGTTCAGTTGGCCAGCGCGGACGAAGCCGCCGTGGTCGATGCGCTCGCCGAGGGAATCGACCTCAAGCCGTTCTTCGACCTGATGGCCAACGAGAATGTGCTGAAGGTGTTCCACGCTGCGCGGCAGGACATCGAAATCATCTTTCACCGCGCCGGCATCATTCCGCATCCGGTTTTCGATACGCAGGTCGCCGCCATGGTTCTCGGCTATGGCGACAGCATCGCCTACGACCAGCTTGTCGAGCGCATCACCGGTCATCGTCCCGATAAAACCCATCGCTTTACCGACTGGTCGAACCGTCCGCTGACACAGGACCAGATCACCTATGCGGTCGCCGACGTCACGCATCTGCGCGATGTGTTCGCGGCGCTCGACGCCGACCTCAAGAAACGCGGCCGCAGCGAATGGGTCAGCGAGGAGATGGAAATTCTCACCTCGCCTAAAACTTATGACTTCCATCCGGAGCGCGCATGGGAGCGGCTCAAGACGCGCGTCCGCAAGCCGAAAGAACTCGCGGTGCTGATGGAAGTCGCGGCATGGCGCGAGCAGGAAGCACAGAGCCGCGACGTGCCGCGCTCGCGTGTGCTGAAGGACGACGCCATCGGCGACATCGCCACCCATGCGCCCACCACACTTGAGCGGCTGGCCGGTCTGCGGTCGCTGCCGAAGGGCTTCGACAAATCGAAATGGGGCCAGGACATTCTGGCCGCGGTGAGGCGCGGAATTGCGCGCGACCTGACTAAGTTGCCGAAGCTCGACAAGCCGCGCGGCAATGCCAATGGCGGCGCGACCGTCGAATTGCTGAAAGTTCTCTTGCGCATGACCTCGGAACAGCACGCGGTCGCCAGCAAGGTGATCGCGACCGTGGACGACCTCGAACAGATCGCGGCCGACGACAACGCCGATGTCGGCGCACTGCACGGCTGGCGCCGCGAGCTGTTCGGCGAAGCTGCGCTTGCTTTGAAGAAAGGCCGCCTCGCGCTGGCCATCGACAAGGGCCGCGTGGTGCGGGTCGATCGCGAATAACATTTCGCCTCAGGCAATCCAGACCGGCCACACGCCCCTGTGATGATACAGGGGCGTTTTCGTATTTGCCTGCCGGTCTGCCGGTGTCACAATCACCCCCTTACATTGTCAATAATGTCGTCTGTTTTACCGTCCTTCCATGGACGATCTTGTCCTCCGTCAACACCAGCACGGAGTGAGACCCATGAAGCGCTACGTTATCGAACGTGAATTGCCCGGCGTCGCCAACCTGAGCCCCGCACAGCTCAAGGAAACCGCCGCGACCTCCAACGACGCGCTCGCCAAGCTGGCGGGAAAGGCACAATGGCTCCAGTCATTCGTCGTGGATGACAAGACATTCTGCATCTACCTCGCCGAAAACGAAGCCGCCGTTCAAGCGCACGCACGATTGAGCGGCATTCCAGCAACCAAGGTGTCAGAGGTGCGCGGCGTCATCGACCCGACGACGGCATCCTGAAAAGCGCGGCGCCGCCGCGCGAAGTTTGTCGGCGGCGTCGGTACCCATCACGGAGTTTCGTCATGACAGGAGAATTGATTGTCCTGATCGCACTGTGTCGCACGATAGCGACCTATATCAGCGCGCTCATGGGAAAATAACACGCACAGTCAGCAAGCAGGTTTCACCATTTGGTTCAGGCGTCCCAAGGACACAGGTGGAAAGCATGGCCAGGCAAGCAAATTCAGTGGTGCCCTCCAAGAGCAGTGTCACCGAGCATGCGAAGCGCGTGCTCGATGTCACGGTTGTCCTTCTGGAGGACGGCTACGCGTCGACGGCGATCGGCCCGATCGAGGTGTTTCATTCGGCGGGCCTGCTGTGGGAATGGCTGCACGGCACGGCGCCTGACAATCCGCCGTTCCGGGTCCGGATCGCGTCGCTCGACGGCAACAGCGTGACCAGCCTTTGCTCGTTGGGATTGACCCCGAACTGTTCGATCCATGAGATCGAACACACCGACATCATCATTCTTCCCGCGTCAGGTTGGGACGTGATGGACCGGATTGCGAAGAACAGCGCTCTCCTGCCCTGGCTGCGCGAACGTTACGCGAAAGGCGCCTACATCGCAGGTGTCTGCACCGGCGTTGCCTTCCTTGCCGAATGCGGATTGCTCGACGGCCGCGAGGCGACCACCCACTGGGGCGTGGCGGACATCATGCGCGAGCGCTATCCCAAGGTGATCTGGCGGCCGGACCGCTTCGTGACCGAAGACGGACGGCTGTTCTGCAGCGGCGGGGTTTATGCATCGCTGGATATCAGCCTTTATCTGGTGGAGAAATTCTGCGGTCACGAGATTGCCCTGCGCTGCGCGAAAGCGTTACTGCTGAGCATGCCGCGCAGCCGCCAATCCGGATACTCGGTGGTGCCGCTGTCCCATCCCCATTCCGATGACAAGATCAGGGACGCGGAAGAATATCTGCAGGCCCATCTGGAGAAACCGATATCGATCGATATGCTCGCCGACCGCGCCGGAATGGGTCAGCGCAACTTCATCCGGCGCTTCAAGGCGGCGACCGGGCGCGTGCCCGGCGAATATGTGCAGATGCTGCGTGTGGCGGCGGCGAAGGAAATGCTGGAGCAAGGCGCGTCCTCCATTCAGGCCGTCTCGATCAAGATCGGCTATGAGGACGTCGCCTTCTTCAGGAGCCTGTTCAAGCGGCATACCGGCCTGACGCCTGCGAACTATCGCGCCCGCTTTGCCAACATGACATTCGATCGCGGCGAACTCGTCTCCGGATAACGCTTCAGCACGTTTTTCGACAAAGCGCTTCAGCGCGTCTTTCTAAACGTCAGATTGATGCGTTGAGAACCAAGCAGCGGATGCTCGCCCTCCGCCAGCGGCATCACGCCGTGATAGGCCAGCCGCGCCGGCCCGCCCCATGCGACGACATCGCCATGGATCAGCCGGTAGCGCACGGTCTTGTCGGAGCGGTTCAGGCCGCCGAACAGGAATGTCGCGGGCAATCCGAGCGACACCGAGACGATCGGCGCATTGAAATCCAGTTCGTCCTTGTCCTGATGGAGCGATAACTTGGCGCCGGGCTCATAGCGATTGATGAGACAGGCGTCGGGGCGAAAATCGGCGAAGCCTGCTTTGGCGGCGGCGCGTGCCGCCAGATCCGCAAACACAGCCGGCATCTGCGGCCATGGATGACCGCCGACAGGATCGATGGGATCATAGCGATAGCCAGTGCGATCGCTGACCCAGCCGACCCTTCCGCAGTTGGTCATGGCCACCGACATCCGGTGGCCGCCGGGCGTGAAGAGATGACGGAACGGCGCACGTGCGATGATCGCATTCACCGCGTCGATTAACGCCCCTTCAAGCGGCCTCGCAAACCCGGCAAGCAGCATCGCGCCGGGCGCGAGTTGCACATCGCGCTGGTCCACAATGTCGCCGTCGAACAGATCTCGCATCTCGGGGCCTAGAGTAAATGACGCGATTCACGCGTCCCTCACCGACCTCATCCGATTCAAGGCGATGCTTCCACCCGATTCCCGGAAATTGCTGTCCATAAAAACAAACCGGGCGGAAGCTTGCGCTTCCACCCGGCGTCATTTGAACCCGAGGAACCTTAGGCCGCAGCCTTCTTCGAGGTCGGAACTTCCGAGATCGTCTTCAGGATCTGCGAAGCGATCTGGTAGGGGTCGCCCTGCGAGTTCGGGCGGCGGTCTTCCAGATAGCCCTTGTAGTCATTGTTGATGAAGGAGTGCGGGACGCGGATCGAAGCGCCGCGGTCCGCCACGCCGTAGGAGAACTTGTTCCAAGGCGCGGTCTCGTGCTTGCCGGTCAGACGCTTGTCGTTGTCCGGGCCGTAGACGGCGATGTGATCCATCAAGTTCTTGTCGAACTGCTTCATCAAAGCTTCGAAGTAGTCCTTGCCGCCGACCGTGCGCATGTACTCGGTCGAGAAGTTGGCGTGCATGCCCGAGCCGTTCCAGTCGGTATCGCCGAGCGGCTTGCAGTGGAATTCGATGTCGATGCCGTACTTCTCGGTGAGACGCAGAAGCAGGTAACGCGCGATCCACATTTCATCAGCGGCCTTCTTGGAGCCCTTGCCGAAAATCTGGAATTCCCACTGGCCCTTCGCCACTTCGGCATTGATGCCTTCGTGGTTGATGCCGGCGGCGAGACACAGGTTGAGGTGCTCTTCAACGATCTCGCGGGCGACCGAGCCGACGTTGCTGTAGCCCACGCCGGTGTAGTACGGACCCTGCGGTGCAGGATAACCAGCCTCAGGGAAGCCGAGCGGACGCCCGTCCTTGTAGAAGAAGTATTCCTGCTCGAAGCCGAACCATGCGCCGGCATCATCGAGAATGGTCGCGCGCTTGTTCGAGGAGTGCGGGGTCTTGCCATCGGGCATCATGACTTCGCACATCACGAGCGCACCGTTGATGCGTGCTGCGTCCGGATAGACAGCGACAGGCTTCAGAACGCAATCCGAGCTGTGGCCTTCGGCCTGCTGGGTCGAGCTTCCGTCGAAGCCCCAGAGCGGGAGCTGTTCGAGGGTCGGAAACGCATCGAATTCCTTGATCTGGGTTTTTCCGCGAAGGTTCGGGGTCGGCGTATAGCCATCGAGCCAGATGTACTCGAGCTTGTACTTTGTCATTTCGGTCTCTCTTGAGTGAAAGATTGCGGCGCTAAATTCCCGGCCGGTTTAGCCGCCGAGGGGACCCGGCCGCAAACGGCTGACGCCTTAACAAGCATTTAACGTGCCAACCAGCCCCCTTATGGACCGTGGTCCCGAGCCGATCGACCGGTCCTCCTGGCCAGCCACTTTGCCCGCCGCAGCCAAGTGATTCGCAGATCCGCTCCTCCTAGTGCGTGTTTTTACGCCACTTTTTTCGCCTGCCTCGTTTGGTGGCGGCGGCATTCAAGACGCTTCGTGGCGGAAACCCTTCAAGTGCGAGAGCGTTAAGATTTCAGGCGCATGCTGAGTGAAGGCGCAGAATCGAAGATGCGCAAATTGTATGCATTTGCCTGCTTTTTATAGGGCAAACCGCGCAAAAGACGTGCGTTCCTCTTACATTAGTTCTCCACGCGATAACCGCGCAACAAGAGGAGACTGGAATGACACCTAATTCGACCCAGCCGACGGCCAAGATCTACCAATTCCCTGTTGGTGGCCGTGCGGCGCTCAGCAGCCGTAGCGAGCCTGCCAAGCCGACACTGGACTACGCCGTCTCCGGCAGCGGCTGGTACCACGAAGCCGCTATTGAAGACGCCAAACGGGGCAGCGAACACTGATGCCTCGCGCCGCCATGACGCCCGGGTGGCCTGACCGCCCGGTGACCAGCGACGTCAAATAAAGGGTCGAAGCATAGCGCTTCGGCCCTTTTCCTTTGGGCGTGTGCCCTGCCCGTTACGCACCGAAGATCGACCAGCCCATCCGCTTGCTGAGAGTTTCAAGCGCATCACGGCCCAGCCGGGAGTTGCCGTTGGCATCGAGACCCGGTGACCAGACCGCGATGGAGGCCTTGCCCGGCGCAATGGCCAGGATGCCGCCGCCGACGCCGCTCTTGCCGGGCAAACCCACCCGATAGGCAAACTCTCCCGAGCCATCGTAATGCCCGCATGTCAGCATCACCGCGTTGATGCGCCGCGCCCGCTCCGGCGGAACGACCAGAAATCCGGTCGACGGATTGCGACCCGAGTGCGCGAGAAACCGCCCCGCCATCGCAAGCTGGCGGCACGACATGGCGATGGCGCATTGATGGAAATAGACGCCGAGCGTCAGCTCAACAGGATTTTCGATAACCCCGAACGACTTCATGTAATTGCCGAGCGCGATGTTGCGAAAACCGGTGCGCTGCTCGGACGCCGCGACAGACTCGTCGATCTTGATCGAGGAGTCGCCTGAGAGGAACTGCATGAATCTCAGGATTTCGCCCAGCGTTTCGCGGGGCTGATGCCCGGACAGGATGGCATCGGTCACAGCGATCGCGCCGGCATTAATGAAAGGATTGCGCGGGATACCGCGTTCCCGCTCAAGCTGAACGATGGAGTTGAACGGGCTGCCCGACGGCTCGCGCCCCACCCGCTGCCACAGCTTGTCGCCGATCATGCCCAATGCGAGCGTGAAGGTGAACACCTTGGAGATGCTTTGAATCGAAAACGACGTGTCGGCGTCACCGCCCGCCGCGATATGTCCGCTGGAATCGACCACGACGAGACCGAACGAGTTGACATCAACGCCAGCCAGCTCGGGAATATAGGTCGCGACGTCTCCGCGATCCTTTCTTTCGATCATCTCGTCGGCGATTTCCTTGACGACGCGATCCAGGGTGGCATTGCTCATTTCGGCTTCGGCTTTTCATTGTGGACACACGGTCTTATCGAACGTGGTCATATGCGACAACCGTGCCAACGCGACAGGCGCGCCAAAAGCGACAAACGCCGCTCAAATCGCCGTGGACTGCCTGTTATTTTGCGTCGTGGAAAATGATGCCGACGGTATGCCGGTGACCGGAACGGAGCTGGCTGACGCCATGGCGCAAATTAACGCGATAGGTCCCGCGCGTGCCCTGAACCGGCCGGTGATGAACCGCGAACACCACGGCATCGCCTTGCTTCAGCGGCACCACCGCCGCGCGTGACTGCATGCGCGGACGCTGCTCGGTCAGCACGAACTCGCCGCCGGTGAAATCGCGCTCGGGTTCCGACAGCAGGATTGCGACCTGCAACGGAAACACATGCTCGCCGTACAGGTCCTGATGCAGGCAATTGTAGTCGCCCGCGTTGTACTGGAGTAGCAAAGGCGTCGGCCGGGTCTGCCCGGCCTTGTGGCAGCGCGTGATGAAATCGGCGTGCTCCGCAGGATAACGAACGTCGATGCCCATCGACTCGTTCCAGCGATTGGCGATCGGCGCCAGTTGCGGATACAGCGCCGTCCGCAATGCCGAAATGATATCCGGCAGCGGATAGGAAAAATACTTGTACGCGCCGCGCCCGAAGCCGTGGCGTGCCATGACGATGTGGCTGCGGAAGATGCCGTCCTCGCCGTAGAGACCGGCGAGCGAACCGCATTCATCGGGTGACAGCAGCCGCGGCAGAACCGCCCAGCCATTGCCATTGAGATGCGTTGCGATGTCGGGCCAGTCCATCGCCCAGACACGCGTCGGCGCCTGCGACGCCCGAGTTTTGACTTTTGCTGCTGCGACCATGTCCGGGCTCCTGTCTGATGCCCCGAACTAATTCAATGGCGACGGGCCTTCCACCCGATTTCCGGCGGGATGGAACTAGGGCTTCACGATCATGGCAGTGCGCCCGATCAGACGCGCGAGCTGCTTGAAGCGATTGACGACACGGTCGGCGGCAAGATCTGCGGCCCGCTTGTCGAACGCCAGGATAAGCTTGCGGCCCTGATTGCGGAAATGCGTGTGCGGCAGCACGCCGCGCTGCGCCGCCGAGATCATGAAGGCAACGCGGAATGCGGCACCGATCAGGCGCGCGCGATCGACCATCGCGGGCGGAATGAGCGCGCGCACGGCTTGCGGCGCCTCGTTCTCCGCGTTCAATCCGGCGTAGCGATAATAGGCCGCGAGCGCGAGAAACACCCTGCCCTCGTGAGACACCGCGCCGAAATTCCCGTTGATGATAAAATCGAGCGATTGCTCGCCGCGATGATCCGGATGGGCCCGCCAGGCTGCGTCGGACAGCCAGCACGCCGCATGACGCAGCCGCTTCTCGTCCTCGCTTTCGCGCAGGCCCGCGACCCTGAACAGCTTGTCGGTCCACACGATCAGATCGTCGGCGTGGCGCGGCGAACGCGCGCGCAATTCGTTCATGGTCTGCGCCGTGGCGATCAGCCCGTCTTTCTGCTGCTCCTTTTCAGGCAGCATCTCATAAAGCAATCCTTCGCGAACGCCGTAGGTCGAAAACACGATGTTCTTCGGCCTCGCGACGCGAATGATGTATTCGAGCACGAGCGCCGCGTAGGTCAGCAGCGGGCGGCGGGCATCGGCCACAGTCTCGATGTCGGCGAGTGTATTGCTTGCAGCCAGACGGCGAAGCCGCCGTACAAAGTCCAGCGCGTCAGCCGCCGGAATGGTGTAGCCGTGCATCACGTGCAGCGGATAGCCGCTCTGGATGATATGGATGCGCGCCAGCGCGCGCCATGTGCCCCCGACCGCATAGAACGTCCGGCCCGCGCCCGCCTTGAGCTGCGGCAATCCGGTCAGCCCGGCGGCGACGATGCGCTCCGCCTTCTTCAGCGATTTCTGCGACGCATCCTGCAAGGCGAGGCCGCCGAGCGGCAGTGTCGTGCCCGAGCGAATGCGCTGGCCGCGCACATCGATGAGTTCGAGCGAGCCGCCGCCGAGATCGCCGACGATGCCGTCCGGCTTGTAGACGCCCGACGCGACGCCGAGCGCAGACAGCTTCGCTTCGCGCGCGCCCGACAGGATATTGATGGGGCAGCCGCAGATGCGCTCGGCCTTGGCGATGAAGTCCGGCCCGTTGGTCGCGTCGCGGCAAGCTGCGGTGGCGATCGCATGGACCTCGCCGACCTTCATGATCTTGCAAAGCGCCTTGAACCGCTTGAGCGACGCCAGCGCCTTTTCGACGGCGTCTGCCGCGAGCAAACCGGTCGACTGCACTTCGCGGCCGAGACCGCAAAGTGTTTTCTCGTTGAAGATCGGTGCGAGATTGCGCGTCTTGTCCTCGTAGACAACAAGACGGACCGAGTTCGATCCGATGTCGATGACGGCGACGCTTTTCGATGGATTGCGCGCAGGACGAATCCGCTCGCGAACGAGTGCCGGGCTCACGGATTCGTTCTTCGAACCACTAACGCTCCGAACGGCGCGTAAGACGGCGTGGCGAAGATTCTTTAAGCGACTTTCCACGGCCTGACAGACTCGGATTCGTCATGAAGTAATCGTGCACGTTGAAAGGTTCCTCGCCTTTCGCGGCCTTCATACGCGTTGACGACCCGTCCGGCAACAACTGCCAGCTCTGTTCATTATCCTTCAGGTTCGCGACCATGATTTGTTCGAGAACCTGCTGATGCACCGTAGGATTTTGCAGCGGGCACAACACCTCGACCCGGCGGTCGAGATTGCGCGGCATCATATCTGCCGACGAGATATACACAGCAGCCTTCGCACTCGGCAGGCCATGGCCCATGCCGAAGCAGTAGATTCGCCCGTGTTCCAGGAACCGGCCGATGATCGACTTGACCCGGATGTTCTCCGAAAGTCCGGGAACACCGGGACGCAGACAGCAGATTCCGCGGATCACCAGATCGATCGAAACGCCGGCCTGCGAGGCGTCATAGAGCGCGTCGATGATGTCGGGATCGACCAGAGAGTTCATCTTCAGCCAGATCGCCGCCGGCTTGCCGTGCCGCGCGAAGTTCGCTTCGCCGTGAATGTGTTCGAGCATCCGCTTGCGCAGTGTCAGCGGCGACACGCCCATCTTCTCGATGTCGCGCGGTTCCGCGTAGCCGGTGATGTAGTTGAAGACACGCGCAGCATCGCGCGCGATCACCGGATCGGATGTGAAATACGACAGGTCGGTATAGATGCGCGCAGTGACCGGATGATAGTTGCCGGTCCCGGCGTGAACATAAGTCGTCAGCCCCGCGCCTTCCCGGCGCACCACCAGCGACAGCTTGGCGTGAGTCTTGAGTTCGAGGAATCCATAGACCACCTGAACGCCAGCGCGTTCGAGATCGCGCGCCCAGCGGATGTTGGCTTCTTCATCGAAGCGCGCTTTCAGTTCGACCAGCGCGGTCACCGACTTGCCGGCTTCGGCGGCTTCGGCAAGCGTGCGCACGATCGGTGAATCGCGCGAGGTGCGATAGAGCGTCTGCTTGATCGCGACCACATCCGGATCGCGCGCAGCCTGCTGCAGGAACTGCACGACAACGTCGAACGATTCATAAGGGTGATGGACGATGAGATCCTTTTGACGGATCGCCGCGAAGATATCGCCGCCGTGATCGCGGACGCGCTCTGGATGACGCGGCACATAGGGTGTGAATTCGAGATCTGGACGATCGAGCCGCGTCAGTTGCGACAGCTCGTTCATCGCGAGCACGCCGTCGACCAGGAGTACGTCATCGTCAGGCACCGAGAGCGCGCGCTGCACGAAGGCGCGCAATTCGTCGGGCATGTGGGCTTCGATTTCGAGACGGATCACCGACCCGCGGCGGCGGCGCTTCAGCGCCGACTCGAACAGGCGAACGAGATCCTCGGCTTCTTCTTCGATTTCCAGTTCGGAGTCACGGATGATGCGGAACGCGCCCTCGCCCTTGACAACATAGCCGGGGAACAGGCGGCCGATGAACAGCGCGGTAGCCTGTTCAAGCGTGATGAGGCGCACCGAACCGTCCTTGCCCGCTGGCAAACGGATGAAGCGGTCGATCTTGCCCGGCATACGGATCAGCGCGTTCATCGCCTTGCCGTCGGATACGCGCGCCAGATGCAGCGCGATGGTGAAACCAAGACTCGGAATGAACGGGAACGGATGCGCCGGATCGATCGCCAGCGGCGTCAGCAGCGGGAAAATGTTGTGAAGGAAGTGATCTTCGATCCACGAGCTTTCGGCCTTGGTGACGTCCTTGCCGTCGACCAGAACGATGCCGACTTCGGAAAGAGCGCCGCGCAGATCGCGCCAGATCGCCTGCTGGTCGCTCGCGAGCTTCGAGACGGTCTCGTTGATCTTGGCGAGTTGCTCGGTTGGGGTCGAGCCGTCCGGACTGCGCTCGGCGATACCTTCACGGACCTGCGCCTTGAGGCCCGCGACGCGGACCATGAAGAACTCATCAAGGTTATTGGCAGAAATCGACAGAAACCGGACCCGCTCCAGCAGCGGGTGGTTCGGATTGACCGCTTCTTCGAGCACACGGCGGTTGAAATGAAGCCACGAGAGTTCGCGGTTGATGAAGCGCTCCGGACTCGATCCGATCGTCGAAGCGAGCGCCAATTCTTCATTTTCTTCTTTTTTTACAGTAGCTTGCGCGGCATCCATAAAGCGAGACCTTATTTCATGTCATTCGGCCCCGAGCTTAGGCCTGTTGCACGGAGACAATGTGCCAGTGTCATGACGGTTCGATGACATGATGGGCCAGGAAGCCTTAAGGACCAAGCCCTGTGCGGTCAGGCCGCAGGATCTTTCAGCAACTCCGCGGCCAGCGCGCGGGTCACCGGCCGGCGCAGCCGCAGCGCCTCCTCGTCGAGCATTTCCACCGTCCGCCGTGCCGCCGCGAACGAGCGCTCGATGCGGGTCGAGAGGTAACTCACGAGCCCCTCGTCTACGGTCATCTGGCGGTCGGCACAGAACTTGACGATCAGCGCGCGGAACAACTGATCGTCCGGCGGGGTCAGCGCAACCACCGGTACCGCACGCAGCCGCGAGCGCAGATCCCGCAATTCCACCGGAAACACCGAAGGCAGCGCCCGCCCGGTCATCAGGACATAGGCTTCGTCCTCGCGGGCGAGATTCAAGAGATGGAACAGCGCGCGCTCGTCGAAGGCCGCCGGGTCGAGATCGTCCACGACAAGTGCGCCGGTCGCGAGTTCGCCGGGGACATTGGCCGCAGTCAGCGTATGGGCCGCAACCGACCGTGCGCCGGCTTCGGCGGCCCAGATCGATGCAAGATGGCTTTTGCCGCTACCCTCCGGCCCCACCAGCATCATCACGCGATTGGGCCAGTCAGGCCATGCGTCGATCAGCGCAAGCGCCTGTGCGTTGGCAGAACCCTCAAGGAAATTGTCGCGCGTCAGGCTTTCTGCATGCGGCAGCGCAAGGGCCAACTGACGAGGGCGGACGCGAGCTACCACGCAAGACTCCTGGCCGAACCGTACGCAACATGCGGCTTGTGAAATCGTATCACGGGATTGGCGCAGTCGCGCTCATGTGCCGTGCCCACTCCACCAGATAGAAGGACACCGAAAGCAGCGTCAAGACCGTCACGAAACCCGCCAGAATGACCTCATAGGGCGATGCATTGAACTGGAAGCCGAGCGAGGCCAGCACCAGTGCCGCGAACGCCACCTGAGCCACCGTATTCAACTTGGAGACCATCAACGGCTTCATCGGAACCGGATTGTCGAGCAGCCACGAGATGATCACCGCGCCCACGATCATGAAGTCCCGCGACACCACGAGAATGACCAGCCAGCGCGGGATGTCGCCCGAGATTCCGAGCGTGACGTAGATCGAGACCAGCAGCGCCTTGTCAGCCACGGGATCGAGCAGCGCGCCGATCTCGGTGGTCATATTGAATCGCTTGGCGAGGAATCCATCGATGGCATCGCTGACCCCCGCCACCACGAAGATCACGAAGGCGATGGTCATCTGGTTCGACGCGATGGCCCAGACGATGACCGGCACCAGCAGGATGCGGCCCAGGGTAATGATGTTTGGCAGATTCACGCGACTTTTTCCCGGCTGTTCCTGTTTTAACGGGCCCCGGACGGCTTGCATAGGATCGGGGATGCGGCGGACCGACCGGGGGCCCTTCTCCCAGCTATGCACAGCCTGCCCGGCGGCCATTGCGCCAGCGCAAAATCCGACGTAACCACCGGCTAACTCGGAAGGCGCTGTAGAAAGAGGCGAATTTCGGATTCGGGGCACTCGTATGACCGACCAAAAAACCGGCCTGACCTATTCATCCGCTGGCGTCGATATTGACGCCGGAAACCGGCTCGTGGACCTCATCAAGCCGCTGGTCCGCGCCACCGCGCGGGCGGGCGCCGACGCCGAAATCGGCGGATTCGGCGGGCTGTTCGACCTCAAGGCCGCTGGCTTCAAGGACCCCATTCTGGTCGCCGCCACTGACGGCGTCGGCACCAAGGTCAAGATCGCCATCGAGACCGGCATCCACAGCGGCATCGGCATCGACCTCGTGGCGATGTCGGTCAACGACCTCGTGGTGCAGGGCGCCGAGCCGCTGTTCTTTCTGGACTACTTTGCCTGCGGCAAGCTCGACCCCGAGGCCACCGCCTCGATTGTCGCGGGTGTCGCCGAGGGCTGCCGCGAATCCGGCTGCGCGCTGATCGGCGGCGAGACCGCGGAGATGCCCGGCCTCTACAAGGACGGCGACTATGACCTCGCGGGGTTCGCAGTCGGCGCGGCCGAGCGCGGCACGCTGCTGCCGCACAAGGACATCGGGCCCGGCGACGCGGTGATCGGCCTCGCCTCCTCCGGCGTTCACTCCAACGGTTTCTCGCTGGTGCGCAAGGTGGTCGAGAAATCCGGAGTGACGTTCGACGCGCCGGCCCCCTTCGCACCCGTCATGACACTTGGCGGCGCCCTGCTTGCCCCGACCAAGCTTTATGTGAAGTCGTGCCTTGCGGCTATCCGCCAGACCGGCGCGGTCAAGGGTCTCGCGCACATCACCGGCGGCGGCTTCACCGACAACATTCCGCGCGTGCTGCCGAAACATCTCGGCGTCCGTATCAATCTGGCCGCGGTTCCCGTCCTGCCGGTGTTCAAGTGGCTGGCCGCCGAGGGCAACATCGCAGAACTCGAATTGTTGCGCACCTTCAACTGCGGCATCGGCATGATCGCCATCGTCAAGCGTGAACAACTCGTCGAGGTGATGGACGTGTTCGCGCAGAACGGCGAGCGCGTGGTCGATCTGGGCGAAGTCGTCGAAGCGTCCGGCGACGAGCGCGTGATCTACGACGGCCACCTGAACCTGGCGGATTGAGATGGCACGACGCCGCGTCGCCATTCTGATTTCGGGACGCGGCTCGAACATGACCGCGCTGATCCAGGCCGCGAAGGCCAAGGACTATCCCGCCGAAATCGTTCTGGTGATGTCCAACATCGCGGGCGCCGGCGGCCTCGCGAAGGCCGGTGACGCCGGGATCGAAACCGCGACCGTCGAAAGCAAGCCGTTCGGCAAGGACCGCGAAGCGTTCGAGCGCAAGCTCAACGAGACGCTCATTGCCCACAACATCGAACTCGTGTGCCTCGCTGGATTCCTGCGCCTGCTGACGCCGTGGTTCGTCAGGCAATGGGAAGGCCGGATGCTGAACATCCATCCGGCGCTGCTGCCGTCCTACAAAGGCCTCCACACGCACGAGCGCGCACTGGCCGACGGCGTCAAGATTCACGGCGCGACGGTTCATTTCGTGGTGCCGGAAATGGATTCCGGGCCAATCATCATGCAAGGCGCGGTCGCCGTCCGCGATGACGATACGCCGGACACGCTGGCTGCGCGTGTCCTTGGTGTCGAGCATCGGATTTATCCGGATGCGCTCCGCCTTGTCGCCGGCGGTCGCACACGGCTGGAGAATGGCGTGTGCAAATCTGACGCGAGCGCGAGTCTCCCGGACAAGCTGATCTCCCCCGCGATCAACTGACCTCTGCGATATCAATCAGAATCTTGCCGGACGCGGTATGGCTGCGGACTGCCTCATGAGCAGCATCTACGTCAGCAAGGGTAAAGCGCCGTGCATCGACAAGCGGTGTCAGCTTGCCGGATTCCGCGAGTTTCGTGGCTTCCCGCATAATAGCGCCGTGGTGAGCACGACCTTCTCCACTCAGCAATGGCAGCAACGTGAAGATGCCTGAATAGGTCGCGGCCCGGAATGAAAGCGGTGCGAGTGCATGCGAGCCCCAACCGAGTGCACTGACGACATGACCAAAGTGGCGGACTGCACTGAATGACGCATCAAGGCTCACGCCGCCCACGGTGTCGAATACAATATCGAAACCGCGACCGCCGGTATGCTCGGCGACGTAGCCCTCAACCGAGGAGGCCCGGTAATCAATCGGCGTGGCACCGAACCGTGCGATCACTTCAGCGCTGGCTTTTGATCCTGTTGCAAACACGTCCGCACCGAAGGCGCGGGCTATTTGGATCGCGAGATGCCCGACCCCTCCCGCGCCACCATGGACCAGCACTCTCTGCCCTCCATGGACTTTCGCGCGGTCAACGAGCCCTTCCCATGCGGTGATGAAACCCAGTGGCATGGCTGCAGCCTCACGCATGCTCAAGTTGGCCGGTTTGAGGGCCAGCAAATCGGCATCGACGGCGGCATATTCAGCGAGCGACCCCTGTATTCCTCCGACGCCGCCGGTCATCCCGTAGACTTCGTCGCCCGGGCGAAATGCGGTCACGCGCGCACCGACTTTTTCAACGACGCCGGCGAGATCAATTCCCAGAGTGGCCGGCAGCGGTTGGCGCGCATGCACCGCCTGCCCGGCGCGGATCTTGAGATCGAGTGGATTGACTGCGCTGGCCTTGATACGGACCAGAACTTCATTGGCTGCGGGTTCAGGCCGTGGGACCGTCTCTATCCTTAGCGGAGAGTCCGGGCGGTCGGCGATCGCGGCGCTCATCAAACTGGCTTGGGTCATGGGGGTGGCTCTCTGTTTGAGTACCGCCCCTAACTATGCCAACCATTATTGTTTCAAAACCAACCATAATGCACTATCTCCATTCATAATTGAATGATTGGATTGCCCATGGACTGGAGCGATTTACGGATTTTCCTGGCGATTTCTCGGGAAGGTTCGCTTGGCGCGGCAGCACGTAAGCTCGGACAGAGCCAGCCCACCATGGGAAGGCGACTGCGCGCGCTTGAACAGTCGCTGGGGCAGACTCTGTTTCAACGAACAGGGGAAGGCTTCGTGCTGACAGACGAAGGCGCACTTGTCCTCGCTCACGCCGAGCGGATGCAAGAAGACGCGCTTTCTCTGGAACGCCAGATTGGCGGCAAGGACAAGCAGTTCGAAGGTCTGCTTCGCATTTCATCCTCAGACTGGTTTGGATCACACTTGCTTGCGCCGGTTCTTGCAGAGTTCGCGAAGCTGCAGCCGCGCGTCGTGGTGGAACTGCTCACCGATGCGCGCTTTTACAGCCTTCCCCGCAGAGAGGCAGACATCGTTTTCCGGATCAGACCCTTTGACGAACCCGAGGTGATTTCACGTCGACTGATGAGCATTCCCTACGGCGCCTACTTGAAAACAGGCTGCGGCTTCGATCCACGTGCCGGCGACGGCAAAGGAACGCCGCTCATCACAATGGACACGGCTTTCGGCGGAATGCCCGACGCAATATGGCTGAAGCGCATCCTGCCGCATGCTCACGTCGTTTCACGCAGCAACAATCGCGACGTGCAGGCGCGCTTGTGTGCGCTGGGTGGCGGCCTCGCAGTGTTGCCAAGACCGCTCGGCGATACACTGGAAGGCGTCGAGCGGATCGATCTTGGCGAACATCCTCCCAGCCGCGAAACATATGTCGGCTACCATCGCGACCTGAAGCGGCTTGCCCGCCTGCGCGGGCTGCTCGACCTCGTGATTGAACGCCTGGCAAACTAGCGGGCCGCGGACGTTGCAGCAGGCGTGACGCGCCACACCACGTTGCCGACATCATCGGCCACCAGCAACGCGCCCTGCTTGTCGATCGTGACGCCGACAGGCCTGCCCCGTGCTTCACCCCTGTCGCTCAAAAAGCCGGTGAGAATGTCCTGCGGCTTGCCCGACGGCATGCCGTCCTTGAACGGCACGAAGATCACCTTGTAGCCGCTGCGCGGATTTCTGTTCCACGATCCATGCTGGCCGACGAATGCGCCGTTCTTGAACGATTCCGGAAACAGATCGCCCTGGTAGAAGGTCAGTCCCAGCGACGCGGTGTGCGGACCGAGGGCATAATCCGGGACAATCGCCTTGGCCACGAGGTCCGGGCGCTGCGGATTGACGCGCACATCGACAAGCTGGCCGAAATAGCTGTAGGGCCAGCCGTAAAATCCACCATCCTTCACCGACGTCATGTAATCCGGAACGAGATCGCTGCCGATTTCGTCACGCTCGTTGACGACGACCCACAATGCGCCGCTCTGCGGCTGCCATGCCGGCCCGTTCGGATTGCGCAGCCCCGACGCGAACACGCGCGACGCTCCGGTTGCGATATCGATCTCGAGCACGGCTGCGCGGTTTTTTTCGGCCTCGATGCCGTTCTCGCCGACGTTGCTGTTGGAGCCAACGGTGGCATAGAGCTTGGTGCCATCAAGGCTCGCCACCAGATCCTTGGTCCAGTGATGATTGATGCGACCGCCGGGCAGATCGGCCACCTTCACACCCGGGATCGTGATCTTCATGTCGCCTTCGCGGTAGGAAAACTTCAGGATCGCATCGGTGTCGGCGACATAGAAATCATTTCCGACCAGTGCCATCCCAAATGGCGAATTCAGTTTCTCGATAAAGACGGACCGCTGCTCGGCCTTGCCGTCGCCGTCAGCGTCGCGCAGCAGCGTAATGCGGTTCGCGCTCGGCACGCCTGCGCCCGCACGTCCCATCACCATTTTCGTCACCCATCCCTTGATTCCGGCGCCATCGTCGGGCTTCGGCGGGGCATTGGTTTCCGCGACCAGCACATCTCCGTTCGGCAGCACAAACAGCGTGCGCGGATGGTCCAATCCGGACGCCAACGCGGCGACCGAGAAGCCGTCGGCGGCTTTCGGCTTCTCTCCTGCCGGCCAGCCCGTCGCGGTGGCGATGTTGATCGTGGGAATCCAGGAGCTCTTGGGCTCGGGAAGCGTCGGCTGCGGGCCGTAGCCCTGCTCGATGGGAACGTCGGCCTTCTCGTTGCAGGCGGCGAGGGTCAAGGCGAGCGCCCCGATCAAAAGGATGGTGCGGCTGTTGCTGTACATGGATGCTCCTCAATGTCCCCCAGCAACGCACAGATCCGCCAACCGTTCACGACACAAAGCAGCGATCACGCAGAATTACGCTATGCGCTGAACTGAAGGCACAAACAAAAACCCCCGGCTGGTGGCCGGGGGAGCATCGCATTCCCTCGTCTCGCGACGTCAGGAAACTTTCAGATTTTCCGCCGATGACTTGCCGCGATTTTCCACGAGATCGTACTCGACTGTCTGATTTTCATTGAGGGTGGAAAGTCCCGCGCGCTCGACCGCCGAGATGTGCACAAACACGTCCTTGTCACCGACCGCCGGTTTGATGAACCCGTAGCCTTTGGTCGGGTTGAACCACTTCACCGTACCTTTTGCCAACGTCCGTCTCCTCGTCCAGATATAAAAAAGGCGCGGTCACGCTCATCGCGTGCCACGCCGCTAGCGGGCTTCAAATGTCTTGCAGAAGAATGTCGTGTCTTCCAAGTCCACAGCCGAACGGCCCAGATCCGATTGCGGCAACAATCCCAACACGAAAATTTCGCCTTAGCAAGACTGCAAAGCACGACAAGTGCCTGTGGCATCACCACCACAGCGGTCGCGAATGCCCTGCGTCCGGTATGGCGGCAAGTTGACGCAAGCGACGGATTCAGGGCAAATCGCACGACGCGATTGCAACAAATCCTTTTGAGTTCCCGTTTTTATGAAAATGACAGCGTCGCGACCGAGCATATGCCGGATGAACGTGCTGTACGCTGCTGCGTCCGGCCTGACGGTGCTGTGTTCCGCATCGAGCGCCAGCGCACAGTTCGCGCCTATCCCAAACGTCACCGACAACGCCTCCCAGCTTTCGGTGGGCGCCTCGCAACTCGACATCGGCAGCAGCTTTCTTCAGGGTCTGGGCCGCGAAGCGACCACCGGATATGCCGCGCGGGACAATTCGGGCGGCGGCGGCGCATCGCAAAGCACGGCCGAGCCTCTGTACCGGACATGGGCTGAAACCTATGGCATCCGCGCGCGCACGGCAGCGCAAGGCACCTTCGTCGGCGACAAGCGCGGGACGCTCGGATTTGTCGGCGGTATCGGCGCAACCGTTGCGCCCGGCCTGAATGTCGGCTTCTCGGTCGATCAGAGCCACACCTGGATCGACGTGCCGCTCGCGCTGCAAACCGCGACACTGGACATGACGCAACTCGGCATCAACGCGTCTTACAGCAACGGCCCATGGACCGTTGCGATGGCGGCGGTCCATGGCTTTGCCCGGATCAGTTCGACCCGCACGACGCCGCTCGGCAGCGCGTTTGCCAACTATCGCGGCAGCATCGACGGCGTGCTCGGCGAACTCAACTACACCTATTCCGTCGGCCAGAGCCGCATCGTGCCGAAAGTCGCGCTCGAATACGTCACAGCCCGCACCGACCGTTTCTCCGAATCCGGCGGACTTCTTCCAGTGACGGTTGCCGATGGACATGGCGAGCGCGCCCGTGTGCTCGCAGGCGCGGAGTTCGGGCACTACTGGATCGTCGGCCAGCGGGCGATCGATGTGTCGGTCTACGGCAAGTTCGTCGACAATTTCGCGCAGAACATCGGCACCGTGCAGGTCAGCCTCGGCGGCAACGCCATCGGTGTGCAGGGCATTCGCGAAAGCCGCAACGGCGCCGACGCCGGTGCTGCGGCATCATGGATTCTCAGCAACACGGCGCGGCTCTATGCCAACTACGATGGCCGCTTCCGCAGCGGCTACGAGTCGCACCAGGGAACAGTCGGCGTCGAGCTGAAGTGGTAGGCGGCTGAAAGTTGCAGCTGAGCGATAGTCGACGCGGAGATATCCCAACAGCGTCGTCCCGGCAAAGGCCGGGACCCATAACCACCGTCCCATCGTTTGCAACGAGGCGGCGGGATACAACTTTGTAAAATGCCCTGACAGGGGTGATGGGTCCCGGCCTTTGCCGGGACGACCTCACGTTACTGATTACGCCGCCGCTGGAGCTTCGTGCTGCTCGCGCAGCGCCCGCTTTCGCCAGATCGAGCCGACCACCAGCACCACGATCACGCCGAGCACGGCGAGCGAAAGCTCCCCGATCTCGCCATTGAACTTGAGGTGCTTGGCAAAGCCGAACATCGCCGAGGTCGTATCGACGTCAAGCCCGATATGACCGTCGAGCACGCGGTGCAGCCAGGGCGCAACGGCAGGGTCGGTGGCGATCACCTCGCCTGCGATCCAGCCGAGCAGCGCTGCACCGAGCCAGACCAGAGCCGGCAGGCGATCGAGCAGCGCCATGATCAGCGCCGCACCGGCAACGATCATCGGGATGCTGATGGCGAGGCCGAGGATCAGCAGGATCGCGCTGCCATTGGCGGCGGCGGCGACTGCAATCACGTTGTCGAGGCTCATGATGATATCCGCGACAGCGACGATGCGCACCGCGGCCCACAGATGGGCTGCGGCCTGCACGCCGTCCTCGTCTTCCTTTTCAGGCACGAGGAGCTTTGCCGCAATCACCAGCAGCGCGAGGCCGCCGATCAGCTTCAGGAACGGCATCGTCATGAGTGTCACGACGATGAAGGTGAAGATGATGCGCAGGAACACTGCGACACCTGCACCCAGGATCATGCCCCAGACGCGCTGCTTGGGCTGCAATCCACGGCACGCCAGCGCGATGACCAGCGCGTTGTCGCCGGACAGCAGCACGTTGATCCAGATGATTTTGGTCAGGGCGACCCAGAACTGAGGTTGCTGAATCTCATTCTCGAACTGAGTGATGAGGCCGCCGATTGTGGCGGGATCGAAAATCTGAGCAATCCAGTTCACGTTAAAGGCCCCCCGACCATTTTGTTACCGGCCGTTAAATCAGCCGACGATTTCATTCCCCGAGAAGAACTGCGCGATCTCGATCGCCGCGGTCTCCGCAGCGTCCGAGCCGTGCACCGAGTTTTCGCCGATCGACTTGGCGTGCGCCTTGCGGATGGTGCCTTCGGCAGCCTTCGACGGATCGGTCGCGCCCATCACGTCGCGGTACTTCAGGATGGCGCCCTCGCCTTCGAGAACCTGCACAACGACCGGACCGGAAATCATGAAGTCGACCAGTTCGCCGAAGAACGGACGCGCCTTGTGCACGGCGTAGAAAGTTTCGGCCTGCGCGCGGGTCATCAGAATGCGCTTCTGTGCGACGATCCGCAGTCCGGCCTTCTCGATGATGGCGTTGACGGCGCCGGTCAGATTACGCGCGGTCGCGTCAGGCTTGATAATCGAAAAGGTGCGCTCAATCGCCATGGTACTGTCCTCGAAGCATGTCTGTTGGAAGGTTTGCCGCGCTTATAACGGCGCGGTGATGCAACGGCAAGCTGGTATACCAGAAGCCTCGCCCGGAATGGACGGCATCCCGCTCCCGATACCTTCATGGCAAGCGCCTGCCAAGGGCCTCCCGGAAGTTACTGCGATTTCATTGAGATGAATGCTGCCTGACAGGGCCGTGCCGGTTCAGTTCAGGATCGCACAGCTAGTGTGTTCAGCGTAGGCCGGCATCGGTTGCCCACGAACATTCAGCAAGGCGTCCGGCTGCGCCTCAGATCGAATTCGAGGAGATCATCATGATGCGTAAACTCATTCTCGCATGCGCAGCAGTTGCGGCTCTTGGCGCGGCTGCATTCACTCCGTCCACTGCTTCCGCCCATGGATGGCACGGCGGACACGGTTGGCACGGCGGCGGTTTCCACCGCGGCTGGGGCGGTCCGCGTTTCATCGGCGGCCCCGTTTACTTCGGTGGCGGCTATGGCGGCTGCTACGTACGCCGTCTGGTTCCGACGCCGTGGGGCTATCGCTACCGGCTGGTGAACCGCTGCTA
Source organism: Afipia sp. DC4300-2b1 (assembly GCF_049895725.1). Classification (NCBI taxonomy): domain Bacteria; kingdom Pseudomonadati; phylum Pseudomonadota; class Alphaproteobacteria; order Hyphomicrobiales; family Nitrobacteraceae; genus Afipia; species Afipia sp. DC4300-2b1. Next base: position 522,315 of record NZ_JAFCSX010000005.1, read on the forward strand.
CTGATCCAGACCTGCACAACTGCTTCCCCGAGACTTGACCGGCCGCCACCAGCGGCCGGTCTTTTTTGTCGCACCCTTCGCCGTGGATCGAACCGCCCTCGCGGACACCTCGACAGACATGCAGGGACACATCAAGGCGCCCTGCGCCCAAATGAAGGAGACTTGTCATGTTGCGCAAACTCGTTCTTGGACTGGCTGCTGTCGCTGCTCTGTCCACCACCGCCCTGCTTCCCACCGCGGCTTCTGCCAAGGGCTGGAAAGGCGGCTGGCATCATCATCACCATCACGGCCACTGGGGCGGCGGCTATGGCCTCTACGTCGGCGGTTATGGCGCGGGTTACGGCGGCTGCTACGTGAAGCGCCTGGTCAGCACCCCGTACGGCCTTCGCTATCGGGTCGTGAACGTTTGCTTCTAAGCGGATCGCATCCGCTTCTTCCAAACTCAGACCCCCGGCGGAGACGCTGTTCGGGGGTTTCTTCACAAGTTCCATAGTTCCCGCTGTTTAAATTTTTACCGAATCAAAACCATCCGAGCAAAACCCGTGAACGAACGGCGCAGCAACGCATTGGTCTCATGATATTGAATAGAAATTGAAGCGAATTGGAGTTTGGCTATGCCGACCCGTTTGAACGCTCCTGATGTCCATCTCGATCACATCCACAGCGAGGCCGTCTGGCAGGGCATTGGAGAGAGACTGCGCGATTCACTCAACCGCGAAAAAACCGACATACCGCAGCGTCTGGGCTCGCTGATTGCCCGGCTGCCGGAACTCGATGGCGAAACGGCTCCATCGCTGGTACCTGACATGGAAACGCACTAGGCGTTGTCCTTGCTAACGGGGATCGCGTACGCCGAAAGCGCCGTGGTCCATCACAATTGCCCTGACAAAGCTGTTGCGTTCGGCGGCCTGTTCCGTAAAAGCCCGCCATGCTCTCCATTAATGACATTTCCGTCCGGATCGCCGGACGTTTGCTGATCGACCAGAGCACGGTGCAGATCGTGCCCGGCGCGCGTGTCGGCTTTGTCGGCCGCAACGGCGTCGGCAAATCGACGCTGTTCCATGCCATTCGCGGCGAGCTGCCTATTGAAACCGGCTCCATCACCATTCCGCCACGCTGGCGCGTCGGCAGCCTTGCGCAGGAAGCGCCGGATGGCCCCGAAAGCCTGATCGATGTGGTGCTGAAGGCCGATCTGGAGCGCGCGGCTTTGCTGCATGAAGCGGAAACCGCGCACGACCCGCATCGGATCGCCGATATCCAGACACGGCTTGTCGATATCGACGCTCATTCCGCGCCCGCCCGCGCGGCCGCTATTCTGTCGGGCCTCGGCTTCTCCACCGCCGATCAGGCCCGGTCCTGCTCGGAATTCTCCGGTGGCTGGCGCATGCGTGTGGCGCTGGCGGCCACGCTGTTCGCGGCGCCTGATCTGCTGCTGCTGGACGAGCCGACCAACTATCTCGACCTTGAAGGCACACTCTGGCTTGAGGATCATCTTGCGAACTATCCGCGCACAGTGATCGTCATCAGCCACGATCGCGATCTGCTCGATACGTCGGTGGATCAGATCCTTCATCTCGATCGCGGCAAGCTCACGCTCTACAAGGGCACCTACTCGTCATTCGAGGAACAGCGCGCCACCCGCGAGATGCTCGACGCCAAGCACGCCAAGAAGCAGATGGACGAGCGCAAGCGATTGCAGGCGTTTGTCGACCGCTTCAAGGCCAAGGCCTCGAAAGCCAAGCAGGCGCAGTCGCGCGTGAAAATGCTGGAGCGGATGAAGCCGGTCACGGCTCTCGTGACGCAGGACGTTCGCGAGATCACGTTTCCGACGCCTGACAAGATTCTCTCGCCGCCGATTATTGCTGTGGACGGCGTGTCGGTGGGATACGATCCGGCGAAGCCTGTGCTCAACAACGTTACGCTGCGCATCGACAACGACGATCGCATCGCCCTGCTCGGCTCCAACGGCAACGGCAAATCGACGCTGGTGAAACTGCTCGCCGGCAAGCTGCCGCCGTTTTCCGGCAAGGTCGTGCGTGCCGACAAGCTCTCGGTCGGTTACTTCGCACAGCACCAGACCGACGAACTTGATCTCGAGGGCTCGGCTTACGATCATCTGCGGCGGCTGATGCCGAACGATACGGAAACGAAAGTGCGCGCGCGGACGGGCGCCATCGGATTTTCCGGCAAGGCTGGCGACACCAAGGTGAGCTCGCTGTCCGGCGGTGAGAAAGCGCGGCTGCTGCTCGGGCTTGCGACATTCTACGGCCCGAACATGATCATCCTCGACGAGCCGACCAACCATCTCGATATCGACAGCCGCGCCGCACTGGCCGAAGCGATCAATGATTTTCCCGGCGCGATCATCATGGTCTCGCACGACCGCTACCTGATCGAGGCGTGCGCCGATCAGCTATGGGTGGTGGCGGACCGCGCCGTCACGCCGTACGATGGCGATCTCGACGACTATCGCCGGTCGGTGCTGACATCGCGGGGCATGCGTGCGTCGAGCCGCGATCGCGCGGGCAATGAGCGCGGCAACGGCAAACCGGTGCGTGCAAAATCCGAGAAGCGCGTACCGCTCAAGCAGAAGATTTCAAACGCGGAAAGCGAGATTGCGCGGATCACCGGCATCATCGAGAAGATCGACGCCGCTCTTGCCCTGCCCGATCTGTTCAAGCGCGATCCGAAACAGGCCGCGCAACTCACCAAGGCCCGCGCAAGTGCAGCAGACGCGTTGCAGCGCGCCGAAGACGAATGGCTTGAGGCAAGTTCTTACGACGAAGCCGCGAACTGAGGGTCTAGGCGCGCTTCTTCTTTGCAGCGCGCGCAGGCTTTTCCGGCGGCGGCACGTCGACACGCTCGATCGACGTTAACCGGCCCGACGTGAAGGTATAGGCGCCGGGGCGCGGTCCGGTTTTCCAGGTAATGAGCGCAACGCGGTCGCCACGCGCATTGTTCGACAGGTTGACGCTCTCTGGCGCGACAGGGATCGCGCGCGCGACGTCACATTCGGTATGACCCAGCGCGACCGGGGCCGCGGCAACCTGGCCTTCGGTGGATGCATTGGCATCGGCGGGCGCACCCTGCGCCGGCATGCCGGGACACTGACCATCCGATGAAATCAGGTCGTTCGCGGACACTTCCTTTGTCGGGCTCAGGGGCGGCGTTTCAATCGCGCTGTTACCGGCTTTGAAAATCTTGCCCGGACGCGCGAACCATTCCTGGTCCTTGAGCGAAAAATCCGATAGCCCGCCGAGCCCGCTGCAACCGGCAACCATCGGAGCCACAATCACGAGGGCCGCCATCTGCCGGACATGGATGTTTTTACGCAGGACGCTCAAATTCGATCTCACATCAACTTCAGCGCTTTGATACGCGTTCGGGAACTGGGATATGTCTAAAGCAAATGCCTAAACAATCATTTGCGCGTCTTTTGGCTGCGAGAATGGAACCCCTTGCCCATAACTGCGCTTACGTCGCCTTCCACCACCCCTTTGCGGCACCATGGTGGCTAAGCGCCCGTCAGGTCAACGAAAAAAGACTCTAACATTAACAGCGGTCCGGCGAGGCGAGCCGCCGGCGGATCGTCTTATCCATCTCTCGGGATCGCGCATTTACGCGCGTTTCTGCCATCTGCCGCGCTCGTCGGTCTGCCAGTATGTCAAATCGAGCCCGCGCGATTTACCGTCCGTCCAGGCCGCGCGGGCAACACCGAGCGCCTCCTCGTCGTCACCGTTGAAGACAAAAACGATGCGATCGTATGTTGCGCAATCCTTGGGCAGACCCGCGGTATCCACAATAAATCGGACATTGGCATTGTTGGGATTGCCGTCGTCCATGGTCAGAACAATCGGCTGGTTCATGGCATCGCTGTCGCGCCAGGTGCCATGCGGTAAAAACGAATCCTCGCGATATGTCCACAGATGGGCGTCGAGCGCTTCGGCGCGCTCTTCCGATCCGGTCTGAACCGCGACACGCCATCCCCGCTCGACGGATTTCTCAAGCAACGGCGGCAACACTTTCTCAAGTGTCGTGTCTTGCAAATGATAGAACAGGACTTCCGTCATCGCGCGGCGTGCCGATTGTCAGTTGGGGCGATGCACAATGCACCGCCCCTGTTGTTACGCGTTATCGCTTCGTCTCGTAGTTGTCCGCGACAAGCCGGTTTAGCAGGCGCACGCCATAGCCAGATCCCCAGCTGCGGTTCAGGTCGGACGCGGGAACACCCATCGCCGTACCGGCAATGTCGAGATGAGCCCACGGCGTGTCATCGACGAAGCGCTGGAGGAACTGCGCCGCGGTGATCGAACCGCCGTTGCGGCTGCCGGTATTTTTCATATCGGCGAACTGCGAATCGATCTGCTTGTCGTATTCGGGGCCGAGCGGCATGCGCCAGACCCGCTCGCCGGTCTCCTGCCCCGCCGCGGTCAGGCGTTCCGCGAGCTTGTCGTCGTTCGAGAACATGCCGGCGTATTCTACGCCGAGTGCGACCATGATCGCTCCGGTCAGAGTCGCCAGATCGATCATGAACTTCGGCTTGTGCTTTTGCGCGACGTACCAGAGCACGTCGGCCAGCACGAGGCGGCCCTCGGCATCCGTGTTGATGATCTCGATGGTCTGTCCCGACATCGATGTCACGATATCGCCGGGACGCTGCGCATTGCCGTCCGGCATGTTTTCCACAAGACCGATCGCGCCGACGACATTAACCTTCGCCTTGCGTGCAGCCAGCGCGTGCATCAGGCCAACGACGCAAGCCGCGCCGCCCATATCGCCCTTCATGTCTTCCATGCTGCCGGCCGGCTTGATGGAAATGCCGCCGGTATCGAAGCACACGCCCTTGCCGACAAAGGCGATCGGCTGCTCGCCGGGCTTGCCACCGTTCCAGCGCATGATGACGGTGCGGCCGTCATGTTCGGAGCCCTGCGAAACGCCGAGCAGCGCGCCCATGCCCAGCTTTGTCATCGCCTTGACGTCGAGAACATCGACCTTGACGCCGAGCTTGCGCAACTGGGTTGCGCGCCGCGCGAATTCCGCCGGGAAAAGCACGTTCGGCGGCTCATTGACGAGTTCGCGCGCGATCAGCACGCCGTCCACGACATGATTCTCGGGCGTGAAGGCTTTGCGTGCAGCAGCCGCGTCAGCGACCGCGATCGAGAACTGCGTCCGCAGAGGTGCGTTGTCGCCGTCCTTCTTCTTGGTCTTGTAGCGAACGAATCGATAGGCACGCAGCCGGATGCCGGATGCGATCAGAGCCGCCTGTGATCCCTTCATCGCGCCTGACGGAAGCTCCGCGAGAACGGTCACAGTTTCGGTGCCGGCGCTGATCTTGGCGGCGACCTTGCCGCCCAGCTTGATGAAATCGCTGTCCTTGAGCGACGCCAGTTTACCCGCACCGACAACGATCAGACGCCCGACCTTGAGACCTTCCGGCGCCAGAATATCGAGCGTGGCGCCGCTCTTTCCCTTGAACTGATTCATTGTTGCTGCGAGCTTGACGGCATTCGCAGCAGTTCCCAGCGCCTTGATCGTGGCCGGGCCGAATTTCAATGTGTCGTCGCAAAACACCACCAGAACGCCGCGGGGGGCAGCGGAAAACGGTACGAAGCCGACCTTTACGGCGTCGGTCATAGGCAAATCCTCCAGATAATCGCGGCTTGCGCAGCTAGTGTCTCGTATCCAACGTTCGCTTCACACCTCAGCGCCTCCCGAGCGAACGTCGGATACGAAAGGACACTCGTAAGCTTATGATTCCAGTGATCCTTCGGTTCTGACATTCGTAAAAGGGCCTGCTAAAGCTACGATACGAATGTCAGACCGGATCACCAGGGACCAGAATCCCGCAGGATTCTCTGCGGCGCACTATGACGCGTTCCTGCGCGCGCTGCCAAGCGCGCCAAGCATGGCTGACGCCTCGCCGCAAGAGTTACCCCAAAGCAACGATGAGGTTTTATTAACCGTACTTGAGGCGCGGCCTCAGGTCGGCCATTTTGTTGACCAATCAAAGGGATGCTATGAAATAAGAGTGTGCCGGAAAACGCGATTCCGCCCTGGGGGAACCTTGCGAAAGGTTTGGGCGCATGTCGCGGAAACTGGCTGGAGTTGGGGATACTGCTGCCCGATGGGGTCGATCGACACCACTGTTTACCGGACGAACACACCGTCGTCCGCCTGGCTTTTCGCGACCGTCCGGCCTGCCCGGCGGCAGGCGTGGGCGTAAGGCGGTTACGCGCATGGTGACGACAATCCTCGCACGCTATTTTGCCGGACGTTTCGTGATCGCATCGATCATGACCTTCGCCGCGATATTCGTGCTGATCATTACAGTCGATTATATTGAGTTGATGCGCCGCGCCGGCGGCCTAGCACATGTGTCGGGTCTGTTCGTTGCGCAGACCGCTTTTTTTCGCGTGCCGTTGTCGCTCGAAAAACTGATGCCGTTCTGCATCCTGATCGGCGCGATGGTCTCTTTCCTCGCCTTGTCGCGCCGGCTCGAACTTGTGGTCGCGCGAGCCTCCGGCATTTCAGCCTGGCAGTTCACCACGCCTGCACTGCTCAGCGCGCTGATACTCGGGATGCTGGCGACCGTCGTCTACAATCCGTTGTCGGCCGAGATGCTCGAACGCGCCAAGGGTATGGAGCGGAAGATCTTCACCGACGGTGCGCCAACCGTTCAGGATGGCGCCGGCTTCTGGCTCAACCAGTCGACCAGCGAGGGACAAAGCGTCATCAATGCCGCCCGAAGTCAGGGGCAAGGTGCGGTCCTGACCGGCATCTCGGTGTTCCGCTACGACACGTCCGGCATTTTCAGGGAGAGACTTGAGGCGCAGGAAGCCGTTCTTGAGCCCGGGCGCTGGGTGTTCAAACAGGTGCGCCGCTACACCCTCGACAACCCGGTGATCGAACAGGACACCTTCTCGATCGCGACCACCCTCACCCTGGCCCAGGTCCGGAACAGCTTCTCCACCCCCGAAACTGTGTCATTTTGGCAACTTCCGGACTACATCAAGTCATCCGAGAACTCCGGACAGGCCACAGCCGGTTACCGCCTGCAGTACCACAAGCTCATCGCGCGCCCGTTTTTATTGGCTGCAATGGTGATGCTCGCGGCCGCTGTAAGCCTTCGGTTCTTCCGCTTCGGCGGGGTGCAAAAGATGGTTTTAAGTGGCGTTGCAGCAGGGTTTCTGCTCTATGTCCTCTCGAAAGTAACTGAAGATTTGAGCAAGGCCGAGTTGATGCATCCGCTCGCTGCCGCGTGGTTGCCCGTTTGCGTGGGCGGCCTCTCGGGATTTTTGGCTTTGCTGTACCAGGAGGACGGGTAGTGGCCGTTGTCGCCGCCCTCCAAGGACGGACGCCTACGTTCAGGCGGCGCATTCGCTTGCGCCGTCAAAGCCTGCTCATGTCCGTGGTTCTGGGACTTGGCCTGACGGCCGGGCTCGCGGGCATGGTGGCAACACCGGCCGCGGCCCAGACGTACCGCTACAATCAGCTTCCCCCGAAACCGCCCAAGCAGGCTCGCCCGGCGAACAACGACGGGCAGATGCTCGTGCAGGCGACCGAGGTCAATTACGACTACAACAACTCGCGCGTCGCAGCGGTTGGAAGCGTTCAGATTTATTACAACGGGTCGACGCTTGAAGCCGACAAGGTCATCTACGACCAGAAGACCAAGCGCCTGCGTGCCGAAGGCAACGTCAGGCTGACGGACGTCGACGGCAAGATCACCTACGCCAACATGCTCGATCTGTCGGACGACTATCGGGACGGCTTTGTCGATTCGCTGCGTCTTGAGACCGCGGATCAGACCCGGATGGCGGCGACGCGCGCCGACCGCACCGACGGCGACATCACGATTTTCCAGAATGGCGTCTACACTGCCTGCGCGGCCTGTAAGGACAATCCGAAGAAGCCGCCGCTGTGGCAGGTCAAGGGCGCGCGCATCATCCACAATCAGACCGAGAAAATGCTGTACTTCGAGGACGCGCGCCTCGAGTTTTTCGGTCAGCCGATCGCGTATCTGCCGTTCTTCTCGACGCCCGACCCGACGGTCAAGCGCAAGAGCGGCTTCCTGATTCCGAGCTATTCTTCGAGCTCGCGTTACGGCGTGGGCATCGAGGTGCCGTACTACTTCGCGCTGGCGCCCGACTACGATCTGACCCTGTCGCCGCGTTACACCACCAAGCAGGGCCTGTTGGCGCAGGCGGAATTCCGTCAGCGCCTGATCAATGGCGCCTACGAAATCCGCGCCTACGGCATCCGTCAGGACGACAAGGGTCAGTTCCTGACCGAGCCGGGTTACCGCGACTTCCGCGGCGGCATCGATACCAAGGGCCAGTTCGCGCTCAACGACAAATGGGTCTGGGGCTGGGACGCGGTCGCGGTCTCCGACAAGTCGTTCTTCTTCGACTACGGCCTCGGCCCGTACAAAAACGCGCTCAACGCATTCCTGCTGACCCCCGATACCGGTCTGTCCCAGATTTATCTCACCGGCGTCGGCAATCGCAGCTATTTCGATGCACGCGTGATGCACTTCCTTGGCTATTCGGCGGCCGACGTGCAGAGCACAATTCCGATCGTGCATCCGGTGATCGATTATTCGAACGTGCTCAACCGCAACGTTCTCGGCGGCGAGTTCAGTTACAAGGCAAACTTCACCAGCCTGAGCCGGCAGACGGCCTCATTCGACGCGATCAACCCGACAGCGTTCGCTTCCGGTTTTTGCCTGCCGACATCGGCCGACCCGCTGGCGAGAACGCCGTCGCAGTGTCTGTTGCGCGGCATCCCGGGCGACTACACCCGGCTGACGGCTGAAGTGGAATGGCGCCGGTCGTTCACCGATTCCATCGGCCAGATTTTCACGCCGTTCGCTTCGCTGCGCGCGGATGCGATCAGCGCCAACATCGACAACCAGCCCGGCGTCTCCAACTACCTGCCGGTCGGCTCGACGCAGACCGCGCGCCTGATGCCGACGGTCGGGCTCGAGTATCGCTACCCGTTCATCAACGTGCAGCCGTGGGGCACCACCACGATCGAACCGATCGGCCAGTTGATCATCCGCCCGAATGAGCCGAGCGCCGGCCGTCTTCCGAATGAAGACGCTCAGAGCTTTACATTCGACGACAGCAACCTGTTCCGCGTCGACAAGTTCTCGGGCTATGACCGTGTCGAGGGCGGCGGCCGTGCCAATGTCGGCGTTCAGGCGACCACGCAGTTCGATCGCGGCGGCTTCATCAACGTTCTGTTCGGACAGTCCTACCAGCTCTTCGGGCTAAATTCGTTCGCCGTACAGGACCTGACCAACACCGGCATCGCCAGCGGCCTCGAGACCGCCCGCTCCGATTACGTCGGCCGCATCGCATACCAGCCGAACAGGATCTACAGCCTGATCGCCCGCACCCGGCTCGACGAGGCGACGGGCGCCGTGCGGCGTTTCGAACTCGAAGGCCGCGCAAATTTCGACCGCTTCCAGGTCAGCCTGCTCTACGGCAACTACGACAAGCAGCCTGAACTCGGATTCCTCAACCGCCGCGAAGGCATCGTGGGCACCGGCTCGATCAAGATAGCGAACAACTGGATGCTGTCAGGCGGGTTGCGTTACGACATCACGAACCAGACGGTGAATCAGTACATCGTGGGCGCAGGCTACGTGGACGACTGCTTCATCATCGCAGCCAACTACATCACCGACTACGCCTACACGTCGACGAGCTATACAACTCCCGTCACCGACCACCGCATCATGCTTCAGATCGGCCTGCGTACCATCGGCACCAGTTCGTTCAACGCTTCGCAGTAGTATTCCGGTAGCGGAATTTTGAAACCCGCGCGATTGCAGATTCAAGGCGCGTCCGGCAAGGCTACGGGAACCGCCGAAAATTCATCAGGCGCGTGCATTGACGCCGCAAACGCGAGGTAGGTTTTGCTACGCTGGAACCTCCAGCCTTCGCCAGAAATAGGTTTGAAGACGGGTTTGAATATGATCGCGACTTTTATTCTTCGCACAGCAAGGGCTGTTTCGCTCGCCGCCGCCGTTCTCCTCACGTCGGGCTTCGGCTCCGCCGTCATGGCGCAATCCGTCGCAGCGATGGTGAATGGCGAGGCCATTACCAATTTCGACATCGATCAGCGCATCAAGCTCACGCAGTTGACGACGCGCAAGACAATCTCCCGGCAGGAAGCCCTCGACGAGCTGATCAACGACAAGCTCAAGATCAAGGAAGGCAAGCGGTACGGCCTCGACATGTCATCGTCGGATATCGACGGCGCCTACGGCAACATGGCTTCGCGCATGCGCCTGAATCCCGAGCAGCTTAACAAGACGCTCGAAGGTCACGGCATCCGCCCCGAGACTCTCAAGAGCCGCATCAAGGCGGACATGACCTGGGGCAATCTGGTGCGCGGCCGGTTCCAGTCGAATCTGCTTGTCCCCGAAAAAGATCTCGCCGGATTCGATAGCGGCAAATCCGATGGTGAAAGCTTCGAGTATCTCGTTCGCCCGATTGTCCTGATCGTGCCGCGAGGCTCGCCGTCGAGCATCATCGAAGCGCGACGCAAGGAAGCGGAGCTGCTTCGCAACAGAATTTCCTCCTGCGATGAAGCGCAGGAACTGTTCCGATCGATGCGAGACGCGGCGATCCGCGATCAGCTCACCAAGACCTCAGCGGACCTGCCGCCGAACCTGCGAGAGCTGCTCGACAAGATGCCTGTCGGCAAACTGACGCCGCCGGAGGTGACCAAGCAGGGCGTTGAAATGGTGGCGCTGTGCAGCCGCAAGCCGACCAAGGCCGACACACCTGCCAAGCGCGAAGCGCGCGAGAAAATCTACAACCAGAAATACGAAGCCAAGTCCAAGTCGTATCTCCAGGAGATCCGCAAGGGCGCCATGATCGAAATGCGCAACTGATGAGCGCGACGACGCGGCCATGACCAAAGCACTCGCGCTGACGATCGGCGAACCCGCAGGCATCGGTCCTGATATCGCGATCGCTGCATGGCTGAAGCGGCGTGAACTCGATCTTCCCGCGTTCTATCTGATCGGCGACAGCGCGTTCATCGCGGCCCGCGCCGGAATACTGGGCGTCGATGTCTCCACTGCCGACACAAGCGCCGAAGACGCCGCAGGCGTTTTCGCAGACGCGCTTCCCGTGGTGACAACCCGCGTGGCGGCGACGGCAAAACCCGGACAACCCGACGGCAGCAGCGCACCGGCGGCCATTGCGTCGATCCGGCACGCGGTCGCCGACGTCATTGCCGGACGCGCCAGTGCGGTCGTCACCAATCCGATCGCCAAGAGCGTGCTCTATCGCGCAGGCTTTTCCCATCCGGGTCACACCGAATTCCTTGCACAACTCTCCGCGGCTGTGAGCGGTGCGGTGCCTCATCCCGTGATGATGCTGTGGTCACCTGATCTTGCCGTGGTGCCGGTAACGATCCATCTGCCGCTGCGCGACGCCATCACGCAACTGACCAGCGATCTCATCGTCAGAACCGCACGAATCGTCGCGGCGGATTTGCAGACGCGGCTTGGCATTGCCCGGCCCCGCCTCGCGATCTCGGGCCTTAATCCTCACGCCGGCGAAGATGGCTCGCTCGGTCACGAGGACCAGTCGATCATCGCCCCCGCGATTGAGGCGCTGCGGCGGGACGGCATCGACGTACGCGGCCCGCTGCCAGCCGACACCATGTTTCATGCCGCTGCACGGAAAACCTACGACTGCGCGATCTGCATGTATCACGACCAGGCACTGATCCCGATCAAGACCATTGCCTTCGATGACGGCGTGAATGTCACGCTGGGACTGCCGTTCATCCGCACCTCGCCGGATCACGGCACGGCGTTCGACATCGCGGGCACGGGCCGCGCCAATCCCTCGAGCCTGATTGCGGCGCTACGCCTCGCTGCGCGCATGGCCTCGGCATCGAAGGCATGAGCGCCATCGACGATCTGCCTCCGCTCAGCGACGTCATCCGCCGCTTCGAGCTATCCGCACGCAAGTCCCTCGGCCAGAATTTCCTGCTCGATCTCAACCTGACATCGCGGATTGCGCGCGCGGCCGCGCCGCTGGACGACGCGACCATTGTCGAAATCGGTCCAGGCCCCGGCGGGCTGACGCGCGCCCTGCTCGCGCAGAATGTCAAACGCGTCATCGCCGTGGAACGCGACGAGCGCGCCATTCCTGCACTGGAAGAGATTGCGCAGCGCTATCCCGGCCGCCTGACCATCGTAAATGCGGATGCGACGACATTCGATCCGCGGCCGCATCTCAATGGCGAGCGCGCAAAGATCGTCGCCAATCTGCCTTACAATATCGCGACCGCGTTGCTGATCGACTGGCTCAGCGCCGAGCCATGGCCGCCGTGGTACGACATGATGGTGCTGATGTTTCAGCGCGAGGTCGCCGAGCGCATTGTCGCCCGTGAAAATGACGAGGCCTATGGCCGGCTCGGCGTGCTCGCCAACTGGCGGGCGGAAACCAAGATTCTGTTCGATATCTCACCCGGCGCCTTCGTGCCGCCACCCAAGGTGACGTCATCCGTGGTGCGGCTGATTCCGCGCGCCGCACCTCTGCCCTGCGATCGCCGCATGCTGGAGCGCGTAGCCGCGGCCGCCTTCGGCCAGCGCCGGAAAATGCTGCGGCAGAGCCTCAAATCGCTGAATGCCGAGCCTGCACTGCTGGCCGCCGCCGCAGGCGTCGATCCAACGCGGCGCGCCGAGACAATCCCGGTGTCCGGCTTTGTTGCCATGGCACGCGAATTGGCCGATATAACAGCCGCAAAATCAAAAACAGTGTAACGGAGAAAGCCCAATGGCTCAGATGCGCCGCCAGTCTCTCGTGAAGTTCGATGCTCCGCTCTGCGAAACCATCGTGGAGACCCCGAAGCCGAAGGGCCGGGAAGTTCTGGTGCGGATCGAGCGCTGCGGCCTGTGCCATTCGGACCTGCACATTCAGGACGGCTATGCTGATCTTGGCAATGGCAAGAAGCTCGACACCACCCGCGGCATGACCCTGCCCTTCACGCTCGGTCACGAGATCGCCGGCGTCGTCGATGAAGTCGGCCCTGATGGAGACAAGTCGCTCATCGGTAAAAAGATGGCCGTGTTCCCGTGGATCGGCTGCGGCCAGTGCCGCGACTGTCTCAACGGCGACGAGAACCTTTGCGCGCGTAACCGCTTTCTCGGCGTGTCGATCGACGGTGGCTTCGCCAGCCACGTTCTCGTGCCCGACCAGAAGTATCTCATCGACTACGGCCAGGTGCCGGTCGATACGGCGGCGACATTGATGTGCTCGGGCATCACCGCTTACGGCGCACTGAAGCGTCTGGTCGATCGGCCTCGCCAGCGCAATATGCTGCTGATCGGTCTTGGCGGCGTCGGCATGATGGGCGTCTCGCTCGCGCAGGCGATGTTCAAGCAGCCCATCACAGTCGCCGATCTCAGCGCATCGGCCCGCGACGCGGCGGTCAAGAACGGCGCCTCCGCCGCTTACGATCCGACAGAAGCCGATATCGCCAAGCGTATTATCAAGGAAACCGACGGCGGCTTCGACGGGATCGTCGATTTCGCCGGTAACGAGAAGTCGATGGCGTTTGCGACCTCCGTCGTGGCGCGTGGCGGCAAGATCGTGGTGTCGGGCCTGATGGGCGGCAACTTCAATCTTCCGATGGTGCAATGGATCTACAAGCGCATGACAGTCGAAGGCTTCATGACCGGCACGCTTGCCGAGGCCGAGGAACTGATGGCGCTGGCACGCGCCGGCAAGGTCAAGCCGACACCGATGAAGGAAGAGCCGATGGGCGACGTGCAGAAGTGGATCGATCAGTTGCGCGCCGGCAAAGTCGTCGGCCGCATTATGCTGAAGAACTAAGCCATTGCACTCAGCGGCCCAGCCGGGTCGCGAGCCAGATCACATGACGCGCGCCACCACGCCTGCCGTTGGCGCGCGTTTTGATTTCATCCACATCGAAGCCCGCTTTCGCCAGCCGCTGCGTGAAACGCGGATCTGGGCCGGACGACCACACAGCAAACACGCCGCCGGGCCGTAGCGCCGCATGTGCAGCCGCAAGACCGCTCTTGTTATAGAGCGCGTCGTTGGCTTCGCGGCTCAACCCCTCGGGACCATTGTCGACGTCGAGCAGAATGGCGTCGAACGCCGATCGCTCGGCGCGGATCAGCGCGCCGACGTCCTTCTCGCGAATGGACACACGCGGATCGGTCAGGCTGTCACCGAACACCTCCGCCATCGGTCCGCGCGCCCAGGTCACCACCTCCGGCACCAGTTCAGCGACGACAATGCGCGCATCCGCATCAAGCACCGACAATGCCGCGCGCAATGTGAAGCCCATGCCGAGGCCGCCGATCAGCAGCCTCGGCTTTTTGCATCCCTGCAACCTTTCGCAGGTCAGCGTGGCGAGCGCCTGTTCGGACCCGCTGAGACGGCTGTTCATCAACTCGTTCTGGCCGAGCTTGATGGAAAATTCAGTGCCACGCCGCATCAGGCGGAGCTCGCCGCCGCCGGGGATTTGCGCGGTATCCAGCAAGGTCCACGGGATCAACGATTATCTCCTCGACTGTTCGCCGCGACGGCGCGCGGCCCGCTCTCGTTAGCCATGCAGGTTCCCAAATGCCAGCCAGAATTGAGCAAATGGCCCCCTGCGCGTGCGCCCGAATGTTGCCCCAGCCTGTCCGGATTTGCGGCCTATTCCGACCCAACTTGTCGCAGAAAACCCAATGCGAGAATGGGTTCGTGTTGCGTAAGGGGGACAGAATGTCAAACCGCACCGCTGCAATTGCTTGTGCCGTCATCACCGGCTGCGTTTCAATCCTTGGCACATCGGTGTCAGCAACCGCGGCGCCCGATGCAGAGACGGCCGCCGAAAACGAATGTCTCTCCGCGCCGAAGGGTGCGACACCAGCAGGCGCGCACTGGTATTACCGGATCGAGAAAGGCACCAAGCGCAAGTGCTGGTACCTCGCCGATGAAGTCGGGAAAACGAAGAAGGCGGCAACACCGGCGCCAGCATCGTCAGACACCGCCGAAGAGGACACGCCGCCTCCGAAACGGATCACACCTGCTCCGAAACAGGAAACTGCGAAGAAGCCCATTCAGAAATCAGTCGCGAACGCGCGCGCCGAGTTGACCGCCGAGGATCCGTCACTTGCGGAAACGACGTGGCCGCAGATGCCTTCGCCTGCCTCCGCTGATGTCCGCGCCGATAATCAGGTGTCTGCAATCCAGCCGGCTCCTGAGGCCGCGGCCAAACAAAGCTGGAATGTCGCGACGCGCTGGCCAGAACCGAACGCCTCTGCCTCCGCAAGCGATCAGTCCGCGGCTGCAACACCGGCGCCCGCGCAGCCTGCTCCAGTTCTGACTGCCGAACGTCTCGTCACGGCGGCTGCGCCGACACCGGCCGCGCGCCCGGCAGCGGTGGCGACCGCGACACCAGCGCAGCCGCAACAGGTTACGCCGCCCGCAGACACCGAAGGCCTGTCGCTCAGGGTCTTGCTGAGCATCCTCGTCTGCGTGCTGGCGCTCGCCGCCATCGTCGGCCCGTTGCTGTTCAAGTACTTCCGGCCAAGGCCGCACGTCGATGAGCGCTCCCATCGTCAGCGCCGTCAGATCTGGGATCTGAACGAATCCGATCACACCCTTGTGCAAGACAACCCGGCCCCGACACTGGCGCCGCACTACGCGCACACCCTGCCCGAGCCGCGCATGCTGGACGTTACCACCGATGAAATCGAGGAGTTGCTCGCGCGGGTCTCAAAGCGCTCGGCGGCATAGGATCAATGCTTAAAGCGGCGGGCGAAAACCCGTCGCTTACTTTTCGAGTTGCTTCTGGAGGTCGCGCACGAAAGCAGACAGTCCGGTCTGGCGCTCGCGCTTCAGCCGTTCGGCCTTCAGGATGGTCAGGACCTGGGAATACGCCTCGTCCAGTTCGGAGTTGGTGACCACATAGTCGTATTCCGCCCAGTGGCTCAGTTCGTGACTGGCGCGGCTCATGCGCCCCGCAATCACCTCATCGGAATCCTGAGCGCGGGTATGCAGCCGCTTTTCGAGATCGGCGGCGGACGGCGGCAGGATGAACACGCTCACCACGTCAGCGCGGGCTTTCTCACGCAATTGCTGCGTGCCCTGCCAGTCGATATCGAACAGCACATCCTGCCCTGAAGACAGCGCGTCCTCGACCGCCTTGCGCGGTGTGCCGTAGGAATTGTCGAACACCGTTGCATGCTCGAGGAGTTCGCTCGCTTTCACCATGGCGTCGAACTTCGGCTTGTCGATAAAATAGTAATGCTCGCCATCGACCTCGCCGGGACGCCTGGCGCGCGTGGTCACCGACACCGACATGCGCAGATCCGGCATCTTGTCGATCAGCATGCGCGCCAGCGTGGATTTCCCCGCGCCCGACGGCGACGACAGCACGAACATCAGTCCGCGCCGCTCAACGCCTCTCAAGGTCCCCCCCGCCGCCATGGCCGCTACTCCAGATTCTGAACCTGCTCGCGAAACTGCTCGACCACACCCTTCATCTCAAGGCCCGTGTTGGTCAGTTCGATGTCGTTCGACTTCGAGCAGGTGGTGTTGACCTCGCGGTTGAACTCCTGCGCCAGGAAATCGAGCCGGCGTCCCACCGCGCCGCCCTTGCCGAGCAGTTCGCGGGTCTGCGCGATGTGCGAGACGATGCGGTCGAGTTCTTCGCGGATGTCCGCCTTCGCCGCGATCAGGATCGCTTCCTGATTGAGCCTGTCGGCATCGAAACGATCGGACGTCTCAAGCAAGGCCGCGACCTGTTCGGCAAGCCGTGCCCGGATCGCTTCCGGCTTGCGTCCGGGTGCAGCTTCCGCACGTTTCGTGAGGCTTTCCATCTCGTCCATGCGTTGCGCAAGGATCTGGCCAAGCGCAACCCCTTCGCGCTTGCGCATGTCGATCAGGCTTTGCAGCGCCTGCTCGAACGACGCGGAGACGGCGGCACGCGCGGCCTGCATTTCGGCCTCATCGCTCTCAGGCTCGGCGACCTCGATGACGCCCTTGATCCCGAGCAATCCATCGACGCTCGGCGCCACCGCGTCGGTGCGTGCGGAAATCTCGCTCGCGACTTTCAGGATCGACGCAAGAACGTCCTCGTTGATACGCACGATGGATGCCGCACCGGTGCGCTTGACCGTAAGGTTCGCATAAACAGTCCCGCGCGAGAGAAGCTCGGTGGCGCGCTTGCGGGCCGCGGCCTCAATATCGTCCCACCCGGCCGGCAACCGCAGCCGGAAGTCAAAGCCCTTGGCGTTGACCGATTTCAATTCCCATTCGAACGCATAGGGTCCGCTGGTGCCGTGGCTTCGCGCAAAGCCGGTCATGCTCGACAGCGCCATCGCGAAAGTGTCTCCGTTACTGGTGATCCAACGAGTCAACTGGCGAACCGCCAGAGCGGCCCGCGTCAGCTTGTCCCTGAAATCGGCAAGGCACGCAAGAGAGAGGCCGCGTTACTGCGTCTTCTCTTCTTCAGGCTCCGGCTCGGCGGGCGCCGCAGCCGGGGTGCGTTTTGCAGTACGCTTGCGCCCCGCGGCGGGAGCTGCTCCATCCGCCGGAGGCTCGGCGGCGATGATGCTCGCGGGCGCGGACGCCCTTGGCGCAGCCGCCTTGGGCGCGGCCTTCGGCGCAGCGTTCGCGGGTGGCTTGGCAGGAGCCGCGGCGGCGGGCGCGCCTGTTGCGGGCACCGGAACAGCAGAAACCGGCGGCTGGTCGTCGGCATCGACGGTGTCGTTCTGCTGCTGGCGCTCCATTGCGCGCAGCTTCGCAACGCCCTTCTGATGCTGGTCGTAGGTCTCGGTAAAGGAATGACCCCCGGTGCCGTCGGCGACGAAGAACAGGTCGCGCGTGCGTGCCGGATTGGCGGTGGCTTCCAGCGAGGCACGTCCGGGATTGGCGATCGGTCCCGGCGGCAGGCCCTCAATCACGTAAGTGTTGTAGGGCGACGGCTGCGTGATCTCGCTGCGCTTGATCGGGCGGCCAAGGGTGCCTTTGCCGCCAACGAGCCCGTAAATGATGGTCGGGTCGGACTGCAACTTGATGCGCTGGCGCAGGCGGTTGGTGAAAACGGCCGCGACGCGGCTGCGCTCGTCTGCGCGTCCGGTTTCCTTCTCGACGATCGAAGCCAGCGTCACGAGTTGTTCCGGCGAACGGACCGGGATGTCGGGGTTGCGACGCGCCCAGACCTCGGCGAGAACTTTCTTCTGCGCCTGCTGCATGCGGTGGATCACCTGGTCGCGGGGTGTGCCACGCGGGAAGTTATAGGTGTCAGGCAGAAGCGTGCCTTCGCGCGGCTGCTCTTTCAGCGAGCCGGAGAAAATATCGTTGTCCTGAAGCCGGGCAACGATCTGCTCGGAGGTCAGGCCTTCGGGAATCGTAATCGCATGCTGCACCACCTTGCCTTCGACGATGGTGTTGATGACGTCGCGCAGGCTGGCGTTCTTCTGGAACAGATACTCGCCGGACTTCAGACCGGAGCGCGCATTCATCGCCAGCACGCTGCCGATAAAGGTCCAGCGGTCAGCGGTGATCACGCCGGCGCGCTGAAGAATGTCGCCGATGTCGGTCATGCCGGCGCGCGGCGGGATGTTGACGACCTTGTCTTCCGTGAGAGGACCTTTGGCCTCGATTGTCTTCTTGCCGTAAAAGAAAACACCCCCCGCGATCAGCATTGCGATGATCAGGAATGTGAAGATGGCATTGCCGACGACAACCAGGGTACTGCGGGCACGCTGCGAATGCTTCGGCGGCTGCGGCACCTGCTCGGGCTCGAGCGCCGCACGCGGGCTACGTGGCGCGATGGGGGGTCTCTGACTCATTGAGCAACCTAAAATCTTGCCGGCGTTTAGCGCGTCGATTCAGCGTTATACGCGCGCCCGTGAGAGAAATTATGTCCGAATGAGGCAAAACCTTGAAGACAGTTTTGCCCATTCCGTCAGTCTATTAACTCTTGAAACGCTCTAATTAGCCAGGCGCCGGACGACCAGCGATGCATTGGTCCCGCCAAACCCGAACGAATTCGACAGGGCCACATTAATTTCGCGGGGCCTTGCCTTATTCGGGACCAGGTCGATCGCCGTCTCGACGGAGGGATTGTCGAGATTGATCGTCGGCGGCGCGACATTATCCCGAATCGCCAGAATGCAGAAGATTGCCTCGATCGCGCCGGCCGCACCCAGCAGATGGCCGGTCGACGACTTGGTCGACGACATCGACACCTTCGACGCCGCATTGCCGAGCAGCCGCTGCGCTGCGCCAAGTTCGATCTCGTCGCCGAGCGGCGTCGAGGTTCCGTGGGCGTTGATATAGTCGATGTCGGACGCCGTGATTCCGGCGCGCTTCATCGCCGCGCTCATGCAGCGGTACGCCCCGTCGCCGTCTTCGGCCGGAGCGGTAATGTGATAAGCATCGCCGCTCAGGCCGTAGCCGACGACTTCGGCATAGATCTTCGCGCCGCGCTTCTTCGCGTGCTCGTATTCCTCGAGCACCACGACGCCGGCGCCCTCGCCCATCACGAAGCCGTCGCGGTCCTTGTCGTAGGGCCGCGATGCGATGGTCGGGTTATCGTTGTATTTGGTGGCCATCGCGCGGAGCGCGCAGAAGCCGCCCATTGCGAGGCGATTGACGGCGGATTCAGCGCCACCCGCCACCATCACGTCCGCATCGCCGAAGGCGATCAGGCGGCTGGCATCGCCGATGGCGTGCGCGCCGGTGGAACAAGCGGTGACCACCGCATGGTTCGGCCCCTTGAGGCCATGCTTGATCGACACATAGCCCGACGCGAGGTTGATGAGACGGCCGGGAATGAAGAACGGCGACAGCTTGCGCGGGCCGCGCTCCTTCAGGATCACGGCGGCTTCGCCGATGCCTTCGATGCCGCCGATACCGGAGCCGATCATGGTGCCGGTGGCGCAGCGCTCTTCTTCGGTCGTGGGGTGCCAGTTGGCGTCGTCGAGCGCCTGGCTCGCAGCCGCCATGGCGAAAATGATGAAATCGTCGACCTTGCGCTGTTCCTTTGGCTCCATCCAGTCGTCGGGATTGAATGTGCCGTTACTGCCGTCGCCACGCGGAACCATGCATGCGATCTGGCAGGTCAGATCGGAAACCTCGAATTTCTCGATGCGGGCGGCGCCGCTTTCGCCGTTGAGGATGCGTTTCCAGGTCGGCTCGACACCATTGGCGAGCGGCGAAACCATGCCCAGACCCGTGACGACAACCCTCCGCATAGTCTTCCTTTCCGGCTCAACCGGCTGAGGCCAATCGGAGCCACTATGACAGCAAGACGGCGGGTCGTTCGATCACAACCCGCCGCGTGTCATCGTGGCTGCGCGCTGGCGTCAGCTCTTGGCGTTCTTCTCGAGAAATTTTGTGGCGTCGCCCACGGTGAGAATGGTTTCAGCAGCGTCATCCGGAATTTCGCAGCCGAATTCTTCTTCGAACGCCATCACGAGTTCGACCGTATCGAGGCTGTCGGCGCCGAGATCGTCGATGAAGCTTGCAGCATCGACAACCTTTTCGGGTTCGACACCAAGGTGCTCGACCACGATCTTCTTAACCCGCTCGCCAATCTCACTCATCGTTAACCTCGTGCTTGTTCCATTAAACTCGACCGCAAAACGATACGAGCCCCTCGCGGTGCGAAAAAATGCAAATTCGTGCCGTCCGTACCACGCATCCCTGTCCCTTCGCCACATGGACGAAGTCACCGAAAACGGCGGCTGGCGCCGGAACGGCAATATACGGGGTTTGGCGATCCTGCAATGGCGTTTTCCCCAACCGATTGCCGTTCGGTTACCATACTTCCCCGGACTTGACCACACGGCCCCGGACACCGTCCATCACCCATTCCGCTTGACAAAACCCCTGCGGAACAGCGCCTAAATCATGGCCATTCCGCCGTTGACATGGATGGTCTGCCCCGTCACGTAGGCCGCCTCGTTGGAGGCAAGGTAAACGGCGGCGGCGGCGATGTCCTCCGGAGTCCCCAGACGCCCGGCCGGCACCTTGGCCAGCACCGCTTCGCGCTGCTTTTCGTTCAGCACGTCCGTCATCGGGGTTGCGATGAACCCGGGTGCGATGCAATTGGCGGTCACGTTGCGGCGCGCATACTCCGCGCCTACGGACTTCATCATTCCGATCAATCCAGCTTTCGAGGCGGCATAGTTGCCCTGCCCCGCATTGCCGGTGACGCCGACGACCGACGTGATCGCGATGATTCGTCCGAACCGCTTGCGCATCATCAGCTTCGTCGCCGCGCGCGCCAGACGGAACGTGGCGGTCAGGTTGACCCGGATCACGTCGTCGAAATCTTCGTCGCGCAATTGCACGAACAGGTTGTCGCGGGTGATGCCGGCATTGGCGACCAGGATGTCGAGCTGACCCATCGCCTTTTCCGCAGCCGGGACCAGCGCTTCGACTTCGGTCATGTCGGACAGATTGCACGGCAGCACATGCACGCGGTCCTTCAGCTCACCCGCCAGCGCGTCGAGCGCCTCACGCCGGGTGCCCGAAATCGCAACGGTTGCGCCTTGCGCATGCAGCGCCTTTGCAATCGCGCCACCAATGCCGCCGGTCGCCCCGGTGACGAGCGCGGTCCTGCCAGTCAAATCGAACATGTCGCCCCCCTGGGAACAGTCCCGGGGAAAGCCCGGGTCAAAATTCGTGCCCCGTTTGCCGCAAGAAAACGCCGTTCGTCAATGACCCGGGCCTCATCTATTGTCACAAAACGGCCCCGGTTAGGCCCCGGGGTGCCGGGGTCGATCACTTTTTCCTCGCCTTTTAACGATCACGGCGGCCAAGCCGGCGGCGCCTTCGCCTCAACCGGCTTTGAGAGTATCCTGCCTGCCACTGCCCAGAGACGAAGCAGCGGAGAGAGATATCGATGCGCTATCGCACCGCCATCGACCAGCAACTGTTCGCCTTCGACGACCTGAAACAGGTAATGGCGTTCGCCTCGCCTGCACGCTCCGGCGATTATCTCGCGGGTATCGGCGCGGCCACCGCGCAGGAGCGGATGGCAGCGCGCCATGTCCTGGCGGAGGTGCCGCTCAAGCAATTTCTCACCGAAGCCCTGATCCCTTACGAAGACGACAACATCACGCGCCTGATCATCGACAGCCATGACGCGATAGCGTTCGCACCAGTCTCGCACATGACCGTCGGCGATTTCCGCAACTGGCTTTTATCCGAGCAGGCGACGACCGAGGCGCTTGCGGCGCTCGCGCGCGGGCTCACGCCGGAAATGGCCGCGGCGGTGTCGAAGATCATGCGCAACCAGGATCTGATTGCGGTGGCGCGCAAGTGCCGCGTCGTCACGCGCTTCCGCGACACCATCGGGCTGGAAGGGCATCTGTCGGTGCGCCTGCAACCCAACCATCCGACCGACGACTTGCGCGGGATCGCGGCGTCTACGCTCGACGGATTGCTGATGGGTTCAGGTGACGCCGTGATCGGCGTCAATCCGGTGTCCGACAGCATGCCGGTGCTTGGCGGCCTGCTGCACATGCTGGACGAGGTGATCCAGCGTTTCGATATCCCGACCCAGAGCTGCGTGCTGACCCATGTCACCAACACGATCCGGCTTGCGGAGAGCGGCGCGCCGGTCGATCTCGTATTCCAGTCGATCGGCGGCACCGAAAAGACCAACCTCTCGTTCGGCGTCACGCCGGAAATTCTCGACGAAGCTTACGAGGCGGCGTTGTCTTTGAAGCGCGGCACCGCCGGCGACAACGTGATGTATTTCGAGACCGGCCAGGGCAGTGCGTTGTCAGCCGATGCGAATTTCGGCGTCGATCAGCAGACCTGCGAGGCGCGCGCCTACGCGCTGGCGCGGCGCTACAAACCGCTGCTGGTCAATACCGTGGTCGGATTCATCGGTCCTGAATATCTTTACGACGGCAAACAGATCATCCGCGCCGGGCTTGAGGATCATTTCTGCGGCAAATTGCTCGGCCTGCCGCTCGGTTGCGATATTTGCTACACCAATCACGCCGAAGCCGATCAGGACGACATGGACACCTTGCTCGTGCTGCTGGGCAGCGCGGGCATCAGCTTCATCATGGGCGTCCCCGGCGCGGACGACGTGATGCTGAACTACCAGAGCACGTCGTTCCACGATGCCCTGTTTCTACGCGAAACCATGAATCTCAAGCGCGCCCCTGAATTCGAAGCGTGGCTGCAACGCATGCAGATCACCGACGCCGCCGGCCGATTGCGCCCGCCCTCACCCAATGCGCTGCTCGGCGGCATGGGCAATCTCAAGTCGCTGGTCGCATGACGGACAAGAACGTGACCGAGTCGCCATGGGCCGAATGGCGCAGCGTGACGCCGGCGCGGCTGGCGCTCGGGCGCGCCGGTGCGGGCATGCCGACCGACGAGGTGCTGCGCTTCGGCTGGGCCCATGCGATGGCGCGCGATGCGATCCATGCCGCTCTCGATGTTCCAAAACTTGAAGCGGCGTTGCACGATCAGGGCTGGACGGTCGCCCATACCCATAGCCGTGCGCCGGATCGCACCACCTATCTGCGGCGGCCTGATCTGGGCCGCGTGATCGATCCCGACGAGATTGCAAAACTGCGCACGGTGCCTCTCGTGCGCAGCGACGTCTGCATCGTGATCGGTGACGGATTGTCGTCGCTCGCGATCGACCGCCATGCCGCGCCGCTGCTCGCAGCACTGAAGCCGCTTCTCGCGAACGAACTGAAACAGGCGCCAGTGATAATCGCCACGCAAGCGCGGGTCGCGCTGGCCGACGAGATCGCGGAACTGTTGCAGGCGAAGCTGTCGATCATGCTGATCGGCGAACGGCCGGGCCTGAGTTCGCCCGACAGTCTCGGCATCTACATCACCCACGCGCCATTTCGTGGCCGTAACGATGCCGGACGCAACTGCATTTCCAATGTGCGTCCTGAGGGGATGAGCTACGCCGCCGCCGCATTCAAGCTGGCGTGGCTGGTGCGCGAGGCATTGAACCGCGGCCTGACCGGCGTTGACCTGAAGGACGAGAGCGATCTGGCGCAGGTCACGGGCGGCAACACCGCCCGCCTGACCGGTCCGATCGCATGACGGATTTTCAGACCAGAAGCTGAATCAAAAAGCCGCGCTCTTAAATCGGAGCGCGGCTTTTCGGTTGTATGGCCGCTTACGCAGCCGTTGCCTTGGTATTCACGCCCTTGCGAAGCGCGACGGTATTGAGCTTGGTGTTCGCCGCCTTTTCCTCATTCAGATTTGTCGTGAGGAAGCGCACGATCTCCTCATGCCCGAGCGACTCCGCCCATGCGATGAGCGTGCCGTAACGGGCGATCTCGTAGTGCTCCACGGCCTGGCAGTTCGCGACAATGGCGGCATCCAGTACTGCCTTGTCCTCAATCTCGCCTGCGGTTTCGTCGGCTTCCTTGATGATGCCGTCGATCGCCGGGCACGTGGTCCCTTTCGGCTCCTGACCGAGCTTTGCAAAAACTTTCTTCAAACGCTCGATCTGGTTGTTGGTTTCTTCGAGATGGCTTTTCAACCCGGCTTTGAGATCGCCGTTGGTGGCCTTGTCGATCATCTTCGGCAGCGCCTTCGTGATCTGTTGTTCAGCGTAGAAGATATCCTGCAGGCCGTGAAGCAGGAGATCGTCAAACGTCTTAATGTCTTTCGTGAAAATGCCCATGGCACACTCCTTTTTTTGTTGTCAGCCGTGAACGCAGCAATGATCGGATCGTTCCCGGCGAACTATGCGCGAGCAGTTGCGACAAGTTGGACGAATGAGAGGCTTACTCAAATCTCTCATCGAAACCATTCGGCGAACCCTTCGAGTATTTCCGGAACTCTCTCTGCTCTCTGTGATTGATGTGCACCTCGATCAGAGGGATTGCCGGGAGCGCCTATCATGGAAAAGACGATTGATCTGAGAACATCGGTTACCGAACTGCCTACGTCTGGCGTGTCTTGGGCGGCGATTGCGGCGGGAGCCCTCGCCGCTTTGGCATTGACCCTCGTGCTCTTGTGGTTCGGGACCGGGATGGGATTCAGCGTAGTATCGCCGTGGAGCGACTCGGGTGTCTCTGCCACGACGTTCAAGATCGGAACCGGGCTTTATCTTGTCGTCGTGGCGATGATCTCGTCCGCGATAGGCGGCCATATCGCCGGTCGCCTGCGAACGCCATGGTACGGCATTCACAGCAACGAGACCTACTTCCGCGACACCGCGCAGGGCTTTCTCGCGTGGGCATTGGCATCCGTCGCGGGCGCCCTGTTGCTGGCTTCAGCAGCGACTACCATCATCGGCAGCACAGCGGGCGGCCTCTCGCAGGGCGCGGGCACCGCAGCCGCGCAATCCTCAGGCCCGATGAGCGGTTATGTTGACCAGCTTCTCCGCCCCGACCCGGCAGCAGCAACCGTTCCGGCTGGCGACGCCAATGACATCCGCGACGAGTTGACCCGGCTGCTGACGTCCAGCTTCGGCACAGAACGCGACTTGAAGCCCGCCGATCGCACCTATGTGGCTCAGGTGGTCGCCCGCCGCACAGCGCTCAGCCAGGCCGACGCCGAGAAGCGCGTCAACGACGTCGTGACACAGGCGAAGTCCGATCTCGACAAGGCACGCAAGGCCGCGGCGCAGTTGGCGTTCTGGATGGCTGCGTCTCTGCTGGTTGGTGCCTTCGCGGCAAGCATTGCTGCGGCTGAAGCCGGGGCATTTCGCGATCGCAACTGGGGCACCGCCCCATTCACGAGGGAGTAAAGCTCATGCCAATTCTGCTCTGGCTACTTGGAATTCCACTGCCGCTGATTTTGCTGATTATCCTGCTTCGCTGAAGCTGATCTCACAAAAAAGCCGCCAGTGTCAGAAGACACTGGCGGCAATGCCCCAGCCCAAAAGGGGCACCGCTCAAAAACTGGAGTAAATGAGCGGCCCGACTGACGTAGCAACAATCGGGCCACGAAGGAACGCCGCCACGAAGCCCGCGCGGGCCAACTCCGGCGGTAAGCTTAACGCGCTGCTGCGATCGCGGCTTTCGCCGCCTCGATGTCGCCCGGTCCGCCCACCGACACACCGACTGCGCCATCGGCAATACGCTTGACCAGACCGGACAGCACCTTGCCCGCACCGATTTCGAGGAAGTGCGTCACGCCCTGCGACGCCATCCACGCCACGCTCTCGCGCCAGCGCACCGTGCCGGTCACCTGCTCGACCAGCCGCTTGCGGATTTCGTCCGGGTCAGTGATCGCCGACGCCAGAACGTTGGACACCACCGGCACCTTCGGCTTGTTGATGGTCACGCCTGCAAGCGCCTGCGCCATCGCGTCCGCTGCGGGCTGCATCAGGCGGCAGTGGAACGGCGCCGACACCGGCAACAGCATCGCGCGCTTGGCGCCCTTGGTCTTGGCGATCTCAAGCGCACGCTCGACGGCGGCCTTGTCGCCGGAGACGACCACCTGTCCACCGCCGTTGTCGTTGGCGGCCTGACAGACCTGTCCCTGCGCCGCCTCTTCGGCAACCGCGACCGCGGCGTCGTAATCGAGTCCGAGCAGCGCCGCCATTGCGCCGGCACCCACCGGCACGGCCTTCTGCATGGCGAGCCCGCGCGTGCGCAGCAGCTTCGCGGTGTCCCTGATCGAGAAAGTGCCAGCCGCGGCCAGCGCGGAGTATTCGCCGAGCGAGTGACCGGCGACGAACGCCGCATCGCGCGCGATGTCGATCCCGGCTTCGGTCTCCAGCACGCGCAACGTCGCCAGCGACACGGCCATCAACGCTGGCTGCGCGTTCTCGGTGAGTTGCAGCGTCTCCGCCGGCCCCTCCCAGATAATCGCCGTCAGCTTTTCGCCGAGCGCCGCATCGACCTCGTCGAACACAGCCTTTGCTGCCGGAAATGCGTCGGCGAGCGCCTTGCCCATGCCGACCGCCTGCGATCCCTGACCGGGAAAGGTGAATGCTGCTGTCATGAAAGTCCCCAAAGGTGAGCAGGCCGTAAGACACCGCCGGGACCTCAGGTGTCAAGCTGTGGTGCGGCGAACCCCGTAAAACCAGATTGGTCGGCCAACGGACGGCTCGCCCAGCGGCCTCGCAGGCCAATGACCGAGATGGACGGGAACCCAGCTCCAGAGATGCGCGTTTCATTCCTGGGGCGCCCAGTGGAGTGCGCAATATGGACGAAGACCCTCGCAAACCACAGACGCTAGCCTTGGCGCCGGTTCTGATCTTCGCGCTCGTTCTCGCCGCCGTATTTGGGGCGGCGCTGATCACCACATTTGACCGCAGCCCGATGATCGTGACCGCCACAGATACCGCACCGCCAGGCACAACCGGCCTGGCAAAATCCCGTCCCACGGAGCGCAGATGATCGCGAATAGCAATTTGGACGACACGGTTGGCGGCAAACGCGCCTACCACAAGTTTCTCTGGGGAGCCGCCATAGGCGCCGTTATCCTCGGCGGCGCCTTGGGTTATTCCAGCCAGCGGATGGACGTCGGCAAGGTCTTTCCGATTGTTGGCGCCCCCTCCTTCCCGATTTCCCCTCAGGCGGAAGCGCCAAGGCTGGCGGACACAAAATAGGGCGACAGCGGCCTGGGCGGCTGAAAGTGTCGGCAAACGGGCCTGTGAGGGGCTTTTCGGGCCTCCAGAAGCCCTGTTTTGCCTTGCAACGAGCCCCAGAATCCTTATAACGGCGCCATCCGTGGATCCCGGCCGGGAGCTGAACGGACGGTCTCACCAGTCTGACATTCCAGTTTGATTGATGCGGCAGGGCCAGTCGGTCCGTCGTCCCGTGCTTCCGCCTTCTGAGCATATCGAGTCCTTTCCGAAGGTCTCGAAGGGCTTGCCGCCAGGAACCGCGCTAACACTGGAAAGGACTCCCATGCCTCTTTACGAGCATGTTTTTCTCGCGCGTCAGGATGCGAGCGCCCAGCAGGTTGAGGAATTCACCACGCAGATTACCGGCGTGATCGAAGGTCTCGGCGGCAAGGTCACCAAGACCGAGAACTGGGGCGTGCGCTCCCTCACCTATCGCATGAACAAGAACCGCAAGGCTCACTTCATGCTGCTCAACATCGACGGCCCCGCAGCAGTGGTCTCCGAGATCGAGCGTCAGGAACGCATCAACGAAGACATCATCCGTTATCTCACCGTCCGCGTCGATGAGCTGGAGGAAGGTCCCTCCGCAATGATGCGCAAGGCCGAGCGTGACCGCGACGAGCGCGGTGGCGGCGGCTTCCGCGGCGATCGTGAAGGCGGCGGATTCCGTGGCGGCGACCGCGAAGGCGGTGGCTTCCGGGGTGACCGCGGTCCGCGCCGCTCGCGTGACGATGACGCAACCGCGTCGGTAGAGGAGTAAGAACCATGGCTGAAGCAGGTGCACGCCGTCCGTTCTTTCGCCGCCGCAAGACCTGCCCGTTCACGGGCCCGAACGCGCCGAAGATCGACTACAAGGATTCGAAGCTGCTGATGCGTTACGTGTCCGAGCGCGGCAAGATCGTGCCGAGCCGCATCACGGCTGTGTCGGCAAAGAAGCAGCGTGAACTCGCCCGCGCCATCAAGCGCTCGCGGTTCCTCGGCCTTCTGCCTTACGTGATCCGCTAAACGATAAAGCGAGCGCGCGGCATTCGCGCGCTCGCTTGCTTCTCGACGTTTATTTCTCATAACACGCTGGTGTCATGCCGGACGTGGATGGTTGGGGTTCAAAAAACCTCTAACTGCTCGAAAGGAGCAGGACAGCTGATGATTACAGGACTTCTCATCGCACTGGCGGCCGGCCTCACGTCGGCGACAATGTTCGCGTCCGTCATTTCGGGCGCGCTGATTTCGCTTGTCCTGTTTTATCTCGCGCCGCTGCCGCTGATGGTCGCGGCGCTCGGCTGGGGATCGGCCACCGCACTGATCGGCGGCGCCATTGCCGCACTCGGCCTCGGCGCGATCTTCGGCATTCCTTACATGGCGGCGTTCGCACTCACGATCGCGCTGCCTGCGTGGTGGCTCGGACATCTGGCGCTGCTGGCCCGTCCGGTCTCGAACGATCCGCAACTGGCGAATCTTGCGCCCGCGCTTGACTGGTATCCGACCGGACGCATCCTGGTCTGGGCCGCGGTCTTCGCGACCGTCACCACGGCGAGCGCATTCCTGACACTGGGCAGCGACGCGGAAACGATCAATGCAGCCTTGCGCGGCTTCGTGACGCGCGTGATGCGCAACCGCGCCAGCATCCCGCAGGGCGAGACCGATCGCGCCGTGGATGCACTGGTTTCGCTTGGCCCAAGCATCGCAACCATCATCGCGATGATGACGCTGACGCTCAATCTGTGGCTGTCGGCGAAAATCACCACCACATCCGGCCGGTTGAAGCGGCCGTGGCCTGATCTGCGCACCACCACGATGCCGAGGATGGTGCTGGCGGCGCTGCTGGCAGCCATCCTGCTCTGCTTTGTCGGCGGGCTGCTGGCGATGCTGGCGCAGATCACGACCGCCGCACTGCTGATGGCCTATGCCGCCATCGGCTTTGCGGTACTCCACACAGTGACTCAGACTTTCTCGGGCCGGTCGTTCGTGATCGGAGCCGCCTACGCGGGCACGCTGCTCATCGGCTGGCCGCTCCTTGGAATGATCGGCCTCGGTCTCGCCGATGCAATTTTTGGAATTCGACAAGCCTACTGGACGCGGCACGGGCCACCGCCCATGCCGACAACCTGACACTCAACCTGAACCCGACATCATCAACTCAACTCAGACACTGAACGGAGAAATAAAATGGAAGTTATTCTGCTGGAACGCGTGGCCAAGCTCGGCCAGATGGGCGACGTGGTCAAAGTGAAGGACGGGTTCGCCCGCAACTTCCTGCTCAAGCGCAACAAGGCTCTGCGCGCGACCAAGGAAAACCGCGAGAAGTACGACGGCATGAAGGCCGACCTCGAGGCCAAGAACATCAAGGCCAAGGGCGAAGCCACCGAGGTCGCCAAGAAGATCGACGGCCGCAACGTCGTCATCATCCGTCAGGCGTCGGAAACCGGCCAGCTCTACGGTTCGGTGTCGGTGCGAGACATCATGGCTGCGCTCGAAGCCGACGGCGTCTCGCTCAACCGTCAGCAGGTGCTGCTCGACGCGCCGATCAAGATCATCGGCCAGCACAAGATCACCATCGCCGTGCATCCTGAAGTCGAAGTGCATGTGTCGACGACGGTGGCCCGCTCCGAAGCGGAAGCCGAGCGCATCAACCGCGGCGAAGACGTCAACAGCCGTCAGGAAGACCGCGATGCGGCCGCGGAAGCTATCGCCGCTGCCGGCGAGTTCTTCGATCCGGAAGCGCAGCACGACGACACGGCCGAGCCGGCTGCTCCTGCCGAAGAGAAGTAAGACTTCGGCGCAAGCCAATCGCTGCAATAAGGAAAGCCCGGCCCTCATCGAGGCCGGGCTTTCTGTTTAGCCGACAACCTTCGGCGCGATGGCCTGGTCGATCATCGCAATCGATGCCAGCGCGGTGGCGGTGTGCTTTTCGGCGCCGTCGATGACGCAGAACACGTCGGCCGCGACGACCGACACCTGCCGTCCCGGCTTCACAACCCGCGCGCGGCAGATCAATCGATCCCCCGACGCCGGTGCGAGCAGGTTCAGCTTGTACTCCGCGGTCAGCGCCGCCTGCCCCTTCACTGTCGCAGCCGCAATCGTGGTCGCGTTGTCGATCAGGAAAGCGGTGACCCCGCCGTGGAAGAATCCGTTCTGCTGCAACAGCTCCGGCCGGCGATCCACCGACAGGACGCATGTGCCGCGCGTGAGATCGGTCACCTCCGCGCCGACATGAGTCATGAATCCCTGCCGCATGACGTTGTTGCGGATGTGCGCGGCGATCGGTGTGAACTCCGTATCTGTCTGAAGCATTATCGGCCTCTCTTTGCCGTCAGCGCACGAACGGCGCATGCGATCAGCGCATCGGCATGATCGCGCGGATCGGATGGATCGCGGCCCGACAGCCACGCGCGGCACACGAACTGCGCCGGACCGATGATCTGGCTGAAAAACAGCGAAGCCTGCATCGGCAGCAGGTCGCCGCTCGCGACCAGTGGCGCGCGCCATGCCTCGACGCCTTCCGCAACCGTCGCGTTGCGCGCCTTGCGCGCGTCGCGCACGTCCTGCGCCCACTCGCTGCGCGAGATCTCGAACAGAAAATTGGCTTCGCGGCGGTTGTTGACGACCCAGTCCAGATGCGTGCGGATCAGACGTGCGATACCTTCCTCCGCGTCAGGCGGCGGGTCGATCACGTCGAGCATGGCGATGTGATAGCGCCGCAGCAGTTCGAGAAACAGCGTGCCAGCCAGTTCGCGCTTTGAATTGAAGAAGTGGAAGAAGCTGCCGTTGGATGCGCCGGCGCGTTCACGGATCGCGGCCACGGTCGCGCCCTCGAAACCATCCTGATCGAACACCGCCAAAGCCGCGGTCAGCAGATCGTCGCGCGCACCGGCCATCGTTGCCATCCTTGTCGGTTGGAGTATCGCTCTAGAGCATACCTCCAGTCAAGACGACAGTCATCGCGGGGCAACCCGCTGCGCGGCCAGATAACGGATTAGCGGGAGATTGGCGGCACCGGGTTTCCCGCCGGAACCGGCGGCGGACCAGCGGAAACCACGGGTTTCGGGGTCGGTGCAGGCCCGATGTCGATAGTCAGCGGACCCGATGGCGCATCCTCTTTCGGCGGAGCCACGGCCACTTCGGCAGGCTTTGCGGCCTCCTTCGGCGCAGGCGTGACCGCAGGCACCGGATCGGCGCGCGTTCCGTCCACCTTGGCGGTCTCGGTCTTGTCAGAGTCCTTGGGCGGCTCGGCCTTGTCTGCCTCGGGTTTGATCTCCGGTTTGGCTGCCTCTGCGGGCTGCTCGCCATGGCGAGCTTCGTTCTTTGGCGGCAAGCCGTCCTTGCCCGCTTTCGCAGCCTCTCGGGCCGCCTGTCGCGCGGCCCGCCGTTCCGCAGCGGCCTTCTGCTTTGCCGTCAGCGTTTGAGGCTCGGGCTGACCATTCTGCAACCCGTCGGCATCCGGCCGGGAGGCTTCGCGGGTCGGCTTGCGGCCCTTGGCGGCCTGTTCCGGACCCGGCTCCTGGGCCGGTTTCGGACCGGTTTTCGCCTCCTGACCCTGCTTGGTCAGGTTGCCGCCAGGCGCTGCATTGGCGGCGCCGTTGGAGAGAACATAAGCGCTCATGGCCGCGGCCATGTCGGTGCTGGTGGTGTAGTGCTGGCGCAGAAAACCCGGCAGCGATCCGGGCGAGACGGTTTTCAGCAATCCGCGCGAACTCTTGTGGCAGAGCGAGCAGGTGCTGGAGAAAATCTGGGAGGGAGGCTTGCCGGCTTCGAGATTCTGCGCGTCTGCCGGGATTGCCCCGAAACAGCCCAATACGAAAGCCACCGCCGCCAAAATGAGCGCTCGGCTCAACATCCAAGGTCTCCAGATCAATAGCCAGTCAAAGGACGGATGGCGGTTCACCCCTGCCCTCAGCCTCGGGTCACCTTTAGCGGATTATAACGCGAATGGAAGCACCGAGATTTCGCATCAGAGTAACGTTGTTGATATTGCTGAACCTCGTTCCGGCCGGGCTAGATTCCGCTGCCGGGGGTGAAACAGAAGACGTCCGCGCTATACGCGCGCTCCGGTCTGGGCGCGCAGAGGTGGCTGCGCCCATCGGGATTGTCCCGCTTCTGCTCGACTTTCTCAGGAGGAACGCGGAGCCACCTTCCGTCTTCACGGCGCCTGGCAAACCAGACGCCGTCTTCGCTGCGAGCTTCGGTCGGGTAGCAGTCGTGTTGACTGCAGCAGGATAGATGAGGGTTATCCGGCCTCATCCATGTCGAATAAAACTTCTCGTGGATTTGCTCGTCCTGCGGCGGGTGCTGATGTTGCGCAGAGGCGCTGACGGCGCCGAACAAAAGTCCGGCAGTCATCAAGCCAACGATGCCGCGCCAAGTGATCACAAGCACCACTCCGGCCACGATCCCGGCACGACCCAGGACTCGGGAGACAGTCTATCACCGCAGCCGCCGGAGAAAAACGCAGATCCCAACCACGCGTGGCTCGCAGCCATCGTCAAGAAGGAATCCAATCTTGAGAGGCACCGGCTGAACGAATCTGTGCAGCGCCAAGCGAGGAAGAAGTCGCCGGTACTGGATATTTCGCAACTGCGTGAGCCGGTCACAGCCCGCCAAAGCCGCTCCCTTTCGGCATGCCGCCCTCCGCTCACCGGACAAAAACGCAAAGCAGCCTTCCGCGGCCGCCACCTACGGCAAATTGCGATTGAAACCGGAACAAAAATTGCCAACATTTATGGGATGTGAGACCACTTTGGATCGTTGGACATGCGTTCGATGGATCGATTGCTGCGGTTTTTCCTGGGCCAGTTCATCCGGCGTGGCTCAGTGACGTTTACGATGACAAGCGGGGCAACCTTCACCTGCGGCGATGGCACCGGGAAGCCGGTCGCGGTGAGGTTTCTGACGAAGGAAGCCGAACGTCACCTGTTGCTCGACCCCGAACTTGCGCTGGGCGAAATCTACACCGACGGCGACTTCGTGGTCGAAACCGGGTCGATAACGGATCTTCTGGAAATCGTACTCGGTCAGCCGGACCTGGTGCCGCGCTGGTCCAGGTCCCGTTGGTGGCTTCGCTACCTGATCCGGCACTGGCAACAGTTCAATCCGCCCGCCCGCTCGAAACGCAACGTCGCCAGCCACTACGATCTCGACGGCCGGCTGTACCGGCTCTTCCTCGACGCCGACATGCAATACAGTTGCGCCTACTTCGAGACGCCGGATTCAACGCTCGACGACGCCCAGCTTGCCAAGAAGCGCCACCTCGCCGCCAAGCTGCTGGTCAAGTCCGGCCACCGCCTGCTCGACATCGGCTCCGGCTGGGGGGGACTCGGTCTTTATCTCGCGGAAATGACAGGAGCGCACGTCACCGGCGTCACCCTGTCCGAAGAGCAACTCGGCGTGTCCAACGCGCGCTCCGGTGAACTCAACCTGACCGACCGCGCGCAATTCCGCTTGCAGGATTATCGCGAGACGCCCGGCCCGTTCGACCGCATCGTGTCGGTCGGCATGTTCGAGCATGTCGGCGTCGACTACTACGAGACCTATTTCAAGCGTTGCGCGGAACTGCTCACCGACGACGGCGTGATGGTGCTGCATTCCATCGGCCGCCCGGAAGGGCCCGGCATTACCAACCCGTGGGTCGCAAAGTATATTTTCCCCGGCGGGTACATTCCCGCGCTGTCGGAAGTCCTGCCGGCGATCGAGCGGGCAGGATTATTGGTCGCCGACATCGAAATCCTGCGGCTGCATTATGCGGAAACGCTGAAAGCCTGGCGCGAGCGTTTCCTCGCCCGGCGCGAGGAAGCTGCGAAGCTTTACGACGAACGCTTTGTCCGGATGTGGGAATTCTATCTGGGTGCGTCCGAAATGTCGTTCCGCAAGCAGAACAGCATGGTGTTCCAGATTCAGCTCACCAGGAAGCAGGACGCGGTTCCGATCACGCGCGATTACATCGCCCGCGAGGAAGAGCGGCTGCGCGGTGTGGAGGCCAAGAAACGACCGGTATTGCGGCTGGCGGGTGAATAGTTCCTTTCATTCTCTCAACTTGCGAGTGAATCAACATCATTCGCAAATCAAGCCCTCCCTGCGTTTTCTTTCTATCAATGAACAACGGGGATAGCTTCGCAGAAGCATTTCGTCCGCGACTCTGAAAGTATTAGGTAGCTGTCCGCTTTGTGCGTGCGCTTGCCCAACTTTGATCTGAATAAAAGAACATTAAACATCTATGGCCATTAGTGATTCGAACATTATCAAGCTCGCGCCGGAAGCCGGCACGCCGGCTTACCGGGTTGCGCCTCACAATATCGAGGCCGAACAGGGACTTCTCGGCGCCATCCTGGTCAACAACGACGCCTTTTACCGTGTCTCGGACTTCCTTGAGCCGAAGCACTTCTTCGAACCGATCCATCAACTGTTTTTCGAGACCGCAGGCAGCCTGATCCGCGCTGGCAAGATCGCGACCCCGGTTACGCTGAAGACCTTCGTTCCAGCGGACACCGATCTCGGTGGCATGACGGTCGCACAATACCTCGCCCGCCTCGCCGCCGAGGCGACCACCATCATCAACGCGCAGGATTACGGGCGCACCGTCTATGATCTGTCGATCCGGCGCGATCTCATTCGCGTCGGCGAGGACATGGTCAATGTCGCGTTCGACGCGCCGGTGGACTTCGCGCCGCGCGCGCAGATCGAGGACGCGGAAAAGAAGCTCTACGAACTCGCCGAGTCCGGTCGCTACGACGGCGGCTTCCAGAAATTCTCGCGGGCGCTGACGACCGCCGTGGACATGGCCGCCGCCGCCTACAGCCGCGACGGCAACCTGTCGGGCCTCGCCTCCGGCCTGCGCGACATGGACACCAAGATGGGCGGTCTTCAGCCCTCCGACCTGATCATCCTCGCCGGACGCCCCGCGATGGGCAAGACGGCGCTCGCGACCAACATCGCCTTCAACATCGCGCGCAACTGGCGCGGCGAAGTGCAGGCCGACGGTCAGATGAAATCGGTCGATGGTGGCATTGTCGGCTTCTTCTCGCTGGAAATGTCGGCGGAACAGCTCGCCACCCGTATTCTGTCCGAGCGTACCGGTATTTCATCAAGTTCGATCCGCCGTGGCGGCATCAGCGAGCGGGATTTCGAAAAGATTCGCGACCACTCCATCGAAATGCAGAACCTGCCATTCTATGTCGATGACAGCGGCGGCATCTCGATCTCGCAGCTCACCGCGCGGGCGCGGCGGCTGAAGCGGCAAAAAGGTCTCGATCTTCTGATCATCGACTACATCCAGCTCCTGTCCGGATCGGGAAAACGCTCCGACAACCGCGTGCAGGAAATCACCGAGATCACCACCGGCCTCAAGGCGCTGGCCAAGGAATTGAACGTCCCCATCATTGCGCTGTCGCAGTTGTCGCGTCAGGTCGAAAACCGCGACGACAAACGCCCGCAGCTCGCGGACCTGCGTGAATCGGGATCGATCGAGCAGGACGCCGACGTGGTGCTGTTTGTGTATCGCGAGGAATACTATCTCCAGAGCAAGGAGCCGCGCCCCGGTACGCCCGAGCATGAAAAATGGATGCTCGACATGTCGCTGGTCCACGGCAAGGCCGAAGTCATCATCGGCAAACAGCGTCATGGCCCCACCGGCACCATCAACCTGCACTTCGACGCCAACGTCACGCGGTTCGGCGACCTTGCGCATGACGGCCAGGTGCCCGAACGATTTGGCTGATCGGACATACTTTCGCTCGCAAAGAGTATGCTAGGGTGCGGTTCAACTGTTGAATCACACTGCGAACCTCTGCCCGAGCCAATGCCTCCTGCTTCCGATCTCAAGACCGCGACATCTGGCGCTGCTGCGAATACTGCGGACATGCGCATGCCTGCCAGCGCGACCGGCGTTCTGACCATCGACCTCGACGCCATCGTCGCCAACTGGCGCAAACTCGAAAGCCATGCGGTGCCTGCGGACTGCGCCGCCGTCGTGAAAGCCGACGCCTATGGCTGCGGCATCACACAGGTGACCCGTGCGCTGGCGCGCGCAGGATGCCGGACCTTCTTTGTCGCCACGCTGGACGAGGCGCGCGCGGCGCGTGAAGTCACACCCACCTCTGCTATCTACGTGCTCGATGGATTTTTCCCGGGCTCAGGCGATCAGTTTGCGAAGATCGATTGCCGGCCGGTGATCGGCGACGCCACCGAACTCGCTGAGTGGGACGCGTTTCGCAAGACCAGCGGCTGGGAAGGTCAGGCAGCGATCCACATCGACACCGGCATGAACCGCCTCGGCTTCCGCGTCATGGAAGCGCAGGCGCTGCTGCCACGGATCAAGAACGGCAATCACGGCATCTCGCTGGTGATGAGCCACCTCACCAGCGCCGAGATGCTGCACGATCCGGCCAACGGACGACAGGTCGCGGCATTTCGCGAAATCGCCTCGCAGTTCTCCGGCGTCCCCGCCTCGCTGGCCAATTCGTCCGGGATTTTTCTGGGACCCCAATTCCATTTCGATCTGGTACGTCCGGGCGCGGCACTCTACGGCGTCAATCCAACGCCGGAAGCCGATACGCCGATGCTGCCGGTGGTCGATCTCAAGGTGCGCGTGGCGCAGGTCCGCAACATCGAGAAGGGCGAGCACGTCGGATACGGCGGCACCTGGACGGCGCGGCAGCCGACGCGGCTGGCGATCGTCACGGCAGGTTATGCCGACGGATATTTCCGTGCCGCAGGCAGCATCGATAACATGCGCAGCGCCGAAGTGATGGTCGCGAGCAAGCGTTGCCCGGTTGCCGGACGCATCTCGATGGACCTGATGGCCATCGATATCACCGCCGTGCCGCCCGGTGCGACCCGCCGCGGCGCGCTGGTATCGCTTCTCAACAATGAGATCACGGTGGATGAGCTTGCGCACCACTTCGGCACCATCGGCTACGAGGTGCTGACCAGCCTCGGCCGGCGCTACACCCGCGTCTACAAAGGTGGCGAGTAACGGGATGATCCCGAAAGGGGGCATGCCCAAATAAAAAGAAGGACAATCGCATGCCCGACGTCACCGAATTCAAACCCGGAAACTACAGGTTCATCGTTTCGCCCGGCGGGCCGTTCTCAAGCGGTGTCGCGGCGATGCCGGGATACGCCCTGCGCCGGGTGCGCTTCGCGCGTCCGATCCCGATGGCTGACGGCTTCGCCTTCATCAAGGCGCATCTCGAACGCGAAGGCCGCCCCATCACTGCGCTGGCCGCCTGCGAACTGCGCTCGCCTGCCGCCATGACCGGCGAGCAGTTTCAGGCTTTCAACGCAGAGTATTTGAAGACCCTGCATCAGTGGGGGTGCAAGGCCGGCGACATCAATCCGCTGGCGCGCAGCAATCTTGCGCCGATCACGGAAGTGCCGAGCGAGGCGATGTTCTTCGCCTTTACCTACACCGTACCCGAAGCCGGAGCTTCGGGTGACTTCCTGATTTCGGGCAAGCCCGAAATCCGCGATGGCGTAACCACCGACCGCATCGTCGGCGGCCGCGATGTCTCACTCAAGGGACTGGAGACAAAGGCACGCTTCGTCATGAACGCGATGCGCGAACGCGTCGATGCGCTCGGCTGCAAGTGGGATGCGGTGACCGCCGCGCAGATCTACACTGTGCACGACATCCGGCCGCTGCTCGACACCGTGTTCGCCGAAGACAAGGTGAGCCAGATCGGCCTCGCCTGGTATCCCGCGTGGCCTCCCGTGATCGGCATGGAGTTCGAGGTGGACGTTCGCAATGTTCGCACCGAACTGGTGATCGACGCGCGGTAAGAAAAAGCCGTCACCCTGAGGTGTGAGCCGCTTTTGCGGCGAACCTCGAAGGGCGACGGCGGGAACCGGTGCAACCGTCATCCGTCGAGGCTCGCAACAACTCGCACCTCAGGATGACGATGTCGCGCCCTACTTCGCGCTCCGCTTCTTCAGCACCATGTTGCCGATCAGCAGGAATTTCTGTGCGCGTTTTCCGTTGTCGACTTCGGTCGTGTAGATGTTGCCCTTGGAATCCAGCGCCAGATTGTGAATCCAGTGGAAGTCGCCGGCCATGCGGCCGTTGCGGCCGAAGCGCCCGACGATCTCCCCGCTTTCACGCACCAGCGTACGAACCTCGTTGTTGGCGCCATCCGCATTGATCAGAAAGGTCTGCCTGGGATCGTTCCAGATTTCGAGATCCCACACCGAGCCGTTCGCCAGCGTCTGCTTCTCGATAAACATCTCTTTTACGAAGCTGCCGTCCTTCCTGAACACCTGAATGCGGTTGTTCTGGCGGTCACACACATAGACCAGTCCGTCCTTCGCGATGCGCACGCAGTGCACCGGGTTGGCGAATTGCTGAGACGGCGGCGCATCGGGATTGTACCCTCCCATCCGCTCATCCGTCGGCGGCTTGCCGTAGGCGCCCCACATCCGCTTGAACGCGCCGGTCTCGCTATCGAACACGATGACGCGGTGATTGTAGTAGCCGTCCGCGACATAGACCTCGTTCGCTGCGGTATCGACCGTCATATTGGCCGGGCGTCCAAGGCGCGTGGTGTCCTTGCTGTCGGTCTGCGGACCGGACTTGCCGATCTGCATTACGAACTTGCCCTCCCGGGTGAATTTCAAAATCTGGCCATCGGTCTCGCCATTGCCCGCGAGCCAGACAAAACCTTTGGCATCGATGAAGATGCCATGCTCGTTGGCCGGCCAGTCGTACCCCTCGCCCTTGCCGCCCCACGCCTTGACCAGATTGCCCTGCTGGTCGAACTCCATCACCGGCGGCGCGGGGATGCAGCACTTTGTGCGCGGCGGGTTGAAGCTTGCCGCCTTCTCGTCGTCGGTCAGCGTGCGCGGCCGCTGCACCACCCAGACATGATCCTGCGCATCGACGGCGACGCCGGCGGCCTGCCCCATGATCCAGTTGTTGGGCAGCGGCTTCGGCCACTGTGCATCGACCTGAAATTTCGGCACGTCGGCGGCATGAGCCGCGCTCGCGAGGATGAGGCCGGCAATAGCGGCAATCCATTTCATGAAATTTACTCCCCAGTGCCGGGTCGTGCCGGATCGGTCACGCGCGGTCATTGTTCTGATGGCGGCAGCATATGCCGGTGAAACGGTAACCGGCTATCAGCGCGGCGCGGACATGGGTTGACTTTTTAACGCTTTATGTGAACAAAAGAGGAACATTCGATTCCCGTTGCTCCGACGCTGGCAGGCCCCTCCATGGCGAAAAACGCCCTCTCCTTCGTCTGTCAGAGTTGCGGAGCCGCCTACAATAAATGGCAGGGCAAATGTGAATCCTGCGGTGAGTGGAATACGCTGTCTGAAGAAGACACGACCGGCGCGACGTCCATGCCCGCGAATTTGCGCCCCAAGCGCAAGGGCCGGCCGTTCGCGCTGGAAACCCTCACGGGTTCGAGTCCCGAAGCGCCCCGCCTGTCGTCCGGAATGGGTGAACTCGATCGCGTCACCGGCGGCGGCTTCGTTCGCGGCTCGGTGCTGCTGGTCGGCGGCGATCCCGGCATCGGAAAATCGACACTGCTGACCCAGGCCACCAGCCTGATGGCGCGCGCGGGACATCGCGTGGTCTACATCTCGGGTGAAGAGGCCGTCGCGCAGGTCCGTCTTCGCGCCGCGCGTCTCGGTCTCGCCGACGCCGCGGTGCAACTGGCCGCACAGACCTCCGTCGAAGACATCATCGCCACGCTGTCGGAAGGAACCCCGCCTCGCCTTGTGGTGATCGATTCGATCCAGACCATGTGGACCGACACCGTCGAATCCGCGCCCGGAACGGTGACGCAGGTCCGCGCATCGGCACAGGCACTGATCCGCTTCGCAAAGAAATCCGGCGCGGCCCTTATTCTGGTCGGTCACGTCACCAAGGACGGCCAGATCGCCGGCCCCCGTGTGGTGGAGCACATGGTCGATGCGGTGATGAGCTTCGAGGGCGAAGGCTCGCAGCAGTTCCGCATCCTGCGCGCGGTGAAGAACCGCTTCGGTCCCACCGACGAAATCGGTGTGTTCGAAATGACCGGTCTCGGCCTGCGCGAAGTCTCCAATCCATCCGAACTGTTCCTGTCCGAGCGCGATCTCGGCAGCCCCGGCACAGCCGTGTTCGCCGGTCTTGAAGGCACGCGACCGGTGCTGGTCGAACTGCAGGCGCTGGTTGTGCCGACAACGCTCGGAACGCCGCGACGCGCGGTGGTGGGTTGGGAATCCAGCCGCCTTTCGATGGTGCTCGCGGTGCTGGAGGCGCATTGCGGGGTCAAGCTCTCCGGCTACGACGTCTACTTCAATGTCGCCGGCGGCCTGCGGATCAACGAGCCTGCGGCAGACATGGCGGCAGCAGCGGCGCTGGTGTCCTCGCTCGCCAACGCGCCGTTGCCGGTCGATGCGGTCTATTTCGGCGAAATCTCGCTGTCGGGTGCGGTTCGGCCGGTGGCCCAGACCTCAGCTCGGCTGAAGGAGGCCGCCAAGCTCGGCTTCGGCCGCGCCGTGCTGCCGGAAAATGCGCGCGGCGATACCGGCGGCGACGCCGGATTGTCGCTCAATACGGTGGGATCGCTGACCTCGCTGGTTGCGGACATTGCCGCGCGGGGCAGCAAAGCCACAGCCCGAGGGAAAACCGCAGCTTCAGGCTGAATCAAGCCTGTTGAGAACCAAAGGCGGCGTGACGCTGGCGTGACCGGCCGCTATATAGCCCGCGACGTTGCAACGGCTGCCGATTGCGCCCGCTACGGATCGTTAACCGCAACAGGCGATCCATAAGAGCGATGCAGTTTTGCCGTTGATGTCTGGGTTTTTGCGGGTTCCGGGCCCTTGCGGGACGTGCGATATGGCCGTCAGCTATCCGGACCTGAGACAACCCGATTCGGGGTTTTGAAACTGAAAGCGGATCTGACCAGCCGATGCCGATAACGCTTCTCGACATTATCGTTCTTGCCGTGATGCTGTTATCGGGCCTTCTGGCGATGATCCGCGGTTTCATGCGCGAGATTCTGTCGATCGCGGCCTGGGGCGCCGCAGCCCTGACCACGCTCTACGCCTATCAGAAGCTGCTGCCGACCGCGAAAACGTACTTCAACAACGAAACCGTCGCGGCGGTAGCCGTCGTAGCCGGCGTGTTCATCCTGACACTGATCGTGGTGTCGATCATCACGGTCCGCATCTCGGACATGATCCTCGATTCGCGGATCGGCGCGCTCGACCGTACCCTGGGCTTCCTGTTTGGCCTCGCTCGCGGCTTGTTGATCATGGTGGTGGCGTTTTTGTTCTTCGCCTGGCTGGTGCCGGACAAACAACAGCCAGATTGGGTCCGTAACGCCAAGTCGCGGGTGATGTTGCAGGGAACCGGCGATTGGCTGATGGGCCTCTTGCCGGATGACCCCGAGAACACCATCTTGAAGAGGTTCAAGAAAAAGGGCGACGAGGAGCAGCAGTCTGATGCAGCTCCCGAACCGCGCACAACGGCAACGGTGGGGAACGACGGCGGGTACGGGAAAACAGCCCGTGACGGCATGAAGCAGTTGATCGAAGGCAAAGCCGCAGGACGCTAGATTCAGTTCTAGTCCTGCCTCAGACAAGGGCGCGGTGGACCATATGAAAACCCCTTCCGGCGATCACTCCACTCCTCCCTCCAAATCCGACTACGACCTGGATGACGATCTGGACAAGGATCTCAACGGAGACACACTCCGCGAGGAGTGTGGCGTGTTCGGCATCTTCGGGCATCCCGAAGCCGCCGCCATCACTGCCCTCGGCCTTCACGCCCTTCAGCATCGGGGCCAGGAAGCCGCCGGCATCGTCACCTACGACGGCCACCGTTTTCATTCCGAGCGCCGCCTCGGCCTCGTCGGAGACACCTTCTCCCGCGCCGAAGTGATCGAACGCCTTCCCGGCAATATGGCCGTCGGCCATGTCCGTTACTCCACCACCGGCGGCACCATTCTTCGCAACGTGCAGCCGCTGTTCGCCGAACTCAACGCAGGCGGCTTTGCCGTCGGCCACAACGGCAATCTCACCAACGGCCTGACGCTGCGGCGCGAACTCGTCCGCCATGGCGCGATGATGCAATCGACCACCGACACCGAGGTGATCCTGCATCTGGTCGCGCAATCGAAGCGCGGCCGTTTCATCGAGCGCTATATCGAAGCTCTTCGCGCCATCGAGGGCGCCTATGCGCTGGTGTCGCTGACCAACAAGAAGCTGATCGGCGCGCGGGATCCGCTCGGCATCCGCCCGCTGGTGCTCGGCGAACTCGACAACTGTCCGATCCTTGCCTCCGAGACCTGCGCGCTCGACATCATCGGCGCAAAATATGTCCGCGACATCGAGCCCGGCGAAGTCATCGTGTTCGATGAGAAGGGCACGGAGATCCACAAGCCGTTCCCGCCGCAGCCGCCCCGCCCCTGCATCTTCGAATACATCTATTTCTCGCGGCCCGACTCCATCGTCGGCGGCCGCTCGGTCTACGAAGTCCGCAAGGCCTTCGGCGCGCAGCTTGCGCGGGAAAGCCATGTCGACGTCGACGTGATCGTGCCGGTGCCGGATTCCGGCGTCCCCGCGGCCGTCGGCTATAGCCAGCACTCGGGTGTGCCGTTTGAGCTTGGCATCATCCGCAACCACTATGTGGGCCGCACCTTCATTCAGCCGACCCAAAGCGTGCGCGAACTCGGCGTGCGCATGAAGCACGCGCCAAATCGCGCCGCCATCGAAGGCAAGCGCATCATCCTGATCGATGACTCGCTGGTGCGCGGCACCACCTCGAAGAAAATCGTGCGCATGATGCGCGATGCCGGCGCGAAGGAAGTTCACTTCCGCCTCGCCTCACCGCCGATCATAAATCCCGATTATTACGGCATCGACCTGCCGGATCGCGGCGGTCTTCTGGCCGCGACGCATACGCTCGAGGAAATGCGCGAGATCATCGGCGCGGACTCACTGGCGTTCCTGTCGATCGACGGCATGTACCGCGCCATGGGCTTCGACGGCCGCGATCCCGCGAACCCCAAGTTCGCCGATCATTGCTTTACGGGCGCATATCCGACCCACCTCACCGACCAGACCCAGGTCGAGCAGCAGCCGCACCAGCTTTCGCTGCTGGCTGAAGCGAGCTGACGCCGTCAGCCTGAGCGTATCGTCCGCTCAGGCCGATTGCTTCCGGGCCAGCCACACCGTCAGGCCGCCGCACTCCTGATCTTCCACCACATGCTGCACGGTCGAAAAGCCGTGCGCGGCAAGCAGCGCCTGATATTCCGCGGTATCGAGGCTGGCGTGATAGAGCGCCTCGCCCTGATAGGAGCCGATGGCTTCGCCGGCACCCGGCCCGCTGGTGAACATCAGCGCTGCGCCGGGATCAGCGTGATCCTTAAAAATCCTGAACATCGCGCGCTGATGGTCCGGCGTCAGATGAAAGAAGCTGTTCCAGGCCACAACGCCGCCGAAGCGCCTCGACAGAGAGACCTCGCGCATGTCCCCCGCCATCCACGTCTGCTTTGGAAACCGCGCGCGGCACAGATCAATCAGCGTCGGCGATGAATCGACGCCCGTGACGCAATGCCCCGCTTCGATCAGGTAGCGCGCAACCGGTTCGCCCGATCCGCATCCGAGATCAAGCACATCCGCACCGTCCGGCATCACCTGCCTGAACCGTTCGAACCACGCGCGCTCCACCAGCCGGTCGCCGCGATCCCGGTCGAACGCTGCGGCATGACGCTCGTACAGCGCGCCGATCTGTCGCGACGACGGGTGCCAGCCGGGCGCCTGAAGTGTCCGCGACATGAAGCAGGCATCGTCGCCATAGCTGCGCAGCTTGGACTCCAGCAGCGGGTCGTGCACCGCTTGAAACCCCTGCCGTTGCCAGAAGCCTGCGGAGCCGTTGACCGCGATCAGCGACATGCTGGAGTGGCCGCTGGCAGCGGCATGGTCCGCGAGCGACGCAACAATCCTTGCTCCGGCACCGGTGCCCTGCGCTTCCGGCGCCAGCGCGAGATCGTGGATGTAGAACGTGGAGGGCTGGAACGGCAGCGCCCCAAGCAATGCATTCAGTGGCGGCGGTTCCAGATGCCGCCAAGGATGACTGACGATATAGGCGACAAGACCATGCTCGCCCTCCAGCACCCGGCAACCTTGCGGATAGAGCCGCAGCCTTTCGGCAAAGACCGCATCATCCTCCGGATAGTCCGGATGAATGCGGGCGGCCAGCTTGTTGACCAGGCGCAGATCGGCGATCGACATGGCCCGCCACCGGTGTCCGGCGGCGGTTGGGGAGTTCGGGGTCATGCCGGACCTGTAGCACGGTTCGGAACGGCCTTCCTCCCTGGCATCTCCCCGCCCTGCGGGAGATGCCGGATCGCCATAACGATCGGATGAGGGGCAAGTCCGGCATGGGTTTATTCACGCGCGGCATTATGCAATAGCAGGCCTCTCACCCG
This sequence comes from Afipia sp. DC4300-2b1, assembly GCF_049895725.1. Classification (NCBI taxonomy): domain Bacteria; kingdom Pseudomonadati; phylum Pseudomonadota; class Alphaproteobacteria; order Hyphomicrobiales; family Nitrobacteraceae; genus Afipia; species Afipia sp. DC4300-2b1. Next base: position 567,305 of record NZ_JAFCSX010000005.1, read on the forward strand.
GCGCGCCGCCGACGCGGCATGCCACCCTCTCCCCGCAAGCGGGGCGCGGGAAAAATCGGGCTTTCCCCATGACCAAACCTCTCGCCTCCCGCTTCGCTCTTGTCACCGGCGCATCGCGCGGCATCGGCTATGCCACGGCGCGCGCACTGGCGCGGGCCGGTGCCCATGTCATCGCGGTTGCGCGCACCCAAGGCGGTCTCGAAGAACTCGACGACGCCATTCGCGCCGACGGCGGCAACGCCACGCTGGTCCCGCTCGACATGACCGATCTCGATGGCATCGCCCGGCTCGGCGCGGCGCTCAATGAGCGTCACGGCAAGCTCGACATTCTGATCGGCAATGCGGGTGTCGCGGGAACGTCCTCGCCGCTCGGTCACACCGATCCGAAATTCTGGGACAACATGTTCGCGGTCAACACCACCGCAAATTTCCAGTTGATCCGCTGCATGGAGCCGCTGCTGCAAAAATCCGATGCAGGCCGCGCGGTGTTCATCACCTCCGGCATTGCCCACAAGGCTACTGCTTATATGGGCCCCTACGCGGCGTCGAAGGCCGCCCTCGACGCCCTCGTGCGCGTCTGGGCGAACGAGACCGCGACCACGCCGATCCGCGTCAATCTGTTCAGCCCCGGTCCGATCCGCACCCGCATGCGCGCCACTGTAATGCCCGGCGAGGACCCGATGATTCTCGACACGCCTGAACAGGCGGCGGAGTTCATCGTGCCGATGTGCGCGCCCTCGTGGCTTGAGACCGGAAAATTCTTCGACTATCCGTCGAAGACGCTGAAGAGTTTCCGCACGCCGGTGGAGTAACGTCCGCCACAAGGCCGCGCGGTTGACACTCCTCACGTCCCCCTGTTCAATTTGCGCAAGCCCGCACAAAGAGGCTGGCGCATATTTGAGGGGAAACGGAATGGCATTGAAAATTGCAGCGGCAATCGCTGCTCTCACGCTCATGGGGACATCGGCATTTGCAGGCGATCCGAGCGGAACATGGCTGCGCGACACCGGCGCGTCCAAGGTCAAGATCGGCCCATGCGGCGGCGGCGCGTATTGCGGATCGCTCGTCTGGCTCAAGCCGGGCGTCGAGACGCCTGCGAAGGTCGGCCAGCGCATCTTCTACGACATGAAGCCCGATGGCGCGGACGCGTGGAAAGGCTCCGCGTTCAATCCGGAAGACGGCAAGACCTATTCCGGCAAGATGTCGCTCTCGGGCGGCACGCTGACCACGGCAGGCTGCGCCATGGGCGGGATGATCTGCAAGTCCTCGACCTGGACGCGGGCGAACTGAAGGCAGTTCGCTCCCGCGCTATCATCGCACCAACGACATCATGCGCCGGATCATATAGTCAACGTTGCCATAGTGATGGTGACGGCGGCTACGCGACCGGCGCGGCGCATCGTCATCACTCTGCGCCATCGTGGTCCGCTCCGCAGCACTCATCCGCTTCGGGCCGATGGCGTCGAAGCTCGCCTTCTGCTCGTCGTCGAGCGATCCGTAGAAGCTGTCCAGCGGCGCGCGGACGGTCTTCACCGCTTGCAGCATGGTGTCGAGCCGCTTGCCGACCGCCGCGAGCCGCGCAGGCGGCGTGTTCGCATTCTCCGACTGGCAGGACGACTTCAACATGTCCGCTGCCCTGGCCGCGGCGCTCTGAAGAGCTTCCAACCCTTTACGCTGATCGTCGCTCGGCTTCACTGCCTGGTCGATCATCGATCCCGGCCAATCGGTCACACCGGGCTGCGACACGTCACAACTCGGTTGCGCCGCATTCGCGCTCTGTAAGGCTCGCGCAGGCCGTTGCCGCTGCGCGAGGGCGTTGAACTTCGCTTTCTGCTCGTCGTTCAGAAGTCCGTAAAACTTCTCAAGCGGCGGCTGCACGGTTTTCACGGCGGCGATCATCGCCTCGATGCGCTGCTGCATGACCGCGAGACGTCGCGGAGCCGTCAGCGCAATGTCCGTCGGGCACGCAGCCTTGATGTCCTGCCCTGCCTTCAGCGAGGCGTTGGCAAGATCGTCGAGCGCCGCGCGCTGGGCTGCGTCGGGCTGAAGCGCCTTCTGGATCGCGTCGATCGGCAGTCCGGCGATGTCGCGGCTGTCCTCGCCGCACATTTGCGTCAGACTCACGCGATCGTTCGGATCGGCCGACGCAAACGACTCCCGGCCTCTCCCGCTCCGGGCAGCATAGCCCGGCAGATAACCGGAATAGCCGATCAGATCGTCGTAGCCGTAAGGCGCGAAGATGCCCGCATAGATGTCGGGATATCCGTAGTCCCAGAATGCTGCGTCGTAGTCGTAGCCCCACAGCGAATAACCGTAGATGTCGTAGAAGGCGAACGGCCAGAACACCGGTCCCACCCATCCGAATCCGCCGTGGCGATGACGCCACCAGCCGTTGCGGTTATGCCAGCCTGCCGTCGCGAGGCGCGTTGTCACGAGCGCGCGGGTCGCCGGGTTGCGCAGAGCGTTCGCATTGCGCAGGGCGCGGTTGACCGGACGGGCGTGGAATGCATTCCGCACCGCGTTTGCATTGCGTGTGTTACGAACGTTCAGGGCTCTTGTGCTCGAGGTCCCCATTGCGTTGCGAGCAACGGCGCCGCGAGACGAGTTGAACCGCGCGCTGCGATTGAATTGCCGATTATGAATGGCGTAGGACCGTCCGCCCCGGTAACTCGGCCTTGAGAATGAGCGGGAGATATGCGGCCGGCCGTAGAAAGCGTGCCCTCCACCCATTCGGACTCCGCCACCGCGAAACGCGGCGCCACCACCGCGAAAACCTCCGCCATGGAACCCGCCGCCTCGAAAACCGCCTCCACCACCATGGAAGCCGCCTCCGCCTCCGCGAAAACCGCCGCCTCCGCCGCCGTGCCCTCCGCCTCTTGCCGAGGCGGCGTCATAAGCCGCGATAAAGAACAGAGCGCCGAAAACCAGCGCAAGGAGCGAAATGAACTTAGGCCTGCCGATCGACATGGCACCCTCCGCTACAACGGACCGCAGGAGCCGCACACGCGGGTCCCACCGGGGCAAAGCTTGAATCAATTCATTAAGTGACAAATTGTTCCGGTTGCCCGGACGTCAAGACTTCCGCTTGGCTTTATGTGCGAACGGGTTGTCCTTCTCGCGCAGCGTGATGCGGATCGGCGTACCGGGCAGATCGAAGGCGCCGCGCATGCTGTTGACCAAGTAGCGCAGGTAGGATTCCGGGATCGCGTCCGCGCGCGAACAGAACACCACGAAGCTCGGCGGGCGCGCCTTGGCCTGCGTAATGTAATTGAGCTTGAGCCGCCTGCCCGACACCGCCGGCGGCGGATTGTTCTGAACCGCCTGCTCGAACCAGCGATTGAGCGATGCGGTCGAGATCCGTCGGTTCCAGACACCATAGGCGTCCTCGATGGCGCTCATCAGCCGGTCGATGCCCTCGCCCATCATGCCGGATACCGCGACCACCGGCATGCCCTTCACCTGCGGCAGCAGGTGATCGGCATCTTCCCGCAGCCTGGCGATCTGGCTCGGCGCGCGCTCCATCAGGTCCCATTTGTTGACCGCGATCACGATGGCGCGGCCTTCACGCTCGATCAGATCGGCGAGCCGCAGATCCTGCTCCTCGAACTTGTTCTGCGCGTCCATCATCAGCACGACGACTTCCGCGAAACGCACCGCGCGCAGCGCGTCCGAGACGGAGAGCTTTTCCAGCTTGTCCTCGATACGCGAGCGCCGCCGCAGGCCTGCGGTGTCGAACACGCGAAACTCGCGGCCCTTCCACATCACGTCGACAGCGATGGAATCGCGCGTCGTTCCGGCTTCGGGGCTGGTCAGCAGCCGTTCCTCGCCGAGCAGTCGGTTGATCAGCGTGGATTTGCCGGCGTTGGGGCGGCCAAGCACTGCAACACGGATCGGGCGCGTCGACAGATTTTCATCCTCGCCGTCGACATTCTCGAACGACTCTGGATCGTCCTCGTCATCGTCTCTCTCGACCGGCTCAGGCATCAGCACGCGGAGCGCGTCGTAGAGGTCGCTGAGACCTTCGCCGTGTTCAGCGGAAATCGGAATCGGATCGCCGAGCCCGAGCGCGTAGGATTCCATCGCGCCCGCCTCGCCGTGCTTGCCCTCGCTCTTGTTGGCAACCAGCACCACCGGCTTGTTCGCGCGGCGCGCGAAGTCCGCGAAGGCGCGGTCGGTCGGGGTCAGTCCCGCGCGCGCGTCGATCACGAACATCAGCGCGTCGGCGGCGGCGATTGCCGCCTCGGTTTGCTCCTGCATGCGCGCGGTCAGCGACCCCTTCGGGCCTTCATCGAGGCCTGCGGTATCGATCAGGGTAAATTCGAGATCGCCGAGGCGTCCGTCGCCCTCGCGGCGGTCGCGCGTCACGCCCGGCTGGTCATCGACAAGCGCGAGCTTCTGTCCAACCAGCCGGTTGAACAGGGTCGACTTGCCGACATTGGGGCGGCCGATAATGGCGATGGCAAAAGACATGGGTGATCCGTTCGCCCTTTACGGACCTCGTGTCAATAAAGGGGCGCGTTGAAAGCCTAAATCAGCGCGCAAAGCCCCCGCTGGGCAGCGGCGCGGGGAAAGAGGACGGGGCTTGCTGCTGGGGCGCGGCCTGCTGCGGCGGCGCGGCCTGCTGTTGCCGTTGCGGCGCAGGCGCGGCGGGCTCAGCATCAGACTCCGGCGCCGTGATGCGGGTCCGCTTGGGTTTCTTCATCTTCGGTGCGGGTGCGCTGGCATCGTCGACCGGCGTCGGGAACGGCTCGGCCTCGCGGGCTGCGGACTTGCGCGATTTGGCCTTCGGCTCCGGCACAGGCGGCGGTGTCTCGGCAACCGGCGGCGCATCCTGACGAGCAGCCCCCTTGTAAAGGTCACGCGGCACACCCTGTTCGACGCCCGGCACACCCTCAGGGAAAACCGGCCTGCGATCGCCGGGTAATTTCTTCTTGGTGTCGAACCAGTCCATCATGTCGGTCGGGTCGAAATTGCCGCCGGAACAGCCGGCAAGGACAAGCGACATCGCAGCAAGGACAGTGGCGGCAATCAGGCGTTGCGAGCGGCGCATCGATGTCTCGTTCAGCTTTTCGCGGCGGGCGGCAGCAGGGCCTGCAAAGCCTCTGCACGGCTGCGCATGCTGGCCGGCGTGCGCGCATCGTTGCCGATCATATCGAGCCACTGGCGGGCGGCGGTCGCATCGTTGACCCGGTAAGCCGACAGGGCCAGCAACTCGCGGGCGGTGTGCCGATAGGTCCGGCCCTCGCCGGTCGCGGGTTCAAGGCGCTGGCGCATGGCCGCATAGGGTTCGGTTTCCATCAGCAGCCCGGCAGCGCGAATGCGCGCAAGATCCTGATCCGAGGCGGAGACGCTCGGGTCGGCGGCGATGGCGTCGTAAAGCTTGGCAGCGGCCTGCGGGTTGGCGGCTGCGGCGTCCGCGGCGGCGCGCAGCCGCGCCAGCACGCGATAACCCTTGGAGCCGTCGGACGCGATCTTGGCGAAGGCGGCTTCCGCCTCGGCCTTTTTGCCCTGTTCGGACAGCGTTATGGCGGCTTCGAAAGCCGACCCGGCTTCCGCGGCCTTCTTGGCCTCGAGATACTGGTAGCCGCGCCAGCCGCCGACCCCGGCGACAATCAGAATCGCTGCCGCAATGACGAAGATCGAGTACCGCTCCCAGAGCTTCTTGATCTGCTCCCGGCGCAAGTCCTCGTCGATTTCATTAAATATTTCAGACACTTAATTGTCCCGCCCGGCATGATATGAAAGAGATGCGATCCCGCCATCGGCCACGCAGCCCGCGCGGCTCCCCCGATGTGATGGCGGCGATACAGTACCGGTATGGCGACCGCAAGGCAAAGTGAGCCGGATCAAAGCGTTAACCTGTCTCAAAGCCCAGGACCGCCGGTATCGTTGCTTTACCCCGACCGGCTGCTACAACCCGCCGCAGCAGGAGAAACCATGACCCACAGCTTTTCGATCAACGACGACGTCCATCATCAGAGTCAGGGGCCCCAGGGCCGCGCCGAGAAAATCCGGTCGAACGTCTACACGATCATTGGCTGCATGCCGATCGAGGCAGATGGCCGCGTACGATACCGCATCCGGAGCAAGACCGAAAACATCGAGCGGATCGTGACCGAAGAGCAGCTCAGCCGGTCGCAGTGAGCGCCTCCACGCGACGGCGCTATGCCGTCGCGCTTTCCACCGGATCAGCTTCGCTGCGCCCTCGCCTCAGATCGGACGGCGTGCAGCCGTAGCGCCGGCGGAAGACACGGTTGAAATAGGAAATATCGTTGAAGCCGCATTTCAGCGCGATGGCGCTGATGGACTGCGCGCGGTTGTCGGGATCGAGCAGCATCCGCGAAACATATTCGAGGCGGGTTTCGAGAACGAAGGCCGTGAACCTCGTTCCTTCGGCCGCGAACAGCTTCCTGACATAGCTCGACGAAATGCCCTGATGCGCAGCGATGTCCGCCAGACACAGCGCGGGATTATCAATCTCTGAAACGATAAACGCCTTGATCGCGCTCAACCGCGAACTGCGCATCGCAAAAGAATAGCCATCCATGAAATCCATCCACCCTTGGGGCGAATGCCCGCCCAAGGGTGTGTCGCTGGATAGACACAGCCGGTTCAAATCGGGGTGCGGGTAGCGTTCAGTCCAAGGACGTGCCGCGCAGTCCAAGACTCGCCTTCTCCGCGCTCCTAGGTTCGCGCCACGATGATTTGCGCCGTCGAACCGGACTGTTCGCTGACAATGAACGCAGCCCCGGACGGCTGGGCAGATGAATTCATTCAGATCATACGGAGAAATTTATGAGAAAGCTTTTTGCGGCCGCAGCGTTGATTGCAGTGACGTCGGCATCGGCATCGGCGGCCGATCTCGGACCGCGTTACACCAAGGCGCCGGTCATGGCGCCGGTGTGGAGCTGGACCGGCCTCTATATCGGCGGTCATGTCGGCGGCGGCTGGAGCGATGGCGACGCGACCGCGACTGTCTCGGGATTCGGTCCCTTCGACACCGCCAGACTGGGCGGCAACGGCAGTGGCGTCGTTGGCGGCGGCCAGATCGGCTACAACTGGCAATTCGCGCCGAACTGGGTGCTCGGCATCGAAGGCGACATTTCCGGAACGGGAATTCGCAAGTCGAGCTTAGCACCCATCACGCTCGGCGGAGGGCCGATAGGCGCAGCGTTTACGCATGAGGCTGATCGCAACATTGACTGGATGGCAAGCGTGCGCGGCCGGTTCGGCTATGCCGCGGATCGCTGGCTTGTGTATGTGACCGGCGGCGCGGCCTGGGCTGATATCAACTACCGCACCAACCTCACCGGGTTCGGACTTTTCAATTCCGGCAACTTCAACACGACCAAATCGGGCTGGACTGTCGGCGGCGGCGCTGAATATGCATTTGCCAACAACTGGACCGCGCGGCTCGAATATCTCTATTACGATTTCGGCTCGGAGGCGGTGTCGAACGTGTCGGTTGTAGCCCCGCCTCTCGCGTACAACACCACTTTCAGCACAAAGGTGAATGTCGTCCGCGCAGGCGTGAACTACAAGTTCTGAGTCCTTGGTGGCGGGGCCTCACAGTTGCGCCATCAATTCTTTTCTCCAGTTTCGAAACTCAGGCCCGGTGCACTGCGCCGGGCCTTTTCATTTCATCCGCGATGGACGCGCTATCGCGCACACGCCCTGAATCAAGACGCGCGAACCGCGCGAAACGCATTTCAAAAATAAGGCACTTACGCCAGTACCGCTGACCTAACCTCTTAAAATTGCTGGCGGAACGTGGCTTGCGGGTGACAGTCATCGGCTGCTTTTTGTGATGGAATTTTCTCAAGGGCATTTCCGGCTCGACTGCCAAACTCAGACATTTTTTGGGGAGTGCATCATGCGGAAATTACTTGCGACGTCGGCCTTCCTGGTCGGCGCAATCAGCAGCACATCTTTGATCTTCACAGTCAGCAGCGCATCTGCCGCGGACATGGCTCCGCGGTATAAAGCTCCACCTCCAATCGTCGCTCCTGTCTGGAGCTGGACCGGCTTCTACGCCGGTCTTCACGCTGGCGGCGGCTGGAGTGATTCATCAATCACTTCAAGAAACGATCTTTTTCCGGGGTTCGATACAGCTTCGTTCGGCAACGGCAACCAGGCCGGTGTCGTGGGCGGTGGTCAGATTGGCTACAACTGGCAATTCGCGCCAAACTGGCTGCTCGGCATCGAAGGCGATATTTCGGGCACAGGCATCCGCAACAACAACACCGCTCCGATCACAGCGGGCGGCGTTCCAATCGGGCCCGTCGGCTTCAACCACGTCGCGGATCAGAACATCAATTGGCTAGCGAGCATTCGCGGCCGGCTCGGCTGGGTGTGGGATCGCTGGATGGTCTACGGCACCGGCGGCGGCGCCTGGGCCGACGTGGATTATCGCACGGACTACACCGGCCTTTTCTCGAACAATCCTCTCACAACAAACCGGACCTTGTCCGGATGGGTTGCAGGTGGCGGCGTGGAATACGTGGTTGCCAACAACTGGACGGTGAGAGCTGAATATCTCTACTACGACCTCGGAAACGAGACAGTTATCAATCCGACGACCACACCAGGGTTCAATCTCGTGACCACGTTCGACAACAAGATCCATGTCGTCCGCGGAGCTGTGAACTACAAGTTCTGAATGGTGAACGGCGCGGCCTCAGGGCCGCGCCGCGTTTGATTGCCTTCTGAATCTCCAGTTTTCAACTCAAGCCCGGCGCGATGCGCCGGGCTCTTTACAGCGATAGCCGTTACCGGGCGTGTCAGGCCTTCGGCTTGATGCCGTAGACGTGCTCTGGCCCCGGAAACGCGCGCGAACGCACGTCCTTTGCGTAATCCTGAATCGCGGCCTCAATGCCGGGTCCAAGATTGCCGTAACGCTTGACGAACTTCGGCACCCACGGCGACAGGCCGAGCATGTCTTCAAGCACCAGCACCTGACCGTCGCAAGCATTGCTCGCGCCGATGCCGATGGTCGGAATCGAAACGATCTCGGTGATGCGGCGTGCGAGCGGCTCGGCCACGGCTTCCACAACCATCGAGAATGCACCGGCCTGCGCCACCGCGCGCGCGTCATCCTGAAACGGACCGCTGCCGTTCTCGCCCGCAGCGATCTTGATGGCCTCGTCCTTGCCTTGCGACTTGAAGCTGCCAAGCGTGTTGATCGACTGCGGCGTGAGTCCGATATGGCCCATCACCGGGATGCCGCGCGTGGTGAGAAACTCGATGGTCTCGGCCATGCGCACGCCGCCTTCCATCTTCACGGCGCCGCAATGGGTTTCCTTCAGAACACGCGCCGCGGAATGAAACGCCTGTTCCTTCGAGGCCTCATACGATCCGAACGGCATGTCCACCACGACGAGAGCCTCTTTCGAGCCGCGCATCACTGCACGGCCTTGAAGGATCATCATGTCGAGCGTGACTGGCACCGTCGTCTCGAATCCGTGCATCACGTTGCCGAGCGAGTCGCCGACAAGAATGACGTCGCAATAGCGGTCGACCAGCGCCGCAGTATGCGCGTGATACGACGTCAGCATCACGATCGGATCGCCGCCCTTGCGCTTGAGAATATCGGGCGCGGTCTTGCGCTTCACCGCTGTCTGCACGGACATGTCTTAAGCTCCAATCACGGGGACGCCGATTACGAGAGGATGGAATGCGAAGGCCAGCGCGGCATAGACCACGACACCGACCGCGACCGCGATCAGATCGTTGGCCACGCCGCCGACGGGAATCGGTGGTGCGCCGGGATCTTCGCGGCGCTTGAGCGAAATGCGGTCATAGACCGCCCATGCCAGAATCGAGCCGAACAGGATGATCGACCCGAGATCGCCATTGGCAAGAAGATGAAGCAGCGCCCACAGCTTCACGCCGGCCAGCATCGGATGCTTCACCGTGGTGTAGATGCGGCCGCGGATGTAGGACGCGACAACGAGAACGACTGCGGGCAGCATCAGCGCCAGCACGAGATGGCGCAGCGCGACCGGCGGATACCAGACGTTGATCCAGCCCGTGGCGCGATAAATACTGAAGCCCCACACGATCAGCGCGAGCCCTGCGAACGACACCAGTACGTAGAGAATCTTGTAACCGCTCTCGCCGAGCCGCGCGATCACCCTGGCGCGCGGACCACGCATCGTGGTCAGTGTATGGACACCGAGGAACAGCAACAATCCGGCGATCAGGATCAACAAGCCCATTTGGCGCCCCACCCTCTCGATCTGCCCGCAGCGGTTTTCAGCTCCGCTTTACGGCACATTCCACCCCGCGGAAGACCCTGTTAATGTCCGCCCGCACTGTGCCCCGGTATCACTTTTGGGGTGCGGCGCGCAATGCTGCTTCGACATCGCAACCCTGCTCCAAACTCTTCCCGGCCCTATGAAATCCCTTGCAATCGCCGCACTCGCGCTGGCTCTCGCGGCGCCCGCCTTGACTGCCCATGCGGCAGAGCCGGCCTGGCCGCCGAAAATCGTGAAAATCATCGTGCCCTATGCGCCTGGCTCGACGCCCGATCTGGTTGGGCGGATTGTCGCCGACGACCTTCAGGCACGCCATCCGGGTGCAAGTTTCATTGTCGAGAACAAACCGGGCGCCGGCGGCAATATCGGCACCGACGCCGTCGCCAAGGCTGAGCCCGACGGCGCGACACTCGGCATCAGTCTCGGCGGGCCGCTCGCCATCAACACGCTGCTGTTCTCGAAACTGCCTTACGACCCCGCCAAGGACATCGCGCCGGTGACGATGCTCACCTCGCTGCCGAGTGTTCTCGTCGTGCCCACGAGCCTGAACGTCAATTCGGTGGCCGAGTTTCTGGCGATGCTCAAACGCAAGGGAACGCCGCTCGCCTTCGGCTCGATCGGCGCCGGATCGCTATCCCATTTGACCATGGAAGCGATCGCACAGCGTGCAGGCGCCACCATGGTGCATATCCCCTATGGTGGATCGCCGCAGGCAGTCACCGCCGTGATTCGCGGCGACGTGCAGGCCGCATGCCTGCCCGCCATCGCGGTGACGCCGCAACTCGCGGCCGGTCAGGTCAAAATCCTCGCGGTCGCGACCGCGCAGCGCTCGCGCTTTCTGCCCGACGTCCCGACACTCAAGGAAAGCGGCATCGACGTCGAATCCGATGCGTGGAATGCGCTGATAGCACCTGCCGGCACGCCGCCCGCCTTCGTCGCGCAGATCAATGACGAGGTGAACGATATCCTGACCAAACCAAGCGTGCGCGAGCGGCTGGAAACGCAGTTGATGGAGCCGGTTCCATCCACACCGGGCGCCTTGCGCGCGCGGATGGACGCCGAGATCAGGCTGTGGTCCGATGTCATCAAGCGCGGCGATATCAGGATCAACTAAATACATCGTCGTCCCCGCGAAGGCGGGGACCCATAACCCCAAGACTACGAGATGATGCGCGAATCCACTCAAGCATCTTCATCAAGTATGGGTCCCCGCCTTCGCGGGGACGACGGAAGCAAATTCATCACCACCGGCAAAACAAGAAAATCCGGAAAGGAAAAAACGCCATGAACGCCGCCGCCACCGTCGCCTTCGAGCGCAGCCACGACATCGTCATCAACGCTCCGCCTAAGGCGGTGTTCGACTACGTGACCAATCCGCAGTCGTGGCCCGAATGGCTCGCGGCCTCGCACCACATCGACAGCGAGAACCGTCCGCTGGACACCGGCGAACTGTTTCACGAGAAATGGCACATCCGCTCGGGCGAAGTGTCGCTGAACTGGATCGTGCGCGCCTGTGTCAGCCCGAAGCTGTGGATCGTGCAGGCTGAGACCGATTTCATCGGCCCCATCGTGGTTCAGTATATCTGCGAGGATGTCGCGGGCGGCACCAAGTTCACCCGCACCCTGCGCAACCCCGCGCGCAAAAAGCCACCGACCGACGAGCAGATCGCCAACATGGATGCGGAAGCGGCTGTGGGCCTTGCAAATATCAAGGCGAATGTGGAGAAGCGAGCGCGCTGAAACCGGCGCCGTATTTTCCGAGTCCGCAAAAGGTTCAGGGCTGCGGCGAACCTTCCGGCTTGAGGGACCGATTGTCGACGTAACGGACAGTGATCGGCCGCCCGACGATGGCGCTGCTGAACCCCTTGGTCAGCCTAAATGGCATGCAGCTATCAAGCGACGCGGTCATCGACTTGAAATAGATACCGCGCACCTCCTTCGAGAGACGGTCACCCGCATCTGTGACACGCGGCGGTCCGATCAGATTCCCATCCCGCTGAAGCGAAAATCTGACGGATATCTGCGCTCCTTCGCTAGCCTCACCCGGCGCAGGCGGCGTCCAGCAGGAACGAAGGGCCGAGAATAAATCATCGAGGCTGTTCAGATCGCGATCGGGTTTGATGTAGCTTGCGGCGTCCTTGTGGCCCGGCTTGGCGAAGACCGTGAGTTGCATCGGATCGCCGAGCAAATAGCCCGCTCGTGGAACACACGGGCCGTAGCGGATCGAATTGCAGAACGAGCGCCCTTCACGCAGTACACTCGGCTTCATGCCGCTCAAGGGGCGCGATATCTGCGAGGCGCCGCTGCGTTGGGTGTCCAAGGCAAAACCGGCCGTTTCCCAAAGAACGGCCGCTGCAATTACAGTTGCAACCCATGTCCATCGCGACATGCGCGCCTCAATGGAAAATGCGAGCCTACGCCTTCTTCTTCACATCCTTGATACTCGAGAACACAATGCCCTCGGCGCGTTCGCGGGTGTAGCCAAGATAGAATTCGTTCTTGGCCAAGAACACCGGATCGCCGTCAACGTCGTCGGCGACGCCGGAGTTATTTGCAGTAATGAAGGTCTCGAGCTTCTTTTTGTCCTCGGACGATATCCAGCGCGCGAGCTGGAATTCGCTGATCTCGAAATCCACCGGCAGCGAATATTCCGCGTCGAGGCGCGCTTTCAGCACGTCGAGCTGCAACATGCCGACCACGCCGACCAGTGCGGGCGCGCCATCGCGCGGACGGAATACCTGCACGACGCCCTCCTCCGACATCTGCTGCAACGCTTCCTTCAGCTTTTTGGCTTTCATCGCATCGGTCAGCCGCACGCGGCGCAGGATTTCCGGCGCGAATGACGGCACGCCGACAAATGTAATGTCCTCGCCCTCGGTCAGCGTATCTCCGATCCGCAGCGTACCATGGTTGGGAATGCCGACCACGTCGCCGGCGAACGCCTCGTCCGCGATGGCGCGATCCTGCGCGAAGAAGAACTGCGGCGACGACAGGCTCATGTTCTTGCCGGTGCGCACCAGCTTGGCCTTCATGCCGCGCGTCAGCTTGCCCGAGCACAGCCGCGCGAACGCGATGCGGTCACGATGGTTCGGGTCCATGTTCGCCTGAATTTTGAAAACGAAGGCCGACATGCGGGCCTCTTCTGCTTCGACCTTGCGCTTGTCGGCCTCCTGCGCACGCGGCGACGGCGCGAACTTGCCGAGACCTTCCAGGAGATCGCCCACTCCAAAATTCCGAAGCGCACTGCCGAAATAGACCGGCGTCATATGGCCTTCGCGGAACGACTGCAGGTCGAACGGCTTCGAGGCTTCCTTCACCAGTTCGAGTTCGTCGGCGATTTCGCCGGCATCGAGATTGGCGTTGCGGCCGGCCAAGTCGGAAATCTCGATCTTCTCGGCAGCGCCGGTCTTGGCGCCGCCGCCCTCGAGCAGACGGATGCCGCCGGTCGAGATGTCATAGGTGCCGATGAAGTCGCGGCCGCGGCCGACCGGCCAGGTCATCGGCGTCGTATCCAGCGCCAGCGTTTTCTCGATCTCGTCGAGAAGATCGAACGTGTCGCGGCTCTCGCGATCCATTTTGTTGACGAACGTGATGATCGGAATGTCGCGGAGCCGGCAAACCTCGATCAGCTTCAGCGTGCGCGCCTCGATGCCCTTCGCTGCGTCGATCACCATGACGGCGGAGTCGACGGCCGTCAGCGTGCGGTAGGTATCTTCCGAGAAGTCCTCGTGGCCCGGCGTATCGAGCAGATTGAAAACATGGCCCTGAAACTCGAAGGTCATCACGGACGTGACGACGGAGATGCCACGGTCGCGCTCGATCTTCATCCAGTCCGAGCGGGTGTTGCGCCGCTCGCCTTTGGCCTTGACCTGTCCCGCGAGATTGATAGCGCCGCCGAACAGCAGCAGCTTTTCGGTCAGCGTGGTCTTGCCGGCGTCAGGATGCGAAATGATCGCGAATGTGCGCCGGCGCGCCACTTCTTCGGCAAGCGGCGTCAGCGAGGCAGACTCGGCGGCAATGGCGGTGTCGGACATGATGCGAGCGTGTGGCAAAGAAACGCGGCAGGATCAAGGGTATTTGAAGTAGATGCACTTGCATCTTCTTTGCCGGTAAGCCATGTTGCGGCCGCGAGGACGACCTCGATTCACTCACATATCCGCAGGGACGGCCCTGTTATGGAGGTATTTCACCATGGCATGGACCATGCTGTTCGTTGCGGGTTTGCTGGAGATCGGCTGGGCCATCGGCCTGAAATACACCGACGGTTTCACCAAGCTCGTGCCCTCGGTGCTCACCATTGTCAGCATGATTGCCAGCGTGCTCCTGCTCGGCCTGTCGCTGAAGACACTGCCCGTCGGAACCGCCTATGCGGTCTGGACCGGCATCGGCTCGGTCGGAACTGCCATCCTCGGCATCTGGCTGCTGGGTGATCCCGCAACCACGATGCGCATCGCCTGCATCGGGCTGATCGTCGCCGGAATCGTCGGCCTCAAGGTCGTGGCCTGAGCGGATGATAAGCCGTCGCCCTTCGAGGCGCGCAAGAGCGCGCACCTCAGGGTGACGGCTTATCTCTTAGAATTGGGAAACGTCATCCTGAGGTGCGAGCAGCGCGTAGCGCGCGAGCCTCGAAGGATGACTTCACCAGTCCTACTTCCATCCCACCAGTGTCGTCGCGTAGTACGTCATCGCGGATACCAATGCCGCCGCCGGTATCGTGAAGATCCAGGCCCAGACGATGGAACTCGCCACGTTCCAGCGCACCGCCGACACACGCCGCGCCGCGCCGACGCCGACAATCGCGCCAGTGATGGTGTGGGTGGTCGAAACCGGAACGCCCAGGAACGTCGCGGCGAACAAGGTCGCCGCCCCGCCCGTCTCGGCGCAGAACCCCTGCATCGGCGTCAGCTTGGTGATGCGCAGGCCCATGGTCCGCACAATGCGCCAGCCGCCCATCAGCGTGCCGAGCGCCATCGCAGCCTGACACGCGATCACCACCCAGAACGGCACGCTGAACTCACCTCCGAGATAGCCCTGCGAGTACAGCAGCACCGCAATGATGCCCATGGTCTTCTGCGCATCGTTGCCGCCATGACCGAGCGAGTACAGCGAGGCGGACACGAACTGCAAGATACGGAACGCGCGATCGACCGCAAAAGGCGTCGAACGCACCGCGGCCCATGACACAATCGCCGTCAGCAACAGGGCGAGCAAAAATCCGACCAGCGGCGAGAGTACAATCGCAAGCAGCGTTTTTGACAAACCGCTCCAGACCATGACCGAAGTCCCGGCCTTCGCCATGCCAGCGCCGAGCAGTCCGCCGATCAGCGCATGCGAACTGCTGGACGGCATGCCGAGGCCCCACGTCACCAGATTCCACACGATGGCGCCGATCAGCGCGGCAAAGATCACATGTGCATCAATGACCTCGGGATGGATAATGCCGGTGCCGATGGTCTGCGCCACATGCAGGCCGAACACCGCGAACGCGATGAAGTTGAAGAATGCCGCCCATGCAACGGCGTATTGCGGCCGCAGCACGCGGGTCGAAACAATCGTGGCGATGGAGTTGGCGGCGTCGTGCAGACCGTTGAGAAAATCGAACAGCAGCGCGACGGCGATCAATCCGACCAGGATGGGGAAAGCAAGCGATGCATCCACGACGAGGTCCTGACCTTAAACTTGTTCGATCACGATGCTGTTGATCTCGTTGGCCACGTCGTCGAAGCGGTCGGCGACCTTTTCCAGATGCTTGTAGATTTCCGCCCCGACCACGAAGTCCATCGTGTTGCCGTCGCGGTGCTGGAGGAACAGTTCCTTGAGGCCGATATCGTTCAGATCGTCGACCCGGCCTTCAAGCCGCGTGATTTCCTCGGTCAAAGCGGTCAGCGTGGTGACGTTCGCTCCCATCGCCTGCATCAGCGGCACGGCCTTGCCGACGAGATTCGCGCACTGCACGAGGATGGCGCCGATCTCGCGCATCGGCGGCTCAAAGGTGCGGACCTCGAACAGCATCACCGCCTTGGCGGTCTGCTGCATCTGGTCGATGGCATCGTCCATCGCCGTGATCAGGTTCTTGATGTCGCCGCGATCGAAAGGGGTGATGAAGGTGCGGCGGACGGCGGTCAGGACTTCCCGCGTGATCTGGTCGGCGTCGTTCTCGAACTGGTTGACGCGCTGGCAGTAGACCGGGGTCTCCTCCCCGCCGCGCATCATTCCCTCCAGCGCCTCGGCGCCTTGCACGACGGCCTGGGAGTGCCGGGCAAACAGGTCGAAGAATCTCTCCTCCCGAGGGAGCAGCTTACGAAACCAGCCCAGCATTGATCTTTCTCCGGCACGACAGAACTTGTCACATATCTGTCATAAACCGTTTCGCAGACCAACAGGCGTCTGCCCGGCGTCTAAACGCCGGTCATCCACTGATTTATCGAAGCAAAAAGCCCCGAAAAATCGGACGTTTAGAGCGATCGCTTGAAATAGTGGGCGATTTCGCCGACGACGCCGCGGCGGAAGGTCAGCACGCAGATCACGAAGATCGCGCCCTGAATCACCGTGACCCACTGGCCGAACCCGGCCAGATACTGCTGCATGGCGATGATGACGAACGCGCCGACCACCGGCCCGAACACCGTGCCAAGGCCGCCGACCAGGGTCATCAGCACGACTTCGCCGGACATGGTCCAGTGCACGTCGGTCAGCGACGCGTTCTGCGCCACGAATACCTTCACCGCGCCGGCCAAACCCGCCAGCGTACCGGACAGGATGAACGCCAGCAGCTTGTACTGGTCGGTCTTGTAGCCCAGCGAGATCGCGCGCTGTTCGTTCTCGCGAATCGACTTGAGCACCTCGCCGAACGGCGAGTTGATGGCCCGGTAGATCACGAGGAAGCCGAGCAGGAAAATCGCCAGCACCACATAATAAAGCGTGGTCGGCTTGGACAGATCGAACACGCCGAACATCATGCCCTGCGGAATGCCCTGGATGCCGTCTTCGCCGTGGGTGAACGGAGTCTGCAGATAGATGAAGAACAGGAGCTGCGACAGCGCCAGCGTAATCATCGCAAAATAGATGCCCTGCCTGCGGATCGCGATCAGTCCTGTCACGACGCTGAGCGCCGCCGATGCCACCACACCGAGGATAATCCCGATCTCGGGCGAGACGCCCCACACCTTCAGCGCATGCGCGGTCACATAACCGGCTGTGCCGAGGAACATCGCGTGACCGAACGACAACAGCCCGCCGTAGCCGATCAGCAGGTTGAAGGCGCAGGCGAACAGCGCAAAGCACAGCGCCTGCATCACAAAATACGGATACAGCCCCGTCAGCGGCACAACGGCCAGCAGCAACGTCATGATGACGAATGCGATCATTTCGTCGCTGGTGCGGCCCTTCACGGGAACGGCGTTGTCTGTAATCGTTGTCATGTTAATTCGCCCGCCCCGTCAGTCCAGTCGGCTTCACGAGAAGCACCAGCACCATCAGCACGAAGACCACGGTGTTGGACGCCTCGGGATAGAAATACTTGGTCAGGCCTTCGATCACGCCGAGCGCGAAGCCGGTGATGATCGAGCCCATGATCGACCCCATGCCGCCGATCACCACCACGGCGAACACGACGATGATGAGATCCGCGCCCATCAGCGGACGCACCTGGTTGATTGGCGCAGAGAGCACGCCGGCCAGCGCGGCGAGACCGACGCCGAGACCGTAGGTCAGCGTGATCATGCGCGGCACGTTGATGCCGAAGGCGCGCACCAGCGTCGGATTCTCCGTCGCGGCGCGCAGATAGGCGCCAAGCCGGGTGCGCTCGATCAGATACCAGGTCGCAATACACACAACGAGCGAGAAGATGACGACCCAGCCGCGATAGATCGGCAGGTACATGAAGCCGAGATTGACACCGCCCTTGAGCAGGTCGGGAATGGCGTAAGGCAGTCCGGACGATCCGAAATAGTTCTGGAACACGCCCTGGATGATCAGCGCCAGGCCGAAGGTCAGCAGCAACCCGTACAGATGGTCGAGGCCTGTCAGCCATTGCAGCATCGTGCGCTCGAGCAGGATGCCGAACCCACCCACGATCACCGGCGCAAGGATCAGCGCCCACCAGTAACCGATCCCGAAAAGATTGAGGAGGAAGTACGCGACGAACGCACCCATCATGTACAGCGCGCCATGCGCGAAATTGATGATGTTGAGCATCCCGAAGATCACGGCCAGCCCGAGACTCAGCAGCGCGTAAAACGAGCCGTTGATCAGTCCAACCAGAAGCTGGGCGTAGAGAGCTTGCATCGTATCGGTTCTTTCGCGGTCAGATAGACAGTCTTGCGAGAGTATGCCCGGCGGCGCGTGGCCGCCGGGCGATCGCGATTACTTCTTCAGCAACGGGCAAGTGCTTTCCGAAAGCGGACGGAACGCCTGATCCGCCGGCGTGGTGCCGACCAGCTTGTAGTAGTCCCATGGGCCCTTCGATTCTGCCGGGGTCTTCACCTCGAAAAGATAGGCCGGATGAATCTTGCGGCCGTTCGGCTGGATCGAGCCCTTGCCGAACAGCGGATCGTCGGTCGGCAGTTCCTTCATCTTGGCGACGACCTTGACGCCGTCATGCGGATTGCCGCCCAGCGCTTCGAGTGCCTTGAAGTAATGGATGAGGCTTGAATACACGCCCGCCTGCACCATCGACGGCATGTTCTTGTTCTTCATGCGCTCCGAGAAGCGCTTCGAGAATGCACGGGTGCCGTCGTTCATGTCCCAGTAGAACGTCTCGGTGAAGTTCAGGCCCTGCGCCACCGGCAGTCCGAGCGAGTGCACATCGGGGATGAACATCAGAAGACCAGCCAGCTTCTGGCCGCCTTTGACGATGCCGAACTCAGCCGCCTGCTTGATCGAGTTCGTGGTGTCGCCGCCTGCGTTGGCGAGACCAATGATCTTGGCCTTCGACGCCTGCGCCTGCAGCAGGAACGACGAGAAGTCCGACGAATTCAGCGGATGCTTGACGCCGCCAAGGATCTTGCCGCCAGCCTTGGTCACAGCCGCGGTGGTGTCACGCTCGAGCGCCGCGCCGAAGGCATAGTCCGCGGTGAGGAAGAACCAGGTGTCGCCGCCTGCCTTTGCCAGCGCGGTGCCAGTGCTGTTGGCGAGCATGTAGGTATCGTAAGCCCAGTGAATCGTGTTCGGCGAGCACTGCGCGTTGGTCAGATCCGAGGTGCCCGCGCCGGAATCGAGCAGGATCGAATTCTTTTCCTTGACGACGTTGTTGACGGCGAGCGCGACACCGGAGTTCAGCACGTCGACGATCACGTCGACCTTCTCGACGTCGATCCACTGCCGGGCGGTGGTTGCGCCGACGTCTGGCTTGTTCTGGTGATCGGCGGCGATGACGTCGATCTTCCAGCCCTTGGCAACGAGGCCGGAATCTTCAACAGCCATCTGCGCAGCGAGGGTCGATCCGGCGCCGCCGAGATCGGAGTAAAGACCCGACATGTCGGTCAGGTTGCCGATCTTGATCGTCTTGTCCTGCGCGAGAGCGCCGCTTGCGGCACCGAGCACCAGCGCTGTGCTCAGCATGAGTGCCTTGACTGATGTTTTCACGTGTCCTCCAAGATTGTTCGTCATTTTTGAGTTGTACTTTTCGATCGAACGAACCGCAGTGCTATTTCTTCACAAGCGGGCAGTCACTTTCCGACAGAGGCCGGAACGCCTCTTCGGCAGGGATTGTCGTCACGAGCTTATAGTAGTCCCATGGCCCCTTTGACTCTTCGGGCTTCTTGACCTCGAAAAGATAGGCTGGGTGAATCTTGCGGCCATCCGCGCGGACCACCCCCTTGCCGAACAGTGGATCGTCCGTCGGCAATTCCTTCATCTTGGCGACAGCCTTTACTCCATCGTGCGGATTGCCGCCGAGCGCCTCCAGCGCCTTCAGATAATGCAGGGTAGAAGCATAGTCGCCTGCCTGCACCATTGAAGGCATCGCACCGTTCTTCATGCGCGCGGCGAAGCGCTTGCTGAAGTTGCGCGTACCGTCGTTGGTGTCCCAGTAGAAGCTTTCGGTAAGCTGCAGGCCGTTTGCGACCTTCAGACCGAGCGAATGCACGTCGGTGATGAACAGCAGCAGCGATGCCAGCTTCTGGCCACCCTGCACGATGCCGAATTCCGCCGCCTGCTTGACGGCGTTTGTCGTGTCGCCGCCGGCGTTGGCGAGGCCGATGATCTTGGCCTTCGACGATTGCGCCTGAAGCAGGAACGACGAGAAGTCCGACGAATTCAACGGATGCTTGACGCCGCCCAGTACCTTGCCGCCGTTCTTTTCAACGACCGCGCGGGTGTCGCCTTCCAGCGCAACGCCGAACGCATAATCCGCAGTGATAAAGAACCAGGTATCGCCGCCAGCCTTGGTCACCGCCTTGCCGGTGCCGTTGGCGACTTCATAAGTATCGTATGCCCAGTGAACGGTGTTCGGTGTGCACGACTTACCGGTCAGCGCGGACGTCGCGGCGCCTGAATTCAGGTGGACGCGATTTTTCTCGACGGCGATCGGATTGAGCGCGAGCGCGGTGCTGGACGCGACCACGTCGACATAAGCGTCAACGTTCTCCACGTCCGCCCACTGCCGTGCAATGGCTGCGGTCACATCCGGCTTGAGCTGGTGATCGGCACTGATGACATCGATTTTCCAGCCCTTCTCACGCAGCCCGGAATCCTCGACGGCCATCTGCGTGGCGAGGACGGCACCCGCACCGGAAATATCGGAATAAAGACCGCTCATGTCGGTCAGAACTCCGATCTTGACGTTCTTATCGAGCTTTTCTTGCGCTCCTGCCATTTCAGCGCCCGAGAGAACAAGCGCCGAACTCAACATCAGTGCGCTCAAACGTGATTTCATTATTATCTTCCTCCCGCCTTTCGGCGATTTAGACACCCAGATAGGTGTGCAGCTTGTCCATGTTGGCCTGGAGTTCGGAGTTGGCGAACGCGTCGATGATCTTGCCGTGCTCGACGATGTAGTAGCGATCGGCGACCGTCGAGGCGAAACGGAAGTTCTGTTCGACCAGAAGGATGGTGAACCCCTCCGCCTTCAGGCGTTTGATCATGTGCCCGATCTGCTGGATGATGACCGGAGCGAGGCCTTCGGTCGGCTCGTCCAGCATCAGGAACCGTGCGCCCGTGCGCAGGATGCGCGCGATCGCCAGCATCTGCTGCTCGCCGCCGGACAGTTTCGTACCCTGGCTGCCGAGACGTTCCTTGAGATTGGGGAACAGTTCGAAAATCTGATCGAGCGTCATGCCGCCGCTGCGGATGGTCGGCGGCAGCATCAGGTTTTCCTTGACGTCCAGGCTCGCGAAAATGCCGCGCTCCTCGGGACAGAACGCGACGCCAAGACGCGCGATCTTTTCGGACGGCAGCTTGATCAGTTCGGCGCCTTCGAACGCCACCGAGCCGGTGCGCTTGCCGATGATGCCCATGATCGACTTGAGCGTCGACGTCTTGCCTGCGCCGTTGCGGCCGAGCAGTGTCACCACCTCGCCCGAACGAACCTCGAAATTCATCCCGTGCAGGATGTGGGACTCGCCGTACCACGCTTCGAGATTCTTGACGGTGAGAACCGGGGAGCCCGCGGCGTTATTCATGGCCGGCTCCAAGATAGGCTTCCTTGACCTGCGGATGCTTGGTGAGTGTCGCGTAGTCGCCTTCCGCCAGCACCTTGCCGCGCGTCAGCACGGTGATCGTATCGGACAGGTGGGCGACGACATTCAGATTATGTTCGACCATCAGGATCGTATACTTCTGAGAGATGCGCTTGATCAGCGCGGCGACCTTGTCGATATCTTCATGGCCCATGCCGGCCATCGGCTCATCGAGCAGCATCATTTCCGGATCGAGCGCCAGCGTCGTTGCGATCTCCAGCGCCCGCTTGCGGCCATACGGCATTTCCACCGCCGGCGTATTGGCGAATTCGCTCAGGCCGACATCGTCGAGAAGTTCCCGCGCACGGCCATTGAAGCGATCAAGCACCGACTTCGAGCGCCAGAAGTCGAACGACTGACCATGCTGACGCTGCAAGGCGACCCGGACGTTCTCGAGGGCCGTGAGGTGCGGAAACACCGCCGAAATCTGGAAGGAACGGACAAGGCCCAGGCGTGCCACATCGGCGGGCGCCATTGCGGTGATGTCCTGCCCTTTATAGCGAATCTGGCCGCGCGTCGGTTTCAGGAACTTGGTCAGCAGATTGAAGCATGTCGTCTTCCCGGCCCCGTTCGGGCCGATCAGCGCATGAATGCTGCCGCGGCGAACCTTCAGATTGACGTCGCTCACGGCCACAAAGCCCGCGAACTCCTTGGTCAACCCGCTGGTTTCAAGGATGAACTCATCAGACAAGCAATTTCCCCCTGTCAGCCTTCACGCAGGCTTCCCGCGTGTGACCGTTTTGGTTGCAG
This sequence comes from Afipia sp. DC4300-2b1, assembly GCF_049895725.1. Lineage (NCBI taxonomy): Bacteria > Pseudomonadati > Pseudomonadota > Alphaproteobacteria > Hyphomicrobiales > Nitrobacteraceae > Afipia > Afipia sp. DC4300-2b1. The sequence continues at coordinate 589,989 of NZ_JAFCSX010000005.1, forward strand.
CGCTCCTCGGCCGTTTCGCCGTCCCCGCACCGCACTCGGCCGGGAATATGCAGCGAATTGTAAGCGATGCGCAAGCTGCAATGCTGCCCAGCGAATACTGCGTAATCCGCAAAAAGTATAGCATCTGCCATCGTCTAGAGCCTGAAGTTCACCTTCCGTGCGCCCCTAAACACATCGTTAAGCCTAATATTCGCCCAACCCACCTCTTCACCAAATATTTCGACCGCAGGCCGATGATTGCTGGCAAGGACTTTCCCTCAATTCCATCGGGGGCCTTCGGCCATGGATTTCGAAAGTGCAGGTCCGGCTATCGTAAAGTCGATCAAGCAGCGCGAGCTGCTGAATTTCTGGCTGCGGCTTTACGCAAGGCACGAGCGCCTGCCGGCATTCGATGACTACCGCCCCGAACGTCTCGCCGATGAGAGCGAGGATCTGGTCTATATCGTGGTCGAAAGTTCGGGCGGCGACACTCTCCGGTTTTTCATTGAAAGCGACGGCGGCCGGATGTCGATTGCGTTCGGGACCGCCGGCAAGGGCCGCGACCTTGAGGAATATATGGGCGTCAAGCTCGCGCCGGTCGTGATGCCGATCTATCGGGAATGTGTCCGGCGGCAGCTTCCGATGTTCACGATTTCGCAGATCAACGATCTTTACGGCCGCAAGGTCGACTACGAGCGGCTGCTGATGCCGTTCTCGGACGGCGACGGCGTCAACCGGATCATCGCCTCGCTGAAGACAATTTCCGACGAGGGCGGCTTCGAGATCAGAAACCTGATGCGCGCAAACGACGTGCCGCCGAGCGACAAATTGCGCGCCGTCATCGACCGGGACCTGTTCCACAAGCTCCCCGGCCGGATCGCACCCGGCGACACCATCGAGTTCGTCTAGCGCGATCCTGACGAGGCATCCGCGATCATGCGCGGATGTGTTCCATCTCTTCGCCAAGTTCGATGGGATGCGCCATCGCTTCGTGCAGCTTGTCCTTGTCGAGTTCGCCTTCCCAGCGGCTGATGACCACCGTCGCGACACCGTTGCCGATCAGGTTGGTCAGCGCGCGGCACTCGCTCATGAACTTGTCGATGCCGACCAGGATCGCCAGCGATGCGATCGGAATATCCGGTACGATCGCAAGCGTGGCGGCCAGCGTAATGAAGCCTGCGCCCGTGACGCCCGATGCGCCTTTCGAGGTGACGATCGCGACACCGAGAATGCCGAGCTCCTGCCAGATCGTCAGGTGCGTGTTGGTCGCCTGCGCGAGGAACAGCGTCGCCAGCGTCATGTAGATATTGGTGCCGTCGAGATTGAAACTGTATCCGGTCGGGATCACGAGACCGACCACACCGCGCGACGCGCCGAGCCGCTCCATTTTCTTGATCATGTTGGGCAGCACTGTCTCCGATGAACTTGTGCCGAGCACGATGAGAAGCTCATCCTTGATGTAGGCGATGAAACGCAGGATGGAGAATCCCGAAAACCGCGCGATGCCGCCAAGCACAAACAGGACGAAAAGAACGCTCGTGAGATAGAAGGTACCGATCAGCGCCACCAGATTCCACAACGCGCCGAGCCCGTAGGCGCCCACGGTGAAGGCCATCGCACCGAACGCGCCGATCGGCGCCGCGCGGACGATAATACGGATGACGCCGAAGAAGACTTTCGCGGCCATGTCGATGGCATTGGCGATGGGCTCGCCTGCAGGCCCCATAAAGGCAATCGCGAAGCCCGACAGAATCGAAACCAGCAAAACCTGCAGCAGGTCGCCGTTTGCCAGAGCGCCGATGAAGCTGTTCGGAATGATCGCCATCAGGTGCGCGACGATGCCGTCTTCGCTTGCCTTGTGGACGTACGTGGCGACCGCTTTCGGATCGAGCGTCGCCGGATCGATGTTGAAGCCGCTGCCTGGCTGGATGATTTCGCCAACGAGCAGGCCGACGGCCAGAGCAATCGTTGATACGACCTCGAAATAAAGCAGCGCCTTGAGGCCCACGCGGCCAACGCGCTTGAGGTCACCCATCGAGGAGATGCCGTGCACCACCGTGCAGAAAATCACGGGCGCGATCATCATCTTGATCAGCGAAATAAAGCCGTCTCCGAGCGGCTTCAGCGCCTTGCCGGTGCCCGGATAAAAATGTCCCACCAGAACACCGAGGGCGATGGCGATCAGCACCTGGACATAGAGGATGGAATACCAGGGCGATTTTGTTGAGGCCGGTACTGATGGCGCGGCGGTGACTGTCATCGGAGAGATCCTGAGGGAGGGAAGCGAACGGTAAAATGGCACGTCCGGCGAACGTGCGCCAGAACGCCGCACCCCTCAAGGAAAATTCGCGGATCAACGATATTTTATGGGCTATTCGCGCCAAGCATGGGTCAAAGCCTTGACCACATCGGTGCCGGCTGCGCGCGGGCCTACTCGACCGCCGCCGCGTAGCTCTCCGGCTTGAAGCCGACCAGCAGCTTGCCGCCAACATCAAGAACAGGGCGCTTGATCATGGATGGCTGGGCGAGCATCAGCGCCATCGCTTTCTTCTCGGTCAGATCGGTCTTCTCGGCGTCTGGAAGTTTACGGAACGTGGTGCCGGCCCGGTTCAATAAGGTTTCCCAGCCGACGGCCTTGCTCCAGCGTGCAAGGCGGTCCTTGTCGATGCCTGCCGTCTTGTAATCATGAAAGGTGTAGTCGACGCCGTGCTCCTCCAGCCACGCGCGGGCTTTCTTCATCGTGTCGCAGTTCTTGATGCCGTAGATGGTCGTCGCCAACGTGCTCTCCCTTGCAAGGACCGCGATTTTATTGGCGCAGCGGCCAGCGCGCCACATGAACATGTCGTCTCGTGCGAACAAGATTGTGAATGAGCGTGAAACTATCGAAACGAAATGTCAGCGGAGCTGATCGGTCGCTCCGGCGCACGTCCCGGCGGTTACCACTTGACCGGAAACATCCAGGATCGTATTTAAGCAATAACTTAAATACGAGTTCGACCATGGCCGACGCCCTCGACATGACGTTCAAGGCGCTCGCCGATCCGACGCGGCGCGCGATCCTTGCTCGCCTCGCGCTGGGCGAAAGCTCCGTGCAGGAACTGGCAAAGCCGTTCGCCATGAGCCTCCCCGCCGTCTCCCAGCATCTGAAGGTTCTGGAAACCGCCGGCCTCGTCACACGCGGACGGGCGGCGCAATGGCGGCCATGCCGCCTTGAGCCAAAGGCGTTGAAGGAAGCGACCGAATGGCTCGATCAATACCGGCAGTTCTGGGAGGAGAGCTTCGGCAAGCTCGATCTGTATTTGAAAGACATCCAGGCAACGGAAACAGATACATGACGGCAACGACTCTCAAGGTCAGGGCGAGCTCACCGGCAGATCAGCCCACCATCACCATGGAACGCGAATTCGATGCTCCGCCGGACGTGCTGTTCCGCGCTTTCACCGAGGCCGAAGCGTTGAAAACATGGTACGGCCCCAACGGCTTCACCATCACGGTGCTCGCGATGGATTTTCGCGTCGGCGGCCTCTTCCGCTTCACGATGCACGGTCCGGACGGCACCGATTATCCGAACCGCATCGAGTATCGCGACATCAAGCCGGGAGAGCGCCTCGACTATCGCCACGGCTCGGACATCGACAACGATCCGAACGCATTCGAGGTCACGACCACCTTCAAGGCCCTTGGCCCAAAACGCACGCTGCTGACCAGGACGTCAGTCTTCCCGTCCATCGAGGCGCGCAACGCCGTCATGAAGTTCGGTGCGGTCGAACTCGGCATGCAGACGCTGGAGAAGCTGGCTGCGTATGTGAAGAAATAATCTGACATACACGGCAGAACGCCGCCGCCTTATGACAGGCAGCGGCGTTCGAAGAACTTCTCAGATACGAATTACTTCTCGACCTGAGACACGTCGCGAACGGCGCCGCGCGAAGCGTTGGTCGTCAGTGCCGCATAAGCGCGCAGCGCAGGCGACACCACACGGTTGCGGTCGACCGGCTTCCAGGCAGCGTTGCCCTTGGCTTCCATCGCCGCACGCCGCGCCGCCAGCACGGCGTCGTCCAGTTCGACGCTGATAATACGATTGGGAATATCGATCAGGATCGGATCGCCTGTTTCAACCAGTCCGATCAATCCGCCTTCCGCCGCTTCCGGCGAGACGTGGCCGATCGACAGACCCGAGCTTCCGCCCGAAAACCGGCCATCGGTCACCAGCGCGCAAACCTTACCGAGGCCCTTCGACTTCAGGTAGCTGGTCGGATACAGCATCTCCTGCATGCCCGGGCCGCCCTTCGGTCCTTCATAGCGCACCACAACGACTTCACCCGGCTTCACCCTGTTGCCGAGGATGCCGGACACCGCGTCGTCCTGGCTTTCAAAGACATGCGCCGTGCCGCGGAAGGTGAGGATCGATTCATCGACGCCTGCGGTTTTCACGATGCAGCCTTCCGGCGCGATGTTGCCGAACAGCACCGCAAGCCCGCCGTCCTTCGAGAACGGATGTTCGGCCGAACGGATCACGCCCTTCTCGCGATCGGTATCGAGTTCGTCCCAGCGTGCGGACTGGCTGAAAGCCACCTGCGTCGGCACGCCGCCGGGCGCGGCGCGGAAGAAGTTGCGGACGGACTCGCTGTTGGTGCGGCCGATGTCCCAGCGGTTGAGCGCATCGGCCATGGTCGGCGCGTGGACGGTCGGCAGGCTGGTATGGATCAGGTTGGCGCGCTCGAGTTCGCCGAGAATGGCCATCACGCCGCCGGCGCGATGGACGTCTTCCATGTGGACGTCGCTCTTCGCGGGCGCGACCTTGCAGAGGCACGGCACGCGACGCGACAGCCGGTCGATGTCGGCAATGGTGAAATCGACCTCGCCTTCCTGTGCCGCAGCCAGAAGGTGCAGCACGGTATTGGTCGAACCGCCCATCGCTATGTCGAGGCTCATGGCATTCTCGAACGCGGCGAAGTTGGCGATGTTACGCGGCAGCGCGCTCGCGTCATCCTGCTCGTACCAGCGGCGCGCGAGATCGACGATCACATGGCCCGCCTCGCGGAACAGCCGCTCGCGGTCGGCATGCGTCGCCAGCACGGAACCGTTGCCTGGCAGCGAGAGACCCAGCGCCTCGGTCAGACAGTTCATCGAGTTCGCTGTGAACATGCCCGAGCATGAGCCGCAGGTCGGACACGCCGAACGCTCGACCGCGGCAACTTCCGCGTCGGTGTAGCTGTCATCAGCGGCGACGATCATCGCATCGATCAGATCGACCGAGCGCTTGGTGCCTTTCACGACAACCTTGCCCGCTTCCATCGGACCGCCCGAAACAAAGACGGTCGGGATGTTGAGCCGCATCGCGGCCATCAGCATGCCGGGGGTGATCTTGTCGCAGTTGGAAATGCACACCAGCGCGTCGGCGCAATGCGCGTTGACCATGTATTCGACCGCGTCCGCAATCAGCTCGCGGCTCGGCAGCGAATAGAGCATGCCGCTGTGACCCATCGCGATGCCGTCATCGACGGCGATGGTGTTGAATTCCTTCGCGACGCCGCCGGCGGACTCGATTTCACCGGCGACGAGTTGCCCAAGATCCTTCAGATGCACGTGACCCGGCACGAACTGGGTGAAGCTGTTAGCGATGGCGATGATCGGCTTGCCGAAATCCGCATCCTTCATGCCTGTCGCGCGCCAGAGGCCGCGTGCGCCGGCCATGTTGCGGCCGTGGGTGGAGGTTCTGGAGCGGTATGCCGGCATGAGTATTCCCTCTTTAATTGGAACGGTTCCAATAAAGGGGTTATTTGCTGCTGTAAAATATATTATTAGGAGACTATTAGGTCGCTCAGAGTATTAAATGGACATCCGCCAGCTCAGGCATTTCGTGACCGTCGCCGACACCCTGCACTTCGGCCGGGCGGCCGAACGCCTCGGCATGACCCAGCCGCCGCTCAGCCAGTCCATCATGTTGCTCGAGCGCGAACTCGGCGCGCCGCTTTTCGTGCGCACCAAACGCAGCGTGGCGCTGACACCGTTCGGCGCCGAGTGGCTGCCGCGTGTCCGGGCTGCGCTGGACGGCGTGAATGCCCTGCCGGAGATCGCGCAGCAGTTGCGTGACGGCTCAGCCGGGCGCCTCGCGCTCTCGTTTGTCAGCACGGCGGATTACAGCATCCTGCCCCTGCTGGTGCGTCGTTACGCGTCGCTGTTTCCCAATGTGGAAATCTCGCTCACTGAGGCGACCAGCAACGTGCAGATCGCGAACCTGCTCGAAGGCCACGGCCACGTCGGTCTGGTGATCCCGCCGCCGAACGCGGCGCTACCCAGACAGCTCTCCTATCTGCCGCTCGTCACCGAACCTCTTGTCGCGGCGGTGCCGGAAAGCTGGCTTGCCGACGGCACGCTGTCGCTATCACCAGAGCGGCTCGCGCCGGAGTCTGTCGTGAGCGCACCGCTCATCATCTTTCCCCGGCAGAGCGCGCCAGCGTTCCATGATCTCGTGACCGGCTACTACACGGCCCATGGCGGACAGGCCCGTATCGCCCAGGAAGCGATCCAGATGCAGACCATCATCAGTCTCGTCTCGGCGGGCATGGGCATCGCGCTGGTGCCCGCCTCGCTGCGCAATCTGGCGCGCACCGGCGTTCGCTATGTCGATCTGGCGGGCGATGCGCCGATCCTCGAAACCGGCATTACATGGCGCACCGGAGACACTACGCCGACCATCGAACGGTTCATCAGCATCGCGCGGGAAATGGCGGGCGGCGGGTAATCTTCCACGCGAAATCACGCCGGTCAGCAACTTGGGATTGACGTCCGCCTCTTAATGCAATCTTCTTTCTGACGGCGACACCAGCAAGTCGCCGCAAGTTCGAGGTCTTTGCGTTGCGGGGGTTGCGCATGGGGCAGTTCGGATTTCAGCGCGCGCGGGCCGTGCTCGCGGCACTTGCATTGTATGCCGCGACAAGCCCGGGCGTAGCACAAACGCCGAATATCCGCATCGACGAAGCGTTGCAGAACATCACCTCGCTGGTCCGCGCAGGCCGTATAGGTTACGCAACGTTCTGGGACGGCAATAAATACATTCAATGCAGACGCATTTCGGATCGCAGCCTCCGCTGCGAAGCGGCGGGAACGTCGATGCAGCCTTCCCTGAAAAGCGTGCTGACCGGTGATCGTTTGACCCGGCTTTCAGCACTCGGCTGGACACTCGATCCTGGCTTCGGAAACTACGTGCAGATATTTCCCGCGGACACGCCGACGGACCGCGCAGCGGATCACGTTGTGCGGGCGCTGGTCGAAGCTTATGCCGCGAACGTCAATGACCTGGATGTGGCAACCAGTTGGGTTGCGGACACACCCTGCCCGCCCCGTAACGGCCCCTCGCAAAATCTCGCGGGGAGCGTGAACGACGCGCCGTCCATGCGCGCAACCGCGGTGCGGACATGCTTCTACACGCCACCGGCCGCGACGCCGCAAACGGCCAGTTCAGCGGCAGAGCTGGTCGCGATCTATGGCACGAGCACAACCGCCGAAATCCAGCGGCTCCGGATCAACGCCACGCGGCGTGTCTATACCGTGTTCGATGCAGGCATAGGCTACATCCAGTGCGCTCCGGAGGTCCCGCCTGTCGCGATCTACTGCGAAGCCCAGTCGGCGGAAAGCTGGGCGGCGCTGACAACTGTTCTCACGCCCGAGCGCATCGCGCGATTACACAACGCTGGATATGCCGATCCCGGCCGTGCTCCGAACTACTCTAAGAGCTATGCCCTCGACAAATACAAGGATGCCGCCATCGCCAGCGAGATATTGACCATCCTGCACGAAGCGTACGGCTACACGGGCGCGACCAAGCTCAAAACGACGACGGAGTAGAACGCGCGAACCTTTTCGGGATCAACGATGACTGGCGCCATGGGCTCGCCCGCTCTCCGCCGCTTATCGGCCCCTCATTCCCACTCTCTCATCAATCGCCCTTTCAAAATATTGAAACGGCGAATGTTTTCGCTGCCTTGATTCTTCAATACCGTCCCCCATACCGTCAGATTTTCTTCGCTGTTGAAGTTGCACGCGCATTTTTGGGCTTCGCAAAATCCGTCTATCGCTGTCTTTCGAGGATAGATACTTCGACGAGAAGTGTTCGAACGTGATCACGCTCGCAGATTCTGCGTACCGATAGATGTCGCTGGATAGCGTCAGCAAACAATCACATGTCCCCTGCGCGAACGTCGCTGGGAAGCTAACTATTCTACGGAGCAATCGCACCCTACCCGGGGGTCTAACTTGAACCTCCCTCGACTCGTGAAGACAAGTCACTGCAGTCCATGGATATTGAGACCACCTCCTTTATGACGGCCTCCAGACCAGTTTGACTCGCTGCTTTAGAATGCGAAATCACATAGCTACCTAATTTCTCATTCATTTGGGAATCTATTGCCCCCTTCGCGGTGAGAGGGTTGCGGTGATCCGCCTCATCCGCAACCCATTGCTTACGTCCAGAATATTCAATGCTGCGCGACAACGACGCGAAGCATTCTACTCGTTTAGACGTCACTGGAATTTCGGACCGCCGTGATAGCGCGGGCCGCTTCCGCCTGTACTGCCCCTCGGCGAAACCTGAAAACGCGGCGCCATTACTGAGGACGCGAACGCAGAACTCGGGTCGTTTTGCGGGGCGGTTACACCATATGTATATACAGTCCGCCTGGCCTCATTCGGCCAATAGCTCTTATCGCTGATTGTCGAGCCTGCGTGGGCTGCGGCTGATATCGCTACAAGCGGCAGCATGAGCGAAATCGTGAGAAAGCTTTTCTTTAACATGGTCCGGCTCCTTGTCATTGAGAAGCGCGTCACGTGCGCTTCTACAAATGAGTTCGAAGCAAATCACCGGCCGGTTACAACCTCACGCTGACGTGAAAACAACCTGCACGATCCGCTACCACCGCAACAACCGCGGTCCGAATATTGCGCCTGCGAAGGTGCACAGCGCAATCGTGCCTCCGTACCAGACTGCAACAAACGGCAATGAATCGTCGGCGCAATGAAGGGAATAAGCCATCGCACTCACACCGCCAGAAATGAGACCGGCGAAAGCTCCCGTGCGAACGAGGTCCGTTGGGGCAGATTTTCGCAGGGCCCAGATGGCAATGGCGAAGGGCACGATCGCGATGACCGGAATGGAGAGAAGACACTCAAGCCACTCATCTCCCACGATCATCTTGTCCCAGTGCGATCTGGGCGCGAACCCAAGGCTGATTGCTGCAAGCAGCACAATCGCGGCGAACGGCATAGTAACCAAAAAAGACGAGGTTCGGCGCTCCCCTCCGGGGCGTGCCAGCTTTGTAAGATAGACCGATGCCACGCCTACGACCCCAACCGTGAACGCGAGCTTCAGCAACAAGAACGTGAAGGCGCGGACCGTCATCAGATCTGGCCGGATACCCAGCCCGATCAGCATGAACGCAAACGCCAACACTGAAGCAGCAGCAACGGCGATGCAAACCGTTCGACCGACCAGCCGACGGTCAACCGGCTCAACGTTCGTACTCAGCATCTCAACCAAATCATCTGTCTTCATGTTCTGACTTCCCGGGCAATCAAGGCAGCCAGCGCCTTGAGCCCACGGTGAATGTTCACTTTTACGGCCGATTCCGAGATACCGCACCGGTCTGCAGCTTCAGCGATACTCCGTCCGTCCAGTTTCACCGCCTCGATGGAACATCGCATTTTTTCCGGCAACCGTTGCATCAGCCGCTTAAGGTCGAGACTACTTTCGGCGCTGAGATTGTCATCGTGCGCCATTATGGTATCGGCCTCGTCGATAGGTACATCGGCAAGTGATGCGCGAGTCCGACGTAAGAAATCGATCAGCTTGTAGCGTGCAATGGCGTGCACCCAGGGCGTCAAAGGCTCGGCGGGATCATAGGTATGCCGCTTGAAATGGATCGCCAATACCGCCTCTTGGACCAAATCTTCCGCCTCTGCTGCGCCCCTCCCAATTCTCACAAGCTTGCCCTTGTAGTACGCGCGCAGACGGCGGCTCAATCGCTCGAGCAGCGCGCGATGCGAGGCCGCGTCGCCATCCAGGCTGGCAAGCATCAGTGTCTTGAGTTCGATTTCGTGGGTCGTCATACTTGCATTATCTCTATGAGTTCGCTGATCCAGCCGGTTTGGTTACAGTCGACAGCGCCCTGGATCGAAAAATCGTTGACCCAGTTTCCCACCGTCGTGGGTTGATGGGCTTGGCGCCGATCAACAATGCGATGAGATGGCTCCGCTGATCTCTTCGGGTACTGCGAAGATCACGTCGGCCCGGTCTCCCATCATGCCTGCCGATACGATCGCCGGAGCACCTTTCTGTGGCCCATCTTCACCTACGTCAGTCTTGAACCTCAGATTTCGCTCCCAGAAATCCCGCGTTTTCCCGTCTGCGGTCGTCACCCGGTAGGTATCCCGGCAATGCGTGATCGTCTGGACCCGTTCATCAGGCTCAAGCTTTTTGAGATTTGGCACCGCGCCGCCACCCATCATGCCCATCATCCCGCCCATTTGATTGCCGCGTTGCACGACCGATGGCGGAGCGTGACCGGGCTGGGTCGCCTCCTTGAGAAACGCCAAAAGATCGCCGCGCCGTCCCGCGTCCTTTACGCCGGGGAACGGCATCGTGTTGCCAGGAATGAGGTGTTGCGGATCCCGAAGCCACTCGTTGAGCGTGGTGTCGTCCCAGGTAATTCCCGACGACTTCAGGGCCTGTGAGTACCGGCTGAAGCTCGGTAGCGTACCAGCTTTTCGGTTCCACAGATCGGCGAGACTTGGTCCCGTCATGTTTCGATCAGATTCCAGCGAGTGGCATGGCGCGCAGACCTGGAAATCGCGCTGGCCTCGAGCTGCATCGCCCTGCTGTGCAAATGCAGGCGGCAAGAATACGATTGTCGCAAGCACCGTCATGATGGACCTGTCCATGGCTGACCCTTCCTTATTGCCAGAGCGGAGATACTTGATGAACGCCGCTGCCGATAAGACCATCATGATTCAGCTCACTCGGCGGGTTCCGAAACAAGTCGCGAGTCTTCCTTGATCGGCTCGATGGCCCACGACGGCGGATGACCGTTTCCGCGATTATTCGCCGGCAAACGGAAGCCCTTGATCAACCCATAGATCGCGGGGATCACGATCAGCGTCAGCAACGTTGACGAGATCATGCCGCCGATCATCGGCACGGCGATGCGCTGCATGATCTCAGAGCCAGTGCCAGTGCTCCACATGATCGGCAGCAGCCCCGCCATGATAGCGACCACCGTCATCATCTTCGGTCGCACCCGCTCCACGGCGCCCTCCATGATGGCGTCGTAGAGGTCGTGACGGGTCAGTGTTCGCTTTTCGGCGTCACGCTGCGCCTTGATCTCGGCAAGGGCCTGATTGAGGTAGATCAGCATCACCACGCCAGTCTCTGCGGCGACCCCGGCCAGCGCGATGAAACCGACCGCGACGGCTACCGACAGGTTGAAGCCCAGCGCCCACATCAGCCAGATGCCGCCGACCAGCGCGAACGGCAGCGACAGCATCACGATCATGGTCTCGGTGATGGAACGGAAGTTGAGGTACAGTAGCAAAAAGATGATCAGTAGCGTCACCGGCACCACGATCTTCAGGCGAGCCGTCGCGCGTTCGAGATACTCGTACTGGCCGCTCCAGACCACATAATATCCCGCCGGGAACTGAATGCTGGCCTGCACCGCCTGCTGCGCGTCGGCAACATAGCCGCCAAGATCGCGGTCGCGGATGTCGACGTAGATATAGGTGGCCAACTGTCCGTTCTCGGTGCGGATCGATGTCGGCCCTCGCGCCGGTTCGATCTTGGCGACCTCCCCAAGCGGCACTGCACCTCCGGCCGGCATCGGAATCAGAACGTCGTTGGCGATGGCCTGTGGATTCTCGCGCAAGTCCCGGGGGTAGCGCATGTTGACGCTGTAGCGCTGACGGCCTTCTACTGTTGTGGTTACCGTCTGGCCGCCGAGTGCGGTCGCAATTACGTCCTGAACATCCTGGACCATGATGCCATAGCGCGCCAACGCCTCACGGTCCGGTGTCACGTCGAGATAATATCCGCCGATGCCCCGCTCGGCATAGGCCGACGACGTTCCGGGCACAGCTTTTAAAACCTGCTCGATCTGTTTCGCCAGTTTGTCGATCACGACCAGATCGGTCCCGATCACCTTGACGCCGATCGGCGTCCGGATACCGGTCGACAACATGTCGATGCGTGCCTTGATCGGCATGGTCCAGGCGTTCGAGACGCCGGGGAACTGCAGGGACTTGTCCATCTCTGCGATCAGGCCATCAATCGTCACGCCCGGCCGCCATTGCTCCTTGGGTTTCAGATTGACGATAGTCTCGAACATCTCGGACGGGGCCGGATCGGTCGCGGTTGCTGCACGGCCGGCCTTGCCGTAGACCGACGCCACCTCCGGAAACGACCGGATGATCCTGTCCTGCATCTGCAACAGTTCGCCCGCTTTGGTCACCGAAATTCCCGGCAGCGTGGTGGGCATGTAGAGCAGCGTGCCTTCGTTGAGGTTAGGCATGAACTCGGTGCCGAGCTGACGCGCCGGCCACACCGTCACCACAACAATTGCCAGCGCGATGAGGATCACCAGTGCCTTGGCACGCATCACGGCCTTGATCACCGGCCGATAGATCCAGATCAGGAAGCGGTTGATCGGATTCTTGTGCTCCGGAACGATCTTGCCGCGCACGAAAATGATCATCAGCGCCGGAACCAATGTCACCGACAGCAACGCAGCAGCGGCCATCGCAAACGTCTTGGTGAATGCCAACGGGCTGAACATCCGGCCTTCCTGCGATTCCAGCGTGAAGATCGGCATGAACGACACGGTGATGATGAGCAGGCTAAAGAACAGCGCCGGCCCGACCTCGGACGCCGCGTTTATCAGTATGTCGACTCTTGACCGCCCGGGTTCAGCTCGCTCCAGGTGCTTGTGCGCATTCTCGATCATGACGATCGCCGCGTCGACCATGGCACCGATCGCAATCGCGATACCACCGAGGCTCATGATGTTTGACCCTATTCCAAGCAGCTTCATCGCACCGAACGCCATCAGCACGCCGACCGGCAGCATCAGGATGGCGACCAGCGCACTGCGGACATGCAGCAAGAACACGATGCAGACGAACGCAACGACGATGCTTTCCTCCAGCAACGTATGCTTGAGCGTGGCGATGGCCGCATTGATCAGGTTGGAGCGGTCATAGACCGGAACGATCTCGACCGATTTCGGCAGGCTGCTCGCGATCTCCTTGAAGCGCTTCTTCACATTCTCGATCACATCAAGCGCATTGACGCCGAACCGTTGCAGCACAATGCCGCTGGCGACTTCGCCCTCGCCGTTAAGTTCCGCAATCCCGCGCCGTTCATCCGGTCCAAGTTCGACGCGAGCCACGTCCCGCAGCAGAACCGGCGTGCCGTTGTTTGTCTTCAGCACGATGTTGCCGAGGTCGTTGATTCCCTTCAGATAGCCTTTGCCACGAATGACGTATTCGAACTCGGAGAGTTCGACGGTGCGGCCGCCGACATCCGCGTTACTGGCGCGGATCGCGTCGCGCATCTTCTGCATGGTGATGCCGAGATCGCGCATGCGTTGCGGATCGAGGATGACGTTGTACTGCTTGACGAAGCCACCGACACTCGCGACTTCAGCGACACCTTCGGCCTTCGCGAGCGCGAATTTCAGATTCCAGTCCTGGATGGTCCGCGTATCGGCGAGGTTGAGCTCCTTCGACACCACCGCGTATTGATAGACCCATCCCACGCCCGTGGCGTCGGGACCGATCGTCGGGCTTACACCGGCGGGCAACCGCGAGGCCGCGCCGTTGAGGAATTCAAGTACCCGCGAGCGGGCCCAATAAATGTCGGTGCCATCTTCGAAAATGACGTAAACGAATGACACCCCGAAGAACGAGAAGCCGCGCACGACTTTGGATCGGGGCACGGTCAGCATCGCGGTCGTCAGCGGATAAGTGACTTGGTCTTCGATCACTTGCGGCGCCTGGCCCGGATATTCGGTGTAGACAATCACCTGGGTGTCGGAGAGATCCGGAATCGCATCGAGCGGCAGATGGACCAGTGCGTAGATGCCGGCGGCGGCGGCGAAGCCGGTGCCGAACAGGACCAACAGCAGGTTGCGAGCCGACCAACTGATAACGCGGGCGATCATTGCTGGCCTCCCGCGTCCGAAAACCCTTTAAGGGCGGCCTTCAGATTGCTTTCCGCATCGATCAGGAAGTTGGCCGAGACGACGACAGGATCACCCTCCGTGAGGCCCTGTCGGATTTCGACATAGCCGTCGCCGCGATGGCCGAGTTTCACCTCGCGCGGCTCGAAGCGCCCTTGTCCTTTCTCGACGAATACCGCCTGACGATTGCCAGTATCGAGAACGGCACTTTCAGGTACGGTAAGCACAGGCTGCGAGCTGCCAATATCGATATTCGCATCGACATACATGTCGGGAAGCAGAGCGCCATCCGGATTGGACAATTCGATCCGCACCCGGGCGGTTCGTGTTTCCCGATTCACTTGCGGATAGATGACACTGATCTTCCCGGCGAATTCGCGGCCAGGAAAGCTGCGCGCCCTTACGGTTACCGGCTGTCCAACCGAAATCGTGCCGAGACTGCGTTCCGCGACGTCGATCATCGCCCAAACCACGGACGTATCCGCAACCCGGAACAACACATCCCCGGGCTGCGCGCGCATGCCTTCAATGGCGTTACGTTCGAGCACAATGCCGTCGCGCGGAGCCGACCAGTCGATGGTGATCGGAACGGTGCCGCTCTTCTCCATGGCGGCAATTGCCGCGTCGGGAACGTCGAGGTTCATCAGCCGTTGTCGCGAGCCGCGACCATACACGGCCACCCCGCTCGTCCCTTTCGATGTGATGGTGGCGATGTATTCGGCGGCCGCCGAGGCCACGGATGGACTGTAGATTTCCATCAGCGGCTGGCCTTTGCTGACCTTGCTGCCGGTGGTGACGTTTGCAACTTTCTGGACCCAACTTTCGGCCCGCATCGAAATGACGGAGATGCGGCGCTCGTCGAGTTGGATCGTGCCTGGCGCGCGAATGAGGGTTCGAATGACGCGCGATGTGGCGGGTTCGGAGCTGACGCCGGTACGCTGGATCTTCCCTGGCGAAAGCTTCACCGATCCGTCGTCACTGTCCTCGCCCTCATAGACCGGAATGTAATCCATCCCCATCGAATCTTTTTTCGGCGTCGGCGACGTATCCGGCAGTCCCATCGGATTGCGGTAGTATCTGATCTTGCGTTCTGTGGTTGTCGCGGGTGCGCTCTCGGTCACTGGCGTTTCGTCGAAACTGACATCGGCGCTCGCAGGTACGACCGTGTAGTCACCTCCGTTTGGCGCCTTCTTTGGCGTTAGTGAGTAAAACGGTCTGCCGTCAGGATCCTTGTAGTAGATCGTTGCGCTATTCATTTGCGCCGCTGCGGGTGCCAGAACCGCCCGGTCTGCCCCTTCGGCTGGCTGATGTTGACTGCGACCCGCGATGAATCCGCCACCCACCGCCGCGATCAACGCGGCGGTGGCGGCAATAGCCAGGCTGACCGGTCTCATCACTGCGCCGTAATGACGAGTTTGCTTTCGACAGTGCCGGTTTCGCCCTGGACCTTTGCACCGAGAGAAAGCTGCCATCGGCCCGCCATCCCAAACGTCGCCTTGAACTTGTAACTGCCCGGCTCCGCGCCCGGAGCGGGCACGATCTTCGTCGCCATTTCCTGCATGCCATCGGGCGCCATGTCGAGACGCGTTGCGAAGATCACCGCATCAGGCACCGGCTTGCCGGTGGTCTTGTTGACGAGCCGAACCGTAACGATTTTGTCCGGGCCAGCCTTGACGGTCTGATCGACGAGCTGGAACTCATAGTCTTTGATGTCGGCGCGTGCGGCGGTGACCGATCCGGTCATCGCAATACCGATGAGCGCGGCCCGAACGGCGCGCGTGTAGTTGAACGTCTTCATTTTCAATCCTCAATGTCCTGGTCTACCGCAAGCGGCATGCATTTTACCCGCTCAGCCTGAAGGCCGAACGGCAGCGAACCGGCGCCAAAGCGCCGATTAGATCAGGATTCGAGGAGGATGGTCGGGGGGAGAACCGTCGAGGCTATCGGCGATCATATCGTTGAAAGCTGAGAACGGGCGGCGAGTTGGCGGAGGTGCCAAAATTTCGGTCGCCATAGGAGGTTCAGCCTGAGCAACGGTCAGTGTGCACATCGCGCGAAGCGGACAATCCCGGCAATCGTTGCTCTTCTGCGTATCCGGACAGCAAGGCATGTCGGCGGACATCATCGACATATCGTTCATCTCGCCCGCCGGCAGCAGTTTTGCCGCCGCTGGCGTGGCCAGCGGCGATGCAACGAGCCCAACGATCGCAAAGACCGCCAGCAAACGGCTGATGAATCGGCAAAAATCCATGACCTTAACATCACATAGGATCGTGGACTTGGGAAGACGGATCACATTACAAATTCGCCACCACAATGAGGGTAACGATCGCGCGATCGTTACCTACGACATGGTTATGAGAACCGCCTTAACCGGCGATATCCCCACCGATGAAACGCATAACCATTTGACGGCCGGAAGCGCCGAAAAGAACGACCTCATATTTATCTGGCACGCCGCCTTTCCATCCCGGGTGATCCTACCGGGGACCGCCAACCCGACGGCATGGGCCGCTTCTCTAACAGTTGTCGTACAGCGGCTGCAGGGACATGTCCCT
Organism: Afipia sp. DC4300-2b1; assembly: GCF_049895725.1. NCBI lineage: Bacteria > Pseudomonadati > Pseudomonadota > Alphaproteobacteria > Hyphomicrobiales > Nitrobacteraceae > Afipia > Afipia sp. DC4300-2b1. Next base: position 606,754 of record NZ_JAFCSX010000005.1, read on the forward strand.
CGAGGACATATCCGCCCACTTCAGCGGTATGACAAGCGGCCAAGTCAGACGGCACGCCGAGACGACTCCGGACGCCGTGAAGGCTTGTCGCTTCCTCGACCTTAACCGCGAAGTTAGCATCCTTGAGATGGCGCACCCAGCCTGAACAGCAACCGCAATTGGGTCTAATGACCACGATCACCGACCCCTCCGCCCCGTTCAGCTGCGGCGTGCGCGGATTATGGCGATGCGGCCGACTATCTCGGAAACGGTATTCACGCGACGTACACCATCAAACCCTGTCTGCTTGATTAAATTCAACCAACTGCCGTCGAGATGGGGCTTCGCGGTCTCAGAGCCGAACAAGTAGCCGGTGCCGCGAAGTGCGTGGATCTCTCGCCGGTGCAGCGGCTGGTCGAAGTCGGCAATGTGCAGTGTACCGCCGTGCCGCAATACTCGCCTCATCTCCTTGAGGAGGGCAACCTTATCACTCTGCCGTAAAGGATGCAGCGCGAGCGATAAGATCACCTTGTCGAATGATGCAGCACGGCAATCGATGCAGTACTGATCCCCGTGCAAAAGCTCGAGATTGCTTAAGGGGCCGCGAACGCTCTTGTTTGATCCCGCAGGCTGTACGGCAGAAAAATGTACGGCGGGATACTGCCGTGCAAGCACCTCGCACAAGCTGCAACCCTCCGCGCTCACCTCCAGCACTCGCTCGCCTGAACGTAGCGCGGATTCCTGTATCAGCGGCTCACACCAGGTTCGCGCCCGAATAGTTAACCGGTAGCCCCATTTACATACGAACGTGAGCAATCGAACGCGCACCGAACTCATGTGTGATGAAGGGCGAGTTATAGGCATGTCAGTATGACCGCGTACGCGAGTGTCTGTGTTGGCCAGGGTCCGTTCGCATCTGTTCAGGTTAGGCCGCGTCGGACAATGACGGGGCCGGACCGAGTTTCCCGATGAAGCGAACATAGAGTAGTTCGCTGACCAGCTCGACAAGCGTCTGCGCTACAATGACGGCAGGCAATACCGGGACTGCGCCGGGTATTGCAAATGCAAGCGGCAGCACCACGAGCGAATTCCGCGTCCCAGCACTGAAGGCAACTGATCGGCCGGCCGGCGCATCGAGACGGAACAGTCGCCCAATGCTCCAACCGATCAAGGGCGCGGAAACCGCGAACGCTACATAAATTGGAAGCACGTGCAACACAGCATTCATTGCCGACCCAAGCCGCGGCACCACGGCGGCGGTGACCACGAGCAGGACAAGCGCTGTCGCCGGCACCGCCAGCATCCCCAACACCGTTGACATCCGAGTAATGGCGTTGCTGCTCGCAGCCCATAACTGCACGACGGCAGCAAGAACGAGAGGAACAGCAATCAACCACACGAATGCATGGACGAAAGGCCCGAACTGCACGAGACCGGCGGCATCTTCCCCAAGCAACAGACCAAGATAAATCGGTAGCAGCAGCATTTGCAGAATAAGCAGGGCTGGTGTCGTCGCCAGCAACAAACGGGCATCGGCTCGGCCCAGATGTGAAAACGTCACGACGTAATCGATGCAAGGAGTGAGCAGCACCAAGAGCACACCAAGTCTCTCCATAGAGCCAGCAGGGAGGAGTTGAACAAGCGCCGCCACGAGAAGCGGAACGGCGATGAAGTTCGCGATGAGCAGAGCTGCGAGGAAATCGAGCCGAGCGAAATGTTGCCTGAGGTCTGCAAGCGGTACCTGTAGAAAGGTCACGAACAGCATCAGTGCAAGCGCAGGATTGACACCGGCCTCGAGAGTAGTCGTGCCAGGGAGAAGCAAGGCGCTTATGCCTGCCACCACGACGGTACCAAAATAAATACCGATTTGCCGGTTCTCCAGAATAGCCCTGATACTCTGACTGTCCATTCTCTCTCTCGTCTTGGCCCGATTATGAGCGGAATCGGAGCTTCCTATGGTCAGCGGCCGACTTTCAGCCACCCTTCAACGGCTTGAATTTTCAAGCTGCTTAACGTCCTGCCGGCAGGTGACCGTGCTCGACCTCCCTAATCCATCTCAGCGCTCGCAAAGCAATGCAGTTATTGGATTGGCATTTCTAGCGGCTCTCCCTTTAACGCCTCCAGCCGACTGACCTCGGCGACGTTGAAGCTCGCATATGATGAGGGTACCGCGTCCAATAAGCGCCGATAACTTTTGTGCATGTCTCCATCGAGGTAAACGCGTTTGAATGCACCAGTGCCGGCGCGCACGAGCTGAGCTACCTGTTGGGTGTCGTTGCGTTGCTTTTCCTCAACAAGTGCCGCTGTTTCTGGTTCATACACCAATTCCGGGCAGGGCCGAGAGGCGCGAAGCGGGCCCCGAGGCGCGCTCGCATTGAAAACGTAGTTCCCGCCGCACGCGTCAACTCTAGGCTCGTGACGCACAACCTCGAAATGATCCGAACCTTCCTTCAGATTCTTCCAAAACGCAAAATTTGGATCGGCACGGTATTTGGCCAGATTCTCAGCTGTCATGCGAAACGGTAATGCTTGAACTTGGATGGCCTTTTGGCCGCCGGCGAACGCCTCCCGCGCAAGCGCATATATTTCAGCCATCCCGTCATTCGTCATCGCGTAGCATCCGCTCGAAGTGCATTCACCATGCACCATCAAATGACGTCCAGATCGACCGTGCGCCCGATCGACCTCGTTCGGAAATCCCAGATCGAATGAAAGAAAGAGCTCCGAGCGAGGGTTCATTTGCTTAGGCGTAACGAGATAGAATCCCTCAGGGGCCTGACGGTCTCCTTCCCGATTTTTCGGACCTAACTGGCCGGACCATCGACAAATGCCGTACGTCTTCAGCAAAGCGTAACGGCCGCTGCTCTCGCGTTTCCACACTTCAAGTTCATTTTCCTGTTTGAAGATGCGCACCAAGATCGGGGCTGACGAGGTCATTCCCTTGGCCTGCATGTCTGACAATAAGACTGTGGGTATCGGCCGCAGATGCTTAGCAGCGTCAAATTGAGGCGTCGAACATCCCAGGAGAATGACTGAAACCATAAGTGTGGCGATGATCTTCGACAATTCGAACTCCGAAGCGTTATAGAGTGCAAGCCGTGCTTACAAACATCAGCGTTCTTCTTGTGTGCTTGCCGTGTTGGCGCTGCCCGGTTGTGTGACGAAATGCAACATCAGCAGAGATGTTCCGCAGACGACCCCGACGTCGGCCATGTTGAAGGCCGGCCAGTGCCAATTCCCGAGATGAAAATCCAAAAAATCAGGTACGGCACCGCGCCGTAGGCGGTCCGTGGCATTCCCGAGCGCTCCACCGACGATCAAGCCGATGGCAACGCGCACGAATGGGACGTTAGCGCGACCCAACCAGACCAAAAGGGCTGCGGACATCGCGATCGCGAATGCCACGAAAATCCACGCCGGAACACCAAGGCCTCCAAACAGCCCAAAGCTAACTCCGGTATTCCAGCCCAGCACTATGTTAAAAAACGGCGTAAGGCTGATCGTCGCCGGCGGATTCATGAGATGATTGAGTATCCACCATTTGCTGGCTTGGTCTATGATGTACCATGTTGCAGCCACCGCCAGTGTTGCTCGCATTATCACACTCCACCTGCGCGCCTGCTCAGCCGATTTGACCCAGCATCGGAAACGTTTCGAAGAACCAGATCGCAACGTCAGTGAGATGACCGGTAATCATTGCAACCCCCATAGCGATCATCACGAATCCGGCAATCAACTGCAAAATGCGACCGGCGCGTCCAAATTTTCCCAAGCGTCCGACAAATCTGCTGGAAAAAAGCGCCGCCAGAACGAACGGCAACCCAAGGCCGAGAGAGTAAATGGCAAGCAGCGCCACACCGCTCGCGCCGGAGGAAGACGAAGCCGCGACTGCAAGGATTGCGCCAAGGACCGGACCAATGCAGGGCGTCCATCCAAACGCAAATGCAGTACCGAGGAGATAGGCAGAGACCGGTCCTGTGCCCGGCCGTGCGATTTGCACGCGCGTGTCGCGCTCGATCCAAGCAGGACGCCAGAGGCCTGTCGTAAAGATACCAAACAGGATTACCAGTAGACCGCTAAGTATATTGATTTCGTATCGATAAACTGCGAGCACCAAGCTCAAGGCGTTGGCGCCGGCACCAAGTGCCACAAAGATCGTCGTAAATCCGAGGACAAAGCATACACTCAAAAACAGTACGCGAAGCTGCATCCGAGCCGGGACCGATTGATCGCCGTCCGCCGGTGGGAGGCTTTGACCTGCAACATATGAGATGTATGCCGGCACCAGGGGAAGGACACACGGCGATAGGAACGAGACCGCTCCGGCCGCGAACGCCGTGACAATGCCGACGACGGAAAGATCAAGCGTCATCGGTGTATGCCCAAGAAATAGCTCATCAACCCAAGAACTTTCATCCGCCAGCTTATTTCAGTGAGTGCGCCCAGTTTCGCCTCTGGCGTCAGAGGCAGTCGAACCACGGCCAGTCGTCGATGGATTTACGTCTGAGCTGACTGGTCGCGATTTAATAGTCGGAGCCCGTTCAGCACGACGAGCAGCGAAGCCCCGACATCGGCTGCGATGGCTCCCCATAGCGATGCCCATCCGACGATCGTCAGACCTGTAAAAAGCAATTTGACAGCAAGCGAGAAGCCGATGTTCTGCCGGACGATGGCCAGAGTCGCCTTGGAATGACGAATGAGCCAAGGCAGGCGCGATAAATCGTCCTGCATGAGAGCGATATCCGCAGTCTCGATGGCAGCATCAGAGCCGATTGCTCCCATGGCGATGCCAACGTTCGCGCGTGCCATCGCGGGAGCATCATTTACGCCATCTCCAATCATCCCGACATGACCGTACCGCGCGACCAACCTTTCAACAGATTCGACCTTCTGTTCGGGCAAGAGCTCCGCGTGCACCTCATCGACGCCAGTTTCCCGCGCGATCATTTCAGCAGTGGCCCTATTATCGCCAGTCAGCATCACGATGCGCTCGATACCTGCCGCGTGTAGGTCGGCCACAATACGCTTGGCCTCCGGTCTCACCGCATCGGCGACGGCAATCAGGCCCCAGATCTCGCGGTCATCGCCAACGCCGATAACAGTACGTCCAGCACTTGCAAGAGCATCGGCTGCTTGAAGCGCCTCGGTCGAATTCGAAAGCCCATCGTGTTCTTCGATAAAGCGACAAGATCCCAACCAAGCATGTTGCTCGCCGATGCGACCGACAACTCCTTTGCCGCGCACTGCCTGGACCCCACTGGCAGGGGCTGCCGCTATTCCGGCTTCGGCCGCCTTTTCAAGTATCGCGTTCGCCAAAGGATGCTCACTGCGAGCTTCAAGGGCAGTAGCCAACTTCAGCAGTTCGCCCTCGCTGTGATTGTTGAAGGTGACGAGTTCGACGACCTTGGGGCGTCCTTGCGTCAGCGTGCCGGTTTTGTCCATGGCGATTGCCTTGAGCTTCGACGGTGTCTCGAGATGCACGCCGCCTTTCACCAGCACGCCTTGTTTCGCGGCGCCAGCCAGAGCCGCCACGATGCTCACCGGAGTGGAGATGACGAGTGCGCAAGGGCACGCGATGACTAGAAGAACCAGGGCGCGATAAAACCATACGTCCCATGCTCCGCCGAATATAAGCGGCGGAATGACGAGCACCGCCACAGCAAGCCCCATGACGCTCGGCGTATAGATTCGGGCAAAGCGTTCGACCCATTGCTCGGAAGGCGCGCGGCGGCTTTGCGCGGAGCCCACCATTTTGATGATGCGGGCGAGCGTGGTGTCTTGCGCGCCCTTTGTGGTTTCGATTTCCAGCGCACCTTCGCCATTGATCGTTCCGGCGTAGACCACAGAACCTTCCGATATCGAGACGGGGACGCTTTCGCCGGTGATGGGAGCTTGGTTCACTTCGCTTGCACCGGTCAGGACGATTCCGTCGAGCGGAATTTTATCGCCAGGCCGTACAACGATGTGAGCACCGATTGACACCGCCGCGACAGGAATTTCCTTCTCCGTTCCGCCTCCAAACTTCACGCGCGCAACGGCTGGAGCCAGTTCCATCAGCGCTGCTACGGCCCGACGCGCGCGCCCAAGGCTCCACGCCTCCAGCGCCAGGGCAAGCGCGAAAAAGAATGAGACGGTGGCCGCCTCGAACCATTGGTGAATCGCAACAGCACCCGCGACGGCAATGACCATCAGCAAATTCATGTCAGGCCGCAGACGTCGCGCGGAAAGTAGAGCCTTCGGCGCGACATATCTGATCGCACAGACGACAGCCAGCGCATACGCCAGGATGGCGGCGATTGGCGCAGGTGCGAACACCCCAGGAGTTTCACTGAGCGCGGCAAGCACGCTTCCCGCGGACGAAGCATGAATGGCAAAGCCAAGTGCAGTCAGGATTCCGCTGGCTGCCGTCAGGAGTGATTGGGTGCGTCGCCTTCGGTCTTCGGCAAGAGCACCTTCAGTCTTCGGGCCTTCGGTCCACTGTTCCGCACGCATGCCAGTCCGCGCAACAGCCTTCTCGATGCTTGCCAACATGGCTGCATCGGGATTGCCGCTCACGGACATCCGGCCGTTGATGAGATCGAATACAAGCCTGTCCTCGCCGACCAACGATCCGACTTCGCGCTTGAGAGCCGCGACTTCGTCCCCGCAATCCATACCATGGATCTTGAACACCACTCCGTCTGGGACTGCGGCAGGTACGGGAGCGGTGAAAGCAACGTCGCCAGCGCAGCCCACACAAACGGTGTCCGTCGCCGATACGCTCAATGGTGTCTTTTGGTCGCTTAACAATTCCGCGACCATACCTGTGGTGGCGACCGCAACTAAAATGGCATTAATCCCTGGGGAAACACCTGGCGCAACGTCCATCCGACCGGCCTTGGTGTCGAAGGAGAGGTTGTCTTCACCACCCACAAGCGGACCAACCGCGCTCTTCAGTTGACGGATCTCGTTTTGACAATCGAGGCCTACGACGCGGAAGGAAAGCGGCTGGGTCACCCGGCTCGGCACGGAAAAAACTGTCACTTGTCACCTCGACTTTTTCGACGTGACTACTCATATAGACCCTGTAGCAACTAGAGGGTCAATGGCGCATGTCCGTGCAAGTCCTAAAAATCGGCGACCTCTCCAAGGCAACCACCACCAAGGTCGAGACGATACGGTACTATGAGAACATTGGCCTTCTTCCGGCACCCAGTCGCACCACAGGCAATTACCGGTCTTACGCTCCGGAGCATCTGGCCAGACTAAGCTTTATACGCCGCGCAAGAGAACTGGGCTTCACATTGGACCAAGTGCGCAACTTGCTCGACCTTTCCGACGAAAAGCAGCGATCTTGTGAATCTGTAGACGCAATCGCTCGAGAACATCTTAGACAAGTAGACCGCAAGATATCGGACCTAAAGGCCCTCCGGGAATGTCCCGAGCCGTGTTGAAATTCGCTCGGCAGGCGTCGCTGTTTGAACAGGCTACGCGGCCTTGGCTTGCTGTTCAAGATCGGGGTTGATGGAATGCTTGACCTGATGGGCAAG
>NZ_JAFCSX010000006.1:0-19514 GCF_049895725.1 Afipia sp. DC4300-2b1
CCCGGCACGCACTGGAGCAAATTGCGACCCGTGCACGAGAAGCTTGCGCCTTATATCGATCCTCGCCTTATTCATCGCAGCATGTGGGGATATTTTTTCCGCCAGTATGTGGTTGCGCCGTTCTTTCCGGAATTCGGGACGCAGCAGGTGGGAAGGGCTCCATCCGATCCTCCGGACGGTAGGCCGTCAAGTTTGCAGACAGCGGAGGTTGACTTGGGGGACGCAGGGATGACCGCCGACATGATCCGAGGGTAACGCAGTCGCCTTCCGGTGAAGGCTCGCGCGGTCGGTTCGCGACGGCCTGAATTCGAAGCCGCTGGTAATCAGCCGAATTATGTCGAGGAATGTTTTCATTGGCCGGCAGGCCGATCGCTGATTCAAGATGTGGATGGTGAAATTGACTCGGGGCTTAAAAATACGCACGTGGCTGCCCGCTCCGATGTTCTGGATTGTTCTCATAGCTGCCGTGTTGCGACTGATCGGATTGGGATGGGGGCTTCCTGCGTCTGATGGCTGGGACAGCGATGGAATTGCGCCACGCGATTTTCTGGTTGGAGTTGTAAAGACGTACACACCGGGTGATTACTTCACCTATCCGCCGTTCCATCTTCTTATTCTGACCATTCTGACTTGTCCGGGGTGGATTGCAGGCATCATCAATGCGCCTTCAATGGCTCCTGCAGATATTGTCTCCGAATTTATCAAAATTCCCTACATGACATTCTTTGCGCTGGTTGCGCGTCTCGTGAGCGCCGCCATGTCGCTCGGAACTATCTATTGCGTCGGAAAAATCGGCGAGGAACTCGCGGGACGGCGTGGGGGAATATGTGTTGCCGGCGTGTGCGCACTGAACGCCACTCTCACATACTACGGACACACGACGAACCTCGATGGCCCGTATTTGTTCTGGGCCAGTCTGGCTATCCTGTTCTGGATACGTGTCATGGTGCGGCATGACTTGAGCCAGATTCGCTGGATGACGCTGTGCATTGTCGCTGCCATCGCCACCAAGGATCAGGCTTACGCCCTCTTCTTGCTGAACTTGCCGTCAAGCCTCATTCTCTGGTTTGCGCGGGATGTCTGGCCAAGAGATAATGCGCTTAAGGTCTTCAGTACGATTCTTGTATGGTCGCTGATCGGACTGTTTCTGCTGTTGCTCGTCGACGGAGCCACCACAAATCCGGCAGGCTTTCGCGCCCGCGTTGATTTTCTTTCAGGTAACGCGAGCCAACCTCATGCGTATTATTCATCAAATCTGAGTGGCTATCTTCAACTGCTTGAAGACGGGTGGCGCAATATCGATCGATACTACCCAAAGGCAACCGTTGTTTTCGTTATCATCGGGCTTTGCGCCTGGATTTTCCGGTTTAGGAAAAGCCCGGGCCTGTGGGTTGCCGGCTTGGTCCCATTTCTTGCCGCGATCTCTTTTACCTTGTCATTTAATTTCGTAGCTCTACGTTCGGAGAGTCGCTTCCTGCTGCCGCAATCCATTTTTCTCGCCGTGTATGCCGGTCTGGCAATCAATGAACTGATGTTTGCGAAACAACGGTCAGTGGCAGTTTTGTCTCGTCTTGGTGTACTGACTGTCGGCTTTGTTGCTTTGTTTTATTGTCTGGCAATTGACGCCGCATTTCTGAATGATCCACGATACGTTGCAGAGAGGTGGCTGGAAGCACATGCCTCGCGCGACGATCTGATCGAGACTTATGGCCCGAACGTTTATTTGCCCCGCTTTCACGGACCCGGACATGTCACGCGGGTTGATCAGACGCCCATCGGCAGCCGAAGCCGTCTCCCGGGCGTGACGGAAAGTGCCGAGCCATTCGAACTTGCAGTAAGTAGGGCGCCGCGATTCATCGTCCTTAGCGAGTTCTGGGCGATACGCTACTTAACCGATGAGAATGAATTCTCCGATAGTGGCAGGATTTCTTCTGCCGAGCAAAAGGCGCATTTCAGGGAAGCGCCCGCACGCAAGTACTTTCGGGACTTGCGTGACGAGAAGCTGCCGTATCGAATTCGGTACGAAGCGGGGCCATCATCTGACTTCTGGCCTCCGGTCCGGGTTCATGAATCCATCAATGAGAAAATCCTCATTTTCGAACGTATCGCGGACAAGTGAGCGATCTGGCTTAGTGACCTTCCGAGAATTTTGAGGCGAGGCCGGCATTCGCTGTTTTGTAGAGTCGGAATGCGCCAAACGTAGACAACACGTTCATTCCCTCGATCGTCTTGTCGATGAGAGGTTCTTTGCGGTCCCAGAATCGATCGTCATGGATGATAACGTAATCAAATTTGTTGATGTGTGACCGGAAATCCAGTCCCGCTTCTTTAAAAGCGGGAGGTAGGTCTGGAAGAAATGTATTCGACCGCTCCGGTGCGTTCTGCAGTTCAAGGCGTTTGTATCGCAGCGGCTGTTGACCAGCAAAAGTGAATAGCGATTGCGGAATCGCGTGCCGTTGCAAAACCACGAAAGCGCCGATGTGATACAGACCGGCGGCGCGGGTGCCGAGTTCTTTATCCGTAGTCCCGTCTCGAGCAAAAAATACCGAGGAACCCTCGGGTACTGCTTCCAAAAGACGGAATAGGGTGGTTTGCGAGTCTCGGGCGATAGTCCATTGCTGAACATGCAGAACGCTAATGATCGCCGTGATCAACGCAATCATGATGGCGAAGGAGGGGAATGGAGTGATGTCAGGTTCGTTTGTCGAATCAAGTGAGGCAACAAGAAAGAACAGGCCGGCCAGCATAATGCGCCATGTTACGAAATTCGTTTCTTCGATCTTGGATGGAAGCACAAAGAAAAGCAGGACGCACAGAAGGATCGCGATGGTAGCGCCCGGTTTGTAGCGAAACCGGCTGAGATAGATCGCCAGAAAGAAGGCGATACAGGCCAGAACCAGCAAGACATCGTTGATGAACGGCGTTCCGAGATCAATCAGGCGATCAAGATCGCTGATCCTTGAATAAGGCGGCTGGAAACTGCGAAATGTTTCGACCGATGAAGTTTTTTCAGACCGCGCATGGTTGAGCCATAGGAGCGCGAGAAGTGCAGACGGAAGAGCCTGCAGCCCGTCGCGGGTTAGCCGCCCAATCAGTCTCCTGATCGAGTTGAAGTTCCATATGCCGGGATTTTCTTTTCTGAATGACCAGCCCAGAACGAAAATCCCATAGCAGGCCCATGCATAGAAGTGGATCAGATAGAGACCCGTCGAAAAGAGGGTGGCGCCGAGCAGCCGCGTCCGCCAGCGGTCTTCGTCAAGCGATGCCCACCACGCCGCCGCCCACAAGGCGACTCCAATCCCGAAGTTGAAGCTGAGAAACCCCTTGTTGAAGCCCGTATTAAAAACGAAGGGGAAAATCAGAAGGGGGGCAAGAGTCCATCGGCCGACAATGGCTTTGTTGAGTGCGAAGCATCCGCTGACGGTCACTACGCAGCTCAGGACGACGAAAGTCTTGCCCGCGTACTCCAGCGGCATGAAGCGTCCTGCTGAAAGCGCAAACAGGTCCCAGCCCAGATTGGGCACGGGCGAATAATCGACGCTGAAATAATGCTTGAATATCGGGTCGTCGAGATTTTGCAGGATGTAAGCGCGGGCGAGGTGATTGGCGTAGTCCTGAAGGCCAGGATACTGAAACAAGAAAATCGGAAGAAAAGCGATCAACGATAGCGCGACGGCCCATGCCGCTATGATCCGCTTACGATTCGCCTCGTCCATATTTGCGTTCCCGAAATTCAGAGGCTGATAGGCGCAAATTATTCTTGGAGTATTGCCGCGAACGCGGTCGGAGATGGACGGTCAGTTCGTCGTTGCATTGCGGAGTAATCGGTCCTGCATGGCACGGGATATGATTTCGTTCCCGGGCTCGGAGTAGTGGAAGTCGCCCGGTACGAAGAGTCTGTCATACCAGTTTGGAGCCTTGTCCCGTTCGGCCAAAAATACCGGGAACAGGTTGACGAACTCCTTGCAGTGGTCTTTGCAGAATTTACTCCAGATCTGGACCTGCCTGTTATCGCGGTCGTCGCGCGCAAGCTGCGCTGGCCACGGATAGACGACAATTGTCAGGGGGATCTTTTTTTGCTCGAGAAGATTTGCCAAAGCCGTCATGTTCTGAATGGACCGTGCGACACCGCCTTCGACGCCGAGAGGCTGATACCTGGCAACAGACGGATTTGGATAGATCCACTCGGTCCGGAAAGGATCGAGAGGAAGGGGCGGCTTCGGCGGATCGACTTTCTTTTCGATCCAGTCGCCTATGGCGTCGGTAACTTTCAAATGGCTGCTGACGAATGATTTCTTCGAGGCAGGAGGTTTCGCATCGGCAGGATCGCAGAAAGCCCTGTATTTGGGATCGTCATCAATACAGAAATAACTTGATGCTTCGTCAGTAACATCGGAAAGATCGGAAAAGACGATCACTTCGTCAAAGTGAAATCCGTCTGAAAGCAACGTCTGAATTTTCTTGAAATAGATGGACGGCGAGTACGACGCGACTCCAGCATTCAGAAATTCGATCTTTTCCTTACGATTCTGGCCGGCACTATAGAGCTTTCCGGCGAATGTTTGCTCGAATGGCAGGCCGATGCCCTCGGTGAAAGAGTCGCCGATCAGCAGGATGCGGCGGTTCGGGGAAACCTTGGCAATTTCTCTTACCGCGGCGTCCTTGAAGCCAAGGCTGTTTGTGAGCAGCCTATAGCGATTGTTCCCCCAATAGTCGTATCCGTCGAAATTGGCGATCAAGCTGTGGTGATAGCGATAATCGAAAACCCGGTATCGGCGTGGATCACCCATGGTCAATGCCGTAAACGCGAAATCGAACACCAGATAGAGCACGAAGCAATAGACTAGGAGCATCAAGCCGACGGCGATCCGCCGTTTGGAATCAGTCATTGCCAACCGCCCCGAGGCATCGGCCAGTTGTCTCTTCCACCGGCGATTAAAATCGAGGTTTTGCGGAATAGGCGTGCCCTCAGATCCGCCCGGCCTGGGATCGCCATCGAACTGTACTTTTGCATCCAATATGCCGATAAGTATGCTATTACGTCTTTGTTTTTTAACTGAAGTTCGACTTTGGCCGCAACAGACATCATCTCCCCGCGTGACATTAATGCCCTCCGTGGATTTCCATGAAAATTTCACCAGGCAGGAATCCGTAACCCAGGGTTCGGACCGTGCTTTTGGCTTTGTCATAACGGGGGCTTTTGCGCTCCTGGCAGCCATCAACCTCTGGCATGCGGGGCGGATCTGGCCGTGGATGGGTCTGATCTGCGTGGTTTTTCTTGTCGCGAGCCTTGTCCGACCGTCGGTGCTGACGCCGCTGAATCGTCTCTGGTTCAAGTTGGGTCTTTTCCTGCACAGGATTGTCAATCCTGTCGTCATGGGGCTGCTTTTCTATTTTGCCGTCCTTCCCACGGGACTTGTCATGCGCCTGATGGGTAAGGATTTGCTGCGGCTAGGGCTGGACCGGCGTTCTGAAAGCTATTGGATTGTGCGACAGCCGCCGGGGCCGCAGCCCGAGGCGATGCGGGATCAGTTCTGAGGGGCCGTGTATGGATTTCCTGACCGAGTTCTGGCGCTATATTCGTGTCCGGAAAAAATTCTGGTTGTTGCCGATCCTGATCATGATGGTGGTATTTGGGGGGCTTGTGCTCCTGACCAAAGGATCAGCCGTGGCGCCGTTCATCTATACCCTCTTTTAGGGCTGGTTGATGCGCGTTCTGGGAATTTCCGCCTTTTATCATGATGCCGCGGCCGCCCTGGTCGATGAGGGCCGCATCATCGCCGCGGCTCAGGAAGAACGCTTTACGCGCAATCGGCACGATGCGGAATTTCCCGCACAGGCCATCGCATATTGTCTCGAGGAGGCGGGCTGTGCGATCGAGGACCTCGATCACGTTGTATTTTACGACAAGCCGTTTCTGAAGTTCGAAAGGCTGCTGGAAACCTATGTCGCGTTAGCGCCGCGCGGGTTTCGGTCGTTCAAGCTTGCGGTCCCCGTCTGGCTCAGGGAGAAGCTGTTTCAGCGGAGCCTGCTGCAAAAGGAATTGGCGAAGTTCTCGGATCAGTTCGACGCCGCAAATAAGCTTCTTTTTTGCGAACATCATGTCAGCCACGCCGCGTCGGCCTTCTTTCCCTCTCCATTTGAGAAAGCCGCAGTTCTGACGATGGACGGCGTCGGTGAGTGGGCTACAACTTCCGTTGCGGTGGGCGACGGCAACCAACTGAACATCATCCAGGAAATCCATTTCCCTCACTCGCTCGGGCTTCTCTATTCGGCCTTCACCTACTACCTCGGGTTCAAGGTCAATTCAGGCGAGTATAAAATGATGGGCCTGGCTCCTTACGGGCAGCCAAAATACGTCCAGCTTATTCTCGACCATTTGATCGATCTGAAGCCGGACGGCTCGTTCCGGCTGGACATGACCTACTTCGACTATTGCACCGGCCTGACGATGACGAACGAGCGGTTTTCCCGCTTGTTTGGAGAGCCGGTGCGCACGCCTGCCGATCAGCTTACAAGTTTTCACATGGATGTGGCGGCGTCGATCCAGGCCGTGCTCGATGAAGCTGTTATTCGCCTCGCTCGGGGTATCGCGAAACAAACGGGAGAGAGAAATATCTGCCTTGCCGGTGGCGTCGCGCTGAATTGCGTAACCAACGGAAAGCTACATCGCGAGGGAATATTCAGTGACATCTGGGTGCAACCCGCTGCCGGCGATGCAGGCGGCGCAGTGGGTGCCGCTTTGGCCGCAACCCACATTTTTGCGCAGCGCTCACGTCACGTCAGCCACACGGATGGAATGTCCGGTGCTTTGCTCGGACCTGATTTTTCCCAGTCCGAGATCGAGCGTCGTTTGACGGAGGCGGGCGCCAGGTTCAGTTCGGTTAGCTTTGACGAAATGATACAAACGACCGCTCGCTGCCTTGCACAGCAAGATGCGGTCGGATGGTTTCAGGGAAGGATGGAGTTTGGTCCGCGTTCTCTCGGTGCGCGCTCCATCCTCGGGGACCCGAGATCGTCAAAGATGCAGCAGACGCTCAACCTAAAGGTCAAATATCGGGAAAGTTTCCGTCCGTTTGCGCCGGCGGTGCTGCGCGAGGATGTAAGTGACTGGTTCGAATTCGATGCCGACAGTCCGTATATGTTGATTGTTGCTGGCGTGAGACAAGACAAGCGTCGCACGATGGCACCGGCAGAGCAGGACCTGTTCGGCATCGATAAACTGAATATTGTGAGATCGGAGATTCCCGCCGTCACACATGTTGACTATTCGGCGCGCCTTCAAACTGTAGATGCAGCGTCAAACCCCATCTTTCATCGCCTGCTGGTTCAATTCAAGGACATCACAGGCTGCCCTGTGCTGGTCAATACGAGCTTCAATGTGCGGGGAGAGCCGATCGTCTGCACGCCAGAGGACGCGTTCCGCTGCTTTATGGGGAATGAACTCGACGTGCTGGTCGTCGGGAATTGCATTCTAAAGAAGCAGGACCAGGATCCGCGCCTCAAGCAAGACTATAGCAGCGCGTTCGATCCTGACTAAGTGTATGCTTCAATTCTTGGGCGCATCCGACTGCGTGCCGTTTCTCAGCCGATAGACATGCATTCCGCCGTCCTGTGCGGCCCGGACAAATCTTTGGGACAACACTTCGCGAATTCGCGGCGGAAACAAGTCGGTCTGTATATCGACCGCAGACAAGGGTCTCTCAAGGATATCGGTGTGGACGACAAGGCAGCGCACATCGGGGCGGATGAGATCGTTCTGCCATATCTCGACCGGAAACATCCCGCTTCTTACGAGATGCGTGAACTGATAAGGCGTGGCGATAACTCGATTGTTCAGACTGAACTCAAATCCGGGTTCATCGGCGAGTACAACGTCCTGCTGCCCGATGCCGCAAATCTGCCGAGCCTTGGCGAGGATGGCAGACTGCTTGGGGGTGTTCTCAATGTCGTCTAGGGAGCTACGGACTGTCGCAATTCCCACCCACAAGGCCTGAAGGGTTGCAACGGTTGCAACGATGGGTGACAGACGCGACGCGGCACTTTGCGAAAGAACGATCAGAGCCGCGACGCAGGGCTCCATCCAGTAGTTGCTCGCGCTTCCTGTCTTGGCAAGCAGCAGCAGGGTACAGAAGACGCTGGCTGCAAGCGCGGATAACGCTACGCGGATATTGATGGACGATCGCTCGTGAAATCCGCACCAGGCTGCGAAGCCTATGAATGCGGCGAAGAACGGCAACCTTGAATACAAGTTGTCGAGCCAGATCGAAAGCACCAGCGGTTGCGCCGTCGACATCACCAGATGTGATATCCATACGCCGCCGCTCGCTTTCTGCAATATGAAAGCAATGGGTGCTGAAACCGCCAAAGCCCCCAGCACAGTAAGGCCCGCAGCCCTTCGGTCGATGAAAAGCGTCGCGAGAAACGCACCCGCTCCCAATCCGATAATGTGCGGCTTCAGCCATGCGGCCAAGGCGAACAGAACGCCGGCAAGCAATCCGGATCGTCCCGCTTTGACTGAAAGCAGTAGTCCCATCCCAGCCAAGCAAAGTGCAGCGCTATCCGGCCGGCCGGAGGACCCGTAAAGGATAAGGACGTAGGTGCCCGCAATGAACAGTCCTCCCAGGCCCGTCACCCAGCGCGAGGATTGGCGTGCTGAAGTAACGATAGCGCAGATCAACCCCAGCCAAAGCAGCGTAGCAATAATCCTGCTTCCCAGAAGCGCGGCCGATTCGGGCAACAGTGAAACCAGCCAGGACCAGAGTGGAGGATAGAGCACATAGTATCGTGTCGGCGGCTCGCCGTACTCGCGCGTGCCTGCGATTGGATCGATGTAGAGCGGCCGGCCTTCACGGATACGAGACGCCTCAAAGAGAATCTCGCCTTCGATCCCGACAGGTGGACGGCTTTGCGATGTGATAATCGCGCACGTCATTGCGGCTGCGCCCGCGATCAGAAGTATGACCAGAAGTGCTCGGGTCGCCCAACTGCCCATTGATAGGTCTTTGCTTTCCAGAGAATAAGTATTTTGGATCACGTGCGATTTTAGAAATGATAGTTTCCGGGTGCTAGTTTGATTTGATGAGGTAGGCGCTGACGCGATCCCTGTTCTGGATCCGCAGTTCCCTGCTTTTCCGGGGAAGTTTCCCTATTCAGATCCTTAGGGAACTTTTTAAGAAAGCCCTGCAGCGCAGCCATTTTTGCGGTTATGAGTCTGTCGCATGACCTGAAAATTTGAATTTTCGGTGAAAAATTCCCTGTTTGCAGGGAATTTTCTCGGAGACTTGCGCGAATCGCACTGCGCCGCCAGCCAACCAGTCCGGCTTTCAGCGAATATCCTTCTCGATCAGCTATAGACCAGCGTTTCAGCGTAACGCGTCACTAGCGCAAGCCAAAGCGGGCCCGACTTTATTCGCGCAGTGAGCGGTTATGGAACGCCCTGTCGGTGCGCAGAATAATCCCGCGGGCAGTTGTCATGGTCGAATGGGGCACTGATCTTGTGCCATTTAGTCACGAGACCCGGTTGCAGCTTGCCTAAGCCCGCGGACTTTGACACGTTTAAGTATTCTCAGTGCACATTATGGTGGTGATGATGAATTCGATATTCAGGATTTTGGCCGCTGGTGCTTTTTTAGTATCGATTGCTGCGCTTGATAGGGCTCATGCCTTTGGTGATGAGCCTCGGTGGCCAGGAATTGGCTATAGCTACGAACCGGGCATCGCCTCCGGATGCTGGAAATGGAATTGGCAGCAGTACAGCTGGTACGACCATTGTCCCGCCTATGTTCACCCAAAAGCCTACATGTATCCGCGGTCGTCTTACCGGACAGCTTTGCGGGCAAAGGGCTGAAGGTTAGCTGGATTTAAGCTCGGTCCTGGCGGGAGCTTCGGCTCGCGCCGGGGATGAGGCACAGCGAGTTGTGCAGCAGAACTACGCTCTATACTCAGATGATATGCGTATTTGAGCTTGAGCCCGCCGATCGGCGGGCTCGTTTTTATTGAAGAAGTCGAATCAAGATTGTGAAACGGTGCAGGCGACAGAGCTGCGGTCACCGAAATTCAGCAGTGCGTTCTCCCGCAATCCGTCGAACCAGATTCCCTTGCCGGCGTATCTGTAGCCGACGCCCATCGGCACCAGCCTGACATAGGTGGCGCGGTGCGGTGCGGTATAAAGCGATGCGGTAACCAGCTCGCCCGCGACGCTCACCGCGATCGGGCAGAGCGGGTATTGGCGGCCGTTTTCGCAAACCAATACGATCTCGGAACAGCTGCCCGCGTTAACACCCCGTGAAACCATAAGGCCGAGGTCGGCCGAGGTGGCGCCGGTGTTGAAAGCAACCGCCGTGCAAGCCACGGCTGACACCTTGAAAAGATTGAGTAATTTGGCCCGCATGGCGGCCCCCCAAAAGTATCCAAAAATCAATTACTTAACCAAGCAAGAGTCTGCCGCCCGGTCAATCCCTTCGCCCGGCGCGTGCATCAGACCTTTGCAGAGCGTGTCAATTTAACCACACCCAGAGACGTCGTTCGATTCACCATAACGGTTCCTTGACCCGCACAGGTTTGAACGAGAGGATGGGAGTTAACAGACCGTTAAAGCGCCCATTACGCTTGTATTTTTATTTTCTGTAATTTTGAGAGTCTTGTCATGAATGGACCATTCCAGGTTGCCCAGGCAAACATTGCGGGTCAGACGACAGGCAAGCCTCCAGCGCGCATCGTAAAAATAGCGAAGCCTTTTACTGATCAGTCTGTCGTCGTGGCTTTGAGCTACGACGGAAGCGTGAAGGCAGATCTCTCAGCCATTGCCGGCGAAAAGATCACGCTGGTTCACATCGGCGAAAAGCTCATCATTCTTTTCGACAACAAATCGACGGTTACGCTCGAGCCGTTCTTCGATTCAACTGGCAAGCCTCTCGACTCGCTGACGGTCGAAGTTTCGCCCGGTCGCAATTTGACCGGCGCTGAGTTCGCAGCACTGTTTCCTGTTACTGAAGATCAATCGGTCCTGCCTGCGGCCGGAGATGGCAATGGCAATGCTCAGGCGTCGGGCGCGAACTTCTCCAGTGTTGGAGTCGATCCGCTTGCCCTGCCGGGACCGCTAGATCTTCTGGGTCAGGAAGAACTGCCCAATTTCGTGATCACGACCCTGCTGACGCCGGTCATCGACGCCGAACTCATTCCGTCTCAGATTGCCGGCGCCCGCGTCGGCGGCGTGACGGAAGAAGAGCAGCTTGGCGGGGTTATCATCGAAGGTCCGTCCGTTCGGGAATTGCTGATCCAGCTCAATTCGATTGAAACCGGCGGAAGAGAAGATCCGAATGATGTGACCCTGCCGAACAGCAACGGGACGGCGTCCGATGGTCTTGACCAGGACACCCCCGAAGATTCGTTTGTAACAACCCAATTCTTCCATGGCGCTGGCGCCAATGCGCTGACCAATCTTGTGGCGAGTGGCAATCCGCCGCTGACATTCACGATTGATACCGGAATTCCAAACTCACCTGTTATCGACAGCACTGGCGCTGTGGTGAAGTCCGCCAATCATGAATTGCACTATAGCGCCATCGACACCACGGTCGCCGGCGACAATACCATTGTCGGCGGGTACTCCGATGGTGAGAATGGATTCCACGAAGTCTTCCGGCTGACAATCCATTCTGACGGTACCTATGACTTCGAGTTGCTCGACAAGATCGATCATCCAGTTCACACGACCGACACGGGCTCGACGTCGAACGGGCATTTGGAAGAAACCCTGTTTCTTGACTTCACGACACTGGTGCACGTTTCCGATGTCGATGGCGATAACTTTACCCTGACGGGAACGGGCGCCTTCACGATCGGCGTCATCGATGACACGCCGGAAGTGTCGGTGTCTGCTGCGGAAGAGCAGTCGCTTCATCTTGCGTCGCTTGATGAGTCGATCGGCAAGGATCTCGGCGACAGCAATGCAGCCAGCGACGATGTGGCCGGAAATACCGCGCCGGACCCACTCGGTATAAAGGCAATTGGAGAGGTAAAGTCTGCCGACTTCGCGCTGGCCGACCTTTTCTCCGTG
This sequence comes from Afipia sp. DC4300-2b1, assembly GCF_049895725.1. Classification (NCBI taxonomy): domain Bacteria; kingdom Pseudomonadati; phylum Pseudomonadota; class Alphaproteobacteria; order Hyphomicrobiales; family Nitrobacteraceae; genus Afipia; species Afipia sp. DC4300-2b1. Next base: position 12,062 of record NZ_JAFCSX010000006.1, read on the forward strand.
AGCGGCACTACCGGTGAAGATGGTTTCGGTTCGGTCGATTATGCATTTACTCTAACGCTCAGCGGTGTGGGTCAGAAGACCTCGCTTTCGGTCACGGATCCAAATCACACCTATACCGACAGCACGATCTATCTGTTCAGCGAAGGTGGCCAGATTGTTGGTCGTGTTGGCGGCGCGGGGGGTGATATTGCGCTTCGAATCTCGATCGAGAACCCGGGCAATCCTGTCACGGCTCATCTTGTTGTCGATCAGTATTTGCCTGTCGATCACGGCCAGGACGGCAACAATTTCGATTCCTCGCTACCGCTGACTCTTGTCGGAGGAGGAACGCTTGGCGTCACGCTGACAACTACAGTGACGGATGGTGATGGCGATGTTGCCACCTCGGCTGCGACTGTCACTATCGTCAACAACGAAGTCTCGTCCATCAACATTGAAGACGATGGTCCGACGGTAACACCGGGCGAGGGCGGTGAAGTAACACCTCATCTCGGGGTCCTCGATCTCGATGAGACGATCGGCGCGGATCGCTACAATACCGGTGAAACGGAATCCAACGGCGGCGCCTCGAACGGTGCTGACGACAAGTCGGCGGCGGTGACGGTTTCGACCGATCAAAATCTGGCGGCGAGCAAAGCAATTGGCGAGCTATCGACAGGCAGCGGTGCTCTGGCAGGCCTGTTCACCAATCCGAATGTCGACTTCGGCACGGATGGTCCTGGAGCCAACGGCGGCGTTACAAAATTGCTGGAGCTGGTGCTTTCGTCCGAGCACGTCGGCACGAGCCTGACCGCGACCGCGCTCGTCGGTACGTCGCTTGAAAACATGACGGCAGCCCAGCGCGCGATCGAACTGGTGCAGATCGATTCGAATACGCTTATCGGCCGGCTTGTTGGCGACGGCAATTCTGCGACCGACGATCAGTACATTGCTTTCCGTATTACGCTGACAAACGCGAACGATCCGGCGAATGCCAAGATCACGGTCGACCAGTTTCTTGCAGTCGATCATGGCGGATCCGAAAATCCGTCGATGCTCGATGAGCAGACGCTTCTGACGCTGATCGGAAACAGCACTCTCAACCTGCAACTGACGACCACTGTAACGGACGGCGACGGCGATCACGCCAGTCTGCCGGTTCAGGTCAATCTGATCGGCAACGAAAATTCGTTCATTGCATTCGATGACGATGGTCCGACGGTTACGGTCTCGAAGGCTGGAGGGTTCACGCTCGTTCATGACGAGACACTGCTGCTTCAAAGCCCACCGTTCGGCGATGACAACGACATTCTTTTCACGACCGTGTTTAACAGTGTCAGCAATGTCGGCCACGATCCAGACGTCCCATTCGGCCTCCCGATCGGTTACGCGCGCAGCATCGGTTCGGCGCTCTCTGCGCCGGTTGTTGATTACGGCACCGACGGTGCGGCGGCAGGAGCTGCTGCGAAAGCCTATTCGCTGTCGTTGTTTGACGCCAACGGAGCCGCGACTCTCGGTCCGATCGATTCGAAGATCCAGACCACGGACCATCATGAAATCTTCCTGTTTAAGGAAGGAAATTTCATCGTCGGCCGATACGACGCTGCCAACGGCGAAGTTACGAATGCCGATCCAGCCGCATTCGCATTGTACATCGATCCGGTAACCGGCGTCGTCTCGCTGGTTCAGTACGTATCACTGCATCACAACAGCCCGGATGCCGGCGTTGACTCCGATGAATACGTTTCACTCGGTAACGCGCTTGGTACCGTCCAGGCGACGGTCACCGTAACGGACGGCGACGGGGACAAGGCTTCGGCGTCTGCCAATATTTCCGGCGATATCCGTTTTGAAGACGATGGACCCTCGGTTGCGGTTAAGTTGCAGCACGGCTTTGGAATCACTGCGGACGAAACTGCCGGCAGCCAGAACGATGACGTTCCGGGACCGCTTGCGATTTTCGCAAGCGTTACGAATGTCGGTCACGATCCTGACAACGCCGGGAATCCGCTTGCATTTGCGACAGACAATACGCCGGCACTTGCTGTCCTTCCGTATTTCGGCGTTGACGGACCTGCGACTGTCAACCCGGTCGCTTATTCGCTCACACTCAATGGCGGCAACGGCTCACCGTCCGGACTGAAGCTCACGGACGGAACGACAATCAGCCTCTACACCGATCCGCTGAACGGCAACATTATTGTCGGCCGCGTTGATAGCGGTCTGCTGGCCGGCCAGGCCGCATTCGCCGTCGCGATCGACCCGTTGACCGGTCAAGTATCCGTGGTCGAATATCTGTCGATCCAGCACAACCTGAACGGCGCAAATCCGAACGATCAGGTTACCCTTGCAAACAACACGATCCTTGCGACCGTCACGATCACCGATGGCGACGGCGACACGGCATTTGCATCGGCTGATATCTCCGGAAAGATTCACTTCAATGACGATGGTCCGACGCTGACTGTCGCAACTGATGTGGGTTCGAACGACCTTGCGGCGCTTTCGCTCAATCTGGACGAAACGATCGGGAAGAACGCCAATTCGCCCGCCGATCATTACAACACCGGCGAGACAGAATCGGGTGGGGGCGCTCAGAACGGCCTTTTGGACGATACGAGCAACAAGACCGTCACTCTGACGACAGACTGACACTCCACGGCGCAGATCGGCGAACTGAAGTCGGCCCAAGGCTCCCTGAGCAATCTTTTTGCACCGGCAATCGTCAACTACGGCGCGGATGGCCCGTCGGCGAATCCGCTGACGTCGGCTGTGAGCTTGGTGCTGACCGGTACGGCCGGTGCCGGCTACAAGACCAATCTCGTTGCCACAGCGCTGACGGGGGGCCCGCTTGCTGGAACTTCAGTCGATCATCGCACTGTATGGCTGACGGTTGAAGATGGCCAGATCGTCGGCCGCATCGGTCACGATACCGCCGGAACCGGCGATGACTATGTCGTATTGCGGATTTCGCTAAGTTCGACCGATCCGGCAACGGCCCAACTGATCGTTGATCAGTTCCTGCCTATCGACCATGACGCATCAGAACCGGCAGGCGCCCAGGCGCCGGAAAATCCGTCCCTGTTCGATGAAACAATTTCGCTGCTTATGGCCAACGCGAGCCAGGGCATCGGCGTCAAGCTGACCGTGACAGCCACGGACGGTGACAATGATTCCGTGACCAAGACGGCTACGGCGAACATCGTCTCCAACAATACGTCTGTTGTTTCGTTCGACGATGACGGCCCGACGCCCAGCATTGCGGCGACGAACGGAGCCCTCAATGGCTTGTTCTTCGACGGTTTCGTCTCGAACAGCCCGCAGTGGGGCGTGGGCAGCGGCATCAACAGCACCGGCACGGCCGGAGCGTGGCATATAGCGGCTTCAGATTATGAAGGCGCGTCGACCGTTCAGCTCGAGCGCGTCGGCGATGGCTACCGTGGCGCGGACAGTCCGACCAACAGTGTTATGGTCGATATGGAAGCTACGCCGGGCAACGTTCAGCTCACCCAGGATCTGACGCTTACTCCGGGCGCCCTGTATCATCTCACGTTCGAGATCGGCGCTGCGAACGATCCAGGCATCGCGAATAGCGCGAAGCTCGAGGTTTTCTGGAACGGCCAGTCGGTCGGAGTATTCGTTCCGACTTCGGGTGTCATGCAGACGATCTCGGTCGACGTCACCGCTGCCGGAGCGAACAATCAACTGACGTTCAAGGAGATCGGTGAGGCCGGTGACAACACCGGTACATTCCTCGCCAACGTCAAGCTGTCCGATGTCATCATCATTGACGAGACCAAGGGGGTCGACGCTGACAGTGACGACACCACAGGTCTTGGCGCTCTGTTCTCAACCGTTACGAACGTTGGCCCGGTCGGCTTCGATCCCGACATGGATCAGCCGCAATATGCGCAAGGTAAAGATCCCGTCGTCACGACGGGCGTCGCTGACTATGGGACCGATGGTCCTGCCGCCGTAGATCCGCGTGTAATCGGCCTTAGCGTATCGTCAGCAGGCGTCGATTCGGGTCTGACGACTACCGAAGGCAAGGCCATCCACCTTTATCTGGAAGGCAAGCTGGTTGTCGGCCGCTACGATTCCGACAACAACGGCAGCTATGACACGGCAGCCTTCGCGTTGAGCATCGATCCCAACACCGGGATTCTATCTATCGCTCAATATGTTTCGCTGCATCATCCGATTGCCGGTCAGAACGACGATGGCGTTTACCTGAACGCCAACACCTTGCTTGCTACGGTGACGTTGACCGACGGCGACGGCGACCACGCTACGTCTTCGGCAGATATTTCCAGTGCTGTTCGTTTTGAGGATGATGGTCCGTCGATCGATCCGCTCCAGAACAGCTCGCTACGCGACTGGACAATTGACGAGGACGTACTTCCGGCCGCGGGTCATGCGACACCGATTGGCAACGACGCCTTGGATAACCCGGCGGACACAAACGACTACACGCAACTGAATGGGAAACCGCTCGGCGTGACCTGGGGGGCCGATGGCCCGAAGGCGCTGACATTTGCTGCAACGGATTCACATCATCCGACGATTGCCATCACCGATGGCAATGGCGTTCCGCAACCCGCACTCACGTCGGGCGGCGTCCCGCTGGTTTACGACATCCAGACCAATGTTGATGGTGGCCAAACGCTGATCGCGTACAAGGGCGCGATTGCCCCGGCAAACCAGATTTTCACGCTGACTCTTGATCCGGATGCGGGCAATGGCGGCACATTCTCGTTCGAACTCACCGGCGCGCTGGATCATCCGGCGGGCAATGGTCAGAACACGCTAAACCTCAAGCTCGGCTTCATTGCTACTGACGGCGATGATGATACGGCCACGTCATTCCTGACGCTACGGATCACCGACGACGTTCCGTACCTCACCAACCCCTATCAGAGTGCCAATCTCATTCTGAATGGAAGCTTCGAGGACCATGGTCCGGTTGGAAATCCCGGATTCAACACCTTCGAGGCGATCAATCACTGGACCTCGGGTCCCGATAACGTTCCGTTCGAGATCCAGCAGGGCAATATCGGCGATTTGTTGCCGCAGGACGGCATCGCCAAGGTCGAACTGGATTCCGACCCGCTTAACAATCCGACCTCGCAGCTCAATGCGACGATTCAGCAGACGATCTCAACGCCGCTGGCTGCCGGCGACAGCTATGAATTGTCGTTCTGGTACTCGCCGCGTCCCAATGACGGAAATCCCGATAGCAGCAGCCTCAAAGTCTACTGGAACGGCGTCGTTGTTCACACCATCGATTCCTCAACGCAGGCTGATGGCTGGCAGCACGTTTCCGTTCTTGTCACAGCGCAGGCAGGCTCCAACACCGTTGCCTTCCAGGGCAGCGGCCAGCCCAACCAGCTCGGCGCCTATCTCGATAACGTCAGTCTTATCCCCGCCATCACCGTTGACGAAGACGGCCTGACGGGACCGTTGTCCTATGGCAATCACGACAGCCAGCCGGGCGACAATGTCGTGCCGAACAGCGAGGGCGGTGGACAGGACAACAACGAAGCAACTGCGACCGGCAACCTCAATATCAAGTGGGGTGCTGACGACAACGATAGCGGCGTTGACGGTTTCTCGGGAACGTTCAACTCGTTCGTTCAGGACCATCCGAACGGTGTTGGCGACCGCAGCGTCACGTTTACGAATGCCAACGTGGCCGTGACGGGCGTATCCGCGCTGTATTCTAAGGGCGAACTCGTCAAATTTATTCTGAATGACGACCACACCGTCCTTATTGGTGTTGCGGGAACGGGAGAAAACGCGCGCACGGTCTTTGAAGTGTCGTTGACGGACGAAGGGACGGGCCAATTCCGCTTTGTCTTGTTGGACCAGCTGGATCACGCGCTGGGCAACAACGAGAACGATATCGGCCTCTCATTCAACTACACCGCGACCGATTCCGATGGCGATTCCGTTAGCGGCTCGTTCTTTGTTGGCGTCGATGATGACGTTCCGGTGCTCACCGATGCGGTTGTTTCCGGCACCGTCAATGAAAGCGATATCCCGGTTCCTGTCGTCAAGCAGATCACCCTCGATTTCCAGGGTGATCCGAATGCGGCTGCACCGAACCTCAATTCAACACATCTGCATGTCAGCGGCGGCGCGGGCATCGTCGTTAATGTTTTCGGCGGCGTCCATGTCCTGGGTGGTCCGAATCAAGATCCGGGCGCCAAGCCCCTGGTTTTCACGGCCGACGCCGGAACGACCTTCACTCTCAATAGTATCCTGATCGGTACGTTTGGTGCGACTCTGAGCAATCAGGTCACGCTCAAGGGAACCGATGTAAACGGAAACGTCGTAACGCAGACAGTTGCGGTCAACGCGGTCGGGTATCTTGGTGACGAGCCGACAACGCTTTTCAACGGTCTGTCCGGCAGCTTCAACAACCTGCAACTCACAAAGCTTGAGATAATTCCGCCGTCCTCTCTGGGTGGCCGTCTCGTGATCGACAACATGTCAATCACTGAGACCACAACGCCTGCTCTGGCTGCTGCGGAAACGGTTGTGGATCTGACGCCGCTCGTCTCGATCGGGGCGGACGAGCAGGGAACGTGGTCAGTCACGACCATTGCCTCGCCGCAGAATTTCGGCGCGATCAGCTATAATGGCACCCAGATCACCATCACCTCTGATGGTCACACCATTACCGGTATGGCCGGCAATACGACCGTCTTCACGCTGACGGTGTCGGCGGACGGTCATGCGACATTCGATCTGTTCAAGCCGATTGATGGTGGCGCACCGGTACACCTCGACTTCTCACAATTTGTTACAGTGACGGATGCGGACGGAGACCGCGTGACGCTGTCGCTGGGCGACTTCCTCATCAACGTGGGTTCGGTTGATCACCTGCCGACCATTTCTGCACCTGCGATATCGGTGGATGAGAAGGGGCTTCCGCCGCACAACGGATTGCCTGCCGGTAGCGGCGAGATTGCCGACAACAATCCGAATAACAATAGCGATAGCAGCGAAATCAAGTCGGGAACGATCACCGTCAACCTTGGCGACACTCCGTCGTCTGTGACGATCAATGGTTTCACCGTGGCCGTCGGCCAGAACATTGTTGGCCTCTACGGCACACTGCACATCGACAGCGTAACGGCGACGTCGATTGGCTACACCTATACATTGACCACGAACACTTCTGGCGAAGGAACGCACGACGACTTCCTGATTGTCGTAACAGACTTCGACGGACAGCACGCCGACAAGACGCTGACGGTTAACATCATCGATGACAAGCCGCAGGCGCATGACGACACAGGCAGCATCGGCGAGGATGCGGCGAGCGTAACGGTTGTTGCGGCTTCCGGGGTGCTGAGCAACGACGTTGCAGGTGCGGACGGCGGCAAGACCGTGACCACGACCGGCAGCTTCACCGGCACCTACGGCACGCTCGTTCTCAATGGGGACGGCAGCTACACCTATACACTCA
>NZ_JAFCSX010000006.1:19607-244558 GCF_049895725.1 Afipia sp. DC4300-2b1
CCAGCGCCGCAGCCAACGCGGCTGGTTCCGATCAGGCAACCGACAGCTTCACGGTGAAGGTCACCGACAGCAACAACTCGACCGCCACCGACAGCCTCGACGTCACCATCATCGACGACAAGCCAAGCGCGGTGTCCGACACCAACAGCCTGGGGACGGCGGCGGTCGGCTCGCATGCCTCCGGTAATCTGATCGCTGGCACTATCAGCAGCGGTACAGGTACCGGCGGCGCCGACAAGCAGGGCGCTGACGGCGCTCACATCGGTGGCGTGACGAGTGGTGTTTCTGACGGCAATGGGGGCTTCAACGTCACCGGCACCTACGGCACCCTGCATATCGATGCCAATGGCAATTACGACTATACTCGCACGTCCAACTCCGGCGGCACCGATACCTTCCACTACACCCTGACCGACAGCGACGGTGACGTTAGCAATCAAGCTAATCTCACTATTTCTCTGACCGCAACGGCGCAGCTCTTCGTCGGCTCCAACGACAGCGACGACAATCCCAGTGACCCGGCGCATTTCGTCGATACGTCGCCGAACGTAAGGGGTGTGATCAATGGCAGCGCGGGCGACGACACCATCGTTGGAGATCCGGGCGCGACGCCGACCATCTCTGCGGGTTCCAGCGCCAATGTGGTGTTGGTCCTCGATACGACCGCGAGCCTGAGCGCACAACAGATGACTGCGATGCAGCAGGCGGTGGGCGCGCTGCTCCAGAGCCTGTACAACTCGGGCGCCGCCAATGTGCGGGTGAGCATGTACGCCTTCGGTGGCGGCTACACGCAACTGGGCACGTATAACATCGTGACGAACAGCCATGCGAATGCGGCCGCCGACGCCGCCGCCTTGGCCAGCGCGCTGGACGCCGCGAACGCGGACGGCAGCATCACCAATAGCGGCAATCGCCTGTATATCGGCGCCGATCCGGGCAGCAACACGAGTTATGCCGACGGCCTTGATGCCGTGATCGACTACCTCACACCTGGCACATCCGGCAGCGATCCGGTTTCGTCTGTCCCGCTGACAGGCGCCTCGGTGAACAAGGTGATCTTCATCTCCGACGGCGAACCGACGACCAACGCTACCCAGACACAGATCAACACCATCACCGGCACCGGTGCCGGCCAATACGGCTACACGATCGAAGCCGTCGGCCTCAACGTGGCCGGTAGCCCGAACGCGGTGGCCGCGCTCAACGCGCTGGACAGCGGCCATTCCTACACCAATGTGGTGAATCCCAGCGACCTGACGGGCGTTGTCGGCAGCCTGGCTGGCAGCGGCGTCGTGCAGTCTGCGGCTGGTAACGACATCATCAACGGCGGCGCCGGTAAGGACATCATCTACGGCGATGTCATGAACACCGACGTTCTCAGGGCTGCGGCGGGCTTGTCCGCGGCGACATATCCGGCCGGCTCCGGCTGGGCCGTGTTTGCCGGGCTCGAAGGAACCAATTCGGTTCTGGATCCAGCCGGCAACGGCGCGCAATGGACGCGCGCCGACACACTCGCCTATATTGCTTCGCATCAACGTGAACTGGCCACGGAAAGCGGCCGCACCGGCGGTAACGACACTATTACCGCTGGCACGGGCGACGACATCATTTTCGCCCAGGAAGGCAACGACAAGATCAACTACGCGCAAGGCGACGGACAGGACACCGTCGATGGCGGCACCGGCTCGGACACACTGTACATCACCGGCGCCACCGGCACCGTCACCATCGCGGCGGCGACTGGAGGCACCGATATCGTGCCGGCCACTGGTCCGAACTCGACCGACATCATCGTCACGATGTCAGACGGCGGATCCATTCGCATGGACAGCGTCGAGGACATCGACATTACCGCTGGCCCTGGCGGCGTGAACATTCAATACATCGGCTCGCTCGCGAGTACTGCCCTCGACACCTCGACCGTCACCGTCCATGGCGGCACGGGCGATGACATTCTCGATCTCACACAGCGCGGCAACACCGATCCCCACAAGGTGATCGCCGACGGCGGTGCCCAGACCACCGCAGACATCGTGAAGCTGGATTTCAGCATCAGCGAGATCACCGCGATCGAGGCGATTTCCGGTGGAGTGAAAATTACCCATGCCGGCGGCTCTGGCACGATCACGGACGAGTTCACCAACTTCGAAAGCTTCCAGTTCGAAGGTGGCGTGACCAAGACGTTGGCCCAGGTGCTGGCCATCGACCTGATCCCGCCGACGCTCACGTCAATCACGATAAATGACACTGCGCTGAAAATTGGCGAGACGGCTACGGTTAGCGTCGTGTTTTCAGAGAAGGTCAGCAATCTCGAGATCACAGACTTCACCGCTCAAAATGGCACACTGTCGAATCTTTCGACGTCCGACGGCGGTCAGACCTGGACGATGACTCTGGCGCCGGTGAACGGAAACGTATCGTCCGGCAACCAAGTCTCGCTGACTGGTTCCTACACCGACGTCGCCGGCAATACCGGCACCGGCGGTGCATCCAGCACCACCTATGCGGTGGATACCGTAGCGCCGACGGTGACATCGATCGTTACCCAGACCCCATCCGTCAGCACGACCAACGCCGACAGCCTGATCTTCCGCGTCGCCTTCAGCGAAGCGGTAAGCGGTGTCGATGCGACCGACTTCACCGTCAGTGGCACGACGGCGGGCATCAGCGTTGCCGCCGTCGCCGGCAGCGGCGGTACGCAGTATGACGTCACGGTTTCTGGTGGAAATCTTGCGAACCTGAATGGCGCGGTCAGCCTTGCCTTTGCTGGCGGTCAAAACATCACCGACGCGGCGGGCAACGCACTCGTCAACACAACCCCGACGGGAACGGATAACCACACCTATACGGTCGACAATACGGCTCCGACCGTTTCCAATCTGGTAGTCACCGACACCAACATTCAGTTCGACGTGTCGGAAGCGGTGACGGTAACGGGCAACGGTACTTCAACCGTTACCAACGCCAGCAACCACATCACGGTGACGCCGAGTGCCACGGGTACGTCCAGCATCGTGGTCCTTACCGACGCTGCCGGAAATGCGGCCAATGCATTCGGTCTCTACGTCGGAACGAGCGGGAACAACGGCAGCTCCGGCACGCCGATTTCGGCTCCGCTCGCCAACGGCACGAACGTCATGTACGGCTATGCCGGAATCGACTTCCTGACGGGCGGCAACGGCGTAGATTACATTTTCGGCGGCGACGGAGCCGATACGATCGATGGCAATGGCGGCGCCGACAAGCTCTCGGGTGGCGCAGGCAACGATAACCTCCAACTGGCCAATGGCGATTGGGTGGCCGGTGAATCGATCGATGGCGGAGCTGATTCCGACACGATCACGCTCACCAATGGCACGACAGTCGATTTTACAAGCGGGACGATCAGCAGTGTCGAAACACTGAATGGCAGCAGCAGCGTCGATAGCGTCACGATGTCGGCTCAGCAGTGGGCTGCGTTGTCGACAATCAACCTAAACGGCAGCAACGACACGTTGACTGTGAAGGTCGATGGTGCAGTGGATATCTCGGGCGCCAGCTCGACCACCGTTTCGAGCGCAGAGACCCGCAATGTCGAAGGCGGCAACAACAACGATACGCTGACTATCAGCGCCTTGCAGCTCGCGAACTTGATTGGGGGCACCAGCAACAAGATCGATCTTGGTGGAGGCACCGATACGATCATCTTGTCGAATGCGACAACGGCCGATCTCTCCGGAGTTACCATCACCAGCGTCGAGAATCTGAAAGGCAGCTCGAGCAACGACAGCATCACGCTGACCGCTGCTCAGCTTGCCGCGCTAGCCTCACTCGATCTCGGCGGTGGAACCGGCGATACGCTCACGCTGACGACGGCGCCCACCAACAATCTGTCCAATGTGACGAATGTCGAGACGATTGTCCTTGCCGGTGCAACCACCAGCGTGACGACTGTCGATGGACTGGTTGCCTCAGGTGCGACGCTGACGATTAACGGCAGTGCTCTCAGCTCCAGTCAGACTCTGACCTGGAATGGTGCCGCCGAAACCAATGGCGCGTTCAACATCACCGGCGGTGCGGGCAACGACGTCATCACCGGCGGCGCTCAAAATGACGCGATCACGGCGGGCACAGGCAACGATAATCTTTCCGGTGGCGATGGCGACGATACGTTCGCGCTTGCTGGTAATCTGACGAACTCAGACATTATCAATGGCGGTGCCGACAACGACACGCTGACATTTACCGGTTCGACATCTAACACGACTGCTCTCAACAACGTGACGAACGTCGAGACAATCGTATTGGGTAACGCCTCGACAAGCATCACCACGGTTGATGGCCTGGTTGCTGCCGGGCAAACGCTAACTGTGGACGGTTCTGCGCTCACGTCGGGTAGTGTTTTGACCTGGAACGGCGCAGCCGAAACTAACGGCAAGTTCATTATCACCGGTGGAGCAGGTAACGACGTCATCACCGGCGGTGCGGGCAATGACGTTATTATCGGCGGCGCTGGCAATGACACCATCAATGGCGTCGGCGGTTCGGACATCATTAAATTTGCCACGACCGGTGCCCTGAATGGCTCCGACATACTCACGATTACCGCCGGCTCTGGCGGCGATATCCTGAACTTTGGGGCCTTCCTTGGCTCTGGTTCAGTGCTTCAGAACGGCGCAAGCGGTACTGGGATCAACGCATACACATCGGCAAGCAGTGGCAATGCGAACATCACCGATAAAGTTGCGCTGTACAGCGATGCGACCGAAAACAATGTCGATGACACAACCAGCATCGCTGGCATCATCAACAGCAACGTCTTCAGCATTAACGCTGGTGGAAAGGCGATCCTGCTCACAGGCTCGACCTCAGGTGCTTACGAGACGAGAATCTGGTACATCAACGACGCCAATAACAATGGCACCATCGCGGCGGGTGAGGTGACATTGGTTGGCACGACATCCGGCAATTTTGACCTCGACTCTTTAACCACGGCCAACTTTGCCTTTACTGCCGACCCAATCGTCCTCGATCTCGACCACAATGGCTTTGCTTTCACTTCGTCGGCCGATGGTGTTCAGTTCGACATCAATTCCGATGGCGTAAAGGATCAAATTGCCTGGACGAGCAACGGGCATGACGGCCTGCTGGCGCTCGACGTCAACGGCAACGGTAAGATCGACAATGGCAGTGAACTGTTCACGCCCACCTTCGCAGGTGGAAACTTCACTGACGCTCTCGCGGCACTCGCGAGTCTCGACAGCAACCATGACGGCGTGATCGACAGTAAGGATCAGGCTTTCGCACAGCTTTCAGTCTGGCAGGATGCCAACCACAACGGTGTGACCGATGCTGGCGAGATGCGATCGCTGACTGGCCTTGGCATCACCGGCATCAATCTTGACGCAGCGGCAGGTACGGGAACCATCGATGGACAGTCGGTTGCCGCAAAGGGCATCTTCACCTATGCCGATGGATCTACCGGTTCATTCGTCGAGGTCGATTTCGATACGTCTCTCGCCGAGGTAGCTGACAATGGCGGTCATACGTTGTCCGGTACGAACGGCGTCGCGGATACGTTCGCGCTGCCGGCGAGCACGCTGGGACACGCCGATACGATCCTCAACTTCAACAATGCGGAAGGTGACAAGATCGATCTCTCTGCACTTCTCGATCAGGTCTTTGCGCCGAGCTCGAATGTGGAGAAGTTCATCCACCTCGCCCAGTCCGGCAACGATGTCACCGTTCAGGTCGACACCACCGGTCAGGGCAATTTCGCCGGCGGCTCACACGATGTAGCCGTGCTTGCGGGGTTTGCCGGCACCAGCCATGGTGACATCATCAACGCCACGTTCGCCGGCACCGAGCATCAGCTCCATCTGGCGGCCACGACCTAAGGCACCTCACAAGACGAACAAACCCGCCGGAGCGAACCGGCGGGTTTTTCTTTGGTTTTTCGGGCGGATGCCTGATGCGGGTGCTTTGCTTCGCCGCGCTTTCCCATTCAAATGTTTCGTCCGCCTTTGCCGTCGCCGACAGTGACGCTGATCTTTTGCACTTCGGTGCGGCCGTTCGGGTACTTGACCTCAAGCGTCACGACATCCACGCCGATGAAGTCAGTCTTTGATTTGTAGAACGCAACATAGCCGGGCACCTCAAGCGCCAGGCACTGCTTGTAGTTGGTAGCAGTGACTTTCCCGCGCTTGACCTCAACCGTCCCGTTCGCAGGCGGGCTCAGGAGGCGGATGGTGGGGAGAACGCCGGAACTACAATCCGGCTGCACATTGAGATAGACACCGACCCGGATTGGCTTCGCCGTAGATCCCTTGGCCGTGCGCTCCACTGTTTGAGCATCTTGGGCGTGAGCAGACACGCCTAAACCCGCCAGGATCAATACACCCGTTGCGAAAGCCCTTCCGATTCCAAGCCGGTGCCTGACATATAGAATCTTGTTGCTCACGATCGTCCCCATAGTCGCCTGGAGGTCTTGTCCCGACTGAAGTCTACCACGCGACCGTTGCCACCGCACCGCGATAGCAGGTGCAGTGCCGGGTATTTTTAAGGAACACCTGTGCTGCGAAAACCGTCAGAGCAGAAGCGGAAAATTGGTCAGTCCCGATGCCCCCGAAGACGACTGAATGTCGCTTAGGTCGAGGTTCACGGCCGTGTCCTGGACAGCTGCATCGCTCGGAAGAGCCATACCCCAGGGATCGGCTGCTGCTGGTGCTACGGCCTTGTTGTCGCTGTTCATGCGCTGGCTCAGATAAGGCGAGGCAAACAGGCTCACTCCACCTGTATCCAGCGCCACAAGCGGCGTGAACTGCGGCAGATCGCTGTCAGCGAACAACGTCCCGCGCCGGTTGTCGAGAATGGTCCAGCCGCTATCCTTGCGCACTGCGAGCACCGCGTGATCCTCACGGACAGCGCGGTCACGCACCAGGAGAATGCGAAGATCCTGTTCAGGAATGCCAGCTTCCCGCAGCACCATGTATTTTGCAATTGCATAATCCTCGCAGTCGCCCCGGCCAGTGCGTAGCGAAGCCAGCGGAGAAGACCACAGATCGACCTCGCCATGCTGGATGAGGTCGCTGGTGTAGCGGATCGCGGTGTTGATAAGGCGATTGACGGTCTCGAGCCTTGCCGCGCCGTTGCGTTCACGCACGTCATCGACCATCAGCATAAACCGTTTGGCAGCGCTACTGCAGGTCGAAGAATTCGCCTTGCAACTCGAAATCTCGTTCATCTCTTTGTCAATCTGGCTCCTTACGTTGCGCCACTTGCGCCACAACATCCCTTCGGGAGCGCGGAAGGTGAAAAGGCCAAAAGGCTCGGTTGTCGAGAGTTGTGACTGCTCGACACCGGTGAATTCGCTGGGAGCGTCCGAAATAACGCTATCGCTTGCGACGGAGGCGAGTCGAACGGGCTCGTTCGGAACGGACTTGCCATCAAGCTTTGCCAAAACGCTGTTGATCGAAAAGAAGCGGGCGCCTGTCGCGGCCTGCGTCTGGACAGGCGGTACTGGCGACTCCAGCATCGACGGGGTAACGAGGTCGTCGAAAATATACTTCCTGGGTTTGGCCCTTGAGGCAGCCTCCCCAGGAAAAACGCCAGCCGTCAAAACCGCGAGGCCAACAATTACACCTGTAACGGTACGCGCCGTTGAAAAACTTGCCATGATAACGCCCCTGCATCCCGGGAGCGTCGGCCAGCCTTAAAAGCTGATCCCGTTCCCGTGTGATGGAGCGATCATTGAATGGAGGCGGCTAGCGCAGCGTTAAACGGCGCGGGCAGGGGCGGGTATTCTGCGCCGCAGAGTGAAGAGCCAGAAACAGAATACGTAGAATTTGAAATATCGCCGAGGGTAACGCAGCGTTAATGCTGACTATTTCGTTACCGAAAGGCTTCAACGCTCGCGAAGAGCTTCATCGCGAAGCATACGGGCGGGCTTCACGACATAATCGAGCACCGATTTTGCTCCAGTCAGGATTTCCACGGTGGAAACCATGCCGGGAATGATCGGAAGCGGAGTTTCGGTGGTTCCAAGATGGTTCTTGTCTGTGCGAACCATGACCCGATAGAACGTTTCGCCCTTTTCACCACGCTCGGGCTTGTCGTCGGCGATCGTATCCGCGCTGATACGCTCGACCTTCCCCTTGAGAGAGCCATAGACCGACGAATCGTAAGCGGTAATCTTGACCACTGCATCCTGTCCCGCCCTGATAAACGCGATGTCCTGCGGACGAATTCGGCCCTCGACAAGCAGGCTGTCATCTAGCGGAACAATGTCCATCAGGTTCGCGCCCGGCTGAACCACTGCTCCGACAGTGGTCACGTTCAGCTTATTGACAATGCCGTTAACCGGAGATTTGAGATCGGCCCGGCGGACGCGATCCTGCGCGGACTTGATATTCTCTTCCAGCACAGCCAGATCTCCGCGAGATTTAGCCAGATCTTCTTCCGACTGCGACCGGAACGCGGTCTTGATATTCGTGATGCGCGATTGCGTTTCGGCAAGCTGCCCACGAATTTCGCTGGCCTGCCGTTCGAGACGCAACATCTCAATCTCGGGCACTACCTTTTGCGCATACAGATTGCGGGTGATTTCTACCTCGCGGCTGAGAAGTTTGAGTGAGGCGGCAAGCCGCGTTTCCTGCTGCGCGAGAACGTCGATGTCCTGAGATACTTTCTTCACGCGCGCAGTAAACAGGTTCTGCTCGGTTTCTACGATCTGGGGGGCGAGCTTGATGAGTTCCTCTGGGAAGATGGGCTTTTCAGCGCCGATCACTTCAGCCTGAAGGCGCGCAACACGTGCAGCGTTTGACGCGCGCCGTTCACGAACCTCACCAAGGTCTGCTGAAAACTTGGTGTCGTCAATTCTCATCAAAACCTGGCCTTGCTTTACGATATCTCCTTCCCGCACCAGAATTTCCAGGACCAGCCCGCCTTCGAGACTTTGCAGAACCTGAGTCTGACGGGAGGAAATCACCCGGCCGTTACCGCGTTTGACTTCGTCGAGGACGGCAAAATGCGCCCAGACAACGCCAACTACAAGAAGCGCCAATGTACACAGCAAGACCAGCCGTGATGTGCGCGGCGTGCGCAGCTCGACCGCAGCTCGAATATCATTTGCGAAAGCAAAGTCAGACTGCTGCATTTGTTTTCACGATAGGTTTGTCGAACTTCGGTGCTTCGGCTGCCCGCTTTGCTCCAGCCTGAAGACTGGCAAGAACGCTTTCGCGGGGGCCATCGGCCACGAGTTTGCCTTGTTCAAAAACAAGAATCCGGTTGACTAGCGTCAATAGGGAAGGGCGGTGGGTCGAGACGATGATCGTCATGTCGGACATCGCTATTGATTTCAGACGATCAAGGAATTCCGCCTCGCTGCGTACATCGAAATGCGCAGTCGGTTCATCCATGAAGATGATCTTGGGTTTCCGGATCATGGCACGCGCCAAGCCGATGGCTTGCTTTTGCCCGCCAGAAAGGCTGCGGCCCCCCTCGCTGATCGGCATATCGTAACCGAGCGGATGGCCGGCGATGAACTGCTCGACACCGGACAGGCGAGCGACTTCGATGACTTCTTCGTCGCTGGCTGACGGTTTTCCGAGTGTGATGTTGTCACGCAGCTTTCCGAAGAACAGGTCGGTATCTTGCATGACGAAGCCGACGCCGGCGCGAAGGTCAGCTGGGTCATACTGACGTGAATCGATACCATCGATGGCGATACTGCCTTCAAGCGGTTCGTAGAATCCGGTCAAGAGGCGACCGACCGTCGTCTTCCCTGAGCCGACGCGGCCAATGATGGCAACTCGCTCTCCCGGAGCGATCTTGAACGACACATTTTCAAGCGCGCTTTGCTTGGTGCCAGGGTAGCGGAAGCTTACGTTGTCGAAACTGACGGCGCCTCGTTCGATCTTTCGGGTTACGAAAGCGCGACCTGGCGGGCGTTCGCGTTCAAGTGACATCAGCCGGTCGATCGAACGCAACGCGCTTACTGTCTGGGTCGCCCGGGTGATAACGGATGCAAGGCTCGAAATCGGGGCCAGTACGCGGCCGGACAGCATGTTTGCGGCAATCAGGGCGCCCATGGTGATCTTGCCGTCGAGAATCAGGAAGACGCCGATCACCACCAGCAACATGCTCGTGATCTGCTGAGCGGAGCTTGAAATCGTCAGGGCAAGCGATGACCAGAAATGGACATCTTCGCCCGAGCGCGCCGTTGCTGCTACGGATCGCTCCCAGAGGGTTTGCATGCGGGATTCTGCACCGGTGGCGCGAACGGTTTCAATGCCTGACAATGATTCGATAAGCACGCCATGCCGCGCAGCCGATTCCGCTTGCAGCCTCTTCATGGCACGGTCGAGCGGCCGCTGCAGAATGAAGCCGGTTGCGATAATGATCGGCAACATCAGCAAGGGGATCCATGCGAGCGGGCCCGCAATAACAAAGAGTATGCCGATAAATATCATCGCAAAGATGAGGTCAGTGGCTGCGACCACCGTTCCCGATGTAAAGAATTCCCTGACTGAATCGAAATCCCTCATTTGGTTGGCGAGAATGCCAACAGACGCCGGTCTGTTTGCCATTTTCACCGCGAGGATATGCTCGAAAATATTGGCGGCGAGCACGACGTCGATCTTCTTGCCCGTCAGATCTACGATCCGGCTTCGGACAATCCGGATGACGAAATCGAAAACGATTGCGAGGCCAAGGCCGACAGCAAGAGCAACAAGAGACGGGATCGCTCCGTTCGGGACGACGCGATCGTAGACGTTCATCGTAAATAGCGGTGCAGCCAGGGCCAGCAAGTTAACGAGGAGTGCCGCGAGCGCAACGTGTCCGTAATTCGATCCGAATTTGCGGACCACGGACCAGAACCAGTGTGATTGAGGGAGATCGCCCGCGGCAACCGTGCGCGCGTCAGCTGTCGCTGCGGGTTTGACCAGGAACGCGTAGCCGGAATAGAGCGAGGCCAGCGCAGCAATGGTGAGATTTTTCGTCGCGTCGGGTCGCTCCGGGTCTATGACGTGAGCCGTTTCACCGGCCGCATCGACGCCTGTCATGATCAACGGCATGCCGTCCTTCAAGATCAGCAGAACCGGTAACACGAGAGCGGGAATATCGAGGAGCGCGCGTTTGACCGGCTCAATCTCGAGCCCGGCGCGCAAGCCTGCACGTTCGACGAGCGTAGCGGTCAGCCGGCCGTTGACGATGGGCAGACCGGCTATCAAGGCTTCACGGCTAATGGATCGTCCATGAAAGCCAGCAAGGTAGACCAGCGCAGCCGCAAGCGGATCCCTTAAGCGACCACCGGTCTCGGGCCCGCTTGGCATCGACGCATTTCGTTCAATTGCCGCTTCGGGTTTCAAGGGTTGTCGTCCTGCCAGGGGTCAATGCGTTATCCTAGCCCGGTCGGGTAAAAAGATAAGAAAACCTTAATGTTAAGACTAATGGGGGAGCGCTCGCCCCTCATTTGTCTGCTCTTCCCGGCCCTTGGTTCGGACGCCTAACCCGGCAGTTTCAACGTCCGGGCTGCGTCCCGACGCTTGGCCATTTCGATGCGGCGTCGATCAGCTCCTGCGCAGGATTCGAGCCCTGCCACCGGCCTGAGAAACTGTCGTTTCCCGGTCCTGGGCTGAATCCAGTGGCAGACGCATAGTTCAAAGCTGGAACCGGTTCGACCCGCTTAACGGGCAAAGGCTCGGGGCCGGAATTTGGCGTGTGGAGAATGATAGGTGGCAATTTGGTGGGGAACAGACCGAAAGGTTCAACGTCCAGCGGCGCGGAATCGGCCGGTGGCGGTGCCTTTACATACTCGATCAGGCCCCCCATGGCAGCAAGCAACTGATAGTCAGCGAACACTGCAACGCTTTGCGAAGAGACCAGTGAGACGAACCCGTTAAAAAGCTGGTTCTGACCGTTCAACAAATCGACCAGCGAGCGTTGACCGAGCTCATACTCTTTCTGGTAGGAGACGATGACTTTCCGATCGGACGCGATTTGCCGCTGCAAAGCGGCAATTCGGTCTGCGGTCAGCGTGCGCGCAGCCCAGGCCTTATCGATTGATTCCACAGCGTCCCGCTGAAGCCGCGCATGCCGCATCGTTCCTTCAACATATCGCTCCGCCATTTCGGATCGGCGCCATGTATCCTGGCCGCCCCGGAAGATATCCCAGCTTACGACAACCTTCCCGCTGACATCATCGCGCTTGCCAACATATGAGTTGGCATCGATGCCCGATGCCGCGCGGCCTTCCAGATACACGTTCGGAACGAACGCCCCGGACGTACTGCGGAATGCATACTTCGCCGCTCGCGCATCCGCTTCTGCAGCCTGGATAGTGGGATTGAATTTGATAGCGACAGCGAGCGACTCATCCTTCGTTCTGGGAAGCCCCGGAAGACGGTTGGGATTGCGCAGGTTGAACGGTTCAAGGCCGACCGACTTGCGATACTTCGCGCGGGCTTCGTCGAGGCTTTGGCGGAAACCTGCCAGGGTCGCCACCGCGTTCTCCACGCGCTCCCGGGTCTGTTCTAGATCGCCTTCGCCCGCGCGGCCGCCGTTGAAGCGGGCCTGCACGTTCCCAAACAGGCTGCGATGGACACGCACGTTGTCTTCGGCAATCGTGATCAGGCGGGTGTAGCGAATGACATCGATGTAAGCCTCGGCGGCATCCAAGGCCAGCAACTCTGTTCTTTCATGGACGCGCGCTGCAGCGGCGTTCACGCGTGCAGACTGTCGCCAGATTTCGTTCAGAGATGTAAATCCGTCGAAAATCAGCTGGCGTCCGACAATCGAGACATCGCGCCCGTTTCGCCATGTATCGTTGCCCAGCGGTGCGGGCACAACTTGCTGATTGAAGCGTTCCGGGCCGGCGCGAGCTTCGATTCGTACCTGCGGCAGCAGTGTTGATTGTTGTTGGCGCAATTCCGATTCGGTGGCGCGACGGTTAGCCGCCGCCTCTCCAACTCCGGGATGTGTCGCTATGGCTTGCTTTAGCGCGTCGTTGATTGAAAACGCTTGCCCATAAGCCATCGGGGAAAGCGAGCAGCCCAGCAAGAACGCTGGAACGGCGAAAAATGATGCGCGCATCAGAAAATCCCCTACGCCGAAAATACTTAAAAATTTCTTCACAACGACCGGTTTGACCTTACCAGAACACACATGGGGCGAAATAACGTCTTTACCGAGTTTCAGGAACTGTGGCGCAAGCGCAACGCATTTTGCCTTAAAAGGTACTTAAATACCAGAAATCCTTCACTATATTGCGAAAATGCCTGCTCGGTATTGGCCGGGCGGACGCAATCTGGATCATCTTTACGAAGTAAAGGACGAGCGCGAAGTCGAGAATTTGAGGTATCGGCTATTGCGGCGAGCGGGCCGTCCCCATTTAGCGCGATAGCGACAAGCAGCGGCTGACTAACGAATCCTCGAGCATGCGTGTTGGAGGGTGCTTTTCGCTCCGAATACTCCGGTTCATGGGCTGAGAACGGAATCTACCCGGAGACGGGCGCGATCAACACTGGGTCGCCAGCCAGCCGGCACGCTTTCAGCGAATCTCTGGTTAAGCGGAAGACCTCCGGTTAGCGTTAGCAACCGCGGCAGCGGCGGTCCGGTTCTCGACTCCAAGTTTCGCGTAGATCTGTTCAAGGTGCTTGTCGATTGTGCGCGGGCTCAGGCCGAGGATCTGGGCAATGTCGCGATTGGTCTTGCCCTTACTGAGCCACGACAACACCTCTCCTTCACGCAGGGTCAGTCCAAGTTGTTTGCTGAATTCATCAGGAGAACTGGAAGCTGCATCATTGGCCAGTCTGAACAGAAACTCATCCGGACTGAGCCGCCCCACGTAATGAATCCGAAATTTACTGTTGCGGTCCAGCGATTGATCTGACGGCGCCCTGGCATCGCCGTTTCCTTTGGAAATCTGATCGAGCCAGGCAAGCCATGATGCAGGAAGCTCGAATTTCCTGCCGGTGGCCTCGAGCGGATCTGGACACAGCAATTTTTGGGCCTGCGGTGTCGCCCAGATCATCTGACCAAGATGATCGGAGACGAAGAGAAAGCGCCCGGATACGTCGAGGGCCGCGCGCGCGCTGTGAGTCATGCGGGCATTGGCGGTGTGAACCTTGATCCGCGCCAGCATCTCGGCGATCACGATCGGCTTTGTAACGTAGTCGACGCCGCCGGCCTCAAGACCGCGCACGATATGCTCCGTTTCGGCGAGACCGGTCATGAAGATGACTGGAACATTGGCAAGCCCTGCCTCACGTTTGAGGCGGCGGCACGTCTCAAATCCATCGATGCCAGGCATCACCGCATCGAGTAAAATCACATCGGGAGTGATCTGCTCGCCGATGCGCAGGGCGGACGCGCCGTCGAGCGCAACCATCACTGTCATGCCGGCGCCATCCAGCGCATCGGTCAGCATGCGCAGTGTCTCCGGCGAGTCATCGACGATCAGCACCGTGTCGCGTGATTTGGTTTCAATACTCATGGCGCTGCACATTCTGAAGGGTTGCCATGTATTGCCCGAGATCGAACCGTTCCACCAGCGAACGCATCTGCGACACGAAAGCCGCATGCTCCGGATGATCGTTGTTGATCTGGTCGAGCTTGAGGTGGATGGCTGTGACGTAGCCGATTTGTCCGAGATCGATCAACTCATTGACATATTGAGCGGGCGGCCCCGGATCGTCGTTCGCATTCCATGTGGCGACTTCGGCCTCGCTCGGCTGAACCGGGCCGGGTTCATACGACCACTCGATCTTGAGCAACTGGCCGATCAGTTCCAGCAGGCGCGGGACATCGATCGGCTTCATCAGGTAGCCGTCATGGAACGGCTGCGCCAGCGGCGTGCCGTGAGCTTCAAGCGCGCTCGCCGAGATCATCAGGATGCGGGCATTGTGATGGCCGGCCGTGCGGAGGCTTTCGGCGACCGACCAACCGTCGGTCTCGCCCATCGAGATGTCGAGCAGGAACATGTCCGGCTGGCAGTGCTGCGCGAGATTGAGACAGGTCGCGCCGTCTGGCGCGCTCAAGATGATGAAGCCGAGGGGGGCCAGGACTTCACGCAGCAGATCGCGGTGAGTTGGATCGTCGTCGGTGATGAGGATGGTCTTGCGCGGGCCGTGATAGCCGTAGATCGGCGCATTGATCGCCTTGATGCGTGTGGGGTTGGTGACCTCCGACAGCAGCATCTTGACCTGAAATGTGCTGCCCTTTCCGACGGTGCTGGTGACGCGGATGTCACCGCCCATCACGCCAGCAAGCAGCTTGCTGATGGTCAGGCCGAGGCCCGTTCCGGTTTGCGGCTGGGAGATGCCGAGCGCGCCGCGCTCGAACGGCGCAAAGATGCGTTCCAGATCGTCGGCGTGAATGCCGGGGCCGGTGTCGCGCACCTCGAATTCCGCGACCGGGCTGCGGTAATGCACGATGAAATGCACGCTGCCGCTCTGGGTGAACTTGATCGCGTTCGACAGGAGGTTGATGAGAATTTGCCGCAGACGTTTCTCGTCGGCATAGACAACAGGGGGCAGGGTTTCAGGCCGCTGAAACACGAACTCCACATTCTTTGCCGCGGCCTGAAGTCGGAACATGCCGACAAGCTGATCGAGAAAGGCGTGCAGTCGCACTTCGTCACGCGACAGATGAAGCCGTCCGGCCTCGATCTTGGAAATGTCGAGCAGACCATCGATCAGGCCCGAAAGATGATCGGCGCTTCGGCGAACGACGCGGATCTGGTCGCGCGGCTTCGGCTGGATGGTCGCGTCCTGTTCGAGCAGTTGCGCGTATCCGCTGATGGCGTTGAGAGGTGAGCGCAGTTCGTGGCTCAATCCGACCACGTAGCGACTCTTGGCGAGGTTGGCGGATTCGGCGACTTCCTTGGCGCGCTGAAGCTCCATGTCGGTCTGCCGGTGGGCGTCGATCTCCTGCATCAGCAGCGTGGTCTGCCGTCTGGTTTCGGCCTCGGCAGCCTGGCGGCTCTGCCGCGCCAGCACGAACAGCCATGCCACCACGCCGATGATGATCGAGAGCGCGAAGAAAACTTTCCATAGCACGTCGGAGAGTTGGACCTGATCGAACCGGATCGCGGTGGAGGTCTGGAGGTAAATCAGGGCAAGCGTCAGCCCGACCAGTCCTGCAGACAGCGCAAACACGCCGAGATAATGCCCTAGCTGCGAGTTGATCCGCGCGTATATGAACTCCGGAAGCATCTTGCCAAGGGTTTCGGAAAACTGGGCCTGTACCCGCGCATGCGGCTTGCACAGATCATGGCAGCGGGCATCGAGCGAGCAGCACAGCGAGCAGATCGGACCGGCATAGGCTGGACAGGAAGCCATGTCTTCCGGCTCGAACGCATGTTCACAGATACAGCACTTGATCGTTTCGAGGTTCTGCCAGCTCCGCTTGGGTTTTCGCGCGATGTAATACTTTCCACCCGTCGCCCACGCGATCACCGGCGCGGTCAGGAATGCCACGGTCAACGCCACGAATGGCGCAAGCGCCTTCGCTGTGGTTCCAAAGAAGCCGTAGAATGCGCTGATCGATACGATCGTTGCGATCGTCATCGCGCCGACGCCGACCGGATTGATATCGTAGAGATGCGCGCGCTTGAACTCCATGTGTTGCGGGCGCAGGCCGAGCGGCTTGTTGACAATGAGATCGGCGACCAGCGCGCCGACCCATGCGATGGCGACGTTCGAGTAGAGCGCCAGCGTTTGCTCCAGCGCCTTGTATACGCCGATCTCCATCAGCAGCAGCGCGACCAGCACATTGAACACCAGCCACACCACGCGGCCTGGATGGCTGTGCGTCAGGCGCGAGAAGAAATTCGACCATGCGATCGAGCCTGCATAGGCGTTGGTGACGTTGATCTTGAGCTGCGACAGGATGACAAACGTGCCGGTTAGCGCCAGTGCGAGATCAGGCTGCGCAAGCACGTAGCGGAACGCTTCGAGATACATGTGCGCGGGCTCGGCGGCGTATTCGGCGGTTACGCCGTGCTTGATCGCAAAGAATGCGAGAAACGATCCGGCCAGCATCTTGATTGCGCCGGGCACGATCCAGCCAGGACCGGCGCTCACCATTGCGAGCCACCATGCGCGCTTCGAGGTTCTCCGGTCGCGTGGCAGAAACCGCAGGAAGTCGACCTGTTCGCCGATCTGCGCCACCAGCGCGAACACCACGGAAGCTGCGGTTCCGAACAACAGCAGGTCGAGATGGCCTGATGGATTGCCATGCTCGCCCGGAAACGCGGTCCACTCGGTAAACGAGCCGGGGCTTTTGATGGCGATGGCCGCGAAGGGCAGAATGTGGAGCAGAATCCAGAACGGCTGGGTCCACAACTGGAAGCGGCTGATCAGTGTGATGCCGTGAGTGACCAGCGGGATGATGACCACCGCGCTGATGAGATAGCCGATCGGGCGGGGGATGCCGAAGCATAGTTCCAGCGCCATCGCGAGAATCACGGCCTCAATGGCGAAGAAGATGAAAGTGAAGGACGCGTAGATCAGCGACGTGATCGTCGAGCCGATGTAGCCGAACCCGGCGCCGCGGGTGAGCAGATCGATGTCGACGCCGTATCTGGCGGCATAATAGGCAATCGGCAGCCCGCAGCAGAAAATGATGGCACTGACCACCAAGATCGCGGCGGTGGCGTTGGTAACCCCGTAGTTCAGCGTGATCGTGCCGCCGATGGCTTCCAGCGCGAGAAACGAGATTGCGCCCAGCGCCGTATTCGCCACGCGCGCCGCCGACCAGCGGCGCGCACTCTTGGCCGTGAAGCGAAGCGCGTAGTCCTCAAGGGTCTGGTTGGCAACCCATTGATTATATTGGCGCCTGACGCGGTCTATCCGCTGCCGCCCGGCCACTTTGATCTCCATCGTCACGCGCTTTGCGTCCTGATCCTGTTCCGAAAATCTACGTCGCGCTTTTGCGGTGCCGTATGCGCGATTTCGCGTATCTGTGCGCTGCACAATCCGGGCCATCTTTTCCCCATCAAGACGGTTTTCCAGCAAAAAGGGGTGGTCATGTCAGACGACAAAAATCAGGGCTTACAGTCCGCGTTCCGGCGAAAAATGCTGATGGGGATGGCGGCGCTGCCCGCCATGTCACTGGTCTCAAAGCCATCGTTCGGTGCCGGGCCGGCAACATCCGCGGTCAACACCACGGGCCTTGCGGTTACCGACACCGAAGTCACGGTCGGAATCCTGCACTCCGTGACCGGCACCATGGCGATCTCGGAAACGGGATCGGTGCAGGCTGAGAAGCTGGCCATCGAGCAGATCAACGCGTCGGGCGGCGTACTCGGCCGCAAGATCAAGTTCATCCAGGAAGACGGCGCGTCCGATTGGCCGACCTTCGCCGAAAAGGCAAAGAAGCTGCTGGTCAACGACAAGTGCGCATCTGTGATGGGCTGTTGGACTTCGGCGTCGCGCAAGGCGGTGCTGCCGGTGTTCGAGCAGTACAACGGCATGCTTTACTATCCGACCTTCTATGAAGGCCTCGAGCAGTCGAAGAACGTCATCTACACCGGCCAGGAAGCCACCCAGCAGATCATCGCCGGTCTCGACTGGGTCAACAAGACCAAGGGCGCGAAGACATTCTATCTGCTCGGCTCGGACTACATCTGGCCGCGCACCTCGAACAAGATCGCGCGCAAGCATATCGAAGGCCATCTCGCCGGCTCCAAGGTTGTCGGCGAAGAATACTTCCCGCTCGGTCACACCCAGTTCAACTCGGTCATCAACAAGATCAAGCTGACCAAGCCGGATGTGATCTACGCCATCATCGTCGGCGGTTCGAACGTCGCCTTCTACAAGCAGCTCAAGGCGGCCGGCATCGACCTGTCGAAGCAGACGCTGCTGACCATCTCGGTCACCGAAGACGAAATCGACGGTATCGGCGGCGAGAACATCGCTGGCGCATTCGCCTGCATGAAATACTTCCAGTCGCTCGACAACCCGAATAACAAGGAGTTCGTCGCGGCCTTCAAGAAGATGTGGGGCGAAAAGACCGTGATCGGAGACGTCACACAGGCTGCCTATCTCGGCCCGTGGCTCTGGAAAATGACGGTCGAGAAAGCTGGCAGCTTCGACATCGACAAGATCGCCGAAGCGTCAACCGGCATCGAGTTCACCAAGGCGCCGGAAGGCTACGTCAAGATCCACAAGAACCATCACCTGTGGTCCAAGACGCGCGTCGGTCTCGCCGGTCTCGATGGCCAGTTCAAGGTAGTCTACGAGACGCCCGATCTGATCGAGCCCGATCCGTTCCCCAAGGGCTACCAGTAAGTCTCTCTTCGATAGCTGAGCTCCCTGGCGTGGATCGTCAGTCCACGCCCGCAGCCCTCGCGCCGCGGATTCGTCTGCGGCGCGAGACTTCCTCTTCGCGGAGAATTGAAATGTTCGGCGACTATTCGATTGGTGATCTTGGCGCGATCTTTGCGATGCAAGGCTTCGCAGGTCTCATTCTTTTCTCCGTTTATGTTCTGATGGCGCTTGGCCTCGCGATCATCTTCGGCCAGATGGGCGTCATCAACATGGCGCACGGCGAATTCATGATCCTTGGCGCCTACGTCACCTGGATGACGTCGAATTTCTTTCAAGCCTATCTGCCCTCGCTGTTCAGCGGCTACTTCTTCATCGCTATGATCCTTGCGTTCATCGCATCCGGCGCGCTCGGAATGCTGGTGGAGTGGGCGCTGATACGCCATCTCTACAAGCGCCCGCTGGATACGCTGCTCGCGACCTGGGGCCTGAGCCTGATCCTGCAGCAGGCCTATCGCTCGATCTTCGGCGCACGTGAAGTCGGCGTCGAACTACCGCAGTGGATGCTGGGCTCGCTGAAACTCACCGACACCATTGAAGTGCCCATCAACGGCATCTTCGTGATGTGCCTGACGGTGCTGATCACCGTTGCCGTCGCCTACATCATGTACAGGTCGCGCTGGGGGCGGCAGGTCCGCGCCGTGGTGCAGAACCGCGTGATGGCCGGCGCTGTCGGCATCAACACCGAGAAGGTCGACCGCTATACCTTCGGCCTCGGATGCGGCATCGCAGGTGTTGCAGGTTCAGCCTTCACGATGATCGGCTCAACGGGCCCGACCTCCGGCCAGCTCTACATCGTCGATACCTTCCTGGTGGTCGTGTTTGGCGGCGCAGCGAGCCTGCTCGGCACCATTGCCTCAGCTTTCACCATCTCCCAGGCCCAGTCGACCATGGAGTTCTTCATGTCGGGATCGATGGCCAAGGTTCTCACGCTGCTCGCGATTGTCGGCATCCTCATGCTGCGGCCGCAGGGGCTGTTCGCCCTCAAGGTCCGGAAGTGAAAAGGCCAGGAAGATGTCCAAGAAAAGCTCCGAACCAACTGTTGTCGCCAAGACCGTGCACGACAACCCGCGCTTCACGAACCGCTCCGAACTCATCGGCATCATTGCGCTCGCGGTGCTGCTGGTCGTCATCCTGCCGCTGACGCTTGATATCTTCCGGCTCAATCTGGTCGCCAAGTATCTCACTTACGCATTCGTCGCGATCGGCCTTGTCATTTGCTGGGGATACGGTGGCATTCTCAGCCTGGGGCAGGGCGTGTTCTTCGGCCTCGGCGGTTACTGCATGGCGATGTTCCTCAAGCTGGAAGCATCCAGCGTTGCGAACACAAAGATCCAGTCGACGCCCGGAATTCCGGACTTCATGGACTGGAATCAGCTCACGCAGTTGCCCTTCTTCTGGAAACCGTTTCACAGTTTGTCGTTCACGATCATCGCGATCATCGCGGTGCCCGCGATTTTTGCCTTCATCATCGGCGCCGCGATGTTCAAGCGGCGCGTCGGCGGCACCTACTTCGCCATTATCACCCAGGCGATCGCGGCGATCCTGACGATCCTGATTATCGGTCAGCAGGGCTACACCGGCGGCGTGAACGGCATTACCGATCTGCGCACGCTGAAGGGCTGGGATATCCGCACCGACAATGCCAAGTTCATCCTCTACTTCGTGGAAGTGGCATTGCTGTTCGGATGCATCGGCATCGCGCAGTTTATTCGTCATTCGAAACTCGGGCGTATTCTGGTTGCGATGCGCGAGAAGGAGGATCGCGTCCGGTTCTCCGGCTACAGTGTTGCCAACTTCAAGATTTTCGCTTTCTGCGCGGCGGCAGTGTTCGCCTCCATCGGTGGTGCGCTGTTCGCCCTCGAAATCGGTTTCATGTCGCCGTCTTTCGTCGGGATCGTGCCATCAATCGAGATGGTAATCTATGCCGCCGTCGGCGGGCGTCTCTCCATCCTCGGCGCGGTCTACGGAACACTTCTCGTCAATTTCGCCAAAACCAGCCTGTCGGAATCCTTCCCGGAACTGTGGCTGTTCGGCCTCGGCGGTCTGTTCATTGCAGTGGTGCTGGCTTTCCCGAACGGTCTCGCCGGCATCTGGCGCGATCACATCCAGAGCCGCATCGACCGTCTGATCTCATCGCGCAAGCCGAAGGCGGACGGCAAGAACGGCTGGACTGGCGGCTCGGTCGCCGACGGCGCACCGGCGGAATAGGAGCACA
Source organism: Afipia sp. DC4300-2b1 (assembly GCF_049895725.1). Lineage (NCBI taxonomy): Bacteria > Pseudomonadati > Pseudomonadota > Alphaproteobacteria > Hyphomicrobiales > Nitrobacteraceae > Afipia > Afipia sp. DC4300-2b1. The sequence continues at coordinate 41,133 of NZ_JAFCSX010000006.1, forward strand.
TCATGCTGGTCGGTCATCAACCCAAGGAATTTTTGCTCGCGGTCGAGGCACTCACGGTCTCATTCGACGGCTTCAAGGCGGTCAATGACCTGTCATTCTATGTCGATGAGAACGAAATCCGCGTCATCATCGGCCCAAATGGCGCCGGCAAGACCACGGTGCTCGATCTGATCTGCGGAAAGACCAAGGCAACTTCCGGTTCGATCCAGTTCCGTAATCAGGAACTGACCAAGATGAAGGAGAACCAGATCGTGCAGGCCGGCGTCGGCCGCAAATTCCAGACGCCGTCGATCTACGACGATCTCACTGTGTTCGAGAATCTCGAAATCTCCTATCCGCGCGGGCGTACGGTGTTCGGTGCTCTGACATTCCAGCGCGACGCGACGGTACGCGACCGGGTGGAGGAGGTCGCCGAGATGATCTTCCTGAAGGATCGCCTCGGCATGAGCGCCGAATTACTGAGCCACGGCCAGAAGCAGTGGCTCGAGATCGGTATGCTGCTGATCCAGGACCCGGACCTGTTGATGCTCGATGAGCCGGTGGCGGGGATGAGCGTCAGCGAGCGGATCAAGACCGCCGAGTTGCTCAACCGTATCATCAAGGATCGTTCGGTGCTGGTGATCGAGCATGACATGAAATTCGTCGAGGACATCGCGCACAAGGTGACCGTGCTGCATCAAGGAAAAATTCTGTCGGAAGGTTCGATGGAGGCGGTCCAGAACGATCCGAAGGTCATCGAAGTCTATCTCGGCCACTAAGTCCGCAATCAAGGAAGACACCATGCTGGCGATTTCCGATCTTCACGTCGCATACGGACAAAGTGAAGTCCTTCACGGTCTCAATGTCTCCGTCGCGCCCAACGAGATCGTTGCGATCATGGGCCGTAACGGCATGGGCAAGACCACGCTGATGAAGTCGTTGATGGGAATCGTTCCGACCAAGAGCGGTTCGGTCACCATGGAAGGAAGCGAACTCAGCACGCTCAAGAGCTATGAGCGCGTCGCCAAGGGCCTCGCGTATGTGCCGCAGGGCCGCATGATCTTCTCGACCATGACGGTGAAGGAAAACATCGAAACCGGGCTGGTCACGTCGGGCGATAAGGAAGTGCCTGGCGATATCTATGAGCTCTTTCCGGTGTTGCTCGAGATGAAGGGCCGGCGCGGAGGAAATCTCTCCGGTGGCCAGCAGCAGCAACTGGCCATCGCACGTGCGCTTGCGACCAAGCCGAAGGTTCTTCTGCTGGATGAACCGACCGAAGGCATCCAGCCGTCGATCATTCGCGAAATGGCGCGGACACTGAAGCGCATCCGCGACGAGCGGGGTTTATCGATCATCGTGTCCGAGCAGGTTCTCAGCTTCGCGCTCGATGTCGCCGACCGCGTTCTCGTGATCGAGAACGGCGAGATCGTCCGCGACGAGAAGCGCGACGGCATCGATGCCGCGCAGGTCGCCAAATATCTTTCAGTTTAACGAAGCCGTTTGTAACCAGGGGAGCATCTAATGCCAGATACACTGATCAAGGTCGATCTTAACCAGTCGGCCTACGAAAACGACAAGGTTCACAATCGCTGGCATCCGGAGATCCCGATGGTGGAGTGGGTCAGTCCGGGCGATGATTTCATCATCGAGACCTACGACTGGACCGGCGGCTTCATCAAGAACAACGACTCGGCCGATGACGTGCGCGATATCGACCTGTCGATCGTGCACTTTCTGTCGGGGCCAATCGGTGTCAAGGGCGCGGAGCCGGGCGACCTTCTGGTCGTCGATCTGCTCGATGTCGGCCCGATGAAGGAAAGCTTGTGGGGCTTCAACGGCTTTTTCTCCAAGCAGAATGGCGGCGGATTCCTGACCGATCATTTCCCGCTGGCACAGAAGTCAATCTGGGACTTCAAGGGCATGTATACGTCGTCGCGGCACATTCCCGGTGTCAACTTCGCGGGGCTCATTCACCCCGGCCTGATCGGTTGTCTGCCCGATCCGAAGATGCTGTCGATGTGGAATGAGCGCGAGACTGCCCTGATCGCGACCAATCCGACCCGCGTACCGGGCCTTGCCAATCCGCCGTTCGGCCCGACCGCGCATATGGGACGCCTCAAGGGCGACGCCAAGGCGAAAGCCGCCGCCGAAGGTGCGCGCACAGTTCCGCCCCGCGAACATGGCGGCAACTGCGACATCAAGGATCTGTCGCGCGGTTCGAAGATCTATTTCCCGGTCTATGTTCCGGGCGCGGGTCTCTCGATGGGCGACCTGCATTTCAGCCAGGGCGACGGCGAAATCACCTTCTGCGGCGCCATCGAAATGGCCGGCTGGCTGCACATCAAGGTCGATGTCATCAAGGACGGCATGGCGAAGTACGGCATTAAAAATCCCGTATTCAAGCCGTCGCCGATGACGCCGAATTACAAGGACTTTCTGATCTTCGAAGGCATCTCGGTCGATGAGGCTGGCAAGCAGCACTATCTCGATGTCACGGTTGCCTATCGTCAGGCGTGTCTGAATGCCATCGAGTACCTGAAAAAGTTCGGGTATTCCGGCGCGCAGGCTTACTCCATCCTCGGAACGGCGCCCGTACAGGGTCACATCTCCGGTGTGGTGGACGTGCCGAACGCCTGCGCCACGCTATGGTTGCCGACGGAGATTTTCGACTTCGATGTCATGCCGTCGTCGGCGGGACCCATCAAACATATCAAGGGCGGCATCGATATGCCGCTGTCACAAGACAAGTAGCTCCCGCGCGACGTGGAGGCGGTGCGTATCTTGCCGCCTCCATATCAGCGGAATCGAGCGACAACAGGACAAACCGAGGGAGACGGGCTGTGCCGGTTTACGAGTATCTTTGCAACGAGTGCGGACCATTCACCGAGATGCGGCCGATGTCGGAATACGACATCCCGCAAGACTGCCCGCATTGCTCAGTCGCTGCGCCGCGGGCGATCCTGACCGCTCCGCATTTTTCATGCATGCCTGCATCGACCCGCAAGTCGCATGCGATCAACGAACGCAGTGCCAACGCGCCGAAAACGCTCGGCGAATACAAGGCCTCACACAAGCCTGGTTGCGGCTGCTGTTCGACCAAGCCGTCGCGGCTGGTAACAAAGTCTCGTTCCGGTGCGAAAGGTTTTCCTACGGCAAGGCCGTGGATGATCAGCCATTGATTGTAAGTTGAATGGTCTCTGGTGAGTAGCTTCGGGCCGAGCAAGCTTCTTCAATTTTTGCGCCGATTCCAATCTGGACAGCAGTCTCGCTACCCGAAAAGCCAGACAGATGCTGTCGGAAACGCTGCATAGCCGACTAAAAGGGGGAGCGTGACTCGCACGCCGGATTGCGAGCGGCTCCGCGGGCGCTGTCGAAAATATGATCCGGTCTTTGCCTCGACAACTCGCAAAAACCGTGGATTTCGCGTAGGATAACGGCCGCTCAGACCAGCACGTCTGGAGCAATGAATGACAAATGCTTGGCAATTGTCGCAAAACCTTAGACAATTGGAACTGGCACAAATTGATAAAGCCGGATCCCATAAGTCTTTTTCCGACCGAATGAGGTGAAAGCATTTTTGCACTCCCCGAACTGCCATTGCGATGTTCAGGTGGAGTGGCGACTGCAACCAGCGGAGCAATCTGGTCTTCCGGCAAAATAATTTGGCCAAGTGTGGCACACGGAGGGTTTGATGAATGCGATCGGTGCGAAGCATGTCGTGCTTGAGTCTGCCGAGGACGAACTCCTTCCTGAACTTTCTGTCGCGAGGGGTGCCTCTGATTGGCGCCCGGATTGGAAAACTCAACTTATTTCACAGTTGCTTAAATTGCGCCGTGAGACGTTGATCGATGTCGGCGCCAATCGTGGCCAGACCCTGCTGGATTATCTCTCCGTACCTCATGCGCACGGCTATCTCGGTTTCGAACCGAATTATTATTGCGCCAGCCTCGTCAGCGATATCATTGCCTCCGCGCGGAGGCCGGATTGCCGGATTGTGCCAGCGGGCCTTTCGGACCGGAATGGACTGCAGCAGCTCCTTCTTGATCCAGAAGAAAATCTGGATCCTTCCGCAAGCCTGGACGTGTCTCTGCGCCCGGGCCGAAGCTGGAAAGAGCAGTTTGCAGCGTGTTATCGGTTTGATGACATCCGCGCTGCGCTGCAAATAGGCAAGATTGGATTGCTCAAGATCGATGTCGAGGGGGCGGAGCTTCCGGTGTTACGCGGCATGGAAGCAAGCATTGTAAAAGATCGGCCATGGATACTGTGCGAGGTGCTTCACAGGGACTTCAGGGCTGAAGCGTCAGATCATCAGCTGCGCCTTGACGCTCTCATGTCCTGGCTCAGCCGAGTCGACTATGTCTGCCTGAATGTGATCAAGAGTGCAGATAGTCTCCGAGCTACGGAGTTGGTCGTCATGCCGGCAATTCCCAACAAGGTCTGGACGTGGGAGAACGCGATTCAGTGTGACTACCTGTTTGCTCCTCGCGCCGATACGGGATCGCTCATCGAAGCATTGAGGTAAGATCCGATGCTTGACACAGAAATCAATGCATCTCACCGCAAGAAGCTTCTTCTTCGCTTCTGGTCCAGCGCACGAGGGTTTTGGAACATCCGTCAGGGTGATCGCCACGCACTATGGATGAGTACGGGTTTACTCATTCTGATTCTTGCTCAACTCGGATTCAATTACGGAATCAATACCTGGAACCGATCTCTCTTTGATGCCGTCGAGGGGAAAGATCAGGCCTCCGTCCTGCATCTGACATTGATATTCATTCCACTGGTCATTGGTGCCTTGCTGTTCGGTGTGGCTCAGGTAGCAACTCGCATGAGCTTGCAGCGGCGATGGCGGGCGTGGCTCACGGCCAGGGTGACATCCCGGTGGCTGGCCGACAATCGTTACTATCAACTCAATTTTGCGAGCGGCAGCCACCAGCATCCCGAGTATCGTTTGGCGGATGATCTCCGGATTGCAACCGATGCGCCCATTGATTTTGTCGCCGGCATTATCTCCGCATTTCTTTCTGCGATGACGTTCATCGCGGTTCTGTGGACGATTGGCGGGCAGGTCACGTTCAGTATTTTCGGTATCTCAATCACGATTCATGGGTTTCTGGTTGTCGCGGCTGTTCTGTATGCGGTGATAACCAGCAGTGCTATGATCGTTATCGGTCGACGTTTCGTAACGATCGTCGAGCGGAAAAATCAGGCTGAGGCGGAGTATCGCTATTCCCTGACGAGAGTACGCGAGAACAGCGAAAGCATTGCACTCCTGGGTGGAGCGAAGCAGGAGCGCGAAGGGCTGGATCGTTCGCTCTCCGCAGTCATTCATCATTGGTCGCTGCTTGCCGGTCAACACGTTCGCGCAACAGTGGTGTCTCAAGGCTCCAGTCTCATCGTCCCTATCGTTCCTCTGCTGCTGTGCTCTCCGAAGTATCTGGAGGGTAGCATGACGCTCGGACAAATGATGCAAGCGGCATCAGCGTTTGCGTTCGTGCAAAGTGCGTTCGGCTGGTTAGTTGACAATTATCCGCGATTTGCCGACTGGACGGCCAATGCGTCACGGGTGGCATCGCTCATGGTGTCGCTTGATCGGCTCGAAGCGGAAGGTGCGCAGGCTGACAACCGTATCCGCCACAAGGTGACAACAGGTTCCACTGCCGTCAGTCTGGAAAATGTGTCGGTGGCTCTGGACGACGGCAAGATGGTGTTGGACGAGTTCAGTCTCTCAGTCGGTCATGGAGATCGCGTCCTGATCGAAGGGGAATCCGGCACTGGCAAGAGTACGCTGGTTCGAGCGATCGCAGGATTGTGGCCTTGGGGGCGGGGAAACGTTGGTGTGAGCCCCGGCCGTTTGTTGTTACTTCCGCAGAAATCCTATCTGCCATCGGGCACGCTCGGGCGGGCAGTGGCTTATCCAGAGGCGCCAAATAGATGGTCAACGTCGCAACTATGCAATGCACTCGCCAAGGTTGGATTGATGCATCTTCAATCTCAGCTTGATTGTGATTTGCCGTGGGATCAAATCTTATCGGGAGGCGAAAAACAGCGGCTCGCCTTTGCAAGGCTTCTGCTGCATCGGCCGGACATCATTGTTCTGGATGAGGCTACCTCTGCGCTGGATGCTCCCAGCCAGAGACGGATGATGCAGCTTCTTCAGTTAGAGATGGGTCATGCAACGATCATTAGTATTGGGCACCGCGCAGACCTAAGCGCTTACCACTCGCGGCGGGTAAGAATTGGCGCTCAGAGGTCCGATCGACTGGCGCTATCCATCGCTGCGCCATAACGAGACGAGGTGAAGGATAGGTCAAGGCCTCCACGCCGCATCAGCCGTCTGTGGGAACCACGGCGGCAAGTGCAGCCGTGCTTCGCATCTTCAAGAGCATTTGCGTGCCCGTCGCTCAGGCTGCGAGGCTGGAGTTAGCCTTGTCTGAGCGCGATGCGGCGCCGTTTCTGTCTTCGATCGCTTTGACGGAGTTTTCAAACGCGGTGCTCAGGACGCGCTTTCCAATGGTCGCAAGCACGAAGCCGAGCAGGTATCCTTTGAGGTTCTTTCCTTCGCGGACGACAACGACATCGATGTCGGTTGTGCCATCGGACCAGCGCTTGAAGATGTAGGTATGGCCCGATGTGCCGCCCCAGACGTTCGAGTCGGTCGTTACAAGAACCACGCGGTTAGGGTCTGACCAGTCATAATGCAGTCGTTCCCAGACGCCTCCGGAGCCCTCAGTGACATCGGCCATCGTGCGGTCAAGGTGATGCACCTTGAGATATTCGTCGGCGCTGTTGCCAAAGAGCTTCGACCGGCCGGGTCCAAAATCGGTCAGACCGGCGATGTACTGCTCGGGTGTCAAACGGGTGGTGCGGTGAAGGCGGATCGTCGACATCTTATGCTCCATACTGCGTTAGGGTGGATTTGGTGGTCTTCCGTTCTCGAGACTTAGTGGGCGCCGCCCGCAGCGACGCCTCCCTTTGGCTTTCCGGTCAGGAGAAGGGCGATGCCTGCGAGCACCAGTACGATGCCAACGACGGCAAACGTGTCGCTGAAGCCCATGATCAGCGCCTGCTGCTTGACGGTCTTGCCCAGCGCGATGATGGCTTGGTGCCTGGCTCCTGCAGGATCGGTCATGCCGTGTGCCATGAAGTAGTCTGTCATGGTCGCGATCCGCTCCCGGACTTCTTCGCGGGCGAGATCGACGGACTGACCAATGATGTTGGAGTGAAACTGCTCACGCTTGGTCACGATGGTGGACAGCATCGCAGTGCCGACCGCGCCGCCGAGATTTCGCATCATGTTGGAAATGCCCGAGGCGGCCGGCGCGTCCTGCGGCGCCACGCTTCCCAGCGAGATCGCGCTGAGCGGGGTCAGCAGCAGCGCCTGACCGACGGCGCGAACGACGTTCGGGAGAAAGAGCTGGTCGCCGGAATAGTCGAGCGACATGGTTGTATTCATGAAAGAACTTGCCGCGAAGATGGCAGTGCCGAGGAAGGCGATGAAACGAATGTCGAAACGCTCCATCAGCTTGGGCACCAGCGGAATCAGCAACAACTGCGGCAGGCCGGTCCAGGCCAGCACGGCACCGATCTGCTCCGCGTTGTAGCGCTGCACCTGGCCGAGATAGGCCGGCAGCAGATAGATCGATCCAAACAGCGCGAAACCGATAAAGACGGCTGCGACGGTTCCCAGTCCAAAGCTGCGAATTTTCAGCAGGCGCAAACGAATGAGCGGCTTCTCAACGAGTAACTCGTTGGCGATGAACAGAGACAGGCTCACACCGGCGATGAGTGCCAGCTTGACGATAAAGGGCGAGCCGAACCAGTCGTCCTTGTTGCCTTCTTCCAGCACCGATTGCAGCGCAGAAAGGCCGACCGCCATGGTCGCAATGCCGAACCAATCGCCCTCGCGAAGCAAGGCAAGGTTCAGCGGCTGCCGTTCAAGCGTAAAGTAGAGCGTCGTCACCATTACGGCCGTCGGCACAACGTTGACAAAGAAGATCGTCTGCCAGCCGTAATTCTCTGTGAGATAGCCGCCGATGGTCGGGCCGATCGCCGGCGCGAAAGTCACCGCTAACGAGAACATCGCAAGTCCAATCGGCTGCTGTGCTTTCGGTAGCTTGGTGAACACGAGCGTGAAGGCCATGGGAATCAGCACGCCGCCGAAGAATCCCTGAAAGGCGCGAAACCCGATCATCGTCGGCAGGTCGGTCGCAAACGCGCACGCTACCGAGAAAACGGCAAAGAGGCTCGCAAAGCTCAGCATGATGTTGCGGAAGGAAAACACGCGGCTTAGATAGTCAGTCAGCGGGATCACAACGATCTCGCCGATCAGATAGGACGTGGAGATCCATGATCCGTTATCGACGCCGGTGCCGATGCCGCCTTCGATGTTCAGCAGCGAGGCATTCGTAATCTGAATATTCAGGATCGCCATGAACGCACCGATCATGGCGGCCAGAATGGCGACCCATACGGTGGCGCTGGCGCGCTCTCCTTGAACTACCGGCGCAGGAGTTGGGCGGGGTGCAGAACCGGAGAGGGTGAGGCTGGACATGGCATCACCTGTTCGAAACAAGCTGTGATTTGGCGGACTGACCGTGCGGGTGTTGCATGTTGGCCGCTACTACGGCCTTTGTCTGAATGCTGGGAAGCACCGACATGCCGGGCCGCAGGTCCACATCAGCGCTATCGAGAACGATCTTCACAGGAATGCGCTGCACGATCTTGGTGAAATTGCCTGTAGCATTGTCCGGCGGCAACAGCGCGAATTCCTGTCCGCTGGCGGGTGCGAGACTGTCGACATGGCCGTGCACGGACTTGCCGGGGAACATATCGACCTCAATATCGACCGGCTGGCCGGCCTGCACACTGCCGAGCTGCGTTTCCTTGTAGTTCGCGATGATGTAGGCGCCGTGCGAGGGCACCAGCGACATCAGTTGCGTGCCGGCCTGCACGAACTGCCCGACGCGAAGGGTTCGATTGCCGACCACGCCGTCGATCGGAGCGGTGATGGTCGTGTAGGAAAGGTTGAGCTCGGCTTGCCGCTGTTGCGCCCTTGCTCGCGCGTTGGCCGCGATCGCCTGTGCCAACTCCGCGTTTAACAGTTCGACCTGCTTCTGTGCGGACGTCAGGTTCGCCTTGTCGCGCTCGATGGCTGCAAGCGCTGTTCCGTCACGGGCCTGTGCATTCTGTGCGTTCTGGATGCTGCCAAATCCCGTCGCCGCGAGATCGCTGTATCGCTTGTTTTCCTGGGCTGTGAATGTCCGCGTGGCAATGTCGACATTAAGTGTCGCCTCCGCTGCGGCGATCACTGCCTGCTGCACATCGAGCTGGGCGCGCTTGCTTTCCACTGCAGCGTCGGCTGCGGCGACATCGGCTTTGGCCTGATCGAGCGCGACCTTGAAGTCGCGATCGTCGATCCGTGCCAGCACATCACCGGCCTTCACTTGTTGGTTATCGCCGACCGGAACGAGATCGAGATAGCCCGAAACTTTTGGGGCGATCGTGGTGTTGTCGGCCTTCACATAGGCGTCGTCGGTCGAGACCAGGAAGCGTCCGACGGACCAGTAATCCCAGCCATACCAGGAGGCGGTGGCGAGAAGGGCGACCGCAGCCCCAGCGATCAGGGTGCGCTGGACCCGGTTCCTTTTTCCGGGCTGCGACGGGGGCGCGGTGGCAAGATCGGCTGTTTCCGGTTCCGTAACCGTCTTTTGGGTGGTCGGCTGAAAGCTGTCGACAGTCTTCAATCCGGCGGTCTGGGTGCTCATGGCGAGCCTCGCAATTAGGAAACTTGATATTTTCCAAAATAGAGACCATGTTGGGACTGTCAATGGAATGACAGTCATCATCTAAAGGCATGGCTCGCGATGGCGATCACAAAATCGAGAGAACCAGGGAAGAGTGAGGTGCGGCGCGGTCGCGGGAGACCACAGGCGCGCCCCGACGACGAAACGCGCGCGGTGATTATCGGCGCAGCGAGGGAGGAATTTGCTGTCAGCGGATATGCCGCGACAAGCATGGAAAGCGTCGCGCGTGGAGCGGGGGTTTCCACGAAGACGCTTTATCGGCTGATTCCCAACAAGGCTGCTTTGTTTGAAGCGATTATCACTGATGGCCTTGACCAGTTCACCACGCGGATTCGATTGAGGGCTTGCGACGGTAGCAACATTGAAGCCTCGTTGACCGAAGCGCTGACGCTGTTCGGTGAGCTTGTTCTCGACGACACAGTGATTGCGATGCAGAGAATGGTGCTGAGCGAGAGCGAGCAGTTTCCCGAGATCGCCGAGACGTTCTACAGCAAGGCGATCAAGCGTAGCGAGAATACGCTTGCCAGCTGGCTGAAGACACAGGCCGAACGTGGCCTGATCAAGATCGAAAATGCCGCGGAAGCCGCCGGCATGCTGCTCGGAATGTTTGCGTTCCAGCCGCAGCGTGCGGTGATGTTCGGTCACGCAGCGGTTCCCGGCCACAGGGAGATTGAACGGCGTGCGCGGACCACGGCCCGGCTTTTCCTGAAGGGCAGCGCGGTTTGACGGATGCTTGCCGCTTGGTTACCGGCAATGGCGGTCATCGGCACAGGCGCTCATGGAGCAGGGGACGATCGGGTCTATGCAGCCAGAATGTTCCGGTATTGATGGACAGTGGCACGGCGAGTTCGGTTTGGTTGACCAATGCATCGATCAAGACCGGCCCGTCATCCGCCAGAGAATCGGGTCAGGCCGATCAGGGCTATCAGCGCCCAGATCCACCGATTCATTCTTTATTCCGGCCGGGTGTTACTGTGGGAATGATCGCCAAATTGCCGATTGCGGTCGCCAGTAGCTCGTGAGAAAGCTATTGGCGAGGGACAAGCATGTCCTGTTTGTACATTGGAATTTACGGCTCCAGGCACGCCGGTCAGTGAGGAAACCAGGATATGACTACGGCATCTCCCACGATCATCTACACTCTGACCGATGAGGCTCCCGCGCTGGCGACAGCATCTTTCTTGCCTATTGTGCGCACGTTCGCTGCGCCGGCGGGCATTGATGTCGCCACGAGCGATATCTCGGTGGCGAGCCGCATTCTCGGCGAGTTTCCGGAATTTCTGACCGAACAACAGCGCGTGTCCGACAATCTGGCTGAACTCGGTCGCCTGACGCTTCTGCCTGACACCAACATCATCAAGTTGCCGAACATCAGCGCCTCGGTCGCGCAGTTAAAGGTGGCCATTAAGGAATTGCAGGACAAGGGGTACAAAGTCCCCGATTATCCCGACAGTCCAAAGACTGACGAGGAAAAGGCGGTCCGTGCGCGCTATACCAAGTGTATCGGCAGTGCCGTGAATCCGGTCCTGCGCGAGGGAAATTCCGATCGCCGCGCGCCGCTAGCAGTGAAGAATTTTGCGCGCAAGCATCCCCACAGCATGGCTGAATGGAGTCAGGCGTCGCGTTCGCACGTCTCGCATATGCATCACGGCGACTTCTATCACGGAGAGAAGTCGATAACGCTTGACCGCGCGCGTGACGTCAAGATGGAGCTTATCACCAAGAGCGGCAAGACGGTCGTGCTCAAGCCCAAGGTGTCGCTCCAGGATCGAGAAGTCATCGACTCCATGTTCATGAGCAAGAAAGCCCTCCTGGCGTTCTATGAGCAGCAGATCGACGACGCCTACAAGACCGGCGTCATGTTCTCGCTGCACGTCAAGGCCACCATGATGAAGGTCTCGCATCCGATCGTGTTCGGCCACTGCGTCAGGATTTTCTACCGTGACGCTTTCGAAAAACACGGCGCGCTGTTCGAAGAGCTAGGCGTCAATGTCAATAACGGCATGGTTGACCTCTACAACAAGATCGCCAGTCTGCCACAGAGCAAACAGGATGAGATCAAGAGCGATCTGCACGCCTGCCACGCGCATCGTCCCGAACTGGCGATGGTCGATTCCGCCAAGGGAATCACGAATTTCCACTCGCCGAATGACATCATCGTCGATGCGTCGATGCCTGCGATGATCCGCAATGGCGGCAAGATGTGGGGCGCCGACGGCCGCCTGAAGGACGTCAAGGCGGTGATGCCGGAAAGCACTTTCGCCCGCATCTATCAGGAAATGATCAATTTCTGTAAGTGGCACGGCGCATTCGATCCAAAGACGATGGGCACCGTGCCCAATGTCGGCCTGATGGCGCAGCAGGCCGAGGAGTACGGCTCGCACGACAAGACGTTTGAAATCCCTGAGGATGGTGTCGCCAATATTACGGATATTGCGACCGGCGAGGTCTTGCTCAGCCAGGACGTCGAGCAGGGCGATATCTGGCGCATGTGCCAGGTCAAGGATGCTGCCATCCGGGACTGGGTGAAGCTTGCTGTGAGCCGCGCTCGCAACTCCGGGATGCCCGTGCTGTTCTGGCTGGATCCCTATCGTCCGCATGAGGCGCAGCTTATCGCCAAGGTCAAATTGTACCTGCAGGAACACGACGTATCCGGACTTGATATCCAGATCATGAGTCAGGTCCGCGCCATGCGTTACACGCTTGAGCGTGTTATCCGCGGTCTCGACACCATCAGCGCGACTGGCAACATTCTGCGCGATTATCTGACCGATCTGTTTCCGATCATGGAACTGGGTACTTCGGCCAAGATGCTGTCGGTCGTTCCGCTCATGGCAGGGGGCGGCCTGTATGAAACCGGAGCGGGCGGCTCGGCACCCAAGCATGTGCAGCAGCTGGTGGAAGAAAACCATCTGCGATGGGATTCTCTCGGCGAATTCCTCGCGCTTGCAGTCTCTCTGGAAGATCTCGGGATCAAGGCGGGCAACTCGAAAGCCAAGCTCTTGGCGAAAACGCTGGACGCTGCCACCGGCAAGCTGCTCGACAACAACAAGTCTCCTTCACCGCGCACCGGCGAATTGGACAATCGCGGAAGCCAATTCTACCTGGCAATGTATTGGGCACAGGAGTTGGCAGCCCAGACAGAGGACAAATCTCTTCAGGAGCAATTCAAGCCGCTGGCCGAAGCACTCACCAAAAATGAAGGAAAGATTATAGCGGAACTCCAAGCGGTTCAGGGCAAGCCTGTGGACATCGGTGGCTATTATCTCACCGACCCGAAAAAATGTGCAGAGGTGATGCGTCCGAGCGCGACGTTCAATGCGCTGCTGGCTCAGATGTCATCCAGGTAGATGAATCGGTCAAGGATGGCTGCGTCAGAATTGGCCAGCGACAGTCAGACGAAGGGCGAAGGGTTCGACGGGGTGCAGGACACGATCCATTACGCCGGTCGCACACACCGCTGCAGGCGGTGGATTTGCGGACCGGCATTGCGCAAACAACGCATCGGTCTTCAGGAACGATCCATAGGCGTAAGTGATCTGGTCGGATTTGCTGTCGGTCAGATTGAAGGCGTCGAGTTGAACGCGCCATCCATTCTCGAAGCGGTAGCCGACCTGGCCGTTGAGAAGGCCGGTCGCCGGTGAAACGAAGGCGCCGTCTTCGGTGAGCGGCCGCGGCCCGAAATAGCGATAACGCAGTGCGCCGAACCATCCCGTTCGCTCGCCGATCCTGACGCCGGCGGACGCGACCATGTTCGGCGCGCCCGGAATATAGTTGCCGGGCGCATTTCCGATCTGGGCTTCGGGGTAGCCAGCCAGGTCCGCATAGGCAGTAGCCTGATCCGGATTGGTGCCGCGGAACCGCGCATGAGTCACAGCGATGTCACCGTCGAACGCCAGCCAGGGGGTAGGCTGATAATGGTTGGTCCACTCGATACCGTAACGCCGGCTGGGACGGCTTGGCTCGGTGTCGCCGGCGTCACCGACGAAAAGAATCTCGGACGCAGAGTCCAGCATGAACAGGCTTAGAGAGCTGTCCAGGCCGGGAATGATCCTGGTGCGAATGCCGACTTCAGCTCCGCGTGTCTTGACCAGGAATGGCGACGGCGACACGGCTTCGCTGGGATCGGTCGGCGATACCTTGATTGTCACGCCTCTGGCATCGTTGCTGTGGAAACCTTCACCGGCGTTGATGAAGAATTCGGTCTTAGCGAACGGTCCGAATACGATGCTGGCTTTGGGGCTGCCAATCGAAGAAGTCGCCTTGCCGGAATTGGCTGGAGTGAGAAGTGAGTCAACGTTGGTTGCATAGAAGTCGCCGCGATAGCCGACAATAGTCCTGAGCCAGCTGGTCCAATGAACGGTGTTTTGTATGAAGAGGCCGGTGCTGCCTTCCTGGACCTTGTCTTCTCGCGTGCCCGACACAAACTGGCGCTGAACGGTGTTCGAGAGGCCGACCCTAATGCTGTCGTAGCGATTCTGTATGCCAACCTCGGTCTGCATCGGCAGGCCGGCGAACGTATGGTTGAAGGTATGAGACGCGTTCAGCCCGCCGATCACGCGGCTGTCGCGCTGGTGGAATTGGTCGCCGAGAAGGGGAGCGTTGGGATCGAAGCCTGGGGCAGCTTCATTCAGGAAGTAGGTGAAGTTGTTGTAGAGATCGAGCGAACTCCTGACGACGTAGAAATTGAGCTTCGTGGTTCCTTCCGCCTCGGTTTTTCTAAGCTGGCCTGAAATCGAGAAGCGGTTGGATCTGCCGCCGTCGGTCGGATCCAGCGCGCCGTAAAGCCCGATCTGTCCGGACGTGATCGCACGCAGCGGAATTTGGTCGGTCGAATTCCAGCTATTGCTGTAAGCCATGCCTGTCAGCGAGAAGCCGTTGTCGGCTGTACCCTGTGTGTAGCGGACGACACTGTTCAGCTTGCGCACCTTGTCGGGATTGTCCCAAGGTCCATTGTAGGTGCTCGCCTCACCGGCGATGAGGAGCGTGCCGTCTCCGGCTTTCGTGGACGTGATCCCAAGCATCCGGCGATAGCCGAAGCTGCCGATACTGGTCGACAGCGTCGACTTCGCGATGCTGTCGATGAGATTGACGTGCACGGCTCCTACCGAAGCGAAGTCGCCCTCGTCCGCGAAGTAGGGGCCTTTCTTGATGTTGACCGACCCGATCAGTTCAGGGATCAGGAAGTTCAGGTCCGCGTAACCTTGCCCGTGGCCATGGGTACGCATATTGACGGGCATCCCGTCGACGGAGATGGCAAGGTCTGTTCCGTGGTCGAGGTTGAAGCCGCGCAGGAAGTACTGGTTGGCTTTGCCTTCGCCGCTGTGCTGCGTGATCATCAGACCGGGGACGACCTCGAGAGCTTCGGCAGGCCGCGAGAAGAGCCGTGCGTTGACCTCTTCGCCGCTGACATTTTTCTGGCTGGCCGACGTGACAGGTTCATTCTCCGGTGCATCGGGAGACCCGGACGTGCTGCTGACCGGATTTGCAGGAGCGCTGTTGTCCTGTCGCTTGCTGGTGACCTCGATTGAGGGAAGCGTGCTGGTGGCCGAAGACGAAGAGTCATGTGCTGATGCATCCAGTGCGCACATGATGGATGAAACGAGAGCGACGGCACCGCATTGTGCCGTTCCAGACTTGAAGCGGCGGGAAAAATGCGTCAGCAGCGATTTTCCTGAAGCCCGAAGAACAACATCAATCACTGGTGCACCTGCACTCAACAACGTTACGTGAGACTTTCACGTCGCATGGTGAGTATGACGATATTAATAATTTATCATACACGCAAGATGATAAATGGAGCAATAAAATCAGGCGTTTCTTGAAATCGAGCGGGCCTAACGCGATTCGAGCGGCTTCCGAAAGAGCCGCTCTCCATATCCGATCAATTGAATAGCTTCAGAGAGGGCGAAGCATCATTTGCTTGGAAGCGATAGGTGATGCGGACCTAGGCGGCGCGATGTACCGGACCATCCATAGAGCAGCCGACGCGGATTTGGCACGCGCTTCCTTGGCCGCTATAAGCGGCTGAGTTTGCTTGCTGAGCAGCTGAAGCCATAACGCAATTGGAGTTTCCGGATGTCGAAGGGTGCGTTGGCGCTGCTTATCAGCGGAGGCACTGATAATTGGGCTCCTGATCGCTGGAAGCTGCGGTTCAATCAAAAGTTCAAGGACCGGGATGTTGCTTTGTTTCCGGCTGACGCAACTGACCCAGACGCGGTGGACTATGCGGCTGTTTGGCAGCCGGAACCGGGCCTTCTTCGCACTTTCCCGAACCTAAAAGCGATATTCAATCTTGGTGCGGGTGTTGATGCCGTCTTGCAAGATCCGCTGCTTCCAGCCGTGCCGCTTGTCCGCGTCGCGGATGATGATCTGACGTCTCGCATGACAGAGTATGTCGTCATGCATACG
This sequence comes from Afipia sp. DC4300-2b1, assembly GCF_049895725.1. Taxonomy (NCBI): domain Bacteria; kingdom Pseudomonadati; phylum Pseudomonadota; class Alphaproteobacteria; order Hyphomicrobiales; family Nitrobacteraceae; genus Afipia; species Afipia sp. DC4300-2b1. The sequence goes on from NZ_JAFCSX010000006.1 coordinate 57,329, forward strand.
CTGATGCATCATCGGCAACAGGCTTATCTCGCTGACTGTCAGAGAACGCGTGTCTGGGCACCCCGCGTGCAATGGCCAGCCCGAGCTGTCCGTGTGGGCATACTTGGAATGGGCGTATTGGGCCGGCAGGCTGCATTCGCACTTCGCGAAATCGGCTTTCAGGTCGCGGGATGGAGCAAGCGTGCAAAATCAATCGACGGTATCCAATGCTATGTAGGATCCGGCCAGCTTAGTGCGTTTCTTGCACGAACGGATATTCTTGTCGTGCTTCTGCCTCTGACGCCCGAAACGCGAGGGTTTCTTGCGCGAAATCTTTTTGAGCAGCTTGCAAATGACGGTCCTCTTGGCGGGCCGGTGGTGATTAACGCCGGCCGTGGCGGACTCCAGAACGAGAGGGACATCGTCGCCTGTCTTGAGGATGGAACGCTTAAAGCAGTGACGCTGGACGTGTTCGAACGAGAGCCACTCCCGTCTGACAGCCCTCTTTGGGCACATCCTGCGGTGACGATCTCCCCACACAATGCAGCGGATACAGATCCCGACTCTATCGCGTCATATGTTGCCACGCAGATATTGAGCTTCGAGGCAGGGCGACCGCTTCAAAATGTGGTGGATCGCCAGCGCGGCTACTGATTGCGGTGATGAGAGAAGTTTGCGCAGTGGTATTGCACTTTGGGATTATCCACCCCACCAGGAGCCATCCAAGGTTTCGCTAAACTGGTCGCGGCCACCTGTGTTGCATTCAAGAATAGCCGCAGTGCGAAGCCGGACGGGATCACGCTCTCCTTTCGCGGCGCAGATCAGGATTCTATGCGCCATAAGTGCCTTAGTTTCTGAAGTGCGCTTTTGGGCGGGAAGCAGGGCCGCAACTTCATCCAGAATGGTTCTCAGCAGGGCGATCTCATCGGGGTTGAATAATGTGCGCTGAGAATTCATGGCACGCTCCTGTCGTAAGAAGCGTCAGATACCCGATCCAAGGGACGTTGTTAAACGATCAATCGGTAAGCTCGCATCAGTCAAGAGAGGTATGCTCGATCCCGGTTTCCTCTACGTCCTTCAACCAGCGTCTCACGTCCGGGAGGTTTAACGGGTCAGGCTCGTCACACTCGATGCATCGATAGAAACGCGGCCCAACGCCTGTCTGCGGCAAAAGAAGCCGCTCCGGAAAATAGCAGTTTGGGCAGATGGGAGTCGTTGATCGGGCCATAGTGCAACTGTGAGATCAGAAGCTGCACGCGTCAATTGGAACCCCGAATGGCGTTCGTTTGACCGCATGGAGCGGTGAATTGTGGGGAAGAATGAAATCCTGCGCGCAACGCTCAGGCGTCGCTGGCGTTGCTAGATTTCATCCGATGGATGCGGGCACCGCGCGCAATCAGACGAGCTCATTCTTCGCGTGTTCGGTCTCGAGTTCGTTCACTTGAATTGCACGAACAACTGCGATCCGCGCGAACCAGATAGAACCGATCTCATCTGCAGCTTGAGCGATTGCATCGCGAGCATTCTTCCATTCACTCGTTTCCCTTTCAGCTTCTGAAAGCTCGTCGATATACCCCATGGCGTCGCGAAGAGTTGTCGCAACCGTGCCGTTCGGTAAGTCGATTTGCGCTGCAAACGTTTGATCCCAGGACATCACATAACTCCACGCAGGATTGTTAAAGCATGCAAGCTCACAGGCCAGGTTCTTGCCTGTTACAATCGTCGATAATTCCCGATTGAGTTAGAACATTGGCAATAATGTGCCTCGAAAGGGCGTTCACGCTTCGCCTGGGTGACATCAAACTCTATTCCAGTTCGATTGCCTGATACTTTCCGGTTTCATCCAACGCTGTACCCCACACCTTGTGAGAGGCCTGGTGTTCACCGCGCCCAAAATTAAGATATGTGCCAAGTCCCATGTCCAGGTTGCGCATACTTTCGAGCGTATCGACGAGTTTCTCGGTGTCGAGTTGCGGACCGGCACGTCTTAGCGCTTCCACCAGCACGTTCGCCGCAACGTACCCCTCGAGCGAAACATAGTCCGGCGCTTCACCGGGAAAATATTTCGCCAAGGCCGACTTGTATTCGAGAACCACGCTCGAGTAACCGGCCACCGCGGGCACAACCTGCGTTACTATAACGCCAGCGGCATAGCGTTTTCCCAACAACATCAATTCATCGGCAAGGGCCGTGCTGCCGACGAACGATACGTTGGTGTAAATCATCGCAGGATAGAGGTCGCGGGTTTTTTCAATGAACCTTGCGGCGGCTCGATAGGTCGCAACCATGACAATCGCTTTGATCGGCGTCTTATGCGCCTTCAACTGAGCAACTGCATCATCCACATCCACGGTGTTGCGCTGGTAATTAAGCCGCAGAACCGTGCTGTCGCCAGCTCCCAGCGTCCGCATCGCCTTGGCAACGCCGGCAAAGCCTGAATCTCCGTAGGGATCCTGCTGGGCAAAAACGGCGATCTGTTTCGACGGTATCCGTCGCACTTTCACCAAGTATCGCACCACGGCATCGGTCTCTTCTGCGTAGCTCGCGCGATAGTTGAACACGTAGCGGTCGGGCGGGTCCCGGCGGAGGAGATTGGCTCCGGTAAAGGCGCCGAAGAACAACATCTTTCGCTCAAGTGCGTACGGGACCGCGACGACGGCTGTGGGCGTTCCAACATTTCCGATGATGCCGAACACCCGCTCTTTCTCGTAAAGCTGCTTCATTGTCTCCGCGGTTCGTGTCGGCTCGTAACCGTCATCTGCCGCTATCAGCCGAAGCATCCGGCCTTCCACGCCCCCGGCGTCGTTCACTCGATTAAAGGCAGCGTCGATCCCGAGTTTCATCTGGCGTCCAAGCTCCTTTGCGGATCCGGAGAATGGTGCCGAAATCCCGAACCGGATTTCTCGATCGCTTATGCCGCGGACCGCCGTGTTTGCGGCACTGGGTGAAGTCGCTGGCGCTGAAGTTACGGGAGCGGCCGCACCGGGTGAGACTGGCCCGGTGATCGATTTTTCGAGATCAGCGAGCTGACGTTCTGCCAAAGCGCAATCGATCTGACCTGCCGTTACTGCACGGCGGCCGTCCGCCACGGCGCGATCAAACAGCTGCGTAACGTCGGCGCGCTCCGCCTCGCCGGGCGAGGCTTCCTTGATCACGACGGCAAACTTATCGACGATCACCTGAATGCGGGGCCGGGCGATGTCGCGGCAGACCAGCGCCGAACCGATAACCGGCCCGACGCGACCCGCAAGGTCTCGGACAACATCCAGCTTGTCTCCAAGCGCCGCACCCGCGGAGCCTGCGAGCAAAACACCAAGTGCCGGAGCGATCCAACGACAGGTCATCGCTCACTCCACGAGACCACGGTCACACTGGACCTGTCGTGCATCATCGTCAATTGTCCTTCGCGTTCCGGTCGCTCACCCTCGTGATTAAGGCACCTGAGCTGGTTTTTGCTGCCATTGCAGAAATTGCTGCAGCAGCGTTTCGGACTGCTCGTGCGTGGGAGCAGGCTGGTTGGTTCGGGCTGACGTGAGAACGGTCTCTGAAACAGCGGATTTCGAATCCTCGCGTTCCTGAGTTGGCGCGTAAAGTGCGGCTTTCATCGATTGGAATATCCCGGAGGCGGATGAACCGGCGCCGTCTGGCAGTCGTGCATTGTCCTGCGAAGCAGGAACCATGATCACGAAGAAGAGTGCCACAATGGCCGAAATGCCGATGGCTGCGCCGAAGCGGCCGGCGACGCCAAGCAGAGCCCGCCGCTGGTCACGGTCATGCGCGAATTCCGGCGGCTCGTGGATGACCTCAGGATCAAGGGGATGCTGCAAGGCTTCGGCAACCGCTCCCTCAAGCAGGGCGTCGTAAGAAGACCGAGTGGAAATTGGGCGCCGGAGGCGCTCGGATCCTGTTTCTGAAAACCCGGATATCGATTCTGAAAGCGAGGCTGAAGGACGCGCCGATCTTTCACGCAACCAGCGCGGCGCATAATACAACGGATTTTGGGGATTGAGATGGTCCTGCGGGCTCAAGGTACTCATACGCTACTCCTCACAACGTTTAACCGTTGGGTCTCAGTCACCTCAGAGGTGATGTGGCCATGGCGGTGGATGGTTTCGTGGGTGTGATGAACAAGATTCCAGTGGTCAAAGCCGGTCGCACGGAAAATCCACGGGATCGGTCAAGACGAGACACAAAGTTTGGGAGTCGGGAAACTTGAAACAGGGCGTCGGATACCGGACCTGCATAATGCAATGTCGTCCGCTTCAGCCATTGAGTCACATCTCGCGGCTGCTCCGTCCAAAACGCTTTCATCGCCTGTCCCTCGGCAAATGTTCCGTCTGCTGAACGAGCGGCGGACAATCACCCACATTTGATGGAACCGCGACCGGACATTAGTAAGTCAAAAACTCGACCGAACTGAGATAAGAATTGGTTCTCGACAATTTTCAGTTGTTTTGATTCTATTTTTACAGCCGTTGATTGCGCAGAAAATTGTCTTTCGGCAGATGCGATGTGTGTTCGGAGAGCGACGCAATCGCATATGAAAATGCTGCCGCAACAGATTCGATTGCAAGTGTGGAAGGCTTGTGTTGGCGGTCACACCGATAGTTGTTCGTTATCGCAATGAAAAAGGGCGCATTAACTAACCGTTAACCAACGCGGCTCAGTCTTTAACTATTCAATAACGAAGAGTGAGTCGGCGGTCATGGACGCAGAAGCGGTACCACAACGTCAATTGGTGCGTCTCCGGGGGCGGTCCTATGTTGCGTTCGTGTTTTCCCCAACGGTTCCAATTGTCGGTTGGCTTGAGGAAATAGACGCGACACTCGCGCGTTCGCCCGGATTTTTTGTCGGAAAGCCGGTCGTTCTGGATCTATCGGCACTGGCCCTTAGCCAATCCGCGATCGCTCATCTCGTCAAAAGCCTGGAAGATCGGAATGTCCGCGTTCTCGGGATCGAGGGCGTGGATGCGTCACTGCTCACCACGAGCATGCCGCCGATGCTGAGCGGCGGACGCCACTGCGTGCTCGAGCAGACCGAAACGAAGAAGCCGGAAGCGAAACCGCAACCAACGTCTCTTCTGCTGGAACAGCCTGTGCGCTCAGGCCAATCCGTCGTCTTTACCGAAGGCGACGTCACGGTGCTGGGTTCAGTCGGGTCCGGTGCCGAGATTGTCGCCGGCGGCTCAATTCACGTCTACGGAACGCTGCGTGGCCGGGCGATGGCGGGCGTCAATGGCAACGCGGCCGCACGGATTTATTGCCAGAAGATCGAAGCCGAGCTTCTGGCCATCGACGGTTACTACCAGACTGCAGAAGACATCAACGCGACGCTTCGCAATCGGCCCGCTCAGGCGTGGCTCGACGGCGATATCATGAGAATTACACCGCTGAATTAACCAGCGAAGGAGGTAAGGATGGCCAAAGTCTTGGTCGTGACGTCAGGTAAAGGCGGCGTGGGAAAAACGACTTCCACCGCCGCACTCGGTGCAGCACTCGCGCAAAACGGGGAGAAGGTCGTTGTCGTCGATTTCGACGTCGGGTTGCGCAATCTCGACCTTGTCATGGGAGCAGAGCGCCGTGTGGTGTTCGACCTGATCAATGTCGTGCAGGGCGTAGCAAAGCTCTCCCAGGCTCTTATTCGCGACAAGCGCCTTGAGAATCTTTGGTTGCTTCCAGCGTCCCAAACGAGGGACAAGGATGCACTGACTGAAGAGGGTGTCGGGCGCATTATCGAAGACCTGCGCAGCAAGTTCGACTGGGTTCTCTGTGATAGCCCGGCGGGCATCGAGCGCGGAGCGACCCTTGCGATGCGCTATGCGGACGAAGCCGTCATCGTTACAAATCCCGAAGTCTCGTCTGTGCGTGATTCAGACCGCATCATAGGCATGCTCGATTCCAAAACCGTGAAGGCCGAGAAGGGCGAACAGGTGAAGAAGCATGTGCTGATCACCCGCTACGACCCGGGGCGCGCCGCGCGGGGAGAGATGCTGAGCATCGATGACATCCTCGAGATTCTCGCCACACCGCTTCTGGGGATCATTCCCGAGAGCCAGGACGTGCTGCGGGCTTCGAACGTCGGTTCTCCCGTTACGCTCAACAATGCTGCGAGCGCACCGGCCCGCGCCTACATGGATGCCGCCCGACGCCTGATGGGTGAATCGATCGCAATGACAGTGCCGGTCGAGCGCAAGGGCTTGATGGACCGATTGTTGGGACGGAGGGCTGCATGAGCATGAATCTGTTGCGGCTGTTCAGCGGCCGTCCTGCTTCCGCGCCGGTTGCTCGGGAACGGCTGCAGATTCTGTTGGCGCATGAACGCGGCTTACGCGGCCAGCCCGATCTTCTGGCAATCCTGCGGGAAGAGATCCTTGCCGTGGTTTCACGGCATGTCGTGCTCGATCCGGAAAAGGTCATCGTTCGGATGGACCGCGGCAAGAGCGTTTCGACGCTGGAGGTCGATATCGAACTTCCCAACGGATTCGACAAACGGATGGCGGCTGCTGTTTGACAATGGCTGCCTTCGGCATCCGCTAGCGCGGTTTCCCTTCACCGGATGTGTTTGGGCGCCAGGTGAGGAGAGGCATACCCTTAAATGCTGATAATTTCTGTTCCTGCTCCAGGATTAGCCCAGCATTTGCGTGTCGCCGCAGATCGAGATGGCTTGACCTGAAATGGTCCGGCCTTTCGGACTGCACATGAAGATGATTTGATCTGCAAGTTGCTGCGGCGTGACATATTCCTTGATCGATGTGTAGGAAAACGCCGTCTGCTCCATCTGTGCGAATGAGATGCCGCGCTGCTGTGCCTTGGATTCAAGCACGCGCCGCTGGCGGTCTCCAGCCACCAGTCCGGGCAGGACGGCGTTGACGCGGATGTTATCCGGGCCGAGTTCGATGGAAAGGGATTTCGTGAACCCGATAACCCCCCATTTGGCGGCGGCATAGGGCGCACGCATCGCAAATCCAAGTCGTCCTGCTGCGGACGAAATGTTGACGATCGACGCATTCTTGCTCTCGCGCAGCAATGGCACAGCAAGACGAGTGCAGTTGAACTGTCCCGTGAGGCAGATATCCAGACAGCGATCCCAGTCCTCGGGATTGATCTCATCGACTTTGGCGGTCGGTCCGGCAATGCCGGCATTGTTGACCAGCACATCGAGACCGCCGAGAACGGAAGTCGCTTCCGCGAAAAGCGATTTCACCGCCGCGCGATCCGCGACATCGCAGACAGTTTGCGTCAACGCCGGATCGCTGGTTCTTAGTGCCTTAAGTGCTTCGGTATCGACGTCGCAAATGTGAACATTTGCGCCTTCGCCGGCAAACGCCCGCGCAATGGCGAGCCCGATTCCGTTGGCGCCAGCCGTCACCAGCACGCGCAGTCCCTTGATATCGAGATTCATGTCATCTCCAGGCAATAACAACTATTGTTCAGGAAGACCGCCGCGCGACAGAATGACCTTTGCGGCGTTGTTGATGTCGGCGGCGATGCCCTCGCGCGCGCCGGATTCATCCCCGGCCTTGATGGCGGCCAGAACCTTCGCGTGGAAACGCACGGCGTCGCCTTTCGCCAGGCGTTCAGGATTGGCACGCAGGTCGAGGTTGATGACCGGCCCGGCCTTCAGCCAGAGCGCGCGGATGATGTCCACCAGAGTCGCCGAATGTGCCGCCTCATAGACGGCAAAATGGAACGATTTATTGTATTCAACCGCACGGGGTAGGTTCGGCTTGGCCGCACGGCTTTCCGAGCGCATCTCGGCTTCTGCTCGCGCGATGGATTTGAGATCGTCGTCATTCCGGTTTCTGGCGGCTGCGGCCGCGACATGTCCTTCGATCGCGATGCGCGCTTGTGTCAGATCGCGGAATTGAGCTGCCGTCATCAGACGCACGCGGACGGCGCGGTTCGGTGTCACTTCGAGCGCTCCGTCGGCCACCAGCCGCGAGACGGCCTCGCGCACCGGCATGATAGAGACGCCGAGGACCTCCGCGGTTTGACGCAGCGAAATCTTTTCGCCCGGCGCCATCCGGCCGGAGATCAGAAGGTCAGACAATTGCGCATAGGTGCGCCCGCCCAACGTCTGCCGGTCAAGCGGCTCAACCAGATCAAGCGCGGCGGGGCGATTCATGACCGTTTATCCTGCGGGGCGTGCATCGCGAAACAAGGGACTCGACAAGGCGACGATGGTTTGTCAGTCTAAGTGTGATCACAGATCACGGCAAGCGATATAAGCGCTCAATAATCGCGCGGCGCCCGGCCGGAAAGTAAGCGCCGCAAAACGCGGCCGTCACAGGGAGGAAGGCTTATGTCGATCAAGGATAAATTCACGCGACGCCGTTTGCTGAAGACGGCCGGCGGTCTGGCGCTGGTATCTGGACTTTCCGCGCCGTCGATCCTGCGCGCTCAGTCGGCCGACGTCATCCGTTTCGGCCATCTGACACCGCGCACCGGCTTTCTCGGGCCACTTGGCGAATACGGCGTGATGGCCGCGGATCTTGCGGCGGAAGAAATCAATGCGGCGGGCGGCGTGATGGGCCGCAAGGTCGAGTTGCTGAAGGAAGACTCGGTCAATCCGCAGACCGCTTCGACCAAGGCGGAACGCATGATCGAGCGCGACAAGGTCGCCTGTATCATCGGCGAGATTTCGTCGGCGTCGTGCCTGACCATCGCGCAGGTCGCATCGCGCAACAAGACGCTGTTCATCAACACCGGCGGCAACTCGGATGCGCTGCGCGGCAAGGATTGCCAGCGTTACATGTTCCATGTCGAGTCCCAGAACTCGATGTATGTGAAGACGGTGGGCCGCTCATTCCTTCAGGAAGGTCTCGTCAAGGGTAAGAAGTGGTACTCGCTGACGGCGGACTATGCATTCGGTCATGACCTGCTGCGCGTCGCCAAGCGCTTCATGGAAGGCAGCGGCGGCCAGTTTGCCGGTGACGATCTGGTGCCGACCGACGCCACCGATTTCTCGGCCTATCTGCTGAAAATCCGTGATGCGAAACCGGATCTCGTCGTCATCAATCTCGCCGGAAACCAGATCACCAACTTCCTCAAGCAATATGCTGAGTTCGGCCTGACCTATCCGGTGGGGGGCTTCGGCTTCGACACCGCACTGGCCTGGGCGGCGGGCAAGGGTAACTTCGTCGGCACATGGCCGGTGGTCTGGCATCATCTGCTCGACACGCCCGGCAGCAAGGCGTTCGTGGCAGCCTTCAGCAAGAAGTACGGGAAGCCTCCGGAAAATCAGGCGTGGGGCGATTACATCGCCACCAAGATCGTGGCGCAGTCCATGAACGATCTGAAGTCGGCGGAATCGCCGAAGATCATCGAGCACCTCGAGAAGGGTGCAAAGTTTGATCTTCTGAAGACCAGGCCGGGCTATTTCCGCGCCTCGGATCATCAGCTCATGCACGAGATGTATGCGGTGAAGGCCTTACCTGCAGCTCAGATCAAGAATCAATGGGACATCTTCTCATCGAGCGGTCCCGTACCCGGTCCGAACGAAGACCTCGAAGTCATCGCTGCTACCAAAGAAGAGAACAGTTGCACGTTCCCGTCGTAACACCGACTTGATGCGATCCTCCGTGGCATTCGGAGGGTCGCACTCTTCTTTCCTTGTTTCGGCACACGTGTTGCACGTGGCTCATCGATCGCGGGGCGGCGACTATGTCCGGCATATTGCTCGCACAGCAGATTCTGAATGGACTGCTTGACGGCGTTTACTACCTTCTGATTGCGCTTGGGTTATCGCTGATCTTTTCGCTCGGCGGCATCGTCAATCTTGCGCACGGCGCGTTCTTTGCCATCGGTGCTTACCTTACTCTGGTGATCTCGCCCTATCTCGGGTTCAGCGGAGCATTTGTACTATCGCCGGTGGCGGTGGCATTGCTCGGCGTCGTGATCGAGCGGCTGCTGTTCCGGCGTTTCTATCGCGCCGATCCCATTCTCTCCCTGTTGCTGACATTCGGACTGGCGATGGTCGCGGAGCAGGCGCTGCGTATGATCTTCGGCGCGCCGCCGCTGTCATACTCGATCCCGCAGGATTTGCGCGGGCAGGTGGCGATCGGCTCTTTCATCTATTCGTTCTACCGCGTTGTCCTGCTCGGCATCGCCGTCGCTTGCGTCGCGGGATTATGGTTCCTGCTGAGAAAAACTGCGTTCGGCCGTGTGGTGCGTGCGGGCGTGCAGAACCCGGACATGGTCGGCGCACTCGGGATTTCCCTGCAGCCTTACATGTCCGCTGTTGCTGCACTCGGTATCGGGCTTGCGGGACTGGCCGGTGTGCTGCTCGCGCCGATCTACGCGATCCATCCTGCGATGGGCAATGAGATCATCACACCGGCCTTCGTCGTGGTGGTGATTGGCGGTCTCGGATCGTTCTGGGGCGTCGTCGTTGCCGCGCTGTTGGTTGGGCTGGTGAAGGGCGTCATGGTCGGCATCGGCTACTCGGCGGCATCCACCGCTGCGATTTATTTCCTTATGCTTCTGGTGCTTGTGTTCAGGCCGCGCGGCCTGTTCGGCGAGCGAATCACGCGCTTCGAGTGAGGCCGTCTGTCATGCTCAAGCGGATTCCCGTTCAACTGGTCATTGCTGCCATCGGCCTGCTTGTGCTGCCGCCGGTACTGAACGCGCTCGGCCTGACGACGACGTCGGCCACGGAAGTCGTCGTGTTCGGCATCGCGTGCATGGCGTTGAACATTCTCGTCGGACATACCGGTTTAGTGTCGTTCGGCCACGGCGCGTGGTTCGGCCTCGCGGCCTATGCCGCTGCGCTGCTCCAGCGCAACCTGATGCCGGAATCGTTTTTCGGCCCGGCAGTCGGCGCGATCCTTATTATCGTATTGGTAGCAGTGCCGTTCGGCTTTCTCATCTTGCGGCGGCGCGGCGTGTATTTCTCGCTGTTGACGTTGGCGTTGGCGGCGATGCTCTACTCGGTATCGTTCCGCTGGACCGATGTGACCGGCGGTGAGAACGGAATTGGCGGTATCGTCCGGCCGGCCATTTTTGGATTCAACCTCGACTCCCAAGCCAATTATTACTGGTTCGTCGCGGCCATCGCCTTTGCGGTGCTGCTGCTGCTGTGGCGATTCCATAATTCGACGGTCGGTTCCGTGCTGGTGGCGATCCGCGAGAACGAGCAGCGCGCGCGGTTTCTCGGCTATCCGACCAACCGCTACAAGCTTGCGGCCTTTGTGTTGTCCGCCGCGCTCACCGGGCTCGCCGGCATTCTGCTGCTGTACAAGAATCGCATGACGTCCGCCGACCCGATTTCGGTGGCATTCTCCGGCGAGCTGTTGGCCATGGTCGTGATCGGCGGTATGCGCAGTTTCCTTGGTCCGGCGCTGGGCGCGCTGTTCTTCATCCTGTTTCGCGAGTTTCTCGGTATCTACACCGAAAACTGGCTGCTCTGGTTTGGCCTCGTATTTGTTGGCTTTATCGTGTTCTCGCCGAACGGCCTGATCGGCGTGGGCGAGAAACTTCTTGCGCCGTTCCGTAAAAGGATCACGGAGGAAGCAGCGATGTCGGCCCGCAAAGTCGAGGCGCTGCCGCTGCCGGAATTCTTGCGGCCAAAAGCCGTGATCGAAGGGCCGGTGCTGGCCGCCCGCGACATGGTGAAGAGTTTTGGCGGCATCAAGGCGGTGCAGGGAATCAATATTTCAATCGCCGACCGAACGCTGCATGCGCTGATCGGCCCCAACGGCGCAGGCAAGACCACGGCATTCAATCTCCTGTCCGGCATGTTTCCACCAGATGAGGGGCAGGCCTCCTTGATGGGCAAGCCTATTGCCGGTCATTCACCGGAAGAGATCGCTGAAGCAGGCATCGGCCGCTCATTCCAGATCACCAATCTGTTTCCGGAACTGAGTGTCGGCGAAAATATCCGCCTCGCGGTGCAGGCGCGCCATCCGCGCCGGTTCGATCCCTTCACCAACGCGCTGTCTATTGAGGCGATCAACCGCGAGACCGACGAGGTCATCCGTTATCTCGGCCTCGCGGGCATCGAGAAGGCGGAGGCGGGCGCGCTATCCTATGGCGGCCAGCGGCTGCTCGATATGGGCGTTGCGCTGGCGACCGCGCCGCGTGTGCTGCTGCTTGATGAGCCGCTCGCGGGGCTTGCCGCTGCCGAGCGTGAACGCATTGGAGCGATCATCAAGCGCATCTCGTCTGATCTACCGGTGCTGCTCGTGGAACACGACATTGATCGGGTGTTCCAGCTCGCGGACCATGTGACGGTGATGAATGAGGGGCGTGTGCTACTTGACGGCACCGTCGAGGATGCGCGCAGCAGCAAGAAGGTTCAGGAGATCTATATCGGCTCCGGTGCTGCCGCCGTGGCGGCAAAGCCGCGCGAGACATCGGCGAAAGCAAGCGCCTTGCTCACTGTAGCGGGCGTCGACACGTTCTACGGCAAGAGCCATATTCTCAACGGCGTCAATTTCACGCTGCATAACAACGAAATCGTCGCGCTGCTCGGCCGCAACGGCGCCGGAAAGTCCACGCTGCTGAAGACGCTGGTCGGCATCGCGCCGGCATCAAACGGGTCGATCAAGCTTGCCGACGCTGAACTGGTCGGGCGTGCATCCGCCGAATGCGCGCGGCTTGGCATCGGTTATGTCCCGCAGGGGCGAGGGTTGTTCGCGGGCATGAGTGTTGAACACAATCTCGATCTGGGCGGCTTGAAACGACAGACCGGTAATGGTGTACATTGGACCCGCGAGCGGGTTTACGAATACTTCCCGCGTATCCGGGAGCGGCTGGATAGCCCCGCGGACTATCTGTCTGGCGGCGAGCAGCAGATGGTGGCGGTGGCGCGCGCGTTGTCGGGTGACGTGCGCGTGCTGCTGCTCGATGAGCCGTTCGAGGGACTCGCTCCCGCCGTCGTCGAGCAACTGTTCGAGGCGTTCGACCGGTTGCGCAAGGAGGTCGCGATCATCATCGTTGACCATCATCTCGATCTTGCGCTGGCGTTGTCGGATACGACAGTGGCGCTTGAGCGTGGGCGTATCATTCACGAGGGGCCCTCGAAGGCTCTGCGCGACGATCTCGATCTGCGGCGCAAGGTATTGTGGTTGTAAGGCGAAAGACAAGAAAATATGTCCAGTAAAAGAAGCGTCGCCGTTGTCGGAGTTGGTTTGATCGGACGCGCCTGGGCCGCAATCTTTGCGCGCGCGGGCTGGAATGTGCGGATCACCGATCCGCATGCGCCGACATTGAGTGCTGCGCCCGATCTTATTAGGGATGAGCTGCGTTCGCTCGCGAAGCATGGGCTTGCCGAGGACCCGGATGGCGCAGCGGCGCATGTCTCGGTGGCGAGCGATCTGGCCGATGCCCTGAAGGACGTTGAATTCGTTCAGGAGAACGGTCCCGAAAAAATTGACGACAAGATTGCGCTGTTCGCCGAAATGGATCGTCTTGCCGCGCCGGATACGATTCTGGCGTCGTCGACATCGGCCATCGTGGCTTCACGTTTCACGGAGAACCTGAAAGGCCGCGCCCGCTGTCTCGTCGGTCATCCGGTCAATCCGCCGCATCTGGTGCCTTTGGTCGAGCTTTGCGGTGCGCCGTGGACATCCCCTCAGGCAATTTCGCGTGCACGCGAAATCTATCGCGCCATCGGTCAAGTGCCGGTCACGGTGAACAAGGAGATCAACGGCTTCGTGCTCAATCGGTTACAGGGCGCGCTGCTGGCGGAAGCTTTCCGGCTGGTGGGCGAGGGGTACATATCGGCCGAAGACCTCGATCACACTGTTAAGGATGGCCTCGGGTTGCGATGGTCATTCCTCGGGCCGTTCGAGACAATCGAACTCAACGCGCCCGGTGGAATCCCGGATTACTGCGCGCGCTACACCGGGTTTTACAAGGAACTCGCGGCAGCGTCCGCCGGACCTGAGGTGTACCAGAGCCCTAACGTCGATCACGTCATTAAGGCTTGGCCGCACCTGCCAACGCCTGAGCGCGTTGAAAAATTGACGATCCGCCGCAACGAGCGTCTCGCGGCGCTGGTTGCGCACAAGGCCAAACAGAGCGACTAGTTCCACGAGCCTGCAAAAAAGAAAGAGACAAGAAATGAGCCGTAAAATCATCATCACTTGCGCTGTGACCGGCGCGATTCATACACCGTCGATGTCCAAGGCGCTGCCGGTGACGCCGCAGGAAATCGCCGACGCTGCTATCGGCGCGGCGGAAGCGGGTGCCGCTATCGTTCATCTTCACGCACGCAATCCCAAAACCGGCCAGCCAGATCAGAGCCCGGAAGCGTTTGCGCCATTCCTCAAGGTGATCAAGCAGCGTTCAAATGCGGTGGTCAATCTTACGACCGGCGGTTCGCCAACCATGACAGTCGATGAACGGGTCCGGCCCGCGGAATTTTACAAACCGGAGGTCGCATCGCTGAACATGGGGTCGATGAACTTTGCGTTCTTCGGCATGCTCAATCGCTTCAAGAAGTTCGAACACGAGTGGGAGCGCAAGCATGTCGAAAACAAGGATATCGTCTTCCGAAATACATTCCAGGACATCGAGTATGTGCTGAGCAAGCTTTCGGGAAGCGGAACGCGCTTCGAGTTCGAGTGCTACGACACCGCTCATCTTTATAATCTGAAGTACTTCCTCGATCAGGGCTTGGTGAAGGCTCCACTGTTTGTGCAGACGGTGTTCGGTTTGCAGGGCGGCACCGGTGCCCATCCGGAGGATGTGCTGCATATGAAGCGCACAGCGGATCGGTTGTTTGGCGATCAGTACGTTTGGTCCGTATTGGGTGCCGGCCGAAACCAGTTACCGATCGCGGCAATGGCGGCTGCCATGGGTGGCAACATCCGCGTCGGACTTGAAGATTCCCTATGGGCAGCGCCGGGCCGCATGGCAGAGTCCAACGCCGAGCAGGTGCGCCTGGCGCGCAAGATTATCGAGGGGCTCGGCCTGGAGGTCGCCACGCCTGATGAGGCCCGCGAAATCCTCCATCTCAAGGGTGGTGACACCCTTGAAGTCTGATTGTCCTGGATAAAAAGCGGTTCTGTCGCTGACGGAAAATCGCGATCAACTTTACGATAGCACCAAGGCCGGATGCGCAGTTACCTGACTATCAGGACTGGTTTGCGGCCTTGGGAAGCGCTTTTGGATCGCCCGAGAATCTCGCGCGTATCAGGTCAATTCCGGCCCGCAAGAAATAGCCGACCGCCAGTCCGGCGAAGACACCGAGCACTTTGACGCCAGCATCCCGCAAGCGAGCATGGCGGCCGAATGAGGCGACCTGTGCAAACTCAAGAACGAAGACGGCGAGCACGAGCGAAAGCCCAATAAAGGAAATTCGGTTCGGATAGGCGAGCGTGAACAGCGTCGCGACCGTGAGAAGAGCGAAAAATCGTTCAACGCTGCCCGGCAGGTGAGTGACCGGACGCAACCCAATCGGGCCGTCCGTTATAATCACGATTGCGAGAATAGAAGTCCACGCAAGCACCTGAAATGTGGTTCTGAGCATTACGCTTTGCTTCGCCCTTAGATCCTACGCCGTTGTGACGCGCTTATAGAGCCAATTTTATACATCCAATCCTGTTCTGATCGGTAGGTTAACAAAGCGTTAATCGATCCAATCATTTTGAGGCAAGGTAAGCCTAACAAGCGATGAGATCCCGCATTGTCTTTCCCTTTCATCATCGTCAGCATACGACATAAAAAAAAGACGAGGCGGCTCAAATGAATTCATGGCTCGATGGCTCCGATCTAATCGAACTCGCTCCGGGAAGCGCGCAAACGGCGACTGATCGCTTGCCGGTCATCGCTCCCGTTATACCGCAAACGACTGCTCCCCGCCGCATCAGCATTTTCGGGTTGGGCTATGTTGGAGCCGTATCGGCCGCATGTTTTTCGCGCACAGGCCACACGGTTATTGGACTTGATACCAATGACATCAAGCGGCAGTGCTTTCGCGAAGGCAAGCCGCCGGTCGTGGAGGCCGGTCTTGACGACTTTATGCAGCAAGGGGTCCGGTCTGGACGCTTGACGGCAACCGACGACGTCAATCAGGCGATACGCGATACCGACATCTCGCTGATCTGCGTCGGGACGCCGAGCCGGGATAACGGCAGCATCAACATCGATACCGTCTGCAGCGTTATTGCGGAAATCGGCCGTGCGCTTCGGGAAAAGCAGGGCGATCACCTTGTCATCGTGCGATCGACGATGATTCCGGGTTCGATGCGCAACACAATCATTCCGATCCTCGAGCGTGAATCCGGACGACGCTGCGGCGAAGGGCTATCCGTCGCGTACAATCCCGAATTTCTCCGCGAGAGCACGGCGGTTGCCGATTTCTTTGCACCGCCAAAGACCGTCGTCGGGGCGGACGATCCGGCCGCCGCCCTTGCGGTTGCTAACCTCTACGAAGGAATTCGCGCGCCGCTTTTCACGGTATCATTCGAAGCCAGCGAAATGATCAAGTACGCTGACAACACATGGCATGCCCTGAAAGTCTGCTTCGGAAACGAGATTGGAAACATCTGCCAGGCGTTGAATATCGACAGCTATGAGCTGATGAATGTGTTTTGCTCCGATACGAAGCTCAACATTTCCCCTTATTATCTCAAGCCGGGGTATGCGTTCGGTGGATCCTGCCTGCCCAAGGATGCACGCGCGCTGACGTATCTTGCACGTCAACTCGACGTTGAAGTGCCGATCCTCTCCAATATTCTTCCGAGTAACCGCAATCAGATCGAAAGAGCTATTGCGAAGGTTGTTGGGTTCGGCCAACGCGACATTGCCGTGCTCGGATTCAGTTTCAAGCCCGGTACGGACGATTTACGCGAGAGCCCGCAGGTCGAATTAATCGAGCGTCTGATCGGCAAGGGGTTCAACCTTAAGCTTTATGACCCGAGCGTCAATCTCTCGAAGCTTACGGGTGTGAACAGGCAGTACATCGAGAAAGCGATCCCGCATATTGGTTCGATCATGATGACTTCGCTGCGAAAGACCGTGGTCGCAGCCGACGTCATTATCATCGGCAACGCCTCGCCTGAATTCCGAAGCATCGAGCCGATGCTCAGCGAAGATCAGATCGTTCTCGATCTTGCCCGGTTGTGGGAATCTCCAGAGATGAAGGCGCGTTATGTCGGAATCAACTGGTGATCCGCGCCTGGTCAAGGATGGAAGGCCGCTTCGCGTCCTGATCATCGTCGAAAATTTATCCGTACCTTTCGACCGTCGTGTATGGTCGGAAGCAAAAACGATGGTGAAAGCCGGCTGCGTGGTCTCCGTGATCTGCCCGAAGGGGTTTAACGCGCAGAAGAGCTACGAACTGATCGATGGCGTTCATGTTCATCGCCACGGGATGCCCTTCGAAGCAAAGCGTGCATCGGGCTATCCGCTCGAATACGGCTGGGCGCTGGCTTGTGAGTTCTTCCTGAGCTGGAAGATTCTTTTCGCGCGCGGGTTCGATGTGATTCATGCATGCAACCCCCCCGATACGATCTTTCTGATCGGCGGATTCTACAAGCTCTTCCTCGGCAAGATGTTCGTGTTCGATCATCACGACATCAATCCGGAACTCTACGTATCGAAATTCGGCCGGAAGGATGTGTTGTATCGGTTGCTTGTGCTGCTTGAGAAGCTGACGTTCAAAACGGCTGACATCTCGCTCGCGACAAACGAATCCTATCGCAGGATCGCCCTGAGCCGCGGCGGCATGCGTGACGAAAACGTTTTCGTTGTCCGCTCCGGCCCGGACCTCAACCGCATCCAAATCATTCCGCCCAACCCGCTGTTGCGAAAGGGCCGCCGCTTCCTGGTCGGTTATGTCGGCGTCATGGGCGCACAGGAGGGGATCGATCTGTTGCTGAACGCAGTGAAGGTGATTGTGGAAGATTTCAAGCGGTCTGACATTCATTTCGGGCTGGTCGGCGGAGGCCCCGCGCTCGAAGAAATGAAGGCGCTGGCGAAAACGCTCGGCGTGGATGACTTTGTCACGTTCACGGGCCGCGCCAGTGATCACGATCTCTTCGAGATGCTGAACACGGCGGATGTCTGCGTTAATCCAGACAAAGCTGACGAAATGAACGACAAGTCCACCATGAACAAGATCATGGAATACATGGCGCTGAGCAAGCCGATCGTTCAATTCGATCTGACAGAAGGGCGGGTCTCCGCAGCAGATGCATCGCTCTATGCCCGGCACAACGATCCGAAAGACATGGCGGCCAAGATCATCGAACTCCTCGATGACCCTGAACGTCGTGCAGCGATGGGCGCTTTCGGCCGGCAGCGCATTGAACGCGACTTGTCCTGGGAGCACGAGGCGCCGAAGTTGCTCGGAGCGTACGCCGCGCTGATCAAGAACAGGACCACCCGGCCTGAGGCTAAAGCGCCGGTCACCGTGACCCCGCAAGCACGCTAGGATCGTCTGTCGACATGGCAGCTTCGTTCGCCAAACTTGGATGGTACGTCAACCGGCTGCGGGCTATGAGCATTCCGGAGCTTGGCCATCGGTTGCGCGAAGCCGGAAAGCGCCGCCTGTCCGCGACAAGATCTTACGACTATTCAGCCTTTGCGATCGAATCTTCGGATCTGCCGTTTCTTTCAATCGATATCGACCGGCTGCAGTCAATCGACGCCGGCACGCGTGCGCTTTGGCAATCGGTCGCCCCGACCGCGATGTCGCCGGGAATCTATCGCGCGCTCGGCCACGATTTCCATCTGTCCACTGAGATGGATTGGCATCTCGATCCCGTGTCGGGGTTGCGCTGGCCGGATAACGCCTATTGCTTTGATATCGAGTACCGGCACGATCGGCTCCGCGGCGACGTGAAGCTGGTCTGGGAACTGAACCGCCTGCAATTCGTGCCGGTGATCGCGGCGCTGTCCAGACTGGAAAACGATGATGAATTGGCGCAGTCGGCGCTCGATCTGATCGAGAGCTGGATTGATGCGAACCCGCCGTTCAAGGGGATCAACTGGATTTCCGGAATCGAACTGGCCCTGCGCGTCGTCTCGATCCTGCTGACAATCGGACTGGTTGGCCGAGAGCGGGTTGGGGCGCGGCTTTCTCGCAAGATCGCGGCTTGCTTGGCCGCGCATGCTTATTGGCTCAAGCGTTTTCCATCGCGCTATTCGTCGGCAAACAACCATCTAATTGCGGAGGAGGCGGCTCTTTTCGTTCTGGGCACGCTTTGGCAGGGGGCTGAAATTGATGCGTCGGCGGCGAGGGCAATACTGATCGCCGAAGCATTCCGTCAGATCCACGACGATGGCGTGGGTGCGGAACAGTCGCCGACATACACCGCGTTTACATGCGAGTGGTATGTGCTTGCATTCACTGTCGCGGAAGCGGCCGGCATGCCGTTTCCGGATAACGTCATTGCACGCGTCGCGTCCGCTGGAGAACATTTGCGATGGTTGCTCGATAGCTCGGGAAATCATCCTCGCATCGGTGATGACGATGAGGGCCGTGTCATAGCGTCCGGCGCAGGCCATGAGCCACTTTATGTAGGATCAGTTGTGAACGGGATTGCGGCCTTGACCGGCCGCCAGGATCTCGCTGCGGATTACGTCGCTCCACAGTTGCGAAATCTTCTTGTCGGCTGGCCTGACGCTACATCGATGTCAGGCGCAGGCACGCGCATATTCGAGCGCGGAGGATATACGGTCTCAAGAGGCCGGATGAGCGGGCGCGAGTCGTTGGCCGTGTTTGACCATGGCCCCCTCGGCTATCTGTCGATTGCGGCGCACGGCCACGCTGATGCGCTGTCGCTGACGCTGCATCTTGACGGAAGACCGGTGCTCGTCGATCCCGGAACGTACCTGTACCACTCTGGTGGCAGCGTCCGCGACCGCCTGCGCGGGACGGCGGTTCACAATACACTCTGCATTAATGGAGCCGACCAGAGTGAAATTTCGGGTGCATTCAATTGGCGGCGTAAGGCCACTTCGGAATTTACCGGTCTGCGTGAGACGGGTCACGGCGTCGATGTCTCAGCTCAACATGACGGGTATGCTCGCGATTTTGGGCTGTTGTGTGAGCGCACGATCACTGTCGATGCCAGCGGGCTTACGGTGCGGGACAAACTCCTCGCGACGGGAGACCAGGCGTCAAAGCCGCTGACCTCAATCAGCATTGGGTTTCTGCTTCATCCGGAATGTTCGGCGAGGATTGAGGGGGCGACTGTCGTTGTCACACGTGGCGGGGAGGCGCTGATGCAGGTCTCCGCTCAGCCGAACGTCTCCGTTACGCTTGAGGGTGCGGAATATTCACCAGCGTTCGGCGTTATGGAGATTGCCGCACGCATCGTCTTTCGTGCGAATGATCTGAAGACGCGGGAGTTCCGCACACGGATCGATGTTCAGTCTGCCGCCACTTCCATGAGTAATGTTTTGCCGGCTTTGCAGCCGGATCAGGCGCCGGCCTCGAATTTCGCAGACGCAGGTCTCCGATGAAAAACCTGAACGTCGTGCTCTATTTCGGGGCTAATCTGGTGCCCCGTCTGTCGACATTCGCCCTGCTGCTGGTGCTGACCCGGTTGCTGTCGATGGACGACTACGGGATGTTTGCTCTCATCGTTGTGACAGGCGAAATTCTCGATATGGCCACCGGCGGATGGGTGCGTCTGTTTGTACTGAGCAGCGAGAGCAAGGATCGTGTTCCGTCCGCAGGCAGGCTCGGCCGGGCGCTTGTTCTGACCGTTGTGTCTTGCGTCCTGTCATTGCTGGGCGCGCTGCTGCTGGCAATCGTCCAGCCCAGCCTGTCCGGGTGGTTCACGGTTGCCGTCGCGGTCTATGTGCTGGCTTTCGCGGTGTTGCGGCTTGGTTTAACGCTGTTGCAGACACAGCAGCGTCATGGGCTTTACGCGGGTGTCGAGATCGCGCGGGGCGTTCTGTCGCTCGGTTGCGGGGTAGGAGCTGTCCTGGCGATTGAACCGACGTTCTTTGCTGCGTCGCTTGGGATTTCCCTGGTAACACTTGTTTTGGGAACGCTCGCCTGTGCCGTGGCTTTCCGCGACCTGCCGTGGCCTTATTTTTCACGTCAGGGTTATCGCGCCGCTCTGTTGTTCGGAGTGCCGATCGTATCGGTCACGCTGCTGGCGCAGACAGTCGGGTGGCTCGATCGCTTCATCCTCAATCATGCCCTTGGACCTGCGAGCGTCGGGCTTTATGCGGCAGCGTATGCTCTCGCCAGGCAGCCGGTTGAGTTGTTCAGCGGCTCGCTTAATCCGTATCTGTTTCCGATGCTTGTCCGCAGCTATTCATCTGAAGGGCGAGAAGCGGCTGGCCGCGTTCAGAGCGGTAATATTTTGACTCTGATCCTGCTGTGCGGTGCCGTGGCGGTCGGCATCGCGCTGCTTGCGCAGCCATTTGCTGAACTGGTGTTGCCGGAGGCTTACCGCGTTGAGGCCGCGCGGGTCATGCCATGGATTGCCTTCGCAACGCTGTTCGCGAGCCTGAAGAACTTCTGTTTCGATAACGCATTCTACATCACGAAAAAGAACTGGCAGCAGTTCGTGAGCATGGCTCCGCCTGCGGTGATTTCGCTGCTGCTCGGCCTCCTTTTGATTCCGCAAGGCGGTCCGCAGACTGCCGCCATAATCGCGGCGTTTTCATCCTTGGTTTCGCTTGCGGGCAGCGCATTTCTCTCCACACGCCTGTTGCCATTTACTGTTCCGTGGCGCGCAATTGCAGGGCTGGCAGTTTCATTTGGGCTGGCCTCAGCCGCGACCCTCGGCACCCGCGTGCTTCTGGGCGGGCAATTGCCACTGATCATATTGTTCGGAGGAACCGCGACATTCATCGCGGTGTATGCATCAACGCTTTCTGCATCTGGATTTGCGCTGGTGCGGATGCTTGACCGGCCGTGGGAAATCTGGCGCGGACAATCCGCCCCAACGGCTACCGCCGAATCAGTATCGTATTGAACAAGCCGAGATAGCTGCCGATCGCGGTCTCGGCGTCAAACATGCGCGCGCGTGCGATCCGCGGTGCAGGATCGCCGGGATCAGCAAGTGCCTGGTTGATGGCCCGCGCGAGCGCATCGATGTCGCCATGGTCCACGAGCGAGCCGACACGGCCGTGCTGGAGAATTTCATCGGGGCCGCCACTTCGTGTCGATACGACGGGAAGTCCTGAGGCCAGCGCTTCGACAACTACATTGCCGAAGGCTTCCCGGCGCGACGTCAATGCGAAACACCGGCCTTGCGCATAGCAGGGCCATGGGTCATCGCGGTAGCCTGGAAGTTCAAGTCTGTCTGCGACGCCCAACTGTTTTGCGAGGACCAGCAGGTTATCGCGTTCGGGACCCTCGCCAAAGATCACGACGCGTGCATCAGGGGGCAGATGGGGAAGCGCCTGAACCAGTGCAGCAAAGTTCTTTTCCGGATTAAGTCTTCCAACGCCGAGAACGACGGGTGGGCGCTGGAGGATGTCGCTATGGCTCGCGCGTATCGCGTGCTCAACCGACACCGGATTGTAGATACGCGTCAGCTTGTCCGGCGTCGCCTTCCAGTCGTCACGGAGATGTTCGAGCAGCCCATCGGATACGCAAACGACCGCGTCGGCGCGTCGCGCCAGCCACGGCGCGAATGAGTACGACAAGTGACCAAGCCGCCCGCGTCCGACATCGGAACGTCCGTGATACGAAAGTACAATGCGGGATTGGCCGCCCGCCAAAAGGCGGGCCACAGAAAGCTTGACGTTCGCGGCACCGCCGATCGCGAGGACGACGTCTGGCTTCTGCGACCGTAAGAAACCGGTGAGGGTGAGAATCGAGCGAGCATGGGAGCTTCCGAGCACGCAGATTGACACGCCCGCGTCGATCAGGGCGCGGTTCTCAGACGCCTCGAAATCAACGAGCAGGCTGGTGCGCCAGCCGGCCTTGAAGAAACCGGATGCCAGCAGGGCTGCCACGCGTTCCGCTCCGCCCCGGTTCAGGGCCGGTACGTAAACCGCGACGTGTTTTGATTGAATAACCATCAATTTGACCATGCACGGTTAAGGTAAATGTCCGATTTACCGCAGGCCTCTTATTGGCTGCGGTACATAGACATGTTCGCCAAATCAGGGGGGAAACCGATGACAGTTCTAGACGTCGCGCGCGGTGCATATGTCCGGTTGCCGCTATCGACGCGGGCCCATCTCGGCCGCTTCCTTCAGTACGTGCCAACTTCTATCAAATTCGGCAAGACCTATCGTCATTGGCGCGGTGTGATCGATCGCGCGAAGACGGATACAGATTTTGTACGATCCTATCGCCAGCAGGCGCTTGGTGAAGTGGTTCAGCTGGCGATCCGGAATGCGCCATACTACGCTCGTACGCTCAAGCCTGTGGTTGGTCATATCGCTCCCGACGAACTGCTGGGAAGCGAAGCCTGGTCTCGGCTGCCTGTCCTTTCGCGACAGATCGTGCTCGACCACCGCGACAAGATGTGCACCGTTCCGCTCGATCGCCTCGACCGCGCTTCGACCGATGGGTCGTCCGGCGAGCCGTTGTCGATCATGCTTGATCGCAATCGCAGCCCGATCGAGTACGCTTTCATTCACGATGCGTGGTCGAGGACCGGATTCACGGCGCATGACTGGCGCTGCGTTTTTCGCGGATTTGATTTGATCGACGGCAAGAACTCCCACATGGAGATAGAGCCGGCGCTGAAGGAACTGCGGTTATCCGTTTTTCATCTCGATGATGCGACGATGGCGTCCTATCTGGCGGCCATCCGGGAAAAGAATATCCGCTTCATTCATGGCTATCCTTCCGCGATGGCAATTTTCGCTCAGTATCTGCTCCGGACCGGAACTGCACCATTGCCGCAGATCCGCGGAATCTTTCCGATTTCGGAAAAACTGTTCCCGCATCAGCGTGATCTCTTCGCACAAGTATTCGATCAGGCGACCATCGTGCCTTTCTATGGATTGAGCGAGAAGGTTGCGTTCGCCGTGGAGCGAGCCAATGAGCCGGATACGTACGAATTCAACCCGATTTACGGATACACGGAACTCGTCGACGATGACGGCCAGCCGATCACCACGCCCGGTAAAACCGGCCGTGTCGTATCGACTGGGTTGATGTTCAGAGGCATGCCGCTCATCCGTTACGACACGCGCGATGCCGCGCAACTGGTCGAACTGCCAAGCGCGAGTAATGGATACCGGCTCGTTCTGAATCACCTGGCGCCGCGGCGGAGCAGCGAATACCTGGTTAGCCGGTCCGGATCTCTTATTCCCTTTAATGGACTGTGCGTGCCGATCGACCGGCATGATCTGACGCGTGAAGTACAGTTCTGTCAGTTTGTTCCAGGCGAGGTCGAACTCAGGGTGGTCACGGAAGGCGGTCAGCAACCCGATTTCTCGGACTATCTCACACGAATGACGGAGCGTGCCGCTGGCGATCTCACAATTCACTTGAAGATCGTCGATGAACTGCCAATGACGGGCAGGGGAAAGCGCAAATTCATCGATCAGCGGCTGGCTATCCCTCACATGACGTGAGCCGGATGCAAGCTGCTAGGGGGCTTTCGCGACCTGCCGATAGAGTTCGCGAAGCCGC
This sequence comes from Afipia sp. DC4300-2b1, assembly GCF_049895725.1. NCBI lineage: Bacteria > Pseudomonadati > Pseudomonadota > Alphaproteobacteria > Hyphomicrobiales > Nitrobacteraceae > Afipia > Afipia sp. DC4300-2b1. The sequence goes on from NZ_JAFCSX010000006.1 coordinate 81,821, forward strand.
TGGGCGAACGCCGACAGCGTAAAATGCCGTTGATAGATTTGACGCGAGGCGGATTGCATCTCGCCCAAACGAGAACGGTTGGCGGCGATTTCGAGCAACGCTGAGGCGATTGGCTCCGGTTCCCGCGCTACGAGAAGCCCGTTAACACCGTCTTCCACGATGTCACGAACATTGCCGACATCGGTCGCAACGAGAACTGCGCCGGCACAGGCACCCTCTATCAAGCTGAGCGGCAAGGCCTCGGTGCGGGAGGGCAGGATCACCACATCTGCCTTGCGCATTTGATCGAGCATTTCGCTCGCTTCGATCCATCCCGTGAAAGTCATTTTCTGGTCGAGGCCCGCTTCATGGGCCATGTCTACGAAGTGCTGGACATCACCATTACCGGCGACTGTGCAGTGCCAGTTCTCGGTCGTCTGACGAAGGCGAGCGAGTGCCGGAATCAGGACGTGCATACCTTTGTTCTCGGTCAGCAGGCCGGAAAAAAGGATTTCCATCGAGCCGGTGTCTTGCTTGGGCAGCGGAAGATCGGCTGCGAAATCGGGAATTCCGTTGGGAACGATCACGATCCGTTGAGGCTGAACGCCGATGCGCTCGAAGGCGTCTGCATGGACTTTGCCGAGCGCGACGACGCAGTCGGCCTGATTGGCAATCGCGCTAAACAGCCGGCCTGGCACCGTGCGCGCAGCAACCTGATCCTCAATAAACTGGCCGTGGAAATGAACGATGGTTCGCGCGCCAAATCCCCTCGCGAGTTTCAGGATGGCATATTTGCGCGGTAAGCTTCCACCGGTGGCGTAGTTGATATGGACCACATGCGGACGGAAGCGGCTGAGTGTGAAGCCGATTTTTGCGAGGATGAGCGGAAATGTCGCAATCCAGCGGTTGCCTCGCGCATCGCCACGAGACTGCGCAAAGCGTAGATCAATCCCCGGCTCGTTTTGCTCGGCAATGAACTCGCGGAAATAGTGATAAAGCCGGTCGATGCCGCCCTTGCCCGAAGGACCGAAAGGCGTGATGCACAAAACGCGGACGGATGACATTTTCGGAGTTTCTTGCATTCGTCGCATACCGCGGCGCTGCGCATGGCGGAAACCAACATCCACCCTTACGCACCGTTTGGTTAGCCAACTGTTAACGCGGATTGCCTAGGGTAAATTGCACTGGCCACTATAGCGCAGCTTTCCATGATCCGTTCCGGTTACGCCGTTACCGAGCCGAGCGACAGCCGTGTTCTGCTGCGCATGCTTTATCTGTCGTTCCTTGCTTTTGTCCTGCTCAGGATTGGACTTAACGCGCTCATTCTCAACCAGTTCGTCAATTATACGACGCTTGAAGGCTCGACGATCGAGAAGATCCACCCCGCATTCTACGGGATCGGTCTGATTGCAGTTACGATTCTGTTCAACTATCGCATCGAGCTGAGCGCACAGGATGTGGGTATCCTTCGCGCGATTATCGTTTTTCTGGCTGGCATTTGCGGCTTGCTTCTCATGCTCTCGATGAGCGGCCAGAGCACGTCATCCGGCTATATCCTCGACACATATATCGTCGCGTGCATGGCTGTGTTCGTCATGATGACGCTGCCAAATCAGTGGCGATCGAACCTTGGCGAACTGATCCTGTTGTTTCTCATCCTGAGCGCAGCGGTCGGCATCGCCGAATTCGCCCTCAGGATGCGTTTGCTGCCTTATGCCGCTGGTGAGGATGTTTTCCGCCCGACCGGATTGTCTGATCATCCATTACAGCTCGGCCAATGGTGTGCTGTCGGCATCTGCTTCCTCAGCGTGGCGCGATGGAGGCCGTCGTTCAAGCTGATGGGTGTTGTCATTCTGTTTGTGGGTGCTCTCGCATCCGGAGCGCGAATTGCGAGTGTGGCCGCCTGTGTTTCATGTGCGCTATTTCTGATTCTCGAGCCCATGCCGGCACGATCGCGGGTCGATTCCATCCAGCGGAAAATGATGCTTGCGATCGCGGGGCTGATCGTACTGATCGCCGTCATCGGTATCATGTTTGCCGCTGGCGCTTTGAGCCGGTTCGAAGGAGGTTTCGTCGATCAAAGCTCTCTCGCGCGCGTCAGTATCTATGGCGTGTTCGACTATCTGAGCTGGAAGGAGTTCCTGTTCGGCGCCGATATTGCGCGGGTTCAGCGGATCGCGCTCGATATTTTTGGACTACCGTTCATCGAGAGCTCTTTCGTTGTCTTTACCGTCCAGTTTGGTTTGATAGGTGCGATTCTGTTCGCGCTGCTGCTGGCCAATCTTTTCCGGGCGCTTCTAAAAGGACGATCGGCGATCGTTATGCTGGCGACGGGGATGTTTTTCGCATTGGCGCTGACCAACAATGCGCTGTCGGTCAAATCGGCGGACATTCTGATCATCACATTATTGACGATGTGCGACCACACCGCACGGCTCCGCCGCTGGATTTCGTGATGCGAAGGTTTCTGCGCATACTGGCGATGATAATCGCTGCAATGACGGTGACCACGGCTTACGCCGTTGATGGTGCCAAGACATTCCAGCGAGGGATCGGTGTACACCGGCCGCTGAACTGGGCGTCTGTCTCGCCCCTGGACAGTTCCTTGTACACTTGGCCGCCGTTCGCGACCGCAGAACACTACGTTCCGGATGAATTGATCACAGCGGTTCAAGCATCCGGGTTTGATTTTGTCCGGCTGACGGTCGACCCCGGGCCGTTTCTCCAGATGACAGGAGAGCGGCGCGACGCGCTCGATACCATCCTGCGGGCAACGATCCAGCGATTCCGTGCGCAACGTTTGAGCGTGATCGTCAATTTTCACTCCAATTCTCAGGTTGCTCAATATCGCCCTGAAGCGATCTTCGTCGGTGCAGAAAGGCCGCTGTTTACGGCCTATGCGGCGGTGGTTTCACGCACCGCGCGACTGCTTGCAAACATGAATGACCCGAACGTGGCGCTGGAGCCTGTCAACGAGCCGCCTGCAGGTTACGATACGGCGACGGCGGGTCGCTGGCAGACGATGATGGAGGCATTGTACCGGGCTGCGCGACAGGAAGCTCCGCGCTTGACCCTAGTGGTCACCGGAGCTCAGGGAGGCAGTTGGAGAGGGCTGGGGCTTCTCGATCCCGCTCCGTTTCGCGACGAGAATGTTATTTACTCGTTTCACTATTACGAGCCGCATCTCTTCACGCACCAGGGTGTCGAGTCATCGGAGCCGCGCGAGCGGTTCTGGCGTGACATGCAGGCGCTCCCTTATCCGGCGATCAAGGGTGAGGAGAGTTCAGCCATCCGCGCGGTGCAAGACCGGATTGCCGCAGATCCGGCTTTCTCCGCTGCCGATAAAGCCAGGCAGTCGATCGCGGCAAAGGCCGCAATCGCTACATACTTTAGCGAGGGCTGGGACGCCAAGGTCATCGACGCCGCTTTCGATAGCGTCGCGGCATGGGCTACGCGCAACAATATTGACACCCGCCGTATCCTGCTCGGCGAGTTTGGCGCGACCCGTAATAGTACGGCTGGCGATCAGGCGCGGGCGACGTGGTTACTGGATGTGCGGTGCGCGGCTGAGCGCCGAACATTCCGTTGGTCGATCTGGGAGCTCAACGGATCCGGTGGAATGGCAATCGTTGATCGCGCCAATGAAAGCAGGCTGGATCGCACAACGCTGGACGCGCTCGGCCTCCTAAAGCCCGGCTGTCCCTCATGACCGAGACAACAAGCAAGCGCACAATAACAATATGCCTCAACCATGCGCGGTTGTGGCGGTGGCAACACGAACTGGTCATGCGTCTTGCACGTCATCCCGATATCGATCCAGTGGTGCGGCTGGTCGATGGCCCACCGCCGCCGCGCGCATTCACACTCCTTCTGATGTTGGAGAAGTTTGCCTTTCGTCTTCAAGCCGGAAATGCCTGCGACCTTCTCAATGAGAAGGCATTCGAGCCATATCTGGAAAGGCGCGACGCAATGAGCGGCGGTCTGGTCGTGGATTTGGCCGGGCAAACTGCGACTAGTGCTTTGCCGGATATAGCAGTTCTCTACGACGGAGCGGCATCGGATGACGCGGCCTTGCTGGCTGTGCTGGACGCGCGCAGCCCTGTATTGACGATTGTGGACCGAGAGGGGCGGGTCGTCATCTCGGGGCTGCCCGCCGTTGAAGACAGGACGGTGGCGACGCGGGCGCTAGATACGATCTTCTCGGCGCTGTTGCAGTTGTGTGTGAAGGCTATGACCGCACCGTTGATGCGCGATTCCCAACCGTCGCCGATACAGGCGAGGTCAAAAGCAATTCACTCAGGTCCGGTGTTGTCGTTTGGTGCAACGTCGCTTGCCGAAAAATTGAATGCGCGCATTGCGCGGCTCTGTCATCGCGCGCCGCGATGGTTTGTCGCGTGGCGGCAAATAAACGAAACGGAATCCAGGACGTCTCTGCCGGGCGCAAGCGCTTACCGTCGGCTGGCTGATGACGGCGGGCGCTATTATGCCGACCCATTTCTGTTCGTGTCTGACGGGCAGACGCATCTCTTTGTCGAGGAGTACGACCACGCATCAGGAAAGGGTTTGATCTCGACATCGTTGTTGGGAGCAGACGGTTTCGAGCGGCCGAGACCCGTTCTCGAGACGCAGTTTCATCTGTCGTATCCGCACGTTTTCACGCATTCCGGTGCAATATGGATGATACCGGAATCCCTGCAGTCGAGAACCGTCGATCTTTATCGCGCGGAACGGTTCCCAGACCGCTGGGTTCATGAAGCGATACTGCTTGAAAACGTCGAAGCCTCGGACGCGACAGTTTGCCAACATGATGGGTTGTGGTGGATGTTCGCGGCAACGCGAACCTGGCGGGGTTCAAACTGGGATACGCTCAGTGTGTTCTGGGCTCCCGATCTCGCCGGGCCATGGCAACCGCACGCCGGCAATCCGATCCTTGTGGACCATCGCTGCGCACGTCCCGCCGGCGACTTCTTTCACTACGACGGCTCGTTGTGGCGGCCCGCGCAGGATTGCTCGGAAGGCTATGGTACGGGCCTGGCGTTTTGCCGGATCGACACGCTGGACCGGAAGGTTGTCCGCCAGAGCGTGCACAGCACCGTGCGGCTGCGGGATGGAGCAGTGCAGCGGGGGCCGCACAGTGTGAACCGGACGAGTACAATCGAAGCCATCGATCTTTACGGTACTTCAGCCTGACGATTTCGAGGGCGACGGCGGTTATCAGCCCTGCGAAAGGCCCTTTCTTCAAGCAATATTAACCATAACCGGACCAAACTCCGCCCAAGCTCGGGGTGTTGGCTCGGGTGACCTTGTTGCGTTCAGGCAGTCCCATGCGTATGCGGTCAAGTCCGTCATTCTCGGTGCGCTCAGCAGGTGCTCGCGCATGGCAATGACAATCGACATGCGCGAGACGCCGGCCGCGGTCATCGATTTTCGTGGCCTCGCGACCGCCTTTGGCCGCCGCAAGAAACTCATCGCAGCAATCACCGCGACATGTGCGCTCTTGGCGCTGGTGATCGCTCTCTTCATGACCCCGCGATATGTTTCGCAGATCAAGATCTTGATCGATCCACGCGGGCTCCAGATTTTGCCGAACGATCTCAGCCCTGCCGCGGCGTCTGCCGACGCGACGTTCGCGGTGGTCGAGAGCCAGGTCCAGGTCATCACCTCGACGGAAGTGCTTGAGAAGGTTGTTATCAAGCTCAATCTGACCAGCGATCCCGAATTCGTCGCGAGTGACGGTGGGGATTCGGCTGGGTCATCCTCCGAGGTGGACGCGCGCACCCGAGCCGTGCTTCGCACATTGCGGAAGCGGATCGATGTTCGCCGGCCCGACCGTACATTTGTCCTCGACGTTTCGGTTTGGACGTCATCCTCTCCCGAAAAATCGAAACAGATAGCCGACGCAATTGCTCAGGCCTATCTCGAAGTGCAAGTGCAAATGCAAACCGAGGCTGCAAGCCGGACGGCGAAGGCCCTCGAATCCCGCTTGAGCACGTTGCGCCAGAACCTGACGAACGCTGAGAAGCAGGTCGAAACCTATCGCATTCAGAACAACCTCGTTGGCGGAGAAGGGAACCTTCTGAGCGAGCGCGAGCTGACAGATCTGACCAACCAACTTTCCGCCCAGAGAATACGCGGCGCCGAACTGCTGGCGCGGATGGATATTCTTCGCAAACGCAATGCGAACAACCCGCCGATCGATACCATCGCGGAAGCGCTGCAATCGCAGACCATGTTCGATTTACGTGCGCGTTACGCGGAGGCCAAAAAGGCCGAAACCGATAGCGCCGTATCGCTTGGTCCGTTGCACCCGGCCGTTATTACGGCCCGAGCGCAGGTTAAGCAGATTCGCGAGCTGATCGACGCCGAGCTTGCGAGAATCCAGCGCAGTCTCGAAACGGAGTATCAACGGACCAAATCGGTCGAAGGCGAGCTCAACCGGCAGATTATCGCTGCGCGGCAGGTTTCAGCATTGGGACAGCCGCCTGTTCAGAAATTGAAGGATCTGGAGAACGACGTCGCGGCACAGCGGGTCGTCTATGAAACGCTGCAGCGGCGTGCCAAGGAAGTTCGCGAAGAAGGGATGCTGGATCGGACAAATTCCCGCGTCATTTCCCCGGCGGCCATTCAACCCGCGCAGTATGTCGTGCCACGAACTCTGGTGGTGGCAGGCGGCCTCGTCATCGGATTGCTTGCGGGAATTTTTGCGGCGGCTTTCCTCAATCAGTTTGACGGCGTCAGGCGTGACGACAAGGATCTGCCCGAGCGCAGCGAGATATTCAATCTCGCGACCGTTTCGCGTAAGGCGGTCTTGGCCGCGAGCCGCGCTGATCCGAAGGCGAAAGCCCTTCATGTTGATGGGCTTGGCGATCTGCCAGGTATCCTTGCCCAGGCCTTGGAGAAGTCGCCCGGTGCGATTCTGATCGTCGGAGCCAATGGTCCGGCTGCAAGTTGCGCATTCACACTTGCGCTGGCCAAACAGTTCGCCCGGCGCGGCATGCGTGCCTTAACTGTGGATGCGACGGAGACGAAACAAATTTCGAAGCAGCTTGGCCTCGAAGGCAGGCCGGGCTTCTTCGACGCGATGCGAAGCCCGGTTACCTTGGATGAGCTCGAAGTCGAGGTCGGCGAGCTTCGCGTTCTTCCGTCTGGCGCGCGCAGCAAGTCTGAACCTTCACCTCAAACTGCACTGTCGACGCAGAATGGCTGCGCACTTGCCTACAACGGCACCACCCTGATCGACGGGGGAGCCATCGACGGTCAGGACTTCGCGTCCCTGCTTTCCGTGGTTGGAATCATCCTGGTCGTGGTCGATGCAGACAGAACTCAATATGGCAAGGTTCTGAACGCTCTGCGGACAATGAATCCTTATCAGACGCGTCTGGTCGCAACGGTGCTGCAAACGTAATCACGATCAGGCGACCACAAGCGGCCAATCCGACAAAATCGTAAAGTTCGACGTCGCATCGCTCTGACGCAACAACGCCAGCCGGTCGACCGATACCGACTGCAAGTTCAGCGCCGCAAAGCGCTTCTGAAGGATACTCAGCACGACCGTGCGCTGCTCGGACGGCAGAGAGCCCGTCAGCGTCATGTGAAAACGGAAGTCTTCGAACACGTACGGATAGCCCCAGCGATCCAGATGCATGACCTGTCCGTCCGTCAGCGCGGATATGTTACGCCGTTCTCGGTCCTCGGGTGTCAGCGGTGCACGGAAATCGTCAAACGCAGTGACGCATTCGGCCGCAAGCTGTTGGAGATCGGGACAATGATCGCGCGGCACGACCGCGATGAAACTCCCGATAGCGCGAACGACGGGTGCAATCCGGGGGATCGCGCGCGGCGCGCGGGCAAATTCCTGCAGGGCTCCGGCAAGTTCATCTTCAGTCTTGCCGGATCTGAGGTTTATTGGAGCTTTCAGCGTGGCGTGAAAGCCGTATTTGCGCGGATCGACGGTAAGCTTCCTCCAGCCTTTGATTTCCGTTTCGATGCCATCGGCAAAGGGCAGCGGCTTGCCCGAGTACGCATCGTACCCAAGCAGGTCCGCGCCGAAGCGATAAAGCGCATTCTGCGCCGATGGCACAAAGTAGATGGCGTAACGGGGGTGTTGCGGCATGCGGTCCTGAGTAGCCGCTCGCTCAGGCCGGTTCAACCCTGCGTAAGGCGGGTGCTGCCGACAAAAGCCGCTGTGGTTCGGTCAAATGAACCATATCGCCACCGGCAATCGCCGCGACGACGCGAGGCCTGAGCGGCTCCTGCGCATCGACAAGAATGATGTCGGCTCGCTTTCCGGTCGCGATCTGGCCGCGATCACGCAGGCCTGTGGCCGCCGCGGGAGCACTGGAGATCAGCGCCCAGGCTTGTGGCAGAGGCAGGATGTTGTCTGCGGCCAACAGGAACGCCGCGAGCAGTGGTGCAGGGTAGTAATAGTCAGAAGCCAGAATCGAACACAGGCCTTTGCTCACCATATCGGCCGCGCTGGTCCAGCCGGTATGGCTGCCCCCGCGCACGACGTTCGGCGCTCCGAACACGGTGAAGTCGCCGGCCTCGATCGCTGCGCGTGCGGTTTCCTCATTGATCGGGAACTCGGCGATGTCGATTCCCATGGTCCGGAAACCAGCGCGCTGATCCGGCGATTCATCGTCATGAGACAGCAACGGGATGCCGTGGTCGCGGGCAATGGAGGCAAGCCGTGCAATCGAATCCGGCACATCGCTGGCTCGGGCCATGACCCGCTCGACCAGTGTGTCGAATTCACCTTCAGTGAGACCTGATCGTTCCACCATACGAGCGCGCTTCTTCGGGTTATTCATCGACGCGGCTGTCATATGCATGTGATCGTTGAAGGCGAGGAGATCGACACGTCCAGCGGCCATCCACTCGGCAATGGTTGGCTCGGCATCGAGATTGAACGTCTCCTGCCGCAGATGAAAGCGGGTATCGGCCGCGAGCCGGGGCCGCATGCCTTCGATGGCATCGAGTAGCCGGTGCGCGTTTTCGGTTCCGCGCAGGCCGGGTTCCCAGGACCATGTGGTGGCATGGAAGACAGTGGTGACGCCGTTGGCAATCGCCTGGCGGTCGCTGTCGACAAGTGCGACATCGATCGGGAAGTCGACGCCGGGACGCGGCATCATCTGGCGCTCGAACGCGTCACCATGCATGTCGACAATGCCGGGAAGAGCGATAAGGCCATTACTATTGAGGCGCAGGGAAGCTGCGCCGCTGCGGGACCTTATCTCAGCGATCATTCCGCCCACAACGTGAATGGATGCATCGACAAGATCGTTTCCAACAAGCGCTTCGCCGCCTTCAATCAGGATGTCCGTCATGTGCCAACTGCTTTCAAAACCAGATCCGGGGATGCGTTATGGCGGTATTTCTCGACGAAGGCTTCGACCGGCAAATTCCTGAAATCAGGTAATGCGGCCCGCAGGCGCTCGTGGTCCCAATCCCACCATGCCAGCGTCATCAGCTCATCTGCGATTCGCTCCGGAAAACGCCGCCGGATCGGCCTGGCGGGATTTCCGCCGACAATCGTATAGGCCGGGACGTCCTTCGTGACGACAGCACCGGCTGCGACCACCGCACCGGTGCCGATGTTGCGGCCCGGAAGCACAATGGCGCCGTGTCCAATCCAGACGTCATGACCGAATGTCACTTGGTGACTGCGCCGCCAGGCGAAGAACTCGGATTCATCTGCCTCGCCGGGAAAGTAGGCGCTCGCGCGATAAGAGAAGTGCGCTTGCGACGCGCGATGCATCGGATGATTGCCGGGATTGATTCGCGTCATCGCAGCGATCGAGCAGAACTTCCCGATGGTGGCGTAGGCGATCTGACTGTCATTCACGACGTAGGAATAATCGCCGAGCTTGACCTCGTGCAGGACGGTGCGCGCGCCAATTTCGCAATAAACCCCGGCGCTGCTGTCACGCAGGTTCGCGGTCGGATCGATAAGCGGTTGTGCTGATAGAATCTTGCCGGCCATGAATGTCTGTTCTCGAGGTGGTTTTTCCCGGTGAATGCCGATGCATTGGACGAGAGGTCAACATCTCTTCATGCCGTTTCATGACGACATCGTGAAGTTTGGATGACAAAGGCTTTTCGTCACAGCATACGCGATTTCGGGGGAGGGCAACCGCCGCAGGCGGATGTGTCACACAACTGTAGGAAACCCACGCTAGCGAGGAATGAACTTACTGAGACGGAGTTGGCACATGCTTGAGGTAGACGGATTAACGTGCCGGTTTGGCGCGAAGACGGCCGTCGACAATGCCTCTTTCTCGGTTCAGCCGGGATGCTTCGTCGGCGTGATTGGCCGTTCGGGCGCGGGAAAATCGACGCTGCTGCGAATGATCAATCGGCTGGAGAAGCCGACCGGTGGACGAATTGTGTTCGAAGGCGTGGACGTGACCGCCTTGCAGGGTCGTGATCTGCGCCGCTGGCGCGCGCGATCGGCGATGATCTTCCAGCAATTCAATCTCGTCGGGCGGCTCGATGTCCTGACCAATGTCCTGATGGGGCGTCTTGCGGGCGTGCCCCAGTGGCGATCGTTGATTCAGCTCTGGCCGCAGGACGACAAGGCCATTGCGATTTCCGCTCTTGAGCAATTCGACATGATGCCGATGGCTGCACAGCGCGCCGATCAGCTTTCCGGCGGCCAACAGCAGCGCGTGGCGATTGCCCGGGCGCTGGTTCAGCAGCCCGACATTATTTTAGCGGACGAGCCGATTGCGTCGCTCGATCCGCGTAACACCCGGATCGTGATGGATGCGCTGCTGCGGATCAACAAGCATTTCGGCATCACGGTGATCTGCAATCTTCACTCGCTCGATCTGGCGCGGACATACTGCGACCGCCTGATCGGCATGTCCGCCGGGCGTATCGTGTTCGACGGAGTGCCTGCTGCACTCACCGACACGATCGCGCGCGAACTCTACGATCTCGAGGCTGGCGAAGTGATGGACGAAACCCCGGGCTTTGTGCCCGGGAATCTCGCTCCAGCTTTCGGAACTGCCGCGGTTGCATAAGCGTGCCGATGTCGTGAAGCAGTCTTTGGATTGCGTCATGCTTTGACCCATCGAATTCGACCTGAACCCTGCGATAACCGACCATACAGAGGACACCATGATCAATCGCCGTCTCGTCATTGCGGGTGCTGCTGCGCTCGCCTTCAGCGCCACCGCTGCGTCAGCCCAGGACTGGAAGACCAAGTATCCCGAACTTACTTTCGCAGTTGTTCCTGCTGAGAACGCGTCCGGCGTCACCGAGCGCTGGGCGCCTTTCATTTCCTACCTGAGCAAGGAACTTGGCGTGAAGGTGAACCTTCGCATCGCCAATGACTACGCCGCGGTGATCGAAGGACAGCGCACCGGAACCATCCATGTTGCCAGCTACGGCTCGGCGTCGTTCGCCCGCGCTCGTCTGACGGGTGTGCATACCGATGCGTTCGCACATGACCGCAACATCGACGGCACTACCGGCTACTATTCGATGTTCTTCGTGCTGGCGAAGAGCCCTTACAAGAGCATCGACGATCTCAAGGGCAAGAACCTCGGTCTGGTCGATCCGAATTCGACCTCCGGCAACAATGTTCCGCGCTTCGAGCTAAACAAGATGCAGATCACCGACGCCGAATCATATTTCGGCAAGGTGGTTTTCACCGGTAGCCACGAAAATGCGCTGCTGGCACTCTCGCAGGGGACGGTTGACGTCGCTGCCAATCAGTGGACCGCCGATAACGACTCGACCCTTGCCCAGATGCTGACCAAGGGCATGCTGAAGAATGCCGACGGTTCGGCGATGAAGAAGGAAGACTTCCGCATCGTTCACAAGTCAGCCCCGATCCTCAATGGCCCATACGCGGTTTTGACCGACATGCCTGCCGATCTGAAGGCGAGCATCGAGAAGGCTTTCTTTGAGGCTCCTGCCAAGGACAAGGCAGCCTTCGACAGGCTTTCCGACGGACAGAAGAAAGACTTCGCCCCGGCCACCACCAAGGATTGGGACGGCATGATCGAACTGATCAAGTTCGTCGACAGTCTTCGCAAGAAGAAGGCATCCTGACTGACGGAGGGCCGGACAGATGTGCCTGTTCGGCCCTTCCTCTTTCCTGCATAGAACAGTTTCATTTTGACAATCAGCCTTTCCAGCTATCCGCCCCAGCAGATCGCGGCGCTCGAATCCGCCTACAACGCGGCTATCTCTCGCAAACGACTGCGCTTTGCGGCAGGGCTCGTCGTATTCATCGTGTTGCTGATCGTCGCGGGCTTTGGCGCTGAGGTCGCGCCGAAGACTTTCGTCGAAAAGATCGGAAATTTTGTCGGTTACTTCGACCGCATCCTGAATCTTGACACGGGCAAGCGCGTCTGGACCGATCCCGCCGAATGGTTTTGGGGCTGGCAAAAATGGCTCAAGCTGCTCGCGGAAACGCTGCTGCTGAGCTATGTCGGCACCACGATGGGCGCATTAGGTGCATTTGGCCTCAACTTCTTCGCTGCCGCCAATCTGTCGCCGCATCCCGCGTTGCGGTTTGTTGTGCGCAGGTCTCTGGAGTTCTGCCGCACAGTTCCCAGCATCGTGTTTGCGCTGATCTTTGTGATTGCTTTTGGTCTAGGTCCGATGGCCGGCGTACTGGCCATCGCGATTCACTCGATAGGCGCGCTGGGCAAGCTCTATTCGGAGCAGGCCGAGAATATCGACATGAAGCCGCTCGAAGGTGTCCGCTCCACCGGCGCAAGCTGGATGTCCGCCGTCCGCTTTGCCGTGCTTCCGCAAGTTATGCCGGGTTTCGCGAGCTACACCTTGCTGCGGTTCGAGATCAATGTGCGAGAAGCGTCGGTGATGGGTTTTGTCGGGGCAGGCGGCATCGGCCAGGAACTGGTCGTGGCGGTGCGCAAGTTCTTCTACTCCGATGTCAGCGCAATTCTGCTGATGATCATCGTCACCGTGTTTGTCATCGATATCTGCACCGGCTGGCTGCGCGGGCGGCTGTTCGGATCGGAGCAGCGCATATGACGCCGGCAACACGGGATCCAAAGGAACTTGCAATTCAGTATCCGGACCTTTTCCGGGGATCGCACACGTCACGCATTAAGGCACTCGCTGTCGGGTTGGCCGCGATCGCGCTGTTTATCTTCGGCTGCTGGTATCTTGAATTCTCGATCGATCGCCTGGTGACCGGATTTAGGCAACTCGGCTGGTTCATCACGCTGATGATCCCACCGGACCCCGGCACGTCGTTTCCGACCTATCTCGTCGCGATGGGGGAAACGCTGTCGATCGCGTTTCTCGGCACGTTGCTGGCGGCAGTGCTGGCGCTGCCGGTCAGCCTGCTGGCGGCACGGAACATCATTCCGTCAGTTTTCCTGCGCTTTCCGGTGCGCCGCTTTCTGGATTCGATCCGGGGCGTCGATACGCTGATCTGGGCGCTGGTGTGGATCAATGTCGTGGGACTTGGACCGTTTGCCGGCGTGCTGGCGATTGCGACCTCGGATTTCGGTGCGTTCGGCAAGCTTTTCTCCGAAGCTATCGAAGGAGCCGACCGCAAGCAGGTCGAGGGTATCCGCGCGGCGGGCGGCAGCAAACTACAGGAAATTCGCTTCGGTTTGATGCCGCAGGTGCTTCCCGTGCTGGCCGGGCAAATTCTCTACTTCATTGAATCCAACACGCGCTCGGCCACCATCATCGGTATTGTCGGCGCCGGGGGCATCGGATTGCAACTGGCCGAACAAATCCGTGTGCTGGAATGGCAGAAAGTCTCGACCCTGATCCTGATGATTCTGGCTGCGGTCGCTGTGATCGATTTGATCTCAAGCCGCCTGCGCTTTGCGATCATCGGTCGCGCCGGTGAAGCGCCGCACTGACTTTCAAGCCTACTTGTTCTCGATGACGAACTGGACGCGCTCCGCCGCGAAGCGAGCGCGAGTGGTGAGCAGGGGCGTCCCAGTCGGCTCCGCATCCAGGCTGTCGGCGACCAGAACAGGGCGGCCAAGGGCGAGATCAAGCCGCGTCGCATCGGCGGCATCCGCGATAGAAGCGGAGACATTGGTCCATTCGCGGCGATAATCACGCACGCCAAAATGCGCGAGCAGCTTGGTCATTGACCGGGTCTTCTCATAGACCCGCCCGCCATCGGTAAAGCGGCTTGCGTCGAGCCAGGTGGTGCCAAGACAGATTGGAACACGGTTCGCCATGCGCAACGCATCGATCCGCAGCAGCGGCGCATCCGTCTTGAGCCCCAGCCGTTTGGCAAGCTCGCGTGTCGCGGGTTCGACTGACGCACTCAGCAATTGACCGCTGGCCTCAAGACCGCCAGCGCCAACGATCTCGGAAAAACGTGTTCGCGAGCGCAGCGGGTAGGCGATACGCGGAGCCTCGACATAGGTGCCGCTGCCACGCTCCGCGCGGACGAGCCCGCGCTCGGCCAGCGCCGCCAGCGCGCGCCGCACCGTGTGACGGTTGACACGGTGGATTTCCGCAATTTCCAGTTCACCGGGAAGGCGTGTATCGCGGGCATAGGTTCCGTCGGCGATGGCCTGCTCGATGGAATCCGCGACACGGCGCCAGAGTGCGACACCGGTCGCTGGCTCTCCTGACAAACTCATGGATGCAACGACATGTTTGGGCGGCCAATTCCAGACGCTGTGAAAATCATGGCGACGTCACCAGTTTGTCATGGCACCGCGTTACGAAGTTGTCTACTAACATAGACAACTTGGAATCGGCAAGCTGGACATGACCCAACCGCACGCCACACCGGAAGCCTGTCGCCGTAACGCGATGTCCGTGCTTGCGCATACCCCGACGGAGCGGATTTCGGCCTGCCTCGAAGCGCTCGATGTTCCGTCTCACGAAACAGCCCGGCAGCCCGAGAACGGGCTTGTCATGGTTCGGGGCCGGATCGGCGGTGACGGCGCGCCTTTCAATCTCGGCGAGGCCAGCGTTTCACGCGCAGCGGTGCGGCTAGCCTCCGGTGAACTTGGCTTCGGCTATGTGCTGGGGCGGGATGGTGAGAAGGCGAGGCTGATCGCCTTGTGCGATGCGCTGATCCAGAACAGCGGTTTCAAGGCTGATGTCGAACAAAAGGTCATTGCTCCGTTGCGTCGCGAGCTTGAAGACGCGCGATTGCGGCAAGCGGCGGAGACTGCGGCGACCCGCGTCGATTTCTACACGCTGGTCAGGGGTGAGGGCTGATGACACTCAATGCCAGCCTTGGCTCCAGTGGTGGCTTTGTCGATCCAGTACAGTCATCGCAATCCGTGTTCCGCAGCGTGATGAACGCGCTGGCGCGCCCCGGCTCGGTCCAAACCGTCGCAGAGGGAGTTCATGCACCGTCGCCTATGATGACCGCCACTGCCGCCGTTTCGCTGGCCCTGTTCGACCACGACACGCCAATCTGGATTGACGACCGCTTTTCAGCCGAACCCGCGATTGATACATGGCTGCGGTTTCAGACAGGTGCCCCGTTGACAAGCGATGCATCCCGCGCCGCCTTCGCCCTGATACATGATGGCGCGGCGTTGCCCGACTTCGAGGGTTTTGCGCCTGGGACGCCGGAATATCCGGATCGATCGACCACGCTGGTGATTCAGGTTGGCACGCTGACGGAAGGACCGGCTCAGACCTTGAGCGGTCCCGGTATTCGCGGCACCTCGACATTGCGCGCGGGCGGGCTGCCTTCCGATTTTGCCGAGCGCATGCAGGCCAACCACGCGCTGTTTCCCCGTGGTGTTGACCTGCTGTTGGTGTGCGGGGCTGAGCTGGTGGCGTTGCCGCGCAATACGCTCATCACTGCGAGAGGGGCCTGATCCATGTACGTTGCTGTCAAAGGCGGCGAACGCGCCATAGAGAATGCACACCGGCTGCTCGCGCATGAGCGTCGTGGCGATCCGCAAGTTCCCGATCTTTCACTGTCACAGATTTCCGGGCAGCTCTCGCTGGCCGTGGATCGTGTCATGACCGAAGGTTCGCTTTACGATCGCGAACTTGCAGCGCTGGCAATCAAACAGGCGCGGGGCGACATGATAGAGGCGATCTTCCTGCTACGCGCATTCCGGGCGACACTCCCCCGTTTTGGCGCGACCGAACCGCTCGACACTGCAAATATGCAGGTGCGCCGCCGCATCTCGTCGACATTCAAGGATGTGCCCGGCGGGCAGATTCTGGGGCCGACATTCGATTACACCCATCGATTACTTGATCCCTCGCTTACGGAAGGTGTGGCGATCCCGGAACCGGCACAGGGCGTCATTGACGACGTTCCGATGCCGCGCGTGACCGATATTCTCGGTGCAGATGGCCTGATCGAGCCGTCTCCGGAAGCAGACGCCGTTCAGCCAGTCGGCGATCTCACGCGGGAGCCGCTGAGCTTTCCGGCGGATCGCGATCTGCGGCTGCAAAATCTTGCGCGGGGCGATGAAGGTTTTCTGCTGGCGCTGGGCTATTCGACCCAGCGTGGCTTTGGCCGGACGCATCCATTCGCAGGCGAGATTCGCTTTGGCGAGGTCGAGGTCGAGTTTGTTGCGGAAGATGCCGGCTTCGCGGTGCCGCTCGGGTCCATCACGCTGACGGAGTGCCAGATGGTCAACCAGTTCAAGGGCTCGGCGGAGCAGCCGCCGTGCTTCACGCGTGGCTATGGCCTGGCCTTCGGGCAGAGCGAACGCAAGACCATGTCGATGGCGCTGGTCGATCGTTCGTTGCGTTCACGCGAGTTGGGTGAAGAGGTGCGCTCGCCTGCGCAGGACGAGGAATTCGTGATGTCACATTCCGATAATGTGCAAGCGACAGGCTTCGTCGAGCACCTGAAACTTCCTCACTACGTGGACTTCCAGTCCGAACTCGGCCTGCTGCGGAAACTGCGCAAGGAATTCGAGGCTGCCAAGGACAGCGACGTTTCGCTGGCGGAGGCCGCCGAATGAATGCGCCCGTCTATAACTTCGCGTACCTCGATGAGCAGACCAAGCGGATGATCCGCCGCGCGATCCTCAAAGCAATCGCCATTCCAGGCTATCAGGTGCCGTTCGCCAGCCGCGAAATGCCGATGCCGTACGGCTGGGGCACCGGCGGTGTGCAGGTGACGGCGGCGATCCTCGGCCGCAAGGATACCCTGAAGGTGATCGACCAGGGTTCGGACGACACCACGAATGCGATCTCCATTCGCAAATTCTTCGAGAAGACAGCGAACGTGAGAACCACCACGGTCACATCGGATGCGACGGTGATTCAAACCCGGCATCGCATCCCGGAAACAGCGTTGAACGATAATCAAGTGCTGGTCTATCAGGTGCCAATTCCGGAGCCGCTGCGGTTTCTTGAACCGCGCGAGACGGAGACGAGGCGCATGCACGCGCTTGGGGAGTACGGCTTGATGCACGTCAAGCTGTACGAGGACATCGCGAGCCACGGCCACATCGCAACGACCTATGCCTATCCGGTGAAGGTCAACGAGCGATACGTGATGGATCCGTCCCCGACGCCGAAGTTCGACAATCCAAAAATGGATGACTGTGAGGCTTTGCAACTGTTTGGTGCCGGACGTGAGAAGCGCATCTATGCGATTCCGCCGCATACCAAGGTCACATCGCTCGATTTCGAGGATCATCCGTTCGAAACCTACCGCTTCGACGCGCCTTGCGCATTGTGCGGATCGAAGACGTCCTATCTCGATGAAGTTGTGGTTGACGATCGGGGCGGCCGGATGTTCGTGTGTTCCGATACGGACTATTGCGAAACGCGCCGCGCGGACGGCCATCAGGGCGCCGGTTTCGGCGCCGACCATCAGGTGACATGATGCGTGACGACGATCAGCCGCTCCTTATCTGCGAAGGCTTGAGCAAGTCCTACGGCCGGCACCTCGCCTGCAAGGACGTCTCGTTTCAGCTTTATCCAGGCGAGGTGCTGGCGATCGTCGGAGAGTCCGGCTCGGGTAAATCGACGCTGCTGCAAATGTTGTCAACGCAGCTTCACCCGAGCAGAGGCCGTGTAGCGTACCGTATGCGAGATGGCGTTACGCGCGACCTTGCAACCCTAGGGGAGGCGGAGCGGCGGTTTCTGTTCCGCACCGACTGGGGCTACGTGCATCAGGATCCGGCGATGGGTCTGCGCATGGCGGTATCGGCGGGCGCGAATGTCGGCGAGCGGCTGATGGCGGTCGGCTGGGGGCATTACGGTAAAATTCGTGAAACATCGTCGTCATGGTTGCAGCGTGTCGAGATTTCGACCGATCGGATCGATGATGCGCCGAAGACCTATTCCGGCGGCATGCGGCAGCGGCTTCAGATTGCCCGCAACCTCGTTACCGAACCGCGTCTTGTCTTCATGGATGAGCCGACTGGAGGGCTCGATGTTTCCGTTCAGGCGCGGCTGCTCGATCTTGTGCGCGGACTGGTCAACGAACTCGGGCTTGCGGTCGTGATTGTAACGCATGATCTCGCGGTGGCCCGGCTGTTGTCGCATCGAGTCATGGTGATGAAGGGCGGCGAGGTGATCGAGACAGGCCTGACGGATCAGGTGCTTGACGATCCGCACGAGCCTTACACGCAGCTCCTTGTTTCCTCGATCCTGCCTGCATGAGCGGCCCATGTCTCCGATGATCGAAATCTCGAATGCGAGCAAGACGTTTACGATGCATCTGCAGAACGGCGTCCGGCTGCCGATCATGTCGGGCGTCTCGATGCGGGTCAATGCGGGAGAGTGCGTGGTCCTGTCCGGCCCGTCAGGCGCGGGTAAGTCGTCCATCCTGAAAATGATTTTCGGCAACTATCGCTGCGATGAAGGGCATATCTTGGTGCGCCACAACGAAGCGATGATCGATATTGCCACAGCGCAGCCTCGGGATATTCTCCGCGTTCGCCGCCAGACCATCGGCTATGTCAGCCAGTTCTTGCGTGCCGTACCGCGTGTTGCCACGCTTGATGTTGTCGCGGAGCCACTTATCGCGAACGGCATCGCGCGCGACGATGCTCGTTCGCAGGCCGGCACATTGTTGAGTCGTCTCAACATCCCGGAGCGGCTTTGGACATTGCCGCCATCGACTTTTTCCGGGGGCGAACAGCAGCGAGTTAACATCGCCCGTGGCTTCATATCCGACATGCCGATCTTGCTGCTCGATGAGCCGACCGCCTCACTCGATGGCGTCAACCGAAAGATTGTCGTGGATCTGGTTGCTGAGAAGAAAATGCGCGGCGTGGCGATGGTAGCCATCGTTCACGACGACGAGGTTCGTCATCTGATTGCCGATCGTGTCATTGACGTCATGTCATTCGCGGCGGCAGCATAAGAGGAAAAGAATGGTCTCCGAACGGAACGAAAGCATCTTTAGCAACGCACGCGTGGTCCTGAGGGACCGCGTCATCGAACGGGGCTGGGTTGCAGTCGCTCGAGGCGCGATCGCCGAGGTTGGCGAGGGTGACGCACCCGAGCGCGGCGAGGATATGGAAGGCGATCTTGTGATGCCGGGGCTGATCGAACTGCATACCGATCACCTGGAAGCTCACTATGTGCCGCGGCCCAAGGTGTTCTGGGACCCGGTGGCGGCAGTGGTGTCTTATGACGGGCAACTCGCCACCAGCGGCATCACCACGGTTCTGGATTCCTTGCGCGTCTGGCGTGAGGAAGGTGCGGAGGATGTCGATGGTCAGGCAGGCATCCTAGCGGAAGCTATTTCATCGGCACGCGATGCAAAGTTGCTGCGCGCGGAGCATTTCCTGCATCTGCGCTGTGAAATTCCGATGCCGAGCGTCGTCGAGGAAGCGGAGGAACTGGTCGGCCGGCCGGATATACGGCTGATGTCGCTGATGGATCACACGCCGGGTCAGCGCCAGTTTCGCGACGAAGGCAAGCTGCGTGATTATTATCGCGGCAAGAGCGGCGGTCTGACGGACGCAGAACTTGATGTGATGTTCGAGCGCCGTTTTGCCTACCAAAAGACTTATGGTGAAACAAACATGCGCGCGATCGTGGCGCTTGCGCACAGCTACAATATCCCGCTTGCCAGTCATGACGACACCACCGAGGAGAATGTTGCCGATGCAATCCGCGACTGCGTCTCCGTCGCCGAATTCCCGACCACGATGGAAGCGGCGCGGGGGCTTCACCAGGCAGGCATCGCCGTTCTGATGGGTGCGCCGAATGTCGTGCGTGGCGGTTCGCACTCCGGCAATATTGCTGCTGTCGATCTCGCCCGCGAGGGGTTGCTCGACATCATGTCGTCTGACTATATCCCGTCGAGTCTTCTCATGGCGGCGATGCAGTTGCCCCAGCATGTGCCGGCGATTGATCTGGCAGCAGCGGTGCGAACCGTCACTAAAACCGCCGCGGAAGCTGTTGGCCTCTCTGACCGGGGTGAAATCGTTGCCGGCAAACGCGCGGATCTGATCCGCGTGCATCTTGCACAAGATCTGCCGGTGGTGCGCAGCGTTTGGCGTGAAGGACATCGTGTAGCATGACCGATATCGCGACACTGTCCGTGCCAAGCACGGATTTGATCGGGCCGGGCCGGTTGGTTCTGGTTGTTGGCCCAAGCGGAGCGGGCAAGGATACGCTGATTGGGCTTGCACAGGCAGCCTGTGCCGGCGACATCAAGGTCGTCTTCCCGCAGCGGATTGTCACCCGAGAGGCCTCGTCGTTCGAAAACAACGAGGCCGTCAGCCCGATGCAATTCGGACAGATGCTTGCGCACGGCGACTTTGCCTTTCAGTGGGAGGCGCATGGCTTGCGCTATGGCGTGCCGCGCTCGATCGTCGATGACATCCGGACCGGACATGCCGTTGTCGTGAACGCGTCTCGCACCATCGTCGAGTTTGCGCGCAGATCATATGCCAACGTGACGGTGGTCTCGGTGACGGCTCCGCCGGAAGTCCTTGCGCAACGTCTTGCTGCAAGGGCGCGCTCCAGCGATGGTCAACTGGATGAGAGGCTTCGCAGGGCCGTTATTGCGGCAGTACCCGATGTCGTCATCGAGAACATCGGCCGCGCGGAGGACCACGCGGCCGAGCTTTTACAAGTGATAGGGCGCCACTAATAGTCATCGGCGGCGGTCGGACGCCGCCGCCATTCGCGCGCAGCACTTGATCGTTGACCCGCCTCCGTCGGGACCTGCAGGGAGCGACATAACGCCGACTCGGAATTCGCGGATCGGATACCGAAGAACACCGCCGCTCAAATCTGAACCGGCGGCACGCGCTATCAACAAGCTATGGAATTATCCGCTATGCCATGGTGCCGGCATAACGCGGCAACTCTGCGGATTTGTCCGGTTTAAGCACGCCCATCACGGCGCGTGCGTGTCCGAGGCTGATAACCGCGATGTCGCGGGTGGGCTGGCCGGCGCGCGGCTGCGCTTTCTCGACCAACAACATGCCGCCTTCTTCATAAATTTTGACAGTGCCTACGCCAGTCCACAGCGTTTCGCGGGCATCATAAAAATCTTCAACGCTCTCCGTTGTGAATGCGATCTGGTCGACCGCGAGTTTGTAACCCAGGCGTTCAAATCGGCTGACGATATCTGCATCGGACATTTTGATGCGTGTGCGGGGCAGGCTCAACTTGGGTTTCCTCCCTTAACGGTCAACGCAGGAGAGTTCCGTTGCTCGGTCCGAACGGTGCATCGACCTGTGTGCTTGCGTAAAGAATCGCGCCGTTCACGGCGTCTTTGTTGGCTCTAGGTTCAAGCTGACAGGTATCCAAGTAAAGCCCATTGTTTGGAAAATTATCCGGCGTCCTGCGTATCGGAACGGAAATTGGTGCGTCGCACACTATCGGGGGTGCGGTCACAAACTTGTGCCGGAGGCTCCGAAAAATGGATGACACCACCCCGAAAGTCCGTGTTAGCTTCAGAGTCGGCGGTGGCGCAAAGTCCCGTCTGGAATGGGAAGGAGACCAAGAAAATGGCCTGGAAGACTCCAAAGATCGTCGAAGTGCCAGTTGGTATGGAAATCAATATGTACGCCTGCGCGGCGCGGAAGTAAGCCGCGTATCGTTAATAGTTCAGCAGCTGAGCTGTCCGGTTTGCGTCAGGAATTCTTCCCATCGGGAGCATTCCTGCGCGACGCCGGGTTTGTTGCGTCTGTGACACCGAGTTCCGTGACATGAGATTTCGTCGCGATAAAGTTCGGTCACATTGATCGAGCGCGGAGTTTATTTATGCGCGTCGTCGTTCTTGGGGCTGCGGCGGGCGGCGGTGTTCCTCAATGGAATTGTAATTGCGAGGTCTGCCGCGCGGCCCGCGGCTCGCAGCCTGAACTGCAGGCGACCCAGGCCTCGATTGCAGTAAGCGCTGACGGCGAGCACTGGTTTTTGATAAACGCCTCGCCTGACCTGCGCCAGCAGGTGATCGCGACGCCACAGCTTCATCCCAAGACGGGCCATCTCCGCCATAGCCCGATTGCCGGCATTATCCTGACCAACGGCGAGGTCGATGCTGTTGCCGGGCTTTTGTCGCTCCGTGAGGGCTGGCCATTCACGATCTATGCCCATCAGCGCGTGCTTTCCGTTCTCAAGTCGAACAGTATTTTCAACGTGCTCGACGAGAAGCGGGTGCGGCGCCAGCCGATTGAGTTTGATACGGCGTTCGAACCCGTGCTTCCGGACGGGTCACCGTCGGGGCTCGAAATCCTGCCGTTTGCCGTGCCCGGTAAGCGCGCCTGGTATCTCGAAAGCGCGCCACAACCTGAGAGCGACGAGCCCGGCGATACGCTCGGGTTGCGGATCATCGATAAGAGAAGTGGACAGTATCTTTATTTTCTCGCGGCCTGCGCAGCGCTCACTCCCGATCTCCGGCAGCGGCTTCAGGGCGCTCCTTTAATCTTTTTCGACGGTACACTCTGGCGCGACGATGAATTGATCGCCGCCGGGCTGGCGGTAAAAACCGGCCAGCGCATGGGGCATATGGCGATGTCGGGTGAGGACGGCGCCATTGCGGCGCTTGCGGACCTCGGCATCGCGCGCAAGATATTTCTGCATATCAACAATTCGAATCCAGTTCTGTTTCCGGACTCCGCAGAGCGAAAAGCCGCCGAGAGTTCAGGATGGCAGATTCCCTCGGACGGAATGGAGATCACCATTTGATCGCAACGAGTGTGTTCGCATTGAAGGCAGGCACGCCGCTCGCATCGGCGGATGATCTTGAAGCCGCGCTGCGGCAGATCGGGGCGACCCGGTATCACAACCTGCATCCGTTTCACCGGCTGCTGCATGGCGGCAAGCTGAACAAGGGGCAGGTGCAGGCCTGGGCGCTTAATCGCTACTATTATCAAAGTTCCATTCCCATCAAGGACGCGGTGGTGATCTCGCGTTTCCGCGATCGCGACATCCGGCTCGAGTGGCGGCACCGCATCGAAGATCACGACGGATATGTTGGCACCGAAGGTGGCATCGAGCGCTGGCTGAAGTTGACCGAGGGACTCGGGCTGGACAGTGCCTATGTGGAATCCGCGGAGGGTATTCTCCCGGCGACGCGCTTCGCAGTCGATGCCTACGTTCATTTCGTCCGCGACAAGACTCCGCTGGAGGCGATCGCATCCTCGCTGACCGAGTTGTTCGCGCCGAATCTGCATGAGGAGCGAATTTCGGGAATGCTCGCGCATTACGATTTCATTAATCCGAACATCATGAGTTATTTCAAGCGGCGGATGGAACAGGCGCCGCGAGACGCGAACTTCGCTCTCGATTTCGTCAAGCGCCATGCGGCGACGCCGCAGGAACGGGAAGCGGTCTGCAATGCGCTGATCTTCAAGACCAACGTGCTGTGGGTCCAGCTTGATGCGCTCTATCACGCGTACGTCGATGGCCACGTGCCTCCGGGCGCTTTTGTGCCGGAGCAGGCCTGATGGCATTGCGGAGCCGCCGGATCGACATAACTGAAGGGAGCCGGCCCGTGCTGGCCCGGCACGCCAAGCTCAAGTTCGACGAAGCCCGGCGAGTCTGGGTCATTCTGGTGCCGGAGCGGGTGCTCGCGCCGGACGAGATTGCCGTGGAAATCCTGCAACTCTGCGACGGTGTTCGAACTGTCGATCAGATCATCGATGTCCTCGCTGCCAAGTATGCCGCCGATCGTGGTATGATCGGCGCGGACGTCATTGCCATGCTGCGGGACCTCGCCGAGAAGGGGTTTCTTGCGGAGGCACAGGATAGGAAATCATGAGCCCGACGCTCGCCGATGCTTCCCCTGTTGACGCCGATCCGACGGATGGATTGGCGGTGCTGGAACAGCGTAAATCGCACGCAGAAACGTTCGGCATCCCCCTGGCTGTTCTGGCGGAACTGACACATCGCTGTCCTCTGCAGTGTCCGTATTGCTCAAATCCGGTGGAGTTGGAGCGAGGGAGCGCGGAACTGTCCACCGAAGAGTGGAAGCGCGTGCTGAGTGAACTCGCGGCAATCGGCGTGCTTCAGATCCATTTTTCCGGCGGTGAGCCCACCGCGCGGAAGGATCTGGTCGAACTCGTTCAGCATGCGACCGATGTTGGCCTGTATACCAATCTGATCACCTCCGCTGTCTTGTTGACGAAGGACAGGCTGGCTGCTTTGGCCGAGGCCGGGCTGTGCCACGTGCAGATCAGTTTCCAGGGCAGCGAGCGGGGCACCGCCGACCGCGTCGCAGGATTGAGGGACGCGCACGCGAAGAAGATCGAGGTTGCGGGGTGGACGCGCGAACTTGGCCTGCCGTTGACGGTCAACGCTGTGATGCATCGCCAAAACCTGTTTCAGCTTGCCGACATTATCCAGATGGCCGTCGATCTCGATGCCGATCGGCTGGAAGTCGCCAACGTGCAGTATTACGGCTGGGCGCTGAAGAACCGCGCTGCATTGATGCCGACGGTGCAACAGATCGAGGAAACCTCCCGCATCGTCGAGGAAGCCGAGGTGCGGCTGAAGGGTATCCTCGCCATCGACTACGTCGTCCCGGATTACTACGCACTGCGTCCAAAAAAATGCATGGGGGGCTGGGGGCGACAGTTCTTCAATATCTCGCCGTCGGGCAAGATATTGCCATGTCATGCCGCGGAAACGATCACCGGCCTCGCGTTTGAATCAGTGCGTGATCACTCTATCGCCTGGATCTGGCAGAATTCGGAAGCATTCAATCGCTATCGCGGCACCGGCTGGATGCCGGAGCCTTGTCAGAGTTGCGAGTACAAGGAGATCGATTATGGCGGTTGCCGCTGTCAGGCATTTGCGCTGACCGGCAATGCCGGCAACACCGATCCGGCCTGTGCGTTGTCGCCTGCTCACGAGCGGATATTCAAGACAGCTATGACGGAGGCGGCCGGAGACAGCCGCCGGTTCATCTATCGGAACTTTGCAGGCGGCACATTCGAGGCTGATCCACATGGGGCCTGACGCCGCTGACACCGCCTCGTCCAAAAAGGCTGACAGGTTTGCGCCGCTGACCGTGCAGCATCTTCCGGTGGGCGGGGGCCACGAGCTTTATGTGGAGACAGTTGGCCGCGCCGACGGCATCCCCGTGGTCTATCTGCACGGCGGCCCCGGTAGCGGTTGCCAGCCCGACCATCGCCGGTTGTTCGATCCGCTTCGCTTTCATGCGGTGCTGTTCGACCAGCGCGGGGCGGGCAGGAGCCGCCTGAAGGGATCGCGCAAAGACAACACGCTGCCGCATTTGATTGCCGACATGGAAATCATCCGCGCGAGGCTGGGCTTTGAGCGGTGGCTGGTTGTCGGCGGGTCGTGGGGCGCGACATTGGCTCTCGCCTATGCGCAGGCGCATCCGTCGCGCGTCAGCGGCATCGTGCTGCGCGCGACCTTTCTAGGCACCCGCGATGAGCTGGAATGGACATTCATCGGCGGCTTGCGGCGCTTCTATCCTGACCTGAACGATGATTTTCTCAGCCTGCTGCCGCCAGACGAGCGCGACCAGCCGCTCGACGCCTATTGGCGGCGCATTCTCGATCCCGATCCAGCCATCCATGGACCCGCGTCCCGCGCGTGGCACGACACCGAGCGTATTCTGTCGGAACACAAGCCTTCGAAAACACGGCTGGACTTTGCTGCGGTAGCGAATGACGCCCGCGGTCTTCCGTCGTCGCCGTTTATGGAAGCGCATTACTTTCAGAACAACTGCTTCATGAACCCTGGACACCTTTTGGAAAATGCCGGACGCCTGAAGGGCATTCCGGGAATTGTCGTGCAAGGCCGCTACGACCTCCTGTGCCCGCCATCAACAGCCCACGCGCTGCTCAAGGCATGGCCCGGTGCAAAGCTGAGAACGGTCGAGACTGCCGGGCATTCGCTTTACGACCCCGGTGTGAAAGACGCTGTCGTTGCAGCCATCGAAGAGCTGTCGCGCATCTAGCGCGATGCAAAAGTGCTTTTTCCAATTGCAAAGCGAACAGAAAATATCCGACACTGCGACCAAAGGCTCACGCGTACCGCTCCATAGTCGGTGAGTGATAAGAGCCTTTTTCACAGGGAGGAATGAATGACGAAGTTAGCATCTACGTCGCGCAGCATGCTGCTCGCGAGTGCCTTTGCCGGCTTGTTTGCGCTGAGTGCTCACGGTCAGCAGCCTGCCGCTTCCAGTTCATCAGCCCCGGCAGCAGCGCCTGCACCGGCTTCTCCTGCTCCAGCGGCTGCGGCGCCGGCACCCGCCGCGACTGCACAGGTCCCGGCTGCATTGCCGCCCGGTTCACCTTTGATCGGACGCCCGGACAATGCGGCGGCCGCCAAGCTGGCGCCGGTTGCACCGCCACCCATTCCGGCTGCCGCTGACAAGTTGCCGACGGCCAAGCTGAAACTGCCGCCCGGGTTCAACATTGAAGTTTACGCATCGGGCATGGCGAATGCGCGTTCGCTCCGGGAAGGCGACAAGGGTACGGTGTTTGTCGGCAGCCGGCTGGTCGACAAGGTCTACGCCATCACCAGCAAGGATGGAAAGCGCAGCGTCAAGATTCTTGCCTCGGGTCTTTACCGACCAAATGGGCTCGCTTTTCACAACGGTACGCTCTACATCGCCGAGCTGTCGAAGATATCAAAGATCGAGAATGTCGAGGACAAGCTGGATAATCCGCCGAAGCCCACGCTGATCTATGACGACCTGCCGAAGGACGAGGCGCACGGCTGGAAGTTCATTGGCATTGGGCCGGACAACAAGCTTTATGTTCCGATTGGCCAGCCCGGAAACAACGTCATGCCGAGCGACAAGCATGCGCAGATTCGCCGTATGAATCTCGATGGCTCGGGTGTTGAGGTTGTCGCGCTCGGCGTGCGCAACACAGTCGGCTTTGACTGGAATCCGGCGACGAAAGAGCTGTACTTCACCGACAACGGACGTGACTGGCTGTCAGAAGATCTTCCGGAAGACGAACTTAATCGCGTCAAGAAGGTTGGTGAGCACTTCGGATCGCCGTACTGCTATCAGGGTAACTTCACCGACCCTGAATTCGGATGGGGCCGCGCCTGCTCGGAGTTCACAGCGCCCGTCGGCCTGATGGGACCGCATACAGCTGCGCTGGGTATGCGTTTCTATACCGGCGACATGTTCCCGAAAAACTACAAGAACACGATTTTCGTGGCGCGTCACGGATCGTGGAACAAGAGCAAGAAGGAGGGCGGCGACGTGGTCGCTGTCACGCTGAACAAGGATGGCACTGTTAAATCGATGCAGCCATTCCTTACAGGCTTCCTTGAAGACAACAAGTATATCGGCCGTCCTGTCGACGTACAGCAGATGAAGGACGGTTCACTTTTGGTCTCCGACGACTGGAATGGTGCGGTCTATCGCATCACCTACGGCAAGCAGAAGACCGCCTCGCGATAACTCATCAGCATCAAAAGCCGGAAGCGGAAACGCTTCCGGCCCCCTGAAGCGTGCCGCAATAGCAGCGGCATGACACTTATTGGACTGTCCGATGCACCATCTGCTGGTTTTTCTCGCCCTGATTGTCGCTTCTGCCGGAGCATCGGCCGAGACGCTGCAGGAACGCATGGCGCCTTGTCTTGCTTGCCACGGCGAGACGGGGAAATCAGAAATCGAGAACACGCCGTCGCTTGGTGCACAGCAGCCGGCGTATGTGCTGATCCAACTTTATATGTTTCGCGAGAAACTGCGGACCTTCGACATCATGAACGAAATGGCGAAACCGCTGACTGATGACGATTTGCGCGCGTTCTCTGATTTTATCGCGGCATTGAAGAAGCCTTCATCGCCCGATGATTCAGGAGATCCGGCGCGCATGCAGCGGGCACAGGCACTGGCACAGCAGCACCGCTGCAATACCTGTCACAACACCGATTATGCAGGGCGCGACAATATCCCGCGCATCGCCAATCAGCGCGAGGATTATCTCGCCAAGACCATGCGGGAATACAAGGACAACAGCCGCCATGGCTATGATGCGACCATGGCAGACGTCCTTCAGCCGGTCACCGACGAGCAGATCGCCGATCTCGCTTACTACATCGCGCGTGTACGATAGGTGGGCGTTTGCGCGTCTCTCAATTTGGCAAAGTGACCTCAACGGCTATCCCGGAATACCAGGCCGCGAGGTCGGCGATGTCGGCGTCTGACAGCGGCTTTGCCACGACATTCATGTTCTCTTCCTTGCGCTCCTCGGAGCGGAAGGCCTTGAGCTGCTTCTCCAGGTACATCGCGGGCGAACCCGCAATGTTGGGCGCAATCGGGATCTTCGCGATGCCGTCGATGCCGTGACAGGCCGAGCACATCTGGGCCTTCTTTCGTCCAGCCTTGGCGTCACCCGCGGCCTGCGATGTGCTGACCACTCCATTCAGCGTCAGCAGAACCAGCAGGCTGGCCAGATATGGTCCGGTGTGTTTGTTTGGCTTCGATCGCATGAACTGCTTTTCTTGTTGTTGGATCAGCTCTGCCGTGAACCGGAGGGCCGGTTCACGGCAGGTGATGGGTGCCTTACTTCTCCTCGTACGTGATACGATACAGCGCGCCGGCGAGATCGTCCGACACCAGAAGTGAGCCGTCGCGCAGCGTTGCGACGTCTACCGGGCGACCGGTGTATTCGCCGTCCGGCGTCAACCAGCCGGAGGCGAAGACCTCGGTCTTGTCTGCGCTGCCGTCAGGCTTGAGCGATGTAAACATCACGCGCGCTCCAATTGGATCGGTCCGATTCCACGATCCATGCTGGGCCGAGAAGATGCCGCCGCGATATTTGGCGGGGAACGATTTGCCATTGTAGAACACCATGCCGAGGTCAGCGGCATGGGCGTCCATCTCCACTTCAGGATAGACCACGTTGGCGGGCGGCGTATCGGCCTTGTACTCGACGGTGCGAACCTTGCCGCCGCCGAAATAGGGGAAGCCGAAATTCTGTCCGGGCTGCGTAATGCGATTCAGCTCACCCGGAGGAATGTTATCGCCCATCCCGTCGACCTGATTATCCGTGAACCAGAGCTGATTGTTCTTCGGATTGAAGTCCATGCCGACGGAGTTGCGGATACCTCCGGCATAAACCTCACGGTTCTTGCCGTCCTGATCCATTCTGATGATCCCGCCAATGCCATTCTTCACAAAGCCATCGAGTTTGTTCTTCGCCGGCACGTTGAACGGCTGCCCGAGCGAGATGTAGACCTTGTTGTCCGGGCCGATGCGGCAGACCCGCGCGGTGTGATTGAAGCTTTCGTCCTCTTTCGGGATCAACTCGCCTTGCGGGGCGACGACGGCCACGGCGATGTCGGGGCTTTCATAGAAGAATTCTGCCGCGGGGAAATTGAGAACGCGATTCTGTTCGACAACGAAGAGGAAGCCATCCCTGGAAAAGCAGACGCCGTTCGGAATGGTGAAATTCACCGAAGGCGCGAACTCCTTCACCTCTTCCGCGAAGCCAGCCTTGCCGCGGTCGGTCACCGCATAGACCTTGCTCTTGCGCGTGCCGACGAATGTCACGACGCCTTGCGGTCCGACGGCAATATGCCGTGCGTCCGGCACCAGTGCGTAGAGGCTGATCTTGAATCCTGGTGGCAATTTGATCTTGGCGAGATTGGCCTTGATCGCATCGACCTTTCGGCCTGTCTGCGGCACAGTTGGTATTTCAGTAACGCCTGTTTTCTGAAAGTTGCCGAGCTTGTCGAGATTATTGTTTTGCGATTGAGCCGACGCCGAAATCGCCGAAGCGCAAAGGAACGCTGCGGCGGCAACCGAATTCAGAGCATGATGGCTGAAAGCGTAAAACATAATTTATCCTCCCGGGGAGTTTGGCTTTTTGACGTTTTACGAGGCGAGAGCGTATCGCAGGTTTGCGGTGACGCAAGACGAGCCGCGCGTAAATCATTCTGGCGGCGCAACATGAAAAATTACATCGCGTGATTGTGATTTGCGATTGCAGCAACGCGTGACGCGAGCGCTCCTGAGGTTGTATACGGCAGAAACAAAAAGGCCGCCCTATCGGGCGGCCTTTCATGTTGCTTGGTTGTAATTGAAACTAGCGGGCCTTCAGAAATTCCGCGACATTCAGCAGCACGAACTCATTGTCGTCAGCTTTGTTAGGCTCACGGCTGGTGGAGAACGGCAAATTATTGTCGTTGCCGACGATGATGTGCGTCTGATCCACGACATCGACGTTCTCGATGGTCCAGAACGGGAAGGTGAGGACGCCTTCGTTCAGCGGCTTGCGCGCCTTCTTGTCCGGATCCGCAATTTTCATCAGGTCGATATAGCCGATCTTGCGGACCGGACCGTTGGCATTGGCGTCGGTTATTTCGATCTTGTAGACGCGCTTGAACTTGGCGAGGTCGTGGAAGCAGTCAGGCTTCTTCGGGCCTTCGCAAGCCTTGTCGGCGGTACCTTCGCCGTTGTCACGCTCGATCACCATCGCGGTGGTCGCATCGATCATGTTGAAGTCGCCGATCGCGAGGCCGTTGCTCTCGAGAACGTACTTCCAGTGACGGCCGGTCCACTTGCCCGCGCCGACATCGAACTCAAGAATGCGAAGATATTCCTTGCCGTCAGCAGTCTTTTCCCAATCCTTCTTCTCGGCGTCCCAGGCCGGGCCTTCGAGCAGCGGATAAAGGAATTTTCCATCCGGCGAAGCGGCCATGCCCTCATAACCCTTCGAGCGGCGGATGTTGAATGCAACTGGCGTGGTGGGCGTGGCCGGCGAGGTGATCGCATAATGATCCGGCGAGCGAGCTGGCTTGCCGTCGAGTTCGGTCTCGAACACGGCTTCGATCTTGCCGGTACGGTCGGCGCGGATCAGGTAAGGGCCGAATTCGTCACCGATCCAGATCTTGTCGCCGATCGGCTGGAAGCTTTCGGTGTCGAAATCCGAACCAGTCAGGTAGCGCGTTTCGGTACCCTCGTTTGCGATGCGGAAGGGCACCTTCTTGTCCGGGTCCCGCAGGAAGACGGTGGAGACGCGCTCAACGGTCCCCTTGCCCCAGTCGATACGATAGTTGTTCAGGAAGAGCATCGAGTCCGGCGAATTCGCCTTGCTGCCGAAACCGTTGTCGCTGAGCACCCAGAAGGTGCCATCGGCGGCTTTCTTGATCCCGGAGTGGCCTTGCAGGGGCTGGCCCTTGAACGGCAGCTTGACACCGGTTGGGCGATCGAAGGATTTGCCCTCAATGGTGCCAACTGCATCAACGCGGACGCCGGTGGTGAACTTGCCGGAAACCTTCAGATCCGCGGGAGCATCCGCGGGGGCTTCGATAAACGACCCGGCCGGCATAACGGCGTGGCCGGCGAGTGTTGCAGGGAAGGCCTGACCGGACGTTTGAGCCGATGCAAAACCGGGCAGAGCGGTCAGTGCAAGCAACGACAATGTAGCAGCAATGCGCATGGAATCCTCCTTCAAGACATGCGCTGCTTGTCGGAGTTCTATGTGTCAGTGCCGTTACATGGCCGTGACGCTTCAGTAACGATGCACGTCTTTTCCGTGCCGTATTGTCGCGGGGTTACCCGGGGCTCTGTTTCCCGCCAGTTGCCGTCGCGGGGGAATGGAATGTCGAAACCAGATCGGCGACCTGCTCCGGGGTGAGCGTGCGAGGGTTCATGCCGCGCAGCATCAGATAAAGCTTTGCGGTCTCTTCAAGCTCTTCCATGGCAAACACGGCTGCTTCCAGCGTGTCGCCCGCGACCACCGGCCCGTGATTGGATAGCATCACACACGAATACTTGCCGGCTAGTCCCCGGATCGCATCTGCAACCGCAGCATCACCGGGACGGTAGTAAGGCAGTAACGCTGTTGCACCGCAGCGCATCACGTAATAGGGCGTCAGGGGCGGCAACGCTGCCTTCGGATCAATGTCGGGTAGCATGGATACGGCAACGCAGTGGGCGCAATGCAGATGCACAATGGCCCGTGCGTTGTGCCGCGTCTCGTACAGCGCTGCATGCAACGGGATTTCCTTGGTGGGCGCATCGCCCGACAGCAGGCGCCCCGATCCATTCAGCCGCGAGATTCGAGCAGGATCCAGAAATCCGAGTGATGCGTTGGTCGGCGTCACCAGCCAACCGCCGTCGTCGAGGCGGACGCTGATGTTCCCAGACGATCCGGGGGTCAAACCCCGCTCAAACAGCGAGCGGCCGAACTGGCAGATCTGATCGCGAAGTCGTGTTTCTGACATTGTGGAGCCCCTTGGATCGCCTTTTCTCATGCTTTTCGGGACGGCTCAAACGCCATTTTGGACGGGCCGCTGGCCGTGCTACCAAGCCCGTAACCGTTCGACGCCCAATGTACGAACAGGCAAAAACAGGGAGAGATATGTCCGAAAAAATGGGACGCGTTGGAGTCATCGGTCTCGGCTCGATGGGCTTTGGCATGGCGCTGTCGCTCAAGCGCGCAGGCTTCGATGTCGCGGGTTGCGACGTCGCGCCGGAAGCGGTCGCGCGTCTTGCGGCGGAGGGTGGCCGGGGCGTAGCGTCGCCAGCGGAGGCCGGGCGAGAGGCAGATGCGGTCGTCAGTGTTGTCGTGAACGCCGCGCAGACCGAGGCGATCCTGTTCGGCCCGCAAGGTGTGGCGGAGACCTTGCCCAAAGGGTCGGTTTTTATATCGTCCGCGACGATGGACCCGGATGTCGCGCGGCGGCTGGCGAAACAGCTCGAGGCAACCGGACGGCATTATCTCGATGCGCCGATCAGCGGCGGTGCGCAACGCGCCGCGCAGGGTGAACTGACGATCCTCGCTTCCGGCAGCAAAGCCGCATTCGCCAAGGCAAGGACTGCGCTCGATGCGATGTCCGCAAAGCTCTACGAACTCGGCGATGCACCAGGGCAGGGCGCGGCGTTCAAAATGATCAACCAGCTTCTGGCAGGCGTGCATATCGCAGCGGCCAGCGAGGCGATGGCCTTTGCGGCGAAGCAGGGTCTCGACATCGCCAAGGTTTACGAAGTCATCACGGCGTCGGCTGGAAATTCATGGATGTTCGAGAACCGTATGCCGCATGTGCTGGACGGCGACTACACGCCGCGCAGCGCCGTCGATATTTTCGTCAAGGATCTTGGCATCATTCAGGACATGGCGCGAACCGCGAAATTCCCGGTGCCGGTCTCGGCGGCGGCATTGCAGATGTTCCTGATGACGTCGGCCGCGGGGATGGGCCGCGACGATGACGCCTCGGTGGCTCGGATGTATGCGCGTGTGACTGGAACGAAACTGCCAGGTGAGTAGAGCAGAGTTGTAATTACAAGAAACGGAATCATCGAATGCCTCGTTTTGCGGCAAATCTCAGCATGATGTTCAACGAAGTGCCGTTTCTCGACCGCTTCGACGCGGCGGCGAAGGCGGGCTTTTCAGCGGTGGAGTTTCTCTTTCCTTACGAGCATTCGCCTGACGAAGTCGGTCAACGACTTCACGGCAATAACCTGACACAGGCACTGTTCAATTTGTTTCCGGGCGACTGGAGCAAGGGCGAGCGCGGCTTTGCGGCGTTGCCGGATCGCTTTGCCGACGTGCAGAACAGCGTCCAGCAGGCGTTGCCATATGCCGCTGCGACCGGCGTCAAACGGCTTCATCTGATGGCGGGAATTGCCGATCGCCGCGATCCGAAAGCAGTCGATGCGTTTCGCCGCTCCGTGGCCTGGACTGCCGAGGCGCTCGCCAAGGAAAACATCGATCTCATGCTGGAGCCGATCAATCCGCGTGACGTGCCGGGATATTTCCTGAACGATTTCGACTTCGCTGCGAGCGTGATCAACGATCTGAGAATGCCTAATCTGAAACTGCAGTTCGATATCTATCATCGGCAGATCGTCCATGGTGACGTCACCATGGCGTTGCGGCAGATGATGCCGATGATCGGCCACATCCAGATTGCGAGCGTTCCTTCGCGCAACGAGCCGTCAGCCGAGGAACTTAACTATCCCTTCCTGTTTGATGAACTCGACCGTTTGGGATATGGCGGCTTTGTCGGCTGCGAGTACCGGCCGAAAGGAAAAACGGCCGAAGGCCTCGGCTGGTTCGCGCCTTATGCTGCGAAGTCCAGGACCGGAGCGCGCGCGTGACACTGGCTCTGGGCTGCATCGCGGACGATTACACCGGCGCGTCCGATCTTGCCAACATGCTGACACGCTGCGGGCTACGGACGGTGCAGACCATCGGCGTTCCCGATGACGCGCTGGCGCTGCCCGATGTCGATGCCGTGGTGGTGTCGCTGAAGAGCCGTTCCATCGAGGCGTCTCAGGCGGTTGCGCGTTCTCGCGAAGCGGACAAGTGGCTGCGGGCGCGCGGCGCCACGCATGTGCTGTTCAAGATATGTTCGACGTTCGATTCCACCGATTCGGGTAACATCGGTCCAGTGATGGACGCGCTGCGCGCTGATTCCGGCGACGCCATCGTATTGGTGACGCCGGCGTTTCCCAGAACGGGGCGCTCAGTTTACCAAGGCAACCTGTTCGTGGGTAGCGTGCCGCTGAATGAAAGCCCGTTGAAGGATCATCCGCTGAACCCCATGCATGACTCCAATCTGGTGCGGGTGCTGGCGCGGCAGAGTAAATCCAAGGTCGGTTTGGTTGATCTCGCCACCGTCGCAAAGGGCGCCGAAGCGATCCGAGCAAAGCTGATCGATTTTGCCAAACAGGGCATTGGTGCTGCGATCATCGATGCCGTGTTCGATCCCGAACTTGAGATCATTGGTCAGGTTGCGCTCGATCATCGTTTATCGGTGGGTGCGTCGGGAATGGGCCTTGGGCTTGCCCGCGGCCTTGTCGCGTCGGGCAGGGTGAGGGCGGCCTCAGCGAGTGCCGATCAAAAGGCGATCGGTGGCCCCGTCGCTTGTCTTGCCGGAAGCTGCTCGCAGGCCACGCTGGCGCAGATCGCGCATGCGGAGAAATCGATGCCCGTGCTGCGGCTCGATCCTGAAAAGATTGTGGCAGGATCATCCGAGGTCCGGCGCGCGCTTGATTGGTCGCGCGATCATCTTGGCAAGGAGCCGGTCCTGATAGCGAGCAGTTCGACGCCCGATCAGGTTTCTGCGCTACAGGCGAGGCATGGCCGTGACGCTGCCGGTCACGCCATCGAGCAGGCGATGGCGGCGATCAGCGAAGGTCTGGTCGCTGCCGGCGTACGGCGGCTTGTGATCGCGGGAGGTGAAACCTCGGGCGCTGTGGTCGACCGCCTCGGCATCCCGGCGTTTCTGGTCGGTCCCGAGATTGCCGCAGGCGTCCCGGTGCTCCGCTGCGTGGGCTGGAGCAAAGGCGATGCGGTGACGGCGCTGAAGTCCGGTAACTTTGGCGGCCCGGATTTTTTCAACGACGCCATCCGCCTGATGCGGTGATTCAGGCTTCCTTGTAGCCGTATTCGAGATTGTTGCCGGTTGCGCCGTAATACTTGAACGGCAGGAACTTGCCCGTCATCACGAACTTGACGCGGTCACCCTTCGGGTTCGCCACGCGTTCCATGGCGAAATCGAAATCGATGGCCGACATGATGCCGTCGCCGAATTCCTCCTCGATCAGTGCCTTCCAGGCCGGTCCATTCACCATCACCATTTCATAGAAACGATAAATCAGCGGATCGGTCGGCGGCATCTGGGTGCCGTCGCCGCGCATGGGAATTTCGTTGATCATCGCGGTCTCGGCCTTCGACAGGCCGAACAGCTTGGCGGCATTCTCCGCCTGTGGCTTGGTCAGTTTCATCTGTCCGAGAATGGCGCCGACAATCAGCGCGTCGGAATGGCCGCCGATCTGTTCGCAGATGTGCTTCCAGGTCCAGCCGTTCTCTCGCTTGATGTCGAGCAGCTTTTCGGTGAGGTCGGATCGCTTCATGTCAATTCTCCAGTTTTGAAGGGCTGTCAGGCGGCACTGGTCTGGCCGGCTGCGGTCTTATCGAGAGGTGTGTTGCTGGTGACGATCGCGGGCTCAGTGAATCCGGGGCGGACGACGGGCACGTTGCGAGGATCGTGGGCCTTGTTGGTGTCCACGAAGGTTTTGCTGCGCGTCACGAGGAAATCGATGATGTGATTGCGCAGGGCGTAGTATTGCGGATGACGGTGAAGATCGATGCGGCCGCGATCCTTGGGCAGCGGATTTTCCAGAACCTCCGCAAGCACCGCACCGGGGCCGTTGGTCATCAGGAAGATCTTGTCGGCGAGATAGATCGCTTCGTCCACGTCGTGTGTGATCATGAAGGCGGTCTGGCCGGTCTCCAGGCAGATGCGGCGAACCTCGTCCTGCAACGTTCCGCGCGTCAGCGCGTCGAGTGCGGAGAAGGGCTCATCCATCAGCATGATTTTCGGCGTGATCGACAGCGCGCGCGCGATACCGACGCGCTGCTTCATGCCGCCGGACAACTCTGAGGGCCTTTTGTGCTCGGACCCGGTGAGACCGACAATGTCGATAAACTTCTGAGCGTGGGCACGAACGCGCGCCTTGTCCCACTTGCGCCATTTCGACGAAACCGCGTAGGCGACGTTGCCCATCACCGTGCGCCACGGCAGCAAGGCATGGCTCTGGAAGATCACGGCTCGATCGAGGCTGGTGCCCTCGATAGCCTGACCATCGACGATCACGGTGCCTTCGGAGGGTTCGTCCAGCCCGGCTAGAATGTTGAGAACGGTCGTCTTGCCGCAGCCGGAATGGCCGATCACGCAACCGAACTCTCCGCGCGGCATCGACAGCCAGAGGTCCTCGAAGATAGTCGTCTTCCCGCCATCCGGTGCCGGATAGTGCTTGGCGATGCCTTCGATAGAGATGAATTTATCGATCATCACATCACTCCGGGAACGTGACCATGCGCGTAAATCGCGCAAGGATCTGATCGAACATCATTCCAACCAGGCCGATGACCAGAATGGCGATGATGACGTTGGTGATCGAGAGATTGTTCCATTCGTTCCAGACGAAATAGCCAATGCCCGTTCCGCCGACCAGCATTTCCGCGGCGACGATGACGAGCCATGCGATGCCGATGGAAATGCGCATGCCGGTCAGGATGGTCGGTGCAGCTGCCGGAAGGATCACCGTGAAGGCACGGCGCATGGATCCAACCTCGAGCGTGCGGGCGACGTTGATCCATTCCTTGCGCACGGCGGAGACGCCGAATGCGGTGTTGATCAGCATCGGCCAGATCGCGCAGATGAAGATCACGAAGATCGCGGACGTATTGGAATCCTTGATGGTGTAGAGCGCCAGCGGCATCCAGGCGAGGGGAGACATAGGTTTCAGAACCTGAATGAAAGGATCGAGCGCCTTGCTGATCAGCGGTGACATGCCGATCAAAAATCCGAGCGGGATCGCCACAATCACGGCGAGGAAGTAGCCAAGCAGGACGCGCGCGATCGAATAACCGAGCTGGATGCCGAGGCCCTTGTCGTTCGGACCGTTGTCGTAGAACGGGCTCTTGATGTGCTGCCAGAGCTTGGCGCCGACATCGAGCGGGCCCGGCATTGCCGATTTGCCCTGGGTCGCTGTCACACCCATCAGCTTTGCGTATTCCGGACTCATCGTGGCGACCGATCCGCTGCCGCGCGTGGCAAGATGCCACGCGCCGATGAAGGCGAGAAAGATCGCAATCGACAGCACGGCCGCGCGAAGTTTCAGCGATGAGGTCATGCTTAGCTCGCCTTGCTGATCTTGAAGCTCTTGAGGTAATCCTCGGGCTTTGCC
Source organism: Afipia sp. DC4300-2b1 (assembly GCF_049895725.1). Taxonomy (NCBI): domain Bacteria; kingdom Pseudomonadati; phylum Pseudomonadota; class Alphaproteobacteria; order Hyphomicrobiales; family Nitrobacteraceae; genus Afipia; species Afipia sp. DC4300-2b1. Next base: position 119,820 of record NZ_JAFCSX010000006.1, read on the forward strand.
GGATCGAAAGGCTTACCCATTACGCTGAACGATTTCGTGATAGTTGTCGGGGGTGTCAGACCAACTTCCTTCATGAGCTTCGCCGTATCGGTGGCGAGATAGACCTGGCTCGCGATGCCGGCGTAGTCGACGTCACCCTTGATCTGTCCCCAGCGCTTCATCTGGGTCATGATCCAGACCGCAAACGACTGCCAAGGGAACGGATCGAAATCGACGCGGTTCGGCTGCGTCACGATGTTGCCGAGTCCATCGGCGAAGGTGCCGGTGAGAATTTGCTCGAGCACGATTGGCGGCTGGTTGAGATAGTTCGCTGGCGAGATCGCCTCCGCGATCTGCTTGCGGTTTTCGGCCTTGTGGGCGAACGCCGTTGCATCGATGATCGATTTCAGCAGCGCCGCATAGGTATTCGGCATCGTGGTGACGAATTCCTTGGAAGCCGCGAACGCGCAGCAGGGATGGCCTTCCCAGATATCCTTCGTAAGGATGTGGATGAAGCCGACGCCGTCATAGACCGCGCGCTGGTTCATCGGATCGGGACCGAGGAAGCCATCGATGTTGTCGGCGCGAAGATTGGCGACCATTTCCGGCGGCGGCACCGCACGGATCTGAACGTCGGTATCGGGATCGATACCGTGCTCCGCCAGGTAGTAGCGCAGCAGGTAATTGTGCATCGAGTAGTCGAACGGCACCGCGAACTTGAAACCCTTCCAGTCCTTCGGGTTGCGCTTGTCCTTGTGCTTGATCGCGAGGGTGATGGCCTGACCGTTGATGTTCTCGACGGCGGGCATGGTGTAGGGAATCGGGTTGGAGCCCGCGCCCATTGAAATTGCGATCGGCATCGGCGAGAGCATGTGCGCCGCGTCGTATTCCTTGTTGATGGTTTTGTCGCGGATCACCGCCCAGCCGGCGGTCTTGATCACTTCGACATTGAGGCCCTGCTTCTCGTAGAAGCCCATCGGCTTCGCCATGATAATCGGCGTCGCACATGTGATCGGAATGAACCCGACCTTGAGATCCTTCTTCTCGAGCGGTGCGCCTTGCGCAAACACTTCGGTCGCGGTCTTCAGAGGGAAGAATTGCGAGACGGCGGCGACGGCGGTCGCCGCGCCGACCGATTTCAGGAATGCGCGGCGTGCAGCATCCTGAGGAAACATCGCGCGCATGACGGCGGAGGCGACAACGCCTTCGTAGCGCCGGTCCTCGCTGTGTGGGGTCTCAGCCTGGAGCTGGAGCGCGGCTTCGTGCTCGGCTTCGCTCGTGTGTCGGCCGCAAGCGCAGCCGAAAGAGGAGAGGCGGCGGTTCGGATCGAACGGATTATCGAAGGTGGACATGAAACCTCCTGCATGGCGTTTCAATCCATTACGCAAACCTCGTGCCACCGCCGTTTTGCGCGATTTATCAATGTCAATGCGCCGCAGCGGTAACATTGTCGGTTACGAGATTTCGTGTTATACGATTATTCGTAATCTAATTACGATATTTCGTAGCGAGGGCTCATGGACGTTTCCCTGTCGTCGGGACCGGAAAAGAGCCTTGATCTGTGGGGCGCGGCGTTCGATTTTGCGGCTGAGCCGATGATGTTGCTGGACCCCCACGGGGATCGCATCGTCGATGCCAACCCTGCCGTGTGCACGCTGCTCGGATACGACCGTGCTCTGCTGCGGCAGATGAAGATCAGCGCCTTGCATGCCGGGCAGTTGCCCGCGCTGATTGTTTTCACGCAGGCCGTGTTCGACAGGGGCTCGTTCTGGACCACGTCGCTGACGCCGCGTCACGCTGCGGGAAACGAACTTCGGCTGGAATATACCGGGTCGCTGATCCCGCAGGAGGGCACGCCGCTGGTGCTGCTGGCGATGAGCGATCTTGAACAGCGCCGCCGCCGGCTGGTCGATGTCACAGCGGAAGATCACATGCGCGGCGGCATCGCAGCTTGGCAGCGCGTCGAGCGCGTCTTCCGCGACATTGAGCGCGAGAACCAGTTGATCCTGCGTGCGGCGGGCGAGGGCATCTACGGCGTCAATGCCGAAGGTAAGACCACATTCGTCAATCCTGTCGCCGAGCGCCTGCTCGGCTGGTCGGCTGAGGAACTGGTCGGCACCGATATTCACTCCACCGTGCATCATACCCATCACGATGGGCGGCATTATCCGCACGAGGACTGTCCGATCTATGCCGCGTTCCGCGACGGCGCGGTGCATCAGGTCAATGACGAGGTGTTCTGGCGCAAGGACGGCACGCCGGTTTGGGTCGAGTACACATCCACACCGATCCGCGATCGTGGCGTGGTGGTCGGTGCGGTGATCGTGTTCCGCGATGTCAGCCAGCGCCGCGAGGCGGACGAAAAGCTTCGCGCGGCGCTCGCGGAAGTCGATCAATTGCGCGAGCGTCTCGAGCAGGAAAACGCCTATTTGCAGGAGGAAATCCGCACCGAGACGAATCCCCGCGGCATTATCGGGCGTACCGCGGCAGTGCAGAAGACGCTGCGGCAGGTCAGCCTCGTTGCGCCGACCGACGCGACCGTAATGATCACCGGCGAATCCGGGACCGGCAAGGAACTGATCGCGCGCGCTATCCACGAGGCGAGCCAGCGCAGCGACCGCCCGCTGATCCGGGTCAACTGTGCAGCCATTCCGCGTGAACTGTTCGAGAGTGAATTTTTCGGCCATGTCCGCGGAGCGTTCACCGGGGCGTTGCGCGATCGCGTCGGACGGTTTGAACTGGCTGATGGCGGGACGCTGTTTCTCGATGAAGTCGGAGAAATTCCGCTGGAGCTTCAGGGCAAGCTGCTGCGCGTGTTGCAGGAAGGGCATTTCGAGCGCGTCGGCGAGGAACGCACGCGCGCCGTCAATGTCCGTGTTATCGCCGCGACCAACCGCGAACTGAAACAGGAGGTGAAGCAGGGGCGTTTTCGCGAGGATCTCTATTTCCGGCTCAATGTATTTCCGGTCGAAACCGTGCCGCTGCGCGACCGCCGTGAAGACATTCCATTGCTTGCACAGCACTTCCTGAGCAGCGAGGGCAAATCGCTGAAATCCGACCTGCGGTTGTCGGAAGGCGATGTTCGCCGCCTGATGCAATACGACTGGCCCGGCAATGTCCGCGAACTGCAGAATGTGATCGAACGCGCGGCCATTCTGGCCCAGAACGGGCGGCTACGGATTGACCTGCCGATCCAACAAGCGGGGGCCGAACTCCCCGCAGCGTCGCGGCGTCCCAGAAATGGAGCGCCGCCAGCCATCATGACCGACGACGAAATGCGGGAACACGAACGCAACAATATCCTGGCTGCGCTGAAGGCGTCCGGCGGCAAGATATTTGGCAAGGATGGCGCGGCGGAACTGCTTGCGATCAAGCCCACAACGCTGGCGTCGCGCATCAAATCGCTCGGCATTTCGGCACGAAACCCCGATTCGCCAATGCGTTAGGCAGTTCCTGCTCGTTGTTAGCGCTTGATAGAGGCTCAGCCAGGTGTTCTGCTCAAAAAACAAGCCATTGAGGTTGTTGCGCAGTGTCCATCGCCGTCGTCCTGCATCACGTCACACATTACAGGTACGATCAGCCCGTCAGCCTGGGTCCGCAGGTCATTCGATTGCGGCCGGCGCCACATTCGCGCACACGGGTTTCCAGCTATTCGCTGAAGGTTCTGCCCGAGAAGCATTTCGTCAACTGGCAGCAGGATCCGCAAGGGAACTGGCTAGCGCGCTTCGTGTTTCCCGAGCCGACGCTTGAATTCAAGATCGAGGTGGACTTCATCGCCGATATGGCGGTGGTCAATCCGTTCGATTTTTTTGTCGAGCCGTACGCGGAAACGTTTCCATTTCAATATCCGGCTGACCTTGCCGACGAGCTTGCGCCCTATCTGAAGACCGAGCCAGTCACGCCTTTGCTCGCGGAATATCTTGCGAGCATTCCGCGCGGACCGACCAACACTGTGAACTTCCTTGTCGAACTCAACGCGAAGCTGCGCGACAGGATCAATTACGTCATCCGCATGGAGCCGGGAATTCAGACGCCTGAAGAGACGTTGCGGAGCGGCGCGGGCTCGTGCCGCGACTCCGCCTGGCTTCTGATCCAGGCGCTACGCAATCTTGGATTGGCGGCGCGCTTCGTCTCCGGCTATCTCATTCAGTTACGCCCTGACATCGACCCGTTGCAGGGGCCCCGAGAAGTCGAGGCTGATTTCACCGATCTTCATGCGTGGGCGGAGGTTTATCTGCCAGGCGCCGGGTGGATCGGTTTCGATGTGACGTCGGGCATGCTGACAGGCGAGGGACATATCCCCGTCGCGGCGTCTCCGCACTACCGGACCGCAGCACCGATCAGCGGCAATGTCAGTTCTGCCAATGTCGATTTCGGTTTCGAGATGAAGGTGACACGCGTCAACGAGGCGCCGCGCATCACCAAGCCATTCTCCGACGATTCATGGCGGCGTCTCGATGCGCTGGGCGAAAAGGTGGATGCCGATCTCGCGGCCGAAGACGTCCGGCTGACGATGGGCGGTGAGCCGACATTCGTCTCGATCGACGATTTGGAGTCCGCTGAGTGGAATACAGCCGCAGTCGGCCCGACCAAGCGCGGCATTGCCGATAATCTCATCCGCCGCTTGCGCACGCGCTTTGCACCAGGCGGCCTGCTGCATTACGGGCAGGGTAAGTGGTACCCGGGTGAAAGCCTGCCACGCTGGGCTTTCGGGCTCTACTGGCGCAAGGACGGCGTGCCGATCTGGCGGAATCCCGATCTGATCGCGCCGATGGAAGGGCCACGCTCTGCGAAGATCGAGCAGGCGGAAAAATTCGCAGCAGGTGTTGCCGAGAAACTCGGTGTCGATGCCGACTACGTTTTGCCGGCTTATGAGGATCAGGCGCATTGGTTGCTGAAGGAGAACAGTCTTCCCGGCAATGTGGATCCAAGCGATTCAAAACTCGCCGATCCGGAAGAACGCTCGCGCATGGCGCAGGTGTTTCAGCAGGGACTGAACGTGCCGCGTGGCTTCGTGCTGCCGGTACAGCGCTGGAATGCGAAGGCCGCCAGCCGCTGGCGGAGCGAGAAATGGAATCTCCGGCGCGGAAATCTGTTCCTGATGCCCGGCGATTCGCCGCTGGGTCTGCGGCTGCCGATGAATTCACTGCAATGGATTCCGCCGGAGGATTATCCCTATATCGTTGAGCAGGACCCGACGGAAGAGCGCGAAGCGCTGCCGGTGTTCGATGCTACGGCTGCTTCATCCGAGCCGGTCGCTCAGCCGCCCGTATTCGATGGGGGAGCATTGGCAGATGGCGGGCCGCGCCAGTTCATTCAGGAGCAGCAGGCTGGCGGAAAGGGCGGTGTCCGCACGGCGCTGTCAATTGAGATTCGCGACGGCATTCTCTGCGCATTCATGCCGCCGGTGGAGAAGCTCGAGGACTATCTCGAACTGATCGCGGTGGTGGAGGCAACCGCAGAGGACATGAAGCTTCAGGTTCATGTCGAAGGTTACGCTCCGCCTTACGATCCGCGCGTAGAGGTCATCAAGGTCACCCCAGATCCCGGTGTGATCGAGATCAATATTCATCCGGCGAAGAACTGGCGCGAAATCGTCGATACGACCATCAGCCTTTATCAGGAGGCGGCGCATGTTCGCCTCGGCGCGAACCGTTTCCTGATCGACGGCCGTCACACCGGCACCGGCGGCGGCAACCACGTTGTTGTGGGGGGCGGCATGCCTGCGGACTCGCCGTTCCTGCGGCGGCCCGATCTGCTCAAGAGCGTGGTGCTCTATTGGCAGCGCCATCCGTCGCTGTCCTATCTGTTTTCCGGGATGTTCATCGGACCGACCAGTCAGGCCCCGCGTATCGATGAAGCTCGGCACGACGCGCTCTATGAACTGGAAATCGCGCTCTCTAACATTCCGCCGAAAGGCGAGAAAGTGCCGCTGTGGCTGGTCGATCGCACCTTCCGGCATTTGCTGGTAGACATTACCGGCAACACCCATCGTGCCGAAGTCTGCATTGACAAACTTTACTCACCCGACAGCTCCACAGGGCGTCTCGGTCTCGTCGAATTCCGCGCGCTGGAGATGCCGCCTGACGCGCGCATGAGCCTTGCGCAGCAGCTTGTGATCCGCGCGTTGATCGCGAAATTCTGGCGCGAACCGCAGGATGGCCGCTTCGTTCGCTGGGGAACGACACTGCATGATCGCTTCATGCTGCCGTATTTCCTCTGGGAGGATTTCAGGGGTGTGCTCTGGGATTTGAAGCAGGCTGGTTACGATTTCGAGCCGGAGTGGTTCGAGGCGCAACTCGAGTTTCGGTTTCCGGTGTTCGGGAGCGTTCAGCACGGCGGTGTGACGCTTGAGCTGCGTCAGGCTTTGGAGCCTTGGCATGTGCTCGGGGAGGAAAGCTCCGCAGGCGGTACGGTGCGTTATGTCGACTCGTCAGTCGAGCGATTGCAGGTCAAGGTCAACGGCTTTATCGAGGGCCGGCACGTGATCACCTGCAATGGCCGCCGGTTGCCGATGACGAATACCGAACGCGCGGGCGAGGCCGTCGCCGGCGTGCGCTTCAAGGCGTGGCAGCCATCGTCGGGTCTTCACCCGACGATCCCGGTTCACGCCCCGCTGACTTTCGACATTCTGGACACATGGAATGGCCGCTCGCTGGGCGGCTGTGTCTACCATGTCGCCCATCCAGGGGGGCGGAGCTACGACACCAAGCCGGTCAATAGCTACGAGGCCGAAGCGAGGCGGCTTGCCCGCTTTCAGGACCACGGGCACACGCCGGGCCCGATAACTGTGCCTTCCGAGGAACGGACCCTCGAATTTCCCCTGACTCTGGACCTCCGGACGCCGCTCCCGCATTGAGGCCGCCGCCATAATCGGCGAAGTTGTCGCGAAGAGCAGAAAGCGAGTCGGATGGCGGACACGGACAGCGGAGAAAAGGCACCGCGAGCAGCGCAGCGCGATCTTCTGGATTGCACCCGCGGCTATACGCCGTTGCCCGGAATTCCGGACGAATTCCTCGACTCAGAGGGCCAGCCCCGCGAGGTATGGACCCGGTTCTTCGACGCGTTCTCCACGCTCACGCCGGGCGAGATCGAACGCCGCTTTGCGTCCGCGGATCAGCATATGCGCGACGCCGGCGTCACATATCGCGCACCGGGTGACGCTGCGGATCGTTCCTGGCCGCTCAGCCATCTGCCGCTGCTGATCGACGAAGCCGAATGGAAGCAGATTTCGGAAGGCGTCGCCCAGCGCGCGGAGCTTTTGGAACAGATCTTGCGCGATTTGTATGGCGAAGGCCGGTTGATTGCGGAGGGTGCTTTGCCGGCGGCCGCCGTCGCCGGTAGCGCGGAATATCTGCGCTCGGTTTGCGGCGTGACGCCGCCCGGCGGACATTATCTCAATCTCTACGCGGCCGACATCGGCCGTGGGCCCGACGGGCGCTGGTGGGTGCTGAATGATCGCACGCAGGCGCCGTCCGGTGCGGGTTATGCCCTCGAAAACCGGCTGGTGCTGTCACGCGCACTGACGAACCTCTACACATCGATGAATGTCGAGCGCGTCGCGCCGTTCTTTGAGGCGTTCCGCGACAGCCTGCGGGCCATTGCCGATCGCGACGAACCCCGCATCGGGGTGCTGACGCCGGGCAATTCCAGCGAAACCTATTCCGAACATGCCACATTGGCGCGTTATCTTGGCTTTCTGCTGGTGGAAGGTGATGATCTCGCGGTGAGCGAGGATCGGCTGCACGTCCGCACCGTTGCCGGCCTGAAGCGCCTTGACGTGCTGCTGCGGCGGGTCGACTCGAATTTTCTCGATCCCCTCGAACTCGATGCGCGTTCCATGCTCGGCGTTCCGGGCCTGATCGATGTCATCAGAAAGGGCGGCGTGGCTGTCGCCAACATGCCCGGTTCCGGCGTGATGGAAGCGCGGACGCTGCTCGGTTTCCTGCCGAGCCTGAGCCAGCGCTTCTTCGGCGAAGACCTGAAGATGCCGCACATCGCCACGTGGTGGTGCGGGCAGAAATCCGCCCGTGACGAGGTGCTTTCGCGCCTCGATGACATGGCGATCGACGGTGCTTACGGACCGTCTGTACCTGGTTTCCCGGGCCGTGGTCCGATTGTCGGCAGTTCCCTTTCCAAAGATGAGCGCGCGCAGTTGGTCGATGCTATCGGCAAACGCGGCATCGACTATGTCGGGCAGGAGATGGTGCGCCTCTCCACGACGCCGGTTTGGGACAACGGGCATATCTCTCCACGCCCCTTCGTTCTTCGGGTTTTCGCCGCCGCCACGCCGAAAGGCTGGACCATCCTGCCGGGCGGGTTCTGCCGCATCGCCGACAAGCCTGATGCGCGCGCGGTTTCAATGGGCGAGGGCGCACGCGCCGCCGACGTCTGGGTTGTATCGGAGAAGGAAGTCGCGACGTCCACGTTGTTGCCGCCGAGCGATGCCGTTCGTATCAGGCGCATTGCCGGATGGGTGCCAAGCCGCGCGGCAGACAATCTGTTCTGGCTTGGCCGTTATCTGGAGCGGGCCGAGGCCACGCTGCGGCTGGTTCGTGCGCTCGGCGGCGCATTGCGTGAACCCGGCAAGGGCCCATCGCCGATGCAACCGGTGATCGAACGCATTCAGCGGTTGCTTGTGGCGTGGGGCGCAACCTCGCCATCGACGCGCACCAAACTCGCGACCACAGCGGCGCAAGCGCTTCAGGCCAAGGACAAGTTCGGCTCGGCGCTGTCGCTGGTTCGTTCCGCGCAACGCACCGCCACGACATTGCGCGAGCGCCTTTCGCCCGATGCGTGGCATGTCATCACCGGCATGGTCGAACGCTTGTCGGAAAAGGCCGAAGACGATGAGGCGTTGCTTGAGGCCGCGGAGTGGACCCTGCAATCACTGGCGACGTTCGCAGGTCTTGCGCAAGAGAACATGAACCGCGCCGCGGGCTGGCGCTTTCTCGAGATGGGCCGCCGCGTCGAGCGGGCCATTAACACTGCGCGTTTTGCGCGTCAGTTCGCCGACGACAAGGCAACTGCCGAGGACCTCGACCTGCTGTTGACGCTGGTCGATTGCCAGATCACCTATCGTTCGCGCTATATGGTCGGGCCCGTACTGGCGCCGGTGCGCGACCTGGTTGTGCTGGATTCCTTCAATCCGCGTTCGGTGGCGTTCCAGATCGCGGCGCTCAACGAGCACATCGCGAGCCTGCCGAGCATGCGCGAAGGCGGCCTGATCGACCCGCCGCATCGTTGTGCTGTCAGCCTCCAGGCTGCGATGATCGCGGGGGAGGCAGAGTCATTCGATGCAAAGACCCTGTTCTCGCTTGAGCAGGACCTGCTGAATCTGGCTGATGCGATCGGATCGCACTACTTTCCGCACGGAAGTCTCGCGTTGCGCCCCGAGAAGCTCACGGGGTTTGCGTGATTTACGACATTCGTCATGTCACCACGTATTCCTATGAGAGCCCGGTCAGCTTTGCGCGCTGCTCACTGAGGCTCGAGCCAAAAAACGGCGATGGCCAGCATTTGATCTCCCATCACGTCGAGATCAAGCCGACACCGCTCGATCGTGCGGTGAGGACGGACTTCTTCGGCATCCGTACTGAAAGTATCGTGATCGAGACCGCGCACCGCGTTCTGCGTATTGATGCGCGATCGCGCGTGGACGTTACACGCACTGCTCTGCCGCGCGACATGGCCTCTCCCGGTTGGGAACAGGTGCGCGAGGCAGCCTTCACGTCGAACGGCCTCGCAGCGGTCTCTCCTGTCGGATATTTGTTCGCCAGCCCGCTTGTGCCGATCCAGCCGATAATTACCGCCTATGCTGCGGAATGTTTTCCGGCCGGCGGTGAGGCGTTCGTCTCGTCGGTTGAACTAATGCGACGGATCAACCGTGACTTTGTCTATGACTCGAAAGCAACGGAGATATCGACGCCGCTGTTAGAGGTCTTCAAGAAGCGGCGAGGGGTCTGTCAGGATTTCGCACATATCATGATCGCGGGGCTGCGCGGCCTCGGGCTGCCTGCGGCTTATGTCAGCGGTTATCTGCGGACCACGCCTCCGCCGGGGCGTCCGCGGCTCCAGGGCGCGGACGCGACGCATGCCTGGGTGTCGGTGTGGTGTGGCGAGGAGATCGGATGGGTGGGGTTCGACCCCACCAACGATCTGGTGATCGGCAACGATCATGTCGTTCTCGCGGTGGGCCGCGACTACACCGATGTCTCGCCTGTCGATGGAATTATTGTCGGATCGCGCAAGCAGAAGCTGGCCGTGGCGGTCGATGTGATCCCGGCGGCCTAAGCGCCGCTGAGGCCCCGGGCAATCAGCTCTTGTGGCTTCCATCCGCGCAGAACGAAACCCGGATGTTGCAATCCGACGGGCTGCGGCCTTCCTTGCGGCAGCGCGCTGCCGCAGCATCGATGGCTTGACCGAGCGTAGGGCCTTCGGCTGTGAAAGCGCCCCAGTAACGGGTCCGGCGGATACGTGTGGTGTAGAACGACATCGCGCCGCATTTGGTCGTGGATGAGACCTTGCAACCGCGCCCGCCGTTGTTGACGCACAGGGTCAGCGCGCGCGCCTCGGCCTCATCCCGCGTTGCCTTCTGCCACACGGCGCCCCAGGCGCCGCGCGCGGCAAACCCGATGGCGGCCCATTGTTCGCCGGGAGGCTGGTTGGCTTTCTGTCTCAGGGCGTCCAGCCGTATCCTGGCAAGGGCGGCGAATGTGCCATTCGGATATTTATCGAGGTAGGCTGAGATTTCAGCGGGATTTTTTGAGTCTTTCACCGAGTTCCAGAAGGTGATCTCAACGCTGGTGTCCGCCTGTGCCGTCGCCGCGCCTGGTTGCACCAACAAGGCAACTGCAAGCGCCAGCGCACGACAGATCTTCGGTAGCATCGTTCAGCCTGTCCCCGGATTCGGCGCGCAGACTAAAAGTCCGCCTTGGCCTTGTCGAGCGGGCAGGCTGGGGCCAGTGGAAAACCACATTTGCCATCGGCATTACGCGACAAACTTAATGTCCGCGGTGCTGGAGGATTTGACCTGCGCGTTATGACGTCGACCGCTTCGTCTTTTTTGCCTTCTTTGTTTTCCGGGCTTTTGACGCAGACTTCTTTGCCGGCACCTTCTTTCCTTCCTTGCGGGCTTCGGAAAGGCCGATCGCGATGGCTTGCTTCCGGCTCTTGACCGTTTTGCCGGATCCGCCGCTCTTTAGCGTACCCTTCTTTCGCTTGTGCATCGCACGCGCGACTTTCTTTGCTGCACCTTTCGAGTATTTCCGCGCCATCGTTGTCTCCGCAATGGATTGCTGCATACGAATAAGCGCCGAGAACGATGTTATGTTCCCGCAGCAACACGCGGCCCATGCGGGCAGGGAATTCGGATTGCCAGGGACTAGCGGCTGTTCGCCGCGGTAACGATCCAGATCGAGCCGCCGAGAGGGACCGTGTCGCCCTTCTGGTGCGCGGCAAGCATTGTGCGAATCGCCTGCGTGGCCGCTTCGATCTTGTCCGGCGGCTGGTTGTCGAGCGCGCGACTGGCGGGACCGATCGCAAGGACAGTCTCGATGGCCGCTTCGAGGCCGCGGCCTGTCGCGATGTCGAGCGACAGATCGGCTCGCTCCATTTTGATATCCGAGAAACCTGCGTCGCCAAGGATGCCGCGGACCCGTTCCTCGCTCGCGAACGAGAACGGGCCCGGATCGTCCGGCTTCACCTCGGGAAGTTTCGGCACGAATTTGTAAGCCTCCTGCAGGCCGAGCATCATCCATGGATTGTCGCGCGGTGTCCGCCAGCAGGCGAAGGCGAGGCGACCGCCCGGCCGCAAAGCTTTGCGCATGTTTGCAAAAGAGTCCGTGGGCTGTGCAAAGAACATCACGCCGAAGCGGGAGAACAGCATGTCCGCGCTTTCCGGCGCAAAAGGATACACTGTGGCGTCCGCCAGCACGAACTCGACCGGCGCATTCGCCGGCGCAAGCTCTCGGGCCCGGCCCAGCATCGGCTCGGAAATGTCGATACCGGTCACGCGGCCGGTGGCTCCTACCTGTTTCAGGAGATCAAAGGAGGTGGCACCGCAGCCGCAACCGACGTCGATGATGGCTTCGCCAGCCTTGACGGTCGCACGTTCGATCAGGATTTTGGAGACCGGCGCAAGCACAACGTCCTGGAGCTGCTGCCGGTCGGTCCAGTGCCGGCCACCTGGACCATTCCAGTAGGCGATCTGATCGGCATTGCGGTGGTCGATAGCAGGTTGGGTCATGGGGCGCTCCGATGATGCGGATTGTTCTAGGCCAGTCTGGCTGCCCTGAACAGGGAAGCCCACCCATGCATCATCGAAGCGCCGATGAACGTTCGCTTCCGGTTTTGAAGCGATTTCTCAGCCGCCCTTGAACAGGATTTTGCCCGCGCCTTTGGCGGCGTGGGAAATCGCGGCCTTGGACTCACTGAGGGGGTAGGTTGCCTCCACCGGTGTGTAGATTGTTCCATCCGCGATCCAGCTCGCCACCTGCTTCTGAACCTCCAAAGCGCGTTCCGGCGAGTTTTTGTTAAACCAGTTCAACAGCCAGAATCCCTTGAGCGTCAGGTCGCGGAAAATATTCGGAGCCGTGAAGAAGGGGCCGGGTCCGCCGCTCATCACGCCGTAGGCGACAAGCGTGCCGCCATTGGCGAGACAATCGTTCAGCGGCATCAGGCCAGGTCCGCCGACGCTGTCGAGCGCGAGCATGATCTTGGCCTTGTCGGTCGCTTCCCTGACACGCTTGGCCAGATCCGGACCCTCGACCAGCACCACATCGGCGCCAAGCTTCTTGAGTTCTTCAATCAGTTCGGGGCGGCGTACGACGCTGACGGTATGAATGCCCATCTTCTTTGCGATGGCGATGACGGCGCGTCCGACGGCCGAATTTCCCGCGCTCTGGATCACCCAGTCACCTTTCTTGAGGGCGACATACTCGGTCAGCATGAGATACGCCGTCGGCGGATTGACCATCAGCATCGAAAGCTGCTGCGGGTCTGCGTTCGCCGGCAATGCAAAGAGACCGTCGGCCTTGACCTTGGCGCGTGTGAGCCAGGTCGACGCGCCCCGCGGAAACAGAACACGATCGCCTTCCTTGATTCCGGTCACGCCGGAGCCGATCTTGGCGACGCGGGCGACGCCTTCGGCGCCAACCGGTGCCGGCAAGTTCGGTTTCACGCCATACATCCCACGCATCAGCACGAGATCGGACGGGTTGATCGGAGAAAATTCCATGTCGACGACGATTTCGCCGGCACCCGGTGCTCCGGGATCGGGGAGGCTGACAGTCTCGACAACTTCCCATGGCTTGCCGAAAGCGTTGATCTGAACGTTGTGCATGATGACCTCCCATGATCGCCGCTTGGCGGCCCGGTGCGAAATGTTATAAATAGTCCGATATTGCAACTAGTCTCGATTAACAACTAAATGAAGGAAATGACTGGTATGCGAGAGCCTTCTTTCAGCCGGTTGAACTGCTCGATCGCCCGTTCGCTCGCCGTGCTCGGCGACGCGTGGTCGCTTTTGATCCTGCGGGATGCGCTGGCGGGCGTCCGCACATTCGAAGGATTTACGAGCGGTCTTGGCATTGCAAGGAATACGCTCACGGATCGGCTCCGGCACCTCGTGGAAGAGGGAATGCTAACCCAGATGGATGTCGGCAAGCGCGGAACGCGCTTTGAATACGTTCCGACAGTAAAGGCGAAGGAACTTCAGGTCGCGCTGATGGCCATCATGCAATGGGGCGACCGCTGGGTGTCGGGGCGCGGCAACGAACCGGCCGTCGCGTTCGACCGCGTCAGCGAGTCGGCGGTTGCACCACTGGTCTTGCGCTCCACATCAGGACGCACTGTTTCTTCGGACGAACTGATGTACAAGCCCGGGCGCGGTGCGACGCCGGTGACGCGAGACTATCTCACCGCGAAGAACAAGCGGCTGACACGCAAGCCAGTTTAGCTTTCCGCGTCAGGTCGCGCCTTACCAGGCGCGGAACAGAACGCTTGCGTTGACGCCGCCGAAGCCGAATCCATTCGACAGTACGTGCTCCATGGCCATCGGCCGTGCGGCGCCACGAACGAGATCGACACCTTCAGCTGCGGCATCCGGATGATCGAGATTGAGGGTCGCGGGAGCGATCTGATCGCGCAGCGCCAGCACCGAGAAGATCGCCTCGAGGCCGCCGGCTGCACCGAGCAGGTGACCCGTTGCAGATTTCGTGGAGGAGACCGCGACCCGGCCTTCGGTCCCGAATACGGCTTTGATCGCCGCGAGCTCGCCGTTGTCGCCGACAGGTGTCGAGGTCGCATGCGCGTTGAGATGCTGAACCTCGATCGGCGAAATCCCTGCTTGCCGAAGGGCAATCTCGATCGAACGCCGCGCGCCGTCCCCGTCTTCCGGACCGGCGGTCATGTGATAGGCGTCGGACGTGGTGCCGTAGCCGACGAGTTCGGCGATCGGCGTTGCCCCGCGGCTCAGCGCGTGGTCGAGTGTTTCGATGACTAGGATACCCGCGCCTTCGCCCATCACGAAGCCGTCGCGGTCGCGGTCGAATGGGCGCGATGCGCGCTGCGGATCGTCGTTGAAATTGGTCGAGAGCGCGCGTGCGGCGGCGAAGCCGCCGAGGCTGACGCGATCGATACAGGCTTCCGCGCCGCCGGCGATTGCGACATCCGCTTCACCCGCAAGAAGAAGGCGGGCGGCATCGCCGATGGCTTGAACGCCGGCTGCGCATGCGGTCACGGGTGCACCAAGTGCTCCCTTGAAGCCATGCTTGATGGAAACCTGTCCCGCCGCGAGATTCACCAGGAATGACGGCACGGTGAACGGCGAGAGGCGGCGCACGCCGCGTTCGTCGGCGGTGCGGACCGCATCGACAATGGCGGGAAATCCGCCGACCCCTGAGCCAATAATGGTCGCGGTGCGCTCGCGGGACCGCGCATCTTCCGGCTTCCATCCGGCCTGTGCGATCGCTTCGTCCGCCGCCATCATGGCGAACTGGATGAAGCGGTCCATCTTCTTCTGATCTTTCTTCGGGATTGCGCGATCAGGATCGAATCCGAATTCCGGATCTTCGACGATGTCGGGGACGATGCCGCAGGCTTTCACCGGCAGGTCAGCCGCGACATTATCGGACAGTGCGCGGATGCCGGACTGCCCGGCAATCAGCCGCGACCAGTTGGCCTCTACGCCGGCGCCAAGCGGGGACACTGCACCCATTCCAGTGACGACGATGCGTCGTATCGCGCTGTTTCGTTTCACGATCTCACCACAGGTTGCTTGCACAGGAACAACGCAGCCCGCTTGTCGGGTGTGCGGCACATGGCACCGGCGGAAATCCAGCCGATGCACTACAAGTTTGCGCGGCGCGCGATCAGTTGAGCTTGCGCTCGACTGCGATGGCGGTCGCTTCGCCGCCGCCAATGCACAGCGAAGCGATGCCGCGCTTGACGTTGTTCTTTTCCATCGCATGCAGCAGGGTCACGATCAGCCGTGCACCGGTTGCGCCGATGGGATGGCCGAGCGCGCATGCGCCGCCATTGACGTTGAGCTTGTCGCGCGGAATTCCCAGATCGCGTGCGGCCGCCATCGGCACCACGGCGAAGGCTTCATTGATCTCGTAGAGATCGACGTCGCTTGCGGTCCAGCCGATCTTTTCGAGGAGCTTGCGGATCGCCGGAATAGGAGCGGTGGTGAACCAGTCGGGTGCCTGGCTGTGAGTCGAATGGCCCTTGATCTCGGCAAGGATCGGCAGGCCTTCCTTCTCGGCGATCGAGCGGCGCGTCAGAACCAGCGCTGCTGCGCCGTCGGCATTGGCCGAGGAGGCCGCTGGCGTAATGGTGCCGTTGGGGCGGAATGCCGGTTTCAGATTCGGAATTTTAGCCGGATCGACCTTCAACGGATGTTCGTCGTTCTCGACGACGCGAACGCCGGCTTTCTCTTTCACGGAGATAGGCGCGATCTCCTTCTTGAACGCTCCGCTCTCGACGGCATTGCGTGCGCGGGTCAGCGTCTCCATTGCATATTCGTCCTGATCCTTGCGGCTGAACTGATAGGCTTCCGCGGCGGCTTCGCCGAAATCGCCCATCGAGCGGCCGGTCTCGTAGGCGTCCTCAAGACCATCCATCATCATGTGGTCGATGATGCGGTCGTGGCCGACGCGATAACCGCCACGCGCCTTTTGAAGCAGATACGGTGCATTGGTCATGCTCTCCATGCCGCCGGAGATCACGATGTCTGCGGAGCCTGCGCTGATGATGTCGTGGGCGAGCATGGTGGCCTTCATGCCCGAACCGCACACCTTGTTGACGGTGGTGGCTCCGGTGGCATCAGGCAGCTTTGCGCCGCGTGCCGCCTGGCGGGCGGGGGCCTGCCCTTGTCCGGCGGGCAGAACGCAGCCCATGAAAACTTCGTCGATTCGCTCGGGTGAAAGTTTTGCGCGCTCGAGCGCCGCGCCGATGGCGTGTGAGCCAAGATTGTGCGCGCTGAACGAAGACAGGTCGCCCTGAAAGCGGCCAAGGGGAGTGCGGACAGCGGATACGATGACAACGGGATCGGACGTAGACATGCAACTCTCCTGGTTCGCGCACGGAGCAGCGCCGTGTTAGATGACATGCATCATATGAAAAGATGCGGAAATAGCAATCCGCGTGATGACAATAAAAGCATGAATCATATGCGGACAAGCAGCCCGACGTTTAAAACATGCCGTGGCATGCCACAGGCATGAGATATTTTCGTGCGACGGATGAATTATTTTCGTCTGTCGAGAAAGGCCTGCATGTGGCGCTGGGGTTCGCCGGTGAGGAACGACTTTCCGAAGACACCGACACTCAGATTGACGGATTCGGTGAGGGGGAGTTCCTCCCACTGTTTCAGCAAAGCCTTCTGGCTTCGCATGGCTTCCGGTCCGCATTCCGCAATCGCTGAGGCTGTTGCTGCGATCGCTGCGTCGAGATCGGTCTCGGCCACGACCTGATCGACCAGGCCCCAGTTGAGTGCCGTCGGCGCATCGATGGTCGCCGCAGTCAGGATCAGCCAGCGCGCGCGTCCCCAGCCGATCAATCGCGGCAGCAATGCCGCATGGATGACGGAGGGGATGCCGACCTTGACCTCGGGCATGGCGAACTTTGCGTCCTGCGAAGCGATGCGCAGATCGCACGCTGCGGCAAATTCGAGTCCGCCGCCGAGGCAAAATCCACGCAAACGCGCGATGACCGGTGCGGGAAATTGCCGAACCGCTTCGCACAGGTCCCGCAGGCCGGTGATGAACTTTTCAGCCGAGGCCTGATCGAGCGTGGCCATCTCCTTGATGTCCGCTCCGCCGATCATGCTTTTCTCGCCGGAGCCTCGCACCACCAGCACGCGGATGCTGGTGTCTGTGGCGAGAAGCTCGAGTCCCTCGCGAACGCTGCGAATGACGGCCGAGTTCATGATGTTCAGCGGACCCGCATTGCAGATTGTCAATTGTGCGATGCCGTTGTCGCCGCGTGCGACGGTGCAGTGGTCATTGATTGTTTGCATTTTTGGGGAGCCTGACATTTGCGCAGTGCAGCGGGTAGATGCGAATGGTGCGCGATCTCCTTCCTGCCGTCAAATCCGCGCATGGCAGCTATTTTACAGTGCGAAATGAGCGCTTCTGGCTCAGGAATGTGTTATTATATGATCCGGGACATTTGATGAGGCGACGATGCGCTATTCGAAAGATCACAAGGCTGAGACCCACGCCCGGATTGTGAAGAACGCGTCCGTGAGGCTGCGCGAGCGTGGGGCCGCGAGCCTCGGTGTTGCGGAACTGATGAAGGAATCCGGTCTCACCCACGGCGGGTTCTACGCTCACTTTCCGTCTCGCGACGCCCTGATCAGTGAAGCTTTTGCGTATGCGATGCAGCAGACCACCGGGCGGTGGCGCAAGCGCGCGGAGCGGGAGACCGACGGCAGCCGTCTCGCTGCGATCGTGAATGGCTATCTTACAGCCGAGCATCGCGACGACGTTGGCAACGGTTGCGCGTTGCCGTCGCTCGGCACGGAGGTATCTCGTGCCAATCCCAAGACACGCAAGGCTTTTGCCAGCAAAGTCGAAGACATGATTTCGATGGTGGTCGAGCAATTGCCGGAACTGCCGCCGAAGACAGCCCGCCGCGAAGCCATCGGCGTCATCTCGACCATGATGGGGGCGATGATTCTGGCGCGTGCCGCGGGTACGAGTGAGTTCTCCGACGAAATCCTCAGCGCTGGTCGCCAGGCGGCCCTGCGATCCGAGAATGCAGCGAAACCGGGCGCGAAGAAGCCCAAAGCGGCGAAAACCGAGAACTGAGCTACCCGGTCTCTTTGCATTGCGCGCCACCGTGCTGTGCGCAGAACCCGGTTCCTAACCCCGTATTCGCGATGCTAAAAGCCTCCAAACACACGCTTTTGGAGGATACGCATGCGCACGATCGGTCATTTTATTGGAGGGCGCGAGGTCAAGGGCACGTCGGGGCGTTTTGCGGACGTGTTCGAGCCGATGACGGGCGAGGTGCAGGCGCAGGTTGCGCTGGCGACCAAGGCGGAAGTCCGCTCTGCGGTCGAGAATGCGAAGGCCGCGCAGGAAGCGTGGGCCAACACCAACCCGCAGCGCCGCGCGCGGGTAATGATGAAGTTCCTCGAACTGGTGCAGCGCGACTACGACAAGCTGGCGGAACTTCTGGCGCGCGAGCACGGCAAGACGGTGCCCGACGCAAAGGGCGACATCCAGCGCGGGCTGGAAGTGGTGGAGTTCGCCTGCGGCATTCCGCACCTGATGAAGGGCGAGTACACCGAAGGCGCCGGCCCCGGCATCGACATCTATTCGATGCGCCAGGCGCTCGGCGTGGTGGCCGGCATCACCCCGTTCAACTTCCCGGCAATGATCCCGATGTGGAAATTCGCCCCGGCGATCGCCTGCGGCAACGCCTTCATCCTGAAACCCTCGGAGCGCGATCCGGGGGTGCCGATGGCGCTGGCGGCGCTGATGATGGAGGCGGGACTGCCCGCCGGCATTCTCAATGTGGTCAACGGCGACAAGGAAGCGGTGGACGCGATCCTCGACGATCCGGACATCAAGGCCGTCGGCTTCGTCGGCTCCTCGCCGATCGCGCAGTATATCTATGAGCGTGCCGCGCAGACCAACAAGCGGGCGCAGTGCTTCGGCGGCGCCAAGAACCACGCCATCATCATGCCGGATGCCGACATGGACCAGACCGTCGATGCGCTGATCGGCGCAGGCTACGGTTCAGCGGGCGAACGCTGCATGGCGATCTCGGTGGCGGTGCCGGTGGGCAAGACCACCGCGGACCGGCTGATGGAGAAGCTGATCCCGCGGGTCGAGAGCCTGAAGATCGGTCCTTCGACCGATCCAAGCGCCGACTTCGGCCCGCTGGTGACCAAAGCTGCGCTGGATCGCGTCAAGGATTACGTCGAGATCGGTATCCAGGAAGGCGCCAAGCTTGCGGTCGATGGCCGCGGCTTCAAGATGCAGGGCTACGAGAAGGGCTTCTACATGGGCGGCTGTCTGTTCGACAACGTCACGAAGGATATGCGGATCTACAAGGAAGAAATCTTCGGCCCCGTTCTGTCGGTGGTGCGCGCCCACGACTACAGCGAGGCGCTGGCGCTGCCGTCGGATCACGACTACGGCAACGGCGTTGCGATCTTCACCCGCGACGGCGACGCGGCGCGCGACTTCGCGGCCAAGGTCAATGTCGGCATGGTGGGCATCAACGTGCCGATCCCGGTGCCGATTGCCTACTACACGTTCGGCGGCTGGAAGAAGTCCGGGTTCGGCGATCTCAACCAGCACGGACCGGACTCGATCCGCTTCTACACCAAGACCAAGACCGTCACCTCGCGCTGGCCATCCGGCGTCAAGGACGGCGCTGAGTTCACCATCCCAACGATGAACTAAATCCAGCAAGCGAGCGCGCCATGCAATTCGCCCTGACCGAGGATCAAATCGCGGTTCGCGACATGGCGCGCGAGTTTGCCGCCGAGAAAATCGCTCCCTTCGCGCAAAAGTGGGACGAGGAAAAGTTTTTTCCCGTCGACGTGATGCGCGAGGCGGCAGCGCTCGGCATGGGCGGCATCTATATCCGTGACGATGTGGGAGGCTCGGCGCTGACGCGGTTCGACGCGGCGCTGATCTTCGAGGCGCTCGCGACCGGGTGCCCGACGGTGTCGTCATTCATTTCGATCCACAACATGGCATCGTGGATGATCGATGCCTATGGCTCGGACACGCAGCGTCAGAAATGGCTGCCGCGTCTGTGCTCCATGGAACTGATCGCGAGCTACGCTCTGACCGAGCCGGGCGCAGGCTCGGATGCCGCCGCGCTTTCGACCCGCGCGGTGCGTGACGGCGATCACTACGTTCTCAACGGACAGAAGCAGTTCATTTCCGGCGCTGGAACCAGCGATATCTACGTCGCGATGGTTCGCACCGGCGGTGAAGGCGCACGTGGCGTTTCCACACTGGTGATCGATCGCGACACGCCGGGTGTCTCGTTCGGCGCGAACGAGCGCAAGATGGGCTGGAACGCGCAGCCGACCCGTGCGGTGATTTTCGAGAACGCCCGCGTGCCGGTCGCAAATCGCCTTGGCGAGGAGGGTATCGGCTTCAAGGTCGCAATGGCTGGTCTTGATGGCGGACGTCTCAACATTGCGGCGTGTTCGCTCGGCGGCGCGCAATCGGCGCTCGACAAGTCGCTCGCCTACACGAAAGAGCGCAGAGCCTTCGGCCAGCGCCTCGATGAATTCCAGGCCTTGCAGTTTCGGCTCGCCGATATGGCGACCGAACTGGAAGCCGCGCGGACGTTCCTGTGGCGGGCCGCGGCGGCGCTCGATCGCAAGGACCCCGATGCGACCATGCTCTGTGCCATGGCCAAGCGCTTCGGGACCGATGCCGGTTTCGAGATTGCCAATCAGGCGCTGCAATTGCACGGCGGTTATGGCTATCTGGCGGAATATGGAATCGAGAAGATCGTCAGGGATCTGCGTGTGCACCAAATTCTCGAAGGAACCAATGAAATCATGCGCGTGATTGTCGCCCGCAAGCTGGTCGAGGGCGCGCGATGAGCGCGCACGCGGCGATGACGGAAACGCCCGAGAAAGACGTGATCATTTGCCGCGAGGGCGCGGCGGGAATTATCCGGCTCAATCGTCCCAAGACGATCAATGCACTGACGCTTGAGATGACGCGCGAGATTGTCACCGCGCTTGATGCGTTCGAGACGGACCCCGGTGTATCTCTGGTATTGCTCGAAGGTGCAGGCGAGCGCGGCCTTTGCGCAGGCGGCGACATTCGGGGCCTTTATGAAAGTGCGAAAGCGGGCGGCGATCTCGGGCCGGTGTTCTGGCGCGAGGAATACATCCTGAATGCGCGCATTCCCGATTTTCCGAAGCCCTATGTCGCCTACATGGATGGTCTCGTCATGGGCGGCGGCGTCGGTCTCTCGGCGCACAGCGCGCATCGGATCGTGACTGAAAAGACCAAAATGGCGATGCCCGAGGTCGGTCTCGGCTTCTTCCCGGATGTCGGCGGAACCTGGCTGCTGTCCCGCGCCCCTGGCGAGATCGGAACCTATTTCGCGCTGACGGGCCAGACGATGAGCGGTGCCGATGCGGTGTATGCCGGCGCCGCGGATGTGCTGATTGCCACGAATGAGTGGCCTGCGCTTCGGGATGCACTAACCAATGCTCCATTGCAGGCAAAAGATAACGATGTTCGCGTAATTCTGGCGCGTTTTGGCATTCAGGACGGTCAGGCTCCCATCGCGAAGCACCGTGACCTGATCGATCGCGCGTTCGCTCACGACACAGTCGAAGAGATCGTAACCGCGTTGAAAGGCGACGGCTCGGATTTCGCGCTCGCGGCGCTCAAGGCGCTTTCGGAGAAATCCCCGACAGCGCTCAAGGTGACGCTGGAACTGCTTCGCCGCGCGCGAAATTCCAAATCGCTCAAGGAGTGTCTGATCCGTGAGTACAATTCTGCGCTGGCGGTCTTCACCAGCGCGGAATTCGTGGAGGGCGTCCGCGCCGCGATCATTGACAAGGATCGCAATCCGAAATGGTCGCCTTCGCGGATCGAGGATGTGACGCCGGAGATTGTCGGGAAGTATTTCGCGCCGAATAGAAAGTATAAGCTGGTCTTTCCGGACTGACTGGTTCCAAAGCAGCAATAACGAGGGCAGGAAATGGCAAACATTGCATTCATCGGTCTCGGCAACATGGGCGGACCCATGGCGGCCAACCTCGTCAAGGCCGGGCACAAGGTGCAGGGCTTCGATCTCGCGCAGGCATCCAGAGATGCGGCGAAAGCGGACGGCGTCGGCATCGCCGCCAGCGCCGGTGAGGCCGTCAAGGACGCGCAGATCGTCATCACCATGCTGCCCGCGGGCAAGCATGTGCTGGGCGTTTGGAAAGAGATCATTCCATCAGTCGGCAAGAACACACTGATGATCGACTGCTCGACCATCGATGTGGAAAGCGCGCGGCTGGCGCACGCTCATGCAACAGAACACAACCTGCCATCGATCGACGCGCCGGTGTCCGGCGGCACCGGAGGTGCAAAGGGCGCGACACTGACGTTCATGTGCGGCGGGACCGCTGCTGCTTTCGCGGCCGCAAAGCCTGTCCTTGAGAACATGGGCAAGAAGGTCGTCCATTGCGGCGAGGCCGGTGCAGGGCAGGCGGCCAAGATCTGCAACAACATGATCCTCGGCATCTCGATGATCGGCGTTTCAGAGGCGTTTGCGCTCGGCGAGAAGCTCGGCCTGTCGCATCAGGCGTTGTTCGATGTGGCTTCGACGTCGTCGGGCCAGTGCTGGTCGCTGACGTCCTATTGCCCCGTGCCGGGGCCGGTTCCGGCTTCGCCCGCAAACAACGATTACAAGCCGGGCTTTGCCGCGGCGCTGATGCTGAAGGACCTGCGTTTGTCGCAGGAGGCTGCGAAGGCCGCGGGAGCTGCGACGCCGCTCGGCGCGCATGCCGAAAGTATTTATGATGCGTTCGAGAAGGCCGGCCATGGCGGCGTGGACTTTTCCGGCATCATCAAGCATGTGCGTGGACTGGCGAAATAGGATTCCTTGATGACGACATTCCAGGACGCGCGCGCTTTCCTGCTCAAACATCGCACCGATTACGACAAGGCCGTTGCGGATTTCCGCTGGCCGGATGAGAAGCAGTTCAATTGGGCGCTCGACTGGTTCGATGCCGGGCTGGCGTCCAGTCCCGAGAGCCGGGACCGCACGGCACTCTGGATCGTCGATGCGGCGAGCAGCACCGAGACGAAACTGTCGTTCGCGGAACTGTCGCGCCGCTCAAATCAGACCGCGAACTTTCTGCGTGATCTCGGCCTGAAGCGCGGCGACCACCTGCTGCTGTTGCTCGGCAACGTGGTCCCGCTGTGGGAGACCATGCTGGCTGCGATGAAGCTGGGTGTCATCGTCATCCCCGCGACCACATTGCTGACAGCGGATGAACTGCGTGATCGGCTTGATCGCGGCAAGGCAAAGGCCGTTGTTGCCACGCAGGATCAAGTGGCGAAATTCGAAGGGCTTGGCGGCGCGGATTTCACCAAGATTGTTGTCGCGGCGACAGCCGACCATGAGGGCTGGCGCAAGTTCGAAGACGCGGCGAACTATACGGAGACGTTCACGCCGGAGGGTGCGACGGGCGCGAACGATCCGATGCTGCTCTATTTCACCTCGGGCACCACCGCCAAGCCGAAGCTCGTGCTTCATAGCCACAGCAGCTATCCGGTGGGATCGCTATCCACGATGTACTGGCTCGGCCTTCAGCCGGGCGACATCCACCTCAACATTTCATCGCCGGGTTGGGCCAAGCATGCGTGGAGCTGTTTCTTCTCGCCGTGGAATGCCGGCGCGACCATCTTTATCGTCAATCAACCGCGCTTCGATGCGAAAGGGTTGCTCGCAACGGTTGCCCGCTGCGGTGTGACCACGTTGTGTGCGCCGCCGACGGTGTGGCGGCTGTTCATTCAGGAGCGGCTGGCGGACTACAAGGTCTCGGTGCGCGAGGTTTGCGGCGCTGGCGAGCCGCTCAATCCAGAAGTCATCGATCAGGTCAAGGCGGCGTGGGGCCTCACGATCCGAGACGGTTATGGCCAGACCGAGACCACCGCGCTTGCCGGCAATTCGCCGGGGCAGCCGGTGAAGATCGGATCGATGGGCCGGCCGATGCCGGGATATACGGTGCGTGTCGCGGACGCTGACGGCAATCCGGCGAAGGAAGGCGAGGTCTGCCTTGTGCTCGGCGCCAATCGTCCGGCGGGGCTGATGCTTGGCTATCAGGGCGAGGACGGCAAACCGAAAGGTGCAGATGGCGAGGTCTATCAGACCGGCGATGTGGTGTTTCTCGACGACGACGGATACCTGACCTTCGTCGGCCGCTCCGACGATGTGTTCAAGTCCTCCGATTACCGCATCAGCCCGTTCGAACTTGAAAGTGTGCTGCTGGAACATGACCTGGTTGCCGAGGCCGCGGTGGTGCCAACGCCGGATCCGATCCGTCTTGCGCTTCCGAAGGCTTACGTCTCTGTGGTGTCCGGTACTGCGATGTCCCGCGACACTGCCCTGTCGATCTTCCAGTATGTTCATTCGCGGCTGGCGCCATTTAAACGCATCCGCCGTATCGAACTGGTGACGGAGTTGCCGAAAACGATCTCGGGCAAGATTCGCCGCGTGCAACTGCGCCGCCTCGAGCATGACAACGACCGCAAGGATGCTTTGCGCGGCCAGGAATTCCGGGAGGAGGATTTTCCGGAATTGCAGAGCGGTCAGAGCGCGGCCCGATAACGCCCGGGCGGCTTTCCGTCCCGGCTCCATCTCATAACTTGTTTGAAACGGCGTTCATGGTCGCCCTCAGCGAGAGCGAATGCCGCTCATGCAACCGTGCTGGTCAGCAAATTTTGCTTGGCCGGACGGCTGATCTGTGGAATGTGCGAACGCAATTCGAATTTCAGCCGGGAGATGGTTCGTGGGCGCAGCGATGAATCTTGAAGACTACCTGAAGCTCGTGGGCACGGAGCTCGGTGTTTCGGAGTGGCATACCATCGATCAGAAACAGATCGACGCATTCGCCGATGCGACGGAGGATTTCCAGTTCATCCATATCGACCCGGAACGCGCAAAGCGTGAGACGCCGTTTGGCGGGACCATCGCGCACGGATTTCTCTCTCTGTCGGTGCTGCCGAAGCTCGCCTATGCAACCATGCCGACGCTGAATGGCGCGGCGATGTCGATCAATTACGGTTTCGACAAGATCCGGTTTCTCACGCCCGTCCGCGCCGGCAAGCGTGTGCGCGCGCGGTTCGTGCTGGCGGAGGCGACCATGAAGTCGCCGAAAGAACTGCTGGCACGCACCAACACGACGCTTGAAATCGAGGGTGAGCCCAAGCCTGCGCTGGTCGCGGACTGGCTCGGAATGCACTTCTTCGCATAACGCATTTCTTTCGCCAAACTTTAAGGGACGATCATGGCAATCAGATTCGACGGACGCGTTGCGGTAGTCACCGGCGCAGGTGCAGGCCTCGGACGCGCGCACGCGCTGGGATTGGCCAAGCTTGGCGCGAAGGTTGTCGTCAATGACATGGGTGCGGCCCGCGACGGCAGTGGCGGTTCGGTCAGCCCAGCTGAAGCGGTCGTCGAGGAAATCCGCAAGGCTGGCGGCGAGGCGATGGCGGACGGCGCAGACGTCTCGAACTTCGAGCAGGTCAAGGAGATGGTCGCACGCGCTGCGATGAAGTGGGGCGGCGTCGATCTCATGGTCGCCAACGCGGGCATCCTGCGCGATAAATCGTTCGGCAAGATGGAGCCGGAGGATTTCGCCAAGGTGATCGCCGTGCATCTGACCGGCACCTACAACTGCTGCAAGGCAGTGTGGGACGGGATGCGCGAGCGCAACTATGGCCGCATCGTTCTCACCACCTCGTCGTCGGGCCTGTTCGGCAATTTCGGTCAGGCGAACTACGCCGCAGCCAAGGCCGGCATGGTCGGTCTGATGAATGTGCTGGCCGAGGAAGGCCGCAAGACCAACATCAAGGTCAACACCATCTCGCCGACGGCGGCAACGCGCATGACCGAAGGCCTGATCGGGCCGGAAATCCTTGCTCTGATGAAGCCGGAATCGATTACGCCTGCGGTGCTTTATCTGCTGAGCGAAGACGCACCCACCCGCACCATCATGGGCGCTGGCGCAGGTTCTTTCGCAGTCATCAAGGTGGTCGAGACCGAAGGCCTCAACCTTCCGCAGGATCAGTGGACGCCGGATGCCATCGCCGCGAACTTCGCGAAGATCGGCGACATGTCCACCGCGCGTGATCTTGGCGGCGCGTTCTTCCAGACCTTCAAATATGTGGAGCAGGCCGCGAAGGCAGCCGGTATCAAGCTGCCGTCGATGGGCGGGTAAGCGTCTTGAATATCGCCGTCATCGGTGCCGGTCCTGCGGGGCTGATGGCGGCTGAAGTTTTGAGCGCAGGCGGTGCGCACGTCACCGTCTATGATCGCATGCCGTCGGTCGGCCGCAAGTTCCTGCTGGCCGGGCGCGGCGGCCTCAATCTCACCCACAGCGAACCGCTCGACGCGTTTCTCGGGCGCTATCGAGAAGCCGCCCCGCATCTGCGCGCGGCCATTGAAGCGTTTCCGCCTACGGCGCTCCGCGCATGGAGCGATACTCTCGGCCAGCCGACATTTGTGGGATCGAGCGGGCGGGTGTTTCCGCAAGCGATGAAAGCATCGCCGTTACTGCGCGCGTGGCTGCGGCGTCTCGATCAGTCCGGCGTGCAGTTGGCGCTTGGCCATCGCTGGACGGGATGGAGCGCGAATGGCGGGCTGCAGTTCGAGACCCCGGCAGGTCGGACGTCACTTGAGCCCGACGCGACGGTGATTGCGCTCGGCGGCGCAAGCTGGCCCAAGTTAGGCGCAGATGGTGGCTGGATCGATTCGTTCAAGGCGAAGGGCATTGAGATCGCGCCGCTGCGGTCTGCCAATTGCGGCTTCCGCGTTGGATGGTCGGATTTGTTTCGCGACCGCTTTGAGGGGCAGCCCCTGAAAGGCGTTGAATTGTCCTTTGGCGGAGAGACTGTGCGCGGCGAAGCGACGATTACACGCGACGGCATTGAAGGCGGCGCGATCTATGCGCTGTCGGCGCCGTTGCGCGATGCGGTGCTTGCGCATGGCGAGGTCGTGCTCCACGTCGCATTGCGGCCCGATCTTGCGAAACACGATCTGATCGCACGCGTCAGCGCGCCGCGGCAGAAGCAGTCGATGTCAACCTATCTGCGAAAGGCCGCAGGTCTTCCGCCGGTCGCCATTGGGTTGTTGCAGGAGGCAGCGATTGCGGGCGGACTGAACCTGTCGGCGATGGATTCCGAAGCGCTGGCCGCCTTGATCGATGCTGTTCCCGTCAAGCTCACCGGCGTCGCACCGCTTGATCGCGCGATTTCAACCGCAGGCGGAATTGCCTTGAACGAGATCGATACGCAGTTCATGCTGCGAAAAATGCCCGGCGTCTTTGTCGCCGGCGAAATGCTGGACTGGGAAGCGCCGACCGGCGGCTATCTGTTGCAGGCGTGTTTCGCGACAGGCGCTGCTGCCGGACGAGGTGCGCTGAACTATCTGAAGCGCTAAACGCCGCTTTCGATTTCCTCGCGCAACATTTCAAGCTCCAGCCACTTTTCCTCGGCGGCGTCGAGTTCGCCGTGCGCCTTGGCGATCGCGGCGGACGCGGCATCGAATGCCTTGCGATCTTTCGTATAGAGCTCGGGATCGTCCAGCAGCTTCTGTTGCTTTGCGATCTCGGCTTGCAGCTTGGCCATCGTCTTCGGCAATGTTTCCAGCGCGTGCTTGTCATTGAAGCTGAGGCGGCGTTTCGATGACGTCGCCGGTGCGTTGGCAGCGCTTTTTGCGGATTTTGACGTTTCGGCGGCCACCGCCTTGATGTTCTTTTCCTGCAAGTCTGCGCCGCGCTGCGCCAGCATGTCGGAATAGCCGCCGGCATACTCGACCCATTTGCCGTTGCCTTCGGGCGCAATCACGGATGTCACCACGCGGTCGAGGAAATCGCGGTCATGGCTGACCAGAATGACGGTGCCCTGATAGTCGCTGAGCATTTCCTCCAGCACGTCGAGCGTCTCAAGATCGAGATCGTTGGTGGGTTCGTCCAGCACCAGAAAATTCGAAGGCTTTGCCAGCGCGCGGGCCAGCATCAGCCGTCCGCGCTCGCCGCCCGAAAGGACTTCGAGCGGGGTGCGCGCCTGCTCGCTGGCGAAAAGAAAGTCTTTCATATAGCCGATGACGTGCTTGGGCGTGCCATTGACCATGATGCTGTCACCGCGTCCGCCGGTCAGCGCATCGGCCAGCGTGGTTTTCGGATCGAGGCTTTCCCGATGCTGATCCAGCGTCGCCATCTCGATATTGGCGCCGAGGCGGATGGTGCCGGTGTCCGGCGCATCGCCGCCGGTCAGAAGCCCGACCAGCGTGGTCTTGCCTGCGCCGTTGGGGCCGATGATGCCGATACGATCGCCGCGCGTGACGCGGGTGGAGAAATCATCGACGATCTTGCGCTCGCCGTAGGACTTGCCGATGTGCCTGGCTTCGATCACCAGCTTGCCGGACGTTTCGGCTTCCGCAGCGGCGAGGTTCGCCTTGCCGGCGGTGCCGCGATAGTCGCGGCGCTGCTGCCGGAGTTCGAACAGGTTGCCAAGGCGCTTGACGTTGCGCTTTCGGCGTCCTGAGACGCCATAACGCAGCCAGTGTTCTTCCATGACAATCTTGCGATCCAGCTTGTGCTGGTCTCGCTCTTCTTCCGCCAGCACCTCGTCGCGCCATTCCTCGAATGCGCTGAATCCTTTCTCGATGCGGCGGGTCTGGCCCCGGTCAAGCCAGACGGTGGCGCGCGAAAGGTTTGAGAGGAAGCGCCGATCGTGGCTTATGATCACCAGCGCGCTGCGGCGGCTGGCGAGTTCGCCCTCTAACCACTCGATGGTGGTGAGGTCGAGGTGGTTGGTCGGCTCATCGAGCAGCAGGATGTCGGGCGAGGGCGCCAGCACGCGCGCCAGCGCCGCGCGGCGCGCTTCGCCGCCGGAGAGATTCGCCGGATCTTCCGTGCCGGTCAGACCCAGTTGCTCAAGGAGATACTGCGCCTGATAGTGGTCGTCGCCGGGATTCATCCCCGCTTCGACATAGGCCAGCGTGGTTTTGAAGCCGTCGAAGTCCGGCTCTTGCGGCAGATAGCGGATGGTCGCGCCGGGCTGCACGAACCGGCTGCCGCGATCGGCTTCCACAAGACCCGCGACGATCTTCAGCAGCGTCGATTTGCCCGAGCCGTTGCGGCCGATCAGGCAGACGCGCTCGCCGGCCGAGACGGCAAGCTCGACGCCGGACAGAAGCGGCGTTCCGCCGAAGGTCAGCGCGATGTCTTTCAACTGGATGAGGGGAGGCGCCATATCGTCGCGGTGCTCTTACTTCTGTTGCGCGCGCTGGATGCGGCGGATGGTCTGGTCGAGGGCCGACAGGAACGCCGAGCGGTCGCGCGGCGAGAACGAACGCGGGCCGCCGGTGATTTCGCCGCTGGAGCGCAGGTCGGTCATCAGGTTGCGCACCGCCAGTGTCATGCCGATGGATTCTTCGGAGAACGGCTTGCCGTTCGGGGCGATCACGTCGGCCCCTGCCTTGACACAGCGCGCCGCCAGCGGGATGTCCGACGTGATGACGATATCGCCTTTTTGCGCGCGTTCCGCAATCCAGTCGTCGGCGGCATCCATCCCCGAACCTGCCGCAACCCGCTCGATCAGCGGATGGTTCGGCACGCGGATGAAATTACCTGCGACCACGCTGACGGGCAGCCCGTGGCGCTCTGCCACGCGGTAAATCTCGTCCTTTACCGGGCAGGCGTCGGCGTCGACATAGATGCGGGTCGTGTGGGTCAAGGCTGTTCCGTTCAGGTTTGCGCTGCTGGTAACCCAACGGCGTGAAAATGGCGAGTGGAAGGCCGGGGATGTCGACTGCAAGGCATGCATTGGAACAGCTTGTCTTCGGGCGAGCTTTGCGTACGATTTGGCCAAGAAACGCAGCGAAACCGAGGAAACTGATGACCGCGCTCAAGCCCTACAGCGTCAACGCCTACAATCTGGCCAAAAACTCCGAAAACAAGATGCACGACGATCAGGTCGCGCGCCGCTTTGGATTCCAGGGCGGACTGGTGCCCGGCGTCGATGTGTTCGCCTACATGACCCACATGCCGGTGGCGAAATGGGGCCGCGCGTTTTTGGAACGGGGTCTGATGGATGGCCGGTTCTTCAAGCCGGTCTACGACGGCGAGACGGCGGTTGTGACGGCGGAAGAGATCGACGGCGGTCTTGCCATCAAGATCGAGAGCCGCGGCGAGTTGTGCGCCACCGGGACCGCATCGATGCCATCCGATACACCGAAAATTTCGCTCGGCGATTTCCAGAGCGCTGCGGTTGTCGGCAAGACGGCTCCCGCCAGCGAGACGTCCTACGCGACCGGCAAGTGGCTTTCCATTCCGCCGTTCACGCTGGGCGTGCAGGGTTCAGCCGACTATCTGCGCGACGTGCGTGAGACCGATCCGCTTTATGGCAACGAGAAGATCGTTCACACCGGCATGCTGCTGCGGACCATGAACTGGGCGCTGATGGAGAATGCCATCCTGGGCCCGTGGATTCATGTCGGCAGCACGATCCGTTATCTGGCGACGGCGGCGGTTGAGGACGAACTCACCGTGCGTGCGAAAGTCACCGGCAACTACGATCGCAAGGGCCACAAGTTCGTCGAGCTTGACGGCGTGATCGTCGCCAACGGCTCAAAGCCTATCGCGCATTGCCAGCATATCGCGATCTACCAGCCGCGCGAGACCATGGCGGCATAGGTTCGTTCATTCTTGCGTGGGTTCGCGGATCATCAGGCATCGCGTAGTCTCTCCACGTCGTCCCCGCGCAGGCGGGGACCCATACTCCCTAAGTCATCGACTTGAGGGAGATGCTGGAGCAATCTTCTCGCTGTCACCAGGCCTGTTGTGGTTATGGGCCCCCGCCTGCGCGGGGACGACGACTGAGTGTGATGCGACAGCGTGCGTCGCTTCGGCTCTTCCAGATTCAATTTTCAAACAGCATGCGCGTGTGGGGCTTGCCCCATTCGCGCCAACGAAAGGCGTGCGCATTCGTTCTCGCGCATCGTGCGAGGTAAGCTTTCGTTCTGCCCCTAGAAATTTGAGGGGCATGGAGCGCCGCGAGGCGCACCTTTGTATCGTCTCGCTTCCGGCATCGCGTGCGAGGCGATGGTCTTCCGGAAGCGCATCGCCTTGCGGCGCTCCATTGCGGCGATTTTGGGCGAGGGGACCGTACTTCCGGGTGCGGACGGGGGAGGTTACTCGACCCCTGATCCGGACGGCTTTCGCCGCCTTCGTCCGCTCCGCGTCCAGCCGGCGAACGGCAGAGCCACATAGTTGGCCCGGACGGTGACCCCAGCCTCCCGGACGTTGTGTTTGCGAGACACACGCGCAGGCGCCGCATCCTGCTCCGCTTCAAAGCGCCCTCGAGAAGCGCCCCTCACGAACAGGACGCAGTGAACTTAAGCGCGCTTCAGAACACGGGGACGCGTATCCCCATCACGAAATGTTGCAGCCATCTGCGCGATACTATCCGCCGTCATTCCGGGGCGCTCGCACACTTGCGAGCGAACCCGGAATCCATCGCGGTGTTGGAGAAATGGATTCCGGGTTCGCGCGAAGAGGCGCGCCCCGGAATGACAGAAACAACAGCTGTATCGCTCTGCTTGATCGTGTCCCTGCATCACCACGATATGCGGTGGCTATGGGTCCCCGCCTTCGCGGGGACGACATCGAATGTGTTGAAGCGCTCGACATTCTCCGCCGTCATTCCGGGGCGCGCGGCTTCGCGCGAACCCGGAATCCATGGCCACTCACCGGATTCCCGCGCATCATCATGGATTCCGGGCCTGCACCTTCGGCGCATCCCGGAATGACGACTTAATATTTGAGGACGGTAGTGGAACGCCGTCTCACGCTGACTTCTTCGCTTTCCGCCCATCCTGAATCGCGCGCCAGACCTTTTCCGATGTCAGCGGCATGTCGATGCTGGTCACGCCTTCATCTGACAATGCGTCGAGCACGGCGTTGACGATGGTCGCGAGGCTTCCGGCGCAGCCCGCTTCGCCGCAGCCCTTGGTGCCAAGCGGGTTCGAGGTCGCGGGCGAGGGGTGGCTGCCCAATGTCATTGACGGAATATCGCCGGCGCGTGGCAGGGCGTAATCCATGAACGAGCCTGTCACCGGCTGGCCGTTGTCGTCGTAGGTCACGCATTCCATCAGCGCCTGACCGATGCCCTGCGCGACGCCGCCGTGAATTTGTCCGGCGACAATCATCGGATTGACCACGGTGCCGAAATCGTTGACGCCGCTGTATCGGACGATCTGCACGTTGCCGGTGTCTGGATCGACTTCGACCTCGGCGGCGTGGCAGCCGTTGGGGAATGTGGAGGGCACGCCCTGCACGGTGTGGTCGACGTCGAGCGAGGAGGGCACGCCCTCCGGCATTTTCGAATTCCGCAGCTTTGCCGCCAGTTCCATGATGCCTATGCCGCGGTCGGTGCCGGCAATCGTGAAGCGCCCGTTGGCGAATTCCATGTCGCCTTCGGAAGCCTCCAGCACATAGGCCGCCGCCTGCTTGCCTTTCTCGATGACCAGCTTCGAAGAGGCGACGATCGCGGCGCCGCTGGCGGTGATCGAGCGCGAGCCGCCGGTGCCGTTGCCGGTGTGAACGATGTCGCTGTCGCCCTGCGTCAGCTTGATGGCGTCGAACGGCACGCCAAGCTGCGCGGCAAGCACCTGCGCGAATGGCGTGGCATGGCCCTGGCCGTAGTCGAGGGTGCCGGTGATGAGCCTGACCGTCCCGTCGGCTTCAAACACGATCTTGCCGAGCTCCGCGCTCGGCGGCGCGGTGATCTCGAGATAGGAGCCGACGGCGATGCCGCGCAGCTTGCCGCGCTTGCGGCTTTCCTTCCTGCGTTTGGCGAAGCCTGCGACATCAGCCTGTTCGACGGCCTTGCTGAAGACACCGGGGAAGTCGCCGCTGTCGTAGGTCAGGCCGTTCGCGGCCGCGTAGGGGATCTGTGCGGGCTTGATAAAGTTGCGCTTGCGCATTGCAAGGCGATCGATGCCCATTTCGTCCGCGGCGCGGTCGATCAGCCGCTCCATGAAGTAGTTGGCTTCCGGGCGGCCCGCGCCGCGATAGGCGCCCATCAGCGTAGTGTTGGTCAGCACGCACTTGATGTCGACGCCGATCAACGGCATGCGATAGACGCTGTTGATGTTCTTGGCGATGTTGAGCGACAGCGGAAGCGGCGCGACGCCGGTGATGTAGGCGCCGAGATTGCCGAAGCCGCGCACGCGCACGCCGAGGAATGCGCCGTCAGCAGCCAGGGCGAGTTCGCAATGCACGTCCTGCGCGCGGCCGTGACTGTCGGAGAGAAAGCTGGTCGAGCGCTCGTCGGTCCATTTCACCGCGCGGCCGAGCTCACGGGCGGCATGCAGGATGCAAATGTATTCGGGATAGTTCGCGTTCTTCATGCCGAACGATCCGCCGACATGATGCGTGCGCAGATGAACCTTGTCGTTTGGGACATTCAGGGTTTTCGCCAGCGACGTGCGGTTGCCGGCGACGCCCTGCGTCGGGATTTCGATGGTGAAGCGCTGGCTCTTTTTGTCGTAGCTGGCGAGCGCCGCGCGCGGCTCCATCGCAACCACGGCGAGGCGCGTGTTGACGATGTCGAGGCGGGTGACGTGAGACGCGCGTGCGAATGCGGCATCGAGCGCCGCGTCGTCGCCGGCATGATAATCGAGCACGACGTTGCCGGGGATGTGGTCGTAGAGCAGCGGCGCGCCGGGCTTTGCGGCGTCTTCCGCGCTGGTGACCGACGGCAGCGGGTCGATATCGACCACGACCGCTTCTCCGGCGTCGCGCGCCTGCGCCAGCGTTTCCGCGACGACGAACGCAACCGGATCGCCGACAAAGCGCACCTTGTCGGTCATCAGCGGCAGCCGGTTGGTTTGCAGCAGCGGTGAGCCGTCACGGTTCTTCATCGGCAGGCCGACGGTGAAGGGATTGTAGCCGGCCGCGGCGAGGTCCTTGCCGGTCCACACGCCGAGCACGCCGGGCATGGCGCGGGCGGCCTCCACATCGATGCCCTTGATGATGCCGTGGGCGTGGGTGCTGCGGACGATCCAGGCATAAGCCTGGCCCGGCAGGCTGATGTCGTCGGTGTAGGTTCCCTTGCCCCGCACCAGCGTATCGTCCTCCTTGCGCCGGACGGGCTGTCCCACGCCGAATTTTTGCAGTGCGATATCGTTGTCGGACGAGACGCGGGAGGGGTGATCGAGCATGAAAAATCCGCTGAAAATCACGGTCCGGCGACGAAAATCGCACTCCGGCCGTGGGGTGTGGGCTGCGCGTTAAACTTAAGACGCCTGAATCCCAGCCACAATGCGTGATCGGGTATGCTGCGGTTGCGCCGGGCACGTACGCTGTTAAACTTTATTTGAACAGGATTGCCGTGGCGTGACGCTCACGCCGCAGAGATGGACCAGTGATCCGGTTCTGACATTCGTATCCCGTCTCACCCGGCACTTTACGAATGTCAGAACCATAGGATCACTGGAATTATAACTTGCTAGTGTCCTTTCGTATCCGACGTTCGTTCGGGAGGTGCTGCGGGGTGAATCGAACGTCGGATACGGGACACTAGCCATGAACGAAGACGTGCGGTTGCACGACGGTGGCGAACCGTCCGTCAGCCCGCCAGTACCGGTTTCGGAGGAGGCGCATGGCCGCGGACATCTCCGCGTTCAGGGCGGCCCCGCGGCCTATGCCGCCCTCGATCTCGGCACCAACAATTGCCGTCTGCTGATTGCGCGAGTCTCGAACGACGGCTTCCGCGTGATCGATTCGTTCTCGCGTATCATCCGGCTGGGGGAGGGCATCTCGACCACGGGCCGGATCAGCGATGCAGCCATTTCCCGCGCGGTCGGTGCGCTGAGCGTCTGCGGCGACAAGATCCGCGCCAGGGGCGCGAAGCGGCTGCGCACCATCGCGACCGAAGCCTGCCGCGCCGCCGACAACGCCGACGCATTCCTCGACCTGATCGAGCGCGAGACCGGCATCAAGCTTGAAGTTATCGACCGCGAGACGGAATCGACGTTGGCGGTGATCGGCTGTTCGCCGCTGCTCGACCCCCGTGCGAAGGGCGCAATCCTGTTCGACATCGGCGGCGGCTCGACCGAAGTGGTGCGGATCGAGCGCCCGGCGGGCGAGCCGCATGCGCCTCCCTTGAAGGGACCGTGGATTTCACTGCCGCTCGGCGTGGTCACGCTCGCGGAGCGTTTTGGCGGCACCCATGTCAGCCGCGAATCCTATGGCGCGATGGTCGATGAAGTCGCGCAGCATCTTGCGCCGTTCGCAGCCAGCCACGGCCACAATCTGTCCGGCATGCATCTGCTCGGCACGTCCGGCACCGTGACGACGGTTGCAGGCATCCATCTCGGTCTTTCCCACTACGACCGGCGCAAGGTCGACGGCTTGTGGATGAACGACAGTGATATGGACCACGCGATCGCGCGGCTGCTCGACATGACCTATCAGGACCGCGCGCGCAATGCATGCATCGGCACCGAGCGGGCCGATCTCGTGCTCGCGGGTTGTGCCATCCTCGACGCCATCCGCAAGGCATTCCCGCTGCCGCGCCTGCGCGTCGCCGACCGCGGCCTGCGCGAAGGCATGCTGGTGGAAATGATGCGGGCCGACGGCGCGATCCTGGCCTGCTAAATCCGTTCAGATGCCGTGACGGCGCGGCTGAAACGTCGTAAGGGGTGCGTGAGCGCATCTGCTTTTTGTTCGGCATGATCCTTTCCGAAAACCGGTTCCCGCTTTTCGGGGATCATGCCGCTGGAAACCAACTCTCATGGCGAAAGACACCACCGGACGGCTGCATGTCACAGTGAAAAGCGGCGGCAAGCGCAAGCTGTCGTCGAAACTCTGGCTGGAACGTCAGCTCAACGATCCGTATGTCGTGCAGGCCAAGCGCGACGGCTTCCGCTCGCGCGCCGCGTACAAGTTGCGCGAGATCGACGACAAGCAGCGCTTCCTCAAACAAGGGCAGGTGGTGGTCGATCTCGGCGCAGCGCCCGGCGGATGGAGCCAGATCGCTGCGAAACGCGTCGGCGCGATGGAGGGCAGGGGCAAGGTTATCGCCATCGATCTTCTGGAGATGCCGGAACTTCCGGGCGTGGCGTTCGCGCAAATGGATTTCCTCGACGACCGCGCGCCCGAGAAGCTCCGCGCAATGATCGGCGGCGGCGCGGATGTCGTGATGTCGGACATGGCCGCCAACACCACCGGTCACCGCAAGACCGATCAGTTGCGTATCATCGGCCTGGTCGAGAACGCTGCGGCGTTCGCCTGCGAAATCCTCAATCCCGGCGGGACTTTTCTGGCGAAGGTGTTTCAGAGCGGCGCGGAGGCGGAGCTGGTGGCGCAGCTCAAACGCGATTTCAAGACTGTGAAGCATGTGAAGCCTGCCGCCAGCCGGCAGGATTCATCCGAGCGCTATGTGTTGGCGCTGGGATTTCGCGGCGACAATGCGCAGAACGAATCGTCTTAGCGATTAACCCAGCTTCTGGTCGCGAGCGTCGTGGGTTTGCTCCGCCGCGGCGGCTTCCGCAGCTTGCGGGGTCTCCTCCACTGGCACCCGATGGCCCGAAATTTCGTGGCCTGCATCCTCGGGCAATTTCCAGAACGAATACGCCGACAGCGCCGACAGCACGGCGACGATCAGGAACGCCGGCCAGAAATCGCCCGCGCTGAGCTCCATGGAGTGGTTCGCCGCCATTGTCGCCTCGACGGCGAAGGCGCCGACCGCGACGCCCGCTGAAATCGCAAGCTGCTGGTTGACGCTGACTAGCGTCGTCGCGCGGCTCATTTCGCCGGGGGTGACTTCTGCGTAGGCCATGGTGTTGATCGCGGTGAATTGCAGCGAGCGGAAAAAGCCGCCGACCACCAGAATGATCATGATCAGCAGCAGCGGCGTCGATGGCGTGAACAGGGCGCAGGCGGCCAGAAAGAACGAACTCACCACCGCGTTGATGACCATGATGTTGCGGAAGCCGAAGGTGCGGATGATCCGCGCGGCAAGAGTCTTCATGCCGAGCGCGCCGACCGCGGAGGCGAATGTCACCAGACCCGACTTGAACGGCGACAGACCGAAACCGACCTGCATCAGGAGCGGCAGCAGGAACGGCAGCGCGCCGATGCCAAGGCGATACATGAAGCCGCCGGTGAGACTGGCGCGCAGGGTCGGGTGCTTGATCAGGGTGAAGTCCAGCACCGGCGATGCGGTTCGCTTGGCGTGATACAGATAGAGACCCATGCTTATCGCGCCGCCCACGATCAATCCGACGACGATTTGCCATGGCAGCAGGCCGAGACCGGCGACCGACAGCCCGAAGGCCAGACCGGCAACCCCCAATCCCGCGAGAACCAGCCCGACCACGTCAAAGCGTTCGGGATTCTCGCTCTTGATCGGATCGATGTACTTCAGCGCCATCCAGATGCCGAGCAACCCGATCGGAATGTTGATCAGGAAAATCCAGTGCCAGGAGAAATACGTGGTGATGAAACCGCCGAGCGGCGGTCCGATCACGGGGCCGATCAGCGCGGGCACCGTGACCCACGCCATCGCGTTGACCAGCGCACTCTTGTCGATGGAGCGCAGCAGCACCAGCCGCCCGACCGGCGTCATCATCGCCCCGCCGATGCCCTGGATGATGCGCGCGATGACGAAATCGGTGACCGACGTCGACAGGGCGCAGCCGATCGAGCCGACCATGAATACGCCGATGGCGATGCTGAACACGGCGCGCGCGCCGAAGCGATCGGCAGTCCAGCCGCTTGCCGGAATGAAAACGGCGAGCGAGAGCAGGTAGGACGTGATCGCGAGTTTCAGTGTCAGCGGGCTGGTGCCGATGTCGGCGGCGATGGCGGGCAAGGAGGTCGCGATCACCGTCGAGTCCATGTTTTCCATGAACAGGGCGCAAGCCACGATCAGCGGTATCAGGCGTTCCTTCTGCATCGGCTCTGCTGTGTGGAAGGATTTGAAGAAAAGACGGGCGAAAAGAGAATGACACCTGTTAGGCCAGTCTTGAGGGGCGGGGTCAATAAACTCGCCGTGAGGTGACCCGTTCCGGGAAAGCCTGTTGCCAGAGGGGCTATTGCAGATGTCCCATGCGTAAAAACCTCTGATTTTCGAGCGAAATGCTTTGAAACGTCATGGGGGCGTGCTATCGACCACCGCCAACCCCACTGATGGGCTTCGATTCGAGCGACGCGTTAGCGGACCGCTCGATTTTGCACATCCAGAGGTTTTTACCGCAGCCACGGGCTGCCGAACGGAGTTGGCAATGGCAATCACGCAATCGGGTCAGGGTATTCGCGAAGCATTCACATTCGACGATGTGCTGCTGAAACCCGGTTTGTCTGACATCATGCCGTCCGACGCCGATGTCCGGACCCACCTGACCCGCGCCATTCCGCTCAACATTCCGATCATTGCCTCGGCGATGGACACCGTCACCGAAGCTGCGATGGCAATTGCGATGGCGCAATCGGGCGGTATCGGCGTGCTTCACCGCAACTTCGATCCGGACGGCCAGGCCGCGCAGGTCCGTCAGGTCAAGAAATATGAATCCGGCATGGTGGTGAACCCGCTCACCATCGGACCTGATGCCAAGCTGGTCGATGCGCTGACGCTGATGAAGGATCACGGCATTTCCGGTGTTCCTGTTGTGACCGGCGGCGGCAACGGCCAGCCGGGCAAGCTGGTCGGCATTCTGACCAACCGCGACGTGCGCTTTGCAACCGATCCGGAGCAGAAGGTTTCGGAACTGATGACGCATCAGAACCTCATCACGGTCAGGGAAGGCGTCAGCCAGACTGAAGCCAAGAAGATGCTGCATCAGAACCGTATCGAAAAGCTGCTGGTGGTCGATGACCAGTATCGCTGCGTCGGCCTCATCACGGTCAAGGACATGGAAAAGGCGGTGGCTTATCCGCTCGCGTCGAAGGATGCGCAGGGCCGCCTCCGTGTTGCTGCCGCAACCACCGTTGGCGATGGCGGCTTCGAGCGCACCGAAAAGCTGATCGAGGCGGGTGTGGACGTTATCGTTGTCGACACCGCGCATGGTCATTCCATGCGGGTGCTGGAGGCGGTCAACCGCATCAAGCGGCTGTCGAATGCCGTGCAGGTTGTCGCAGGCAACGTCGCAACCACCGAGGGAACGCAGGCGCTGATCGATTCCGGCGCGGATGCGATCAAGGTCGGCATCGGGCCGGGCTCGATCTGCACCACGCGGATTGTTGCAGGTGTCGGCGTGCCGCAGCTCACCGCGATCATGGATGCGGTGGAAGCTGCGAAGAAGGCGAACATTCCGGTGATCGCCGACGGCGGCATCAAGTATTCCGGCGATCTCGCCAAGGCGCTTGCCGCCGGCGCGGACGTTGCGATGGTCGGCTCGCTGCTGGCTGGCACCGACGAGACGCCGGGCGAAGTGTTCCTGTGGCAGGGCCGCTCCTACAAGGCCTATCGCGGCATGGGCTCTGTCGGTGCGATGGCACGCGGCTCCGCCGATCGCTACTTCCAGCAGGATATCAAGGACACGCTCAAGCTTGTGCCGGAAGGCATCGAAGGGCAGGTGCCTTACAAGGGCCCAGTCGCCAACGTGCTCCATCAGCTCGCCGGCGGCCTGCGCGCCGCGATGGGTTATGTCGGTGCGAAGGATATCGAGGACTTCCACGCCAAGGCGGAATTCGTCCGCATCACCGGCGCGGGTCTGCGCGAAAGCCACGTCCACGACGTCACCATCACCCGCGAAAGCCCGAACTATCCGGGCGGCAGCTAAAAAGCCCGTCCAATTTCGGCCTCAACGGCCTGTCAAAACGCGTACACTCGCGCGGCATCCGTGTTGCTTCGCGCAATATGGCCGCGCTCATTCAAGCACATCCCTCGCTTATTGAACCGGCCGGGTTCGGCCGCAATGCGTCCAACATTTCAGAAAAGAAGAACACTATGGTTGACTGGACAGACGACAGGATTACCGCGCTCTCCGATCAGGATCTGAAGAACCTGCTGGTTAACGCTGAGCGCAGGTCGGTCGCGGATGTCGCGGATAAGTGCAAGGCGGAGCTTGAGAAGCGCAACGCCGCCAAGCCGCGCAAGGCATCGAAGCCGCGCTCGGAGCTAAAGGAGTTCGAGCACTCGGTGTCGGAACAGCTTGCCGAAGTCGGCAAGGAGATGGCGGCCAAATACGACCTATCCGAGGAGACCGCGAAAGCGAAGTCGGAAGGCGTGAAAGGCTTCAAGGCGCACCGGCTGCTGGACTCGAAAGGCTACGCCAAGCTCGGCGGCATGCAGCGCGACGGCTCGGTCGCGATCGAGCGCTATATCTCCTATCGCCGCGGCGAGAGCACGGCCTATCTCGGGGTGTTTCTCCTCAAGGACGCACCGGCGGAAGATCACGAATTCCATGTGATCGCGCCGCAGGCATTTCTCGACGGCGGCAAGCCGGTCGCCGAAATTCGCCCGACGGCCACGGACAAGCAGAAGCAGCCCGCGGACAGCGGCCTGTCCTTCAAGGACTTGCCGAGCGCTGCGGAGGCGTTCGACAAGGCGCTGGCGAAGCTGACGGCCTGACGGCGCTCGCGTCACTGACCATTTTTATTCTGTTTTAAACGGAAATGAGCGGCATGGATGCCATGCCGCTCCGCCCGCGCGTGGCGACATGGCCATGCGTGGTTCTCTCGGCTAAATAACACTCACGTTCATAGAAACCGAGGAAACACCATGTCCCAGTCAGCCAAGCGTATCGTCCTTGCATCCCGTCCTGAGGGCGAACCGAAGCCGGGCAATTTTCGGCTTGAGGAATATCCGGTGCCGACGCCGGGCGAGGGGCAGATCCTGCTGCGAACGATCTGGCTGTCTTTGGATCCGTACATGCGCGGCCGCATGAGCGACGGGCCGTCGTACTCTGCGCCGGTGCCGATCGACGGCGTGATGGAAGGCGGCACGGTCGCCGAAGTCGTTGCGTCAAACAACCCCGGTTTCGCCAAGGGCGACATCGTGCTCGCGCATTCGGGCTGGCAGCAGTACGGCCTGTCGGACGGAAAGGGACTGCGCAAGGTCGACCCGAAAATCGCGCCGATCTCGACGGCGGTGGGTGTGCTCGGTATGCCGGGTATGACCGCCTACACCGGCCTGCTTGAAATCGGCAAGCCGAAGGCGGGCGAGACGGTGGTGGTTGCGGCTGCGTCGG
The DNA here is from genome assembly GCF_049895725.1 of Afipia sp. DC4300-2b1. Lineage (NCBI taxonomy): Bacteria > Pseudomonadati > Pseudomonadota > Alphaproteobacteria > Hyphomicrobiales > Nitrobacteraceae > Afipia > Afipia sp. DC4300-2b1. Next base: position 161,223 of record NZ_JAFCSX010000006.1, read on the forward strand.
GCGCTGTTGGTTCGGCGGTCGGCCAGATCGCGAAGATCAAGGGCGCGCGCGCGGTCGGCATCGCGGGCGGCAAGGACAAGTGCGACTACGTCAAGAACGAACTCGGCTTCGACGATTGTCTCGACCATCGCGATCCAGACCTGAAGGCCAAGCTGAAGGACGCCTGTCCGAAGGGCATCGACGTTTACTTCGAGAACGTCGGCGGCAAGGTGTTCGATACGGTGTTTCCGCAGCTGAACCCGTTCGCGCGAATCCCGGTGTGCGGACTGATCGCCGACTACAACACCATCTTCGGCAAGGACACGCCGACGCCGCCCTGGGCGAATTCGATCATGCGCGCCATCTTGGTGAAGCGCCTGACATTCCGCGGTTTCATCGTCAGCGACTTCGCGGCGATGTTCCCGGATTTCATCCGCGACATGTCGCAGTGGCTCAAGGAAGGCAAGCTCAAGCACAAGGAGTTCGTCACCGAGGGTATCGAGAGCGCGCCGGAAGCGTTCATCGGCCTGCTCAGGGGTGCGAACTTCGGCAAGCAGCTTGTGCGCGTCGGGCCCGACAAGGTGTAACGCGGCTTCACCTCTCCCGTGGGGAGAGGTCGATGCACGAAGTGCATCGGGTGAGGGCGTACGCTCTCTCGATAGATTCTACGCCCTCACCCCAACCCTCTCCCCACGGGAGAGGGAATTGCATCGCATGTGCATCGAATGAGGTATTTCAGTTCCGACATTCAAGGTCACACCACCGTCGAGGGCTCCAGCACCGAAAACAGATCGAGATTGACCTGCCCCGCCGCGCGAACGTGGCGGACTTCGAAACCGTCCGGCTGAAAAGCGTATTCGACCAGCCCGGTTTCCTTGATGCCGATCAGTTCCTGCTTCGCGTTGGACTTGATCACGAAGGAGGTCGATGGCGCCCAGATGTGGCGCACGTTGCCGAACGTGACGTCCCGGCGCTGATGGACATGGCCGCAGGCCACCAGCCGCAGCTTCGCGCTGCCAAGCATGTCGACCAGATCGCTGCGCGCTGGCATCGGGACGTAGCGGAATGATGTGGCCGCAAGCTCTGCATCGTCTGGTGAGTCCTTGTAGAGCGGCTTGTGAATGAACAGCGCCACCGGCTTGCCGCGCGCTTCGGACAATTGCTCGGCGAGCCATTCGCGCTGTTCGGCCTCGCAGGGGAGTGAGGTGTTCATCACCAGCGAGTTCAGTCCGATGAAACACCAGCCCGCGGCATCGAACTGCCAGCGATCTTCGCCGAATGTCGCAATGAAGTTCTGCCGGTTTTCTTCGGAGGCGCGCTGTGTGGGTTGCACGCCGACCAGGGTCGGATTGTCGCCGATGTCGTGATTGCCGGGAAGATACCGGCAGTCGACGGGCAGCGCGTCGTGCAGGGCTTTTGCGAAATCGAGATCGTCCGGATGATCCGGGCCGTCGAACGCAACGTCGCCGCTGTTGATGACGATGTCGGGCCTGTTGTCGTCGATGTGCTGGCTCACCCGGTGGAAATTTTCGATGAACTCGGGAAAGCGGGCGCCGAGATGTGTGTCGGTGATCTGGGTCAGACGGAAGCTGGGCTTTACGCTGGACATGGCGAGGCTCCTTTGCGGAGCAACTTACACGCGGCGCATGTCAGTGAGATGGCCTGATGATCAGTGTGGTGCGTTTAAAACGTGCGGAGAAAATGGAAAAATTTTTAGGTGATGAAGTGCGTCCCCGTTGAAAATAGCGATCTTGAAAATGCTTCGGTTATAAAAATTCTGGCGACCGGTGCTTCACAGCACGCGGTAACGGATAGCGAAGGTGTCGTCCGGTCGTCCTCGTGCCGTTTCAGTGTGCGCGCCGGACACGACGCGATCGACCATGTGCCATGGTCCGAATTCATCGGACGGGCTGGGGTTCGGCGGCAGCCGCAGCTTGAATGCGCGCTGCGCCTGACCGGGCAGGCTGAGAATGACCATGCGCTCCGAGGTCCGGAACTTCAGCGGAACGTGGCCGCGCAGCACGGCGCGTCCGTCTGCGGTCGCGCGCAGATCGTCATCGAGCTGCGCCAGCGTCTGATTGAGATCGGTCAGGAGCTGCACCTGCGCATCGCGCTTCAGGTCGGCCCCCGCCGCAGCGGGCGGCAGCCGGATTTCAAATTCCACAGCGGGTGCCTTGGCGATGATTCCGAGATGCGTGAGCGCGGCGGTGCGCAGGCTGAAAGCGCCGGCTGCCAGCGCGCCCATCATGAGAACGACGCCGAGGCTGCGCACGGCGACGCCGCGGAGAGTTGTCATGCCCTTTGTTGCGTTGGTCATCTCAGCACCCGGTCTGACCCTGAAAATGGAACTTCTGAGCATTGGTCGTCGTTGTCTGTGGACAGGTTCACAGTCCGCCGGGAATGATTTTCCGGGCGGGCAGAGGCTGCTCAGGCGCGGGCTGCGCCGGATTTGGGGTATTTCAAATGATGATTCAGATGATTCTGCTGCCGACATTCGTTCTGGTCGGCCTGACGTTGCTTGTCCTGTTCTGGCGCGGCCGCGATGGGACAAGGCCTGCCGTGGATGGCGACTGGTTCGGTTATCATCTCCACACGCTGTTTTATGTGGTGGTCGTGCTGGCGATCGAGACCCGGCATGCCGATCTGATCATGGTCTTGCTGGCCTGGGTGTTCGTGGTGCTGCAGGTGTTTCAGGCCGGATTTCTGGTCACCACCGCAAATGCGCGCGGATCGCTGTTTTTCATTTCAGGGGCGCTGGTCCTGCTGGCCATGTGGCTGTATTTCGCCATTCGCGTCTTGTTTCTCATCTGAGACGCGGCTAGGTCAGGCGTCTGTTCTCTGATCTTGCATGCCTGAAAGACCACGATGACGCCTGCCGCGCGGCTGTCCGCAGCCATTGAGATTCTTCAAGCGATCGACGCGCAGCGCATTCCCGCGCCGAACGCGCTGAAGGAGTGGGGCACCGCGCATCGTTTCGCAGGTTCGGGCGACCGCGCCGCGATTGCAGGACTGGTGTTCGACGTGCTTCGCCGCCGCGCGTCGTCGGCGTGGCTGATGGATGCCGACACGCCGCGTGCGCGGCTGCTCGGCATGCTCAAGCTTGAACGCGGGCTCAGCGCCGATGCCGTTGCGGCGCTGTGCGATGGCGGGCGTTTCGCGCCCGAGCCTCTCACGGAGACCGAACGCGCCGCTTTCACATCGCGGACGCTGAAGGATGCGCCGGCGCATGTCGCGGGCGATTACCCTGAATGGCTCGATGCTCAATTCGCCGCCGTGTTCGGTGATACGCGTGTGGAGGAAGCCACCGCGATGGCCAGTCGTGCGCCACTCGATTTGCGCGTCAACACCCTGAAGGCCAAGCATGAGAAGGTGCTTGGCTCAATGAAGCACCTTGGTGCCCGGGCCACGCCGTGGTCGCCATGGGGTTTGCGGATCGATCTCGGCGCCGATGCGCGCAATCCGGGCATCCATTCGGAAGAGGATTTCATCAAGGGCGGGGTCGAGGTACAGGACGAAGGCTCGCAACTTGCGGCGTTCCTGACCGGGGCGAAGCCCGGCGAGCAGGTGATCGACATGTGCGCCGGTGCGGGCGGGAAAACGCTGGCGCTGGCGGCGATGATGCAGGGCAAGGGCCGGCTCATTGCTACGGATCACGACAAGCGGCAGCTCGCGCCGATCCACGAGCGGCTGTCGCGCGCGGGCGTTCACAACGCCGATGTACGCACGCCGAAGGGCCCCGACGATACGCTGTCCGATATCAAGGCGTCGGCGGATCTCGTGGTGATCGACGCGCCGTGCACCGGCACGGGAACCTGGCGGCGCAATCCCGATGCGAAGTGGCGGATGCGCCCCGGCGCACTGGAGGTTCGTATCAAGGATCAAATCGGAGTGCTGGATCGCGCGTCCTCGCTGGCGAAGCCGGGCGGGCGGATCGCCTACATCACCTGTTCGGTTCTGCCGCAGGAGAACAACGCGCAGGTGAAAGCTTTCACGGCGCGCCATCCGGACTATACGGTGGTGCCACCTGAGCAGGTGATGTCGGTGCTTTGGGACAAGGCGGACGATTTCGCCGCCGCAACGATCCAGTCGGACGAGGGGTTGCTCATGACCCCGCGCCGGACCGGAACGGACGGGTTCTTTGTGTCGGTGATGACGCGCCGGACCTGATCTGTCAGCCGTGAAGATGGTTGGCCGATCCCTGAACGATCTTGCCGTCGGCATTTAAGCGCAGATATTCGCAGATCTCGTGTCCGAGTTCATCGCGGTAAAACACGACAAGGCTGTCCGGACTGACGAAGGCATTGATCAGCGTGAAATGGAGCTTTGGGCGCAGGGGCAGGGCGCGGCCCCAATAGGCGCGAAGGTTGTCCTTGCCGCGCAGCCGTCCGGTCGGATCGAAACCCAGCTTGATGATCTTGTCCGAGACCATTTCGCTGTCGTCGGCATAGAGCGCCAGAACCTGCTCGAGATCGCGGCTGTTCCAGGCGGCGATCCACGTGTCTGCGAAGGCGGTCCGCTGGTCGAGAGTCTTTTCCAGATCTTGCATGTTCCCCTCCCGATATACAATTAGGTCAGTAATATTGACCTAATTTAAGGCAAGTCAACGGGGAGCTTTTTGATGGGTGGATTGCGCCAGTGGACCCGCTTTGCCGGGTTGCGACTCCGCGCCCCGTCGCGTATTTCCTGCCCATGACAGCACACAGCCAGACCGCTCCAGCGACGCCCGACGTGGCGGCCGCTCACGAAAAGATTCTGATTGTCGATTTCGGCTCGCAGGTGACCCAGCTCATCGCGCGCCGTGTCCGTGAGGACGGCGTTTATTCAGAAATCGTGCCGTTCCAGAAGGCCGAAGCGGCTTTCCGGGAGATGAAGCCTAAAGCCGTGATCCTTTCCGGCGGCCCGGCCTCGGTGCTCGATCAGGATGCACCGTCCGCGCCGATGTCGATCCTGACCGCGGGCGTGCCTGTGCTCGGCATCTGCTACGGCGAGCAGACCATGGCGCAGCAGCTCGGCGGCACCGTCGAGGCCGGCCATCACCGCGAGTTCGGCCGCGCGCTGATCGAGGTCACGGACGATTGTGCGCTGTTCGAGGATGTCTGGAAGGTCGGCGAAAAGCACTACGTCTGGATGAGCCACGGTGACCGAGTCACCAAGCTGCCGGACGGTTTTCGCGGCGTGGCGAAAGCGCCGGGCTCGCCGATCTCCGTGATCGCCGACGACAAGCGCAAGTTCTACGCGATGCAGTTTCATCCCGAAGTGGTGCATACGCCGGATGGCGCGAAGCTGATCAGGAATTTCGTGCGCAAGGTCGCGGGACTGAAGGGCGACTGGACCATGCGCGCCTTCCGCGAGGAAGCGATTGAAAAAATCCGCGCGCAGGTCGGCAACGGCAGGGTGATCTGCGGCCTGTCGGGCGGCGTCGATTCATCCGTCGCGGCGATCCTGATTCACGAAGCCATCGGCGATCAGCTCACCTGCGTGTTCGTCGATCACGGCATGCTGCGCAAGGACGAGGCCAAGACCGTTGTCGATCTGTTCCGGCATCATTACAATATTCCACTGGTTCACGTGGACGCGTCGAAGACCTTCCTCGGCGAGCTTGAAGGCGTCACCGATCCGGAAGTGAAGCGCAAGACCATCGGGCGTCTGTTCATCGATGTGTTCGATGAAGAAGCCAAGAAGATCGGCGGCGCGGACTTCCTCGCCCAGGGCACACTCTATCCCGACGTGATCGAAAGCGTCTCGTTCACCGGCGGCCCGTCGGTGACGATCAAGTCGCATCACAATGTCGGCGGCCTGCCCGCACGCATGAAGATGAAGCTGGTCGAGCCGCTGCGCGAACTCTTCAAGGACGAGGTGCGCGCGCTGGGCCGCGAACTCGGTCTGCCGGACGTGTTCGTGGGACGCCATCCGTTTCCGGGTCCGGGGCTTGCGATCCGCTGTCCGGGCGAGATCACCCGCGAGAAGCTGGACATCCTGCGCGAGGCCGATGCGGTTTATATCGACCAGATCCGCAAGGCGGGTCTCTACGACACCATCTGGCAGGCGTTCGCGGTGCTGCTGCCGGTGAAGACCGTGGGCGTGATGGGCGACGGCCGCACCTATGAGTATGTGGTCGGCCTGCGCGCGGTGACATCCACCGACGGCATGACGGCGGACTTCTATCCGTTCGACATGAAGTTTTTGGGCGAAACCGCAACGCGCATCATCAACGAGGTGAAGGGCGTCAACCGCGTGGTCTACGACGTGACGAGCAAACCGCCGGGCACGATCGAGTGGGAATAATCCGAGCCTATCCGAACGTCGCCGAAACCACGCCATAGTACGACACAAGCTACTGAAATAACTCAAAGAATCAGCCGAAATCATTCGCCGCCATTTGCGAGCGAGCGCTTGGTCCTGACGGTATGGCCGACGGTATCGCATTTTGGCATCTTGGTCGTTTTCCCGATACCGTCAGCCCGTTTCGAGCCAATCACTGGCATGATATCGGCGTATGCCTTTGTAATTACTTATTAAATGTTTTCTCTTGACGGTATTTTTTCCGACGGTAAAAATGCCCCTGAAGCAGCGATTTTCACCTGCCCGGGACGACGACGATGCTTACCGACATCGCGCTTAAACAACTGAAGCCACAGCAGAAATTGTACAAGGTCGCAGACCGTGACGGTATGTACGCGGCAGTGGCGCCCTCAGGTCATATCACTTTCCGATTTGACTACCGTCTCGCCGGCCGCCGGGAAACCTTGACCATCGGGCGCTACGGAGCTGGCGGGGTGTCCCTCGCTAAGGCTCGCGAGCAATGTCTCAAAGCAAGGCAGGCGGTCGAGGAGGGACGTTCGCCGGCTCAGCAAAAGCAGCGGGACAAGCGCCGGATCGCGGCGGGCGAAACCTTCGGCGCCATCTCTAAACGATGGCTCAAAGAAGCCCCGATGGCCGATAGCACCCGCGCCATGCGTAAGTCGATTTTCGATCGCGACATCTATCCTGTCTGGAAGAGCCGCCGCCTTGACGAGATAACGCCCGATGATCTTCGCGCACAGTGCATCAAGGTCAAAGATCGTGGCGCACCGGCCACCGCCATCCATGTGCGCGACATTGTCAAACAGATTTACGCCTTCGCCATTCTACATGGTGAGAAGATCGCCAATCCCGCGAACGAGGTCGCTCCGGCCTCCATCGCGACGTTCACGTCGAAGGACCGAGCACTTTCCCCGTCCGAGATCCAGATCGCACTGGCAGTGGTCGAGCACGTGCCGACACTGCCGACCATCCGGCTCGGTCTCCGCTTCATTCTGCTGACGATGGTGCGCAAGAGCGAATTGCTTGACGCTGTTTGGGATGAGGTTGATTTTGAGAATGCGGTCTGGAGCATCCCCAAGGATAGGATGAAGCGGCGCAAGCCTCACAATGTCTACCTGTCGCGCCAATCGCTCGACATCATGATCGCGCTAAAGACCTGCGCCGGAAACTCCCGTTACGTCCTGCCGTCGCGCTACGATGCCGACGCGCCGATGTCTCGTGCCACCTTTAACCGGATTACGACCGCGATCGCGGAACGTGCCAAGGCGCAAGGGCTTCCGTTGGAGCCTTTTACCGTCCATGACCTGCGCCGCACCGGCTCGACGTTGCTCAATGAGCTCGGGTTTAATCGCGATTGGATCGAGAAATGCCTCGCCCACGAAGAGGGCCGTGGCTCGCGCGGCGTTTACAACAAGGCCGAATATGAGCAGCAACGCCGGCACATGCTGCAGGAGTGGGCCGATATGATCAACGCCTGGACGAAGGGCGGGAGCCACACCCCGACGCTCTTTCCGCCATCCATGCGGGCGATCGCACCTGACGTCATTGCCTCACCCGCCGGTTCTTCCGCAACCGGACGTCGGGGGCGGGAGCTCGCTTGAACTGTGCAGCGTCGGATGCGCGGCGCCGCTCTTCGATCCACGCTTCCACTTCGGCGAGATCCCAGACCACACACCGCGCCGTCAAATAAAAGCGGCGGGGAAATTCGCCGCGCTGCTCCATCTCGTAAATCGTCGTGTCGCCCAGAGGCACAATTTTCCGCAGCTCGGGACGGCGAATGGTTCGACCGGATTGTACTACCTTTTGGGTTAGTGGGCGCGTGAGAGCGTCGTGTATTTGTTCGACCGGACGCGGCACGCCGTTCTTGGAAGGCGGCACAGCGTTTTCTCGAGACGACCTGCGTACCATGCGATCATTCCTGTAGCGATTTCTCCCGAACCTTGGACTGCGCATGCGGGGAAAATAAATAGAATAAATGGCGTGAGCGTAGTGCCGGATACATTGGCGCGCGTATCGGACGGCCGGACGGCTAGAGGTCTCCCGGCTTCACCAACCTGACGATCATCGTGGCTCGTGCTCACGACCGGGCGGCGCTTGCCGACGGCTTAATGGTGGTCGTTGGGTTCGAGCAAATTCATTGCCTTGCCGCGCCCGGTTTCTCCCGCGTTGCGCTCAGATCCTGTATGGAAGTAAGGGATGTAGACAATCTGTCACACCGATCAGGATGCACATATGAGCTTGTTCGACAACGCTATCGAGTCGATCCAGATCGGCGTCGAGGATCTTCTGCGAAACGACGACCGTCGCGTTCTGTCGGCCGTTCGCAATGTTCACGCTGGCGCGTTGCTGCTTTGCAAGGAGAAGCTGCGCCGGCTGTCACCCGGGGACGAGATTCTTCTGGCGCAACGTTTCGAGCCGCAGCGGAATGACAAGGGCGACGTTTCAATCGAAGGCGTAGGCCGCAACACCGTCGGCCTCGAAGACATTAAGAAGCGCTTTAAAACTTTCGACGTCGCATTCGATTGGAAGCGTTTCGACGGGATCGCGGAAATCCGCCACCACATGGAGCATTCCTATTTCAAAGGAACGCGAGAGCGAGCGCGGCAAGCGGTCGCCGATGCGTTTATGGTCATCCGCCAGCTTCTCGTCGAGGCGTTGCAGGAGGACCCGCTGAAAGTGCTCGGACCCGAGTGCTGGAACGCGCTTCTGGAGAATGCCGACCTGTTCGAAGCCGAACTGCAAGCTTGCCGGAAGACGCTAGAGAATGTTGCATGGGAGACGGATGCCGCCGTGCGTGCGCTTCCTGACTTCACCTGTCCCTCCTGCAGGTCGTCTCTGGTCCGACAGCGTGAGCCGGGCAATACGGTCCAGTTGAACGTAGTTCTCCTTTGCGCAGCGTGCGGTACGGAAACAGAGCTTGGACCGGTCTTGACATTAGCTTTCGACGAGACCTTTGGCGGCGAAGCCCACATCGCCATTAAAGATGGCGGTGATGCGCCGATCTCGACATGTCCGGAATGCAGCGAAGAGACCTATGTGATCGAGGAGAGTAGGTGCGCCGCCTGCGACTTCGTTGTTCCGACTGACGCGACCTGCGCAATTTGCGGCAGCGGCCTTAGCGCTGAAGACTATTATGAGCACGATGGATTATGCGGGTATCACGCATATGTCGCCGCCAAAGATGACTAGTCATTTATTGTTTAAGGCGCGCGCTCGCGACGTGCGGCGCACGAATGCGCCGAGCCCGACGATGACAGCGTCGATCGTTCCGAGGCAGTGATCGACGAAGGCGGGGCTGAGGTAGAATACCCAAGGCTCCCCGCCGGTGGTCGCGCGGCCGAACCAGTCCGTCGGCCAGCCCTCGTCGAGAATCCGACGGGCGAACGATTGGCGCTCGGACTCGGGCCATTCAAATCCGAAATGAAACATCTTGTTGCGATAGCCGAAAAGAGCGCTCAACGTGGCAGGAAGGTGGGCGGGGAGTTCTGCGCTCAGGCCAGTTGCATCCGCCAACTCCACAATTCCTGAGACGAGATCGCGGCGGCGCGGAGAAGTGAAACGGCAGTCCCAACGTACGTCAGTTTTCATACTCCACCGGCTATGAGGTGACGGCGTGAGGCATCGTTGATCGAGCAGTAATTTAATTCCTGGAAACGCTTGCTTGAAGAGAGCTTCGACAAACGGCGCAAGCATTCCGACTGCCGCCATGCTGTGCGCGGCGTCCTGAAAGACTGAATCGTGAAGATGATCTACCCAGTCGTCGACGGCACGCTGGTTGACCAGCCCGGAGCTACGCCGCGCGAATTCATCCAGCTCATTGATGCTTTTGGACAACTCCTCAGCGGCCCGCCGGTGCCGCCCGAGCAGGGCGTGAATCGCACGCAGCTGGGCATCGTAATCCAGTGAATCGAGCAGTTGTGAAGCAAGGTCTCGATCATCGAATTGAAGGGCTAGTTCATCGCGCTCCTGTTCCATGTCGCCTTCCTTCAACGCCTCTGAATGGGCTTGGTTGCTATCGCGATAGGATCGAGAAATGATGGCCCATGAAGAGGGCACTTCGCGCAAGACGACGGAGCTACGAACCTCCTTTCACCTGCTTTTTCCTGGCCGCCTTTATGATGCGCTTTGCGTTTCTTACGTCCTCGGTCAGCTTAGAAAGCCCTTCGATCGCCTCGCAGTTCTCAGGGTTGTTGATGCGGTAGGCGTGCTTTGCACCGAGCTTCTCGAACTGCTCGATCGCGGCAACGTATTGCTCGTGAATCCAAAGATATTTCGAGAGCACGCCGGGATCTGTCTTCGCAAGGCCGCGCTTTAGTATGATGCCAATATCGCGCAGGTAGAGCGGATAGTTGTCGTCATCCATTCCTACGATTTCAACCACCGACTTCCACGACACGTAGTTGAGGTAGTGGTGCCCGTCTTCATCCTTGGTCATGAAGTTTCGCACATAGTCCGCTTCGTGCTTTCCATCATGCTGCTCTGCATGAGCCTTGCGCGCGATCGAAACCAACTTGCGGTCGATCAGCACACGTGGGGTCTTCGCGAGCTTGGATTCCATCTCATATGCCGTCACCATCGCCGGGCCGACCAAATAGCGTGTCGTATGGACCAGGTCTCCGACGGTGACAGCGCCACGCACCAAATAGCCCTGGATCGCAAGGTCGATGACCGCAAAAGCTATGTCGTTGAGTAGATAGAATACGGCCGACTGTTCGTGGATTGCATACGACAACACCACGGAATCGGAAAAGGTGGTGATGCTTCGTGTCTTGTAGAGATCCGCATCCTCTTGGCCTATGTCATACAACCGATCAATCGCTTTCAGGAGGGATTGCAGTTTTTCATCATCGCGGACTGTGTTCTCGACGATCTCTTTAAAGCCAAGGAAGTCGAGAAACAGAATGATCCTTCGTTCGTATTCTCGCTTCAGTGTCTGCCGTTTTCGCTTCGCCATAATTACGAGTCCCCCGTCGTGCGGCTTGTGGTCGCCATAAATCTCAAGATGCTGGAGCGCTTGGCGGCAAAGGTATGAAACTTCTTTCAATAAATTTACCATCGTCATCGAAAAGAACTGTGAAGAGACCGTCGTCGATGGCCTTCTCGACCTCTTGCGCAGACTTACCGGCAGCTTGCAAATGATCGATCCGGTCGCCCAGCGCTTGCCGCAAGAGTGCGCCTCTCATTGCATAGTCAAGATCGCCGAGTTCAAACTGATCGGACAGCACGGCGCGTTCTGTGAGAGTTTCGTTCAGCAGATCGCACTCGGTGTGGAATCGTGGCCGTTCCTTCAGGCTCAGATTCACAAATGCAAAATCGACCATGACCTCCCGGGTCTGGATTTCCGAGAGAGCGCCTCCGATCCGCTCAAGTCGCGGCATCGCCCCCTGAAGCGCTCCGCCGGCGTCATTGAAAGTTGTTATCAGAACAACGTCTCCAAGCCTCAACAGCATCGTTTGGGCCGCAAACAGGTCTGCGTAATCGAATTCGTCAAGCGACCCTTCGCTTTTCGCGGCAAACGCGCCGAGTGAGCCAAACACGTCCTTGTCGAGATGTGCGCCGTTTACGAAGCAGCGGACGATACAGTGGATGTGATGCAATGTTTCCCAGTCGTAAAGATCGCCGATCTTGTCGGCCGGCTGCCGGCGATCGCGTTCGATACGGAAGTCGCGATCCTTCAAATGCGTCTTGAGAAAGATCAGGCCTAGCCACACGAAGAATTCGAGGGAGTTTCCATTCGCAATATGATCTCGGATCGCTTGCGGGCCGGAATTGACCACGGCGCTGATGCGCTGCTCGATCTGGAGTCCCATGAGTGAGTTACACTCTTCGCAGCAAGGAACCTTGTATCTGCTGTATTTGATCGTCGTTCCATTTGGAAGCGTGAGCGTCCTGTCAAACAGATTGAACTTCCGCAAGACCCAGTCGGGTATGACGTGTTCATCGTTAAAGGGCTTCGAGCCGGGCTGTGCCCCACATATGAAGCAGCAATGGCCGAGACAGATGTCGTTCACAAATCGGTCTTTGCTGAAAAACAGAACCTTGCCGGTGCTGTCGAGAAATGATCCGTCCGGGGTCTTTGACCAAGCCATGATGAAAGCAAATCCCATTGACGTATGAAGGAAGACGAGCCCTTGCCCGCAAGGGGCGTATCTAGCGTCCGCGACCGAATGCCGGACCTCTTATTGGGAAAGTAAGGCCTGACCGTCGCGCCTGTTCAAAGGGACGCTGAAGCCACGCAAAATGATCGACATTTCGTTTGAGCTCGATCTTCTTCTTCTCGATATGATCTTTCTCCATCGGGCCGAACGGATCGTCCGCTCGATGTCGCCCGAGATGGTAGAAGTCGGCCCAATCCTCGAGATTTGACTTCCGCCAGGCAAAACCATTGCCGCAGAAGACGAGGACGCCAGGTCCCGGTCGAATTGCTTTGGCGGCGGCGAGGCGCTCCTCAAAGTCCATGGTGTATTCAAGGAAGTGAGAGCGTGAGGCGAAGGCGTCGCCGTAGATGGCGCCGCCCATCTGTTGAGGATTTACAATGAACTCGACATTCTCCGGATGATATTTCTTTCGTTTCTCGAACTTGCTGTAAGCCTCCCGTGTCGCCTTGGTCTTCGGCCGCACCGTCTTCACCTCGACGTACAGATTGTCCCTGCCGCGATCGACCACGAAATCAATCCTGCGCCCGTCGGGCAGCAGGTCAGGCTCGTATTCGATCCGCGCCGCCTGCAGAGCCGGGTCGTCGACGAGAACCTTGGCGACAGATAGTTCGTTGACAACCTCGAGCAATCGCCGGTCGCGCTTGCCATGCGAGGCATGATATTCGGCCACCGCGGCCTCAAACTGATCCCAAAGAACATTGCCGCGGACGACGCGGCTTCCTTGCCCGATCAGGATGTCCCGGTATTCCGCCGTGACCTCCGCGGCGAAAGCATCGAGTTCGCTGGTCGCATAGACGACGCGAATGAGATGGCCGACCTTCGCGATCATGCCACGGGTGGCCGGTGTGTCGGGCAGCTCTATAAACCGGCCAATGCGGTTCAACCCGAGCCCGATCAAAGTTGCTCTTTGATCGCCGGGACGTCGGATCGGGCTACGGATTTGTTCGATGGTGAGCGTGGCTGGCGGCATGGCAGAACTCTGGGCCGCCAAGCATAGCATGATCGGACTATTTTCTGTTATTTTAGAGTATCGCCACGGTCTTCCTTTTCGCTGCCGCGCATCACTTCGGCAAGTGACGAAGCGGCCAGGGGACGCTGCAACTGGGACGCCTCATCCCACGGAGCGCGCATCCATACATCCCATTCCTGCTTGGTTGTCAGGATCACAGGCATCGCTTTGGCATGAACGGGCGCGACGATGCTGTTGGGCTCGCAGGTGAGGAAGCCGTAGACGAGGTGCTTGCCGTCGATCGGATTGGATTTGGTGCCGCGCGCGCCTTCCCATTCGGACCAGATTCCGGCAAAGGCGAAGAGCGGCCGCGAGGGATTAAGCGCGAACCAGACGACGTCCTTCTTTCCGGCCATCGGGTGAGGCGACCCGTCAGTGTTCTTCAGCGATTTCGAATTGGCCTTGTCATTATATTCCGAAAAGCTGGTCGCCGGCACGAGGCAGCGGTTCTCGGGCTTGGTCCAGCGCCGCCAATGCGGCGAGGCGAGGTTGCGGATGTTGGTGCTGATGCCGCCAAATTTCGGCGGGTTCGGCATGCCCCAGCGCATCTTGATCAATTCGCGAGCGCTATCGGGGCCGCGAACGACTGGCGCCTCCCAGTCGGGAAACACCGCCGGCAGGCTCGGCAGATTGCCGGCGCTGTCTTTCAGGACGCCGAACAGCGCCCGGATCGCCTCCTGGTTGGTGGTGATACTGTAGAGATTACACATGATGCCCTGGATAGCCGACCCCCGCCCATATTGGCCGGGGTCAGCCGTGCCGCCAACCTCATAGGGCGGCGACGGGAACCCGCTGGATTTCACAAGCGATTTCAAAGCCAAAATATGCCGGTTGACTCCGGTCCGAACTTTATCGTTCTCTATTTGTTCTAATCGCATCTGGGAGTGGTGAGATCGCGTGGATGGGTGGCGCAGAGAACCAATCATGTCGTGAGACCGGCACCGTTATGCGCAGCGGCGCGCCCGCGCAGGTGCTGCCGGTGTTTCGCCGTCACCCAGAAACCGGCGAGCCGGCCGAAGGCGAGTTGCGCTGGGGTCTCATCCCGCATTACGCCGATGCGCGACCCCACATTCAGCCAATCCATGCGCGCGCCGAGACCATCACCGAACAGCGGATGTTCCGCGACGCCTACCGCAAACGACGCTGCATCGTCCCGATGACCGGATTCAATCTGAAAGATCAGAACGGCAAACGTCGCGTTATCAGCCGCATCGACGGCGCGCCCTTCGGTGTCTCCGGCATCTGGGAAAACTGGAAAGACCCGCTGACCAGCCGCTGGGAGCGCACCTTCGCAATCATCACCGTGCCGGCCAACAAGTTGATCGCACCGGTGCATGATCGGATGCCGGCCATTCTGCACAATAGCGATTTCAGGCGTTGGATCGGACCCGAAGACGATCCGCACGATCTTCTCGTTCCCTATGCCGGGGACGATCTCGTTGTCTCGCCGCCCGCAGGAAAATCGCGGCGGCGGCCATGATCGATAACACGGCGATCGTCGACCGGCTTCGCGAACGCATCGCGTCGCTCGAGACAAGCCCTACGCGTGATCGCCAGGTGCTGCCGTTCGGCATCGACTTGCTCGATCGCGTGCTGCCGGGAGGAGGGTTGGCTCTCGGCGCGCTGCATGAAGTGGCCGGTGGCGGCAACGGCGCCATCCATGGCGCTGCCGCAGCGCTGTTTGCCGCCGGCATCGCCGCCCGCAGTCACGGACAAATCCTGTGGTGCGTGACGCGACCGGATTTGTTCGCGCCGGCGCTGGCGCAGGCCGGTCTGGCGCCGGACCGCGTCATCTATGTCGAGGCTGGCGACGACAAGGCCGTGCTCGCCTGTTTTGAGGAAGGGCTACGGCATGGCGGCTTGGGCGCTGTGGTCGCCGAGGTCGCTCGGCTGTCGATGACGGCTTCGCGGCGATTACAGCTTTCGGCCGAAAGCAGCGGGACGCTCGGCATCGCCATTCGGCGCTGGCGCCGCCAGACCGAAGCGGCGGATTTCGGACAACCCACCGCTGCGGTGACGCGCTGGCGCGTGACCGCGCTGCCTTCATCGCCGTTGCCGGTGCCGGGCGTCGGACGCGCCCGCTGGCAGATAGAACTAATCCGTTGCCGCGCCGGAGACAGCGCGGAGTTTGAGTTGGAAGCATGTGATGCCCAGGGTTGTCTCGCTGTTCCTTCCGACCTGGTCGACCGACCGGGTGCGAAGGATCACGAACGGCGCTTCGCCGTCCGGTGAAACGCCGCTCGTCTTGGTCGGCCGTGACGGGAAGCGGCGGGTGGTGCTGGCCGCAGATGCGGCGGCGCGCGCTGCGGGGGTGCGGGTCGGGATGCCGGCGACCAAGGCGCGGGCTTTGGTGCCGGGGCTTGTCGTGCAGGACGCCGAGCTCGCGGCCGATGCCGCGGCGCTGGAGCGCCTGGCGACCTGGGCATTGCGTTACGCGCCGGTCGTTGCCGCCGATCCGGCCGACGGGCTCGTCATCGACGCCAGCGGCGCGACGCATTTGCATGGCGGCGAGACCGCGATGCTAGTCGCCATGATCGAACGGCTCGCGGGGGCTCGCATTGGCGCGCGGGCCGCGATGGCCGACACCTGGGGCGCGGCGCACGCGCTCGCTCGTTATGTGGCGCGGCCCGCGATTGTCATTCCGCCGGGCGCAAGCGCCGCGGCGATCATGCCGCTGCCGATCGCGGCGCTGCGATTGCCGATCGACATGGTGGACAGTCTGCGCCGGTTGGGTTTCGATCGCATCAGCGACCTGATGGAAAAGCCGCGTGCACCGCTGGCGCTGCGCTTCGGCCCCGAACTCGGCCGCCGCCTCGATCACGCCACCGGCGAGCGCGCCGAGCCAATCGATCCGATCCGGCCGCCCGATGTCGTCGAAGTTCGGCGCGGGTTCGCCGAACCGATCGGCGCGCCTGAGACGCTGGCGCGCTATACCGGCAAGCTCGTCGTCCAGCTCTGCGAAGCGCTGGAGGCGAGGGGCCTCGGCGCGCGGCGGCTCGATCTGCTGTTTCATCGCACCGACGGCTACGTCGAAGCGGTCCGCATCGGCACCGCCAAGCCCGTGCGCGATATAAAGCGCCTGACGCGATTGCTCTGCGACAAGATCGAGACCGTTGATCCCGGCTTCGGCATCGAGATCATGAGTCTGGCCGCGACGCTCACCGAGCCGTTCGAAGCCAAGCAGGGCATCTCGTCCCTGACCGAGGAGACGGTCGCCGACATCTCTGGTCTGATCGATACCTTGTCCAACCGTATCGGCGGCGAGCGGCTCTATCGCATCACGCCCATCGCCAGCGACGTCCCGGAGCGGTCGGTTGGCCGCGTGGCGCCGACCGCACCGCCAACCGGGGAGGGCTGGCCACAGCATTGGCCGCGGCCGTCGCGCCTGTTCACGCCGCCCGAGCCGATCGAAACCCTGGCGCTCCTGCCTGACCATCCGCCGGTCAGTTTCACCTGGCGCGGCATCCGCCGCCGGGTGAAGCGTGCCGACGGACCTGAACGGGTATTCGGTGAATGGTGGAAGCGCGATGCCGAACTGATCGCCGTGCGCGATTATTTCCAGGTCGAGGACGACGCCGGCGAACGATTCTGGATCTTCCGTGCCGGTGATGGTGAAGACACGGCAACCGGATCGCAACGCTGGTTTGTGCACGGGATATTCGCATGAGCGGCGGGCGTTACAGCGAATTGCAGGTGACGTCGCATTTTTCGTTCCTGCGCGGTGCCAGTTCCTGCGAGGAATTGTTCGCGCAAGCCGCCATGCTCGGCATTGAGGCGCTCGCGATCGTCGATCGCCATTCGCTGGCCGGCATCGTCCGCGCCCATGAAGCGGCCAAGGTCACCGGCGTCAGGTTGATCGTCGGCTGTCGCCTCGATCTCACGGACGGGATGTCGCTGTTGGTCTATCCGACCGATCGGCCCGCTTATGCGCGATTGTGCCGGCTGCTCTCGCTCGGCAAGAAGCGCGGCGGCAAGGCCCAATGTCATCTGAACTGGGATGATGTTGTCGCTTACGGCGACGGCCTGATCGCGGTGCTGGTGCCCGATGAGGCCGACGATACCTGCGCGCGGCGGCTGCGCCATTTGCGCGAGGCGATCGGCGATCGCGCCTATATGGCGCTGACCTTGCGGCGGCGGCCGAACGATGCGCTGCGGCTGCATGAGCTGTCCAACCTGGCCACGCGAGCGCGGGTGCCGACTGTCATCACCAACGACGTGCTGTTTCATGTGCCGGCGCGTCGCATGCTGCAGGATGTCGTTACCTGCATTCGCCACAACGTCACCATCGACGACGCCGGATTTCGCCGCGAGCGTCATGCCGATCGCTACCTCAAGCCGCCGGAGGAAATGATGCGGCTGTTTGCGCGCTATCCCGAGGCGCTGACGCGGACGGACGAGATCGCCGATCGCTGTCGTTTTTCGCTCGATGAGCTGGCCTATCAATATCCGGAAGAGCGCAGCCTGCCGGGGCTGACGCCGCAGCAGGCGTTGGAGAAGCTGACCTGGGAGGGCGCTATCGAACGCTATCCTGAGGGATTGCCCGACAAAGTCAGGGCGTCGCTCGCACATGAGCTGCGGCTGATCGAGAAGCTCGAATACGCGCCGTACTTTCTGACCGTGAATGCCATCGTTCGCTTCGCCCGCAGCCAGGACATCCTCTGTCAGGGCCGCGGCTCGGCCGCCAACAGCGCGGTCTGCTACGTGCTTGGCGTTACCTCGATCGATCCTGACCGCAATGACCTGTTGTTCGAGCGCTTCGTCTCCGAGGAGCGCCGCGAGCCGCCGGACATCGACGTTGATTTCGAGCACGAGCGGCGCGAGATCGTCATGCAGTGGGTGTTCGAAACCTATGGCCGCGATCATGCGGCGCTGTGCTCGACCGTGATCCGTTACCGATCGAAAGGCGCATTGCGCGATGTCGGCAAGGCGCTGGGTCTGCCCGAAGATCTGATCAAGATGCTGGCGTCGCAGGTCTCGGGCTGGCACCGCGACGGCATCGAACCGCAGCATGCGGAAGATCTCAATCTCAATATCGGCGATCGGCGGTTGCGACTGGCGCTGGACCTGGCGCGCGACCTGATCGGCGCGCCGCGGCATCTGTCGCAGCATCCCGGCGGCTTCGTCCTGACCCACGACCGGCTCGACGAGTTGGTGCCGATCGAGCCCGCCGCAATGCCCGATCGCCAGGTCATCGAATGGGACAAGGACGACATCGACGCGCTGCGCTTCATGAAGGTCGATTGCCTGGCGCTCGGGATGTTGAGCTGCATGAAGCGCGGCCTCGATCTCCTGGCCGAGCACAAGGGCACCAGGCTCGACCTCGCCACCATCCCGGCCGAAGACCCGCGCACCTACGCCATGATCCGCAAGGCCGATACGCTCGGCACCTTCCAGATCGAGAGCCGGGCGCAGATGTCGATGCTGCCGCGGATCAAGCCGCGCACCTTCTACGATCTCGTCATCGAAGTGGCGATCGTCCGTCCCGGCCCGATCCAGGGCGACATGGTGCATCCGTATCTGCGGCGCCGGGAAGGCAAGGAGGCGGTGGTCTATCCCAAGCCGGAGTTGGAAAAGGTGCTGGGCAAGACGCTCGGCGTGCCGCTGTTCCAGGAACAGGCGATGCGGGTCGCAATCGAATGCGCTGGCTTTACGCCAGGCGAGGCCGATCAGTTGCGCCGCGCTATGGCGACCTTCAAGCACACCGGCGGCGTCTCCAAGTTCGGCGAGAAGCTGATCGGCGGCATGGTGGCCAATGGTTACACCCGGGAATTCGCCGAGCAGACGTTTCGGCAACTGGAGGGCTTCGGCAGTTATGGCTTTCCGGAATCGCATGCCGCTTCGTTCGCGCTGATCGCCTATGCCTCCTCCTGGCTGAAATGCCATCACCCCGATGTGTTCTGCGCCGCGCTCCTGAACGCACAGCCGATGGGATTCTACGCGCCGGCGCAGATCGTGCGCGATGCGCGCGATCACGGCGTCGAGGTCCGGCCGGTCTGCATCAACGCCTCGCGCTGGGACTGCACGCTGGAGCCGACCGATGATGGGGATCGCTTCGCGGTCCGGCTCGGCCTGCGCATGGTCAAGGGTCTCGCCAATGCCGATGCGGCGTCGATCATCGCCGTGCGCGCCGACCGGCCGTTCGCCTCGGTCGATGACCTGTGGCGGCGCGCCCGCGTGCCTGCGGCCTCGCTGGTCGAGATCGCTGACGCCGATGGATTCCGATCCTGTTTGCATCTCGCCCGCCGCGAGGCGCTGTGGGCGATCAAGGCGCTGCGTGACGAACCGCTGCCGTTGTTTGCGGCTGCTGCCGCCCGCGCGATGGCGATAGTCCCCGAAATCATCGAGCCGCCCGTGGCGCTGCGGCCGATGACGGCGGGCGGCGAGGTAGTCGAGGATTACGGCCATGTCGGACTGACCCTGCGGGGCCACCCGCTATCGTTCCTCCGCGACGATCTGCGGCGCCGGC
This sequence comes from Afipia sp. DC4300-2b1, assembly GCF_049895725.1. Classification (NCBI taxonomy): domain Bacteria; kingdom Pseudomonadati; phylum Pseudomonadota; class Alphaproteobacteria; order Hyphomicrobiales; family Nitrobacteraceae; genus Afipia; species Afipia sp. DC4300-2b1. The sequence goes on from NZ_JAFCSX010000006.1 coordinate 181,138, forward strand.
GCATCGTCACATGTTCAGAAGCCATGGCGGCGCGCGATGGCCGGTGGCTCGAGACCGCCGGTCTCGTGCTGGTGCGGCAGATGCCCGGCTCAGCCAAGGGCGTGCTGTTCGTCACCATCGAGGACGAGACCGGCATCGCCAATCTGGTGGTCTGGCCGCAGGTGTTCGAGCGGCAGCGCCGTGTCATCCTCGGCGCCGGCATGATCGGCGTGCGGGGCTGTATCCAGCGGGAAGGCGAGGTGGTGCATCTGGTCGCCCGGGAACTGACCGATCTCTCATCGGAACTGGCCAGTGTCGGTGACCGCGACATGGCGTTCCCGGTGCCGCATGGCCGCGGCGACGAATTCCATTACGGCGCCCCCAGTCTCGACCCGCGCAGCCTGCCCAAAGGGCCGAAGCCGCGGGACATCGAGGATCCTTATCGCCATCTCGAGCAGATCAAAGTGAAAACGAGGGACTTCCGGTGAGCCGAGGGACCCACCGACCGCCTATTTCCGCCGGATTCACAGGCAAAATATCGGGTATGATACCCAATCTTAGGAAAAGATCGGGTATAAGACTCAAACTTCAATTTGGACCAAGAATGCGCGTTGTCTCGACCCGCGATGCCTCCCGCCTAACAGGCCTCTCGACGAACAAGCTTCGCGAGTGGACGAGCCGCCGCGCCTTGATTCCGGCCGACATCCGCCCGAAATCCCAAGGCTCGCCCGCCAAATATTCATGGCAAACCATCCTGCTGCTTCGGATCGCGGTCACGCTGCGCGATGGTTTTCATCTCGAACTGCAAGCCTACCGGCCAGTACTCGCAAGCTTGCGCAGCAGATTGCGTAATACTTCGTTCGTGGCTCTGTGGGGGAAAACGCTCGCCATCCACGCTGATCATCGCTGGGCCTGGCTTGATGATGCCGAGCTGCTTCCTGTCGCCGACGCCCTTCTCATCAAGCTCGATCCGCATCTCGATATTCTTTCGCAGGGCTTCGCCTTGCCGCGACCATCGGCTGCTCCTGGGCAACTCGATTTCTTTCCCGCTCAGGCCATCGCGCCCGCGCAGTCTCCTCGACAGCGCCCGGTCGCATTGCGTCCGATTGTCCGACGGCGGAGGTCTGCATGAGCAGCTCCGCCTTCAAGAAGGCGCTCGAGGCCGCCGGATATTTGACGCCGGCGGGCAAGTCTGCGCCCGGATTCGTCGCAGCCGACGACCGCGCGTCCGCGACGCTCAAGAGGGTCTTCGCCGATGACCGGATTGGTCTAAGAGCGGATGCCGTCTTTACAGCACAGAATACTCCGACAAGCATCTTCAAGGATGCAGGCGAGGATGCGCCGAGCGCCAACGATCTCAATCGCTGGCACGAAGCCGCGTGGAATATCGGCGTTGCGCCACTATTGTGGATCGTCACGCCGACCGAGGTCCGGCTTTACGATTGTTACGCAGCGCCGGCCACGCACTCCGGTACAACCACGCCACCGCTTGATTGCTTCGCCCTTGATTCCAGTGAGCGGCTGCGCGCGCTTGATGCTATGTGCGGCCGCCTCGCAACCGAGACTGGTGCATTCTGGTCGAGTGCGGTGGGAGCCAAGATCGACCGGCGGCACCGGGTCGATCGTGATCTCCTGAGCGAAATCAGCGCACTTGAGGATCTGCTGACGGATCCGCCGCCATTGCCGGGCGCACGAGCCGGCAGCGGCCGCATGCCCCGCGAGTTGGCCCAACGATTTATTGGGCGGTGTATCTTCACCTGGTATCTTCTCGACCGCGGCATTGCCCAGCCGTTCCTTCCTGCATCGCTTTCTCCTGATTTGAGCAAGATGTTTGCGTCGAAGACCAGCGCGTTCGCACTGTTCGCCTGGCTTCGCGCAACCTTCAACGGCGATCTGTTTCCGATGGACAATCCCGGCGCCGAGCGGGACTACCTGACAGATCAGCATCTTCATTTTATACGGGACTTCGTCGAAGGGCGCAGCCTGGTAGCGGAACGTCGCGGCCAAGGTCGCCTTTTCAGATTCCGCTTTGACGCGATTCCTGTGGATCTCATCAGTTCGATCTACCAACAATTCGCACGATCAGCCGCTGCCGATGAAGCGGCGTCACAAGGTTTGCACTATACTCCGGTCGAACTCGTTCACCTCACGCTGGACCCGGTGTTTGAGCAATTGCCGGGGGACTCGCGGATCATCGATCCGACTTGCGGGTCGGGCGCATTCCTTGTCGAGGCATTTCGCCGACTTGTCTGGCGTGCCGCAGAAGGCAAGCAGGCTGATCGCAAACTCGTGCGCAAGATTCTCTATACGCAGCTCTTCGGTATCGACATCAATCGCTCAGCACTTGGGATCGCCGCGTTCAGCCTGTACCTTGCGGCACTTGAGCTCGACGAAGAACCTATCAGCGATATCCGCGATCTCAAATTCGACCGGCTTATCAACACGACATTGTTCGAAGCCGATACGATCGGGGAGGCGCTTCCCGACGCCGTCAGGACTGTGAAATTCGATGCCGTCGTAGGCAATCCGCCATGGACATTTGTCCGGCGGAAGGACGGATCGCGCAAGCGCGAAGTCGACAACGACGAGACGCTGCGGCCGCGCAGGAGCCCTGACCACGAGTTCCTGTCGGTTGCTGCCGATCTCGCCGGCGAGACCGGGCGCATCGGCATGGTGATGAAGTCGACGCCGTTTTTCTCCAAAGATGTGCACGCGGTCCAGGCTCGCTCCGCATTGTTGAAGCGTGCCGCGCCCGTGGCACTGATCAATCTTTCCTTCCTGCGCAAGGAGGGATTGTTTCCGGATGCGACCGGTCCGGCTTTGCTGTTCTTCGCCCGATGCGCACTGGCGTCAACGCCGGATCGCATGCTCGTGGGCTCGATTCCATGGACTCCTGATTTCAGAAGAACCGGCGTCTTCCATCTCGGTCCTGCCGAAATCCGCACCATCCCGCTCGCACGCGTGCTCGCCACTCCGCCTATGCTGAAAGCAGCTACATTCGGTACGGTTCGAGACGGTTGGTTGATCGAACGCCTTGAGCGAAATTTCCCGACTCTCGACGACGTTCTGACCTCCATCGGGATCATCAGGCGCGTCAATCGCGGCCAAGGATATAAGGTCAATGGGGTCGGACAAACGAAAACCCCCGCGGAATACTTCGAGCTTCCTGTTGTTACCCCGGCTGTCTTTACACCGTTTCGGCTCAACAAGCGGAAGCTCGATACGCTAGAGCACCGGACGCTTCACCGGGTCCGCAGCCGGTCGATTTTTCGGGGGCCTCTTCTGATCTGCTTGAAAGCTGGATCAGAGGCGAGCGCCGAGCGAGGGCGCTACAGTGCGGCCATTAGCCAGCACGATGTACTGTACACGGAAAACTTTACTGGCATTTCCTTCGCTGAGACAAAGGGCACACTCGCGAATGTCTTGAGCGGTATTCTCAACTCGAGTGTAACATCTTTCCAACTCGCATTTGGTGGTCCGGCGTGGGGCCTAGAACGGCCCACCGTACTGCCGCACGACCTGCTGTCGCTGCGAATGCCAGTTCTTGAGGCTTGCGACGCGGATCGGCTTGCGGACGTGGTCGCGGCGGAGCGCACTGCCGCGGCGAATCCGAACGATCCTGATGCGTTGAGACAACTCGATAAGACGGTTTTCGCACTCTACGGCTTGGAGCCGGATGAATGCGTTATCGTAGGCGATAGCGTCGTTCGCGCACGCCATCTGATCTTTGAGAACCGCGCTGAACGCATCAGCATGGTGCAATCGCCGTCGCCCAGCCATCTCAAACAATACGCAAGACAGGTCAGCAAATCCGTGGATGCTTACCTGCGTGCGCGGGGTGAGCGCCATCTTGAGGCATTTGTCTATACCAAGCGTGTGAAGAAGACCGATTTAGCGACCGGTGTGCCCGGCGTGACGGCGGTGCGATTCATCATGGTCCCCGGCGCACCCAAGCGCGATGCCATCGTGCACGAGGGTGATCCGGCCGACCTCGACGCGCTTGTGGAGCTTCTTCGCGGCCGCCTCGAAAGCGACGTCCCGCCGTATTTGAACGAGCGGCGACAACTGCGCATCTACGGGGCCGACGACCTCTTCATCTTGAAACCCAGCGAGATTCGCTACTGGGATGCGACCGCCGGGCTTAACGACGCGGACATCATTCTCGCCGATCACTGGCTCAGGAGGCGGGATGGCGCTGCTCACACCTGACGTTCCGTTCGGCCAGCCAGCCTTTGCATTGTCGGCCGATCAGATCGCCACGGTGCTCGATCTCGTTTGTCGCGGCGCGCAGGCCGCGCAGCCCGATATCAAATCGGGCATGCTCGAAGTGCCAACGACGATTGTGATCCGCAAGGCCATGCGCCGGGTGAAGAAGGATCTCGAACTGACAAATCTCGAGATCCGCGGTGAACACGAACTGGAAGATATGGCCGCCAGTGATGCGACGATTTTGGGCCGGATCGACATCACCCTGAAGTTTCTACATCAATTCGGCAATGAAGACGCCTACGTGGCAATCGAGTGCAAGCGGGTCGGTGCCAGTCATTCCGATCTCAACGCCAAATATGTTTCGAACGGGGTTGACCGGTTTGTCACCGGTCAATACGGAAGCGAACACCAATGGGGATTCATGCTGGGCTACGTTTTGGCGCTTCCCGTCCAAGATGTGATCAATGCAATCGATAAGCGGCTGCAAACGGTCTACGGTGCGGCAGCCAAGCTCACGCCAGAGGCAGCACACACGCTTTCGCTCGCGATCTTTGAAGGCGCGCTGACCCAAAAAGGTGGCCACGCCATTCGGCTGAAGCACGTCTTCGTCGATATGACAGCGGCCGCGGACGCGTGACCGGTCTCCCAGTACGGTGGATCTCTGACGCAGAGGCGGGCCCCTTGCCGGATGAACCACTGCTGATCAATAACGAGGCATGCGATGAAATGGGGAGATAGCACCCGCGACTCTGAAATCGCACTAGCAGTGTGGCCGAACTATCGTCCGCGGTTCGGTAACTGGTTGATGCAGGAATTGGTCGAGCAGGGTGACAAAGCTCCCATCTGGCGCGACCGGAGGGTGCCGACCGAGGACGGGCGCGTGCGTGGCGACCTCTATCCGGATCGCGAGGCTGCCGCGTCGGCGGCAGCTACTCTCAACCAAGCCTTCCGTGAAGCACTTGCGGCCCGGGACATGGAAGCCGCAAAGAAGCATTCGCTGCAGCTCAAAGTCGAGAAGAGCCTGCAATCCAAGCAGCGGCTTCACGACGAAGAGGGGCTCATGCTGGCAGACGCTCGTCGGCGGCACGCGAACGATCCGCGCCCGGTGTCCTCGGAAATCGTTCTCCCGGCGGAGTCGGAGCCGTTCCGGCAGGAATTGAGCGAGCAACTTTCGGAGATGCCTTATCTGAGGGTCGTCTTGGTCGGCGAGCCGGCACGCCGCTGGCATCGTTCAATTCTCTACCTCTCGCACGACAATATGTGGTCCAAGCCTTATGCGGCGGGTGAACGATCCGCGGCCATCGCAATGCGGGCACGCATTGCCAATGGGTTTGGCTTTAGCGCTGATGCCCATTGGGGGAAGACCAAAGCCAAGATTCGCCAAATCTTGTTGCCGCGGGCCAATCAGTTGCTCCAGCTCGCGAGCGTGCAAAGAATGTTGGCCGAGGCGTTAGCCAATGGTCAAAGGGTGCTGGTCTCGAACGGTGTCGTCTTCTGGTACGAGGAGGACGGTGGCATCGGCTGGCAGGTGAAGCACACCACTTCCACCAAAGAGTCCGAGGGAAGCACTTTATGGAAGGAAGGCACCATCCGCTCGATCAACCACGGTCGATTGGTCATCTTGCCCTATATTAAGGAAAGCGGAGAGCAGGTTCGAGGCCATACCCGGAACGGTCCGAATGACGGAAGAGCGAAGCCACGGCATCCTGATCACTATGTGGACATCCCATTCGCACAACTCGATGGTGACCTCATGATCGGTTTGTTTGGCGAATTACCCTACGAATAATCTAATACGTAGGACCAAATCCACCGGCACCTATGTCGACAATGACTACGTCGAGCCCGGCTACCAAGAGCAATACCTGGAAGTTGAGGTCGATGGTCATTGGATCGAGGCAATTATTGTCGTCGAAGAGATGGTTATCTTCTGGGAGCGTTTTCTGAAAGCGCATCGGCCGCAAGCCGTCTTGAGTCCACCGCGCAATCCATTCACCCACATGCCGGAATGAGGTGCTGAGTGGGCGATGTTCGGATGACCTCGGCCAAAGACGTGTGAGGCGAAGGCTGGCAGAGACGGCTCATCCCCACATGCCGCGCATGCGTGACTTCACGTCGATGGGGGCGCGGGCCGCTCGTGCCGGAGCGCTGCCGGCCTTTGGCCGGGGCCAATGGCAACTCTGGAAATGCTTCGTCATCGCATTCGGAATGAAACGCGTGCGCTGGGCATAGACGTGGCGATCCCCGAAACTGCGCTGGCCGTGGGTGAAGAAACGCTGCGGCACCATCAGATGAAGCTGATCCTTGGCACGGGTCATGGCGACGTACAGCAAGCGGCGCTCCTCCTCGACCTCCGGCGTCGAGCCGACGCCGAGGTCGGAAGGGATGCAGCCGTCCACGACGTTGAGGACGAATACCGACGACCATTCCTGTCCCTTGGCGGAATGGATGGTGGAGAGGATCAGATAATCTTCGTCAAGCAGCGGCGGCCCGGCTTGGTCACTGGTGGCATCAGGTGGATCGAGGGTCAGTTCGGTCAGGAACCGCTCGCGCGTCGGATAGGTCGCGGCAATCTGCGCGAGCTGGCTGAGGTCGGCCTCACGGTGAGCGGCGTCCTCGTAACGCTGCGCCATGAACGGCAGATACCAGCGGCAGGCGAGGTCGAGTTCGGCCGGCCAACCCGCGGCGCCGAGATGTAGCGTGCTCATGGTCTCGACGAAATTCTGCCAATGCTCCGCCGCGGCCGAGGGTGGCCGGAAGCCATCCAGACCCGCAGCCGCATTGCCGCCCGCGGCAATCCCATCGAGAAACTTTGCCGCTGTGCCGGGGCCGATGCCGGGCAGAAGCTGAGCAACCCGGAATCCGGCCACGCGGTCGCGCAGATTGTGCGCCCAGCGCAGGGTCGCCAGCACGTCTTTGATGTGAGCCGCTTCGAGGAATTTGAGGCCGCCGAATTTGACGAACGGGATGTTGCGCCGGGTCAGCTCGAGTTCAAGCGTTGCGCTGTGGCTCGACGTCCGGAACAGAACAGCCTGTGACTTCAAGCGAGTCCCGGCTTCGCGGTTGGCGAGGATAGTCTCGACGATATATCCCGCTTGCGCATTGTCATCGGCGACGTTCACAAGCGCGGGCAGATCGGAGGAGGGCCGGTTCGACCAGAGGTTCTTGGTGAAGCGCTCGGCAGCGAGATCGATCACGGCGTTGGCCGCGGCAAGAATGGGCTGGGTGGAGCGGTAGTTCTGTTCCAGCGTGATCAACTCGGCTTTGGGCGTGAAGTGTCCGGGAAAGTCCAGGATGTTGCGCACTGTGGCCGCACGAAACGAATAGATCGATTGCGCGTCGTCGCCGACGACGGTCAGGCCGCGCCCGGTCGGCTTGAAGTTGAGTAGGATCGACGCCTGGAGGCGGTTGGTATCCTGATATTCGTCGATGAGGACATGATCGAAGCGGCCTGACAGATCGTCGGCAAGCGCGGGCGCCATCATCATTTGCGACCAGCAAAGCAACAGGTCATCGTAGTCGAGCACGTTCTGCTTCTGCTTGGCCTCGACATAGCCGCTGAACAGTTTCCGCAATTCGGCTTCCCATTCCGCGCACCATGGAAAGGTCGCGCCGAGAACTTCGCCGAGCGGCAGTTCCGCGTTCACCGCCCGTGAGTAGATCGCAAGGCATGTGTCCTTCATCGGAAAACGCTTCTCCATCTTCGAGAAGCCAAGATCGTGCCGCACGAGATTGATGAGGTCGGCGGAGTCTTCCCGATCATGGATCGTGAAGGCAGCGTCCAGTCCGATATCGGTCGCATACTCGCGCAGCAGTCGCGCGCCCATCGCATGAAACGTCCCCGACCAGGCGAGGGCGTCTGCCATCACGCCTGACTTCGGGCCGAGCGCTTTTTTCATGATCCGTTCCACGCGGCGTTGCATCTCGACTGCCGCCCGACGCGAAAACGTCAGCAGCATGATGCGTCGCGGGTCGGCGCCCGAAACGACGAGATGCGCGACACGGTGCGCAAGCGTGTTGGTCTTGCCCGAGCCGGCGCCGGCGATGATCAGAAGGGGTGGGGCCTCAGCCAGGACATCGCAACCATGCTCGACCGCCCGCCGCTGCTCAGCATTCAGCGCATCGAGATAGGCCGCGCCTAATCCCTGTCCATTTGCCGTTCTGACCTGCTGCAGCATGCTCTCGCCCCGAATCCCGAGCCTATGGTACAAACCATGAACGAGGCTTTAAGTCGAATGAATTCGCGGCCTTGTCTTGGCTGCGATTGTCGCTGCTGCCTTCTTTGGCGCTATCGACGCTTCTTCCCGCTCGGCCAAGGCAGGGTACCGTCGAGTTCGCGCAGACCGTAGGACCGCTCTTCCCACTGCTTTCGCTCCGGCCGTGGCGGGGGAACTTCGTCCTCTTCAAACCACAGCAATGTCAGCGTCTGATCCCATCGATCAAGATGAAGCACGTCTTCGTAGAGCGCGCCCTCACGCTCCCAATCCTCAAACCATTCCTCCGGCGCTGCTTCTTCAGGGCCTGTCGGTTTTTCACCTGCGCGCGCGCGGGCGCTGTAGGAACTCGTTGGTAAAGCCGAACCTGATTTAATCCAGGCTCGCGCATCGCGAAGGGCGGCAGATCGGGCGCTGTAGCGGACTTTGCCGCCTTCAGCGAGCACAAAGGCGCAAGGTGCGCGGGAGAACGTGGCGAAGCGGGATCCTGTCGAGATCAATGAGGCATCGAACTCGTCTGCCAGCGCGTTGACCGCCGCGAGACCCATATCCGCCATATCCACGCGCGGTTTGAAGAGCTTGTACGGCAGCAGAAGTTCGGCTGCGAAGGTATCGCAAAAGATTTCGCCTTGCGGTCGTTGCGTGTAACGCCAGCTCGGCTGGGCATGATCTGCCGGGATTTCCAAAACCGCATGAGCCACCTCGTGGCAGATACTGAATCGCTGCCGCCTGCTGTTGTGAGCGCAGTTCACACAGATTCTGTATTTGCCCGATGGCAGCCTGACGGACCACGCATCTTCATTTTCGCCAAGCGTATCTTGGTTGATCGAGCCGCCAATCTCGGCCGCATACCTCTCAACCAGCACCGGGAGCGCCGAAGGCCCGCAGCTTGCGATAAACTCTCGGGCCTTCATGGCGACGGACAGTTCATCCATCGTCATCCTCCTGCAGAATCCGACGGATACGGGCGAGCGAGGTCGCGTAGTCAGGTCGAGTGCCCCGGTTCACCACCGTGGTGAGCATGTGAAATTCCGCGAACGTGACATCTGCGTTCTCGCGGACGAAATTCAGCATACCGACGTCGACATTAGGATGGTTAGCGAGAAACCGGAATATTTCGGCATCGCGCTCCTTTGGCGACAGGGCAACGCTCAGCTTGTTCACCACCTCGTCCGATGGCGACTCCTTCGCACCCGTCTCAAGCCGGTGAATGTAAGCGTGATCGACTTCGCTGCGCTGCGCCAGATCTCTCAAGGTCAGCTTGCTGCCCTCCCTCAGGCCCTTCAACCAAACACCCATCGCTGATTCCGGCATCCGCTATCCTTGACAAAGCTTATGTAATGTCGCATTGTTGTCTGGACAGACAACAGGCCCCAATCTGGCCGTTACCAGTGCGGGGCTTTTTCAGGCCCTTTCTGTTGTCTGGCCGGACACCAAGATGCCACCGGCCAGGGTCAAACGCAAGCGCCGCAACACGCGGAGAAGGAAAACTGAAATGTCTGTCATTGTCGAAGCGCACTTGGTGCGCGTCCACATCAACCGGGTGGCGTACCAGTCGCCCAATCCCACGACGGGAGAGGCGCTGTACGCGCTTACCGACATCGCCAAGCACGAGAAGCTCTACCGCGAGGTTGAGGGCGACGAGGAAGACGAGCAGATCCCGCGCGATGAGACCCTGATCCATCTGACGCAGGATGAGCACTTCTACAGCCAGAAGGTGTTCGACATCCTCGTCAATGGCGATGACCACGAGATCGATACGAAAGAGATCACTTACGCCCGGGTCGTGGATCTCTATCTCGGCAGCGGTGGCAAGCCGTCGAACGAATATCTCGTCAAATACTCACATGGCCCTGTCGAAAATCCGAGCGGAACCTTGGCGCCCGGTCAGAAAGTAAAGGTGAAAGATGGCATGCGCTTTCGGGTTGCCGGAACTGGTGAATCATAACGCCTTCCTCAAGGACTTCGAGGAAACGGGGTATCTGATCGACTTTGTCGGCGGGTACCTCGTCTTCTACGGTCTGCCGTATCTCGATAAAGACGGCCAGCTCCAGCATGGAGACTGGGCAAGCCCCGTCGATCTGAACGGGGCCGTCATCGATCCGCCCCCAAACCACCAGGCGTGGTGGCGCGGCAGCAGGCCTTGTGATCAGCAGGGGCGCGAGCTTAGGTTAGGCGGCGGCCCGGATCGCGTCACGGTCACACCTGACCTCGTCACCGACTTCTCGTTCTCTTTCAAACTGCACGATGAAAACGGCGCGATGCGCACCTACCGCTCGTTTGAAGAAAAGGTGCAGACTTATCTCGATACAATCACGGCGCCGGCGATGACCGCCTATCCACAGGCGACGCCCTTGCGCGCCATCGCAGTCAAGGCTGCGGCACAGGGCTCGCCGCTCCGGTTTCCGGATACGATGTCGTCGCGCTATCACATCAATGATCTCTCAGCCCTCCTGCGCGGCAAGAAAGTCGCGATCATCGGCCTCGGCGGCACGGGCTCCTATATTCTCGATTTCCTCGCGCGAACGCATCTGGAGAAGATCGCGCTGTTCGACGACGACAAGGTGCATGTGCATACGATCTTCAGGCTGCCGGGGTTCATTTCGCAAGCCATCGGCAAGCTCAAGGTCGACGTGCTGGCGCGACATTACGACCAATGGCACGCAGGGATCGAGCCGGTCGCAGAGCGCATCACATCCGAGAACGTCGCGCGCCTGAAGGAGTTTGATTTCGTCTTCGTTTCCGTCGATGACGGCCCTGCGCGTCGTCTGATCGTGGATTGGCTGAGCGCCAATGACGTTCCGTTCGTCGACTGCGGCATGGGTCTCAACCGCTCAATCGTCGGCCTCAGCGGATTTGTGCGTATCACCGGCGTCGATCGCAAGGCGTTTGACGACAATGTCGGCACGGTGCGTCTGCCGGTCGAAAACGCCAAAGACGACGAATACCGCAAACATGCCCAAATCACGGAATTGAATGCGCTGAACGCGACGATGGCCGTGATCCGGTTCAAACAGCGCTTCGGCTTGTTCGACCGGGAAGGCGCCGCGACATCGTATATCTTTGACTCGGTGACGTTCGAGATCGATTGAGAAAGGCGGGCAGGGTGAGATACATTTATCAGGCTGTCGAGCGCATACCCAAGCCGCTCAGCAACGGCGTCGTCTACCATAGCGAAGAATTTGAGGTTGGCGCGCTGCTCTGCGCCTGCGGTTGCGGTCATCGCGTCAGCCTGTTGGTGCCGGACAGTCATCAGATTACGTCGGAAGGCGGCATGGCCACGGTTCGCCCATCCATCGCCGTGTGTGACGCGCCGTGCAAATCGCACTATTACATCAGCGCTGGCCGGGTCGAGTGGTTGCCGGCTTTTTCAGACGCCATGGCCATGTCGGTCATGCGCGGTCAAATCGCCCGGCATGCCGTTCGTGATGCGAAGGCGCAGTCTTGGAGCCGCCGAGTCCGGGCCGCAATCGCGAGAGCATACCATAAGCTTAGGTCGTTTCTGCGGATCTGAATTCCGCGTCGTTGACGTGCTTCCTCGATTTCAACGGGTCACAAATTAGGCTCGGCTTTGCTTGTTTAAGGGGAGCACGTCAGCGCGGTTAGTAACGTCCGCTATCCTCGCGGCGGCCGATGTCCGCAACTGGACCGTAGCACGACGCGGCTCCTATTTTCGGCATGTCCGGTCACCGACGAGAATCGAACGTTCGTGTCATAGCGGCTCCAGACCAGCGTAGATCTGGCGCGCCGGTGTCGCGACCAACTGCTACACCGCGTCCTTCGCAGCTTTGACTGGGCGTGCCCTGACAATCTTGCGCGCCGGTTTCGCCTTGAAGGTCATCGCCTCGCCCGTGAAAGGGTTGGTGCCTTCGCGGGCCTTGGTGGCAGGCTTCTTGATGACGACGAATTTGGCAAAGCCGGGGACGAGAAACACGCCGTTCTTCTTCAGCTCCTTGTAGCCGATCTCGGCGAGCGTCTCGATGACGCCTTTGACGTCCTTCTTGGCCAGTTCGTTCTTGGTCGCAATCTGCTCGATCAACTGCGATTTCGTCATCTGCGTTGCCATCATGGCTCCTCTGATTCGTGAAGCCGCGAGCATAGAGCGAGAATCCGTGAAAATCAGGGATTTCCGGCGTTGCCGCTGGCGCCAATCGTTCTGGCGGCCTTGGAAACCGCGGATTCATGTGGCGTCGCCCTACGGGCCGGGCTGTCGGCTGCGCTGAAGCCCCGCGAGCTGCGGGTCTTCACCCTGCGGGCATCCATCCCTGACGCCAGAGGTGTGGCGCGCGTCCCGGGCGCGATCTCCTGCGTCGGGTGCGGATTCGTCGCGAATGAGAGTGAGAGTGCGGACCGGGGTTGCCGCGACGGGTTAAGGGTCGGGAGAGAGGCTTCCGGCGCCCGTCGCGGAGAACCGCGATGTCCAGACATGATCGCAGCGTGCGCGCCGGCCAGGAGCGGGCGAGCCTTTACACGGAAATCACCGACAAGATCATCGCCGAGTTGGAAGCCGGGCGGGTGCCATGGGTTCAGCCATGGGGCACGGCGGCGGTCAAGGCACCGCTGGCGATGCCGCGCAACGCCACCACGCAGCGCCGGTACTCCGGCATCAACGTGCTAATCCTGTGGGGCGCCGTCATCGAACGCGGCTACTCGGGCCAGAGCTGGCTGACCTTCCGCCAGGCGCTTGGGCTCGGCGGCCATGTCAGGAAAGGCGAACGCGGTACAACCGTCGTTTACGCCGATCGTTTCACGCCGGAAGACGAACGCCGGCGCGCCGCCGAGACTGGCGAAGAGCCAAGTGCGATCCCGTTCCTCAAGCGCTTCACCGTCTTCAACACCGACCAATGCGACGGCTTGCCCGAAGAGATCGCCGCATCGATCGTTCCGCCACCGCCGGGCCAGATCGAGCCGCAGGCCGAGGCTTTGATCGCCGCGACCGGTGCGGATTTCCGCATCGGCGGCGCACGCGCCTATTATAATGTCACGGGTGACTTTGTGCAGGTGCCGCCGTCGGGCGCCTATTTCGAGCCGATCAATTGGCACCGCACCGCCTTCCATGAACTCGGTCATTGGACCGGCGCCGCCGGCCGGCTCAAGCGCGATCATTCCGGTTCGTTCGGCTCGAAATGCTACGCGCGCGAAGAACTGGTCGCGGAAATCGCCGGCGCCTTCGTCTGCGCCTCGCTCGGCATCGTGCCGACGGTGCGCCACGCCGATTACATCGGCTCGTGGCTGGAGGTGCTGCGCGAGGATAACCGCGCCGTGGTGCGCGCGGCGAGCGCGGCATCGAAGGCGTCCGATTTCCTGCTCGCATTCCTGCCGCACGCCATCGACGCCGGCGCCGAGGGCAACGAGGAGGCCGCGTGATGCGTTCGCCTTCTACCTCAGCCGTTCGTCGTTGCGGCGCGCTTGAGAGTGAGAGGGGGGCCGGGGTGTCCGCGACGGGTTGGAGGTCGAGAGAGAGCCTTTCGGCCGCCCGTCGTGGAGTGATCGACATGGCTACAGCCGTTCAGAAAATCAAACTCAGTCCCTCGCGCGACATCCCCTTCAACAAGCTGGTCTTGAGCCAGTCCAACGTCCGCCGCGTCAAGGCCGGCGTGTCAATCGAGCAACTGGCGGAGAGCATCGCACTTCGCACCTTGCTGCAAAGCCTGAGCGTCCGGGCGGTCCTCGACCAAGACGGCAAGGAGACCGGCATGTTCGAGGTGCCGGCCGGCGGCCGGCGTTATCGCGCCCTCGAACTGCTGGTGAAGCAGAAGCGCATGACGAAGACACAGCTTGTGCCTTGCGTGATCCGTGACGACGGTCTCGCCGAGGACGATTCCCTGGCTGAGAACGATGAGCGGGTCGGTCTGCATCCGCTCGACCAGTTCCGCACGTTCAAGCTGCTGCGTGATGGCGGCATGAGCGAGGACGACATCGCCGCCCGGCACTTCGTGTCGTCGGCGATCGTCAAGCAACGCCTGCGTCTCGCATCGGTATCCCCGAAGCTGCACGACGTCTATGCCGACGACGGCATGACGCTCGAACAGTTGATGGCGTTCTCGGTCACCGCCGACAAGGCGCGGCAAGAGCAGGTCTGGGACAATGTCAGCCGCTCCCAACTTGACGAGCCGTACCAGATCAGACGAATGCTGACGGAGAACACCGTCCGCGCTTCGGACCGTCGCGCCCAGTTCGTCGGGCTCGACGTCTATGAGCAGGCCGGTGGCGCCGTCATGCGCGACCTGTTCGAACACGATGACGGCGGGTGGCTGCAGGATGTGCCGTTGCTTGATCGCCTCGTCACCGAGAAGCTGACGGCGGAGGCTGAAATCATTGGGGCCGAAGGCTGGAAGTGGATCGCGGTGGCGGTCAATTTCCCCTATGGCCACACCGAGGACCTGCGCGAGTTGGAGGGCGTCCCGGCCGATCTGACCGACGACGAACGGGCGTCGATCGAGGCGTTGAAGGCCGAGTACGACAAGCTGGGGGCCGAATACGCCGAAGCCGACGAACTGCCCGACGAGATCGATCAACGGCTCGGCGAAATCGAGGCGGCGCTATCCGCCTTCGACGCCCGGCCGGTGATCTACGATCCGGCCGAGATCGCCCGTGCCGGCGTCTTCATCAGCGTCGATGACGAAGGCGCGCTGTCAGTCGACCGCGGCTATGTGCGGCGAGAGGACGAAGCGCCTCTCGGCGTTGACATCGAGGCGGCATCCGACGTTGGCGTTGAAACCGCTGACGGCGACGAGGCCGACGTGGCGGTCCAACGCGCCATCATCACGGTCGGCGGCGCGCCGGCCGAACCGGAAGATGATGAGGACGACGCGATCAAGCCGCTGCCGGATCGGCTCATGACCGACCTGACCGCGCATCGGACGCTGGCGTTGCGCGATGCTTTGGCAACCCACACGTCGGTGGCTTTCGTGGCGGTGCTGCACAACTTTGTCTTGGCGACGTTCTATCGCTTCGCGTCATCGAGCGGATGTCTGGAAATCGCGGTGCGCTCCCCGACGCTTCCCGCCCAGGCGCCGGGACTGAACGACTGCGCCTCGGCCAAGGCGATTGATGCGCGTCACGATGTGTGGAAGGCACGATTGCCGAAGGAGGACGGCGGGCTTTGGGACGCACTGATGGCGTTCGACGCGACCGAACAGGCATCGTTGCTCGCGCATTGCGCCTCGCTCAGCGTCAACGCCCTCTACGAACCGGCCAACCGATATAATGAGGGCCGCGTCTCCGCGCATGGCGTTCGCCGCAGACTCGATCAGGCCGATGTCCTGGCGCGCGCCGTCGGTCTCGACATGGCGGCGGCGGGCTGGAAGACCGGCGTCGATAACTATCTCGGCCGCGTCACCAAGCCCCGCATTCTGGAAGCGGTGCGCGAGGCCAAGGGCGAACCGTCCGTGCAGCTCATCGACCACCTCAAGAAGGGCGATATGGCGCGCGAGGCCGAGCGGCTGTTGGAGGGCACCGGCTGGCTGCCCGAGCCGCTGCGTTCCGCCGATGCCGAAGTTGTGGCCGATGCGGCGGCCGGTGAAGCGGAATCGTTGCCCGCGTTCCTCGCCGGTGACGACGAAGTCCAGCCCGACGCCGATGAAGATCAGCCGCATGTCATCGCGGCGGAATGATTGACCAACGCGGGGCGGCGCCAGCCGCTCCGCATCTCTCCATCTCACAGCATCCCATCACATGCCCGGCCCCTGCAGCGACAGGGACGCGCCGGGCTTTTCCATTTCAGGAGACCGATATGTTTGAAAATGCCAATCCCGCCGCTCGTATCGTTGTGGCCGCGCGACTGATCCTTTCCCACCTCGAACGTGGCCGTCGCGTCGACGCCGCCAGCCTGCGCGCGGCGATGGAATCCGCCTTCGCCGGTTCCGATGCCGGTGGTGCTTGGGACTGGAAGACCGCCTACGACGTCTGCGAGGCCGCGACGGTCTTGTTCGTCCGCAAATTCGGTCCAGCGATGCGGGCGCGTGCTGCGTCGCCGCCCGCTATGCTGCCGATGCTGGCGAAGGTTGTGGGCCTTCTTCCCACCCACACGCGGCGATCGGAAGAGAGCGATGCGTTTCAGCAGTTCTCGACTCCGATCCCGCTTGGTCTTGCAGCCTCAGTCGCAGCCGCGATCACGCCCTCCGACATCGTGCTCGAACCGTCGGCTGGTACAGGCTTGCTCGCCATTCTCGCGGAATTGTCAGGCGCGTCCCTCGTGCTCAACGAACTCGCCGATGCTCGCGCTTCGCTTCTCTCACTGCTCTTTCCTGCCGTTCCCGTCACCCGTTTCGATGCAGCACATATCGACGATCATCTCGACGCCGGCATCACGCCGAGCGTCGTGCTGATGAACCCACCATTCTCGGCCGTCGCACATGTCGATCGTCGCATTGCCGACGCGGCGCTGCGTCATATCTCGTCGGCGCTGGCGCGGCTCACCGATGGCGGTCGTCTGATCACGATCACCGGAGCGAACTGCGCACCGGATAGTCCGGTGTGGCGCGACGCGTTCGTCGGCTTGCAGGAGCGGGGGAGGATCGTGTTCTCGGCCGCGATCGACGGGGCGGTCTATGCCCGGCACGGCACCGCCATGGATACGCGCCTCACCGTGATCGATAAGCGCGCGGCCGACGATCCGACCGCGTTTCCAGCTTCGCCCGGTCTCGCGCCTGACGTTGCCACGTTGCTCCGCTGGATCGCCGAACGCGTGCCGGCGCGGCTGCCGATCACGGCCCCGTTGGACAGCCCGATCATCGTTCGATCGGTGGCCACCGGCGCATCGCGTCCTGTCGTCTCGCGCCCTTCCTCCATCCCGGCGTCGGCTCCCGAACCCGAAGCGATCGAGCTTGCCTATGAGGTCATCGATTGGAAACCGGTTGAGGGCGGCAATATCACCGACGCGCTGTATGAAGAATACGGATTGCAGTCGATCCGGATTCCCGGCGCGTGCGCGCATCCGACCAAACTCGTGCAATCGGCGGCGATGGCATCGGTCGCGCCGCCGCAACCGAGTTACCGCCCGCATGTTCTAGCGAATACCGTGCCGGCCGGATTGCTGTCCGATGCCCAGCTTGAATCCATGATCTACGCCGGGGAGGCGCATTCCCGCTTTCTTGCCGGGTCGTGGACGGTCGACGAAACCTTCGACGCCGTCTCGGCCGCGTCCGACGATGCCGAATATGCGGTGCGTTTTCGGTGCGGCTGGTTCCTGGGCGACGGCACCGGCGCTGGCAAAGGCCGGCAAGCCGCGGGCATCCTGCTCGACAACTGGCTGAAGGGCCGCCGCCGTGCGGTCTGGATCTCCAAATCCGACAAGCTGATCGAGGATGCCCAGCGCGACTGGTCGGCACTCGGCATGGAGCGGTTGCTGATCACGCCGCTGTCGCGCTTTCGCCAGGGCACGCCGATCCGCCTTGAGCAAGGCATCCTTTTTACAACCTATGCCACGCTACGCTCCGACGCGCGTGACGAGAAGGTATCGCGGGTCAGACAGATCGTGGAATGGTTGGGCGCCAACTTCGACGGCGTCATCATCTTCGACGAGTCTCACGCGATGCAAAATGCCGGAGGCGGGAAGGGTGAACGCGGTGATGTCGCGGCCTCGCAGCAGGGCCGCGCCGGGCTTCGCCTGCAACATGCGCTGCCGAGCGCGCGCGTGGTCTATGTCTCGGCGACCGGCGCGACCACGGTGCACAATCTCGCTTACGCCCAACGTCTCGGATTGTGGGGCGGCGAGGACTTTCCGTTTGCGACGCGCGGTGAGTTTGTCGAGGCGATCGAGGCGGGCGGCGTCGCGGCGATGGAAGTGCTCGCGCGCGACCTCAAGGCGCTCGGTCTCTATGCCGCGCGGTCGCTCTCCTATGACGGCGTCGAATACGAGCTGGTCGAACATAAACTCACCGACGAGCAGATCCGCATCTACGACGCCTATGCCGGCGCCTTCAGCGTCATCCATAACAATCTCGACGCCGCGATGAAGGCTGCGAATATCACCGGCGCGACCGGCACGCTGAACGCGCAGGCCAAGTCGGCCGCGCGGTCGGCGTTCGAATCTGCCAAGCAGCGGTTCTTCAATCATCTCATTACCGCGATGAAGACGCCGTCGCTGATCGCGTCAGTCGAGCGCGATCTGAAAGCCGGCCACGCCGCCGTGATCCAGATCGTCTCGACAGGCGAGGCACTGATGGAGCGGCGCCTCGCCGAGATTCCGACCGAGGAATGGGGCGACGTCCAGGTCGACATCACGCCGCGCGAATATGTGCTGGATTATCTCGCGCACTCCTTCCCGACCCAGCTCTATGAGCCGTTCACCACCAGCGAGGGCGATCTGTCGTCGCGGCCGGTATTCCGAGACGGCCAGCCGGTGCAATGCCGGGACGCGGTCGCCCGCCGCGATCGGCTGATCGAGAAACTTGCGTCGCTGTCGCCTATCCACGGCGCGCTCGACCAGATCGTTCAGCGTTTCGGTACGGACATGGTGGCGGAAGTCACAGGCCGCTCGCGGCGCATCATCCGCAAGACCGGGGCAGACCACGTCGATCGGCTGGTGGTCGAGAACCGCGCTGGTTCCGCCAATCTCGGCGAGACCCAAGCATTCATGGATGACCTCAAGCGTATCCTGGTGTTTTCGGACGCCGGCGGCACCGGGCGCTCATATCACGCCGAGCTCTCGGCCAGGAATCGGCGTCTCCGCATACATTATCTCCTGGAGGCCGGTTGGAAGGCCGACGCCGCTATTCAGGGACTGGGCCGTACCAACCGCACCAATCAGGCGCAGCCGCCGCTGTTCCGCCCGATTGCGACAAACGTGAAGGCCGAGAAGCGATTCCTCTCGACCATCGCGCGGCGTCTCGACACGCTGGGCGCCATCACCAAGGGCCAGCGCCAGACCGGCGGGCAGGGCCTGTTCCGCGCCGAGGACAATCTCGAAAGCCATTACGCGCGCGATGCGCTGCGCCAGCTCTATGTCGTGCTCGTCACCGGCAAGGTCGCGGGCTGTTCGCTTCAAGCGTTCGAGGATGAGACCGGATTGAAGCTGACGGACTCAGGGGGCATCAAGGACGATCTGCCGCCGATCACCACGTTCCTCAATCGCCTGCTGGCGCTGACCATCGACCTGCAGAACATCCTGTTCACGGCGTTCGAGCAGTTGCTGACCGCACGCATCGAGGGTGCGATTGCCAGTGGCACCTACGATGTCGGGCTGGAGACGCTGCGGGCCGAGAGCTTTACCGTCTCCGCGCGCGAGACGATCTACACCCATCCTGGCACATCCGCCGAAACCCGGCTCCTGACGATCACGCAGCGCGAGCGCAACCGCCCGGTGACGCTCGACGAGGCGTTCGAGCGTCTGTCCGACCCGCGCGCCTTGCTGCTGATCAACACCCAGTCAGGCCGAGCCGCCGTCCAGGTGCCGGCGCGCAGCGTGATGCTCGACGACGGCGAGGTGGAACGCCGCATTCGGCTGATCCGGCCGATGGAGCATGCCGCCATGCCTTTGGCGGCAATGCCGCAGACCCATTGGCAGGAAGCCAACCGCGACGGCTTTACGAGATCCTGGCAGGCCGAAGTCGCGGAGGTCCCGCCGTTCACAAACAGCGAGATCCATATTGTCGCCGGTCTGCTGCTGCCGATCTGGAAGCGTCTCCCGAACGAATCGACACGGGTCTATCGGCTTCAGACCGACAGCGGCGAGCGCATCATCGGCCGCAAGGTCTCCCCGGCCTGGGTCACCAGTGCTTTGGAGGCGGGGACTTCAACTCTATCTCCGGATGCCGCCTTCACCGCGCTGATGGACGGCAAGACCATTCTCGATCTTGCCGAGGGTCTTCAGCTTCGACGCGCGCGCGTGATGGGCGCCAACCGGATCGAACTTTCCGGCTTTACAGATGTGATGCGCGACCGGCTGCGCGCCTATGGTCTGTTCAGCGAGATCATCTCCTGGAAGCTGCGGTTCTTCGTTCCAGTCGATGCAACCGGCCCAGCGATCCTTGCCAAGGTGCTGGAGCGCTACCCGATTGCGCGTATCGCCGACAGGGCGGCGGCGTAACATGGCGCATGATGCGGCAGAGCTGGCGCATCGCCTCGCGCGCGAGGCCGAAGCGGTGTGCCGACATTATCTCTCCCACGGGTGCAGGGTCGGAAACTACTGGCAGGTCGGCGACGCCAAGAATACGCAGGGCCGCTCGATGTTCGTGCGGCTCTCCGGCGACCCGTCCGGCAAACGCCGTCCCGGAAAATGGACCGACGCGGCGACCGGCCAGCACGGCGACTTGCTCGACGTCATCCGCGAAAGCTGCGGCTTGGTCGATTTCCATGACGTCGCCGAGGAGGCACGAAGTTTCCTCAGTCTGCCACGGCCCGAGCCGAGGCCCGGAATTCCTAGGAGCTTATCGCCCGCGCCAATGGGCTCGCCGGAATCGGCCCGCCGGCTGATTGCGATATCGCGGCCGATCGCCGGCACGCTCGTCGAATTCTATTTGCGCCACCGCGGTATCACCCATTTTGATGACGTCAGCGCACTGCGATTCCACCCGCGCTGCTATTATCGCCCCGATGCCGACGCGCCGACGCAGATCTGGCCGGCGATGATCGCTGCCGTGACCAATCTCGAAGGCCACATCACCGGCGCACATCGCACCTGGCTCGACCCATCCGGTTGCGACAAGGCGCCAGTCGACACGCCGCGACGCGCGATGGGCCATCTCCTCGGCAACGCTGTCCGCTTCGGTGTTGCCGACGACGTGATGGCGGCGGGCGAGGGCATCGAGACCATGTTGTCGCTCCGCTGCGTCATGACGACCCTGCCGATGAATGCCGCGCTCTCGGCGGCGCATCTTTCCGCCATCCTGTTTCCGGCAACGCTGCGCCGTCTCTATATCGTGCGCGATGACGATCCGGCAGGCGATAGCGCGATGGAAAGTTTGAGTGCACGAGCACAGGCGGCCGGGATCGAGGCGATCACGCTGTCGCCACGCTGCGGCGATTTTAACGGAGATCTGCGGCGTCTCGGCGTCGGTGCGTTACGGGCGGCGATGCGGGTGCAGATCGCCCCGGAAGACGTTGGCCGCTTCTTGCATGCAGACATCAGCGCCGGGACGAGGTGAGGCAAGCGGCGCTCCGATCATGCGTCGTCTCCGGTTGTGGGCTTCTCATCGTGTCGGAGAGGTCCGCGTCCCCGGCCTTCTGAGAGGGCGATCGAGCCGTCAAACGGTCCGGCCCCGCAATGGCGGATGGCCGACTATTTTCCGTCGGCGGGCAGGCCCGCCTTTACATCGCGAAACAAAATAGTCGGCCCCCACCATCCTCCGCTGTGCTCCGGCCGCTTCCGCTTCGCTTCAGCGGTGCAGGTCCGGCCCGCCCGACGGCTTTCGTCGCCACGAAGGCCGCGGTGGGCGCGGCCGATCCGAGCAAAAGGAAGCCGCCATGACGACCGACGACGACATCACCGGCTACGAGCCGCCGCAGGCATCATCCCCGACCGATCATCTGCTGACCGAACTCCAGCTCTACGGTCACCGCCCGTTCCAGGACGAACCCGATCCGCGGCCCCTGCCGGACCCGCGCATCGCCGCCGTCGCCGTCGCCGACATCTTCGACGCCCTCATCGTCAGCCTCGAAGACACCCGGCTCGAACCCGACCTCGACGACCTTTTGTGGTCGACCGTCAATCTATTCCATCGCGCGACGGAGCGGATCGCACGCCACCTCGACGATAACGAGCAGGCGCAAAGGCGTGGCCAGCGCGAACAGGATGGCTCCGAGGTGCGGTCGGTCGAACTGGAACGCCTCATCGCCGAGGGCATGACACTCAGCGAGCGTCGCAACGCCATGGAATTCTTTCGTGACCATGCCGCCGATCACTACGAACGACGAACCCACACGGCGTGGCGCCCGCGGTCCGGGTCGATGGTCAACCACCGCGCGCTCACCGCGACCATGATCGACAGCCGCGACTATCTCGCCGCCAAGCGCCGGGCCGAGACCGAGGTGATGCTGCCACCCGGACCGAAGGTTGCCTTCAGCGGCGGACTCGATTTCAACGATCACCGCCTGATCTGGGACGTGCTCGACAAGACCCGCATCAAACACGCCGACATGGTGCTGCTGCACGGCGGATCGCCGAAGGGTGCCGAACTGATCGCGTCCAAATGGGCCAACAATCGCAAGGTACCGCAGATCGCTTTCAAGCCGGACTGGACCAGGCACGCCAAGGCCGCGCCGTTCAAGCGCAACGATGCGATGCTCGATGTACTGCCGATCGGCGTCCTCGTGTTCCCCGGCACCGGCATCCAGGAGAACCTCGCCGATAAGGCGCGCAAGCTCGGCATCCCGGTCTGGAAATTCGGCAAAAAACCCGAGGAGTGAGGCGCGTAAGCGTCACGACCTTTTCCTCGAATTTCAAACACGATGCGGCGCATTGAAACGCGCCGCAGAATATCTGCTGCCACAACGGATCAAATTTGCTATGGTTCGATTTGCGCCGTGGTGGTGGTGGAAGGCGCGACCCTTGCACTCTTGTGACAGGATGAACCACCATGATCGCAATCGGCGTTGTTCTCAATCTCGTCGGACTCGGCGTCTTCTGCTGGCTGTTGTTCACGCTTGCCGTCTATGCCCTGCCGTTTTTTGTCGCCGTCACCGCTGGGCTCTTTGCCTATCACAGCGGAGCGGGTTCGGTCGGCGCCATTACGCTCGCTCTCCTTACCGGCGGCGCGACCCTCGCAGCGGGGCAGATCGCCTTCGCGCTGGTCAGAGCACCGTTCCTCCGTTTCGTCCTTGCGGTGCTGTTCGCGGGACCGGCCGCGGTCGCCGGGTTCTGCGCGACGCACGGCCTTGCCGCGTTCACGACGCCTTCGGAGATGTGGCAGAACATCTTTGCCGTCGTCGGCGCGATAGTCATCGGTGCAACCGCCTGGCTGCGGCTGGCCGATGCCCCGCTCGGCGGTGGAACATCGCGGGGGGATCAGGACGTCGCCCGGCGCGGCGGTCTGACCTCGACCTGAGGCAGCCGGTCGCCCGTCGCGAGATTTACCTCACCCGGAGCGTCGCCTGATGTTCGTGCATTAACCTCGAACGGGCCGCGCGTCGCGGATGAATTGATGCCAGCGCGCCGATGGCTGGCCGACATCGTGGCGCGCGGCGCATTCGGTCGGCCGTGTTGGAGTGACAGGCGCACAACGGCCCGGACATCGACGACGCTATCCCGGATTGCCAGATGTTGCGTGGTAAGGCGCATGTTCGCTCCCCCTATCTCCTTGCAAGACTCTGGCACGCCGAGCGCGGGTCATCGGGTCTCTACGATGGCCTGATCTGGCCGAACGACGGCTGCGCCTCGATCGGCTAGCTGCAATGCCGTCGTTCAACTTTCTTCCCCTGGGCTTCGCCCATTCCTCGCGCAAGACAAGAAAGTTGCCCGCCTGGCATCCTCCGCTGCGCTTCGGTCCGAAGACGGATGCAGCGCCGCTCGCCTTCGGCCTGTCGATCGCCATCGAGACCGCGATGGTCGCGGCTCGGAAACAGAGAGCAAGGAGAACTACCATGGCGAACATCGGCACCTTCACCAAGAACGAAGCTGGCGCATTCATCGGCGAAATCGTCACGCTCAGCTTCCAGGCCAAGAACGTCCGCCTCGTCCCCGAGACCAACCGGGCCAACGAGAACGCCCCGAGCCACCGCGCCTATGTTGGCCGGGCCGAGATCGGCGCCGCCTGGCCCAAGCGCTCCGCGGAACAGCGCGACTACCTGTCGGTCAAGCTCGACGATCCGAGCTTCAACGCTCCGATCTACGCGAACCTCTTCGACGACGAAGAGGGCGGTAGCTACACCCTGATCTGGTCGCGCCCGCAGAAGGCTCGCACGGCTGCCGCCGATTGATCGATCCGCTCTCAGATGCCCCGCCGCGAGGCGGGGCATCTCGCGCGCTCAAGGCGTCACCCGATCGGCTGCGCGCAAAGCATGCGCGGCGAGGGCGTCCATCTCCGAAGGGAGTGCTACGCAGCTTCCCGCGCCGACGGGGCGCGCCGCGTGTCGACGTGGGTCTGAAAGGCATGATCGCAAGCGTCACAGCGCCAGTGCAGGATGACACGATCCGCGCTGACGAACGCGGCATGCTCGGCCGCGAATAGCGTCTCCCCACAGGCCGGGCAATCCCGGAACCCCATGAAGCGCGCAAATATCCGGAGGCGAGAATCTGTCGTCATCAGCACCGGTTCCTCGGTGCACCGCATAAGCGGCCGGTGTGAAGACGACATGACTTCTACGGTGAAGATTCAAGGTCTCTTTGTGGCACAAGTCCGGGCGAACGATGTCTTCGCAGCCGCAGCAGATCGCAGGATGCAATCTCCGCCACGCGATGGGATCTTGAGACCAGAACTGATGCGATGCCGTCGGATCAGGACTTGCCGCGCGACGGCTTCGACGCACGGCGCAGCAACGCATCGGGCTCGACACCGAGTACCTCGGCCAATTTTCCGACCATGTCGATGGTCGCGGCGTAAACGCCGCGTTCGAGCGAACTGATATAGGTGCGGTCGACGTCCGCTTCATGCGCCAACGCCTCCTGCGACAGCCCCTTGGCGTGCCGGGTTCGGCGCAGGTTGCGGGCGAACACCTCTCGAATCTCCATTCGAAAAGTGTTCGTCTTGTAGGGTATTTCACTACGGAGTATACTCGACAAACCGATCCTGCTTGCCCCCTGGAATCCGATGGAGTTCGGAGGCAGCCGGGACACGGACCTCTTGACTATTTGCGGTAAAAGCCGGGCGACCTGTTAATGGCCCAAAACCTGTCATCGGTCCGAAGCAAGAGCGCCGTATTTGCGCGGTACGAATCTCGACAGATGACTGGCGCGGGTTTTCGCCATGACGAAGATAGCCTTTGACGATCATCCTCCCGACCTGCCGCATGTCACCCCTTACGACGAGCGGCACCTCAAGACCTACCTTCGGCTGCTTGATGCCGATGAGGAGGGGGCCGACTGGCGTGAGGTCGTGCAGGTGATTTTCGGTCTTGATGCCAGCCGCGAACCTGATCGCGCGCGTCACGTGCATGACAGCCATCTTGCACGCGCCAAGTGGATGACGCAGGCCGGGTACCGGGACTTGCTCAAACCGCCGCTCCAATGATTTGAGGACGCGCGGTTTTCAAAGCACCACGCCTATTCCATCACCTTTCACTGACCGCGGTGTTGCAACACGCGTTGCAACGGCGGTGACTTCTGCGCGTGACGACGCGTCCAAATACTCGGCGACGGGAAGGGGCATGCCTTGCTTAAGGCCGAGTAACGCTGGAGTGGTCGCATGCCGGATGATGAAAGTTGGCGGTCGCACGACGCGTCCGCCTATCTCGATCGTGTGCAACGTGCCGGTTTCGCCTGGGAGTTCCTGCGGCGCAATCCCGACTACCGCCAAGACTACGAAGACATGAGCCGCGATGCGGCGAGCGGGACCACCGTCATGCTGGAGGCAGCCCTTGCGCTGTCCCAGCACTGGGGGTTGAGTTTTCCCGTGCGACCCGAGGCAACGCAGCGACCGCTCGCTGGTCTTGTGGGAATTCAACGTGCTTCCAGCTGCCGTGATGTTGACGACGGCGCCGCACGGGACCGTATCCACGATCACGCTCGACCGGATTCCATCGGCGCCCGCCGTAGAACGCGAAGACGGTCGCCACATCTTGTGGCGGGAGGCGAGCGACGAGCAGCGGATCTGGATTCTTCCCGATACGAACCCATCCGCTCCGATCGCCGCCGTTATCCCATTCGATATGCACGTGGCGCAGCGCGTCGAAGCCGTCCTTCACCTCTGGCATCGCCTGACGGATGCGGCGGTGCGCCCAGTCGTCTCGCCCCTGACCGAACAGCAGCGCCGCCGCATGATCTTGATGCTGAGGGCACTTGACGGTCATCAGCAACAGGCGACCTACCGCGATCTCGCCGCCACCCTGCTTGATCCGGATGTGCGGACCCAAAGCCGGCGCGACTGGCTGACCTCATCCTATCGTTCGCAGATCATCCGGCTGGTCAAAGACGCCGTCGGTCGGATGCAAGGCGGCTACCGCGACTTGCTGATCGGCCAATAACCGACGCGCAAGCTATCCGACTTGCGACGCCGGGCGTCAGTGCCCGTCGGACGCAACGCTGTGTTTGCGCGTCGTTCGCAACGACGAGGGGATGGACATAAACGACAGCCGCATCTTCGGCATCCTTGTCCGGGCCTGAAATTCGCAATCGTGCGCCTGTCGCGCCGTCGATCCCCGATGGCAGCCGAACTTAACCGGGCGCATTCATGGCTGATAACCTCGCCAATTCGCAGCAACGCTATTTGCGCACCACCGAGGCGGCCCGGTTCCTCGGCCTGTCGGGTCGCACGCTGGAAAAGCACCGCACCTACGGCACCGGGCCGAGCTATCGCAAGCTCGGCGGCCGTGTCGTCTACGCCCTCGAAGACCTGCAGGCCTGGGCCGACATCGGTCTGCGCCAGTCAACGTCCGACCAAGGCAAGGGCGTCGTCCATGCCGCCAAGCCGGTGAGCGGCTTGGGCCCGCTCGTCGGCGGCCGATCCCCGGTGAGGCGATCATAGCCATGATCGCCCGCCCACCAGACCCCGCAGAAACTGCGCGTAGCGAGTCACCGGGTTTACTGAACGGCAGGCCCGCGCCGTGCGATCCGAGCACCACGCATTCCGCAATCGACACGCTGACGCATGTCGAATTGACGTGGCAAGCAAAACGCATCGAGCACCGCATCCGGTTTGGCCAGCCCGTCGCCTCCGTGCGGCTCGATCGTCACCGTCGCCGTGTGTCGTTCGCGGCAGGTGCCATCTTCGCTGTCATGCGCTGGGCCGCCAACGACTTCGGCACGGTGCTGTCGCGCATCGACATCCTCCGGGCAGTCCAGGGGGAAGAGTCCTTCACGACGGTGCCGCTGGTGCAACCGGGCGGCGTCATCCTGCTGTCGATATCCGGCTGGCCGAAGGTCGAGCGGGTCTTGCAGGCGATCGACGGTGTCGAGGCGCTCGGCATCGACCCCGCCGACGCCGCCCCCGAACATTGGCATCACATCCACAACCGCCTCAGCGTCGGCGATACACCGCGCGCTTACACGATGACGCGCCATAAGGCGTGGCTCAAACGGCGGCGAGTTGCGCCATGACACTTCGCGCTGGCTGCACCTTCGCTGCGTCACTCGCTGTCATAAGCCTGCTCGCGACCGTCGGCGCGCAACCTCGGCCACATTATATCTGGAACCTCACGCCGAGCGTTCCGCTCGGTCTTTACGCTGTACAGCCGCCAGACCGCCTATACGTGACCATGCTGGTCGTGGTGACGCCGCCTGAACCGCTGGCAACGACATTGTCAGATGGCGGCTATCTGCCGCGCGGCGTGCCGCTCCTCAAACGCATCTTCGCCCTTTCCGGGCAGACCGTCTGTCGTTTCGGCGTGCAGATTACGGTCGATGGCATTGCAGCCGTGCCGGCGCGCGAGCGCGATCTGCGCGGCCATCCGCTGCCGGTCTGGCAAGGCTGCCGCCTGATCGCCGATGACGAAATCTTCCTCATGAATTGGGACGAGCCCGACAGCCTCGACGGCCGTTACTTCGGCCCCTTGCCACGCAGCGCGATCGTCGCGCGCGCAGTGCCGATCTGGACCGACGAGGCCGGCGACGGACGCTTCGCGTGGCGCGCCCCGACGCAATGACACTTTGTTTTACCCACCCAGCAACGGAGGCCACCATGGCACAGATCGGCACCTTTACCCGCACCGTCGATGGATACACCGGTACCATCCGGACCTTTACGCTCAAACGCGATATCATCATCATCGTGCCGGCCATCGCGACCGACACGGAGAATGCGCCAAACTACCGCGTCCTTGCCGACGACGTGGAGATCGGAGCAGGGTGGAAGCGCACCGGAGACAAGGCTGGCGATTATCTCTCGCTGCTGATCGACGATCCATCATTCGGCCAACCGATCCGCGCCAACCTGTTCCAGGTGGTGAGCGGCGGTGACACGTTCCATCTGATCTGGACCCGTCCATCGCGTCGCGCGCCGCGCGAGTGAATCCGTGGCGCCGCTCGCGAAGCCGCTGCGCGTTGCCGTGATCGTCACCGCATCGCTTGCGGTCGTCATTCCCTTGACGGCCCGCTGCGAGACCGCGCCGGCACACGTCGCCGCCGCGGTCGAGCCGTGGTCGCAATTCGTCAGCGAAGCAGCCGAGCGCTTCGCGATTCCCGCGGCATGGATACGCGCCGTGATGTGGATCGAGAGTCACGGCAACGTCAAGGCCGTCTCGCCAAAAGGCGCGGTCGGGTTGATGCAGATCATGCCCGCCACTTACGCCGAACTGCGCGAGCGCTATGCGCTCGGTGCTGATCCTTACGATCCGCACGATAACATCTTCGCCGGTGCTGCCTACCTCCGCGAAATGCACGACCGCTTCGGCGCGTCCGGATTCCTGGCCGCATATAATGTCGGCCCGGCCCGCTACGAAGATCACCTCGCGACGGGCCGTCCGCTGCCGGACGAGACCCGGAACTACGTTGCATCTCTGGCACCGCTGCTGTCCGACGCGCAATCTGGCGACAACGCGACTGCAGCCGGCGAGCCGAACACCTGGCGCGGGGCGTCGTTATTCGTCGCGCGATCGCAGCGCAAATCCTCGGACACGCGGATGTCGTTCACGCCGCAGTCATCCTCCGTTGGACATGACCGCGGTGCTGTCGATCTGTCGGCACTCACGCCGTTTCCGGGCGGCTTGTTCGTCGGACAAACCCCCGCTCAAACTAAGCCATAATTGCGCGCGCACATCTTCGTGCTGTCTCGCGCAATGGCGTAAGCCAGGCTGGAGTCTCTGAGAACACCAGCAGACGAGCGGAGGACGGCAAGATTAAAGCAAACGGTGCCCTTCGGTGCCCGTTTGCAAATTGTTGTTGTCTGCACATTGGTTAGCGCGAGTTTGAGAATGCGGGCGAGATGGCAGCGATGCCGCGTTTGACCAGTTGGTGTGTGATTTCAATGGTCGGCGCGGCACCGGTCGTATTTGCCATCTCGCGGCCAGTCGATCGTGACGTTTCGCGGCGATAGGCGCGGAGATCGCCGTGCCGCCGATCTCCTGTATTTGCGCGCGCCGTTACGACGGTCGCTTAAACAGTCTTGCGCCTTGCTGTCGTGTCCGCATTCTTGCTCGCATGAGCGACGAAGCCTCCGACTTCCGTATCCGCACTGGCCGTATCGGTAATCGCGGTACCCGCGCCGGCGGACGCCCACGCTCCTTCATCGATCAGGTGCTGAAAGCATCTGCCAAGGCGAACGGCGCCGCACTGACACCGGCGCAATTCTCAAACCGCAGGCGCCGCGGTCCCGGCGCGGTGTGGCCCCGGAAAGGGAAGTGTTCTCGCATCGGCCGCGGGCAGGCCGCAGCTGACCGGCTGAAGCGTGCTGCCGAGGGGAAGGGGCTTGGCACGCGCCTGCGGCGCGTGATCGTGAAGGCGCGCATCGTCAAGCTCAACGTTGGGAGCAAACGTGCGGACGCGCATCTGCGCTATCTCCAGCGCGACGGCACCACACGTGATGGTGCGCGCGGAACGCTTTACGGGCCGGGCACCGACACCGCGGATGGCCGGGAGTTCCTCGACTGTGGCCGCGACGACCGCCACCAGTTCCGCTTCATCGTTGCGCCCGAGGATAGTGACCGTCTGCAGGATCTGCGCGGCTTCACCCGCGACGTGCTGCGCCAGATGGAGGAAGACCTCGGCACCAAGCTCGACTGGGTCGCGATCGACCATTTCAACACCGGCCATCCGCACAGCCATGTGGTGATCCGCGGCAAGGACGACCTCGGCAAGGACTTGATCATTGCCCAAGACTACATCACCGATGGCCTGCGCATCCGCGCCCAGGAGCGGGTCACCCTCTCGCTTGGCCCGGAGACCGATCTTGAATTGCGTGGAAAGCTAGAGGCCGAGATGACGGCTGAACGCTTCACCCGGCTTGACCGTATCCTGGTCGAGGAGGTGCCGTCACGCCGGCTCGATCTGCGGCCGGACGCAGGCCAGCTCCGCGCCGATCTCGACCAGACGTTGTTCATCGGCCGGCTGGGGAATCTGGAGCGGTACGGGCTGGCGACGCAGACGGAGCCAGGGGTCTGGTCGTTCTCCGAGAGACTGGAGCCCACGCTGCGCGAATTGGGTGAGCGTGGCGACATCATCAAGGCGATCAATCGCTCGCTTGCGGAGCGTGGCGAGCAGCGCGCGCTCGGCAGCTATGTTCTGCATAGCGCGACCACGCCGGAGCCCATCGTCGGCCAGGTCATCGGCAAGCGGCTCGACGATGAACTCGGCGAGCGCATCGGTCTTGTCATCGACGGCGTCGATGGCCGTGTCCATCATATGGCGCTGGCCGAGGCCTCCAGCAGCGAGGCTCCAGCCATGGGGAGCATCGTCCAGATAAGCGGGACATCCGCCGGCCCGCGCGCCTCCGATCGCAACATCGCGGAGGTGGCCGGCGGCAGCGGCGTGTATCTGCCGAGCGTCCATCGCGCGCTCGCCGAGAGCGGCGCGGTTCGCATCGCCGGTGGTGACTCCGATAGCTATGTTCGCAGTCATGTCCGGCGGCTGGAAGCACTGCGCCGCGCCGGTATCGTCGAACGCATCGACGCCGACCATTGGCGTATCCCTCAAGACTTCGTGTCTCGTGCTGCCGATTATGATGCGCGTCGTGGGGCGCAGACCTCGGTGCGCATCCTTGCCACCCTCGATCTGGAACAGCAGATCGCCAGCGCAGGTGCGACCTGGCTCGACCGCGAACTGGCCTCACGCCAGCGCACACCCCTGACCGAAACGGGATTCGGCCAGCAAGTCCGGCAAGCGATGGAGCAACGGAAGGGCGCGTTGGTCGAACAGGGTCATGCCTGGCGCGCGCCGGACGGCGGCATCCGCGCGCCGCGCGATCTCGTCGCCCGTCTCGAACAACAGGAGATATCTCGCGTCGGACCGCAAATGGCGGCCGCCCGTGGCCGCACCTTCCAACAGGCCGGCGTTGACGAACGTGTGAGCGGAACGTTGGTCGGCGCCACCAATCTTGCCAGCGGGCGCTTTGCCATGATCGAAAACGGTGATGGCGGCCTTGGTTTCAGCCTAGTGCCGTGGCAGTCCGTTTTGGATCAACGCATCGGCCAGCACATCACCGGCATCGTTCGTGATGGCGGCAGCATTGACTGGAGCTTTGGACGGAAGCGATCCCTCGGACTGTGATTGCCGAATATGGCGTCGCATCGAAGGAAAGCCGCATGGCGCCATTCAGGCGGCCTCGTGACCCGGCCTTTAGGATGCCGACACCGCCACGCGGTCCGCCGTTCCTAGCGTCGGAGTAGGGTCGTATTGAATTCGGTTGTTGTTGGCCGTCCTGAAAGTGGCCCAATTCCTTTAGGTTACCGAACGGCGACTGTGCGAGAAAGGGCATCGATGCGATCGCTGTTTTCCTTGGCCGCTCTTATGAACCGAGCTTACGGTTGTTGAAAGCGGTAGAGAAAATAGCAGATCCTGCTGACGCCAGGAAATCATTGCAACTGCTGAACTGGCCTCTCTGAAAGCGGCTTGCGTTTCCCAGCCATCCTCAATCTCAAAGTAGCCGACCGTCAGTCTTTGCACGCTGTGTTCGCCGATATTGCGATCAGCGACCAAAGCGGCTTGTTTCGAACCAGGTAGATCGCTTCTCTGACGGCAATAGCCTGCCATTAGGGGTGACGTCGTGCCCGCAACCAAGATTCTTTGGGGTCAGATACTCGTTGTCGGCATAATCGTACTCACAACGACATGGAGTGCGACGCAGTGGACCGCTTGGCGTCTCGCCTATCAGATGCAGCTCGGCGCGCCCTGGACCCATATCGGCAGCTTGCCGCTGTACCCGCCGCCGGCGTTCTTTTGGTGGTGGTTCTCTTATGATGCCTACGCACCCGGTACCTTCGTCGAAGGTGCGTTGATCGCTGCTTCGGGAGGCTTCGTCTCAGTCGCGGTCGCCATTGCCATGTCGGTGTGGCGTGCCCGTGAGGCGCAGGAAGCGAAGACCTATGGTTCGGCCCGCTGGGCCACAACCAAAGAGATAGGCACCGCGGGCCTGTCGAGTCCCGATGGCGTTGTGCTCGGCAAGATCGATCGTCAATATCTGCGTCACGACGGAC
Organism: Afipia sp. DC4300-2b1; assembly: GCF_049895725.1. Classification (NCBI taxonomy): domain Bacteria; kingdom Pseudomonadati; phylum Pseudomonadota; class Alphaproteobacteria; order Hyphomicrobiales; family Nitrobacteraceae; genus Afipia; species Afipia sp. DC4300-2b1. The sequence continues at coordinate 213,699 of NZ_JAFCSX010000006.1, forward strand.
CGGAGCACGTGCTGTGTTTCGCGCCGACACGTAGCGGGAAGGGTGTCGGTCTGGTTGTCCCGACGTTGTTGACATGGTCTGGCAGTTGCATTGTCCACGATATCAAGGGGGAGAATTGGCAATTAACCGCCGGATGGCGCGCCAGCTTTGGCCGCGTGCTGTTGTTCGATCCCACCAATCCGGCTTCGTCTGCCTACAATCCGCTGCTCGAGGTGCGCCGCGGCGATAGCGAGGTACGCGATGTGCAGAACATCGCCGACATCCTGGTGGATCCAGAAGGGGCGCTTGAGCGGCGCAACCATTGGGAAAAGACCAGCCACGCTCTGCTGGTCGGAGCCATTCTCCATGTTCTGTATGCGGAGGCGGATAAGACGCTCGCCGGCGTCGCCAACTTTCTGTCGGACCCCAAGCGAACCATCGAAGCGACGCTTCGTGCCATGATGACGACGTTGCATCTGGCCGATCGTTCGCATCCCGTGGTCGCATCGGCGGCGCGAGAGCTCCTTAATAAGAGTGAGAATGAACGATCCGGTGTGCTCTCGACCGCGATGTCATTCCTCGGCCTCTATCGCGACCCGGTGGTTGCAAAGGTGACGGCGCGATGCGACTGGCGCATTGGAGACCTCGTCGAGGGAGCGACGCCGGCGACACTCTATCTGGTGGTCCCACCATCGGATATTTCGCGAACCAAGCCGCTCATTCGTCTTGTTCTCAACCAGATCGGCCGGCGTCTCACAGAAGATCTCCAAGCTAAGGCAAAACGCCGGCGACTGTTGCTCATGCTCGATGAATTTCCGGCGCTCGGACGGCTGGATTTCTTCGAGTCGGCATTGGCCTTCATGGCAGGCTACGGCCTCAAGAGCTTTCTGATTGCGCAATCACTCAACCAGATTGAGAAGGCCTACGGCCAGAATAATTCAATTCTCGACAATTGCCATGTTCGTGTCGCGTTCGCAACCAATGATGAGCGGACCGCCAAACGGGTCTCGGATGCACTGGGTGTCGCGACTGAACTCCGCGCCATGAAAAATTATGCCGGTCATCGCCTGTCGCCATGGCTCGGCCACCTGATGGTGTCGCGTCAGGAGACAGCGCGTCCGCTTCTGACCGCCGGTGAGGTGATGCAATTGCCGCCCTCCGACGAAGTCGTGCTGGTTTCAGGGACGTCGCCGATCCGTGCGAAGAAGGTCCGCTATTTCGAGGATCGCCGTCTCACCGATCGTGTTCGGCCGCCCCCTTGTGTGGGGGCAAGCACGCGAGCACAAGAGAATGGGGATGACTGGATGGCGCTGCCAATTCCCCCATCTGTACCACAGGAGGAGAGGTTGCAACGCGCCAACGATAATGCCAACGGCGGAATCCGTCGTGAGCCCGCGTTATCAAAACACGAAGCGATTGTGCCGGAAGGGATGGACCCAACGCCAACGGTTGCCATTGTCGACGATCAATCGAGCGAGGCTGGCATTCGGTCTGCCACCATCCGTCACAGGATGCGCAGCGTTGCACGGCAGGTCGCTATGGACCCGGACGATGGGATCACGCTGTGAGGCGATGGCGATGAAAGTCCGAACGAGTATGCATTTGTCGCCGGAAGCCTTGCGACTATTGATCGATCATTCGGATCGCAAGGGTATCTCCCGGTCGTCCATCGCCGATGCGGCGATCACGAGTTTCCTGTCCCCGGACGGCGCCGATCGGGCCGAAGCTGCGTTGTCGCGCCGGCTTGACCGTCTGTCGCGGCAGGTGCAGCGCCTGGAGCGTGACACTGCGATTGGAACCGAGACGCTGGGACTCTTCATCCGTCTCTGGTTGACGGCGACGCCGTCCTTGCCCGCCGATGTGAATGGCGGCGCAGACGCGAAGGGACGCGAGCGGTTCCAGACGTTCGTCGAGGCACTGGCGGAGCGTCTCAACAAGGGACAGACGCTGCTGCGGGAGATACCCGATGACGTCAAGTTCGATCGAAGTTAGTGGAGGACACTGAAGAGGAAAAGCCAGTCTAGTCAGCCTGTCTCAAATTTGACATGGCCGGTGGGGCAGAGTTCTCCGCCGACCATTCGGCGGAGCGTTGCCTTGGACGACGACATCCAGACTTCATCAGTTTCCCGCCGAGAAATCGCCACGCCGGAGGCTTTGACCTTATACCGATCCAAGTACTAGTCTTGGTAGGGGTATGTCATGAGCGGCTTGCGGGATCGCGTCAGGGCGCGAAAAAGGAGCTAAGCCGCGCCGACAGTTCGGTGGAAGGAGCCAGGTTCTGCTCATGCACCCAATCCGGGGACAGAGTGCGCAACACGTCGTCCCGTACCTGTGTGCGTTCTTCCGGCTCTAAGCTAACATTCCAATCGGACCACTCCATGGGGGCCAGTCAAACACGGTTGGGAATGCTTTCAAGATATATCGACAGCAGTCGAACTGTATCGACGTTCGGCAGAGGAGGGAGATTTCGCGGGCAGTATCGTTATGGCCAGTTGCTGATCGACCGCGGTTTACTCGATGAGGCCGTTCCATTGCTTGCGGTAGACAACACGCCAATTCAAATGTGCAGTGATATCGCGGTCGCGTTGCTGGAGCACCCCGAACCCCGGCTTCGGGAGTTAGACGCCCGCGCACAAGCGGACCTTCGGTACAAAATGATCGTTCCATAGGCATATCGCGCAAGATGTCGGCACAGGATATGGAGAACGCAGGCATTCCACGTAGTGCAACCCACACAATGTGAATGGCGATTTGTCGCAGTACGACACAATGAGCATGCGGTACACATTTTGTGTCCGGAGAATCAAATTGGCGATCAACTATCGACCAGCGTCCAGCTTGAATATAGGAAGTTTGCGCTCTTTCGGGGCGGTTTTTCTGTTGGTTGTTTATCTGGTCGGCGGCGCCTTACATGGGGCGTGCGGAATGGCGTTTCTCGGAGCAGACCCCGGCGTTTCGTGCCAGACATCGGATAAATCGCATAACTCCGAATCCGCAGTGCTAAGTCATCACTGCCACAGTTGTTTTGCCGGCGTCATACCAGTTCCCTGCGCAAGTGCGATTGGCGAGACCATGGGATACGGGCTGAAGTGGACAGCCATTTCAATCGACGGGCTTTCGCCGACCCTCAATACTCCACCCCCAAAGTCGCTCGCCTGAACGTGTTTCGCCGAACGCTGATGCGTTCCTGAAATCGTTTCGAGCTGACTGTCACTTTCCGATAACGATCGCGCTGGCGTCGGTTGAGCAATCAACTTCGCGCCACCGCGAGAGCGTACCGCTTGCGGCTGCGTGGAAAGGCGCAGGGAGCTCTCTCGTCCGAGAGGCAACCCATGAGCGACAAGTCCATTATCGGTCTTTCGCGGTTGGTAACATTGCGTCAGCAGGTCGATACGGTGGCCCGCAACATCGCTAACCAGTCCACCACAGGCTACAAGAGCGAAGGTCTGCGCTTCCGGGAGTATCTGACGGAAGCGAAGGAAGAAGACGTCCGATCGTCACCGTTGCGGTCGCTCGTCGCCGCCACGGTGTTCACGGATTTCTCAGCTGGGCCGCTTCAGGCGACCGGCAATTCCACCGACGTTGCGATGATCGGAGACGGGTTCTTCGTCGTCGCGGTGCCTGGTGGTGAGAGATATACGCGGAATGGTGCCTTCACGCTCGACGCGAAAGGCCAACTGGTCACGCTCAGCGGTCAACCGGTGATGACTTCGACCGGCTCAATCAGGGTCTCGCAGCAGGACGGGCCGGTCACGATCGGTCCCGACGGTTCAATCTCTACCGGCAAGGGATCCATCGGGCGTTTACGCATTGTCCGGTTTGCGGACCAGCGGCAGCTCTCCGCGGAGAGTGGCGGACTGTTTTCTGCTGCAGCTTCGCCGACGGACGTCGCGGCAACCGAAGTGCGGCTCGCCTCTGGAGTACTTGAGGGATCCAACGTCAGGACCGTGCATGAGATGAGCAAGCTGGTGGCGGCAACGCGCGCTTACGATCAGGTCGCTAACGCCATCCTCCGCGAGAGTGACCCAAACGAACTCAAGCGGCTGGCTGGTGAGGAATGAAATGATAAGTAGAACAGACAAACGTGCCGACCACGCGAGGACGGAAGCATCCCCGCGTTCAGACCGAGGGCATTCCGTGAAGAGAGCGGGGCGCGCACTCAACGTTCCGTCGAGATCTCGTCGCAAGGATACATCTGAAGGTGACGACGTCACTCATCGCTTGGTTTGGCATATATCGGCGATTAGCGTTTATACAATGCGGATCGCGGAGCTTCTAGGAAAACGGATTGGTGTCAGCGGTCCGCAGTGGATGATCTTGATGGCGATCGAAGAACTGAGTGATGGGAGCGGATTGTCCGTCAAAGCCGTGGCGGCACTTCTTCACGTCGACTCATCTTTTGTTTCGGTTCAGTCGAAGATGCTGGAACAACGCGATCTCATTCAACGGAGTCGTTGTATGGAGGATCGAAGAATTATGCTTCTTTCGCTGACGGATAAAGCGATCAGACGTCTGAAGCCTCTCATTCCGACCCGCGCGCGGCTTCAAGAATCCATTCGCGGCGACCTCGATGGTCCCGCACTTCTGCAACTGTCAAACATACTTTCAGCGCTACGAGACCGGATGCGCAAGGAAACGGCGTTAGTTGCTACTGGTGAATGATAATGCAGCTTGGGATTGAGTGTAGTCAGCGCCAAATCAATTCAACCTCGGCAGGAAGTTGGGAACTTTCTGCCGAAAAACACTCGTGGAAAACGTGAGGCGAGGGCGGGATCGCCACCTGTTCGTTCGTGGCAAACATGCGGCAAGAGTGTAATATTGTTGCGGGTCGACATGCATTCGTCATGCATGCTATGTAAACCCATACAGGAACTGGATTTCTGATTTGTCACCTCGTCTGATCATCAACCGGACTTCCTACCTGCGTACCCCGCGCAGGATTGCGGTCGTGTTGCTGATGCTGACGTACGTGTTTGGCTGCTTGCAGCACGGTCTGACGGACGTCAGCCCATTCAGTTCGCCGGCGAACGCGGTAGTGGCTTCATCGGTGGATACAAACGACGGTCACTCTGATGAGGGGACCGCGGCGGGGCACCACTGTCATGGGTGCTTCCCGGTATCGATATCCGCGCCACCCGAGATGTCGGCCACGGTTGAGCCTCGGATCTCCTCCTTGGCATATCCGCAGGTCTGCCGTCGGGATCGCGTCCCGGAACTTGATACTCCGCCCCCCAAATTCCTGACCTGAATGCATTCGCCAGGCGCGTGAGCGCCTTTTCTCGACCGCTCTTCAGGTTCCTATTTTCATGTCGATCAGAAGTGTCGCCACGCGAATTGCGTGTGCGTCGGCACTGCTTGTCAGCCCTTGGCTCACAGGTGTGTCGTACTCCCAGACATTGTCGCTCCAGACGGCGCTACAACGCGCTCTGGCTGCAAATCCCCGCCTGACGGCGGCCGAACGCGATGTGGGCATTGCATCCGGCCAACGGATACAGGCCGGTGCGTTGATCAATCCGGAAGTGTCCTATGAACAGGACAACTCCCTTGGCTCCGGTGCATACCGCGGCACTCGCTCTGCCGAAAGCACGTTGCAGATCAGTCAATTGTTTGAACTGTTCGGCAAGCGGGAGGCACGCATGGCCGTTGGTCAGGCGGGTGTTGATACAGCCGAAATTCAGCGCAAGGCCATTCGCCTGGAGGTGCTTTCGGAAACGGCCGTTGCCTACCTCAGCGTGCTTGGAGCGCAGCGCAGGATTCAGATTCTCGACGAGCAGGTCGCTCAGATCGACAGGATAACTCCTCTCCTGCAGCGCCGGGTTGAGGCTGGTGCATCCTCGCAGGCAGAAACGGGTCGAGCAGAGGTCGCATCCTCTTTGGTCAAGGCCGATCGCGAACGTGTGAGATCACTCCTTGCAAGCGCACGACGCGAACTGGCTGTGTTGATGGGTGATACAGCTCCGAAGTTCTCGGCCGTCTCTGGGCGGCTTGATGCGACGGGACGCCCACCATCGTTCGGCGCCGTCGTCGCGGCGATCGACGCCAATCCCCAACTGGTGCGATGGACCGCGGTTTATGCGCAGCGTAATGCCGAGCTCCTGCAGGCGCGGCTGCGACCATACCCGGACCTGCGTGTGGGCGCAGGATGGCGGCATTACAACGAGACTGCAGACAACGCTGTACGGTTGAGCATCTCGGCTGCAATTCCTGTGTTCGATCAGAACCAGGGTAACATTCTCTCGGCTCAGGAGAGCCTGGCGAAGACTCGCGCCGAGCGCGAGGCGAACCGCAACGCGCTAATCGTGATCGCAGGACGAGCTTACGACTCTCTTCAGGGCGCATTACGCGAACTCGCCATTCTGCGTGAAACGGCGATTCCGAAGTCGCGTCAGGCATCAGATGCGATCCTCGAAGGTTATGGGCAGGGGCGTTTTTCCCTTCTTGAAGTCCTCGATGCGCAGGCTTCCGTCGCGCAAGCGCGCCTGCGTGAGCAGGAAGCGCAACAGAATTTCCACATCGCCGTCGCCACCATCGAAGGTTTGGTCGGCAATCCATTTGCACTGGCGCGGGAGAGCGCAAGATGAAGATTTCCAGAACCATGCTCATTATTGGCGCGCTAATCGCTGTCGGAGCTGGCGTTTATGCTTTCGCTCCGTCCAAATCTGCGGCGCCGGCCACGAAAGAAGCGGCCGCTGGAAAAGAGGAAGGACACGGCGCTGAAGGTGTCGAAATGAGCGACGCGAAGGTCGCTGCCGCAGGCATCGAAGTCGTTGCAGCTTCCAAAGGTACATTGCGCGACGCTCTTCAGTTGAATGGCATCCTGCAACCCAATCAAGAAGCCCTCGTGCAAGTCACGCCCCGCTTTCCGGGCGTGGTACGTGAAATTAAGAAGCGGATCGGAGACCAGGTCGAGAAAGGCGAACTGCTCGCCAAGATCGAAAGCAACCAGAGCCTGACCGTCTACGAAATGCGGGCGCCGATCGCCGGCACGGTGATTGACCGGCAGATTTCGCTCGGCGAGTACGCGTCGGAGCAGAAACCTGCCTTCACGGTTGCCGACATCTCGACCGTCTGGGTGGATCTGTCGGTCTATCGACGTGATCTTCCAAGGGTAAAGCTCGGCGACACGGTCCTTATTGACATCGGAGACGGCGGAAAGCCGATCGAAGCCAAGCTTTCCTACATCTCGCCCATCGGCAGTAGCGACACGCAGAGCGCGCTCGCACGGGCGGTCGTATCGAACGACGACCTTCGGCTGAGAGCCGGCCTGTTCGTTTCCGCCCAGTTGATCTTGACCGCCAAGGAGGTCCCCGTCGTCGTGAAGTCCGAAGCGTTACAGACCGTTGAGAATCGCAATGTCGTCTTCGTGAGAAACGGAAACAAGTTCGAAGTGCGGGACGTGGAACTGGGCTCCCGAGATCCAGAGCAGGTCGAAGTCGTCTTCGGTCTTCTGGAAGGCGACAAGTACGCCGCGAAGAACAGCTTCGTTGTCAAAGCCGAGCTGGCGAAAGGCTCCGCATCTCATGAGCATTGATAATCCCACGCGCTCATCCATGCGCCGTGACGACCATCATACACGCTACGCGTCAGCTTCGTGGTTCGGCGTCACGTTCCCCAATCTGCACTTTGGAGACGTCCGATGATCGACACCATCCTTTTGTTCTCGGTACGCCAGCGATGGCTGGTGATGATCGGCGTGCTGCTGATGGCCGGGCTTGGCGTGTGGAATTTTATGCGTCTGCCAATCGATGCCGTTCCGGACATCACGAACGTCCAGGTCCAGATTAACACGAACGCGCCGGGATACTCACCGCTCGAAGTCGAGCAGCGGATCACCTTTCCGATCGAGACCGCCATGGGCGGACTTCCGAACTTGGTGAACACGCGGTCGTTATCACGCTACGGACTCAGTCAGGTCACGGTCGTCTTCAAGGACGGAACTGACATCTATTTCGCGAGGCAACTCGTCAACGAGCGGGTTCAACGGGTGAAGGATGTCCTTCCGACCGGCATCGAGACCGCTATGGGCCCCGTGTCGACCGGCCTTGGGGAAATCTATCTGTTCACGGTGGAAGCCAAGGCCGGAGCGAAGAAAACGGACGGACAAGCTTACAGTCCGACCGATCTGCGCACGATTCAGGACTGGATCATCAAGCCGCAACTTCGGAATGTCTCGGGCGTCATCGAGGTCAACACGATTGGCGGCTTCGAGAAGCAATTCCACGTGCTTCCGAATCCCGCGCAGTTGATGGCTTACAAGCTTAGTTTTCGCGAAGTCATGGCCGCGCTCGCGGCCAACAACGCCAACGTCGGCGCGGGGTATATCGAGCGCAACGGCGAACAGTATCTCGTCCGCACGCCGGGTCAGGTCGCGAACATCGATGAGATCAAGCAAATTGTTATCGGATCCCGCAATGGAGTGCCGGTTCGCATCTCCGATGTCGCCGACGTGAGGGAAGGCAAAGATCTACGGACTGGTGCGGCCACGCTCGACGGAAATGAGATCGTATTGGGTACCGCGATGCTCCTGATCGGCGAGAACAGTCGATCCGTTGCGCAGCGCGTTGCCGCCAAGCTCGATCAAATCGGTAACTCCCTTCCGGACGGTGTCGTGGCCCGCGCGATCTATGACCGGACACATCTGGTCGATGCAACGATCGCAACCGTCGAAAAGAACCTCGTCGAAGGCGCGTTGCTGGTCATCGTGATCCTGTTCCTTATTCTCGGAAACTTTAAGGCCGCGATCGCAACTGCCTTCGTAATCCCACTCTCGATGTTGTTCACGATCACTGGGATGTTCCAGAACAAGGTCAGCGCCAATCTTATGAGTCTTGGCGCTATCGATTTCGGCATCATCATCGACGGGGCCGTGATCATCGTGGAGAACTGCTTGCGGCTGCTGGCTCATGAACAGCAACGGAAAGGGCGTATCCTCACACGGGAAGAGCGTTTCGACACGATCCTTGCCGGATCTCGCGAAGTCATCCGGCCGAGCCTCTTTGGCACGTTGATCATCGCGGTGGTCTATCTGCCGGTCCTGACCCTAACGGGCGTCGAAGGCAAGATGTTTACGCCGATGGCGCTGACAGTGCTTCTCGCGCTCCTCGGAGCCAGCATTTTGTCGATGACGTTCGTTCCTGCCGCCGTCGCGCTGATGGTGACCGGGCGAGTATCGGAGAAAGAGAACTGGTTCATGCGCGGTGCGCGACACGTTTACGTGCCGCTTCTTGAAAAATCGATCACGTATCGCAAATCTGTCGCCGTCTTTGCCGCGGTTCTGGTTGTTGTAAGCGGCTTTGCCGCGTCGCGGATGGGCGGCGAATTCATTCCGAGTTTGGACGAGGGAGATATCGCGGTCCAGGCCTTGCGTGTTCCGGGGACCAGCCTGACGCAATCATTGGAGATGCAGAAACTGCTCGAGAAGCGGCTTTTGAAGATCCCGGAGGTCAAAGAGACCTTCGCCCGAACCGGCACCGCGGAGGTCGCGACCGACCCGATGCCGCCATCGATCTCCGACGGCTACGTTATGCTGAAGCCGCGGGACCAGTGGCCGGATCCAAAGAAGCCCAAATCCGAAGTCGTCAAGGAGGTCGAGAAAGCCGCCGAGGAGATCGCGGGAAGCAGCTACGAAATCTCGCAGCCCATTCAGCTTCGCTTCAACGAATTGATTTCGGGGGTGCGAAGCGACGTCGGCGTCAAGATATTCGGGGACGATCTGGACGTGCTGGCGCAGGTCGCTGGGCAGGTTCAGTCCGTTCTCCAGACTGTGCAGGGCGCTGCCGACGTAAAGACCGAGCAGGTCTCGGGTCTTCCGGTTCTGACCGTCAAGCTCGATCGTCAGGCGCTTGCCCGATACGGAATCAGCGTCGCCGACGTCCAGAATCTTGTCGAGATCGCGGTCGGAGGCAAAACCGCAGGTCTCGTCTTTGAGGGCGATCGTCGCTTCGATCTGGTTGTGCGTCTTCCAGAAAATCTCCGGTCGAATGTGGAGGCGATCAAGGCGCTTCCGATTCCGTTGCCGCCGCTCGAGAACCAAGCGAAGGCGATGCCGGCGCTATGGGGTAACTCGCCGCTAGCCCAGATACGATATGCCCCGCTCTCTGAGCTTGCTGTAATCGACCTTGCACCGGGCCCCAACCAAATTAGCCGTGAGGATGGAAAGCGCCGCATCGTCGTCTCAGCAAACGTGCGTGGACGGGACCTCGGATCGTTCGTCGCCGATGCGCAGCGCCAGATCGCGGAAAAGGTCAAACTTCCCGCAGGCTACTGGATCGGCTGGGGCGGACAGTTCGAACAACTCGTCTCTGCGACCCAGCGGCTAACGATTGTCGTTCCCATCGCGCTGATGCTGATCTTCATACTGCTGTTCGTCAGCCTCGGGTCTGCACCGGATGCATTGCTCGTTTTCAGTGGCGTCCCTCTCGCGCTGACCGGAGGGATATTCGCACTGATCTTACGCGACATTCCGCTCTCGATCAGTGCGGGCATCGGTTTCATCGCGCTGTCGGGTGTCGCTGTGCTCAATGGTCTGGTGATCATCACGTTCATCGAGCGGTTGCGCCATGAAGGCAAGAAGATCGTCGAGGCGGTCGAGGAGGGCGCGCTTACGCGGTTGAGGCCAGTGTTGATGACCGCATTGGTCGCTTCGTTGGGATTCGTCCCGATGGCAATCGCGACCGGGGCCGGCGCAGAGGTTCAGCGACCGCTGGCGACCGTTGTTATCGGCGGCATCATTTCTTCGACTCTTCTTACCCTTCTGGTTCTTCCCGCACTCTACGTCCTGTTTAGGCGCGAAACCCCGGTGTCTGACGACGCCATAACTCAACACTGAAAAGGAGACACCTCATGAGAGCTATTCTGATTCTGACTGCGATGTTGTTGTCGGCGGTTCCCGCGGCGGCTCAACATGCTCACGGCTCGAAAGGCCCAAACGGGGGGATGATGGAGGATGTAGCGGGCGTGCATGCCGAGCTCATCACTTCCGGAAACACCATCACGTTCAACATCGTCGATGAGGCCAGCAAGCCGGTTACCACGAACGGTTTTACGGGTTCGGCCCTCGTTGCAAGCGGTGCCGAGAAGGAAACGATCACTCTATCGCCCGCGGGAGATAGCGCATTGAAGGGAGAAGCCAAGAAGGCGATCCCCGCCAATGCGTCCGTGACGCTGATGTTGAAGACGAAAGCGGGAAAATCGGGCCAGGCAAAGTTTGCGAAATAGACCAGTGCGAGCAGCAACGGACAATTCCATGACGATAAAGTCGAGCTTGCGGCATACCGGCTTTACTGATGCGTCAGAATCCGCGAGGCGTTTATCTCGCCGGCGCGTCCGTCATCTGTCAATCCAGCTGACCGTTGGGATGCTGCTTCTGGCGGTCGCTGGTTCGTGGTCCGGAGCCGAGGCGCAGTCGACCAAAGGCAAGGTCGTCGGCCTGGGCGCAGCCACGTGCCAGCGGTTCAAAGATGACGTGAAGTCCAACGCCATACTCCGTCGCGATTACATGGCTTGGGCGCAAGGCTTTATGAGTGGAATGCTGGCGAGCCAGCCGGGCGGGGCTGACCAACAGATCAATCTCAACCCGGTCACGTACGACCTCGTCAGTCAGTTGCATTTTCTCGAGGATCACTGCTCTCAGAATTCGGCGCTCCGCTTTTCCGACGCCGTCGCGGCGCTCTTCCAACGGCTACTCAAGGAAAGCAAGACATGACTGGCCAAAACACCGGAATTCTGGCCAGACCTTGGACGACGACCCTTCGATCACATTCTTCGGGGGCCGATGTAGCGGCACCAAGCTCATGAATCTTCCGATTTTCGGTAACAGGAGTCGCCGATGACCCAAGAAACGCTGGTGACAACGCGGATGCGGGTCGAGGGAATGGACTGCGCTTCCTGTGCGATCAAGATCGAGAACGCGCTGAAGCGCGTTGCCGGTGTTACGGAAGTCAATGTTTCCGCGTCCAGAGGAACTGTCATTGTAAAACATGACCTTCCGGACACGGAAACATTGCGCGTTCGGATAGTGGCTCTGGGCTACAAGGTTATTGGCACCGAGCACGTGTTTGCAAAGGTGGACCCAACTGTAGGGCAATCAACGGACGTGCATCAGGACGGTCACTCCCACGATCATGGTCCAATCGATGGGTCTTGGTGGCGGACGAGCAAAGGACTTCTCACGATTGCGTCCGGATCGGCTTTAGCCGCGGCATTCCTGCTGGGGAAAGCATTTCCGGCAACGGAACGTTGGGCGTTTCTGATAGCCATGCTGGTCGGGCTGATCCCGATCGGAAGACGAGCTATCTCTGCGGCGTTCACGGGCACGCCATTTTCAATCGAGATGTTGATGACGATCGCGGCCATCGGCGCGGTCTTTATAGGCGCAACGGAGGAGGCGGCCGCAGTCGTCTTCCTGTTCCTGATCGGAGAACTGTTGGAGGGCGTTGCTGCGAGTCGTGCGCGCGCCAGCATCCAAAATCTGACTGAACTCATTCCAAAGACCGCGAGGCTCGAAGAGAACGGCCAAGTTCGCGAAGTTCAGGCCGATACGCTTACGGTAGGCGCGATGATCCAGGTCCGCCCCGGCGATCGCATCCCGGCGGACGGCATCATCGTATCCGGAGAGAGTTCGATCGACGAAGCGCCGGTCTCCGGGGAAAGCATGCCTATCCGAAAGGGGCCACAGCAAAGTCTGTTCGCCGGGACGATCAACGGTGATGGGCTACTCAGTGTTCGGGTCACCGCTGCAGCCGCTGACAACACGATCGCACGGGTTGTTCGGCTGGTCGAGGAAGCTCAGGAATCGAAAGCACCGACTGAGCGATTCATCGATCGTTTCTCCCGCTACTACACGCCGGGCGTAGTCGTCGTTGCAACGTTAATCGCGACCGTCCCGCCGTTGCTCATGGGCGGTTTATGGAATGAGTGGATATACAAAGGACTGGCTATCCTCCTGATCGGCTGTCCCTGTGCTCTGGTGATTTCGACACCGGCTGCCATTGCCGCCAGCCTGTCTGCCGGTGCGCGGCGTGGGCTTCTGCTGAAGGGTGGCGCCGTGCTGGAGCAGATCGGCAAGATCACGATGGCCTGTTTTGACAAGACGGGCACGCTCACGGCCGGAAAACCGCAAGTCACCGATATCGTTTCGTTCGGTACCACAGAAGCCGATGTGCTGCGGGTCGCCGCGGCACTCGAGTCAGGATCCAGTCACCCGTTGGCGACGGCTATCCTGGCGAAAGCCTCGGAGCAGAAGTTATCGTTACCGCCGGCTTCGGATTCACAGGCCATCGGCGGAAAGGGCGTCCGTGCGACGGTCGATGGCAAACAGATCTTTCTGGGTTCGCCTCAGGCAGCCGACGATATCACGGCACTGAGCGACGAGCAAAACAGTCGCATTGTGGCGCTAAACGATGAAGGCAAGACGGTATCAGTCGTGCTGATCGACAGGATGCCTGCAGGCGCGATCGCGATGCGCGACGAACCGCGTCCGGACGCGGCGAGAGGCCTGAAGCTTCTGGCGGATATCGGCATTCGGACCTTGATGTTGACCGGCGACAATCGACGCACGGCGGCGGCGATCGGCAAACAACTTGGAATCGAGGTGCAGGCTGAACTGCTTCCCCAAGACAAGCAACGAATCGTCGGCGAGCTTCAGAAGGAGGGCTTCTCTGTTGCCAAGGTTGGCGACGGTATCAACGATGCACCGGCGCTCGCTGCTGCGGACGTCGGGATTGCGATGGGTGGCGGTACCGATGTCGCGCTGGAAACCGCCGACGCAGCGGTGCTTCACGGCCGCGTCGCGGACGTGGCCGCTATGGTTGATCTGTCGAAGCGGACGATGCTGAATATCAAGCAGAACATCACAGTTGCGCTCGGTCTCAAGGCCGTTTTCCTCGTCACCACGGTCGTCGGTGTGACGGGGTTGTGGCCGGCCATTCTCGCGGACACCGGTGCGACCGTCGTGGTGACATTGAATGCATTGCGCCTGCTGAAGCCACCCGCGATCGGACACGACGTCGAGGCAACATTTGTTTGAACAGAAGGATATCAACATGGGTTTCGACCAGTATCACGAACCGCCGGAAGAACTCTCGCAGGAAATTCGCACCTTCGCGCGGATGATCACTTCTCTGATCGAGGAGGCGGAGGCCATCAGCTGGTACGAACAGAGAATGTCTGTCGAAAAAGACAAAAGCGCCAAGGCGATCATGGCGAACGCGCAGAAGGAAGAATTCAAGCACTTCGGCATGAATCTGGAGTTTCTCTTACGCAAGAAGGTAGCCTGGCGGACCGAACTGCAGGGCATCCTTTTCACGAAGGGCGATATCGTGAAGCGCGGGGAGGCTGCCGAGAAGAAAGTCGATTGATCTGACATGGAGTAAAGTCATGGAGGAGAAAAGGTCGGGCCCGCGGACAAGGGTGCTGAAAGCCGGCACGATTGCTTTCGGCGGCGCCGTCATCGACTGCACCGTCCGAAACATGAGTACTTCCGGAGCGTTGCTCGAGGTCGCGAGTCCTCTCGGCATTCCACTTCGTTTCGTTCTCGTCATCCCTTCGGATCACATTTCTCGATCGTGCCGGCGGATCTGGGTGTCCGAACGGCGCATCGGGGTTCTCTTCGATCGCACGGACGAAGGCACGCCAGTGCAGACAAAAGGAAACGTCTCTTGAAAAGACGGTCGGCAATCCCGGTCGCGGCGTTTTTGCTGATGTCCCTGCAGGCCAGCGGGCAGTCGTCGGCGCGCAGCGGCATGGCCACGGAAAGACCGTGGGCATCCGAGCACATCGAGGGACTCCCAGTCGACATTAGACGGCGAATAGTTGCGCTTGAGCGCGTGTGCGGCAATGCGGCGGCCGCCGCCCATTACTTCGCGGTTTCAATTGAGGCAGGAGGCCGGCGCTTTGTGTCGCTGCATTTCGAGGAATTCGCCTGCGGGAACCGGGCAGCCGTCTGCAACGGTAACGGCTGTCTCCATGAAATCTACGCGGAGTCGCGTGGCCGCTATCGGATCGTGTTTAGCAGGAAGGCTTTGGATGTGAGGATGACGAACGCCGGAGGAATTGCCGGCTTAGAGGTCTCGCAGTTGGATACTAGTGAAACATATCGGTGGAACGGTCGTGGCTTCACGCCGGTTCGAACCGAAAGAAATGGACCATAGATGGCGTCTTCAATTATCCAGCACCTCCATCTCGGAGGCGCGAGCCTTAGCTATCGTAAGAAATTTCGGCTGTTCTTTACGGTTGTGGCCGTCGTCCTGGTGCTCGGATGCGTCAAGATCGGGGTGCACTATTTCGGATTGGAATTTCTCGAGCTGAACGCGCTGCTGACCAGTGGGATCGGCGGCGCCATCTTCATCATCGGTTTCCTTCTCTCCAGCATCCTCGCCGATTACAAGGAAGCTGAGCGCATACCCGCCGACATTCGCACCTCGATCGAGGCGATCGACGGCGATCTCGAATCGTTTGCTGTGGTTAACAAGGATTTCGATCTGCGCGGATGTCGGCAGATCCTGTTGGCGACGATTGACAAATTGCGAGCGGGTCTAAGCCATGCGCGCAATCACAAGGACATACCACCTGTCTTGGAAGAGGTTGCAAAGCTGACGCCGATTTTCGGGCGCCTCGAAGGGATGGGCATGGCGGCAAATTTCGTCGTCCGCCTGCGGACGACGCAGGATGTATTGCGCAGGTCGATGTTGCGCATCTATCAGATACAGCGGGTCGAGTTCGTACCGTCCGTTCACGTGCTGGTACAGACGCTGGTGTTCTCCATCGTGATCATGATGCTCTTCCTAAAGACGGAGGGGGACCCGGCATCCGCAATGATGTTCGGCTTCATCTCCTACATGTTTATCTACGCGTTGTACCTCGTCCGTCTTCTGGAGCAGCCCTTCGCAAGGGGGCATGGATCTCTGGACGACGTCAGTTTCTTTCTGTTCGACGAACTCGAAGAAAGGCTGCGAAAGTCGCTCGGCGGGGGCGCCGCCACGCAGCATAACAAACACGCGGAGGTCTAGCGATGCACGGCGGAGGTTCGACGGGAACTGCAGCGGCAAAACACGCAAATCGACTGCGTTGGGCACTGGCGCTGACCGGCACCTACATGATTGCAGAGGTGGTCGGTGCCTTGGTTACCGGCAGCTTGGCGCTGCTCGCGGACGCGGCGCACATGTTGACCGATGTCGGCGGCCTTGCGCTGGCGTTGCTCGCGATCCGTTTCGCGGCGCGTGAGGCCACTCCACAATTGACCTACGGTTATTTGCGAACGGAGGTGTTGTCAGCGCTTACCAACGCCGTAGTTTTGTTATTGCTGACAGTCTACATCTTGTACGAGGCGTATCAGCGCTTTCTAGCGCCGCCAGAAATTCTGAGCGGCCCGATGCTCATTGTCGCGGCGATCGGCCTCGTTGTGAACTTGATCAGTATGCGGTTGCTGGCCGGCGGGTCAGCCGAAAGCTTGAACGTCAAGGGCGCCTATCTGGAGGTGCTGGGCGACATGCTGGGATCCGTCGGCGTTATTGTCGCGGCCCTGATCATCATGTGGACGGGCTGGCGATTGGCTGATCCGATTATGGGTGCCGGCATTGGCCTGTTCATCGTGCCAAGGACATGGACCCTCCTAAAACAAGTGACGCATATCCTGATGGAGGGCACGCCGCCGAATATCGATTTGGCATTGCTGGAACGGAAGCTCATGGACATCCCCGGTGTGACCGCTGTTCAAGATCTGCACGTCTGGACTGTGACGTCCGGGTTTGACGCAATGAGCTGCCATCTCGTCGTCGCTGACATCTCGAAGGCCAGAGACGCACTGCAGAACGCCCGCCGCGTGATGAAGGATAATTTCGGTATCGACCACGTCACAATCCAAGTCGAGGACGATGTCTTGAGGGCGGAGGAGGCCGTGCTGCATGTTTGATGTCGAATACCGGCTCGCCACGCCTGGCGCTGTACCGCTTGCAGAAGTTCTATCCCTACGCCGCAGAACTTTTGGACACCTTGCATTATCCTCGTTACGCCAAATGAATGGCCTCAATGTTAGTCCGACCGCAGCTGAGTCACGTTCGTCCGATATTCGTGTCGGCGTAATCAACACGCCGGCGGTTCAGCAGCAGTACGGCCGCAATTTCGGCGTGTCGGTCATTCCATATCGCCCGGCGCTTCCGGTATTCACCTCCCCATTGGGTCCACGCCGATAGACGGTCCCGATGAAATCCGTCGAGCACATCTTTCAGGAATTCATCGACGCCATTCATACGGCGGAAAATGAAGGTGATTTCGAACGCATAGCGATACGCGTGGCACAGCGGCTCGGATTTCGGTGGTTTGCATATTTGCGGATAACCGATAATGAGCCGATCCTTATCTCTTCTTACCCGAAATCCTGGACCAACCGGTATTTTGCGTCGCGCTACCAGCAGCTGGACCCGGTCGTGCGCCGCGCCGCGCTCGAACATGACCTGTTCACCTGGAGCGGAGAGGCCGCAAAACCCCTGGGCACGCGGGCGCAGCGTGACTTTTTCGACGAAGCGACCACGTTTGGGATCCGGTCCGGCCTCACTGTCCCGATCCGCGGTGGCTTCGGACGTGTCGCGGCGTTCACGCTCGCCAGCGACGATCTTTCGAGAATGCCAGACTCGCTCATTGGTGAATCTAAGGAGATATTTCAGCTTCTGGGTCTCTATTTTCATAGTCATCTCACCGCGAAGCTGCAGCTCCGAGTACCCGTAATGACTCCGACCGTGACATTGACCCAGCGAGAGCGGCAATGCCTGATGTGGGCCTCGCGCGGCAAAACCGCCGCCGACATCGCCGTCCTCGCTGAAATCACGCCGCGCACCGCGAGCTTCCACCTGGACAATGCGCGCCGCAAACTCGGCGCGGTGTCCATCGCCCAATGCGTCGCCGAGGCCTTGCGCCAGGGTCTGTTGATCTAATTCCTGATTTCCGTCCGTTCCGCCGCGTTGTGTCCTAGCGATGGGCCACTTGCGCGCGTCCATGCAATGCATCACCAGCTCGAATTGAATGCGCAACATCACCCTGTTGAATCTTACAGGCGACGTACGTCGCGAAGATTTGCTTTTGTTACTGCTCCGCCAACCCGGAGGTCACAATGTATGCTATCGCGCTCACCAATCGGATGTTCGGTCAGCACCTTGATCTGCTCAACGCCATGTACCGGCTACGCCGTCGCGTCTTCAAAGAACGCCTGGATTGGACCGTTTCAGTCTCGGGGGACGTCGAATTGGATGTCTACGACATATTGAGTCCAACCTACCTGTTGGTCATGACGGGTGCCGGAAAGGTGGCAGGCAGCGTCCGGCTGCTTCCGACTACCGGGGCGAACATGTTGGCCGATACGTTCGCTATTCTGCTTGGCGGCGAACAGCCGCCATGCAGCGAACGAATTCTCGAGAGCTCGCGTTTCTGCGTCGACACCGAACTCGTGTTCGCGCTCAACGAGAACGGGTTGAACCGAGTAACTTTCATGCTGTTCGCGGCGATGATCGAGGCCGGGCAGGCTGCAGGCGCCGAGAAGATCGTCACGGTCACCGACACCCGTATGGAGCGCGTCCTGCGCCGCGCCGGGTGGCCACTTGCGCGCATCGCGGAGCCGCAACGGCTCGGGGAGACCATGGCGCTAGCAGGATACCTCGACGGATCGGATAAATCGCTGGCCGTAATGTATCGCCAGGCCGGCATCGCGGGCCCTGTCCTCGTCGAGCCAATGGCTGTGCGCGCGGTGGCATAGTTATCCCGACCTGTTGGACGCGACCGTTGTTCGGGCGAATGACGCCCGACAAATCCATCCACCTTCGTTAGGGCGTGTGGCCATGATCAGAAGCATCAAGATGGTGACTCTGCTGCAGACCTTGATCGCGGCCGAGCAGGGCAGCTTTCACAAAGCTGGCACGCTGCTCGGCATTCCCGCATCCACGGTCAGCCGCCGCGTCAGGAGTCTAGAGGCCCAGCTCGGCGTCAAGTTGTTCGACCGCCATCGCCATGGCATTCGTCCGACCGCCGCCAGCAACGCGTTTTTCAAACCGATCCGTCGCATCCTAGACGAACTCAACACGGTGCTGATCAATGCCAAAACCATCGCGCGCGGCAAGACTGGCGCGTTGAACATCGGCCTCTACGTTTCGCCGTCCTCAGGCCATCTGCGCATGGCGATCCGCGAGTACAAGCAGGCCTTCCCAAGTGTCGACGTGCAATATGTGGAAGGCGAACGCAGCCAGTTGATGGAGCGGCTCAACGCGGGTTCGATTGATGTCGCCATCGTCGCCGGTCATTTCCGCAGCGGCATGCACGACGTCGTCCCGCTATGGTCCGAGAAGATCCTGGTCGCGATGGTAGCAACCCATCCGCTCGCGGAGAAGGCCACGTTGACGTGGGACGATCTGCGCAAGGAACATATTCTGCTCGGCCGCGATCCCGGTCCCGAACTCAGGGACCATTTGTTGTCCAGGCTCAACGCATCCGGCGATCTGCCGGCCATTCGTCATTCCCATATCGGTCGAGATTTCGTGCTGAGCCTCCTCGATATCGAATCCGACATCACCCTGCTCTACGAGGCTGACACCGGAGCGCGGCACCCGGGCGTGATCTATCGTGAGATGGCCGATCACGATGGGCCGAGCCTGGTACCTTACTTCGCGTGTTGGATCACCAGCAACGACAATCCGGCGCTTCAGCACTTTCTGGATCTGCTCCGTCAGCACAAGGGTCCGCAGCATCAACCGCGCCGCGCGCGCGCCGGCTAATCCTGCTGCACGGGCTTCGCTCTGCGCGCCTTCAGGAACACGCGGTCGGTTGCCATGAAGCGCGCCAGCATCGGGGCGACGAGCTTGATCGGATCGGTCTGCTGGCCTGTCTCGCGCGTGAGAACTTCCGCATAGGCAAGGAGATCGCGGTGCACGGAGCCCGGCAATTCGGTCGTGATCTTCACAGGTTTGTCGTCGGGAAGGAGACCGAGCTTGAGCCTTGCCATGGAGTCATCCATCACGTCTTGTAAGGCGCGAGCACGAGATCGCGGTTGACAATCACGCGTACCGGGAAGCCCGGCCTGATCGTTAGCGTCGGCTGCACGTTGAGTTGGCGACGCACCAGGGTCTGGCCGCTCTGGTTGATGGTGTCCTGGCTGCCGCGGCGCAACGCGCGAACCAATGAGTTGTCACCGCTGAGCACGAGTTCGCTGCCGATCCCAAGCAGCGTCGAGATCGCCGCCGCTCGCAGAAGATTGCCCCAGTGATAGTCGACGCCATCCTCGAGGCCGGCATAGCCCTGGCTGTCGGCGCCGGACTGGCGCTCCAGCACAATCGACTTGCCGTTCGGCATGATGATCCGGCTCCACACTAGCAGCACACGCGATTGGCCGAACGAAATCTGGCTATCGTATTGCCCGATCAGGCGTGCGCCCTGCGGGACCAGCAGGAATTTCCCGGTCGGGCTGTCGTACACATTCTCGGTGACCTGCGCGGTGATTTCACCGGGCAGGTCGGAACGGATGCCGGTGATCAGCGCCGCCGGAATCACAGCGCCGGCTTGAACAATGTAGCGCGACGCTGGCTTCTCGATCCGGTCCGGACTGACGGTACGCTTGTCGGCGGCAGCATTGACGAAGGCGAGCTTGCGGTCCTGCATGTTCTGCAACGAGTCCGGATCGAGTGGCGGCTTGCCGTCGGCCACTGTCGCATTGGCCGTGGACGTTGCGGGAGACGCGGCGCTGCTTGACGCGGTCTGCCGCACGGAGGTCGAGGCGAAGACGCGGCTGACGCGGGCCGCTTCGTTCTCCTGCACGATCCGCTGTTCGCCGGCATCGAGCCCCGCGGTCGAAGCGCCTTGCGCGGCGAGGATCGGCCGCCCGAGATCGCCGGGAAGGGGCGGGCCGAGTTGCGGTACCGTGCGCGGCGGCGGCACCGTTTCGCGAGGCAGCCCGGCATAATCCTTCGGCAACGTCTGAAGTCCGTCCGCCGTAGTCTTGTGGTCGGTGCTGTAAAGCTCGGTGCCGTTGTCCTGGCGCACCGAGCGCGATTGCAGCGCCCAGATCATCGCGCCGAGCACGGCGATGCCGACGATACCGCCGAGCCCGGCCAGCACCTTGCGCGACAGCCTGGTCACGCGCGGGCGCTCAGGCCGCAGCCGCAATTGCGCCGTGAGCGCGTCGTCGGGATGGGGACGGGGATCGCTCACCATAGTTTCCATCCGTCGGTGCGCACGATCCGGACCTTCTGCTGATTGTCGCCGCCGAGACGAAGTTCGGCCGCGGCGAACAGTCGATCGACGATGTAGTAGTTCTGGCGGGCGCGGTAGTTGACGAGTTCGGCACCGCCGTCGCTGCCGATCACGAACAGCGGCGGCATCTCGCCTTGCGTAATTCCGTGCGAGAACTCGATGTAGACCTTCGACCCGTCATCGAACACCTGGGTTGGTCGCCACGGCGGCGTGTCGCCTTCAATGCTGTAACGGAAACGTAATTTGCCGAGATCGAGGCCGCTGTCGATCGGTGCCGCCGCATCGGCAGCCACATTCTGCCGGCGCAGCGCGATCAACTGGTCTTGCGGATATTGCCACGACACCGAGGCCATGTAGGTCTTCTCGGTGGAGCGCAGCTCCATCAGGTAAGTCCGCCGGTCGGTGTTGATGATGAGATTGGTGGTCAGATCCGCCCGCGTCGGTTTGGCCAGGATGTGGATGCGTTTGGTCGGACCCGCACCGCTTTCGGTGTCGCCGATCACCCAGCGCACCGTATCGCCGGCGGCGACCGGGCCGGAGCCGACCAGTTGTTCGCCCTCTTGTAACGCGATGTCTGTCACTTGGCCCGGCGCCGTATAGACTTGATAGAGCGCGCCATCGACAAAGGGATAGACCTGCACGGCGTTGAGATAGCCATGCCGCGTCGGCTGCACGCGCGCGGCGTCATTGGCCTTGGCGACCCGTTCCTTCGGGTCTTTCGGTTCAGGTTTCGCCGTGGTCTTGCCCGGCAGCGGCTTGAGCTGGCCGGGAAGGGGAAGGATCTTGGGGAGTTCGACCACCTGGATCGGCTTCGGCGGTTCGCTTTGCAGCACCGCCGGTTCCAGATCGTCGTATCCGATCTGCGGCGGTTTCCAGTTGTTGGCGCACCCGGCCACCGGGACGGCGCATAGCATAATGTGCAGCAGGGATCTGGATTGCATCAGCCGAGCTCCTTCGACCAGTTGAGGGCGTGAATGAAGACCCCGAGCGGATTGCGGCGCAGCTTCTCTGCATCGCGCGGGGTCTCGATGACGATGGTGAGAATGGCGGTCCAGCGTTCGGTCGCACTAAGGCTGCCGTTCTCGTAACGGCGCTCGACCCAGGCGATCCGGAATGAATCCGCCGAGGCGCGGATCACGCTGGAGACATTGACCGCGATCTGGATCTTGCCGACTTTGGTGAAGGGATCGTTGGTGCGGGCATAATCATTGAGCGCGATCGCGCCGCGGTCGGTGACGAAGTCGTAGGCTGTCAGCCAATTCTGCCGAACGATGATCGGATCGACCGGGATCGACCGCACCTGCTCGATGAATCTCGCCAGATGCCAGGCGACCTGGCCGTCGGTCGGTTTATAGTCGGCGATCGCTGGCGCCACGGCTTGGGCCTGGCCGAGCTGGTCGACCTGCACCACCCACGGCACCACGGTGCCGCGCATCGCGTGCCAGACGAGACCCCCGGCAAGTCCGGCGGCGAGCGCGAGATTGCCGAACGCGATCAGCCGCCAGTTGCGCGCCTGCACCCGCGCCGAGCCGATGCGCTCGTCCCAAACTTGAGCGGCTTTTTGATACGGCGTCTCGGGCGCTGGCGTCTTGCCGTAGCGGACGCTGGGTCTGCGGAATGGATTCATGCGCGGTCATCCTGATTGAGAGGAACGGAATTCGAGCCGCCGTGATCGCCGGAGCGGACCGCGTGGGCGGCAGTGGATGCGCCGCTTTTCATGCTCTGGACCCGGTGCAGGCGTTGCGCCCAGGTGGGGGTGCCGGCGCTCGGTGAGGACGATGATGATGACGAAGACGACGGCGACATCCCGGCGAGCGAACCAACGCCGCGTGCGCCGGCACCCATCGCGCTGCCGGCGATGCTGGCGCCGGCGCGGGCTCCCATAGCTCCCGCTACACCCAGTCCGCCAGCCGCGAGCGCCGTGCCGACCGCGGCTCCGGCGCCGAGTTGCGGCGCGCCTGACACGAGGCCCGCCGCGACCGAAGGCGCGAAGATGCCGAGCCCGAACAGCGACAACGCTGCCAGCATGATCGCGAGCGCGTCCTCGATGGTCGGCTGATCGCCGCCGAAGCCTTGCGTGAATTCGCTGAAGAGCGAGGTGCCGATACCGACGATGACGGCGAGCACCAGGATCTTCACGCCGGAGGCGACGACATTGCCGAGTACTTTTTCGGCAAGGAACGACGTCTTGTTGAACAGCGCGAACGGAATCAGCACGAAGCCGGCGAGCGTCGTCAGCTTGAACTCGATCAGCGTGATGAAGAGCTGCACCGCCAGGATGAAGAAGGCGGCGACGACGATGACCCAGGCGACCAGCAGCACGAAGATCTGCACGAAGTTCGTGAAGAACGAGACGTAGCCCATCAGTCCGCTGGCCGCCTCGAGCAATGGCTTGCCGGCATCGACACCGACCTGGGCGAGTTTGCCGGGCCGCAGGAAGTCGGCCGACGACAGCGCCGAACCGGCAGCCTTGAGCCCCAACTGGGAGAAGCTCTCGAACACCACCCGGCACAGGCTGTTGAAGTTGCCGATGATGAAGGCGAAGAAGCCGATATAGAGTGTCTTCTTGATCAACCGCGCGATGACGTCGTCATCCGCGGACATCGCCCAGAACAGGCCGGCCAGCGTAATGTCGATCCCGATCAGCGTTGTGCTGAGGAACTGGACATCGCCGCCGACCAAGCCGAAGCCGGAATCGATGTAGCGGGTGAACACGTCGAGGAAGCGATCGATGACACCGGTGTTGTTCATGGCTCACTTCCCCACGGGTGGCGGCAGGATGCGCTGGCGCGCTTCCGCCCAGGCGCTTTGGCAATCGGCATCGTCGGCAGCAGCTTTTGGCCCCAGCGCGCTGCAGCGCAGCAGGCGGGCATCGAGCGGATCGCTTGCCGGCGGCGGAGCCTCGTCGCGGGCTTGCCGCAATGGGATCGTGCAGCCGGTCGCGGCGAGCGCGAGTAACGAGAGGACTGCGGTGCGAACGAGGGTGATCATGCGTGGCCTCAATGGAACATCTGGACGGATTGCGGCTGATAGCCTCGGCCGCTCGTCAAGAATCTGCGCACCTGCTCGCGGGCCTGGTCTTCACCGGCGGTCTGCCGCGCCTGCTCGATCGACTGCGCGCGGCCTTGCGCGGCGACGAGCGCGGTCAGATCGGCCATCTGCCGGGCCTGCACCGCGAGCAATTGATTGCCGGCTTGGCTGACCTGCAGCACGCCGACCGCCGATTGGCTGGCGCCGATCAAGGTGTCGGTATGTGATTGCGTGGCGAGGAGGTTGTTGACGGCGGTCGCGCCGACGCTCATCGAATGCTGGAACGCCGAGACTGAGGTCTGCCAGCGATCACGCGCGCCATTGATCAACTGCTGATCGCTCTGCGACGCACTGAAGCCCTGGTACTTCTGGAACGTCTGCTCGATCGCCTGGACGTCATAGGCGATCTTGTCGACCTGCTTGAGCAGGTTCTGGGTTTGCGTGAAGGTGCGGTCGATGTCGTTGAGCAGTGACGTCGGTAGGCTGGTGAGATGCCGGGCCTGATTGAGCAGCATCTGAGTCTGGTTCTGCAACGCCGTGAGCTGGTTATCGATCTGCTTCAGCGTATTCGCCGCCGTCATCAGGTTCTGGCTGTAGTTCGACGGATCGAACACAGCGATCTGCGCCGGGCAGGGAACGGCCGCGAGGAGGGAGGCCGAGATTGTAATGACGACTGCAAGCGAGCGGATACGAGTCATGGCGATGGCTCCGTGATGAAGGTGGGAAGAAGGTCGGCCGCCCAGTCATTGCCCTTGCGGCGCAGCCACGCGGCGGCGAACCCGTCGCGGCCGTGCTCGGCAACGAGTTCGGCGATGGTGACCTGGTCGGTCTTGGACGACGCGGCGGTGAAGGCGAGCGCGGCATCGCCGAGGCCGAGCTCGAACAGGCGGTTGCCGCGGCGGGACTGGCAGTAGTAATCGCGCTTCGGTGTCGCCCGGCTGATGATCTCGATCTGGCGGTCGTTCAGCCCGAACCGGTGATAGACCGTCATGATCTGCGGTTCGATCGCCCGCTCGTTCGGCAGGAACAGCCGGGTGGGACAGCTCTCGACGATGGCGGCCGCAATCGCGCTGCCCTCGATGTCGGCGAGGGATTGCGTGGCGAACACCACCGAGGCGTTCTTCTTGCGCAAGGTCTTGAGCCATTCGCGCAATTGCTGCGCGAAGCCGATGTCGTCGAGCGCGAGCCAACCCTCGTCGATAATCAGGAGCGTCGGTGAGCCGTCGAGCCGGCCTTCAATGCGATGGAACAGATAGGAGAGCGCGGCGGAGGCCGCGGCGCTGCCGATCAGGCCCTCGGTCTCGAACGCTTGCACCGGCGCATCGCCGAGGCGTTCGGCCTCGGCATCGAGCAAGGGGCCGAATGGCCCGCCTAGACAATAAGGCCGTAGAGCCTGCTTCAGGGCGGTCGATTGAAGAAGAACAGAGAGTCCTGTCAACGTCCGCTCGCCGGCTGGCGCGGAGGCCAGCGACGTTAGCGCGGTCCACAGATGCTCCTTGGCTTCCGGCGTGACGGTGATGCCTTCGCGGGCGAGGATCGACGCGATCCATTCCGCCGCCCAGCCGCGCTCGGCCGCATCGTCGATCGCAGCCAGCGGCTGCAACGTAACGGAGGTCGCGCTGTCGTCGGACAAAGCGCCGCCGAGATCGTGCCAGTCGCCGCCCATGGCGATCGCCGCGGCGCGTATGCTACCACCGAAATCGAACGCGAAAATCTGGCTGTGCTCGTAGCGGCGAAACTGCAGCGCCATCAGCGCCAGCAGCACGGACTTGCCGGCGCCGGTCGGACCGACGATCAGGGTGTGGCCGACATCGCCGACATGGACAGAGAACCGGAACGGGGTCGCGCCTTCGGTCTTGGCGAAGAACAGCGGGGGGGCACCGAGGTGCTCGTCCCGTTCCGGCCCCGCCCATACCGCGGAGAGCGGAATCATATGGGCGAGATTGAGGGTGGAGACCGGCGGCTGTCGGACATTGGCGTAGACATGGCCGGGCAGGGAGCCGAGCCAGGCCTCTATCGCATTCACCGTCTCGACGATGCAGTTGAAGTCGCGGCCCTGAATGACCTTCTCGACCAGCCGCAGCTTCTCGTCGGCGGTGCGCGGATCGGCATCCCACACCGTGATGGTCGCGGTGACATAGGCCTGGCCGATCATGTCGCTGCCGAGCTCTTGCAAAGCGGCGTCGGCATCGGCGGCCTTGTTGGCCGCGTCGGTATCCAGCAGCGTCGAGGCCTCGTTGGTCATCACCTCCTTCAGGATGGCCGCGACACTCTTCCGCTTGGCGAACCATTGCCGGCGGATCTTGGTGAGCAGCTTGGTGGCATCGGTCTTGTCGAGCATGATCGCCCGCGTCGACCAACGATACGGAAACGCGAGTTGGTTCAACTCATCCAGAACGCCGGGGAAGGTCGCGGTCGGAAATCCGATCACGCTGAGCGTTCGCAGATGTTGCGATCCCAATCGCGGCTCAAGTCCGCCCGCCATCGGCTCATCGACCAGCAACGCGTCGAGCTGCATCGGGATCTCGGGCACCCGCACGCGATGGCGTTTGGTCGAGATACAGGCGTGCAGGTAAGTCAGCGTCTCGCTATCATCGAGCCACGCGGCGTCGGGGACAAAACCTTCGATCAGTTGCAGCACGCGCCCGGTGCGATCGATGAATCCGCGCAGCACCTCGTGGCCATCGACACCGCCGCGCTCGCGCCCTTCATAGAGCCAGGCTTCGGCGCGCGCGGCGTCTTCCGCCGGCGGCAGCCAGCACAGCGTCAAATAATAAGCGCTCTCGAAATGCGCCTCCTGCTCTTCGAACTGCGCGCGGCGCTCGGCATCGACCAACGCCGACACCGGATCGGGAAAGCGGCTGTCCGGATAGCGGTTGGCGGCGTTGCGCTGCGCCTCGACGAAGATCGCCCAGCCCGAGCCCAATCGTCGCAACGCGTTGTTGAGACGCGCCGTGGTGCCGACGAGTTCTGAAGGTGTCGCGGAATCCAGATCTGGTCCGCGAAACCGGGCGGTGCGCTGGAAGCTGCCGTCCTTGTTGAGGACGACGCCGGGCGCGATCAGTGCAGCCCAGGGTAGGAAGTCCGCGAGGAGAGCAGGACGCTTGCGATATTCGGCGAGGTTCATCATCGTGTTACCCTCCGAAATGCGCGGGATAGCGCAGGTGACGCCGCACGACATCGACGAATTGCGCGTCGCGCTTCGCGGCCCACACCGCGGCCGCGTGTCCGATCGCCCACAGCAGGAGACCTGGAATCCAAAGCCGCAGGCCGAGGCCGATCGCTGCCGCGAGCGTGCCGTTGGCGATGGCGACCGTGCGCGGCGCGCCGCCGAGCAGGATCGGGTCGCTCAAGGACCGATGCACGGGCGCGTAAAAGCCGGGAACGGGTTCGACGGGCTCAGTCATCAGATCACCGCACCGCCGCCGAACGAGAAGAACGACAGGAAGAAACTCGACGCCGCGAACGCGATCGACAACCCGAACACGATCTGGATCAGCCGCCGGAAACCGCCCGAGGTGTCGCCGAAGGCGAGCGTGAGTCCGGTCGTCACGATGATGATGACCGCGATGATCTTGGAGACCGGCCCCTCGACCGATTGCAGGATCTGATTGAGCGGTTGCTCCCACGGCATGTTGGCGCCGGCCGCGTGTGCGGGAAGCGTGGTCAAGGCGAACAAGATCGCCGTGATGGGCAGACGGCTTGGCGGACGAACGCGATGGACGATCATGATGAGATACTTTCGGGGATGGTTTCGGGGTTGCTGGAGACGAGGACGTAGTCGCCACCCGGCGCGAGCTCGCGGACCGCGGCCAACTCGGCGACGCGGCGTTGGGAGCCGCGGCCTTCGAGGACGACGATGAGATTGATCGTCTCCGCGATCAGCGCGCGCGGCACGGTGACGACTGCTTCCTGGATGAGCTGTTCGAGGCGGCGCAACGCACCGATGGCCGAACCGGCGTGGATGGTGCCGATACCGCCGGGATGGCCGGTGCCCCAGGCTTTGAGAAGCTCCAGCGCCTCGGCGCCGCGCACTTCGCCAACGGGGATTCGGTCTGGCCGCAGCCGCAATGACGAGCGCACCAGGTCGGACAGCGAGGCGACGCCGTCCTTGGTGCGTAGCGCCACCAAGTTCGGCGCCGCGCATTGCAGTTCGCGCGTATCCTCGATCAGCACCACGCGGTCGGAGGTCTTGGCGACCTCGGCCAGCAGCGCGTTGACCAGTGTGGTCTTGCCGGTTGAGGTGCCGCCGGCCACCAACACGTTTCGGCGCTTTTGAACGGCGAGGCGCAGCAGATCGGCTTGTCGCGATTGCATGATGCCAGCGGCGACATAATCGTCGAGCGTGAACACCGCGACCGCCGGCTTGCGGATTGCGAATGTGGGGGCGGCGACGACAGGCGGGATCAAACCTTCGAAGCGCTCACCGGTTTCCGGCAGTTCGGCGGAGACCCGTGGCGAACCCGGATGCACTTCGGTGCCGACGTGATGCGCGACCAGGCGTACGATGCGCTCGCCATCGGCCGGCGACAGCCGTTCGCCGGTGTCTTCCAGTCCACCCTTGAGCCGATCGATCCAAAGCCGGCCGTCGGGGTTGAGCATCACCTCGACGACGGATGAATCCTGCAGGAAGGTGGCGATGGCCGGGCCGAGCGCCGTGCGCAACATGCGTGCACCGCGAGACGCGGTTTCATCGAAGCGTGCGGTCCCAGCCATCGCGTCCCCCAAGCCGTTCGGTCGCGTATGCACCGAACGTCGGGGACAAGTAGAAAAGGCATGAACGCCCACTCCGCAACAAGCCAATGCTGGTGGGCGAAGGATGGCGTAGACAAACTTGCGATCGGCGGAATCGACACGTCGCTGATTGGCCGGCGGTAAGATGAACTGGCCGCTGTGAAGGTGCTAGGCGGCGCGTGTGCCAGCCGAAGAACGGACCGACATCAACGGCACGACGCGGGGCGAAGCGGCCGGTACGAGGGAGGGGGAGGATATGGTTTTCGCGGAGACGCCCCGACCTTGTTCGTCGCATTCCCGGGCATAGGCCAACACCGTCTCCGCGTCACGTCCGAGCAACATGCTGGCGATGCGTCGCGCCCGCGCGGCGCGGGCCTGCCAAAGCGACGGATCGGACGACTGAGTTTCGGCCATGGCGCGACTCATCAATGGCTGCGACATCAAATGATGGCGAGAGAAAATTCGAAGTACAATCCTTGTCATTCTCGCGATTTTGAGTCCTTGGGCCGATTCGGGTTTGACGCTGACGCGACGGGGAGTATGTCCGGCGTCTAATCGAACTGTTTGGTCATACGGCCCGAGCAGATAACGGGATACATCTGCTCTTCCTGCGCCACTGGCAAAGCAGCGCTTCGCAGAACCGCTGCGGCGCGGTAAGTAAAAAAGATACTCCTATTGCGATCACCAAAATGCTTCCCGCTACACCCGAAGAGAAACAGGACATCATCGACTACCTGCGTTCGCAGGCTCCCGACCTCACGGTCGAGTTTCTGCAGAAGGTCTATGTCGAGAACGTCTTGAGCCATCAACACGCGGGAAGCGCTGCTAGCGTCCACAGGCGCTGCGCAAATTGTGTTGCCTAGGTCGGGAAACGCCACGGAAAAGCCCAAGCAAGCGGATTTCAAGGCACGGGTCGAGCATGTGTGTTCGGTCAGCCTCGCAGGCCAGACGCACGAGCAACGGCGTCACCTCTTCAAGACATCGCTCGATGAAGCATGGCGTTTTTCAAATTGGCTGACCCATATGGCGAAAAATCCTATCGTGCCGGACGAAGGCCTGTTCCTGGAGGGACGTTTGATAGGCACCGCTCAGGTCGGCGATCTTGGCGATCGCGCGCCTGTCGCCCCAAATGATCTGCACGAAAGCGAGGCCCCAGTCGCCGCAGAATTCATCCGCGGTCAGGCCGTTCTCGGCAGCTAGGCGTGAGGTGAAGCTGGTCGGCGTCTCGCTTGGGCCAAGCGGGATGGTGAGCGGCAGCCGGGTCAAAATTTCGCCCGCTTTCGGGTGCGCTTCTTTTTCTTGTGCCTCAGGGCGAGAATTCGCTGAAGGGAGACACGAAAACCCCGATAGCGGCGGGCGCGATAATCACATTGACCATCAAAACCGCCGAGGGAAAATCGGGACAGGTAAAATTCAAAAAGTAGGAAAATCAATTGCGGGGCGAACTCCCTGACGGATTGGATGCCATTCAACGAACAAGATCGTGCGATCACATCGGTTATGCGATCCAAACCCGTTGCCCGCCACGCCGGCCGGGCGTTGGCTCGGTCTGCGGCCCCTGTCATTTCTTTTGCTTTGTTCGCAGCCGATGCAGGGCGGGAGCTGCGAGCAGTCAGAAGCCGCCTGCAGTGCAAGTCGGTCCGAGCGCAGCCTTGGTAGGTGCCGTGTCTTCTTCTCTTACAGGGCCGGAGCCAACGCATCGATGATGCGGCAATCAGCAATCGTTCCACAACTGCATTGGTTGATCACGCTATCCAACTCGGCCCGGAGGGCCGGGGATGTCCCGGTCAATGTTGAAATTGGAGGGCAGGCGTTGCTCACCTTGAGCCTGTAGGCTCGGGGTGTCGAATCCGCAAAGGAGAGCAACGCCATGAAGAAATCTACCACATCTC
>NZ_JAFCSX010000007.1:0-243559 GCF_049895725.1 Afipia sp. DC4300-2b1
TCGATCTGACGGAGCACCACCACAATCTGCTCCGCGCTGAACCTCTTCTTCGGCATTCCAAAGCTCCTTTCCAAGACATTCTCTCACAATGCTTGGTCTAAAAAAGCCCGGTCAGGTCAATCGAGTGGCACTACATTGCACCGGGCAAACCGATGCAGAACGGCTTTGTCGAGAGCTTCAACGGTCGCCTGCGCGACGAGTGCCTCAACGAACACCTGTTCGCCAACCTCAACGAGGCACGACGGATCATCGAAGACTGGAGGATCGACTACAACACCAACCGACCACACACGAGCCTCAACGGGCTCACACCTACCGAGTTCGCAGCACGCCCCCATCAGGGCCATAACCAGAACAGACTCTCCTTATAAACGAGGGCAAGTTGGGGAGCAGGTCAGTTTTCTTGCGGCAGAACGGAAGAAACTCAAAAAATCTGGCCATGCCACTTCATATCAACGGCATTTCCTATGGCTGTAAGCGGTCAAGCCAGCTTTGCTTCCGCGATCGATGCAGATCTCGGCGAGCAACGGTGGCGCTTGGAGCGCATAATTCCGCCGTAGGTGCGGTGACGCCGGAACTCTTATTCTTGGAATGCCTCCTCGCGCTGCTTGCGAGCAGACGGAAGCAGGAAAAGCGCAAGCATCACGAGGATGAGGGCGAGAAACGTCGCGCTTATCGGGCGCTCGATGAAGATGCTCGGGCTTCCTTGTGACAACACCAGGGACCTGCGCAGATTTTCTTCCAGCAATGGGCCGAGAATAAATCCAAGAATCAACGGTGCTCCCTCGCAGCCAAGTCTTATCAGAACGTACCCGATCACCGACAGGGCGCTGGCGAGATAGACGTCGAAAGAGCTCGTATTCAGGCTGTAGAGACCGATACAGCAGAACATGACGATGCAGGGATAGAGAATCCGGTACGGTACGCTCAGCAGTTTCACCCAAAGACCGACCAGCGGGAGATTAATGATGAGAAGCATGAGGTTGCCGATCCACATGCTGGCGACCATTCCCCAGAACAACGTCGGATTCGTTGCCATTACAGCAGAGCCCGGTGCGATACCCTGAATCATCATCGCTCCCATCATGAGGGCCATGACGGCGTTCGACGGAATGCCGAGCGTGAGCAAGGGGATGAAGGAGGTCTGTGCGCCGGCATTATTGGCGGACTCCGGTCCGGCAACTCCTTCGATCGCGCCGCGCCCGAAGCGTTCCGGGGTTTTGGAGATGCGCTTTTCAAACATATAGGAAGCGAACGAACTCAACACGGCACCGCCGCCGGGCAGAAGGCCGAGGATGCTGCCCAAGATGGTGCCCCGCGCCATGGCCGGGGCAGCTTCACGCAGATCGGCAGCGCTTGGCATAAGCCGCCCCACCTTGCTCACAGTGCCGTGCTGATCGCCGTGTTGGACGAGATTTCCGATCACCTCCGCAAGGCCGAAGAAACTTAAAGCAACGATAACGAAGTCGATTCCCTCAGACAGGTTGGTCGCGCCGAATGTGAGCCGTGATGCACCGGAATTGACATCAGTCCCGACGATTCCCATCAGCAGGCCGACGATGACCATTGCAATCGCTTTGACGAAATCGCCGGCAGCGAGAAGCGTTGCGCAAACAAGTCCGAACAGCATGAGAGAGAAATATTCCGGTGCGCCAAATTTCTGCGCGACACCGGCGAGAACAGGGCCAAAGGCGGCCAGAGCCAGCGTTCCAAAGCTACCAGCGACGAAGGAGCCGATAGCCGCCACCGCCAGCGCAATGCCGGCTCGGCCGTCGCGTGCCATGGCGTGACCATCAAGCGCAGTGACAACCGAACTGGATTCACCCGGGAGATTGAGAAGGATCGCGGTGGTTGAACCGCCATACTGCGAGCCATAGTAAATGCCTGCAAGCATGATCAGCGCGGCGACCGGCGACAGGCTGTAGGTGATCGGCAACAGCATCGCCATGGTCGCCACAGGGCCGATGCCGGGCAGCACGCCAATGAGCGTTCCTAAAAGGCAGCCAAGAAAGGCAAAAGCGAGATTGGCCGGAGTGGTTGCAACCGAAAAGCCAAGAGCGAGGTTGTCAAGCATCCGCGTTCACCACTTTGCGAGCGGGATCGCCAGCCCGATCCCGTATATGAAGACAATGGAGCAGAAGGCGCATAGCAGAATCGGCAGGAGAATCATTTCCCTGAAAGAGGATCGCTGAATTGCAGCCATTCCCAATAGACAGGATGCAATCACAGCCGGTGCAAAGCCGAAGCGCGGAATGATCCAGCCGAACGCCACCAGAGACCCTCCGATGGCGACGATAGGCCTTAGCCTTTCGATTTGTAGTTTCGCACGTGGTGCAATGAAGCCGCGTGCGGCTATGGCCAGGCCGAGAACGGCAAGGAGCGCGCCGAGGATGCAGGGAAAGAAACCCGGACCCATACGAGCGATGTTGCCGAAGTCGTAACTGGTGGACATGTACAGAACGCCGACGCCCAGGCCGGTGAAGATCATGCCGCTCAGCACGTCAACATCACTGATAGGTGAAGGCCTCATCTGACGAGAACTCCCTCGCGGTTTTCGGTGTCGTGGAAGGCAGGTTATTGTTCTCTGCCGTGGTGCTGACAATGGCAGTGAGCAATTTCCATGCCGTAGGCGATTGTCGCGCCAGCGGTGCTTCGCTTTGCGCGATGTTCCCGGTTTGGCGATCAAATCGCTTGCCGCGCATGTCTTTAATCTCTTTAATCGCGCGGTGAGACAGGATTTGCTGCATCGCAAGTGAATCGCGAGCAAGTTGACGCCGTTGAGGACAGTCGTGTTGTCGGCGCGAACACCTTGGCCATCTGGATATCTCGCTGGCCTCCCGGACGTTGAAGGTGACAGCCTGACAGGAGAAATTTTCTGCATGGCACGGCACTTGCTGCTGCGGGTTATCTTGGCGGGGTTTGCCGAAGCAACGCTCGCTCAATGAAACCGAGGGAGGGAAGTCAATGAATGTTCAGTTGAAGCGAGCCATCGCAGCTTGCTTGGGGCTGACGCTCTTTGCGGGCGTCGCATCCGCGGAAACGTGGCCGAAGGGCCCGGTTCGCCTCATTATTCCGTTTCCGGCAGCCGGTCAGACCGATCTGCTGGGCAGGGCTTACGGTGAGGCCTTGCGTGGCGTCATCAAGGAAGCGGTCGTGGTCGAAAATAAAGGCGGTGCGGGCGGCAACGTCGGCGCGGCCGTTGCTGCGCAAGCCGCGGGAGACGGGCAAACTATCTTGATGGTCACGCCGGGCATCCTGTCGATCAATCGATGGCTGTACAAGTCTCAGGGCTTCGATCCCGACAAGGACTTCAAGATGGTTTCCGTCGTTGGTCTTATGCCGAGCGGGTTTGCGGTACATCCAAGCGTGCCGGCCAACAATCTGAAAGAGCTGGTTGCGCTTATGAAGACGCGAACAAATATTCGTACCGCTTCGCCGGGCGTGGGCACGACCGGTTACCTGATGTCTGAGGTCTTCAAGAGCGAAGCCGGAGTCACCTCCATTCATGTGCCTTATCGCGGCAATGGGCCGGCCCTTCAGGCGCTTATCTCGGGCGAAGTCGACACGCTGATCGATGGCATCCCTGCGATGATCGAGCAACACAAAAAGGGGGCTATCAAGCTCCTTGCCGTTACGTCGCCTGAGCGAATGAAGCAGCTTCCGGATGTCCCGACAGTCGCCGAGCAGGGCTTTCCGCAAATCACAAACGAAGCATGGTACGGGATCGTCGTTCCAGCCTCGACGCCCGACGCCGTGGTGGAGCAGATTTATGCCGCTTCAACCAAGGCTATGGCCGACCCAAAGCT
Source organism: Afipia sp. DC4300-2b1 (assembly GCF_049895725.1). Classification (NCBI taxonomy): domain Bacteria; kingdom Pseudomonadati; phylum Pseudomonadota; class Alphaproteobacteria; order Hyphomicrobiales; family Nitrobacteraceae; genus Afipia; species Afipia sp. DC4300-2b1. The sequence goes on from NZ_JAFCSX010000007.1 coordinate 3,807, forward strand.
CCTGGAGCGGTTCGCCACGCTGGGCATCCAGCCGCAGACGCAGAACGGAGCTCAGATGGACAAAGTGACCAAAGATGAGTCGTCTCGCTGGAAGGCCGTCGTGGAGAAATCGGGAGCCAAGCTCGACTGATCTCATGCGCGTAGCTCCGTTGAAGATGCGAGGGGAGCGGTCTATTCGACCATGACTGCTCCCTTCGCAACCAGCGCATCAATGTCGCTGGAGGAATATCCAAACCCCTGCAACACATCCAGGGTGTCCGCGCCGATCACTCCCGCAGGTTTTCCCATTCCGGCCGGCGTGGCTGAAAACGCGATGGGCGAGCGAATTGCGGTGATTTGCCCCTCGCTTGGGTGACGGACGGTCTGAAAGAGGTTCACCGCGTTGAGATGCGGATCGTCAAGCAAGGCCTTGAGACCCAGCACGGGCGCAACCGGAATACTGGCAGGCCGCAGTTTTTCCAGCCAGTACCCCGTCGGCTGCGTAGCCAGAATCTCGCCGAGCAGGCTGTAAAGGACTTCGTAGTTCTTGCTCCGCGCGCTTTGGCTCGAGAAGCGAGGATCGGCTGCAAGATCCGCGCGGTCGACTATCCTGAAGAAGTCCCGCCAGTTCTTGTCGTTGTAGGGAAGTGCGCAGACGTATCCATCGGTCGTGCGGTGGGGCTTCCGGAGTTGCGATAGCACGCGTGCATAGCCAATCTCCTCATTGCGTCCGAAGGTGCAATCGCCAAGGTGTTCGACCATCAGGAACTGCACCATGGTTTCAAACATGGGCACCTCGATCTGCTGGCCTTCTCCGGTCCGCTGCTTGTGCAGCAGAGCTGCAAGCAGCGCGTATGCAAGCGTCAGACCGCAGACCTTGTCTGCGATGACCGTGGGAAAGAAGCGTGGTTCGCCGGCCAGTTGGGACGCGATATCGGCGATTCCGCATAGTTCCTGGATCAGGTCGTCATAGGCCGGCTCATCGCCATAGGGGCCATCCGCCGTGTAGCCATACGCACCGCAATATACGATGTCTCCTTTGATCTTTTTCACGCTCGCATAGTCGAGCCCAAGGCGCTCAATGGCCTTCGGCCGCATCGCATGCACGAACGCGTCTGCGCTTCCGATAATCTTCGCCAGCACGTCGCGTGCTTCAGGCTTTTTCAGGTCGAGTGCAACGTGACGCTTTCCGCGATTCAGGGTCAGGTGGATCGGACCCATAGCGCGGTCGCCGTTCTTGCCGACGTGACGCATGATGTCGCCCTCGGGCGATTCGATCTTGATCACTTCGGCCCCGAAATCGGCCATCACCTGCATCGCATAAGGACCCATGATCACGGCCGTCAAATCGACGATCCTGATGCCTTGAAGAGGGCCGTGTTTGGTTTTTGATGCGATGCTCATGATTGGCTTGCCTGCCTTGGCTTTTGGTCAATGGAAAGGGGATCGTGGATGGACCCGAATGGAAGCCGTCCAAGGTCGGGGACGTGATCTCTCCCGCTCGCAAGATGTGTGCCACGCCGTGATCGAACGGCAGAGTAGGATACGGTCTGTGTTGCAGTGCGCACTGTCCTCATCACAGACAGAGCGCCCGGCGCATTGTCTGTGAGCAGGTCATAAATGCCCGTCGCGCGTGGCGTTCAATCAAATCGGTTGAGCTTTCATCACATGGTACGCGCCTTGCATAGCGACGCGGGCAACAGCCACAGCAAGACACCGATGAGCGAAATCAATTCTTCAATCTTTGCCCCTGCGATGCTCGCAGGGCGAACCGCCTTCATCACCGGGGGTGGAACGGGCATCGGGCTTGGCATCGCGCAAATGTTTTCACGGCTAGGCGCGCGCGTCGCTGTCGCCAGCCGGAAGCAGGATGTCGTGATGGCGGCAGCAAAAAGTTTGCAGAGCGCAGGGGGTGAAGCGCTCGGCATTGTAACGGATGTGCGGAACTACGATGCCGTTGATGCTGCGATGAAGCAGACAGCCGATCGCTGGGGCGGGATCGATATTCTGATCAACAATGCCGCTGGAAATTTCGCCTGCCCCACCGAAGAGCTCTCGCCCAACGGCTGGAAGACTGTGGTCGATATCGATCTGAACGGCACGTTTAACTGTTGTCGTGCGGGATTTTCGTATCTGTCGGCTTCTCCTCATGTCGGTCGCATCGTGAATATTATCACCGCATACGCGTGGGGCGGCTGGCCAGGATGCGCCCCGGCCGCGGCGGCGAAAGCCGGCATTCAGTCATTGACGCGGACGCTCGCGCTCGAATGGGGCCCGAAGAATATCCTGTCGAACACGGTCGCGCCGGGGCCTATTGCCGATACTGTTGGCACACGGAAGATCCATGAAGAGACCGATCGGGCCGAAGCTGAGCTCGACAGAGTGCCGGTTGCCCGTTTCGGGCGCGTTGACGAAATCGCAGCGGCTGTGACCTATCTCGTGTCTCCGGCGGCGCTGTACGTCAACGGCACGGATCTGGTCGTGGACGGTGGGCGGCAGTTCAAGGCCACATCGTCTCGCTCGCGCAAATCATAATTTGGAGATCCTGTCACATGGGCAAAGAAGAAACGGCACCTGTTGAAGTGACCCGCGATGGTTCAGTCACCATTGTGCGATTGGCGAACGATGAAAATCGAAACTCCATGACTCAGGCTATGCGGGATGCGATTGCCGCGACGTTTCACGAGCTCGAGACTGACGCCGATTGCCGTGCCGTTTATCTCACGGGGAGCGGACAATCGTTCTGCGCGGGCGGCGATTTGCCGATGCTGAAGAATGAAATGGATCCGTGGTCGACGCATGCCCGCTTCAACAGAACGGCACAATGGCTGACGGCGCTGATCCGCTTCCGCAAGCCTGTCGTGGTTGGCGTCAATGGCTATGCCATTGGCGGCGGCTTCGGACTTTCTCTTGTTGGCGATACGATCATTGCAGCGGAAAGCGCGCAGTTCATGGCGGGATTTTTCCGGCTCGGTGTCATTCCGGACATCGGCGTGATGTACAACCTGCCGCGCCTGATCGGACTGGCGCGCGCACGCACGTTCATATTCGAAAACAAGACCTGGAGCGGCAAGGAAGCCGTTGAAAATGGTGTGGCTTCCGCCGTCGTGCCGGATGATCGTCTTGACGAGGAATGCCTCAAGCGCGCGCATGCGTTCGCGAATGGGCCGATCGAGACAATGGGATTGGCGAAATGGCTGATGGGCAGGACGTTCGAGAGTTCGCTCGACGACATGATGGCGTTCGAGAATCTCGGCCAATCGCTCGCGTTCACCAGCCAGGCATTTCAGGCGGGTCTTGATGGGCTGATAAACAAGAAGAAGCCTGACTTTGCGGCTGCATCCGAACGGGAAACATTTGTCAAAGCGGCGCGCGCCAGAAAGAAAGCCAAGTGAGCAGTTCCGAACTCGCCATGCCGGCCATCAACGCGGATAGCGCGCCTTATTGGCAGGCGGCGCGCGAAGGCAAACTCGTACTTCAGCAGTGCGGCGCGTGTGGCCTCAAGCGGTTCTTTCCCCGCTATTTGTGCCCGACCTGCTGGTCCGATCAGACGCAGTGGGTGGAGGCAAGCGGCCGGGGGACTGTCCACGCTGTCACGACGGTCCGTCGCGCGCCATCGTCGGCATTTCGCGAGAAGGTCCCTTATGTGGTCGCCCTTATTGATCTTGAGGAGGGACCGAGGATGCTCACCAATATTGTAGGGCCGAATGCGGAGCAGGCCCGCATGGGACAGGCGGTGGAGGTTACTTTTGAGGTGCGTGACAACGGCGCGGTCCCTCAGTTCCGGATTTCAGCGGGGAGCACGTGATGACTGAAGGTCTTCGTAATCGCGCCGTCGTCGTCGGAGTAGGCGAATCCGACATCGGCAAAGTTCCAAATATGACGGGCCTCGGCTTGAATGCGCAGGCGGCGAAACGTGCGCTCGACGACGCCGGCCTCAAGCCTGGCGACATCGACGGTTTGTTGACCGCATATTCTTTCACCGAGCCCTATTTCATGCTCGGCTCCGTTCTGGCGGAATACCTTGGGCTCAAGCCGACATTCTGCGCGTCCGTTATCGTGGGCGGCGCGTCACCGGCTGCGATGATCGGTCATGCCGCGGCTGCGATCGCCGCCGGCCGATGCCGGGCCGTGCTGATTTGTGCCGGAGAAAACCGTGCCACCGGCTTGTCACGTGACGAGGCCGTAACGGCGCTTGCCGCTGTCGGCCATCCGTATTTTGAAGCGCCCTACGGCGCGTTCATTCCGGCTCTCTATGCAATGGTCGCCAATCGCTACATGCATGAATACGGAACGACCCCGGAACAGATGGCGGCCGTCGCCGTGCAGTCAAGACAGCATGCGGTGATGCATCCGAATGCCCATATGCGGACTCCGATTTCGATCGACGACGTCCTCAATGCGAAGAGAATTTCCGATCCCCTCGGGGTGCTCGATTGCTGCCTGATATCAGACGCCGGCGGCGCGATTGTCGTCGCGCATCCGGATCTCGCACGGGATCGGCCGAAGGCCCCGGCGTGGCTGCTCGGCGTGGGTGAGCACCATACTCATGAGCATCTGGTTGCCGCGCCCAGCTTGACCGAGTTTGGCGCGATTGAATCCGGACGTCGTGCCTATACCATGGCTGGACTTGGACCGAAAGACATCGATTTCGCCGAGCTCTATGACTGTTTCAGCATCGTGCCGATCATCGAAGCGGAAGAACTGGGCCTGTGCGAACGCGGCGAAGGTGGGGCGCTGTTTGCCGCAGGCGATGCGGCATTTAACGGGCGCCTTCCCATCAATACGCATGGTGGAATGCTGTCACATGCGCATGCGGGAGCCGCCGGGGGGCTGTTCGGTGTCATCGAATCCGTGCGTCAATTGCGAGGCGAATGCGCAAATCGTCAGGTCAACAAGCACGATGTCGCCCTGGTGCACAGCGAAGGCGGCATCATGTCCTCGCACTGCACGTTGATCCTTGGCCGCGATCGCAATTGATAAATCGGAAAAAGACGGAGGTATAAAGCAGTGCCTTATAAAACATTCGGGTTTACCGAAGATCAGGTGCTGATGCGCGACAATGTTCTTCGTCTGCTTGAGCGCGTGTTTCCAGGCGAAGCGATCCACGATCACGAAGCGCGTTCTGCTTATCCCCGTGAAGCGTTCACTGAACTGGCTCGCGCAGGATGGCTCGCGCTCCCGTTCGAGGAGAAGTATGGTGGCGCCAATTGCTCGCACAGGGATCTGACCGTCCTGCTTGAGGCGCTTGCCTATCATCACAAGGGGCTCTCTACGGCCTATCTAGGGCCCACCATCTATGGGGGAACGGCGCTACGTCATGCAGGCAGCGAGGAGCACAAGCGCGCCTACATCCCACAGATCATTGCCGGCAAGATCCAGATGGCGATTTGCTACACGGAGCCGTCAAGCGGTTCGGATGCGGCGGGAATTCGTACCCGCGCGGTGCGTGATGGCGATCACTACATCATCAGCGGCCAGAAAGTCTTCATCACCAATGCCCATGTCGCCGACCTCATGGTGGTGAGTGCAAAGACCAATCCGGACGCAGGCCGCCGGGGCCTCAGCATGTTCCTTGTCGATGCGAAGTCAGCCGGTATTCACGTTCGCAATCTCGATCCATTGGGCAGCCGCACTACGTTGATCAATGAAGTGTTCTTCGATGAGGTGCGCGTCCCTGCGACGAACCTGTTGGGCGTGGAAAACGAGGGCTGGAAGATTCTGATGCGAGGACTCAACATGGAGCGCTTGGTGCTCGCGGCGGCAAGCGGAGGGCAGGCGCTCAAGGTGATCGAAATCGCAAAGGCGTTTGCAAAGGAACGCAAGGCTTTCGGAAAGTCGCTCACCGCGTATCAGGTCATCGCGCATCGGCTTGCCGAGATGCAAATGCTGACAGAATCGGCGCGTGCAATGACGTTTCACACCGCTGATATGTTGGATGCGGGTGTCGACGCCTTGATGGAGACCGCAACCGCAAAGACAGTTGCCGCCGAAAATGCGTGGAAGGTCGCCGATCTCGGAATGTCCATTCTCGCTGGCAGCGGCTACGTGCAGGGCGATATGCAGCGCATATTCAGGGATACGCGTCTGGGCCCGATCGGCGGAGGTACCAGTGACATACTGCGTAATGTGGTCGCGAAAGAAATGGGGCTCTGATTGCGAGGAGTTCTGCGGATCGGGATGTGCATGAGATCGTCCGGAGAGCCAGGTCGATTTAAAGGGGGAAGTTTGTGAGATTAACAAGAAAAAGTCTGGGTTCTATTGGTTTGCTGGTCGCATTGTTCATTGGCGTCGCAAGCAGCGGCGCACATGCTCAGTCCGAATATCCCGTTCGCCCGATCCGGTTGATCGTGGGATATGCGGCCGGTGGATTGACGGATGTGATGACGCGCATGCTGGGCGAGCGGATGAGCCGCGAACTTGGCCAGCCGATCGTCGTTGAAAACAAGGTCGGTGCGGCCGCTTCGCTCGCTGCGACGTTTGTCGCGCAGTCGCCGCCTGATGGTTATACGGTGTTGATGGGGACGACGAGCCTTGCCATCAATCCAAGTTTACAGCCGTCGCTTACGCCGCGTAATCCGATGGTCGAACTGGATCCGATCGGGCTCGCATATGAGACCCCGTTCGTTCTTTTAACGAGCAAAGATGTGCCCGCCCGGTCGTTCGCCGAATTCTTGGCCTATGCGAAGGAAAAGCCCCGCCATCTCAACGTCGCCAGTTCTGGAAACGGGGCGGTCAACCATCTGATCCTCGAAATGGTCAGTCGGCGGGCCGGCGTGCAACTGATGCATATCCCTTACAAGGGTGCAGCACCTGCTATCGTCGACATTCTGGCCGGCAGGCTCGATGCCACCTTCGCGACGCCGCTTGATGCCGTTCCCGTTTCGGAGCAGGGGGCCGGTCGTATTCTCGCAGTTACGTCGAGCAAGCGCTTGGCGCTTCTGCCGAACGTGCCTCCCGTTGCGGAAACCTTGCCAGGAGTGCAGGGCGTGTTCTGGCAGGCGCTCTTCGTTCCGAAGGGAACGCCGCAGCCGATCATCGCCAGGCTTGCGAACGCCTTGCGTATTGCGACGGAAGACGATCAGTTGCGATCCAAGGTTGCCGAGCGTGGCGTAACCATGATGACAGGTGGTCCTGAAGAACTGCGCGAATTTCTCAAGTCTGAAACGGACGACTGGGGAAAGCTCATTCGAGAGGCTGGCATCAAGGTGGAGTAGCTCGAAAGCCCGAGGGAATCTTTTGGCTGTGACGGAAGAGTTGGCGGCGCAGGTTCTGCCAGGCCGCCAATTCTCCGATAACGATCTGAATGATCTTAGTCGCCTTTGGTATCGCCTTGCGGACGCCGGCGATACAGAAGCGTGGCGGTCATTTGCTGCACCTCCGCGTCATTCTGGTTCCGGATGCTGCGCTGGAGCGTAACCGAGCCGCGATCAGGTTTGGACGAGGCACGTGTTGCAGTCACGGTCGCATAGACGCGGATCATATCGCCGTGCTTGACCGGCGCGAGGATGCGCCAGCTGGCAATTTCAAGAAGCGCCAGAAGCGTGCCGTCGTTGATCCCGCTCGCATAGGTCAGGCCACCCGCGATCGCATAGATGAGCGGGCCATGCGCAATCGGTTCACCAAACTGAGTATTACGGCAGTATTCGAAATTGGTGTGAACCTCGTTGAAGTCGCCGGACAGGCAGGCGAAGTTTACGATGTCGGTGGACGTTACAGTTCGGGCCGGGGTGACCAAAACTTTCCCGACCTCGAAGTCCTCGAAGTACATCCCGCGGGGCTGATTCATAGTCGTCGTTTCCTCACTGCTGGTCAAAAAGAGTCAGCAAACTATGTGCCAATGCTCCCGCCGAAGAGTGCGTGAGCGCCCGATCCTGGCTCGGCAATGACGGCTGTCGGTGAGACCGGAGATTGATGGAAATTGTGCGTGCGCCGCAGCAAGCATGACTGTGAGACGCGCGTTTCTGGGCCGGCCGCCGCAGGCCAGCCGGGGCCTTCGGGCATTCGTGTGTTGATGGGAAAGACACGTGTCCTTGGCGAGGTCAGTTAAGGGCGGTTGCCGCCTGGAAACGTCAGAGATTTCCGGTTTTTAGGACTGGCATCAAACTTGCTGTGGCTTCGTTCGGATCGAACGGGAGGTTACAGCATGAGAATTCTTGTCACGGCAGCAATGGTTGCAATCTGGATTGTCGCGGCGCCAGGCTCCGGCTTCGCACAAATTTCGGATGATGTCGTCAAGATCGGCGTTCTTGACGATATGTCGGGACCCTATGCCGATATTCAGGGGCCGGGCGATGTTGTCGCGGTCAAGATGGCTGTCGAGGACTTCGGCGGCAAGGTCAACGGAAAGCCGATCGAGGTTGTTTCCGCTGACGTGCAGCTCAAGGCGGATGTCGGAAGTGCGATCGCACGCCGATGGTATGACGTTGAAAAGGTCGATGCCATTTTCGGTCTCGGAACCTCGGCCGTCGCTCTCGCTGTCCAGGGTATCGCCCAGGAAAAGAACAAGGTTTCGATTGCGACGTCGGTCGGATCAACGGCATTGACGGGGAAGGCGTGCTCACCCAATGGGATTCATTGGGTGTACGACACCTATGCGCTGGCGAAAGGTACCGCGACAGCGACCATGAAACAGGGCGGTGGCGACTCATGGTTTTTTATCACGGCTGACTATGCATTCGGACAGTCGCTTGAAAGCGATACCGCAGCCATTGTGAAGCAGAACAACGGAAAAGTGGTAGGTTCCGTTCGTGCTCCGGTGAATTCGCCGGATTTTTCTTCGTTCCTGCTCCAGGCTCAGTCGTCCAAGGCGCAAGTGATCGGTCTTGCCAATGCTGGTGCTGACACGATCAACACGATCAAGAATGCATCTGACTTTGGTATTGTTGCCGGAGGGCAGAAGTTGGCCGGTCTTCTGGTGTTGATTACTGACATTCACTCGATCGGACTTAAAGACGCCCAGGGTTTGCTCTTTACTGAAGCGTATTACTGGGATCAGAACGACGAAACACGCGCCTTCGCCAAGCGTTTCGCGGAACGTCACGGTGGCAAGCCTCCGACAATGTTCCAGGCCGGGATCTACAGCGCCGCGATGCACTATCTAAAGGGGATTAAGGCGGCGGGAACGGACGAAGCCAAGCCGGTCATCTCTGAGATGAAGAAGATCCCCGTCAATGACTTTATGACCAAGAACGGGAGCATTCGCGAAGATGGTCGAATGATGCGCGATATGTATCTGCTTCAGGCCAAGAAGCCGTCAGAGTCAAAAAGCGAGTGGGATCTCATGAAGGTCGTCGCGACCATTCCGGCCGAGCAGGCCTTCCGGCCACTCTCGGAAAGTGAATGTCCGCTAATCAAGAAGTAACAGTCGATCGGGCGGACGAGGAATGCTCTCTCGTCCGCCCGGCAATTTCAGGCATCGTGAATTTCGCCCATTTCGGTGAGTTTCTTGTACAGAAATGAACGTGAGATTCCCAAGAGAGCAGCGGCTTTCTTCTTGTTCCCGCCGCATGCCGAAATAGCTTCCCTTATTTGCTCGTTCTGAAGCTCAGCAATGACGTTCTTGAGGTCGCGGGATTGAACATCTCGCGGCGCTGTGGGAGGCGCCGCCGCGCCTAAGCGCGCGGGCATTTGGGATAGATCCTCTACGCCGATGGTAACGCCGTCAGAAAAAACAAAGGCGCGTTCAATCTCATGCTGAAGCTGACGAATGTTGCCAGGCCACGGCCTTTCGGCCAGCTCAGCCAACGCTGCTGGGCTGATATCCGGTACGGGCCTGGCGTGCCGATATGCAATGTCATGCAGAAACTTCGTCGCCAGCAAAGGTATGTCTTCAATTCGCTCGCGTAGCGGTGGAAGCTCGATGACAATCGGCGAGATGCGGTAGAACAGATCGAGTCGAAAGACTCCGCTCTCAACCGAGGCTTGCAAGTCCTTGTTGGTTGCTGAAACAAGACGAAAATCGACGGCTCGGGGACGATCTCCGCCGACGCGCTCCACAATTCGATCCTGCAGGACGCGAAGGAGTTTTGCCTGAACCTCAAGGGGCGTGTCGCCGATTTCGTCCAGGAAGATCGTGCCACCTTCAGCTTGCTCAAACTTGCCCTTGCGTCCTTTTTTGTCGGCTCCTGTAAAAGCCCCCGCCTCGTAGCCGAACAGTTCAGATTCCACGAGATTGGCTGGAAGAGCTGCAGCATTCACGTTGACCATCGAACGGTCGCGGCGCGGGCTGAGGTGATGAAGGGCGTGTGCGACGAGCTCTTTGCCCGTGCCGCTTTCTCCGCGAATAAGTACAGGGATTTCGAGTGGAGCGACCTTGATGATCTGCGCTCGGAGCCGCTGCACTGCGCTGCTCCCGCCGATGATCGCCTCTAATCCGTAGTCGCGGGATCGCAAGGTTTCGGTCTCGCGTTTATAGAACTCAAGTTCTCCTTCGAGAGCTTTGACCCGAAGGCTGAGCGCTTCCAGCTGTTGAGGTCCTTTGAACATGACCCGTCCGATGGCGCCGATTATCTGGCCATCGCGCTTAATTGGAATGCGGGAGACGACGCGGTCAGATCTGCGCATGCGCTGGATGGAGCCGATTTCTGCTTTTCCGGAAGCAACGACTTCGTGCAGCCGGGTATTGTCGATGACTTGCTCGACCGGTCGACCAATTCCGTCTCCGGATTTGAGGCCGAAGAATGTTTCATGAATGGGGGAAACGTAGACGAGGTGGGCATTTTTATCCACGACCGTCATTCCATCAAACGGATCGGTCAGCAGATGCTGAAAAATATCCCACGCGAAATCCACGCTCCCGATGAAGTTAAGGAGCGCGTCTCCAGGAGCGTTGCTGAAGACAAGCAGTTCGCCTTCTTCCATGGGAACGAGCAGAACTGTAAAAACTTTACGATCCAAATTTAGGGTCGTCAGACGCTGATTGCGGATATCGCCCATCCACATCTTGTCTGTGGCCAGTGACTTGACACGCGGATCGCTACCTATGCCGACGGTCATCACCGGGCGATTTGTAGCGTCGATCACGACGACTCCGGCCACTGCGAAGTTCGTTGTTGCAGGCATTTCCTCTGTCCTTTTTGAGGACACATCAGCATGAGGATAAGGTCATCGCAAGGACATTTGTTGCCACGAAAGACACGGAGGACTTTCCATACCAAGCCATTGAAGGTGGAATCCGGCTTAATTCGCTCAAACCACCAATGATGCTCGGGCTGGCACATCTGTTGCTCTTGTAGAGCCAATCCGATCATTCCGCCGCAGATACTTTGCTGCATTGCGAGAGGCTCATGAGACCGTTCCTCACCCTTCATCATCCGGTGACCGCCAAGCAATACTACGAGAGCGGAACCTGGCGCACCGACACGTTTTACAGCTTGCTGACCAAGCACGCTGCAGAGCGACCCAATGCGATTGCCTTGCAGGATGGCCAGCGCAAGCTGTCATGGTCGCAGCTTCTGCGATGGGTCGATGGCGTTGCGGCCAGTCTTCGGGAATATGGGCTGGTGGGCGGCGATCGGGTTTCGATCTGGATGTCCAACCGCGCAGAATCGATTGTCATGTTTCTGGCCTGCGCGCGTGAGGGTCTGGCTTGCAACCCTTCGCTCCACAAGACTTACACGTGCGCGGAGGTTGTCGAGCTGTTGTCGTCGCTGTCCGCGCGGGCCTTCCTGACGGAGCCGGGCTGGGGTGCGGATCGATCGCAGGTTGATCTCGACGCGATGCTGGTCCGCATACCGAGCCTGAAGGTCGTGTATACGCCGGAGGGATTTCCAGCCGCTGCTGCGAATGCCACGCCGCCTTGCTCGGACCCGGACAAGATCGCTTACCTCGCATTTACGTCCGGAACGACCGGATCTCCGAAATGTGTGATGCATTCGGACAACACGTTGCTTGCAAATGCACGCGATCTTGTTCGTGACTGGAACCACGGTCCTGACACCGTGCTGCTTTCGCTGTCGCCAATATCCCATCATATCGCCTGGGTCGGGGTGGCGCAGTGGCTTTTAACCGGCGGTCGCTTCGTCACGGACGATCCACCGGCGGGGATGAACCGGCTTGATTGGATTGCAGAGACCGGTGCGACATATGTTTTGGGCGTTCCCACCCACGCCATGGATATTCTGGCCGAGCAGAAGAGGCTTGGTCGCAATAGCCTCAGCAATGTCTCGATCTTCTACATGGCGGGAGCTCCAATACCGCCATCGGTGGCGATGGCATTCGTTAAGCAGGGCGTTAAGCCGCAAAACGTCTACGGAATGACCGAGAACTCATCCCATCAGTACACTCATCCGTCCGACGCCACGGAAACCATCGTGGGGTCGTGCGGCCGGGGTGGCCAAGCCTATGAGGTTCGACTGTTCGATCCGAATGATTCCGACCGGGAAGTGCGTGCGGGTGAGGTCGGTCAAATCGGCGGGCGAGGTGCCGCGCTGATGCTTGGTTATTTCAACAACCAGGCCGCAACCGAGAACAGCTTCAATAGCAACGGCTGGTTCATGTCGGGCGATCTCGGCGTCATGGACGACAAGGGCAATCTGCGCATCGAGGGCCGTCTGAAAGACCTGATCATTCGAGGCGGCCATAACATCTATCCCTCGCACATCGAAGACATCGCGGTGCGTCACAAGGATGCCGGCCGCGTCGCCGCGTTTCCCGTGCCGGATGATCGGCTGGGCGAGCGCGTTTGCATCGCGGTCTCGGGCGCGGTCGAGGCCCAGGAACTGATCGATCATCTAAGACGCGAGGGGCTCTCCAAATACGACGTTCCCGAATATTTCCTGCGGGTCGACGAGTTTCCCCTGACCGCGAGCGGAAAGATCCTGAAGCGCGAACTCATTCTTCAAGTCCGGCGCGGGGATTTGCAGCCTGTGCCAATCAGAAATGAGATCGTCGCAAAGACGGCTTGAGAATAGCGAAGTCAGCCATGCGTCCTCTTGAGAATATTAAGGTCATCGATTTCAGCACGCTCCTGCCGGGGCCACTCGCTGGTTTGATGCTGACGGAAGCCGGTGCGCAGGTCATCAAGATCGAGCGTCCCGGCAGCGGGGACGAGATGCGCAGCTATGAGCCGAAGATCGGGGAGGACAGCGTCAACTTTGCGCTTCTCAACGCCGGCAAGGAAAGTATCGCGATTGATCTGAAGGCAGGCGATGCGTTTGTGCGCTTGCGCCCCTTGATCGAGCAAGCCGACATTGTCATCGAGCAGTTTCGTCCGGGCGTCATGGATCGCCTGGGATTTGGGTACGCCGATCTCAAACGGATCAACGGCCGGTTGATTTACTGCGCCATCACGGGTTGGGGGCAGAGCGGGCCAAAGGCACTCGTCGCCGCTCATGATCTGAACTACATGGCCGAGGCGGGGATTCTCGGATTGAGCGCGGGTAGCGATGGAGCACCGGTGCTGCCCCCGGTGTTGGTCGCCGATATCGCGGGAGGCGCATATCCCGCCGTGATGAATATCCTCCTGGCTCTCAGGCATCGCGATCAGACCGGCGAAGGCTCCTATCTCGATATCGCCATGGGCGAAAATCTTCTGCCGTTCGCCTACTGGGGCATGGGAAATGGCTTCAGTGCCGACATGTGGCCCGGCGGCGGCGATGCGCTCGTGACGGGAGGCAGCCCGCGCTATCAGATTTATGCGACGGGGGACGGGCGATATCTGGCCGCCGCGCCGATCGAAGAAAAGTTCTGGAACAATTTCTGCTCGATCATCGGGCTTCCGCAAGAGATGCGAAACCCGGACGCCGATCCCGAGGCTGCCATTGCAGCCGTCGCCGCGATTATCAGGAGAAAGTCGGCCGCGGAGTGGAGAGCAGAATTTGATGGTCACGATGTCTGCTGCTCCATCGTCGCGCATCTGAAAGAGGCCGTGGCTGATTCGCATTTTGCGGCGAGAAAAGTCTTTGACCGGAATTTGAATATCGCGGGAAAGACTTTGCCCGCGCTACCGCTTCCGGTCGCCGCAGTCTTTCGCTCCAAATCCACCAATCTGCCGCCGCGCCTTGGTGCGGACACCGCAAAGCTTCTCGCCGAGTAAGGAATTCCGATGCATGCCTATCAAGTCGTAGAGCACGGCGATCCGTCCTCACTTCAATTGAACGAGATCGGCGATCTGGTCCCGGGCAAAGGTCAACTTCTCGTCGGAATGCGGGCCGCGGGGATCAACTTTCCGGATGTCCTGGTCGTCTCCGGGAAATATCAGGTGCTTCCCAAACGCCCCTTTACGCCGGGAAAGGACCTCGCCGGAGTGGTGTTGAAGGTCGGTCCGGATGTCACGCAGTTCGCTGTGGGCGACAGAGTCTTGTGCCACGTCGAGCATGGCGCATTCGCGGAGCACGTGCTGGTGACGCCGGAGCAGACGTTCAAGCTGCCAGACGGGCTTGGATTTCCGCAGGCTGCTGCGATGGGGCTGGTCTATCAGACCGCATATCTCGCCCTGGTCGATCGCGGACAATATCGCAAGGGCGAGACGGTGCTCGTGGGCGGCGCTGCGGGAGGCATCGGCCTTGCGGCGGTCCAGATTGCGAAAGGGCTTGGTGCACGTGTCCTCGCGGCGGTTCGCACGCCTGAAGAGGCGACATTTGTGAAGGCGAACGGCGCCGACCATGTGATCGACGTATCCGGCCCCGACATAAAGGATGACCTGCGCGCACAAGTGCATGCGGCAACAGGCGGTGCCGGCGCGGACATCGTGCTTGATCCGCTTGGAGGAGAGTTCTTCAGCGCTGCGCTGCGCGCCATGGCGTGGTGTGGCCGTCTGGTCGTCATCGGCTTCGCGGCGGGTGAAATTCCGAGCCTTAAAGTGAATTACCTCCTGCTCAAGAACATCAGCGTTTGCGGACTCCAGTGGAGTGACTACCGCGATCGGACCCCGAAGCGCGTCGAGGAGGTGCAGGCCGATATTTTCCGGCTCTGGCGGGCAGGCGCGGTCAGGCCGCATCTGATGAAAGAATACCCGTTTAAGGAACTTCCGGTGGCCCTCGATTTGATCGCTCAAGGCAAGGTGCGTGGGAAAGCGGTCGTCGTCATGGACGCGATGTAACGCCGTGCGTACGAAACAAGAAGAAATGGCAATGGAATCCCCTGACCCGTCCGCTGCGAAACCCAAACCGATCGCCGCTCTGCCGGCGAGGTCATTGGCACGGGGGTTCAATCTGCTGGATGGTGTAAAGGTCGTAGATCTGACGACGTCGGTCGCGGGGCCGTCGGCGACGATGCTGCTTGCCGACATGGGAGCGGAGGTTCTCAAGATCGAACGTCCCGGCGGCGGTGATGACGCCCGTGCATGGGGGCCTCCATTCCTCGACGGAGAGTCGCTTTGGTTCCTGAGTGTCAACCGCAACAAGAAGAGTATCGCGCTCGATTATTCGCAGCCGGATGGTCTGGATATCCTGCATCGGTTGGTTCGTCTGGCTGATGTCGTCGTCGTCAATCTGCCGCCGCGCGTTGCGCGCAAGCTGAAAGTCGATGCGGAATCTTTGCAATCGATCCGGTCCGATCTGATCTACGTCTCGATCACGGGATTCGGTCTGAAGGGCGCGCGCGCGGATTGGACCTGTTATGATCTCATCGCTGAGGGTTATTCAGGCATTATGGATATCACCGGCGACGCCGGTGGCGAGCCGCAAAAGATAGGCGCGCCGGCCGCTGATATGCTTGCCGGGCAGGACGCTGCTTTCGCGGCAGTGTCGGCGCTGTTTTCGCGACAGCGAACCGGCGAGGGGCACGTGATCGACATTGCGCTCGTCGACTCCATGACGCGGTTCCTGTCGTGCCGCATCATGCCTTATTTGGGGTCTGGGGAGGTTCCGACCCGGTCGGGCGGAAAAGACAGTGTCATCGCGATTTATCAAGCATTTGAAACCGCGGATGATCCGATCACGCTTGCGCTTGGTAACGACAATCTCTGGCAGCGTTTCTGGCGGGCGGTCGGTCAACCGGAGGTTATCGACGAGCCGGGTCTGCGAACCAATGCGGATCGCAGACAGCAGAGGCAAAACATTGTCGCCCGTATCGGAAGGATCCTGCGCGAGAAGCCTCGCGCTCACTGGCTAACGCTGTTTTGCTCCGCAGGGATTCCATCGGGCCCGATCAATCGTGTCGATCAGGTCGTGGCCGATGAGGTGCTGTTGGACAGAGGCCTGTTTTACAAGATCGTCGATGGTGATCGTGTAGTGCCGCAAGTGGGCACCGGCATTCATGTCGATGGCATGTCGAATTCACCCCGCGCCGTTCCGCCGCGTCTCGGTGAACACACCCACGCTGTCCTTCAGGACATGCTCGGTTTGAATGACGCCGAACGCGCCAGACTTTCAAATCATCTCATAACCCGAGGAAAAGCTCATGACGTTTGAAACCATCATCTATGAGGAAGACGGTCCGATCGGAACAATCACGCTGAACCGGCCGGACGACGGCAACAAGTTCAACGTCACGATGTGTCACGAGATTCGCGATTGCATCAACAACATCCGCCGCGAAACACGCACCAGGGTCATCGTGATTACCGGGGCGGGCGACAAGTTCTTCTGCATCGGCGGCCGGAAGGACGGAATGGAAGATACGCTTCTCTATGCCGGCGTTCTTCCGACGCTCGAAATGTATGAATCGATCGACCGTCTTCAGAAGCCGGTGATCGCCAGCGTCAACGGCTTTGCGGTGGGCGGTGGAAACGTGCTGCAGGTGGTCTGCGATCTCACCATCGCCAAGGAAAGCGCGGTTTTCCGCCAAGTCGGCCCGATGATGGGGTCGTTCGATGCGGGCTACGGCACCTGGTATCTCGAGGATCTCGTCGGCAAGAAGAAGGCCAAGGAGATGTGGTACCGCAACCCAAAGATCTCCGCTCGCGAAGCGCTCGAGATCGGTCTCATCAACAAGGTCGTGCCGGACGACAAGTTGAAGGAAGAGACACGGAAGTTCGCGCTTGAGGTCGCCGACCGTGGTCCGTTTGCCTTGGCCTCGATCAAGGGGGCGTTCAATGCACGGCATGGGGGCGTCTCCGGCCTCGCGCGGGTGTCGCACGACCTGCTGCTTCGTCCCTATCTCGACACCGACGAAAGCCACGAACTGTCCGCTTCCTTCGGCGAACGTCGCAAGCCTGACGCCAGCAAATTCGGAAAATGATGGCGGCCCCTCAGGCTTCAGGAAAGCAAGCTCATGTCTGTCGAACTGACCAAACTGGATGATTGCGCGTTGCTTCGGCTCAATCGGCCGGAGGCGTTGAACGCGCTGTCGTTCTCGATTCTCAAGGAGATCGCGGACGCGCTGGATGATGTCGCCAACTGGCCGGTCCGCGCTCTTATCGTGACCGGCGCGGGGGAAAAAGCCTTCTGCGCGGGCGCGGATATCAAGGAGTTGCGAGGCAGGTCGATGATCGCGCAGAAGCGCGGCGCGGAACTCGGGCAGGCGACGTTCGCGAAACTTGAGCGGCTTCCTTTTCCTTCCGTTGCGGCCATCAACGGTTTTGCATTCGGGGGCGGGCTGGAATTCGCGCTCGCGTGCACATTCCGGCTGGCGACGCGCAACGCGAAGCTGGGACTTCCGGAAATCAAGCTGGGCCTTATCCCCGGTTACGGCGGGACTCAGCGTCTGCCGCGGATTATCGGCGAAGCACGGGCTCTCGAAATGATCATGCTGGGTCGCACGGTGGCAGCCGAGGAAGCCGAGCGTATCGGGCTGGTTCATCGCCTCGTCGACGGCAGCGCGGTCGATGCGGCGGTCAGTTTCGTGAAAGAGTTTTCATCCTACAGTTTGCTGGCTCTGGGGTTGGCTCGCGAGGCCGTCATGCGAGCGCTCGATGTTCCCATTCATGAGGGACTGAAAATCGAAGCCGACCTGTCGACGCTCGCGTTCGGCACGACGGACGCGGAAGAGGGCATGGCCGCGTTTTCGGAAAAGCGGAAGGCGATGTTCAAAGATGAGTAATGGACAGATCATCATCACCGGAGCGAGTCGGGGTATCGGCGAGGCGATAGCCATTGAACTGAATCGCCGTGGTTATCAGGTCGCCGGTTTGTCGAGGAGCGGATCGTGTTCGGTGGGGATCGGTATTGTTTGCGACATGACCGACGAGGGGTCGATCGCGCAGGCTATCGCGAAGATCGCTGCAAACGGTCCGATCGTCGGGCTGGTCAACAATGCAGGCGCGCATGAAGCAAAGCCAAGCGCGGAATTGTCGCTGGTCGAGTTTGAAGCCGCCATGAGGCTGAATGCCTCGTCGGTTCTGGTCGCGTGTCGCGAGGCGTATCCGCACCTCAAGACAGCCGGTGACAGTCTGGTCGTCAACATCGGATCGTTCTTCGACAAGCTCGCGGTCGCCGAGAACCTGTCTTATTGCGCCTCGAAAGCAGCCGTCGGCGCGATCACGCGTTGTCTTGCCTCCGAATGGGCAAAAGACGGCATCAGGGTGCTCGATATCGCGCCGGGCTATATCGAAACCGAATTGAATCGGGATTTTCTTGCCAACGAAAAGGTGCGGAGCTGGTTGAAGCGGCGGGTCCCAATGGGGCGGCCGGGCACGGCGGATGAGGTCGCGCGACTTGTTGGCGCGTTGTATTCCGAAAGGATCGGGTTCCTGACAGGCGAGACGATCTACATCGACGGCGGACAGGGAGCCAATCTCTGATGAAGGTCTTGGAACAACTCGAACGCCGCAGGAAGTGGGAGCCCGACGAGCGCCTTCTGCTCGATCAGGTCGATCGGCTTGTCGCGGATGTCATCGCGCCGAATGCCGCGCGGATCGACGAGACCGGGGAATTTCCCTGGGCGAATGTCGAGGCCATCAACAGGATTGGCCTGAACACGATTTTTATTCCGGAGCCTTATGGCGGAGCGCCGATGTCGTTCCGGCTTTATCTCGCCGTGGTCAGGCGGATATCGGAAGCTTGTGCGTCGACCGGAATTATCTACGCCACGAACTTCCACGCCATGAAGCCTCTGATCGAGTTTGGTTCGGAGGAGCAGAAAGCCCGCCTGCTGCCCTGCATCGCAGAGGGTGGTCTCGCCTCGCTGGCGATTACGGAAGAAGCGGCGGGCTCCGATGCCACCGGGATGAAAACCAATTTCCGTCCGGACGGAAACGACATCGTTGTCGATGGATCGAAATTGTTCATCACCAGCGGCGATGTCGCCGACCGGATTCTGCTATTCGGAAAGTACGCCGGAATCGAGGAAGCAAAGAAATCCATCTCGGTTCTGGTGCTCGAAAAAGGGACGCCCGGCTTCGAGGTCGTGCGGCTCGAGGACAAGATGGGTCACCGTGGATCGTCAACGGCGTCGCTGAGATTCAATGGTTGTCGCGTTTCGCGCGCAAACCTGATCGGGAATCCCGGCGACGGTCTCGGGATTTTGCTGGGCTCGCTGAACCGGTCGCGCCCGAGCGTGGCCGCGCATGCTCTGGGGATCGCGACCGCCGCATTTAAGGACATGACGACCTACATGAATGAGCGGCGCCAGTCCGGCCGCAGGATCGTCGATTTCCAGGCCAATCAGTTCATGATTGCCGATCTGGCCACCGACCTCGCCATGGCCGATTGCTGGCTCGACTATCTTTCGGACCTGATCGAGGCGGGCGCGGATGATTTCGGTCTCGAAGCATCCATGGCCAAAATGCGGGCGTCGGACCTTGCGATGCGTGCGGCCACCGAAGCTGTTCAGATGCACGGCGGTTACGGCTATTGCCGCGACTATCGCGTCGAACGTCTGATGCGAGATGCAAAAATAACCCAGATCTGGGAAGGCACCAATCAAGTGCATCGCCAGCTCATCGGACGGAGTTTTGCGACAAAATGAAAAAGCAGATCAAGACTGTCGGCGTCTGCGGCGCAGGTGGCACCATGGGGGCAGGTATCGCTCTTGTCGCCGCGCGTGCCGGTTTCCGCACCATTTCCTACGATATGAAAAGCGACACCCTCGAACGGGCCGCAAAGCAGTCAGCTGCTTTTCTTGGAAAATCGGTCGATCGGGGCAAGTTGAAGGCGGAGGAGCGCGACACAATCCTCTCAGACATGATCCACACCACGAAGATCGAAGATCTTTCAGTGTGTGATCTTGTGATCGAAGCGGTGTTCGAGGATCTTGCGACCAAGCGCGACCTGTTGAAGCGACTGGATGCAGTCTGCGCCGAGGACGCGATCTTCGCGTCGAACACATCGACCCTGTCGATCACCGAGATTGCTTCGGGATCGAGCCATCCCGAGCGTGTTGTCGGAATGCATTTTTGCCTGCCGGCTCAGTTGATGAAATTGATTGAAATGTCTCCGGGCATTCTGACCTCGGACGAGACATTTCAGACAGCGTGGCAATGGACCGAAGCCTGCAAGCAAATCCCTGTAAAAACCCAGGATAAGCCCGGATTCATTCTCAACGCGTTGCTTGTTCCTTTCAACAATGATGCAATCCGCGCTGTCGAAGCTGGTGTTGCGGACGCGGAGAATGTCGATCGGGCAATCAAGAGCGCACTCGGCTACAAGATGGGGCCGCTTGAACTGATCGACCTCGTCGGACTCGATACCCAAATTCGGCTTTGCGAAGCTTTTTATCCCATCACCCTAGACCCCCGTGCGGCGACGCCGCCGTTGCTCAGGAGAATGGTCGCGGCCGGCTTGTTAGGGCGGAAATCCGGCCGAGGCTTCTTCACTTATGAAGGCAACGCGATGTTTGGAGCTTGAAGCCAATGTCATATGCGATCATCAAAAACGGACAAAGCGTGTCATTTCCGGATGCCGATGCTTTCCATGCGAGCGCATCGAGCATTCAGGGGGCGGATATCGTGATCTACAGCGGTGTTGCCTTGAAACCAGACCGGACGAAGGCAGCCATTCTGGTCGAGCTCGGCGACGAATGCCTGGCCGAGCACCTTAGCAACATCGACGATAGCGACCAGGCGAACATTCTCGGATTCGCCAGATACCGGAATGGACAGGATTTGCCGTCTGGCCTGGTTGAAGTGGTGCGACAACCCAACACCAGCGAGGCGGCGATCGCAGCGGCGACCAAGCTGTTTGAGAGTGCCGGACTTCAGGTTGCCATCTCGGCGGATCAGATCGGTCGCATTATTAACCGCCTGGTCTTGCCGAAGTACAATGCGGCTCTTCGGTTTCTGGATGAGGGGCTCGCAAGCCAGGCTGACATGGATCTGACGTGCAAGCTCGGTCTTGGTTATCCGGATGGCCCGATTGAACGCGTGCTCAGGGGCGGTTTGGAGCATCACCATAGGGCGACCAAAGCGCTCTTTGATACTTACGGCACGCCTTCCTATGCGCCGCCGCGTCGCGCGATCGTAGCTTCCAATCGCGCGCAGGCGAATAACGACCAGCGCAGGTGAAGATGCTGAGCGCCTTGGTTGTTCGTGGCGATACCTGCGGTCTTCTCAAAGGGAGAGGCATTATGAGGAGGCCGTCTCGTTAGGAGTGATCATCATTCATGATGTCGTAAAGCGTCCACGAGGAGAATGAAAGCCGGGGACGACTGCCGGCGGCTCGGATAATAGAGATGACACCCGTCCCAGGGCGGACACCAGTCGTCCAGAACACGGACGAGCTTGCCGCTTGAAAGATACGGCGCTGCGATGTCTTCGGGAACGTGAGCGACGCCGTGTCCGTCCACGGCCGCGTTGAGCACCTGAAAGATGCTGTTGAAGATAAGTTGCCCCTCCGTGCGCACGCGAACCTCCCGTCCATCCTTCTCAAGCTCCCATGCGTAGAGTCCACCATAGGTCGGAAAACGCAGCGCGATGCAGACGGATGCGCATCCGGGAGCAATCGCCCTACCCGTCGCTCAGGATTCGAATCGCTCAGAATTCGAATGCCGGCCAGCGCGATAAGCGGCAGCCAGGACAGCGGGAACCGAAAATCCCGCGCGACACAAGACGACGCGCTGGCTACATTTATGAGCGTTGTTTCTAAGCTCATGCGAATTGTATGGCATAGTCTCACACCCGCGCGCGCTTATATCATCTCCACGAAAAACATCTGACGGTTTGCACCGCGAACTGTGGTGACGGCCGCGCCTTGTGCGTCGCCCGGGTCACCCGACACCGTGGAGATACAACCATGAAACAATTTGTCGCCGCGGTTCTTTCACTTGCACTGGCTACGCCGATCTTTGCCCAAGGAGGTATAACCATGTCCGATCCTTTGAAAACAGCTTCCTCCCTGACCGTGAGCGACATTCAATCGATATCGCCCGCGCTTGGACGCTATGCGCGGGAGGACATCGTGGATGGTCTGTGGAAACGTCCGCAACTGTCCGCGCGCGACCGCAGCATCGTCGCGCTCTCCATTCTCATCGCCCGCAACCAGTCGATCGACATGGCGCATTATATGAACGTCGCCATGGACAGCGGCGTCACGCCTCGCGAGGTCTCGGAAATCATCACGCATCTGGCGTTCTATTCCGGATGGTCGAACGCGATGTCCGCGGTCGTGGTGGCTAAGGGTATTTTCGCGCAACGCAAGATCGGCACCGATCAGTTGCCGGAAGCTTCGTCGAAACTTCTTCCGCTCGATGCAGCATCCGAGGCCAATCGCGCGGCGAGCGTGGATAAAACCGTCGGCCCCGTCTCTCCGGGGCTGGTGCAGTACACCACCGATCCCCTGTTCAAGGACCTGTGGTTGCGACCTGACCTCAAGCCACGTGATCGCAGTCTCGTGACGATCAGTTCGCTCATCGCCAATGGCCAGATGGCACAGCTCACGCCTCATCTCAACAAGGCGATGGACAATGGCCTGACGAAGGACGAGGCCGGAGAAGTTATCGCGCAGGCGACGGAACACAACCCATCATCATCGGAGAAACGCATTGAATATTTCGTTTGAGAACAAGGTGGCGCTTGTGACCGGGGCCGCGTCCGGTCTCGGCCTTGCCACAGCGAAGGCTTTCGCGGAATCGGGGGAGTCCGTCGCGCTCGCGGACTGGAACGGGGATGCGGCGCGTGCCGCGGCTGACGAACTGACCGCCCAGGGCCATAAGGCCATCGCCATTCGTTGCGACGTCACCGACGATGCACAGGTCGAAGCCATGGTGGCAAAGTCGGTCGAAACCTTCGGCCGGCTTGATGCCGCCTACAACAATGCCGGTGTCCAGAACGTGCTTGCGGAAACAGCCGACACCACCCGCGAGGATTACGATCGCGTCATCGGCGTCAACCTGCGCGGCGAATGGAGCTGCATGAAGTTCGAGTTGCAGCAGATGCGCAAGCAGGATAGCGGTGCGATCGTCAACTGCTCGTCGCTCGGGGGACTGGTTGGCGGCGCGGAACGCGGCATCTATCACGCGGCCAAGCACGGCGTGCTTGGATTCACCAAGAGCGCCGCACTCGAATATGGCGCGCGCGGCATCTGACCTGACCGGGCTTTTTTAGACCAAGCATTGTGAGAGAATGTCTTGGAAAGGAGCTTTGGAATGCCGAAGAAGAGGTTCAGCGCGGAGCAGATTGTGGTGGTGCTCCGTCAGATCGAAGTGTTGCTGTCCCAGGGTAAGTCGCCACCGGCACCGCAGACATCAATCCCGGCAACACATCTGGATCGGAGCGCAGCAATGCAGTAGTCTCTATCCCGCTGGTCCAAAATATCCGTCAGGTCAGTGCAGGATGCTGGTTATCGCGCCTTGTAAGGAATGTGCTCCTTGTTTTGCGGAATAATTTCCCTGATATTCGAAATTCTTTCCCTGTTAAGCTCAATGAAGAATCACACGAAGATCGTTGTGGCACAGGCATTTCTCGACTTTCTGACTAATGAGGGTTCCAAAATTCCTCTATTTCCCTGTAAAATTCCCTGTTAGCAGGGAATTCGGCGGGAGAATGGTTCGAATTCCACTGCGTCGCCAGCCATCCAATGCGGATTTCGGAGAATATCCTTTTTTTGCGTGAGAAAGGCCTGCTTTACGCGGGCTTTTTCAATTTCGCAGAGACTGCTGCGCTATTTCGAGCGGTAGCAGAGATCAGCCCACGGACAATCAGTCTCATCGCTATTATTGCGACACTGAATACCATTCTGGCCCAGATGACCATGGCATCGCGTGTGATCTATGGATTGGCGCGTGATGCGGAGTTGCCGCGGATACTTGCCGGGATTCATCCCGCTACCGGAACGCCTGTCGCGGCGACTGCAGTGATTGTGGCCTCTGTGCTTCCGCTTGCGCTATTAGTCCCGTTCGCATGGCTGGCTGAAGGAACATCGCTCGCGACACTTGTGGTATTTGCCCTGGTCAATACCGCTCTGCTCAAACTCCGGTATCGGCGCGCCGTGTCGCCACATCCTCATGTGAGCGTGCCGATATGGGTTCCCGCGCTGGGCTTAGTCGCGTGCATTGCGATGATATTAAGCTCCCTTCTCTAACGAAGGGAGGCAAGTCAATAATGCAAGGTTGATGCGTCTCGAGTGCACTTGGAAGTACCTACATGTCGATGTTGTTCAGCTTCCGGCGATTGCGCAGGATAATCTGGCGCGCGCCGGAAAAATCGAGCACGCCCTCGCTATGAAGCTGTGACAGTGCGCGAGACACCGTCTCCAGGGTCAAGCCCAGATAGTCGGCGATATCCCTCCGGGACATCGGGAGGGCCATCGTGCCGGTGACCGCCAGGCGATGGTCCATTTCGAGAAGAAAAGTCGCAACCCGCTCGAGGGCCGTCTTTCTGCCGAGCAGAAGCATATGATCTTCGGCGTGGCGCAGGTCGCTTGCCGTCATGGTCCAGAGATTGCGGGCGACGTGAACGTCGGTAGCTGCCGCCTGTTCCAGGCCGCGGCGTTTGACGAGGCGCACCGTCGTATCGACGATGGCCTCTGCGGTCAGGCGATGGACGCTGCCGGACACCAGCCCGAAGACGTCGCCCGGAAGATGAAAGGCCCCAATTTGCCGCCGGCCGTCGGAAAGCAGTTTGTAGCTGCGAACAGCTCCGCGGACGACCTGATAAACGTAGTCGGCCGGCTCGTCTTCTCCGTAGATTTCCTCGTCACGCCCGTAGAAGAATTCAGTAGCAACGAGGTTGGCGTGACCGGTGATAAGGCCGAACTGATCGGTGGCCGGTCCCACGCCGATGACGGCTTGGCTGTTGACGATTGCATTGGCGCTGGACTGGGTGAGCATGACCATCTCCTTCGGCGGCAGATGGCTGTTTCTACAGGGAACAATGCACCGCAGGATATTTCGCTCGATATCTTAAGGGCTGTACCCTAAGTAGCTTACCGGAGGCCGGTACGGCCGTTTCGCTGGACCGCAGCACGAATCTGGGAGGCCAGATTTTCCTCTGCATCCGGCTTGAGAAGAACCACATCAATTCCGGCGACTGTGGCTTTCGCCCAGATATTCTGGTCCGGATACCCTGTGATCAGAATAATCGGAGCAGGCACCTTGCGGTCCCGCAGGTGGTTGGCGATGGTGATTCCGGTCATGTTGGGCATCTTGAAATCGATAACAAAGCAGTCGAACTCTTCGATGGCCGCGGCGTCCAGCATCGCCGCGCCGCTTCTGAAGGTCCGGACATCGAAACCTTCCGTTTCAAGAAGAAATCGGAGCGAGCTGAGGACGTCGAGGTCGTCATCGACCACGCAAATCCTGGATTTTGTAAGAGATGAGGCCATCGTGAGGGGGCCTGACAAGTGCGAGTGGCGCATGCTCCAACATAGCAATACGCGGCAAGACCGTCTTGACCTGCCTCAATCCTTCAGAATCCCGCCACGCATCGCTAGCCGGACCAGTTCGGAGATGCTGCTGGCCTGCATCTTCGTCATGACGTTTGCCCGATAAACCTCGATGGTCCGGGGACTGATGTTGTAATCGCGGGCAATCAGCTTGTTGGAGAGCCCCGCGACAAGTCCATCCATCACCTGTCTCTCCCGCGGGCTGAGCGAGGCAATTCGCGATGCGATGTCCGCGCTAATCGATTCGTTTTTCGATTGATCGGCCGCCTGGCTCAGGGCTGTGCTGATCATAATGACAAGCCGCTCGTCCTCGAACGGCTTTTCAAGAAAATCAATCGCACCGAGTTTTATTGCTTCCACGGCGAGGGGAATATCTCCGTGTCCCGTCATGATGACGATGGGCAGCGTCTTCGGCTCCTTCTTGAGCTGCCGCAGCAGGTCGATCCCGTCCATGCCGGGCATCCGCACGTCGGAGACCACGCAGCCAAACGCTAGGCTGGGCATGGTTTCAAGAAATTTTAGCGCGCTATCGAAAAGCGTCACACTGAAGCCAGCCGAGCCAAGCAGAAAATCGAGAGAATCCCGCATCGCAGGATCATCGTCGATGACATACACATTTCCCTTATGCGGCATTATTCCAGACTCTCGCTCGATGCGGCGGCCGGCAGCGTGAAGCGGAATGTCGCGCCGCCTGATGGGTTGCTTTCAACGGACATGCGTCCGCCATGTGCCTCTACGATTGTCCGGCTGATCGAAAGTCCCACGCCCATTCCCGTTTCCTTGGTCGTAAAGAACGTTTGAAACAGCTTTGTCCGCACGTCGTCACTGAATCCGTGTCCCGTGTCGGAGACCTCGACTTCGATCATGTCTTCCGCGGCCCTGGCATTTGCCACCACAAGTTCTCGCCGGTTGGTGTTGGCCATGGCTTCAAGCGCGTTCCGAAACAGATTGACCAGAACCTGCTGAATCTGGACTCGATCGACGAGCACCAGATCGCAGTCGGGGTCCAGATTGAAGCGCAGCAGGATACCTTGTTCCCTCGCGCCCGTCAGGCCAAGAGCGCCGGCTTCTTCAATCAGCTTCGAGAGACTTTCGACGCGCTTTTCGGATTCGCCGCGCGCCACGAAATCACGAAGCCGCCGGATGATCTGCCCTGCACGAAGAGCTTGTTCAGCCGCGCGATCCATGGCGCTGGCGATTTTCGCGGCGTTCGGGTCGTCACTCGAGGCCAGCAGGCGGCGTGAGCCCTTCATGTAGTTGCTGATGGCTGCCAGTGGCTGATTCAGTTCGTGTGCGAGCGCGGATGCCATCTCTCCCATCGCGCTCAGGCGCGACACGTGGGCGACCTCGGATTGAAGCTCCTGAAGCCGGGCCTGGGTTTGCTGATACTCGGTCAGATCGCGGACGAAACCAGTGAAGTAAGGTTGTCCGCCGGATTCCATTTCGCCGATGGAGAGATGCATCGGAAACGTTGTTCCGTCCTTGCGCTGGCCGGTTACGATTCGGCCGATCCCGATGATATGCCGCTCGCCCGTTGACTGGTAGCGGGCAAGGTATCCGTCGTGACGCCGTCTGTCAGGATTGGGCATCAGCACACTGACGTTCTGGCCGATCGCCTCCTGTTCGGTGTAGCCAAACTGCCTTTCGGCGGCGCTGCTGAAGAACTGCATGATGCCGCGGCCGTCAATGACGATCATGGCATCGGGAATCGTCTCGAGGATGGACCGAAGATGACCTTCTCGCGTCCTCAATGCCTCTTCGACCTGCTTTTGATCGTCGATATCGAGAATGATTCCGCTCAGATGACGAGGTGTGCCGTCATGGCCCCTGACAACGCTGCCGCGGGTGCGAACCCAGTGACTACGGTCGTGCGTTCCGCGCACCCGATACTGAATATCCAGGTTGCATCCGGTTTCGACAGATTGCTTCACGGCGAGTTCGGCGCGCTCGCGATCCTGAGGTTCAAGCAGCGAGAGAAAAAACTCGTAGCTCACAGGGTGGTCTGAAACGCCAAGCAGGCTTCGTGCCGCAGCGGACCAGATCAATTTGTGGGTTGAAAGATCGAGATCCCAAGTGCCGATACCGGACCCGTCGATACCCAGCCACAAATGTTCATCACGAAACGGCCCCTCGGACGGTGCCTCATCGGTTCTGGTCAAGATCCGTCGCCTCTAGATCCCGGGGCCGGGTCTCATGCCTCAAGAAAGGAAATCGCGGCAAGAACCCATTGACCGAGTATTGGCCCAGATGGAGACATTGCTCAAGTCCGAACCCAGGTTCTGCGGACGGAAGGGCCGAAAAATAGCTCGCAGGGCGTTTTTTATGGCCCGCGAGAGCTGTGTCTAGGCGATTGACTTGGTCGGGGCTTCGCCGCGAAGCGCGGCCAGAACGAGACCGGTCGAAGCTTTAAAAACTTCGTGACCGTGCACAAAGAGATGTTCATAGCTCCCGCGTTAGCATGTTCGTATCCGGACGCCCCGATGTCAGAGAGTGATCAGGCCACGCTGAGTTCACTGCTGACAAGGGCCGTCGCCGGAAAGGGTGGCTGTCCGTCCCCGGCCTGTGTTTGGTCGACAAGCAATTCGGCGTCTCTGACGGCCGCGACCATGAGCCGGACGGCCAGAACATTGAGTTCAACAGCGACCTCCTCGTTGGTGCATTTCGAGGCAAGTTGCGCGCAACGTCGTGAACACTCGAGGGCAATGTCTGAAATATGCATGCGGTTTCTCCCAATGGAGAAACGCTAACTCACGTCATGGTGGTCCGTGTTGATTTCGATCAACCGAACGGCAGAGGTGGGACCCGGCTGCCTGCCCGGCCTCGTCCATCTTGTAGAGAGCCATCGGATCGCTTGCCATTGATCCTGATCAAATCACGTCTTCCGGATTTACGGTCAAAAGGTCTGATGGTGGCGCAAGCTGCCTTAATTGTTCATTCTTGTTGCAAAATTCCGGAATGCTTCTTTGTACAAATTTCTTGAGGAAACGGCTGCCGATTGCATGACACGCTCCGTGAAGACGGTGACGCGTGACCTGACTATGCGAGCATTACTGCTGCTGTTCGAGCGCGACGATTTCAATGCCTATCCAGTTGTCGAAGGCGCCCATGCTGTTGGGGTGGTGACCAAGCTGGATTTTCTGAAATGCTTCGCTTTCACGCCCGCACAGATGGTGCCGCGTTACGACGATCTTATGAGCAAAGTCGTTGCCGATGTCATGCAACCGGCGTTCATCTATGTCAGCTCGGAAACAAAGCTGACGCGTGTTTTGCAGCTCATGGTCGAGCATCGAGTCAGAAGCACTCCCGTGATCGACGCCGAGAGGCTCGTCGGCATCGTTTCGCGCGAGGACGTCATGAGATCGTTAAAGCGGTGTACAGGCGCGGACGACTAATCCATTAGAGTTGAGTAACCGATACGAAACGATAAGTGTGAGTGTGCCCTTCGTCCGCAATGGAGACGTATTCGCCGGGTACGAATTTTTCCTCCGCGAAATGGTATCCCACCTCATCGTCGTGGTCGCCGGAAATGTCGTAGTGGAATGCCCAGTTGTCACCGGCGCGATGAACGAGATGACCCAAATCATCGGGCTTGCCGGGTCGAAATCGAACAACCCGGCATGCCTCGCGATGTTCTCTCCATAATCCTGGCTCCAGCTAGCCTTGGGAGTCCACGGGTCCAATGAAGACACATGCTATCCCCCGTTACCAATTGCGCTGACTACCGAACGGATTTGATCCGCATCAAAGACCCCCTCGCTCCGATGCTGCACGCTGCGCCCAGCCAAATGGGAGGGCGGTTATGCCGAGCAATGCAATAATTCTGTCGGCGATCATCCTGGTGATGTTCGTGGCGTTCGGCGCCGTCCTGATGTGGGCGGACTTTCAGACCAGGCCTCAGCGTCTGAAGAACGATGTCGCGAGGCCTCGGCGAAGGGCTTTCTGAACCGGTCGAATATGAAAATTTGCAGCGGGTCTGCGATGCCGCGGCCTGCGGAAGAATTTCATTCAGAGCAGGAGGTCTCGATGGAACGGCGACCCGGACGTCTCGAAACTGTCCCCATGATTGGTCATATCGTCTCATGGGCGAAGAAATTCTCGTGGCAATTCGGCCGGTCCAACGAATTGCAGGAGCTCGAGCCCGATGAGATCAGAAGGATTGCCAGAGACTTCGGTGTATCCGTTTCCGATCTTTTAACGCTGGCGAAGAGCGATGTTCACGTTCAAGAGCTGCTGACGCAGCGGCTCGCAGAAATGGGGCTGTCCGAAAAGCTCCTGCAAGACAAGCATCCCAGGGAGGTCGGCGATCTCTATCGTGTTTGCGCCAGTTGCGCCTCGACGAAGCAATGCACGAACGATTTCTTGCAGCACAAGTCCGGCCACTCAGAGTACTGCCCTAATACCGAGACTTTGGAAGCTCTTCGGGCAATAGGCGACGCCAACGCCGCGCCGCGCGTGGCCGGCGGCAAGAACTAGCCCGGTCAAACAAGAATGCGTGGGTTGATCTCGATCAAATCACTCGCCGCAAAATCATGATTGATGATGCGGACAAAGCACCGAGAAATTCGATCATGAACCGGACAAAAGAGATCAAGTGGATGACCCTTGGAGAAGGCAGCCTCGCTGCCTTTTTTGCGGTGTCCGCGTTCGTCTGCCTGCTTGCAGCGGCGAAAGCCGAAGATGCGGCATTTGCATTTCATGCCACCCTGAGTATCGCGGCGAGTCTGATCGCCACATTCGCGATTATCAATCGTTACTTCGACAGGCCGGCGTCTCTGCCTCCGCAGGAGATCGGCGGCCGGCCGAATTACAATCTTGGACCGATCAAGTTCGCGTCGGTCATGGCGGTGTTCTGGGGCATTGCCGGATTCGCCGTCGGGCTGCTCATCGCCTCGCAGCTCGCCTGGCCGGCGTTGAACCTTGATTTGCCATGGACAACCTTCGGAAGGTTGCGGCCGCTGCACACGTCGGCGGTTATCTTTGCCTTTGGCGGCAATATTCTGATCGCGACGTCTTTCTACGTGGTCCAGAAGACGTGCCGCGTGCGTCTTGCGGGAGATCTGGCTCCCTGGTGCGTCGTGCTCGGATACAACTTCTTCATTCTGATCGCCGGGACCGGCTATCTGCTCGGCGTGACCCAGTCAAAGGAGTATGCCGAGCCCGAGTGGTATGCCGACTTTCTGCTAACGGTCGTGTGGGTCACCTACTTGCTGGTTTTTGTCGCGACGCTGGTCAAGCGCAAGGAGCCGCACATCTTCGTTGCGAACTGGTTCTATCTCGCCTTCATCGTCACGATCGCCGTGCTTCATCTCGGCAACAATCCCGGTGTGCCGGTCTCATGGTTCGGTTCGAAATCGTACATCGCCTGGGGCGGCGTGCAGGATGCGATGTTCCAATGGTGGTATGGCCACAACGCGGTCGGGTTTTTCCTGACGGCCGGCTTCCTCGCCATCATGTACTATTTCATTCCGAAACGAGCGGAGCGGCCGGTCTATTCCTACCGCCTTTCGATCATTCACTTCTGGGCGATCATTTTCCTCTACATCTGGGCTGGCCCGCATCACCTGCATTACACGGCGTTGCCGGATTGGGCGCAGACACTCGGCATGACGTTCTCCATCATGCTGTGGATGCCGTCATGGGGCGGCATGATCAACGGACTGATGACCCTGTCCGGCGCCTGGGACAAGCTGCGAACGGATCCCGTTCTGCGAATGCTCGTGGTTTCCGTTGCCTTCTACGGCATGGCCACGTTTGAGGGGCCGCTGATGTCGATCAAGGTCGTGAATTCGCTCAGCCACTACACCGACTGGACCATCGGCCACGTGCATTCGGGCGCGCTCGGCTGGGTCGGGTTCGTTTCGTTCGGCGCGCTTTACTGCCTCGTGCCCTGGCTGTGGAACCGCAAGGGACTCTACAGCCTCAAACTCGTCAACTGGCACTTCTGGATCGCGACGATCGGCATCGTCTTGTACATCTCTGCGATGTGGGTGTCGGGCATCCTTCAGGGTTTGATGTGGCGCGCCTATACGTCGCTCGGCTTCCTTGAATATTCTTTCATCGAAACCGTCGAGGCGATGCACCCGTTCTACATCATCCGGGCTGCGGGCGGCGCCTTGTTCCTGATCGGTTCGCTGATCATGGCCTACAATCTCTGGATGACGGTGCGTGTTGGCGAGGCTTCGGAAACCGCACCGACGCCGGCTCTTCAGCCTGCTGAGTGAGGAGCGAGCGCATGTCACTTTGGAAACGTCACCAAATCTTCGAGAAGAATTCTATCGTCCTCATCGTCGGCATTCTGGCGGTCATCGCGATCGGCGGTCTTGTTGAGATAACGCCGTTGTTCTACCTGAAAAGCACGATCGAGAAGGTCGAAGGCATGCGGCCATACACCCCTCTCGAGCTGACCGGGCGCAATATCTATGTCCGCGAAGGTTGTTATCTCTGCCACTCGCAGATGATCCGGCCGCTGCGCGATGAAGTCGAACGCTACGGGCATTATTCGCTCGCGGCCGAGAGCATGTACGATCATCCGTTTCAGTGGGGCTCCAAGCGGACTGGTCCGGATCTCGCGCGCGTCGGTGCAAAGTACTCCGATGAGTGGCACGTCACGCATCTGGTGAATCCGCGCGCCATCGTCCCGCACTCGGTGATGCCCGGCTATTCATTTCTTTCGGAGAGCGAGATCGACGCGGGGACCATTGCCGGTCATCTCCGTGCCAACCGCACGGTGGGCGTGCCGTATTCGGATGATCAGATCGCCAATGCGGCTGCGGATCTCAAGGCTCAGGCCGATCCGGATAACGGTGACGTCGACGCACTGGTCAAACGTTATCCCAAGGCAATCGCCAGAAATTTCGACGGCAAGCCGGGGAATCCAACAGAGATGGATGCGCTTGTGGCCTATTTGCAGATGCTTGGGACGCTTGTGGATTTCAAGCTGTACGACGAAAAAGCAAACCTTCGCTAGGAAGCCGGGATATGAAAGCGATCCTTACCGTCCAGAACGCCGTCTCGGGTTTCGTCGTGACCTGGTGGACGCCCATATTCGTCGGCATCTTTTTCGCCATCGTCGTCTACGCATTGTGGCCTCGCAACAAGGCGATGTTCGATGCGGCGTCGAGACTTCCGTTGCGAGAGGACTGACGGCTTATGACCGACCACAAGGACGAGATTGATTCCGTAACCGGCACCGCAACAACCGGCCATCAGTGGGACGGGATCAAGGAGTTGAACACCCCGCTGCCGCGGTGGTGGATCATCACATTTTACGCGACCATCGTATGGGCCGTTGCCTATTGGATCGTTTACCCGGCATGGCCGCTGGTTCAGAGTTACACCACGGGTGTCATCCGGTATTCGTCGCGCGCGGACGTCGCCGTCGAGCTTGCGAACCTCGAGAAGCTTCGCGGCGGCAAGATGGTCGCTCTCAACGCCACGCCTTTGGCGGACATCGAGAAGGACTCGGCGCTGCTTGCGTTGGCGCGAGCGCGGGGCAAGGCGGTGTTCGGGGACAATTGTGCGCCTTGTCATGGCAGCGGTGGGGCGGGGGCAAAAGGCTACCCGAATCTGAACGACGACGAATGGCTATGGGGCGGATCGCTCGACCAGATCGGCAAAACCATCGAGTTCGGCGTGCGGTCCGGCCATGCCAAGTCCCACGAGGGAGCGATGCTTGCCTTTGGCAAGGATGGCATCCTGAAGCAGGATCAGATTGTCACGGTTGCAAATTATGTGAGGTCTCTGTCGGGCCTGTCCACGTCAAAAGGTTTTGACAGCGGCGTGGGACGAAAAATCTTCGCGGAAAATTGCGCAGCCTGTCATGGCGATAATGCCAAGGGTAACATCGAGCAGGGCGCGCCTGATCTCACCGACAAGATCTGGCTTTATGGATCGGACGAGCAGACCATTATCGAGACCATCACCAACGGCCGGGCTGGCGTCATGCCGGCGTGGACTGGCCGCCTCGATCCGGCAACAATCAAGGCCCTGGCGGTCTATGTCCATTCGCTTGGCGGCGGAAAATAATGCGCTCCGGCCGCATCGCGACTATCCGGCTCCGGCTTGAGTTGGATCAATAGCGTTGGAGCGGTCGCGGCTATCTTAAGAGATAGCGCGAGATCAATCGTTCATGAACAAGATCACAACACCTGACGATCTGGAAGTCGATGACTATGGGCCGCTATATGCGGCTCATAAGAAGGTCTATCCGCAAAGCGTCGCCGGAACGTTCCGCAGCATCAAATGGAAGCTGATGGCTGTTTGCCTCGGCATCTATTACTTTCTGCCGTTCATCCGCTGGAATCGTGGCGTGGGCGCACCGAGCCAGGCGGTGCTGGTGGATTTGCCGAACAGCCGCTTCTATTTCTTTTTCATCGAGCTGTGGCCGCAGGAGGTCTACTACTTCACGGGTCTTCTGATCCTTGCCGCCCTGACGCTGTTTCTGATGAACGCGGTGGGCGGCCGCATCTGGTGCGGCTATCTGTGCCCGCAAACGGTCTGGACCGATCTGTTTTACGCGGTCGAGCGCCTCATCGAGGGAGATAGGCGCGAACGCATGAAAAAGGACGCCGAGGGCTATACGCTCCAGGGTTGTTCCGAAATCGTGCTGAAGCATTCGATCTGGATCATGATCGCGTGGTGGACCGGCGGCGCCTGGGTACTGTACTTCAACGATGCTCCCACGCTTGTGAAGGAACTCGTGACCTTTCAGGCGCCTACGCTGGCCTATATCTGGATCGTCATCCTGACATTCACGACCTATGTGCTGGCCGGTTTCATGCGCGAGCAGGTCTGCGTCTACATGTGCCCGTGGCCGCGAATTCAGGCGGCCCTGACCGACGAATGGGCGCTCAACGTCACCTACAAATACGACCGGGGCGAGGAGCGGATCTCGCTGAAGAAAGCGCTGGAACGGCAGTCTCATGGCGAGACGGTCGGCGACTGCATCGATTGCCGGCAGTGCGTCGCGGTTTGCCCGACCGGAATCGACATCCGGGACGGCGCGCAACTGAGTTGCATCCAGTGCGGTCTTTGCATCGACGCATGCGATACCGTGATGACGAAAATCGGCAGGCCGACCCGCCTGATCGGCTATGACAACGATATCAACATCCAGCGTCGACTCGCGGGTAGGTCCGAGATATTCAAGCTCATTCGGCCGCGGACCATTGTCTATGCCGCTCTGATCGCCGGTGTCGGAAGTGTCATGCTGTACGCGCTTCTGACGCGCTCGCTGCTCGACATCAACGTGCTGCACGATCGCAATCCTATCGCCGTCAAGCTGAGCGATGGTTCGATCCGCAATGCGTACACGGTGCGCTTGCTGAACAAGCGTGGCTTCGATCGGACCATCGCGATCGATGTCGAGGGCGTGAGCGGCGCGGTGGCTCATGTGGTCGGGGTGGATTCGATCACACCGGACAGGCCGGCGATCGTGCTGGGGCGCGATCAGACGACTGAGCTGCGTGTTCTCGTCACAGCCAAACCGGCCGGCGAGCTTCCAAAATCAACGCCGCTGACATTTCGCGTCACTGATATCGGCCTCGGTGAGGCGGCGTCCGCGACGGACAATTTTGTTACGCCATGAATCGCGAATGGATGGTCTTATGAACAGCTCGACCACAGCAGGAAAGCCTCTCACCGGACGCGCCGTGCTCGTCATGTTCGTCGCTTTCTTCGGGGTGGTGATCGGGGTCAACTTGCTGATGATGCGGTTCGCGATCGACACAATGTCCGGAACCGATGTGGACAGTGCGTATCGTGCAAGCCTGGCCTATGAACGCGAAATTCAGACCGCGCACGAGCAGGATACGCGCCGTTGGCGAGTCGAGGCGCATGTCGCGCGCGGACCCGCCAATAGCGCCAGCGTTCGGATCGTGGCGCGCGACAGCAAGGGCGCGCCGCTGACCGGGCTGGATTTTTCTGCTCGTCTGGAGCGCCCCGCCGACAAGCGGGCAGACCGGACCATTGCCCTGACGGAAGTTGAAACCGGGATTTACAAAGGAAGCGCCGAAGAAGTTCTCGCCGGTCAGTGGAATCTCGTGCTTGAGGGCGACGCGGGCGGCAAGCGCGTATTCAGGTCGCGAAATCACGTCATGCTGAGCGATTGAGGAGACGTCATGGCTCTCAACCGGGACTTCTCGTACTACGTCAAGGATCTTGGCTCAGGTCTTGCCCATCTCGATCTCGCAGTTGAGGGCGTCAGTTGCGCCGGCTGCATGATGAAGATCGAGCGCGGACTGTCCGCCATCCCGGACGTGACCCTCGCGCGGGTCAACCTGACCGACCGGCGTTTGGCGGTGGAGTGGAAGAAGGGCGAACTCGATCCGGCGCTGTTTGTCGATTGTCTCGCAGCGCTCGGATACAAGGCTTATCCGTTCGAACCGGTCCGGGCGGAAGTGGTTGAGGCCGAGCAGTCGCGATTTCTGCTGCGCTGCCTTGGGGTGGCTGCCTTCGCCACCATGAATGTGATGATGCTGTCGATTCCGGTGTGGTCGGGCAACGTCACCGATATGATTCCGGAGCAGCGTGATTTCTTCCATTGGCTGTCGGCCCTGATCGCCCTGCCGGCCGCAGCCTATGCCGGGCAGCCGTTCTTCCGCTCGGCATATACCGCGCTTCGCTCGCGCGGCGTCAATATGGATGTTCCCATCAGTATCGGCGTGGTGCTGGCGCTCGGCATGTCGATCGTCGAGACGATCCATCATGCCGAGCATGCGTATTTCGATGCGGCCATCATGCTTCTCACCTTTCTGCTCGCGGGCCGTTATCTCGATCAGAACATGCGCCGCCGCACGCGAGCCGTCGCCGGAAATCTTGCGGCGCTGAAGGCCGAGACCGCGACCAAATTCGTATCTCCTACTGAAATCAGGGAAGTACCTGTTGCGGCCATCGTTCCCGGCGACATCGTGCTTCTGCGTCCGGGTGAACGATGCGCCATCGACGGCAAGGTCATCGATGGGCGATCGGAGATCGACCAGAGCCTCATCACGGGCGAGACGCGGTATGTCGCGGCGGAGGCCGGCACTGCGGTTTATGCCGGGACAATGAATATTTCAGGCACGTTGCGCGTCCGGGTCGGGGCGGCAGCGGAAGGAACGCTCCTGTCGGAGATCTCCCGGCTGCTTGAAAACGCGCTGCAGGCCCGCTCGCGCTATGTGCAACTGTCCGACCGGGCGTCACGGCTTTATGCGCCGGTGGTGCACGCGACGGCGCTGCTCACAATGCTGGGATGGGTTGCGCTCGGCGCCAACTGGCACGATGCAATCGTCACCGCGATCGCGGTTCTTATCATTACCTGTCCATGTGCGCTCGGCCTGGCGATCCCGGCGGTGCAAACGATCGTGGCGGGTGCGCTGTTCCGCGCCGGTGTTCTGCTCAATTCCGGCGATGCGGTTGAGCGCGTCGCTGATGTCGATACGGTCGTCTTCGACAAGACGGGCACGCTGACCTTGCCTGAACTCGACGTGGTGAATGCGGCGGCCATTCCGGCCGACGTCCTTCAACTGGCGGGACGGCTGGCTCTGGCCAGCCATCATCCGGTTGCGGCAGCGGTCGCTCGCGCCTCGAAAACGACGTCTCCGCTGGAAGGAATCGTGGAAGAACCGGGGCAGGGCGTGAGAGGTCTGATCGATGGAGTCGAACTCAGGCTCGGCCGGCCGTCGTTCTGCAATGCAGAGCGCTTGGCGAACGAGATTCTGGGCACCGATCCGGAGATTTCCGTGGTTGCTTTCAGCAGGGGGCAGGAGCGATACGTGTTCGCGGTGAGGCAGCAGCTTCGGCCGGATGCAGCGGCCACGATACGCAGCCTCGTCAAACGCGGCGTGGCGGTCGAGATTCTCTCTGGCGACAGAGAGCCTGCCGTAAAGCATGCCGCGACGGCCTTGGGAGTTAGCGCGTGGCGTGCGGGTCTCACACCGACTGACAAGATTGCTCATATCGAAGACCTGAAGCGGCGCGGCCGCATGGTCATGATGGTCGGTGACGGCCTGAACGATGCACCGGCGCTTGCGGCAGCATCGGTTTCGATGTCGCCGGTGAGCGCGACCCATCTCAGCCAGGCGGCTGCAGACATGATCTTTCTCGGCAAGGATCTTGTTCCGGTGCTGGCCGCCGTCGATTTCTCACGCAAGGCGCTGCAACTGATGCAGCAAAATTTGGCGCTGGCGATCGGCTACAACGTTCTGGCTGTTCCGATCGCGATCGCGGGATACGCAACGCCGTTGGTCGCAGCGGCGGCCATGTCGGGATCGTCGATCCTGGTCATGCTGAACTCGCTGCGCGCGCGCCGCGTTGCGCCGGAGGTGACGTGATGGAAGTTCTCGCCTATCTCGTGCCGCTCGCCCTGGCGCTCGGCCTCATCGGTCTCCTGGGTTTCCTTTGGTCGCTCAGGAGCGGGCAGTACGATGATCTCGATGGTGCGGGATGGCGCGCGATTTCCGACGACGAGCCGCCTCTGCCGCCCGCATAAGGGGTCAGCGGGTTTTAGCCGTGAGGTCGCCGGAGGGCTACCTGCGCTTTTCGCAGCTTGAATAGCCGATCAGGCTGTAAGCCGGGCAGGTCGCAAAAAGTCCCGTAAGCAACGGCACGAATCCAATCAGCCCGGCCCAGTCCCAGCCTTTGATCGGAAGGCCGTTGCGAAGCGCGAACGCGATCAGTGCAAGCCCCACCACGATGCGGACCATTCGATCCGCCATACCCACGTTGCGCGACATACGACAGCCTCCATGACAATCGGCTGCGGCAAGCAGCCTTTTTGGAGGTTGAGCTGATTGGCTTCGAAAGGCCTTGATGTGCATCAAGAAGACAGGCTCCGGGCTGCGGCATCCTGTGGTTCAGCACAATAGAGGTCTCAACGATGCCGCTCGCAAATTCAGCGTTTGCAATTAAGCCGCAGGCGCAGCCGCCTGTGAGATTTTGCGACGTCGTCAAGCAGGCCGGGACGACCGATTACGAAGCTCTCTTCAAGGCATCACTCCACCGGCTTCACGAAGAACAACGCTACCGCGTGTTTGCCGACATCGAGCGGATTGCCGGCGGATATCCCAATGCCATCTGGCACGCGGCAACGGGGCCTCGCAATATCGTGCTGTGGTGTTCGAACGACTATCTCGGGATGAGCCAGAATGCTTCCGTTGTCGGAGCGATGGTCGAGACCGCAAGGCGCATGGGCACCGGAGCCGGAGGCACCCGCAATATCGGCGGCACCAATCATCCGTTGGTCGAGCTTGAAGGGGAACTGGCCGACCTGCACGACAAAGAGGCGGCTCTCGTATTCACGTCGGGCTATGTTTCAAATCAGACGGGAATCTCCACAATTGGAAAACTGCTGCCAGGCTGTCTGATCCTGTCGGATGCGTCCAACCACAATTCCATGATCGAGGGGATTCACCAGTCGAGTTGCGAGAAGCAGATATTCCGTCACAACGACCTCGATCATCTCGAACAGCTTCTGAGGGCGGCGAGCAGGCAACGGCCGAAGCTCATCGTGTTCGAAAGCCTCTATTCGATGGACGGAGACATCGCTCCCATCGAGGAGATCTGCGATCTGGCCGAGCGCTATGGCGCCATGACGTATTGCGATGAGGTTCATGCCGTCGGGATGTATGGCCCGCGCGGCGGGGGCATCAGCGAACAGCGGGGGCTGTCCGCCCGCATCGATGTGATCGAAGGGACGCTGGCGAAAGCGTTTGGCTGTCTCGGTGGATATATCGCCGGCTCCGCCGCGCTCGTCGA
The DNA here is from genome assembly GCF_049895725.1 of Afipia sp. DC4300-2b1. Classification (NCBI taxonomy): domain Bacteria; kingdom Pseudomonadati; phylum Pseudomonadota; class Alphaproteobacteria; order Hyphomicrobiales; family Nitrobacteraceae; genus Afipia; species Afipia sp. DC4300-2b1. The sequence goes on from NZ_JAFCSX010000007.1 coordinate 43,160, forward strand.
TGCCGTCCGCTCCCATGCGCCGGGATTTATCTTCACGACGGCCTTACCGCCAGCGGTTTGCGCGGCCGCGGCGGCCGCCATCCGGCATCTGAAGACGTCGGGCCGGGAACGGGCGCGGCACCAGAACCGCGTCGCCCGCCTGAAGTGGATGCTGGATGCCCACGGACTTCCACAACTGCGGAACGGATCGCATATCGTGCCTGTTCCTGTCGGAGATGCGAAGACATGCAAGGCCGTCAGCGATTACCTGCTCAATGACTTCGGCATTTACATTCAGCCGATCAACTATCCGACCGTTCCGCGCGGAACAGAGCGGCTGCGCATCACACCCACGCCGCTGCACACCGACGAACACATCGATCAATTGGTGGCGGCCTTGTCCAGCGCATGGTGCAGGTTCGGGCTTTGACGTGACTTGAACCGGGCCTGTATCCGGCGACGGCCGCGACTGTAGCTCCTCAGCCGCAACAGCAGAAATAGGTCATGGCCGGCCATTTGCGCCAATGCGTCGGCGTAACTTCAAGCCGTTTCATCGTCTCTGCGTTCAGCCAGCCGTCATCCGTCAGGATGCACGGAAAGATGTTTGCGTGCACTTCCTTATCGATGACAGCAACCGCGAGATACTGCTCAGTCGGCGCGGTTGATACGTCTTGCCACATACCGCCAATCTAAGCCGTTGGCTCGAAGGCCATCTTGATTCAGATCAGCGGCCGAACACCTGAAACGGGAGGCCTGACCCATCCTGGATTCAGACAAGGCGATGGTGTCGATCGGATTTGAGGTAGATCAAATCGGGGGCGGGATCGCTTGACCACAATGCCGGGATGGCAAATCTGATTTACCGGTGTCCTCACACGGGTCTGAACGTGCAGACATGGATGCCCAAGGATGAGCAGCCCGAAGCGGAACAGGTGTACAAGGCAGTCTTGTGCTCTGCCTGCACGCGGCTGCACTTCATTCACAAATCAAGCGGAAGACTGCTGGGCGAGCCTGAAGCCGAGTGAGCATGGCTTAGGGACTTGTTGAGCGCTCGATTGTGCCGGCCACGCGTTTATATTCCCTGATACCGTTCGATCCATTCCCTGATGGGTGGAGAGCTTTTCCCTGATATCGGAACTAGGGAATTCGTCAGAAAGTGCGGATTTTGACTCCTACGTTGCTGTTGGCTCGGTCACTTGAACCGAAATTCGGGCATTTTCCCTGTAAAATTAGCTGTTAGCAGGGAATTCAGCCGGAGACCGGCGCGATCGGCACTGCGTCGTCAGCCATCCAGTGTGCGATTAAGAGAATTTCTTTCTTTTATGTAAGAAAGGCTCGCCAATGGCGGGCTTTTGAAGCGCGCTGAATCTCTACAGAGACCGGAATCGAACCGTCACCTTCCTAAATTGGCCGACATTCTGGCCAGCCATTGAAGAATTCCCATTTTCCAGAGCCGTGCGCAAGAGACCGGAGAATAAACCACTGCGTGGTAGGCCGGCAGTCGCAACAGGCCGATTACAGACGGGAAAGATCAACGCAACTCTAGTTCATGCGGTTCTTACAGTCACTCTTACGAGAACGCCTGAATGCCGGTGATGGCGCGGCCGAGAATGAGGGCATGAATGTCGTGAGTGCCCTCGTAGGTATTCACGGTCTCCAGGTTCTGCGCGTGGCGCATCACATGGTATTCGCTGGAGATGCCGTTGCCGCCGTGTATGTCGCGCGCAACGCGGGCGATGTCGAGCGCCTTGCCGCAGTTGTTGCGCTTCATGATCGAAATCATTTCCGGCGCCATCCGGCCGTCGTCCATCAGGCGGCCGACACGCAGCGAACCCTGCAGGCCGAGCGTGATCTCGGTCTCCATGTCGGCAAGCTTCTTCTGCACCAGCTGCGTCGCAGCCAACGGACGGCCGAACTGCTTGCGGTCCAGCGTGTACTGACGCGCGCGATGGAAGCAGTCTTCTGCAGCGCCCATCGCACCCCATGAAATGCCGTAGCGGGCGCGGTTGAGGCAGCCGAAGGGGCCGGCGAGACCCGACACATTCGGCAGCAGCGCGCTTTCGGGAACGACAACGCCGTCCATCACGATTTCACCGGTGATCGAGGCGCGCAGCGAGAGCTTGCCGCCGACCTTCGGTGCCGAGAGACCCTTCATGCCCTTCTCGAGGATGAAGCCGCGAACCTTGTTGTCGTGTGCGGCGGACTTCGCCCACACCACGAACACGTCGGCGATCGGCGCGTTGGAGATCCACATTTTCGAACCGGTCAGGCGATAGCCATCGGCCACCTTCTCGGCGCGGGTCTTCATGCCATCGGGATCGGAGCCGGCATCGGGCTCAGTGAGGCCGAAGCAGCCGACCCATTCGCCGGTGGCGAGCTTGGGCAGATACGTCTTGCGCTGGGTCTCGTCGCCGTAAGCATAGATCGGATACATCACCAGCGACGACTGTACGCTGTTCATGGAGCGATAGCCGGAATCGACCCGCTCGATCTCGCGCGCGATCAGGCCGTAAGCGACATAGCTCGCATTGGCGCAGCCATACTCTTCCGGCAGCGTGACGCCGATCAGGCCGAGTTCGCCCATCTCGTTGAAGATTTCGCGGTCGGTCTTCTCTTCGATATAGGCCTGCGTCACGCGCGGCAGCAGCTTGTCCTGCGCATAGGCGCGCGCGGTATCGCGGATCATGCGCTCGTCTTCGGTCAGCTGATCGTCAAGCAGGAACGGATCATCCCACTGGAATACAGCGCGCTTGGTTGATGTCGTCATGGTCTTATTCCTGTTGCGTGCTGCGGAGATGCGCTGTTCTGTTTCGGTCGATCAGCGATTGAACTTGCGGAAATCGGGCTTTCGCTTTTCCCGGAATGCCTGTCCGCCTTCTTTCGACTCTTCCGTGTCGTAGTAGAGGCTGAGCGCCGCCATTCCCATGCTGGCGATTCCCCGGATAGACTCCGTGTCTGCGTTGAAAGAGCGTTTGGCGAGAGAAAGAGCGGTTGGACTCCGTTCAAGCAATTCCTCGCACCAGCGATCGACTTCTGCATCGAGTTGGTCATGTGGGACGGCGATGTTGGCCAGCCCCATTTCGACCGCCTGCGCCGCGGTATAGCGCCGGTTCAGATACCAGATTTCGCGCGCTTTCTTCTCTCCGACTACACGGGCGAGATAAGCGGTGCCGAATCCGGGATCAACGGAGCCGACCTTCGGGCCGACTTGTCCAAATTGTGCCTTGTCGGATGCAATTGTCAGGTCGCAGATTGTCGCCAGGACGTTGCCTCCGCCGATGGCAAAGCCGTTGACCCTCGCAATGACAGGCTTCGGCATATCGCGAATGACGCTCTGAAATTCGTCGATGGGAAGACCAATAGTGCCACGGCCATCGTACTGTCCGTCATGCGCCCCCTGATCGCCGCCGGTGCAGAACGCCTTGTCGCCCGCGCCGGTCAGAACAATCACCCCGATCGACTTGTCCCATCCTGCGCGCTGAAAAGCATGGATCAATTCCTCGACGGTCTGGCCACGGAAGGCATTATAGCTCGCCGGCCGGTTGATGGTGATTCGGGCGACGCCTTTGGGACGCTCTTCATAGATGATGTCTTCATACGTCATGGTCTTCTCCTCGGTGCGATGAGAGAGCTTGCGGCTATTCGCTGGCCTGAACAAGTTCGCGGCCGATCAGCATCTTGCGGATTTCGGTTGTGCCGGCGCCAATCTCGTACAACTTCGCGTCGCGCAGCAGGCGGCCTGTCGCGTATTCGTTGATGTAGCCATTCCCGCCGAGCAATTGGATGGCATCCAGCGCCACGCGCGTTGCGGCTTCCGATGCGAACATGATGGCGCTGGCGGCTTCCTTGCGGAGCGGCAGTCCGCGATCCGCTGCGGCAGCTACAGTATAAAGATAGGCGCGCGAGACATTGAGTGCGGTCATCATCTCGGCCAGCTTCCCCTGAACGAGTTGAAATTCTCCGATCGGCTGACCAAACTGTTTGCGTTCGCGAACGTAAGGCAAGGCAATATCGAGCGCCGCCTGCATCAACCCGACCGACGCGGACGCAGCGACGATGCGCTCATAGTCGAGACCTTTCATCAAAACGCGGACGCCGGCATCGATTGCTCCAAGGACATTCTCTGCCGGTACTTCGCAATTCTCGAACACCAATTCGCATGTACCCGAGCCACGCATGCCGAGTTTGTCGAGCTTTTGCGCACGCGTGAAGCCGGGTGTATCCCGCTCAACTACAAAGGCTGTAATGCCGCGCTTGCCGCCATCCGGGGTGGTTTTGGCGTAAATCACATAGACGTCGGCATGATCGCCATTGGTGATCCACATCTTGCTGCCGTTGAGGACGAAGCGATCGCCTTTTCGATCCGCCCGCAGCTTCATGCTGACCACATCCGACCCGGAGCCAGATTCGCTCATCGCAAGCGCACCGACATGTTCGCCAGAGATCAGCTTCGGCAGATAGCGTTTGCGCAGATCGACATTTGCATTCAGCCGGATCTGGTTCACGCACAGATTGGAATGGGCGATGTAGGAAATCCCGATGGAGCCGGAAGCACGCGAAATCTCTTCGGACGCAACAACATGTGTGAGATAGCCCAGACCTGCGCCGCCATCGGTTTCGTCAGCAGTGATCCCAAGGACACCGAGTGCGCCGAGGTTCGGCCACAAGTGGCGCGGGAAGGTATCTTTTCGGTCGACCTCATCGGCCAGCGGCGCGATCCGCTCGTTTGCGAAGGCCGCGACGCTGTCCTTGATCTGGCGAGTAGTCTCGTCCAATGCGTAGATGTCGAGCATGTCAGTGTCCTGTAAATGCCGGAATGCGCTTTTCGGAGAAAGCAGCGATGCCTTCCTTCGCATCCGCGCTAGCCAGCAAATACTGAAGGCTCGCGCGCTCCATATCGAGACTGTCCGCAAGACTCAGCGAGCGGGATTTACGGATTAGTTCGAGAGTTCGGACAATCGCCAGCGGCGCATTCGCGGCAATACGTGTCGCGATCCTGAATGCAATGTCCATCAACTGCTCCGGCAAGACGACACGACTGATGAGACCGGCGCGCAGCGCAGTGTCGGCATCGATCGCTTCACCGGTCAGCAGCATTTCCGCCGCGACAGCGGGCGCGATGAAGCGAGGGAGGCGGGTCGCGCCGCCGGCACCGGCCAGCACACCGACCTGTACTTCCGGGAGTCCGAATTTTGCGTTGGCGCTGGCGATGCGGATGTCGGATGCCAGCGCTAGTTCAAGACCGCCGCCGAAGGCGAGTCCATTGACCGCCGCGAGAATTGGCTTGCGTGTGGGATAAACACGCGTCAGTCCGCAGAACGTGCCGTCATCGGCATTGATCTCGTTGCGGCGGCGCAGATCGGGCAGAAGCTGGGCGATATCGCCACCTGCGCAGAATGATTTCTTCGTTCCGGTGAGAACGATGCAGCGAACGTCGTCGGCCTGTTCCGCCCAAGCCCAGGCTTCGCGGAGCAACAGATCCGTCGCAGGGTCGATGGAATTTAGCTTGTCGGGGCGATTGATTGTGATGAGAGCTACGCCGGGGCGTGGGATGTCACGCAAGACAGTCATGAATCAACCTTTGTGCGGAGTTCGCGCTTGAGAATTTTTCCGAGATAGTTTTTCGGCAGTTCGTCATAACTCATGAAGAGAATACGCTTGGGCGTCTGGTAGCCGCCGAGCTCCTTCCTTGCAAACGAGATCAGATCGTTCTCGTCCGCGGACATGCCGTTATGTAAAGTGATGACGGCAGTAACCATCTCACCCCAATGATCGTCCTGCGTGCCGATGACGGCGACTTCCCTGACCGCAGGATGCTTTGCCAGCACATGCTCGACTTCCTGCGAGTAGACGTTCAGGCCGCCGGTTTTGATCATGTCCTTAGAGCGGTCATGGAACGTGATGAATCCGTTCGGGTCCATCACGCCGAGATCGCCGGTTAGAAGCCAGTCATCATGGAATACTTTCGCGGTCTCTTCGGGGCGGTTGAAATATCCGCTCATCACTGCGGGGCCACGGACCGCGATCTCTCCGACCGTATCCGGCAGCGCGTCGGTTCGATCTTCCCGCAGCATGCGAATTTCGCAATGGCGCACCGCACGGCCGATACTGCCGGGAGCGAGATCGTAGTCTTCAGGCTGTAGAACGGTGACGATGGGGCCGGCTTCGGTCAAACCGTACTCGTAATAAATGCCGAGACCCGGATTGAGCGATTCCATTTCTTCGCGCTCGTGACGGGGGAGGATGCCCGCGCCGGAATACCAGCGGCGGAAATGACGCCAGTCCGCCTTGGTGGCATTCGGATGCTTGACCACCTGCCGCGCCATGGTGGGCGGTGTGAATCCGTTGGTAACGTGCTCACGCTGCATCATCTCGATCCATGCGTCTGCAGTGAACTCGCGCAAGATCACAGCCGTGCCGCCGAGATAGAGATGCGGTAGCAGCCAGGTATTCAAAGCCGCCGAGTGATGCAGCGCGGTTCCGAGCAGGGTGGTGTCCCACTCGGTCATCCGCGTGGACAGCGCCTCATTGATGACGTTCCAGTACAGGTTCGCGTGGGTCAGCAGCACGCCCTTGGAGACGCCGGTCGTGCCTCCGGTAAACAAAATGACGTTTCCGTCCGTAGGGTGTACGCGCGCGAAGGCATGCGGTTCGCGATGCCGGGCTGTTAGGTCATCCAGCGATGAGCGGGACAGTTCGATCGTATCGGGCAGACCGGGGAAGCCCGACACCCCGGCGCGCGAGCCCGCATCGGTGAACAACAAGCTCACGCCCACACTCTGCATCATCGCGACCAGACGATCGGGCGTCTCGCGGTAGTTCAGTGCGGTCGCAACCGCGCCGAGCTTGACGATGGAAAGATATACCAGCACCCATTCGACCGAGGCGCCGGCAAGAATACCGATGCGGTCACCGGCACGAACGCCGCGGGCTGCGAATGCTGCGGCGAGAGCGTCTGTTTGCTGATCAAGCTCCGCATAGGTCAGGCGCCGCCGGTCGTCGACAATGGCGACCTTGGTTGGCCGCTGACGCGCATGAAGATTGATCCATTGTCCGACGGCTTGCATGCAGGGTCCCTAGAAGTTAGTCGATCAGAATATCGGCGGCGAGCTCAGTGTCCGGATTGATCGCGTAGTGCGAAAAATCCGAAATTCCTTCGTCCCGCAGGAAGTCTTCATCGATCAGGCTATGGCCGGAGAACGTGCGACTGTCTTTGGTCACGATCCGATAAGCAGCATCTGCCATGATCGCGGGATGCCGGCTGCGGCGATAGTCATCTTCGTAATGCACGCGGACGGCGTCGGTTGCAATCATGGTTCGCGGCCAAAGCGCGTTTGCAGCGATGCCGTCTCGCCGGAATTCTTCTGCGACTCCCAGCGTGCACATGGTCATGCCGTACTTGGAAATAGCATAGGCCGCATAAGTGCCATACCATCTTGCACCCGTGCTGATCGGCGGCGACAGCGTGAGTACGTGCGGGTTCTTTGACATCCGAAGATGCGGAATCGCATAGTGCGAGCAGAGATAGGTTCCGCGGGTGTTGATTGATTGCAGCAGGTCATAGCGCTGCGGGGAGGTATCGAGAAGTCCGGTCGGGCTGATCGCGCTCGCGTTGTTAACGAGGATATCAAGGCAGCCGAATGTTTTAACCGTAGCCTCTATTGCGTTTTTGACGGCTTCAGTATCCCGGACGTCCACCTGCAAAGGGAGAGCTTCTCCGCCGACGCGGCGGATTTCATCGGCGACCGTATGGATGGTGCCGGGAAGGGACGAGTGTGGATCGCTCGTCTTTGCAGCGATCACGATCTTCGCGCCGTCCGCCGCGAACTTGAGCGCGATCTCGCGACCAATACCGCGGCTGCCACCGGTAATGAATACAACCTTATCCTGCAACGGACTCATGTCATGCTCCCTTGAAAACAGGCTGTCGGCGCTCAGTGAACGCGTTTACACCTTCACGGAAATCCGCGGTGCCTGCGCATTGCGCGAAGGCTGCGAGCTCGGATGAAAGCTGTTGATCGAATGATGTCGTGGGAGCCTGATAGGCGAGGCCTTTCAGGGCGCGTACGGAAGCCGGAGCATTTCCGCGCAAGACATCGACCATACGGCTGACTTCCGTCTCAAGATCGGCAGAGGACGCTAACCGATTGATTAGTCCCATCTGGAAGGCGTCGGCGGCAGTAAACGTTTCGCTTAGCAGCAGGAGTTCGAGGGCGCGGCGTTGTCCGAGTACGCGGGTCAGGGCATGCGTCATGCCGCCGTCAGCGCTGGCGCCCAGCTTGCGGTAGGCGGCTGCAAACTTCGCATTGTCGTCTGCGACGACGAAGTCGCAGGCCAGCGCCAGTGACAGCGCGCCTCCGGCGCATGCGCCATGCACGACCGCAATGGATGTTGCGGCCGAGCGCCGTAACGAGAGCAGGGCATCGTGAAAATTGGTTATGACGTCCGCGATCGCGCGTGCGATCGTATCGCCTGCCTCTGTGAACATCGCCATATCGCCGCCGACGGAGAAATGTCGGCCGCGCCCGCGCAGTACGACGACGCGGATATCGGGATTGGCCTCGAGGTCGAAAACGACGGTTTTGAATTCCGTCATCATTTGAAGATTGATGCCGTTGCCGTTTTCCGGCCGATTTAACCAGATCGTCGCGACTTGACTGTCGAGGGTCAGCTCAATGGTGGAAAACTCGCGGGGCATCATGTTCTCCGTTGCGATAGTTAGGAGTTCACTCCCGTACGCCGGCAACGAGAAGAGCGACGTCGACAGCAGGCGAACTTGTTCGCAGGGCACGAAGCGCCTTTCGACGCCTGTGATGTCAGTCTGGACGCCGTAGCAAATCCTGTCTAAGAAAGCAACGGTTGACCGTTTGTTTATGAGGTGCGCTGTGACCGCCAAATCTTCCTCCGATATCAAGGCCGATGTCGTTCTTTGCGATATTGACGAGCGCGGCGTGGCGCGGATCATCATGAATCGCCCGGCCGTTCACAACGCGTGGAATCCGCAGGTAGTTGCGGCCCTGACCGACGCAATCGAAGCCTTATCGGCCGCGTCCCACGTTCGTGTGGTCGTGCTGACTGGCGAGGGAAAGAGTTTCAGTGCAGGCGGCGATCTGCGTTGGATGCGGGGAATACTCGATCAATCGTACGAGCAGCGCCGTGCGGATGCTGAACGAATCGGAAAGCTGCTGGTCGCGATCGATGCCTGTCCCAAGCCGGTCATCGCCCGTATCAACGGTGCGGCAATCGGAGGCGGCTTCGGCCTTGTATGTGCCTGCGATATCGCGGTGGCCTGTTCTGAAGCAGTTTTCGGGCTCTCCGAGGTCAAGCTTGGAATTATTCCTGCCATGATTTCACCGTTCGTCGTCCGCCGTCTTGGTGAGGCGGGGGCTCGCGCGCATTTCCTCACGGGGCGGGATCCGATGGCAGCGCAAAGAGCGCTCGGGATAGGACTGGTGCATCACGTTGTCGCGCGTGACGAACTTGATGTCGCCGTGGAGGCCGAGTTGCGAACGGTATTGAAGTCTTCACCAGCTGCAATCGCCGAGGCCAAGCGGTTGTTCCGGCGGGGAAGTGCGCGAGATATTGAGGTTGCAATCAAGGAGGCTGCCGAGGCGTTGGTCAAGACTTGGGAGGGTGGCGATGCCCGTGAAGGCTTGACGGCATTCCTCGAAAAGCGAAATCCGTCTTGGCAATGAAACGGGCGGACAACCGTTTTTTTCTTGCGCCTGCTCCAAGGCACTGATAGCTCTCCTGCCGCGGCCCTTCGAAGAGGCTGGAATTGGGGAAACAAATGCTTGAGGTTGAAAACCTTCAGGTGGTCTACAACAACGCCATCGAGGCTGTTCGCAATGCGTCCCTCAATGTGACCGCGGGCGGTATTACGGCTCTGCTTGGTGCGAACGGCGCAGGCAAGACCACGCTGCTGAAGGCCATTTCCGGCGTGCTCTATCCTGAGGATGGCAAGATCCGCGATGGCATTATTCGCTTCGAGGGATGTGACCTTACCAAGCTTGCGCCGGATGATATCGTGCGGCTCGGCATCGCGCATGTTCCGGAAGGCAGGAAGCTCTTTATCGAGCTGACGGTAGAAGAAAATCTGGTGGTCGGAGGCCACACCACCAATCGTGCCGACATCGCCCGCCGCCTCGAAGAGATCTATCAGCTCTTCCCGCAACTTAAGAAGCGCCGCGCGGTTCTCTCCGGTTACCTTTCCGGCGGCGAGCAGCAGATGGTGGCAATCGGACGGGCGCTGATGGCCAATCCGCGATTACTGATGCTTGATGAGCCGTCATTGGGCATCGCCCCTCTTATGGCGGAAGCGATCTACGCAGCAGTGACGCGCCTGAGCAATGAGGGCGGTCTCACCGTCCTGCTGGTGGAGCAAAATGCAAGCCTGGCGCTTGATGCTTCGCGCAATGCGTTCGTTCTGGAGAACGGCCGGGTCGTGCTCGACGGCACCTCGGAAGAACTCAAGCGCAATGAAGATGTCTGTGAGTTCTACCTTGGGCTTGGTGCCAAGGGCGTTCGTCGCAGCATGCGGGATGTGAAGCATTACAAACGTCGCAAGCGGTGGCTGTCGTGAACGCAATTCTGGAAGTCAATCAACTCGGCAAGTCGTTCGGCGGCGTGCATGCGGTGCAGGATGTCTCATTCTCCGTCAAGCGCGGTGCGATCTGCAGCCTGATTGGGCCGAACGGCGCCGGTAAGACCACGGTCTTCAACATGATCAGCGGCCTTGTGCCGCCGACGCGAGGAACGGTGCGGTTCGAGGGCGAGGCGATCACTGGCCTGCCAGCACATCGCATGGCTCATCGTGGACTTGGCCGTACCTTCCAGAATCTTGCGGTCTTCGCTCATGCATCCGTCGTGGACAACATTCTGGTCGGGATGCATTCGCAATTATCAGCCAATCCACTGACGGCGGCACTGTATTGGGGTGGTGTACGCAGGCAGGAGATCGAGGCGCGCCGCCGCGTCGAGGAGATTATCGATTTTCTTGAAATTCAAAGCGTCCGTGACCTACCGGTCGGGACGTTGTCCTATGGCTTACAGAAGCGGGTCGAACTTGGCCGCGCGCTCGCGATGAATCCGCGTCTGCTGCTTCTGGATGAGATGGTCTCTGGCATGAACCAGGAAGAAACCGAAGATATTGCGCGTTTCATTCTGGATATCAAAGAACAGCTCGATATCACGGTGCTGATGGTGGAACACGACATGGGGATCGTGATGGATATTTCCGATCAGGTCGTAGTTCTTGAATTCGGCAAGAAGATCGGCGAAGGCGCGCCATCGGAGGTATCGCAGGATCCGCGGGTGATGGCGGCATATCTCGGAAACGCGAGGAGCGACGCAGCATGACGGCTTCGATCCGCGATCAGGCGCGCACCGGCTCGCTGCCAATTCCTCAATTGGTAAAGCTGTGGAGCGAACTCCAGCCCGATGCGCTCGCGTTCCGGGAAAAGGACTTCGGAATCTGGAAACGGATTACCTGGGGTGAGTATGCGCGCAATGTCGAACTGCTGGCGCTCGGCCTTGCCGAACTCGGATTCCGTGAGGGAGAGCGACTCGCGATCGCAGGTGAGGGGATTCCGGAGTGGATGTATGCAGACATGGCGGCGCAGTCACTCGGCGGCATTTGCGTAGGACTGTATCCCACGAGCCCATGGGCGGAACTCGCCTATATTCTCGATCATTCGGGGTCGCGGATCGCAGTGTGTGGAGACCAGGAGCAGGTCGACAAGGTTCTTGAAGCGCGGAGGCAGCGCGGTCTGCCAAACTTGAAGTGGATCATCTACGTCGATGACAAGGGTATGCGCGGCTATCAGGAAGATGGTCTCGTAAGCATCGCCGAAGTGATCGAACGCGGGCAGCGTCGGGCTGAGAGCGATGCTGTGGTTCTCACTAACTATCGGGAAAGGGCTGCAGCGCGCTCTCCGGACGATCCTGCGATTATCGTCTATACGTCGGGTACGACAGGTGCCCCGAAGGGGGCGCTGCTCTCTCATCGAAATATGCTGGTTGCCGGTTGCAGCGTGGTCGATACGTTCGGCTACCAAGGAAAAAACCTTGAGGTGCTCTGCTATCTTCCGCTGTGTCATGTCGCGGAGCGTTCGTTCTCGACCGTGATGCAGCTGTGCTGTGGCTCGGTGGTCAACTTCGCGGAGTCGGTGGACACCGTTTCGATGGACCTGCGCGAGATCGGACCCACGCTGTTCCTTGGCGTGCCGCGCATCTGGGAAAAGCTTCAGCAGACCATCACGATCAAGATTAAGGAGTCTTACTCCTTTCATCGCTGGGCTTATCAGGCTGCCCTCGCACTGGCGGTGCCGATTGCGCGTCGTGAAATCGCCTCGGGCGGATACCGCAGAGGACTACGCGACAAGCTGGTTGGAAAACTGCTGTATTTGCTGATGTTTCGGAACATTCAGAGATTCTCAGGTCTGCATCGGGCCGCCGTGTGTTTCTGCGGCGCCGCCTCTGTTTCACCGGAGACGTTGTTGTTCTTCCGGGCAGTCGGCCTACCGATCTATCAGGTCTACGGGATGACCGAAACGGCTGCGGTTGCACTGGTGCAGCAGCCGGATCACACCGCATTCGGATGCGTCGGTGTGCCCATTCCCTCGCTGCAGTATCGCCTTGGAGAAGACGGCGAACTGCAGATGAAGGGACCATCGGTATTTCTCGGATATCTCGACGCGCCGGAGGCGACTGCCGCGGTCCTTAACGACGGATGGCTTGCCTCGGGTGATATCGCGCGCATCGTCGACGGCGAAGTGCAGATTATAGATCGCAAAAAAGACCTGATCATCACGTCGGGCGGCAAGAACATCTCACCTTCTGAAGTCGAGCATGCTCTGAAAGAGAGTATTCATATCCGCGAAGCGATTGTCGTTGGCGATGGCCGTAACTTCGTGGCAGCGCTGATCCAGATCGACTACGATTCCGTCGGAAAATGGGCACAGGAGAGGGGGCTTTCTTTCACCACCTATCGAAGCCTGACCTTGCTTCCTGACGTGCGTGAACTGATCAATGGCGAGGTCAATGTCGCCAATTCGCGCTTCGCGCGAGTTTCTCAGGTGCGCAAGTTCTCGCTGCTGTCGAAAGAGCTCGATCATGACGATGGCGAACTGACGGCGACTATGAAAGTCCGTCGCAAGGCAATCGAGCAAAAATTCGCGAGCGAGATCGCCGAGATATACGGAGCAAAGGCGTGAGCTATTTTTTCGCACTTTTTGGTTCCGGACTTGCCGTCGGCGCGGTTTATGGTCTCGTCGCCATTGGTTTCGCCATCATCTACAAGGCAACCCGCGTCATCAATTTCGCCCACGGCGAGATGATGATGTTGAATGCCTATCTTGCGCACACCATCGCCATTCACACGGGCGTCGGTTTCTGGACGCTGGTGCCGATTGTCATTATCGTTTCCATCGTGATTGGCCTGCTGGTCGAAATGCTTCTGATCCGGCCGATGATCGGCGAGCCAACCATCTCCATCGTGATGATGACGGTCGGTCTGGCGATCATCATTCGTTCGCTGGTGGTGCTGATCTGGGGCGCGGCGCCGCTCGAGTTTCCTGCGCAGCCCGGCGACAGCGTCCTGGTTCTCGGGCCGATCCGTCTCTATCTGGCGCAGGCAATCGCGATCGGATTCCTCGTCGTTATCATGGCAGGCTTCGCCGCCTTCTATCGCTATACGCGTTCCGGCATCGCCATGCGCGCTGCTGCGAACAATGAAACCGTTGCGTTGCTGATGGGGATCGACGTGCGCCGGATCTATGCACTGGCCTGGGCGCTGGCCGCCGCGACCGCGGGGTTGGCCGGCTTGTTGGTTTCGACGATCTATGAAATCGGTCCGGATATGTCCGCGTTCGGCTTGCGGGCGTTTCCCGCGACCATTCTGGGCGGGCTGGACGCTGTCGGCGGTTCGGCGATTGGCGGCTTCATCATCGGCATCCTGGAGAATCTTGGCGAGGGCTATATCGGCCGGGGGCTGAAGGAAATCATCGGCTTCGTGATCATTCTGGTGGTTCTGATGATCCGTCCGTTCGGATTGTTCGGAACCCGCGATGTGGAGCGAGTATGATGCGTGCAGGTCATTTCAAGCAAAGCTATCCCGAGCTGGTTGCCTTCACGGACTCCACAGCGGTTAAGGTCTGGACAGGAATTTTGCTGTTGGCGTGCCTCGCGCTGCCGGCAGTTGCGGGTCCGTACTTCTTGACTCTGGCGACGACAATTTTAATCACGGCCATTGGCGTTGTGGGTCTCAATCTGCTGACTGGCGTCTGCGGACTGATCTCGCTGGGACAAGCTGGCTTCCTTGCCATCGGCGCATACACTGCAGGCATTGTTGCCGTAGATTATTCGCTATCGATTGTTCCAGGCATGATCTGCGGCGGGTTGTTCGCAGCGTTGCTCTCGTTGCTCGTCGGCGTCCCGTCGCTACGGCTCAAGGGACTCTATCTCGCGATTACGACGCTCGCATTCACTGTCATCGCCACACACACCATTCTCAATCTGGATTGGCTGACCCGCGGTTCAGCCGGACTATTCTTGCCTGCGCCCACGATTTTCGGCTTTCCACTCGCGACCAAGGCGGCCTTTTACTACTTCAGCCTTGTGATGGCCGTGCTGTTTGTGGTGGCCGCGATGAACATCATGCGCAGCCGGGTAGGGCGGGCCTTCGCCGCGATCCGCGATCACGATACGGCTGCAGAGATGATGGGCATCAATCAGGTGTCCTACAAGCTGATGGCATTTGCGATCTCGGCGTTTTTCACCGGCGCGGCTGGTGCGCTCGGTGCCTATCAGGTGCGTTATATCAACGTCGACAGTTTCGCGCTGCTCGTCAGCATCGAAGCGCTGGCCATGATTATTGTTGGCGGTCTCGGCTCGATCGCAGGCGCTATCCTCGGCACGATCTTCATGTCGTTGCTGCCAGAAGTGACGCGCTGGCTCTTCGATATGCTGGGCAGCGGGCTGACGGAGGTGTTCTCGACCCGTGCACTCGAGGTCCGCGGGTTGCTTTACGGCATCGTGATCGTGGTGGTGCTGCGCGTCCAGCCGGATGGCCTGATGGGTCTGTGGCGGGACGCGAAGCGTCTCTGGAGTAATTGGCCATTTCGATACTGAAGCAAACAATCAACAAGGGAGGCAAAGAATGCGTTTAGTGAAAAGAATCGTGGGTCTTGTCGCGTTCGGAGTGCTGGCAGGTGCCGCGCAGGCTGCAGAGCCAGGATTGACCGCGACGGAAATCCGTATCGGTGAAATCCTTCCCCTCACGGGCCCGGTGAGCTTCGCGGGTGAAGCTCACTATCTTGGCACCAAGGTTGCGCTTGCTGAAGCCAATGCATCGGGCGGCGTGGCCGGCCGCAAGATCGTCGCACTCACCGAAGACGACGGTTATGTTCCAGCCCGCTCATTCCAGGCCGCACAGAAGCTGCTTGCAGACGGCGTGTTCGCGATCACCGGGACATCCGGCACCAGTCATTTGAACGCGATGCTTCCGATGTTCATCGAGCAGAAGGTTCTGACGCTGGTCACGATCAATCCCGCGGAACAGGCCTACAATCCGGTCAAGAAGAACGTCTTTGTTATCGGCACCGACTACGGCAATGCGATCTATGCAGGCGTGCAGTACGCCGTGCAGAAGCTCGGAAAGAAGGACGCCCGGTTCGGCCTGATTTATCAGGACGATGATTTCGGCGCGAACAACAAGCTCGGCTATGAGCGCGCCATGAAGGATTTCGGCCTCAAGAGTGTGGTCGCGATTCCTTACAAGCGCGGTCAGAAGGATTTCTCGGCGGAAATGCTCCGCGTGCAGAATGAAAAAGTCGACTTTCTTGTTTCAGGTGGAATCATCGCGGAGAACGTGGCGATCTTCAAGGAAGCCAAGAAGCTCGGTATGACGGACCTGCGCGTCTCGACGGTTTGGACGGCGCATCTTCCGATCGTCCAGCAGTTGGCTGGCGACGCGGGTGATGGCTACTACACCGCGGACTACATGGCCGATCTGTCGGACCCAGAGGCGGCTCCATTCGTCGCGGCCGCAAAGAAGTTTCTCACTGCGGACGAAATGAAGAAGGTTAACCGCTACACGATGGCTTCCTATAGCGGCGCCAGCATTCTCATTCAGTCGATTCGCTCGTGCGAGAAGGACCTGACGCGCGACTGCGTCATTGCCCAGCTTGAAAGCGGCCGCAAGTTCTCCGTGAACGGTGCGACAGCCCCGTTCAGCTTTTCACCGACCAAGCATTTCTCGGACTCCCCCGTCAGCGTCATGGTGAGTGACACCAAGAACGCGCGGTTCGTCCGGGCTCCATAATGAGAAGATCGCGCCGGTCAGTCTCGGCCGGCGCGATTGACCTTGCGATGAGTGCTATAATGACGGGCGGAGAATCGGCGCTGGAAAGGATCACTTGATGGCTAGGACGACGGGCTCGACGGGAGTCAAAACCAAGGAGACGATCCGTCGCGCTGCCATCAAGCGGATCTATCAGCACGGGTTCGAGGCGATGAAGCTGCGGGATCTCGCGGACGACGTCGGCATCCAGGCTGGCTCCCTGTATAACTATATCAAGTATAAGGAGGATTTCCTTTACTTGCTGCTGAAGGACGTTCTTGTCGAACTGCTCGACGGACTGGCGAAAGAGGTGGAGGGCCCCGAGACGCCGCTGGCGGCGCTGGAAGCATTTATCGCGTTTCATTTGCGCTGGCACACGGCTCGCCGGGAAGAGGTGTTCATAGGCAATATGGAGCTTCGCAGTCTGTCGCCGTCGCACTCGGCGGAGATCGTAGGGCTTCGTGAAACCTACGAGAAGAAGCTGCGGGATATTTTGGAGTGGGGCAACAAGGACAAGGTCTGGAAAGTCCGGGACCCGAAGGTGACGACCTACGCGATTATTGCGATGTTGACCGGTGTTTGCACCTGGTACAAGCCGCGCGGTCGTCTCTCGCAAGAGCAGTTAATCGAGGTCTATCGTGAACTCGTGCTGCGCGGGATCGGACTCCTTAAAAAATAAAAGCTGAGGCGGGACCTGGACAGAAGCTTCCTCTATAAAAAAACGGTCAACCGCTTGTTTAATTGGACGTCATCGGGTAGCTATCGGGCTGCAACGTTTGCCGCGCGGCCGATCGCCAAGAAGGGACAATGAAATGCGATATCGCAAACCGCTGGCACTCTCGCATGGCATAGCCGCCACATTCAGTGGTGTTGAAACGGCGCCTGCTGGGGCTATTCGTGGCCTGCAAGAAGAGCGCCTGCGCAGGCAGCTCGATTATCTCGATGCGCGCTCGACCTTTTATCGGCGCCGCTTTCGGGAAGCCGGAATCGATCCTGCGAGCATCCGTAACATTGAGGATCTCGCGCAGATTCCATTCACCACCAAACAGGATCTCCGCGCGAGCCTAGCTGCCGTGCCTCCGCTTGGTGAGCACTTGGCTGCGCCGCTCGAGGATGTTGTGCAGATTCAGGCGTCATCGGGCACCACCGGTAGCCCCTCCTATGTTGGCCTGACGGAAAACGATGTGCTGGCATGGCAGGAAATGACAGCACGCGCGTTGTTTGCCTGCGGCATGCGGCCGGGCGATCTCGTGCTGCACGGTTTTTCCATGAGCAAGGGTTTCGTCGGCGGCATCCCGATCTTTCAAGCGATTCAGTACCTCGGCGCGCGTGACATTCCGGTTGGCGCGGACGGCGGCTTTGACCGACTCTTGATCGCCTGCCGTGATCTTCGCCCGCGCTGCATTGTCGGCACGCCGAATTTCCTGCTGTTTCTCGCTGATATGGCCAAGGAGCTCACCGGGTTTGAAGCGCGCGATCTCGGCGTTGAATGCTTGATCGTCGGCGGCGAGCCGGGTGGCGGTATTCCTGCCGTTCGACAAGCTATCGAACAACGCTGGAATGCAACCTGCCGCGAATTGATGGGCGGCACTGATCTCGGTTGCACCTATTGGGCGGAGAGCAATAGCGAAGACGGGATGTATATGGTCGGGCCAGATCACATCCTTGTTGAGTTGATCGATCCGGACAGTGGTGAAGTGCGCCCCTTCAAGGAAGGAGCGACCGGTGAACTGGTTTACACCTCGCTTGGACGTGAAGCCTCGCCGGTACTGCGTTTCCGCAGCGGCGATCATGTGGTCGTGACAAACGAAGGTCGGGCGGGCGGGCGCACCACGCCTGCCATACGGTGCTTCGGTCGCACCGACGATATGCTGATCGTGCGCGGCGTGAATCTGTTCCCGTCGGCAGTTCAGGACATCATCGCATCAATGCCGGAAACCAACCGCGTGATGCGCGTGGTCGCGGACTTCAAGGGACACACCACGCAGGACAATCTCAAGGTGATCGTCGAGCGTGGTGAGACCGCAAACCCGGCAGGAGATGCCGCGCTGAAGCGCTCTGCCGAGGAGCGCATCCGCAACGCATTGTCGGTGAAGGCTGACGTCACAGTGGTTGCTGCGAATTTCTTCGAAAAGCCAGGCGCCAAGAAGGTGTCGTTGACATTGCGCGAAATGCCATCGCTGAAGGGAACTGGCGATCATGGCTAATCAGTCAGCAGAAATGCAGCTGCCAATTTCCGAGGCCGAACTCAATCGTCAAGCTTATCGCAAGCTGCTCGATGATCTCCATGCGCGTCGCAAGGCGGCACGTGTCGGTGGGCCAGAATCCGCGCGGCAAAAGCATCGCGAGCGTGGGAAGCTGCTCGCACGCGAGCGTATCGACGCGTTGATCGATCCGGGCTCCCCGTTTCTCGAACTAGCGGAGTTCGCGGGCGAGGGGCTATACGAAGGCGTGCCTCCGGGCGCGGGCATGATTACGGGTGTGGGCACCATTTCGGGCCGGCCCTGTATGATCATCGCAAATGACGCGACGGTGAAAGGCGGCACTTATTTCGGCATGACCTGCCGCAAGCATGTGCGCGCCCAGCGCTTTGCGTGGGAGAACCGGCTGCCCTGCATCACGCTTGTCGACTCCGGCGGTGCGTTTCTTCCCGATCAGGCCAACATCTTCCCTGACGAAGGCTTGTTTGGTTCGATCTTCCACAATCAGGTCGGCATGTCGGCGGATGGCATTCCGCAGATCGCCGTTGTTCTTGGAGCCTGTACTGCAGGCGGCGCCTATATTCCGGCGCTATGCGACGAGGTTGTCATCGTCCGCGGACAGGGGTTCATGTATCTCGGCGGTCCGCAGCTTGTTCAGGCGGCGACCGGTGAACAGACCGACGCAGAAGCTCTCGGCGGAGCCATGATGCACAGCCGCGTCAGCGGCGTGACCGATCATCTTGCGGAAAACGATGCGCATGCGTTGGCGATCACCCGAAGCATTGTTGCTGAACTCCAGCCGCTTTCGCCTTCGCGGTGGAAACAGCGCGATCCAGTGCCTGCGCAGCATCCGGCCGAGCGCATTTACGAAATCGTCAGCCGTGACGCGCGCAAGCCGACTGATACCCGTGCCATTCTCAAGTGCCTTCTTGATGGCGGTGAGCTGCAGGAATTTAAGGCAGAGTATGGAAACACCCTGATTACGGGATTTGGCCGCATCAACGGCCATCAGGTCGGCGTGTTGGCAAATGCCGGGGTGCTGTTCACTGAGTCCGCGCTGAAGGCGACACACTTCATTAATCTGTGCTGCCAGCGCGACATACCGCTGCTGTTTCTTGCGGACGTCTCTGGTTTCATGGTGGGCCGGGAAGCGGAGGCTGGCGGTATTGCGAAGGCGGGTGCGAAGTTCATCACCGCCATGAGTTCGGCATCGGTGCCGAAATACACGATCATTATCGGCGGCTCATACGGCGCTGGCTATCTTGCGATGTGCGGCCGCGCGTTCAAGCCAACCGCGATGTTCATGTGGCCGAACGGTCGGGCCGCCATCATGGGGCCGGAGCAGGCAGCAACGACGCTTGCGTTGGTGCGCCGCCAGATCGTCGAGCGAAACGGAAAGGAATGGACCGCGGAGGCTGAGGAAGCTTTCAAGGCGCCCATCCGCAACGAGTACGAGACCTTCGCAAACGCTTACAACTTCGCGCGCAATCTCTGGGTCGATGGCGTGATTGAGCCGGGCGAGACACGAGAAGTCATGACTCTTCTGCTCGATGTAGCAAGCCGGACGCCGCGCCGAGAGACGCGCTTCGGCGTGTTCCGAATGTAAGGCAACCTGATGTTCAAGAAAATTCTTGTCGCCAATCGCGGAGAGATTGCCTGCCGGATCGCAAGAACCTGCCGGAAGCTTGGAATCCAGGTTGCCACGGTGCATTCGATTGCAGACCGCACGGCGTTGCATGTGCGCGAAATCGGTGAATCCATTGAGATAGGTGCCGCGCCGGCCACCGAAAGCTATCTCGTTATCGACCGGATCGTTGAGGCGGCCTTGCGCGTGGGCGCAGATGCCGTTCATCCCGGCTATGGATTTCTCGCTGAAAACGGCGACTTCGCCGAGGCGCTTGCGAAGAAAGGTGTCGCCTTCATCGGCCCGTCGCCTGACGTGTTGCGCCAGTTCGGCAATAAGGCCTCCGCCAAACAGATCGCTAGACTTGCCGGTGTGCCGGTCGTGCCGGGTACCGACAGACCGAGTGCTTCGATCAAGGAGATTGAGCGCGCAGTCACCGGAATGAAGCTGCCGTTGTTGCTCAAGGCCGCGGCCGGAGGTGGTGGCAAGGGCATGCGCGTGGTGGCCAATGTTGCGACGGTGAATGCGGATATTCAGGCCGCAATGCGCGAAGGCAAAAGCTCCTTTGGCGATCCTAGCCTGATCGTCGAGCAGTTTCTGCCGAATGCACGTCACATCGAAGTTCAGATTCTGGGCGATGGACAAGGCAACGTCGTTCATCTGTTCGATCGCGAATGCAGCCTGCAGCGCCGGCACCAGAAGGTCATCGAAGAAGCACCGGTCCTCAGCCTTGCTCCGGCTTTGCGCGAGAGCATTCTTGCTCATGCGGTGCGGCTCGGAGAAAGAGTTCGCTATGCCGGACTCGGGACTGTTGAATTCATCGTTAAGGACGCCGATGCGTTCTTCCTCGAGGTCAATCCACGCATCCAGGTTGAGCATCCGGTCACAGAGAGCGTAACGGGTCTGGATCTTGTCGAGTTGCAAATCCGCGCGGTGGCGGATGGTGCGTTACCGGTCGCGCAGGCTGATGTGAGTGTTTCCGGCGTCGCCATCGAAGCGCGACTCTACGCAGAAGACGCCGATAACGGATTTCTGCCTTCTACCGGAACCATCGGGAAGCTACGGCTGACCGATAAAGTTCGTGTCGATGCAGGCATTACCGAAGGTATGGCGATTACGCCCTACTACGACCCGATGATCGCGAAGTTGATCGCAACAGCAGCGACTCGGACCGAAGCTTACACACGCCTCAATGCGGCGCTGCTTGATTGCATGGTTAGCGGCGTCACAACAAATCTGACGTTCCTGCGACGAATTGTTTCGGACACCAGCGTTTTAGCCAACGAGGTGCATACCGGTACAATCGACGCGATGATCGCCTCCGGTGCGGAGGTATCCCGTTTTTCGCTCGACGCACATATCGCCGCAGGCCTGTGGTTATGGTCTCGTCGAAGCTGCCGTATCTGGGGTGGTCGCGAGGGATTGACCTCATGGCGGTTGGGAAGCGGAGTGCCGGAGTCGTCGGCAGCCCCAGCGATCCACCTTACTGCATCGGGGCGATCTCATGATGTGAGATTCGGTTACGCGGGCCGCCCTGACGCGCTGCTCGTCAATGTCGATGGACATGAAGTAATTTTTACGTTCCATGCCCACGGCGACGGTCAGGTTACCATCGCTTATGACGATGTTGCCATCACCGTGATGCCTTCTGTATCGGATGGATTCGCCGGCTTTGCGTCAGCTGTTGCGAACAGTGGCTTTTCGGTTCATCCTTATCTGTCCGGTTCGCTGCTAGCACATGCCGGTGCCAATGATGGGCAGGTGAGGGCGCCGATGATGGGCCGTGTCGTCTCAGTGAATGTTGAAAAGGGACAAACGGTGGCTGTCGGAGATGTTCTCGCGGTGATGGAATCCATGAAAATGGAGTTGACCATCGCATCGCCAACGGCGGGATGTGTCACACACATTGATTGCGTCGCCGATGCGACCGTGGAGCGCGATCAGGTCGTGTTTGTCGTCTCGACCAACGCGGAGAATGCTGCATGAGCGATTTGCCCTCGGCTATCGAGATCCATGAGGAAGGCCCGCGTGAAGGATTTCAGTTCGAGAAGAAAATCTTTCCGTTGCCGGACCGGGTCGCGCTGGTCAATGCGCTATCGCATACGGGGTTAAAGCAAATACAGGTAGCGTCTTTTGTCAGCCCGAAGCATGTACCGCAGATGGTGGATTCGGCCGAATTATTTGCTGCCATCGAGAAGGTTCCGGGCGTGAAGCATACGGGGCTGTGGCTTAACGAGAAGGGTTTCCGCCAGGCATCGGCCGTGGAGAACGTGGACCTGAATGGTACACTGTTATTTTACGCTTCGAATGCTTTTGCTTTACAGAACAACGGCTGCGGTGCCGATGAGATGCGTCGGCGCCAGGACGACTGGATCCAGTTATACGACGGCGCTGGTCTCGCGATTTCCTCCGTCTACATCATGACCGCTTTTGGTTGTAATCTGCAGGGCGAGATTCCGATTGAAGCGGTGACGGAAAATGTTCGCTGGGTGCTGGAGCGGTTTGGAAGCAACGGCCGCTCAATGCCGGCGATCTATCTGGCGGATACGGTAGGATGGGCTGTGCCGACCGAGATCGAGCGGCGGGTCGGCGCTGTTCGTGAGCTGGCACCTACCGCGCGTATCGGCCTGCATCTGCATGATACACGGGGCGTGGGGCCCGCCAATTTCTATGCCGCGCTACGGATGGGTGTCGATCTGTTTGACAGCTCCGTCGCAGGGCTCGGTGGTTGTCCGTTTGCCGGTCATATCCACGGGACTGCGGCGGGAAACATTTGCACCGAAGACGTGGTGTTTATGGCCCATGAAATGGGTATCAAGACGGGCATCGATCTTGATGGGCTGATAGATGCCGCTTTACTGGCCGAGCGGATTATTGGCCGCCCGCTTGGCGGCCGGATCATGCATAGCGGCAGCCTCAGACAATTCCGCGAAGCGGCAAGTTTTGAGAAGCATGCCTGATTTCTCGCCGATGAGAAGTCTTGCATTGGTATTTTCGCGGTTGAATGCCTAACGCGCCGTTGGTCGTTAAAAGTTGCATTTTCCAGCTCAACAGCTTTTGGGTGCATAATTCGCCGGGGCTAGAGTTTACGAAAGAGTGCGAAATTCTCTTGATAAATCAAAGGGTATTTTGCATTCGGGAATGTGGTGGTTCGATCTCTCCCAAAGCAGCCAGCCAGTGTGCGATTAAGAGTATTCCTTTCTTTTATGTAAGAAAGGCCCACCAATGGCGGGCTTTTTGAACGTGCTGAGTCTCTATAGAGGTCGGAATCGAACCGTCGCCTTCCCAAATTGGTCGACATTCTCTGACCAACCATTGAAGAATTCCCGTTTTCCAGAGTCGTGCGCAAGAGACCGAAGAATAAAACCACTGCGAGGCAGGGCCGCAGTGGGATGCCAATAGTTGAACACTGAAGCAGATACCTCCTGCCGATTTTGTAGCTGCAAAGTTGCCAAAGGATGCATGCAGCGCAATTCTTGCCAGCAGGAGGTCCATACGAGAGCCCGCAGGGATAGCGTCCCGCTCATTCTTGGTTTTGGCGACGCGTAAACCTATTTGCGGATGGTTTCTCCCGGCAGATGCGGAGGCATGAGTGTCCGTTTTTCAATATTGATTGTCGGCCATTCAACAGGCCCCGGCATTGCCCCCTGTTACGCTCAAAAAAAAGCTATTGGGGGGAACTACGATGACAATTGAAACAGCCGAGCATTTGCGCGTACAGGATCGATCAGAACCGACAAACGTACGTTCTGTCGTTTTTGGAGCGGGAATTGGTAACGCGCTGGAATGGTACGATTTTGCATCATACGCGATCTTCGCTCCATTCTTCTCTCATCAGTTCTTTAGCTCAAGCGATCGTACCGCTGCGTTGCTATCGACCCTCGCTATTTTTGCAGTCGGATTTCTACTGCGTCCGCTAGGAGGGCTTTACTTCGGATGGCTGGCCGACCGGAAGGGACGTCGTCACGCCATGGTGGTTTCTATGACCGTTACGGCACTCGGATGCCTTGTGATCGGTCTTGCACCGACCTACGCATCAATTGGAATTCTTGCACCTATCCTGCTTGTCGTCGGACGGCTTTCGCAGGGCTTTGGCCTTGGCGGCGAGATCGGGGCTTCCTTCACCTTTCTAGTTGAGAGTGCACCTAGTCATCGGCGCGGTCTGTGGTCCAGCACGATGTTTATTGCGCTTATCATGGGCTCCCTGTTAGCCACCATTGTCGCGCTGATACTGAACGCCGTTCTGCCGGCCGGAGCCATGGAAACTTACGGATGGCGCATTCCTTTTCTTTTAGGGGCCTTGCTGGGTGTTTACGCAATTTTTCTGAG
Source organism: Afipia sp. DC4300-2b1 (assembly GCF_049895725.1). NCBI lineage: Bacteria > Pseudomonadati > Pseudomonadota > Alphaproteobacteria > Hyphomicrobiales > Nitrobacteraceae > Afipia > Afipia sp. DC4300-2b1. The sequence goes on from NZ_JAFCSX010000007.1 coordinate 67,632, forward strand.
GAGGGGCTTGAAGGAACCGGAAGTTTTCAAGGCTTCCGAGAAGGATGAAATTCACGGCGTCAAGCAATCGACCTGGAGCTCTATCTGGGAAAACAGATCGGCAGTTCTGACAGTGATCGGTCTGACGGCGGGGCCGACCGTGAGTTACAATACTTGGGTGTCCGGCGCGACGTCCTATTCGATCAACTTCAAGCAGATGGCTGCCAACGGCGCTCTTTGGGCTCTCTTGATCGCTTGCGTTGTTTATATCGTTGTGCAGCCTCTTTGGGGAATGCTCTCCGACAAGATCGGCCGCAAACCCAACCTTCTTGTCGGTGCTAGCTTCGCTGTATTGTTGGCCTTTCCTTTAATTCAATTGATCCAGGGGGAGTTCTGGCAGCTGGCAGTTGCCATGTCAGTTTCGATGTTTGTGCTGGCTGCCTGGACGTCGATTGCTCCTGCGGTCTACGCGGAGCTTTTTCCCACGCGGATACGAGCGACTGGTATGGCTATCCCCTATTCTCTAGCGGTAGCGATTTTCGGCGGAACGGCACCTTATGTTCAAAACTGGCTCGCCAGCATCGACCGCATGGACATCTTTTCCGGATATCTTGCCTTGCTCAATCTTCTCACCGTTGTCACAATACTCTTCATGCCGGAAACGCGAGGTCGGCCCCTTACTTAGACTCAAGCGGGGCGGAGACCCGGTCGAATTGTTTGCAGCTGGAGCAGATGTCCATGCAGCTATCAACTGTCAGTGCCGCAACGATTGCGATGTGGGAGGAAGAGGCTGGCCCCGCACCGATTCACGGGCTCGGAATGGAGCTCGTGCTTGGTGGGAAAATTGATGTCCATCGGCACTATCGTGGTCAAGTAATGACTGCACCGTCTGGCGTGGTGACTGTAAAGGTGGGCGGGCGAGCCTATCTGGTTGCCGGAAAAAAGGGGGTCTGGATTCCGGAGGGTATCCAGCACGAGGTGACGGCTTCAACGGACGTAAAGCTCAGGAATCTGCAGATTGCCCGTCAGTTAGCTCCCGCGCTTCCGCATTCCGTGTCGCCTATTCTGGTATCGCCACTGTTCGGCGAGCTACTTAGCAGTGCGATTGAAGGCAATCAGTGGTTCGGAGCAAACAGTCGGGAAGCAAAAATCCTCGATCTTCTGGTGCTCGAGTTTCAGTTGGCGAACGATCTTGTGTTTTCGTTTCCGGAGCCGAGAGATCTGCGGTTGAAAAAGATTTGTGCTGCGCTGCATAAAAATCCTGCCGACCAGCGATCGCTAACGGACTGGGCCGATATCGCGGGCGGCTGTACACGGACTCTCGAAAGGCTATTCCGAAAGGAGACCGGCCTCACGTTCGCACAATGGCGGCGGCAATTGAGGCTTCACGATTCGATCGTGCGTTTGCATTCCGGTCAGCCGGTTACGTCTGTGGCCTTCGATGCTGGTTACGAAAACACCAGTTCGTTTATCGAAATGTTTCGGCGTTTGACCGGGCGTACGCCCGGTCAATTTCTTGATTCATGACACCGCTCGCGGCACGTGAGCGATCCAGTTCTTAAGTCGGCCGAACCGGATTGTTCAGGTACATTTCCTGGATGGATCGCTTGAGTGTTTTTCCTGCCGCGTTGCGAGGGAAGTCGTCGTATATGACGAGGTCGGAAATCCGTTGAAATTTTGCGCCGACATTGTCGTTAATCCAGATCTTCAATTCTTCAATGGCAGTTCGGGGTGAGTGTTCCGGATTAAGCACTACTGCGGCGATCGGCGTTTCGCCCCATTTCTCGTGTGGTACACCAAAAACTGCGGCTTCTTGAACGGCAGGGTGTTGCACGATCACTTCCTCAATGTCACGCGGATAAACGCTGACGCCGCCCGATTTGATCATGTCCTTTTTTCTATCGGACAGATAAAGAAAACCGTCCTCATCGACGTATCCGATATCGCCGGAATGAAGCCAGCCGTCGATGACGGCTTTGCTGGTCAGGTCATCTCGCCGGTAATAACCCTCCATTAGGATGGGGCCGCGGCCAACGATTTCCCCGACGGTATTCGGTGGCACTTCTTCTCCCGCAGAATTGACAATCCGCATATCGAAGAATGGTGGCGGCGCGCCCACCGACGACAATTTTGACGCGGCCTTCGTCTTGTCGAGAATGGTCATGAATCCTTCGGCGAGCCCGTACATCTCGTAGAAACGATTTCCGATGATGTCGAGCAATCGCTTCTTGTGCGACAAGTGAAGGGTAGCGCCGAGTGAAATAAGAGCCTCCAGCGACGCAATGCGCTCAGGACTAAAGGTCGGACAATCCAAAAGGGCGAGAATCTGCGAAGGCACCATCACCATATGAGTGACCTTCTCGCTTTCGATGGTCTTTAATATTGCTTCCGGATCGAATGCCTCGTGCAGGATATATGTTCCGGCGAGGAAGAAGCTCGGCAATAAAGTCATGAATGCGCCGTTGAAAACCAGAGATCCCGTGTGCAGGGATACGCTTTCTGGCGTCATTCGCCATGCGGAAGCATACAGTGTGCAATACATCGACCTTGCGTAGTGGCTGAGCACAATTCCCTTCGGCTCACCTGTCGTTCCGCTGCTGTAAACGATCATCAAGGGAGTCGATGGAGAGGTGTGAGCCAGAACCGGCTCGCTTGACGCCGCCATCCCTACAAACTGGTCGAAGGCTGTACGACATGCGTACTCGCCGCCGACAATAATCTGGTTGGCGAGGGGAACCTTCGAGCTGCTATCGTCGCCGGAATCCAGGTCCGCCGCGGCCTGAGGGGAGAGGAAAGCAAAGACAGAATCTGAGTGGTTGATGAGTCCCCTGAGCGCGTTCCCATTCAGTAGCGGACTAAGCGGAACTGCGACAGCTCCGATCTTGGCCGTTGCCCAATATAATTCCACCATCTCAAGGCAATTTGGCACGACACAAGCGATCTTGTCGCCGAATTTGATACCACGCTCGGTGAGGGCGTTGGCGAGCCGGTTGACCCTTTGATTGAATTCATAAAACGACAGCCGGGCGTCTTCAAAAAGGATTGCGGTGCGGTTCGGCTGGAAACGCGCGTGGTTTATCAAGATATTTGCGAGATTCATGGAGTGCTCCTCGGTTGTGGAGCGAATGTCCCAAAAAGTGTGTTGGTGTTCTCGCTTCCCGCCGCCAATCAGTGCGGCGTAACGGACATGGCGAATTGGCGTTTTCGCCGTAGCCTCTGTCGCCTGTGCATGAGGACGCGGTTGTAAAGCTGGCTATCGTTTGGCCATGAAAAATGAAATCTCGCGCTCCGCAATGCGATATCGCCTGTTTGGGTCGATCGGTTCACCTTATGCTCTCAAGCTTCGGTCGCTCATGCGATACAAGCGGCTGCCGTTTGATTGGATGCCGGCTACGCTAGACTGGATACCAGAAAATCTTCCACATCCACCGCTCTGCGCGGCTTCCAACGCGTTACTTAGAGACTTATCGCCCAAAGTCGTTCCGGCTGTCTATTTCCCCGAGGACGCATCCGTTCGCAACGAGTCGACAACAATCGCTTACCTGCTCGATTATGAGCACAAAGATCGCCCGGTGGTGCCTCTCGATTTGGGCGCCGCATTTTTGTCCGATCTTATTGAAGACATGGCTGATGAGTGGTTCGTGAAGGTGGCTTTCCTTTACAGGTGGGGCACTCAGGAAAATGCCACGTTCAAGAGTCGAGTCGTCACCGGTGAATTCTTGGGAGGAAATTATCATCAGTCGGTCTTGCAGGAAGCTGCGGCACACTTTTCGTCTCGGCAGCAATCGCGGATGCCTCTTGTCGGAGCGACACCTCGTAATGCCCCTTTGATTCTCGAAAGCTTCAATCGGCTGCTGAAAGCGATGGATGGAATTTCGAGCAGTTCAACTTTTCTTTTCGGAAATTCGCCGACGCTTGCCGATTTCGGTCTTTACGGACAGCTTCAGTCGCTGGCGACTGATCCGACTTCATGGAAAGCGATGCGCGATCGCGGGCTTGGGATATTCCCCTATCTGCAGCTTTTGGAAGATTCGTCCGGGATAGATCCAGAACAAATAGACCTGAGCAATGTGGGGGCCGCTACAACAGGCCTGCTGCAATTGGCTGCCGATATCTACCTTCCATATCTCAAAAGTAATCAGCAGGCTCTCGAAGAGGGAAGACCGGAATTTTGCTTCGAAGCTCTTGGCCTTTCCTACACACAGGCGCCCTTCAAGTATCATGCGAAATGCTATTGCCTGCTGCAGGAGAAATACAACGCGCTAAATGCTTCTGCGCGATTGCGGATAAATGAAATCGTCGATTTGAACGACTGTTTTTCGAGCAATTAGATGTCGTCGATAAGGTAGCAACATGATCGACCTTTATTACTGGCCCACGCCAAATGGATGCAAGATTACCATCCTGCTTCACGAGCTCGAATTGCCTTACAACCTAGTACCGCTCAATATCGGAGCTGGCGATCAATTTAAGCCGGACTATGCCAAAATCAGTCCGAACGGGCGGATGCCGGCCATTGTCGATCATGCGCCACATGGTGGTGGAGATCCCATCGCGATCTTCGAATCGGGCGCTATCATGTTGTATCTCGCCGAAAAGCATGATCGCTTTTTGCCGGAAGAAGTGCGTGCGCGTTATGACGTGGTTCAGTGGTTGATGTGGCAAATGGCCGGCTTGGGACCAATGTGCGGACAGGCTCATCACTTTCGGCAATACGTTAATAGTCCAGTGCCCTACGCAGCAGATCGTTACACCAAGGAAGTAAACCGCTTGTATGGGGTGCTGGATACGCGGCTCGCGGACCGCGAATACGTTGCTGGTGAATACTCTATCGCCGACATGGCCTGTTGGCCATGGATCAAGCCCTACAAGCTTCAAGGGCAAGACCTTGAGGAGTTTCCGCATCTAAAACGGTGGTTTTTGATGCTCAGCAAAATGCCAAAGGTTCGCGAAGGCTGGAATGTTGGCCGTGAGTGGCTCAATGGGGGGCCGGTCGTGACAGAGGATTCGAAGGCCGTTCTGTTCGGGCAAACGGCTATGCGTGGATAGCTCAACGGCACGTACTCCTTTACGCCAAGGTGAACGTCGCATGAGCCTATCGAGGGTTGACCTGTTTGTGATTGGCGGCGGGTCGGGCGGCGTGCGCGCTGCCCGTATCGCTGCCGGTTACGGTGCAAGCGTTCTGGTCGCCGAGGAATATCGCATGGGCGGCACCTGCGTGATCCGCGGCTGCGTGCCCAAGAAGCTGATAGTCTATGCGTCCCACGTTCGCCACGAACTGGACGATGCTGCGGGCTTCGGCTGGACCATTCCGGAGGCGACCTTCGATTGGTCCACCCTGATTGCCAACAAGGACAAGGAAATCGCCCGGCTCGAAGCGGCATATACGTTCAACGTCGAGAAAGCCGGTGCGAAGATCGTCAAGGCGAGGGCCACGCTCGAAGACGCACACACATTGCGTCTTTCGACCGGCGAAACCGTCAAGGCCAAGTATGTCCTGATCGCCACCGGCGGCACGCCCAACCATGGCGAAGCTATTCCCGGCATCGAGCATGTGATCTCGTCCAACGAAGTGTTTCACCTCAAGACGTTCCCGAAGCGGATCGTCATTCAGGGCGGTGGTTACATCGCGCTGGAGTTCGCCTGCATTTTCGCCGGGCTCGGCGCCGACGTCACCGTGATCTATCGCGGCGAAAACATTCTGCGTGGTTTCGACGAAGACGTGCGCAAACATGTGCGCAGCGAGATGGAAAAATCCGGCATCACGGTGCTGACCGGCTGTATCGTGACCAAGGTCGAAAAGCACGGCGAAGCTTTCACTGCACATCTGTCGAACGGATCGAGCATCGCATCCGATCAGGTGATGTTCGCTGTCGGCCGCCATCCGCATGTCAAAGGCCTTGGACTGGAGAAGGCCGGCGTCGCGCTCAATCCGGTCAATGGCGGCATCGCTGTCAATGAGTTTTCGCAGACCAACGTCCCGAACATCTATGCGGTTGGCGACGTTACGCACCGGATCAATCTCACCCCCGTCGCTATCCGCGAGGGGCATGCTTTCGCCGATACCGTATTCGGCAACCGGCCGGTCAGGGTTGATCATGCCGATATCCCGACGGCGGTGTTTACGCAGCCGGAGGTCGGCACCGTCGGCCTCACTGAAGCCGAGGCGCGTGCGCAGTACACCCATGTCGATATCTACAAGACGGACTTCCGCTCGCTGAAATCCACGATGTCGGGCAGTCAGTCCCGCGTCATGATGAAACTCATCGTGGATGCATCGACCGATCGCATCCTCGGCTGCCACATCGTGGGGCCAGAGGCGGGTGAACTGATCCAGGTCGTTGGTATCGCCGTGAAGATGAAGGCCACCAAGGCCGACTTCGACGCCACCATGGCTGTCCATCCGACGGCAGCGGAAGAACTCGTGACCCTGCGCACGCCAAGTGGGCGTTAGGTGGTATTCCGCTCGTTATGGAGGTCAACACCAAATGTGGCGTTGCGCACAACGGTGTAGTCGCGTCCCTTAGCACGCTAAACGTCAGATTCGCGTAATGAGCGGTTATGGAATGAGTGTCCACAATGTAACTGATAGAAGGGCGTGCGACCTTGTTCCGGATTGCGGGTTTGGCGGCTGTTGGCCGCGCCTAATAGTGAGCTGACTTTCCCCTCCTGATTTTGGATGGCTCGAGCACTACCTCCTTCAACCGATCTCCATTGGCGATAAGGACCACAATGTTGAGTTTGCTATCTTGCTTCATCAGATTTGCGGCAAGAGCGCTTCCCCCTGCAGTTTTCTCGGCGATGCGTACCGCGTCCGACAGCTCTTGATCAACTGACTTCAGGGCAATGATATTGCCCAGATCCTCTCCGTTTAGTTCCCTCAGTGACGAAACTTCGCTTGCTGTGACGCTTCCGGTCTTCGCGTCTATGACATTTTCCCAAATCCGTTCATTTCTTACCGTCCGCACTCGATATATGGGCGGATCGGATATCTCAAAGTTAGCGTCCGCGGTCTTTGAACCTCCATGTAAATGCTCGGCGATCGCTACCGCCTGACTAAGCGGTATCATCGCGCGAAATTGTTCGAGTAAGCGACGGATCACTGCCTCCTCGGCATCATCCTGCTCAGCGATGCCTCGATTGGCGACATCCAAAGGTTCATAGGTGACATGAGCTGTTGCGCCCGTAGCAGCAAGCGTGGCGGACAAGACGATAATCGCTAACAATCGCTTCTTCGACATGAGGTAAATCCAGTGACTGTCCGTGAAAAACTGACCGGTGGTCTATTGGTGTGTGCGAGGACGCATGATGCGTGGCAGCAAGAATGTTGGCCGCGGCCCACGAGAGACAGAGTCACGACTAGCTCCATGAATGCGAGCGCAAGCCCCGGTCGGATTTTCCTTTGCGAGCGACCAAAAGAGTGTTGACTTCCTCGAAAAGATACTACACCGTATAGTTCATATACATCCCGGACAGCAGTCTGTGTCAAGAGCTAGGATTCGAAACGCGTGTTCGAGCTGTTTGAGGACGGGGACTTCCGAGTGTGAGCCTGCGTTCCCGTTCGAAACCAATGCCTCAGCCGGAGAAGGGGTTTCTTATGATGGAGTACACATTCGTAGTCGTCATACTGGCGGCTTTGTTTGGCGGGGGCACTGCCTTTGCGCAGGAGAACAGCGGCACTTCCGAGCAGAGGGCCGCGTGCACGCCCGATGCCTTCCGGCTATGCGCTAGCTTCATTCCTGACGCCACGAATGTGGAGGCCTGTCTCAGGCAAAGAAAATCAGACCTGAGCTATGCTTGCAGAGCCGTCTTCGAGCACGAAGCGGCCAATTCTTCGGTCAGGACAACAGGATCGCTGCGGTACCGCGGCGTAAGAGACGAGGAATGATCGCATGAACACGATTTATGTCCCTGCTTTCGCCGCGTTCGGCGGCTCGGCCTTCGGAGCCATCTCCACGATCGTGACTGGCTGGGTGGCTCGGCGCCGCAAGCTTCGCCAGCGCCACCATGCCCAATCGATTTCCAAGCGCGAGCGGCTCTATCGAAGCTTCATCGAGGAGGCCTCTCGCCTCTATGCCGACGCGCTCGTCAACGACAAATCCGAGATTCCGCAACTGGTCAATCTGTATGCGCTCCTCGGGCGGATGAGGATTCTGTCCAGCGATGAAGTGGTTCAAGCCGCCGAGCGGGCAGGCCGCCTGATTATCGAAACCTACCTGTCACCGAACCGCGAGTTTGTCGACTTGCCAGAGTTCATGGAGGAGATAGACCCCTTGCGTGACTTCGGCGAAGCCTGCCGATGTGAATTGCAGACGATCCGACCGCGCTGAGGTCGCCAGCGATGCAGGAGCAGATACTCCATGCGAGATCGTCGTGCACCCATCAACGGATTGTTCATGCAGCGATTCAATTTTACCGAGCGATCGGTTACAGGAAGACTACCGTCGCCGATATTGCTCGCGAAACTGCGATGTCTCCGGCAAACGTATACCGCTTCTTTGCCTCAAGGCGGGCTCTGGAAGAGGCGGTCGTAGCGGAGTTGTTCGAGGAGGTATTCGCAGCCGCAGCCCAAGCGGCTCGCAGCGGTGGCTCGGCCCTGCAGCGCTTAGCCGCCACCTTGAGAATAATCTCGCAGCTTCATGAACATCGCTTGGCGAGGGACAGCCAGCTACACGAACTAATGGCTGCAGCGGTACGTGAGAATTGGCGGGTCGCGCGCTCCTACGCAGACCGATCCGCGATCTTGTGCGGCCGATCATCGCGGCCGGACAGGCGAGCGGCGAGGTTCGACTAGCCAGTCCGGTGTCGCTGACCTGCTGCCTGCTTGAAGCAATGGACGGGCATCTCAATCCGTCGCGGATCAATACGAGTACCGTTCGGCTCGCGTTCGACGAGATGATGGATTTCTGCGCAGGCGCCCTGCATCATGTACCGCGGGGTCGGTCGATCGACCTGATCGCCGACCAAAGCTGCAGCGTAAGGATAGCGAGCGGGATCTGTGGCTGATTTACGGCCTCCAGTCCGCCGCACAAGCCGCAAGAAAGAAATTGACCCGTTCGTGCAAGAACGTCGGCAGCTCTTTTCTAAGATCCTTGAGTTCCTCGCCCATCAGAGATCTCATGAGCATCGGAAGCAGTATGAGATCCATAAACATCTGCGCGGTCGCAACGCTCCGCTTTGCGCTGAAAGGTCCCTTTGACGTGCGCACGGCTCGCTGCGTTGCTTCGTTCAAGAGCTGCGAAACCGCCCCAGCTGCGCGGTCGCGCGCCGCGTCGTGAACATTTCGGCTCAACTCGGGAAATCGCCGCGCCTCGGCGATCGTGGCGCGCGTGAGATCCAATGTGTCCTCGACAAATCTCTCCACGATCTCGATGCCGAGATTGGTGAGTTTTTCCTGGATGGTGCGGCCTGTCGGCGCGAACCCCTCGAAATCTGTCAATCCGTTGATGGTTCGGGCAACCACAGCCGCGAATAGCGCCTCCTTGCCGGGGAAGTGCGCATAGATGGTTGGTTTGCTCGCGGGGGCCAGCTCGGAGATATCGTCGATGCTGGCACTCCGAAAGCCCTTCTCGAGAAAGAGCTGCTGGGCCGCGTCGAGAATCCGCGCCTGAACGTCGCCGGCAAGGTCCTTGGGCGGCCTGCCGCGTTTCGGGCTTTTGGTCTTCGCCATCACGATCTCCTAATCAAGTTGCGCACGTAGATCCCGCTTGACACACCCGGGACTGAAATGCAATTAAAAGAAAATATACGGTATAGTATAGTTATTGCCGCGAAAACTGAGGAGGTTGTCGTGACTGTGTGCGCAGTGCGCAAAGGCAAGCTGAGTGGTGCCGGTGGCCTTGTGGTCGCGCTCGTCGCAATCGCGCTGAGTGGCTGCAACGACCATGCCGCTGCTCCCATCACCCGTCCGGCGATCGTGCGCACAGAGATCGTGCAGCCGCGCGACCGACAAGCCTCGGTCACCCTGACCGGCGAAGTCCAGGCCCGCTTCCGCGCCGACCTCTCGTTCCGGGTCAGCGGACGGGTGCTTGCACGCTATGTCGATGTCGGTGCCCACGTCCGGGCTGGCGAAGTCCTGGCTCTGCTCGATCCAGCGGAGCAGCAGGCCGATGTCGATGCCGCGACCGCGGCGTTACTGGCTGCAGAATTCCAGCTGCGTGTGGCCAAGGTCACCTTCGAACGGCAGAAGGCGCTGATCGCAAGCGGTTTCACCACGCGGCCAGTCTACGATCAGGCGCAGGAGGGATTGCGAACCGCAGAAGGCGTGCTTGAAGCAGCAAAGGCTGCGCTTGGAACGTCGAAAGACGCCCTTGGCTATACCGCGCTGCGCGCCGAAGCGGCGGGCGTGATCACGGCGCGCAATTTGGAGGTTGGCCAGGTCGTACAGGCCGCGCAGCCCGTTTTCTCGCTGGCGCAGGACGGTGAACGGGATGCCGTCTTCGACGTCTACGAATCGCTTTTCTTAGGCGATCTTGACGGCAGCCGTATCTCTTTGGCGCTTATATCCGATACTGCCGTGACGGCGAACGGGCATGTCAGGGAAGTCTCTCCTGCGATTGATGGGAAGAGTGCGACCATCCGCGTCAAGGTTGCCATCGAGGACTTACCAGCAGCGATGTCGCTTGGAAGCGCCGTTGTAGGAACTGTCAAAACAAAAGCCCAGCAGCAGATTGCATTGCCCTCGAATGCATTAGCGGCGACGGGATCGAAGCCGGCGGTTTGGATCGTCGATCCGGCGGCCAAAACGGCTGCGCTCCAGCCGGTGACGATCGGCGGTTATGAAGCCGGTGAAGTGCTCATCAAGGCGGGTCTCAAGCCGGGCGATCGCGTTGTGATCGATGGCGGCAAGCTGCTGAGCATTGGCCAGGCGGTGACATATGAGGGAGATCCATCATGAACAAGCGCGCCATGATTGCGACCGCCACGTTTGTATGCTCGCTGGTGTTGGCTGGATGTCAGCAGGACCCGAAGGCGCCCGAGCCGGTGCGACCCGTGCTGTCGATGGTCCTTGAGCCGAGCCGCACGGACGGCATCGTCGCCGTGGGCGTTGTTGAGCCGCAGTACAAGACCAATCTCGCGTTCCGCGTCTTGGGGCGTCTGACCGGGCGTCCCGTCTCCGTTGGTGACCTCGTCAGCGAAGGACAAACTGTCGGTGTCATCGATGCCACGGCTCTGGAGCTTGCGGTACGCTCGGCCAAGGCTGAGCTTACGAAGGCCGAGGCGCAACTGGCGACTGCAACGGCGACGGAGGAGCGGCAGCGAACCCTCATCACAACCGATGCCACCACAAAGCAGACACTGGACAATGCCGAACAGGCGCGCGCCGGTGCCGAGGCATCGGTCGCGCACGCACAGGCAAACCTGACCAAGGCCATCGAGCAACGTGGCTATGCGCAGATCAAAGCGGATTTCGCTGGCGTCGTCACCGCGGTGGGTGCGGAGGTCGGACAGGTGGTCTCCCCTGGCCAAAATGTCGTGACAATCGCGAGGCCCGACATCAGGGAGGCGGTGGTCGATATCGGAGAAGATTTCCCGGTGCCGCTAGAAATTGGCTTGCCATTCACGGTCGGCTTACAGCTGCTCCCCGCGGTTCAGGTCGAAGGCAAGGTTCGCGAGATCGCGCCGCAGGCAGACCCCGCAACGCGCCTGCGGCGGGTCCGCATTGCTCTAAACAACCCACCTGAAAGCTTCCGTTTAGGCACGACTGTTACGGCGACGCTCGGCAAAGCGCAAAGTCCGACATTGCGCGTCCCCGCCTCAGCGGTGCTCGCCCAGGATGGCGCGAATTTCGTCTGGGTCGTCGATCACCCGACGAGCACGGTGTTGCTGCACAAAATCGATCTTGCCGCCGACCAAGCGGGTACCCGCGTCACCGGTGGGCTTGCTCCCGGCGCGCGCATCGTGACCGCCGGAATCCACAGCCTCAAACAAGGACAGCAAGTCCGTATCGAACAGGATCAGAAGCCATGAAGTCGTTCAACCTTTCCGACTGGGCGCTCGGCCATCGCTCGCTCGTCTGGTATTTCATGATCGCCTTCATGGCGGCAGGGCTTTGGGCATATCTTCAGCTCGGGCGTCAGGAGGATCCTGACTTCACCATCAAGACCATGGTGATTCAGGCTCAGTGGCCGGGAGCCTCGCCTGAAGAGATGACGCGCCAGGTCACCGACAGGATCGAGAAGAAGCTCGAGGAGCTGGAATCGCTCGACTATACCAAGAGCGTCACGGTCGCGGGCCAGACCACCGTCTTTGTCTATCTGCGGGACACGATAAAAGCGTCGGACGTCAAGCCGACCTGGGTGCGCGTACGCAACATGATCGCCGATATCAAGGGCGACTTCCCGCAAGGCGTGATCGGGCCGGGCTTCAACGACCGTTTCGGCGATGTGTTCGGCAATATCTACGCTTTCACCAGCGACGGCCTGACGCAGCGTCAGCTGCGCGAAGAGGTCGAGAACATCCGCGCCAAAGTTCTGACCGTGCCGGACGTCGGCAAGGTGGATATTCTGGGCGCGCAGGATGAGGTGATCTATCTCGAATTCTCCACCCGCAAGATCGCGGCACTCGGTCTCGACGTTCGCTCAATCATGGCCTCCCTGCAGGGACAGAACGCGGTCGCGCCGTCCGGTGTATTCCAGGAAGGCCCCGAGCGGATCAGCGTGCGCGTGAACGGTCAGTTCACCTCTGAGGCAAGCCTGAAGGCGGTCAATCTGCGCATCAACGACCGCTTCTTTCCTCTGACTGACGTTGCGACCATCACGCGCGGTTATGTTGATCCGGCCAAGACGTTGTTCAGGTACAACGGCGAGCCCGCGATCGCGCTGGCCATCGGCATGAAGTCCGGGGCGAACCTGCTGCACTTCGGCGAGGCGCTGAAGGAGCAAATGTCGAAGATCATCGCCGATCTTCCGATCGGCGTCGGCGTTCATCAGGCCGCTAATCAGCCAGTCATTGTCGAGGAGGCCGTCTCGGGCTTCACTCAAGCGCTGTTCGAGGCCGTGGTCATCGTGCTCGCAATCAGTTTTCTCAGCCTTGGCTTGCGGGCCGGACTGGTGGTCGCGATTGCGATCCCGCTGGTGCTCGCCATTACCTTCGTCGTGATGGCATATGCGGGTATCTCGCTGCAGCGCATTTCCCTTGGCGCCCTGATTATCGCGCTGGGACTTCTGGTCGATGACGCCATGATTGCCGTCGAAATGATGGTGGCCCGGCTTGAGATCGGCGATCCTCTGGAGAAGGCGGCGACCCACGTCTATACGTCAACAGCCTTTCCAATGCTGACCGGCACACTGGTGACCGTGGCAGGCTTTATTCCGATCGGACTAAACAGCAGCAATGCTGGCGAGTTCACCTTCACTCTGTTCGTGGTCATTGCGGTGTCGTTGATCGTGTCGTGGATCGTCGCGGTGCTGTTCACCCCGCTGCTCGGCGTCGCCATCCTGCCTGCCAAAATGAAGGGTCATCATGAGGAGAAGGGCCGGGTGGCGCAAATGTTTGCGCGTTTGCTTTTCATCTGTATGCATCACCGATGGACCACGATCGGGGTGACTGTTGCGGCCTTTCTGATCGCCTTGTTTGGCATGAAGTTCATACCGCAGCAGTTCTTTCCGTCCTCTGACCGCAGCGAGCTGGTGATCGACTGGAGTTTGCCGCAGAACGCCTCGATTGCCGACACCAACGCGCAGATGGCGCGCTTTGAGCGCGAACAGCTGCAGGGCAATGGCTCAGTCGAGCACTGGTCAACTTATGTCGGCACTGGCGCTCCGCGGTTCCTCCTGTCATTCGATGTGCAGACGGCGAATACCTGGTTCGGCCAACAGGTCGTCGTGACCAAGGGCGGGATCAAGGCGCGCGACCGGGTCAAGGCGCAGTTCGAGGACTATCTGCAGAAGACGTTTCCCGGCACTGACACCTACGTCAAGTTGCTCGAAGTGGGTCCTCCGGTGGGACGTCCTGTGCAATACCGCGTAAGCGGGCCAGACATCGCAAAGGTCAGGGATATCTCGCAGGAACTCGCCGGCATCGTCCGGACCAATCCCGATCTCGGCCACGTTGTGTTTGATTGGATGGAGCCTGCGCGTGTCGTCAAGGTCGACGTTCTCCAGGACAAGGCGCGCCAGCTCGGCGTAACATCGGAAGACATCGCGACGGCATTGAGCTCCGTGCTCGAAGGTACGCCCATTACCCAGGTTCGCGACAGCATCTACCTCGTGAATGTGACAGGACGCGCTACTGCGGCCGAGCGTGCCTCGATCGATACGCTGCGCGATCTGCAATTGCCTGGGGTCGGCGGTCAGTCGGTGCCGCTCGGGGCCCTGGCCAATCTGCGCTACGAGCTCGAACAGCCGACGATATGGCGACGCGCGAGAATTCCCACCATTACGCTGAAGGCGGGCATCCGTGACAACGTCCAGCCGAAGACGATCATGGACCAGCTCGCGCCAAAGATAGCGGAGTTCGAGAAGGGTCTGCCGGCGGGATATTCGGTCAAGGTCGGAGGCTCCGTGGAGGAGAGCGCCAAGAGCCAAGGGCCCATCGTGGCGGTGGTGCCGCTGATGCTCTTCGTGATGGCTACCGTCTTGATGATTCAGTTGCAGAGCTTCCATCGCTTGTTCCTGGTGTTTGCGGTCGCGCCGCTTGCCGTAATCGGCGTCGTTATGGCGATGCTGCCGAGCGGCGCGCCTCTCGGTTTCGTTGCCATCCTTGGCGTGCTGGCGCTGATCGGTATCCTGGTCCGAAACTCGGTGATCCTCATCGTGCAGATTGAGGATCTGAGGAAGGAGGGGCGCCCGGCCTGGGAGGCTGTTGTGGAGGCGACCGAGCATCGCATGCGGCCGATTCTCCTGACCGCCGCCGCAGCAAGTCTTGCGTTGATTCCGATAGCGCGCGAAATTTTTTGGGGCCCGATGGCCTACGCGATGATGGGCGGCATCATCGTCGGCACGCTGCTGACACTCTTGTTCCTACCGGCGCTCTATGTCGCCTGGTTCCGGATCCACCCTGATCACGGTGATGGCCAGCCAACGCATGAGATGGTTGATCCGGCGCATGACACCCATTCGTCGAACTCGACTCTTGCGCAAAACGCGCCAATGCCGGCCCTCGAGACGCAAGTCTAGAACGGAGGCTATGAAGTCAGGAAAAACACTCTTGGCGCAGTGCGTCAGCCCCACAGACGCGCTCTGGTAGCAAATACGAATTCGCGTGTGATGAACTTCACTTCGAGGTTTGCCGAAATCCAGGACGAATGTGGCAACTGAAACAGCTGAAGCACAGCATGTGAAGATGCTTGCTTGACAGGGCAAGTTATCTGGAGTTAATAAAACTATACGGTATAGTTTATTAATGCGAACCGCGCGGCTGCTTTGTCCCGAGCCGGACTGAACTCAAGCTTGCGCATCGCGAACCAAGAGCACACGCGAACCATGAACTTTCAGTTTCAACGGCACCTCGCAACATTCGACTGCATAGCTTTGCTTCTTCAAGGCGGCGGCGCTCTGGGGGCATACCAAGGAGGCGTCTACGAGGCGTTGGCCGAAGCCGACATCCATCCGGATTGGATTGCCGGCATTTCGATTGGAGCGATTAACGCTGCGATTATTGCGGGCAATCCGCCAGCCTCCCGAGTTGACCGGCTTCGCGAGTTTTGGACGCAGGTGACGTCGGACGTGCCTTGGCACTGGTCGGGCAAGCCGTTCGCCGATTTGATGAACAGCTATCACACGCGCAATTTTCTCAATCAGGTGAATGCGAGCTTCGCGGCGGTGTTTGGCGCAAATGGATTTTTTTCCGCGCGGCCGTTGGTGCCATGGCTACAAGCGGCTGGAACTCCTGCCGCCACGAGCTTCTACGACACGAGCGCGCTAAAGACGACACTCGAGCGGCTCGTCGATTTCGATCGTCTTAATTCTGGTAGGACGCGGTTCAGCGCAGGCGCAGTCAATGTGAGGACCGGAAATCTGGTCTATTTCGACAGTGCCACGCATACGATTCGACCGGAGCATATCTTGGCGAGTGGGGCGCTGCCGCCGGGTTTTCCGGCAGTCGAAATCGATGGTGAACAATATTGGGATGGCGGCCTCGTATCCAACACACCGTTGCAGTGGGTGATTGAGTGTGGTGCCCGTCAGGATACGCTTGTGTTTCAGGTCGACCTTTGGAGCGCGCACGGCAACATTCCACGCAATATAGCCGAGGTCGTTACGCGTCAAAAGGAGATTCAATACTCGAGTCGCACGCGAGCAAGCACAGACCAGTTCAAAAGCTTGCACCGACTGCAGCGAGAGCTGGCTGCTCTCTTGCGCAGACTGCCTGAAGATCTGCTCGAGCATGAGGACGTCAAGCCGCTCAGGACGGCTGCCTCTTACAACGTGCACAACCTCGTCCATCTAATTTATCGCGCGCGGGACTATGAAGGCCACTCCAAGGACTACGAATTTTCCCGCCTCTCGATGCAAGATCATTGGCGCGCCGGTTATCACGACGCATTACGCACCCTTCGCCATCCCGAGGTGCTGGCCCGCCCGACCAGTGCGGACGGTGTGTCCACGTTCGACCTTGAGCAGGATGGTCGCGAGTAGATCAAGCTGTTTAGTCACAGGAGAATAGAATGCGCGAAGATGAAGTCGCGAGACGGGCGTTTGCGATGCCGCTCACCAATCCGGCATATCCGCCGGGGCCATATCGCTTCGTGAACCGTGAATACCTGATCATCACCTATCGCACCGACCCAACGAAGCTACGATCGGTTATTCCGGCTCCGCTCGAATTTGACGAACGCGAGGCCCTGGTCAAGTACGAATTCATCCGCATGCCGGATTCCAGTGGCTTTGGCGACTACACCGAAAGTGGCCAGGTCATCCCGGTGTCATTCCGCGGTCGCAAGGGCAGCTACACCCACTGCATGTTCCTAAACGATGAGGGTCCGATCGCCGGTGGCCGGGAGCTTTGGGGCTTTCCGAAAAAGCTCGGCCGACCGACGTTGAAAACAGAGGTCGACACCCTCATCGGCACTCTGGATTACGGTCCGTTGCGGGTAGCAACCGGCACGATGGGATTCAAGCACCGCGAAGCCGACCTGGCGCAAGTCAAGGCCGCTCTCGAGGAGCCGAACTTCCTTCTCAAGATTATTCCGCACGTCGACGGCAGTCCGCGCATCTGCGAGCTTGTCGAATATCACCTTGAGCAACTTGTTTTGAAGGGGGCGTGGACCGGACCCGCGGCTCTCTCCTTGACACCTCATGCCCTGGCTCCCGTGGCCGATTTGCCGGTTCTCGAGATCGTTTCCGCTATTCACATCCGCGCAGATCTCACCCTGGGGCTGGGCAAGGTCGTGCACGACTATCTGCAACAGCCGATGCGACGCCTGTTGCGGAGCTACGAGAAAACTCTGGTCACATGATGTGACGGGTCCAGGTTCGAGGAGCGGCTTCGGCCTCGGGTATGCGCGTGCCTTCGCAGACGTAGGTGCGAACATCGTGCTCAACGGAATGGATGCGCCAGATGGCGTCGAGAAGGAGCGATCCGCGATTGAGAGCGTCGTGGGTGAAGGCTTTTATTAGCGGGCGGACATGGCCAAGCCGAAATCGCTGAGCTCGCGTAATGAGCGGTTATGGAATAACGCATGTCTTTTATGAAGGGGCTTTTGGTTCACCCGTTGCCAGCACTGATTAGACTTTAAGGATTGCAGCCATCGCATTGGCCGGGATCTGCGGTTGAGTCGGTTGCGATGGACCTTTCCTGTTTATATCCGCAGGAGTCGCAAGCGAAAACTTCGGCGACGATCAGGCGCGTTGGCTCACCGCACCACGCGCATGGCAGCCCGGGAATCCGCTCTGTTACGTCGAAGCCGGGATGGTCGCAATTAGGACATCGACTTTTGAAACGGAGCCAAGTCTTTGGTCGCGCGCGCGATCGCGGCCATGCGGGTAGGATTACGATGCGCTCGCATGTCGGTTTCGACAAACGCAGCGCCGCAGCGCCTCAGGACTTCTTGGACCGCGGCTTCAAGCGCGGCTGCTTGAGTAATTTCTTTGTTGAGTAGTAGGTCAGGAGCGGGTTGCTCGTCCCGGCAACCCATGACGATTAGACCGTGTTCGGGAAATCCGATGCGCTGCGCAAAAGCGAAGGCTGAATCGCGGTCTCTCGCGACGATGTGGCCAAAGTTGGTTTTCAGGCTGGCGTCGTATCCGGTCATTTCGAGGCCGTTCTCTCGATCGACCATCAGAACAAGTTCGCGCCCGATAGCCAAAAAAGGAATGTTGGGATGAGGTCCAAAGCTCCCTTCGCTCGCTAAGGCGACACGCGCAGTCGGCGCGGATTCGAAGGCGGCGGCGATCTTGGCTCTGGCTGCCTCTAGCTGGGATCCGGATCTTGCAACGTCGCGACTAAAAGTTCCGAATTGATCGGTATTGATACCCGCGGCCGGCGCGACGATCAGTCCTAACTCTGCTCGCAGAATCGGACCAATGACACGCTCTTTGGCATGCATCGATGTTAGTATCGCTACCGTGTCGCGGTAGCGGCGCTCATTGCTCACCATGCACGACAGTTCGCCCCTTCGTTTCGTCTGATCAGAACCTTGTGATTACCGGGAGATTTCTATCAGCCTTTCATAAAGGTGCTCGGCGAAGCGCCTGGTTGCAGCTCGGCCGAGGTTTCAGACGGTTTAGAGAATTGGGAGAATTTAACGTCGCTCATCTGGGCCCATTGCAGATCACCCGCGTATCGCCAGGCCATGCGTCCCGCATCATCGAGGGCGAAAAGGCTGAGCCAGCCATTGTCAAACAAGGCTCGCACCTCGGCGTGGTGGCTGAGGACATCACTAATCGCTTGGCGAGGCGCCTCGATGCAGACCGACAGACGTAGCGGTTCATGCGAGTAGGATTTGCCGTCATGAACTGATTGCCAAGGCAGTCCGGCCCTGAGCAGGCCCCCGTTGCCCTCCACGACACCAATACCACCTGTGACATTGTGAAGGAGCTTATTCCCACTTCCGAACACATCGGGTGCAACTGTCGATCCGTAATATTGCAGGCTGATCCAACTTGCCACGACGACCGGCGCCGTCAGGATCAATTCCAAAACACGGAAGCTTTCGTCTTGCTTCCAGTCGTAGTCGTGCAGGAAAGCGCGTCCTTCGAAATTCTTTCCGGCTGTTCGCGTCCGAGGCGCGGCGATAAACGCTTTACATCCTGCGAGCCCCCATTCGGGGCGGGTCTCAGCCCAATCGCGGCCGCGCCGTGCGAGTGCGCCTTCATTTTTCGCCCGAGGTAATCGCAGGGCACGCTCGCCTCGTGCAAGCTTTCCCGCAGCAGCGAGCCAGGCTTTGGCTTGTCTAATATCCTTCTGGTGGGTGTCAGCGGGGTAGTCCTGTGCGTAAAGGGTTACTTGGTCCGTCGTTGTATCGTGAAGCGCCGCCAGAAAGAACGTGTCTTCTGGTATCTCGATTCCCTTTGGCCTCAGCGCTGTCCTAACGGCCGGATCATTCAAAATCGCGGCGAGAATGCGAGCGTTCACTTCCCCCGAGTAACCGCCACAGGCACCGCAATGCAATCCGCTAGCATGTGGGTTGTTGACCACATTGGCGCCATGTCCCGCTAACAGAACGAGCGGCGCGAAGCGCTTGGTCAATGACATGGCGCGCAGCACAGTCTCAGCAATTGTAGTATTGGTTTCAAGATCGAGCACTGGGTCGAGCCGGGGCGGGGGATCGTTTGGTGCTAGCCGGCCATGGAGTCCAAATGCATCGCTCAAAAGCTTGCCCATATAGAACGGACCTGTCGCCTCGACAAATGCGAAGGACGAAACTGCGGCGAGCTTGAACCGTCCCCAAGCGCGCCTCGCTCGGGCCGTGATTCTCTCAGACTGATCAGTTGCCAAAGTGTCAAGCGTTCCGGAGCAAGACCTAAGGCCGGGATTGAGCAGAACCGGTAGCCTCAGTTCTTCGACATCTGAAGCAAAGCGCCGATGCGATATGCCTAGACCGAAAAAGCCCGCGAAGCCGAGTGTCTGGATTTGAGGGCTCACACTTTCAAGCGCACGGCGGAACACCTCCGAGCGCACATCTATGCAGAATGCGGCCTGGACCAAAGGGCGATCTTCGTTTGTCGTTGAAGACGGCTTCGCAAGCATCTCCGCAAGCTCGCGCTGAGCTGAAGATTCCGCAGCATCTTGCAGGATCGCGTCGATAACGAGGTCGGTAGTTGCTGCAATTGGCACCGCATGCGCTGCCCGCACGCTCGCCCACTTCTCAGAGATTTGCGCACCATAGCGAAGGAACAACGCTTCCTCCCAGATCAACCTGATCGCAAGGAGGTCGGTGACTACCTCGTCCGACCCGCCAGTCAATTCGGCCTGCCAGAGCTGGTAGCGCGCATACTGAGCCCAGCCTCCCAACGTCATAAGCATCTGGTGGAAGTAGCTTTCTATCGCGGATTCGCCGAGATTAAGCCGATCAGTCACACGGGCGATAGCGGCGATGGCGCTATCGGGAGCTTCCGATACATGACGCGCGAACCCCGGCAGCCCTGCGATTTCCGGTGTTAGATCGTGGGTGGCCACGGCCTGCCAAGCCGCATAAGCGCTCTTGCCATGCGGCGCAGCCCAGAGTGCCTGGCCCTTATCGAAGTATCCCGCCGCCCAGGTACCCAACCGCTCACCAATCAGGCCGGGCCAATTGATGCCGGAGACCTCAGCCGCGAGACTCGCGATCGTCGGGAGTGCCGCGGGCTTTGGCGAGTCCGAAGTTGCGGCAGCCTTCAGCGCAGCCAGGTTAGCAGGCCTCAGATGTGCCGGTGCTCTTGTCCAGGCCGCGAACAGATCTTCGTCCGAAATCGTACCGGCGCAAATTCTCTCCTCGTACCAGCGCCTTGGCATGGTGACAGCTGCGCCAGCAACGCGCGCAAGCCGCGCGCCCGCCATTACCAATGTCTCTCCCGTCTGCCCGAGAAACGGATTGACGGCAACGCTCGACGCCAGAGGCCAGAGGGGAGGAATGGCTCGAGCCGCCCGATCCGCTGCGGTCTCGATGCGTTTAAGTCCAGCCAGCGCCGCTAGATGGGGATAAGACATCTTTTAAAGCTCCGAAATTGATCGGGATGTGTTGCGCGTGGCCCAGCCGCCGACGAGGCGGTCGAAGACGGCGTTTAAGTAGAAACCGTTTGAGAGATGCACGCGCAAGCCGGCGGTCGCAGGGTGATAGGCCCAGAGCGGGAACATGGCCTGAACGATTGCGACAAGACCAAAGCTGATGACCGCGAGCACGATAAGCAACCATTGAAGCGCCCCCAGCGTTGGTGCGGCCGGCAGGATGCCCGCGGTTAGCGAGGTCGCGGCGGTCTGCAGCGCGAAGTAACCTAAGGAGGTCGCCACGGCGTAGACCGCCGTGCGCCGGGTAAGGGCCTCAGGCGCCGCGTCGGCAAACCCCTGTGCCAGCATGTAAGCGACGCCGAAAATCAGAATGGCGCCGAGCGCGATGGCCTGTGGTGACTTATGGGTCAGCCCGAAACCGAGCCCTACGAGGAGGTAGATGATGAGCGCAGCCATAAAGGCCCGACCAACCGCCCTGGCGCTGGGGATCGCGACAGGTCCTGGCCTTTGGATCGCGGCAACCCTTTCGACAGCACCGCCGGAGGAGAGGAAGGCGTGAGCTTTGTAGAGCGAGTGCGCCACGATGTGCAGCAACGCCAAGGGAAAGAGCGCCAGCCCGCACTGTAAAATCATGAAGCCCATCTGCGCGACAGTCGACCATGCGAGCGATGTCTTCACCGCCGGTTGTGTCAGCATGACCAAGCTGCCGAAAATCGCTGTGAAGCCGCCGATCATGACGAGGATGGCGAGAATGCTGGGCGCGAGTAGCATGACGTCCGCGAAGCGTATCAGCAGGAACCCGCCTGCATTGATCACGCCCGCATGAAGTAGCGCCGACACTGGCGTAGGCGTTTCCATAACCTCGGTCAGCCAGCCATGGGTTGGAAACTGGGCAGACTTGAGAATCGCCGTGAGAGCCAGCAGGCTTGCTGCCGCCCCCGCAAGCGTTCCACCTGCGCCCGCACGGGCGTTCTGGAGGAGCGAGCCAATATCGGCCGTGCCATAAGCTGTTGCTAGCAGAGCAGCGGCGGCAATGAGCGCGATGTCTCCTATGCGCGCGGTGATAAACTTTTTGCGTGCCGCGCGCTGGCCAGCCGCGCGATCAGGATAAAACAGCAGTAGTCGGTGCAGAAACATGCTGGTGGCAATCCAGGCCAGGGTCAGCTGGAAAAGATTGTTCGCGGTGACGAGAAGCATCACCGAGGCGAGCGTGAGGCAGAGCCAGCCGGTGAAAGAACCTTGTCGTTTCTCGCCGTCAAGATAGGTCCCTGCGTAGCGGATGACGATCCAGCCAATGAAGGTCACCAGAAAGACCATCGCGGCGCTGACGGCGTCCAGCCGGACCGACAACCCGACACCGTAAATGCCAATCACGGAACTTACGCCAGGACCAAAAACGATCAGCCCGGCCGTTGAAATAATGCCCGCAACAAGCGCCAGGAGTGCGGCGGCTTCGGCCATTAGGGGTATGTGATTTGGCCTCAGGCCTGTCTTTGAGAAGCTAATCGCTGCGCTGACGAGCAGCGGAACTGCCGCCAGCAATGGCAAGAGATGTGTTTGCAAGATAGCCCCCTTCGACCGCACTTCGGTTCGGGGACTTGTCTATGGGAACGCCAAGTGCGAAGAAAATTCATTGTTGTGAATAGATCGTTCGTTTAAATAGAACGATATGAGAAGCCTTAATTTCAACCACCTTCACTATTTCTGGGCGGTCGCGCATGCGGGCAGTCTCACACGGGCCGCCGAGCATATGAACCTGTCACAGTCGGCGCTGTCGGTTCAGATTCAGAAACTGGAACATCAGATGGGCCATCCGCTCTTCGAGCGTGTGGGCAAGAAACTCATCCTGACCGAGGCCGGTCAGATCGCGCTCGACTATGCCGATACAGTATTTAAAGCGGGTGACGAACTGTTGAGCACTCTGCAAGGTCGCCCGTTGGCAAACCGCCAGGTCCTCAGCGTCGGGGCGCTCACGACGCTGTCGCGAAACTTCCAGCTCGAATTCCTTCGGCCGTTGGTCGGTCGTCCCGATGTGGAGTTGATCGTTCGGTCGGGCAACATCCGCGACCTTCTCGCTCAGTTGGAGTCTCACACCATCGACGTCGTTCTGGCGAACAGCGCGGCGCCGCAGGACGCACGCTCGTCACTCCGCAACCACCTGCTTAACGAACAGCCGGTTAGCTTAATCGGCCGCGCAAAAAAGGGAAAACGCAAGTTCCGTTTTCCGGAAGACCTTCGCACCGAGCCACTGCTGCTGCCTAGTCTCGATAGCGATATCCGCGTCGCGTTCGATCGGATTCTCGAAACGGCCGGGATCAGGCCGATTATCCTAGCCGAGGTCGATGACATGGCCATGCTGCGCCTGCTTGCGCGCGAGCGCGAGGGCGTCACGTTAGTGCCACCA
Source organism: Afipia sp. DC4300-2b1 (assembly GCF_049895725.1). Taxonomy (NCBI): domain Bacteria; kingdom Pseudomonadati; phylum Pseudomonadota; class Alphaproteobacteria; order Hyphomicrobiales; family Nitrobacteraceae; genus Afipia; species Afipia sp. DC4300-2b1. Next base: position 91,105 of record NZ_JAFCSX010000007.1, read on the forward strand.
ATTGTCGTGCGTGACGAACTTGAAACTGGTATTCTTGTAGAGCGCTGCAGGATCCCAAAGCTCACTGAGCGCTTCTATGCGATTGTGAAGAAACGACGTTTTCCTAATCGGCTCTTGATCGATGTACTCGGTGTCGCCAAAGCAGCCATATCGAAAACTGCATAACCATGCCTCCGAACGGTCTGTTGAACGACAGCTTATGCCGTCGTGTTCATCGAAGCGATTGAATGCAACGACTACACTGCTCTGTCTTCAACGGGGGTAAATTCGCCGACCGTTGTGGGTGATAACCCGGTGCACGCGGTGGCGGTTAATGTGCCTGTCAGCCGCATTGAGGGCCGAGGCTTCAGCTCTGCCGGTCGGTCGCATCGTACAGCGATCGGATCTCTAACTCGTACTTTTTACCAATTACGGATTTGGCTAAGCAAAGGGTGCTCCCCGACTTTTATCCCATAAAGAAGCACCGCCTGCAGCAAGGGATGCTATGCGAGCGAGCTCAGCGTACCTCCATCTGGCCTGCCCCAGTAAATGGATGCGACTTTGATTTTGCAGGGCCTCGAATATGCGACACCAGCGCGAAGCTTTTGCCACTATTCCTCGTATGTCATCTTCTGTACGTCCGAGTGCCATCGCAATCAGTTCGATAGGGGACCCGTCAGGGACGAGATTCTTCAATTGCGCTAGATCTTCATCAGTCCAGGGTTTATCGCCAATTTGGTCCGTCATAAGCTCGCGTCCTTTGCGCGATTGAGCGCGAGGTCTAATCCCCTCTGATGAGCTTACTACGTTGGGGTCCGACCGGTGTTTATCAACTGCGAAACAGCTGTGATGAGCTGCGCTGGGGCGAAGGGCTTCGTGAGCACGATACTATTTGGCACGCCCCTCGAAGCCCAATCGGCGGCGCCGTGTCCGGTTATGTAGACTACTCCAGTATCTGCGTTGATCTCGCGAGCACGACGCGCGACATCCCAACCATCGACCTTTCGGCCAAGATTTACGTCAGTGACCAGAGCCCGATATTTCGGCTCATCCGCGTCCAACAGTTTAATCGCTTCTTCGCCGGTCGAAACAACTGTTACATCGTATCCGCCGTCTTTCAGGGTTTCTTCCAACAACGCCTGAAGTAGCATTTCGTCCTCGACGACAAGGATGAGTATTTCATCGTTCACAGTGCACCTTTCTGGCTGGTTTGGGTCGCTAGAATCCTGCGCGGCCCAATGGGAAACGTCACAGCGGAAATCGCGGGGAGCCGGCGGTTGAAGAACGCGTGGTTCATGCTTTCATACCCCCAATGCTCAGAAGGTCTTTATCGCCGCGGCCGCACAAATTGACGACCATCAAATGCTCTTTTTGTTTTCGCGGAGCGAGGGTCGTGACCCTTGCCAAGGCATGTGCCGGTTCGAGAGCTGGAATAATACCTTCTAGCTCTGCGCAAAGGTAAAGCGCGGACACAGCTTCGTCGTCCGTTGCAGAGATGTACTTTACGCGGCCGATGGCATCGAGCCATGCATGTTCGGGTCCTACTCCCGGATAATCAAGACCGGCCGAGATTGAGTGCACATTCTCGATCTGGCCGTCGTCATCCATCAGCAGATGGGTCCGATTTCCATGAAGAACGCCGGGCCGTCCCCTGGCGATGGACGCTGCATTCATTCCACTTTTGAGCCCACGACCCGCAGCCTCTACGCCATACATTTCAACCGTGGGCTCATCGAGAAATGGATGAAATAAGCCGATCGCATTAGAACCGCCCCCAATGCATGCTACCAATGAATCGGGAAGGCGGCCTTCAGCCTCGATCATTTGCAATCGCGTCTCTTTTCCGATGACGCACTGGAAATCCCGCACCATCGCAGGATATGGGTGAGGCCCTGCCACGGTGCCGATGCAGTAGAAGGTATCGCCCACATTAGTGACCCAATCACGCAATGCTTCATTCATCGCGTCTTTCAGAGTTCTCGAGCCCGTCTCAACTGGTCTGACGTCTGCGCCGAGAATTTTCATTCGGAGGACGTTGGTCTGCTGTCTCTCAACGTCCAGAGATCCCATGTAGATGACGCATTGGAGCCCGAAACGAGCGCATAACGTGGCAGTTGCCACGCCATGCATACCAGCACCGGTTTCAGCAATAATTCGCTTTTTCCCCATGCGCCGTGCGATCAGGATCTGACCGAGCACGTTGTTGACCTTATGGGCACCGGTGTGATTCAGCTCGTCACGTTTAAAGTAGATTTTTGCACCCTTGCAGTGGTGCGTCAGCCGTTCAGCAAAGTATAATGGGCTGGGTCTACCGACATAGTTTTTGAGATAGAGAGCCATCTCGGTCTGAAACTGATCGCACTGGCGCGCCTCGCGGTACACACTCTCCAGTTGAAGGACGAGCGGCATCAATGTTTCAGGCACGAAGCGTCCACCAAACGAGCCAAAGTGGCCCCGGTCATCGGGCCCTGAACGCAAGGATTCCGCGTGTTCAATCATCATTAACTCAACTCAAAAGAGGTGTGCGTATCGCAGGAATTTCTCAGAACAGTCAGATTCCGCTGGACGCTTCGGTTACTGAGCCTGCGGCTATCTCGTCAGCTGAAAAAGGATGCTGTAAGCGCCTTTGACCGACGATCGGCGCAAGATGGTGCTCACAGTGACTTTCGAATGAAATGCCCTGAAGAACGACCATCTCCTCGTAGCCGCCTGTCTCATCGAACGTCTTGTTCAGAATTTGAATAGGGTCTTGGTCATACCCCACAAAGTATTCACGAAACGCCCGCGCCGCTCTTGACGGCGTTTCGACTAATCCGGGTCGACATGGATCATCGCCTGCCCAACGGATTATCGTACGGAACGCGGCCTCGACTTCTTCCTGAGATGGTGCGGCGGTTTCGTTGGCCGGGGGCTTGGAGTGAATAGTCAAGGTCGTCTCCCTTTGCCCGAGCAATATATGGCTGCGGAGTTGCTGCCCGAAAGGCAGCAAAATGAATCCCCCGGTCGTGAGGGCTCGACGACCGGGGAAAGTACTTGCGTGAACTGGCAGCGGGGCGGCTGCGTGATCCACGCAGAACTTTCTACGATGGCGCAATGGAATCAGATCACTGCTGGCGACAAAAAGTTTAGGTTTGTACGGCGATAGACCACATGCCTGCTTAAGTGCTGGATTGGTGACAAGAATTGACGCTTTGGGAGCGGGAGGTACCGCCCGCATCGCCCGAAGGATTTCTGCGTCAGGCTTCGCTTTTTCCAATACTAGCGTGCTGCGATAAAAGCCGCAGAGCTTGTATTATACGTTATCGAGGGTTCGTTCACGGTTCTCTCGCCTCCGCATCCGGGTACGGCGCGCGGAGGCGACGGTCCAATCCTGCATTCGCAAATTATTGATGCCGTCTTCGTACCTAACGAGTCTCGCTGTTAAAATAGCGGTGAAGCGCATTAACGCTCGGTCAACAGATCCAATTTAATCTGCTGATTTAATGCGCGGATAAAGGGGAAGAAAATGGGTTCCGCATGCAGCAAGTGTCGCGAAGATACGGCGCTCCCTTTTGAGTTCAAGATGGCTTTCCAACCTATTGTCGATCTTTCTGCGCAACGTGTCTGGGGGTATGAAGCGCTCGTGCGAGGCGTAAATGGAGAGTCGGCATTATCGGTCCTAAACCAAGTGAATGAGCATATCCGGTACCAGTTTGATCAGGCCTCCCGAGTCATGGCCATCGAGACGGCAGGTGCATTGTTCGCGGGAAGAGATTTGCGACTATCGATCAATTTTATGCCGAATGCGGTCTATGAGCCAAGTGCGTGTATCCAGAAGTCTCTCGCCGCAGCTAAGCGAGCTCATTTCCCGCATAAAAACTTGATGTTCGAATTCACGGAAAACGAAAGGATGACAGATCCTGCGCACGTGCAACGGATCATAGATGCTTATCGCAAATTTGGCTTTTGGACGGCGCTGGACGATTTTGGCGCGGGATATTCCGGACTTGGCCTTTTGGCACGATGGCAGCCGGACCTAATAAAGATTGATATGGAATTGCTGCGAGACATCCATCTTAGCCGCGCCAAGCAAGCAATCGTCGCGGCTATAGTTGGTATTGCCCGTACGCTCGATATTCAGGTGCTCGCCGAGGGCGTGGAGAACGAACAAGAGCTAGTGGTCTTAAGAGCTGCAGGCATCTCATTGTTTCAGGGATATCACTTTGCCAAGCCAGCTCTGATGGCGCTGCCGGATGTTCATGTGCTTGGCGAACCGATCCACATAAGCGATGCAATTTGATCGTTTTTGTCTGTAAGCTATCTGTAAGATTAAAAAGAACATGCAGACCATGCTGTTTCGTCTAGCATACTACAGTACAAACTTGATCAGAAGATCAGCTAGCCCTGATAAAAGCGAACTTCGCAGTATTGTGCGGACCGCGGGAGCCAATAATCAAGACCGCGGAATAACGGGCGGTCTTATGTTTAATCGCGATTACTTTGGCCAGGTTCTTGAAGGAGATCGATCTGCAGTATCAGAGTTGTTCTGTAGGATAGCGAGAGATCCGCGCCATCGTAACATCGTGATCGTAGAAGCATCGGCCGTGGATAGGCGATTATTCCAACGATGGTCCATGGGGCTCGCGGAAAAGACGGAGACCGCAGAGAAAGTGAACTCTAATTTCGGGCTTGATCGCGGATTTGATCCATCCAGAATGGATGCTTGTAACTTCTCAAGTTACATTCTTGAAATGGTTACTCTGGAAGAGCAGTTGGTTTCAGTCTTGATCCCCACATGAGAGGCGTGTAGGCGGCGTTTTAGGGGTATGGATTGTATCTATGTATCATAAGATACGACGGCCAAATCCGAATGTGCCTCGACGATGACGTCGGAAGTTTCCGTGGCTATGTCAGAATTAATCGGCCCGGTTTCACGACATGATCAAGGGTCCGACGCTCGTCGATCTTGTGCGCCTGGCAACTCGTTCTCGCTTGGCACACGCACCTTGGGCTTTTCCTTGATGACTCGTTGCTGGTGGCCTGGCAGGGTTTTGTTGTCAGCCTGCGCCCGTTTGTTGTCGGCCGGCTGTTCTCCGCCTCTGTCTGTCCGAACAATACCTTTGCCCTTGTTATCTGGCATTGCTGACTTCCTTGGGAGGGGTGATACGCGGCGAGCACCCGGCGCTAGGAGCGACGATAAGCCCCGAGGGCGCGTGGACCGCCGCCGCAGGATGACGTAGGAGCGACGGGGGCATTTCCGGAGGGGTACATCCGCCCTTTCCATTCGAACGTCGCTCGTCCACTCCAGTTCCGAAACGAAAGCAGAAATCAGCCCGACAGGCGCGGGGCATTTCCGGTTACGCCTACTCCGGCCGGGCGTAGCCAGCCGGTAGTCGGGCACGGTCACGCTTCCGATTTGTTGCAGCCAGCGCTGGGGAACCTTCCCGCGCCTCTTCGTTCGCCCAAGAAATCCATGCAACGCAGGAAATAGAAATGTCGAATAAGAACGGTTCTCATAGCGAGCCGTACGTTTTGGACCAGAAGAACGATCCGTCCCCAACAAAAGGCACCGACAAGCCGTGGGAGCGTCCGGGACAGAAATCACAAAACCCTAGCGAGCCAGACGCACCTAAGCCGGACCTAGACCGGTGGAATAAGAGTATCCAAGGCAAATAGAGAAGGGGCTCGTCGCAAGGAAGCGTTGAGCCACGGCTACCCGCATAGTGCAGCCTGCCATGACAGTCTTCCCCGATCACGGATATGGCGAACACACGTTTGATACTAAGCGAGGTGCCTTAGAGGCAAGGTCAGGCGTCCGCGGCGTGCCAATAACGGAAACGCCCGCTTAGGAGTTTCCCGGCTTCTTACGAGGATTTCGACGATCCGATCCAAGCATTTGACCACAAGTCAAACGTCAACCAAAATTGTAACTGAGTGGATGGGAGATATTTTTGAGCACCTTCATTTTCATGCTGACTCCGGAAACAGCAACTGCGATCGGCGAGCGCATGCTAACGGAACTGTCTAGCAGGTTTCCGGAGCACGAGTTCGAATTTGCCGAGTCCGAAATGGATGATTTGGAAAACGCGATCTTGCCGATCCTAGACGACGAAGAGCGTCCCGGTCGCTACACATGCCCGGAAGATTCCGAAGTTGAACGCGTTCAGGAAGCCTTTGGCCGCTTACTAGCGGACTCGATCGAGTGGAAAGCGTCGTAAAACGGGTGTCGCAAAGGCTTAAGACCTCGGCGTGACCCTCGCAGGCCCTGCCCCGGGTAAGGCGGTAACCGCATTGAACCGAAGCGCTCGCCCTGGCCAAACACGAAAACGCTAAACCCATTATCGCTCGGCTCGACCGTTTCTCGCGTCGCGTTAGCTTCATCGCCCAGATCATGGAGCAAGGGACGAGGGCACATTGTATCCGGCCCAACGACTGTACTATTACGCATCCGGCTGGCCGGTTTCGAAACACGGGCACCTTAAAGGCACGCAGAATGATGTCTCTGATCGCCGAGGTGACGCCGTCGATTTACCACATAAAATGGAAGCCATTCCGCCTACGATTGCGACTCTAGCGATGGTTTCTCGACCGCTGACCGGTCTGGACGCGCTCAATTCGCTTGCGCACAGCTCGCCGCCGGCTATCTTTTGCCGTTGTTCGGCTTTGTCACAACAGGTTTAGCCGGGTGGCTAGCAATACTCGGATCCGGCTTCAAGGGCATGGAAGCGCCTGATACCGACAAGTGTGCCTGAATCAACAGGGTGAACGTTGGAGCTGCGGAATATCCGCGCGAGATGAACTGACCCGACATGTAGAGGCCGGCAACCTGATCGCGGCTAGGAGGGGCAACGGAGTTGGTGCGAGCGGGCGATCCAAAATTTCGGATCCAAAACGTTAAATACCGTTTGCCACGCAGGCAGCCTTCCGTGCTGATGCGATGGGAAAATGCTCTAAGCAGCGCAGGGATTCCGGAATAAGTGAAAAATGCCTCTAACACCTTCGGCATGTCAACATGCGGTCAATCGAGTTGAGCGATGATTGATGGGGATGTCTGGTGTTTCTCCGACAAACCCAGGAGATTGGCTCATGCCCAGACAACTAGTTGTCGCCTACTTGCGGTCTCCGCAGCCAACCTGGGAAATCCCTTTGAGTGATGAACGAGAAGAACGTAATGCCCCCCCGAGCCGACACAAGGGCTAGCCTGCTCTGAGCGTACACTCTACCCACGAGCCGCGGATGCCGAATTCTCGAAAAGGGTTTTGTTCGATCGAGCACGCTTGTAATCCTGCGAAGTACTGAGCGTCAGCAGGGCTTCGCAAGTGAAATCTCAAGTGTGATGCTGGCAATTGACTTCGCGCGAGCCATACAGCGCCAGAGAAAATCTGCACTAAGACATTGGGTATTCCTCTAAGCCCGCAACTCCGAAGTCAAATTTAGGCGACACCGTAACAAAACGAGCGCGCAGCATAGGGCTCGTATATTTCTTCACTCCCGCGGGCGCTTCGTTTCGAAGGTTTCGACGATCCGATCACTGTCAATGATCTGACCGCCAATCAAGCGCTCATCAGAATGTTACTCATTCCTGTGGAAGTGTATCTTCTGACCTTCGACTTGTGGGCCGGCGCCGAAGTTTGACCATCTCGCCAACAAAGATGCCGCACTGATCATTAGTCGTCCCACATCACGGCAAACAAACTGGTCGTTACTCCGAAACCTGTCTATCGGCTTGTCAGTTTCGTCCCCCCTTTATGACAGTGGACTTCAATTTCAAACGCGCGGCGCTTCGGTAATGAGCATCGAAAAAATCCGTAGGTCATTGCCGGCTAAAAGGCCGGCGGCTTAGCTGAACATCTTGATCGCGACCACGACGATAATGGTTGCCGCGGCCATGTACCCATAAACGATGAGTCTGCGATTGATCTGCATGGTTCAGTGCAGCATAAACAGAAGCAGGCTTGCCCCGAGAAGTGCAACTCCGGAATGGCAGGCACAGAGAAAGCCGTTACAAACGCGCTTAAGCTGGATCGACGACATCGCGCACTCGTGAATATACTGAAGCTATGATGCGCCTGGACTAATTAAAAAATTTCCGAATCTTGCGATTTCCATTGCCGGGCTCCGCCCAGCGTTTTCCCGAACAGCTCACACCTTGCAGCGAATGAAATTGGTGAGTCCGGATAACGACTTCCGGCTGGTTGGCGTGCAATGAATGCGTTCAGTGGTTACGCAACTTTCGCGTAATGAGCCGTTATGGAACGTTGGTCATCGCTTGGAGATGCGATCCTGATCCAAGCTGAAGTGGAAAGCAGTCTTCTTGCTCGCTGAAGAGTGGACGATCGGAAGCTAGGATAAGTCGGGACGGTTACGTCGCCTCAAGAACATTTTTCGCTGGACAACTAAGTCGCCAGATCAGCCCTGTTGATGCATAGCTAAGCTCAACTTTTCCGCCCAGACTCATCTCAGTCATTTTCGTGATAACAGTTGTGCCAAAGCCACGATTGGCTGGGCGCGCGACAGGTGGACCGCCTTTCTCAATCCAGCTCATCGTGAAATTCTCCCTGCCGTCGTCTCCATCAAGGCGCCATGAGATTTCAACGCGACCATTGTCAACCGACAAAGCACCGTGCTTGACCGCGTTTGTCGAGAGCTCGTGGACCACCATACCAACAGACTGAGCAGCTGAAGGCGCCAGGCGAAGCCGGGGGCCTTCAACCGTGATCCTTTGCCCGATCAATTCGGCAAAATGCGCGAGTTGTCCGCGAACGAGATCCGACACATCGACGCATTTCCACTGACCGACCACCAGCAAGTCGTGGTTCACCGCCAGAGCCTGAATCCGGCTGGAGAAGCGAAGAAGAAAATCACTAGAGTTTGAGGCGACCGTCTGCTGGGCGACGGCCATCACGACGCTGAGGATGTTCTTTGAACGATGGTTAACTTCATTCATCAGCAAGCGAACTTGTTCCTCGGAACGCTTGTGAGCCTCCGTGCGCTCCAGCACCCTTTGCTCTAGTGTATTGTTAAGTTCGTAAAGTTGCTGCTGGGCTAGACGCCGCTCGGCGACCTCAGCCATAAGCGCGCGGTTCGCGTTTTCGAGCTCACGCTGTTTCAGATAAAGCTCGACCAGCACCGCAACTTTTGATCGAAGGATAGCCGGGTTGATTGGCTTGTGCAGATAGTCGACGGCTCCGCTATCGTAGCCTTCGATCACATGCTGGTCTTCATTATAATAGGCCGTGAGGAATATGATGGGTATCTCGGCGTTTTTCTTGCGCTCCCTGATCATCTGGGCCAGTTCGAAGCCGGTCAGGCCGGGCAGGCGGACATCGAGAATCAGGACCGCAAATTCGTCGGCCAGCAGCGACAGAAGAGCCTGCTCGGCGGACTCCGCTCGAACAAGCCGATAACGCGGCGCGTCCAATACGCTTTCCAGGACCGTGAGATTTCTCGGTTCGTCGTCGACGATCAATATATTGATGAGGTCGCTGGTCTCCGGGCTCGTCGAAGCTGGACGGGCCGTCGTATCGCTTTCAGTCAGCGGAGCTTCTTCCACGTAACCGCTGGTAGCCGATGGCAGGTTCATCTGCGTTTGCTCATGCTTCAACGGTGCAGCCATACACGCATCAACGAAAGAAGCTGATCTGTATTTACTGGTTTTGAAATGTAGTCGCTGGCGCCGGCTTCAAGGCACTTCTCGCGATCGCCTTTCATCGCCTTCGCTGTGAGCGCGAGTATCGGAAGCGTATGAAAGTCAGGAATTTTGCGAATCTCGCGAATCGTCTCGTAGCCGTCCATTTCCGGCATCATGATATCCATCAGGACGAGACTGATGTCGGGAGTCTTCTGTACGATCTCAATGGCGGTTTTACCGTTGGTCGTACTCACGACATCCACGTCGTGATTTTCGAGCAGGGATGTGAGTGCGAAGATGTTTCGGGCATCGTCGTCGACAATGAGCACTTTGCGTTTCTGAAGAATTTCGTTCGACCCGTGAAGCCGGCTGAGCATCGCCTGTTTCTCTGGCGGCAGGTCGGTTATCACCCTATGAAGAAACAGCGCGGTTTCATCGAGCAGGCGCTCCGGTGACTGAACATCTTTCAGAACGACGCTCTTTGCCATCGTCTTGAGTTCAAGCTGCTCGTCAATCGTCAAATTCTTGCCGGTGAAAACGACGATCGGCACGGTTGCCAACGCTGGATCGGCATGCAGCTTCTTTAGCAGCTCAAAGCCGGTCATGTCGGGCAGTCGCAGATCGAGCACGACGCAATCGAAGTGCTGCTCCCGCATGGCTTGCAGCGCCTTTTCTCCATTCGCCGCGGTTACAAGCTCGATGTCGTTATAACCCAGCAGTTCTACAATGGACTGCCGTTCGATATCGTTGTCTTCAATCACCAGGAGGCGCTTTGTGCGCGTGACCGTGAAGTTCTTGAGGCGGTCGAGCGCCGTCTCCAGTGAGGACGTGGTAGGCTCCTTGATGAGATAGGAAAATGCGCCATGGGAAAGACCATGCTGGCGTTCCTCGTCCAGTGTAACGATCTGCACCGGTATGTGCCGCGTCGTCGGGTCGAGCTTGAGTTGATTGAGCAGCGTCCAGCCCAGCATGTCTGGCAGAAATATATCGAGAGAAATGGCTGCCGGGCGGAATTGCCGGGCCAGGGAAAGCCCGGTCGCGCCTCTGGTCGCAACGATGCCTTTAAAGCCTTTGTCGTGAGCCAGTCCAAGGAGAATGCGAGCGTAGTGAGGGTCGTCCTCGATGATGAGCAGTACGGTATCATCTCTTTCGATGATGTCGCGATCATCGTCGATATGCTCTTCCCGCCCGACCGGCATGACGATGAGTTCGCGGGAAACCGGCGCGCGGACCGCGGATCCGTCAGCAACCACATTTTGGGAGCTGTCGCGGCCCGGGAACTGGACGGGCAGGAACAGCGTAAAGGTGCTTCCCTGGCCGTAGATGCTGGTGAGCTTAATTTCTCCCCCCAGCAGGGTCGCTAGCTCGCGGCTGATCGCGAGGCCAAGTCCGGTGCCACCGTATCTGCGCGAGGTGCCAGCGTCTGCCTGCTGGAAAGCTTCAAATATGAGTCGCTGCTTGTCGGGCGCAATACCGATACCTGTGTCTTCCACGGAAAAGGAGACAACTTTCTCGGCCTTGCTCAGGACGGGATGGTCTGTACTCCAGCCCTGGGTCACGAGTTCAGCACGGACATGGACATGCCCGCGTGCGGTAAATTTCACGGCGTTGGAGAGTAGGTTCTTGAGAATTTGCTGGAGGCGCTTGTCGTCGCTTTCTATCAAACGGGGAAGATCGGCTGCGAAATCAATTTTGAAGGGCAGGCTCTTCGCTTCTGCGACATGACGGAAGTTGCGTTCGATATTGTCGCGCAGGCGATCAAACGGAATTTCCTCAACTTCGACGGTAACCGTACCAGATTCGATTTTCGACAGATCGAGAATGTCGTTGATCAGGTTCAGAAGGTCGGAGCCTGACGAATTAATGTTGCGGGAGAACTCGATCTGCTTGTCCGACAGATTGCCCGGCACGTTCTCAGCAAGCTGTTGACTGAGTATCAGGATCGAATTGAGCGGTGTCCGCAGTTCGTGAGACATATTGGCCAGGAATTCGGACTTGTACTTCGAGGTAAGCGCAAGTTCGATGGCTTTTTCTTCCAGTGCAAAGCGCGCCTGCTCGACCTCCGCGTTCTTTCGCTCGACCTCGGCATTTTGATCTGCGAGCAGCTTTGCCTTCGTCCCCAGTTCCTCGTTGGTCTGCTGCAGCTCGATCTGGCGCGACTGCAGTTCGGCGGTCAGTTGTTGCGACTGGGTCAGTAGCCTTTCGGTGCGCATGGTCGCTTCGATAGTGTTGAAGACTGCGCCAAGGCTTAGGGTCAGTTGTTCGAGGAATGCGAGGTCGACTTCGGTGAATGGCTGCAGCGTTGCCAGTTCGATCACAGCCTTGGTCTGTCCCTCGAAGAGAACCGGCAGCACCACCACGCTCACGCGTGTAGCCTTGCCAAGGCTGGACGAGATCGTGAGATAATCCGGTGACACGTCTCCCAGCAAGATCGTCTTCTTTTCGATTGCGGATTGGCCAACCAGGCCTTCGCCGAGGTCGATGGTTTCGCGTGGCCGGACGCCGCCGCGCGCATAGCTCGAAAGCAGCTTGAGCTTGGTGTTTTCTTCATCGCTGTCGAGGTGATAGATCGTGCCTTGGTAGGCTTTGACCAGCGGACCCAGCTCGCTCAACAGGATATCTCCCACCGTGCTGAGTTGTCGCTGGCCCTGAAGCATGTTGGTAAATTTGGCAAGGTTGGTCTTCAGCCAGTCTTGTTGCCGATTACTTTCGGTCGTATCGCGCAGGTTGGCGATCATCGTGTTGAGGTTGTCTTTCAGCTCGGCGACTTCGCCGCGAGCCTCGACCTGAATCGTGCGCGTGAGATCGCCTTTGGTGACAGCGGTGGCGACCTCGGCAATTGCGCGAACCTGAGTAGTCAGATTTGCCGCGAGCAAGTTGACGTTGCTGGTGAGATCCTTCCATGTGCCTGCGGCGCCAGGGACGTTAGCTTGGCCGCCTAATCTTCCTTCCACGCCGACCTCGCGCGCCACGTTCGTCACCTGATCTGCAAACGTCGCGAGTGTGTCGGTCATATTGTTGATGGTTTCGCCGAGGGCCGCGACCTCGCCCTTCGCCTGCACGGTGAGCCGCTGGCTCAGGTTGCCGTTGGCGACAGCGGTCACCACCTTCACGATGCCGCGAACCTGGTCCGTAAGGTTGGAGGCCATGAAGTTGACACTGTCGGTCAGATCCTTCCAGGTACCGGCCACGCCGCGGACTTGGGCCTGACCTCCGAGCTTGCCTTCTGTGCCGACCTCACGCGCCACGCGTGTGACCTCGCCGGCGAACAGGTTGAGCTGATCGACCATCGTGTTGATGGTGTTTTTCAGTTCCAGAACCTCGCCCTTCACATCTACCGTGATCTTGCGGTTGAGATCGCCGCGCGCCACTGCCGTAGTGACTTCCGCGATATTGCGCACCTGGGTCGTCAGATTGTTGGCGAGACCGTTGACCGTGTCGGTCAGGTCCTTCCAGGTGCCGGCCACTCCCGGAACGGCGGCCTGACCTCCGAGCCGGCCTTCGGTGCCGACCTCACGGGCCACGCGTGTCACTTCCGATGCGAAAGAACGAAGCTGCTCAACCATCGTGTTGATGGTTTCTTTGAGCTGGAGAATTTCACCGCGCACGTCGACCGTAATTTTCTTCGACAGGTCGCCGCTGGCGACCGCAATGGTGACCTCGGCGATGTTACGGACCTGACCGGTGAGGTTTGAGGCCATGTAGTTGACGTTATCGGTGAGATCCTTCCAAGTGCCGGCTACGCCGGGCACTGCGGCTTGGCCGCCAAGCTTGCCTTCGGTGCCCACTTCGCGTGCGACGCGGGTAACCTCGGACGCGAAGGCTGAGAGCTGATCAACCATCGTGTTCATGGTTTCCTTCAGCTGCAGAATCTCGCCTTTCACGTCCACCGTGATCTTGCGGCTCAGATCGCCGCGCGCGATGGCGGTGGCAACGTCCGCGATGTTGCGAACCTGACCTGTCAGGTTGTTGGCCATCGAGTTGACGTTGTCGGTGAGATCCTTCCAGGTGCCGGCCACGCCGGGTACCTGCGCCTGACCGCCGAGCTTGCCTTCGGTGCCGACTTCGCGTGCGACGCGGCTCACCTCAGCGGCGAACGAGCGAAGTTGATCGACCATCGTGTTGATCGTTTCCTTCACTTCCAGGATCTCGCCGCGGACGTCGGCGGTGATCTTTTTTGAAAGGTCGCCGTTCGCAACAGCAATGGTGACCTCCGCGATGTTGCGGACCTGACCTGTCAGGTTGTTGGCCATCGAGTTGACGTTGTCAGTGAGATCCTTCCAGGTGCCGGCAACGCCGGGCACCACAGCCTGACCGCCGAGTTTGCCCTCGGTACCCACTTCGCGCGCCACACGGGTGACTTCGGACGCGAAGCCATTGAGCTGATCCACCATCGTGTTGATGGTATTCTTCACTTCCAGAATTTCGCCCCGCACGTCGGCGGTGATCTTTTTGGACAGATCGCCGCGCGCCACGGCGGTGGTGACTTCGGCGATGTTGCGGACTTGACCGGTGAGATTCGACGCCATGAAGTTGACGCTGTCGGTGAGGTCCTTCCAGGTTCCGGCGACGCCTGGCACCACAGCCTGACCGCCGAGTTTGCCTTCGGTGCCGACTTCACGCGCCACGCGCGTGACTTCTGCGGCGAAGCTATTGAGCTGATCCACCATCGTGTTCATGGTGTTCTTGAGTGCGAGAATTTCGCCCTTCACTTCGACGGTAATCTTTGAGGAAAGGTCACCTTCGGCGATAGCTGTCGCCACTTCGGCGATGTTGCGAACCTGACCGGTCAGGTTGTTGGCCATGGAATTGACGTTGTCCGTGAGGTCCTTCCAGGTGCCGGCGACGCCTTCGACCGCCGCTTGTCCGCCAAGCTTGCCTTCGGTACCGACCTCGCGCGCTACGCGGCTGACTTCGCCCGCGAAAGCGTTAAGCTGATCGACCATCGTATTGAGAGTAATTTTCAGCTCAAGAATCTCGCCCTTCACATCGACGGTGATCTTGCGCGACAGATCGCCGTTGGCCACGGCGGTTGCCACATCCGCGATATTGCGGACCTGGCCGGTCAGGTTGGACGCCATCGAGTTGACGTTGTCGGTCAGATCCTTCCAGGTGCCGGCGACGCCGGGCACCACAGCCTGACCGCCGAGTTTGCCTTCGGTGCCAACTTCGCGCGCCACACGGGTGACTTCGGACGCAAAGCCATTGAGCTGATCCACCATCGTGTTGATGGTATTCTTCACTTCCAGAATTTCGCCCCGCACGTCGGCGGTGATCTTTTTGGACAGATCGCCGCGCGCCACGGCGGTGGTGACTTCGGCGATGTTGCGGACTTGGCCGGTGAGATTCGACGCCATGAAGTTGACATTGTCGGTGAGGTCCTTCCAGGTACCTGCAACGCCGGGCACGGCAGCCTGGCCGCCGAGTTTGCCCTCGGTGCCGACTTCGCGCGCAACGCGCGTGACTTCCGCCGCGAAACCATTGAGCTGATCCACCATCGTGTTGATGGTGTTCTTAAGCGCGAGGATTTCGCCTTTTACATCGACCGTGATTTTACGCGACAGATCGCCTCGCGCGACGGCGGTTGTCACATCGGCAATATTGCGGACCTGTGCGGTTAGATTTCCGGCCATGTGGTTGACCGACTCGGTGAGTTCCTTCCAAACACCGGACACACCCTTGACCTGGGCTTGGCCTCCAAGCTTGCCCTCAGTACCCACTTCGCGCGCCACCCGTGTCACCTCGGAGGTGAACACAGAAAGCTGCTCGATCATGGTGTTGACGAGATTAGCCGACCGCAAGAATTCGCCTTTAAGCGGCCGCCCGTCTACCTCCAGTTCCATGGACTGCCCAAGGTCACCCTTTGCCACGGCCCCAATGGTGCGCGCCACCTCGGTGGTAGGCCGCACTAGATCGTCCAGGAGGGTGTTGATAGAGTCGGCCTGCTCAGCCCATCCGCCGATCGCACCCGGCAGGGTCATGCGCTGCCTGAGGCGCCCCTCTTTGCCGACTGTCCCGCTTAGCCGCGCCACCTCTCCAGTGATCCGGCCCTGGTGTGCGAGGGTTTGGTTGAAAGCCTCGGCTATTCGTCCATCCGTGCCGGGCCAATCTCTCGGTAAGCGCACCGAGAAGTCGCCATCCCGAAATGCCACCATCGCCGCGAGAAGCTGCCGCGAACGCATTGCCGCGGCATCGTCAATCAGGTCTCTGGCCTCGCCGTTGCCTCTTGCGATGGCCAAGGGTTTCTTGCGATTTCTCGGGATCGTCGTTTCGCTCATGGGTCACCGGTAAATGCGATCGCGACATAACATGCGGTGATCCGTGCCTGACGGCAATCGTCCTTCATTCCGGCACTGCCCATTCATTGCGAGAGACACCGATCAACGTGGAGCATTACAATTCTGTAGGAATAAATGCTGCAGACGAGGTGGGCAACATCACCGCGGCCCGACTTACAATCTGACCGATTCCGGAAACTTTCGTTCCAGGATATGGTTCCATGGCCGGAACAAAAAGCGCGCTTAAATTTTGTTCCCGCAACTGAGAATTGTTCGACGGCACCCTGCCAAAAGTACTTTCCCGCACGCTTGCTCGGCGCCCTTCGCCATCTTTGCCGGGTGGTATAAGCCAACCCTCTCTGGAGGGGCCGTGCAGCCGTCGTGCGTTTGGATCTCTCAAAGAGAAATGGCCTTGCCCAATCACCGGTAAGGCCATTCAAGCGTTAGCGAAGCAGGATGATCAGCAAAATCAGCAACAATGGAATTCCAAGTAGGTGCGCCCTTCAGGCTTTTGCGCACCACGTCCATCAATCGATCACATTGCCGCTGGTACGTGGACGAGCCGATGCATTGATTGTCTCGCTATTGCGCTTGCGTTGGTCAATTTGTTTCGGGAGCGTCAGGACACCGGGCGCTATTACACCACGGCAAATCTGCTGAGATGCAAGGGGACCCTACTGCTGATTATTTTGGTTGTTGAGGACGAAGCGCGCAGCGGCTGATTGCCAAACATTGAAACCCATCATTCCCGAAGGGTAGAGCCGCTCCGAGGCGGTCGCTTTATCGTTCAGAATCGCGGCGGCGGAGCTGAACTTTCTTATCACAGTCGATTTGTCTCCTTTAGGAAGGAGACGGAGCAGTGCCTCGTTATCATTTTAATATTCCACGATCGTGTTTATTGGGACGACGTGGGGGAGGACCTGCCGGACCAGGATGCGGCTTGGGTCGACGCGACCCGTACCGCCGGCGAGATGATCAAAAACCTCGATGGCAAGCTGAAACCGGGCCGGGACTGGCGCATAGAAGTAACCGATGAGTTTCAAAACCCTCTTTGGGAGATTCGCGTCAACGCCGAAAAAAGGTAGATGTGAGGGGCAGCTAAAGGGATTAAGAACGCCACAGCCGCCGGTGATTAAGGGATTCGCGTTCTCTCCGGCAAGGCGCAAATTGGAACATTACCGCTCGCCCTGGTAGGTGGCGGTGACTGAGAGCATTGAGCTCTTTATTGCGGTGAAGCCGCATGCTAACCGACGACCGGGCGTAGGCGCGCCTGTTACTTGTCCCAAGTACAAGCCTCCGCGCGCAATGGTCATAAAGACCATTCATCTAGGTTTTTCATTCTTCGAGGACCGGATCGATTATCAGTGCCTGAAGTGCGGCGCTGAAAAAAAACCGAAATCGCAAAATAGGCAGCGTCAGGCCGATGCTTGCTCACGATCATTAGCTCGTCACCGGTAGGATCAGTTCAGGCCCCTTATTCCTGCCATTTCCCACCTGTTTATCGACCGGGAATATCTCGAGCCATTCGTCGGGGCAGGGCGCCAGCAGCGCCAGCAGTTCGTCGTTGCTCGCGGACTCTTCGCCCAGCCACTTTGCCCAGTCGCTTTCGCCCAAGATGCAGGGCATGCGATTGTGGATCTCGGCCATGGCGTTATTCGGCCCGCAGGTGAGGATCGTGCAACTCAGCACCTCTTCACCGTTCAGCGGATCGCGCCAGGTTGACCAGAGGCCGGCCATGACCATCGGCTTTCGGCCGGCCATGAAGATGGCGTAGGGCTGTTTCTCCCTGCCCTTCTCGTCGAGTTTCTTCCATTCGTAGAAATTGGTCATCACGCACAGGCAACGCTGCCCGCGCTTCCATGCGTCCTTAAACGCTGGTTTCGTCGTGAACTCTTCCGAGCGGGCATTGATCGTCGAGTACTGAAGCTTCGTATCCTTCGCCCACGAGGGGATAAGTCCCCACTTCATCATCCGCGGCGTCCGCTTCCCGTCTTCCGATCGGATCGCGGTCATCATGCGCTCCGTCGGCGCGAGATTATGGTTGTACTCGTAGTTCGGCGCCGGGGCGTCTGAATCGAACTTCAGCCGGATTTTGATTTCCGACCAGTCGTCAGCAAGGCGCGCGCGGCCGCACATCAGCGTTCTCCGGGATAGCCATACGACGGCGGGTCGCTGGCTGAAATTTTGGTGGGACGGAGTGCCACAAGGTGGCTTCGCTTATATGGGTAGCCGCGGACCTTCGAGCAATCCTGGCAGCGCATCCACCGCTCAAGCTCGTGAATGGGAGTTTCCTTCGGCTGCCGGACGATTGTCAGGTTCACCGTGCTGTGCATCTCGCAGCCCAGGCACTTCACTTCAAGATACCGATAGCCCGCGTTCAGGGCGTCACCGAGCGTCGGGGAGGGTTGGGCCGGGCCGTGATAGCCCAGCATCCGAAGTGTCCAGGCCTCACAGGCGAGCCGATCAGCCTTCAGGCGCGCTTCTACTGCGCGCTCCGCGGCCGCGCGTATGGAACTGCCGAATAGATATTCCCGCGACTTCGATCCCATTACGGACCACCAAGCAGTTTGCCAAGGCGATCGACGTCTTCGGACGTCGGCGCGCTGTCCTTACCGATGATCGCCGCTGCCTCGTCGATGCGCTGCTGAGCCCTCAGAATGCCTGTCTCGTCGACTCGGGCGAAGTCGTCCACAGCCTTGTCGTCGGCGTAGCGGGACTTGGTGCGTCGGAAGAACGAGATTTTCATGAAGGACATTCAAGCGCACGCGAGGGCGCAGGTAAATAGTCCTAGATGTGGTTGTGGAAGCGTGAGGTCGTACAGCTGGTCGGGGGATGGAACGCGATCGATCTGGTTGAGCTTGTCCTACTGGCATCCTTCGGCGGCGCCGCCAGGGGCGAGGGCCGCAGGATGAATCCCAAATGTGGAACGCGGGACGACTAAACTCGTTGCCATGCATTATCTAGGAGATTTGCATGGCGCCGCGTGCTTATTGGAAGGGCTCTCTGAAGCTCTCGCTCGTAACTTGTCCAATCGCTCTATATCCTGCTTCAACGCAATCCGAAAAAACCCACTTTCACCAAATCAACACCAAGACCGGCCATCGGCTTAGACAGCAGATGGTCGATGAGCGCACGGGGCGGGTGGTTGATAAGGAACACAAGGGAAAGGGGTACGAGCTTTCAAAGGGCCGCTACGTCGAGATAGACGATGATGAGCTCGACGCGATCAAGCTTGAGAGCACTCACACCATAGAGATTGACGACTTTGTGCCTGCCGAAGATATCGATGAGCGGTATCTGGACAAACCATATTACATCGTCCCGAGCGGAAAAGAAGGCGCGGATGCGTTTGTTGTGATCCGTGATGCGATGAAGCAGAAAGAAAGAGTTGCGCTGGCGCGGGTCGTCCTTTCCAATCGAGAGCACATCATTGCGCTAAAGCCTTTGGGAAAAGGTCTATTAGGCACAACACTGCGCTATCCGTATGAACTGCGAGATGAGGAAGACTATTTCGACGACATTCCGAATCCGCGGGTATCTAAAGACATGGTCAAGCTGGCGTCTCACATCCTTGATACAAAAGCCTCCAAATTTAACCCCGGCAAGTTCAAGGACAAATACGAGGCGGCTTTAAAGGCCTTGGTAAAGCGTAAGGCGGCTGGGAAGACGATTGAGGTGCCTGAAGAAAAAGAAGATCGTGGCAACGTGATCGACCTAATGGAGGCCCTTAAACAGAGTTTAAAGGGCAAGAAGAGTGCCGCACCGCGCGCAAAACGGAGGCGTACCGGCGGGCGGAAACGAAGGGCGGCTTAGCAAGCTTGGCGTTCACTTCCGCGCGTGTTTCAATTCGTTCTGAATCTTCTCCATCTGCCTTTTCCAGCGAAGCTCCTCAGCCTCGAAACGTCGATCAAGCGCCGCGCGCTCGGTTTCCATCTCGCGAAGCCGGTTCTCATGATCTCGCTTTGCTTTTTCTCTTTGGGCCTCGGCTTTGGAGATGGCTCGCTCGCGGCGCTCACGTTCAGCTTCAAGTTTGGCCCGTTCCCGATCTCGCTTCCGTTCTTCCCGTTCGTACTCCTTTGCGGCCTCTCGGGCGGCCTTGTCATCCAGAGCGCGCCCGCGCTTAATTGGCGTCGAAGGGGGCTTTCGCGAGCCCCGCTTGTGGGCTGGAAGCGATGCCGGGAGCTCCGCCTGCTCTAAGAAGGGCCCATCAGATCCAACAGGGCGCTTCAGCACTACGCCGGGCCTTTTCATTGTTGCGGCGACGACGTCGATATCATCCACCTCTTGCGCAAAACCTTGGTGGAATAAGTTGTTCTTGGATCCCCAGGCCTCCAATGCTGCTTTCATCGACGGGGCGGCTACGGCCAGATCGAAAAAGCCCATCGATGTCTGGTAAGTTTTGAGCTTTCTAGGCATGCCAACGCTCCGGGCTCGGACTCCAAATCCGCCAACAGATGATTACCTAAGAACTATCGCATGTGGAGTATCGTGATGCCCGGGCCAAGAACGCCGCGGGAATTGTCGAATCGGATGGCCGAGCAAAGGGCAGGTCGCCGGCCGGGACGACGGCTACGTCCGGGAGACGTTCACCCAGCCTCGAGAAAAAGCCCGCCAGACGGCAAGGGCATTCCTCGATGAATACCCCAAACAGGCTTACATGTCGGAGGTTGAAACCTGGCGTGAGTTCCCCGGCGACGAGATCGAATTTTCCATGCGAAGGCTGAAATCTGTGGATTAGGGAACGCAACATCCGCGACGGAATTAGCGGTCATGAGCCGAGCTTTTGTCAAAGAGTCCGACACCGTCGATGAACTTCCCGACCGTATCGTATCGGACCACCCGAATTACGTGACGGTGGAAGGCCTTGACTTAATTGAACGCACAATCGCCGAACTTCAAAGCAGGCTGGCCCAGGCGCAGATGGATGGTGATCGTGACGCGCTTTCGGCTATATCCCGAGACCTCCGTTACTGGGACAACAGACGCGGCACCGCGATGGTGGTCCAGATGCCGGACAGCGCTACGACCGTGAGGTTTGGAGCCACGGTCACGATCAGGCGCGACGACGGCCGAACGCAGGACCACCGGATCGTGGGAGAAGACGAAGCTGATCCTACCAAAGGGCTGCTGTCCCATGCGTCGCCACTGGCCCGAGCCTTGCTCGGGAAAGCCGTTGGTGACACCGTCGTGGCTGGTCAGGGGACGGCTGAAATTGTGTCAATTGGAGACGCTTCGACGACATCAGAACGTTAGTCGATGCCCGCCTCGTGCCCCTGAACACTCGTGTTTGGGTTCCTTATTGCGGGGAGGGCACTCGCGAATGCATTCGGGCACGCAGTGGTGAGGAACTTTTCCTGATAGCCGGATTCTTTGCGATATTGATCGCATCTTGAATTTTCGGCTTGCTTCATCGCCGCTCCGAGATTTTTGTTTAGGTCACGAAGGCTTACGATTCTGCGCTCCCCGCTGTCGCGCGGTTATCTTTTAGCAGCGTCCTCAGAAAACTGCCCCCTATCGATCAGCCGCTGCAGTTCTGCTGCCATTTTTCGATACGCTTCAGCCGTATAGATGTTTGCCTGATTACTGGAAACGGCAACGGGACCCTGCGAGCCGCGCCGTTCTTGCCTCGAAGTGCGCATGCGCACGGCAGGAGTTTGCTTCGGTCGTATCCCGTAGAGCAGCGCGCTTGTTTCAACGGTCCGAGACGTACTGCGTTTCCGGGCGCGGACCTTTCTGCCGATTTCGTTCGTCGGAGCTGCACCTCTAGAAAATCATAACCACGATCGGTGCCTCGGCAGGCCCCGGCTCATAAGCGTGCTGCTGAAGCTGGCGGCGATGAAAAGATCACGGTGACATCCTCGAAGCTGACACGGCGCTAGACCAAGGCGCGAAACTTAAAGAATCTTCCGAGATCACGCCGGAGCAAATCCAGCACTTCTTCGATCGCGAAAAAGATCTCGAGCCTAACAAGTGAGTGAAGTGCTGCGCTGGGGCAGGGCCGAGGACGTTCACTAGCTGATCCTCGACGGAATTGAGTACGCCCGGGCGCATAAGTTGCGATAAGTCGCGATCAAGAATGCACGTCTCTGCAGGGAGCGATGCGCGCGCAGTCCATAACATCTGATGTACGAGGCCTCACAGCCGCAACGCCACGGCGACAGCCAGCGCGAGCGCCAGGGTCACGAGTGCGAAGGCAAGAGGCCACCGCAGTGCTGCGACGGCGCGTTCCCCGCGCACCATGACCCGCAACGGCCAAAAGCGGATGTCTATACGGTCTGAATCCACGGCAAACCTCCATTCATAATATAGGTTTATATTCCTACATCACGAATGTCAACGGGGATGTCTGTTCACAGGTTTCGTTCGGATGCGCGATCGTTTCCAGTTGAGTTAGTTACGCCGCAGTCTAGCGCTTAATTCTATCAAGCTTTTTGGCTGGGCTTTCACTCTTTATTGCTTCGATCGCACATGCTCTCACCCGAAAATAGCGCTGCGCAGTACGTCCGCATGTCAACTGACATGCAATCCTATTCGATCGCAAATCAGTCCGATGCCATTCTGATTTATGCTGCACGCAGAGGATTGACGATTGTGCGCAGCTACGAGGATGTCGGACGAAGCGGAGTGCGCCTTGACGGCCGCGCAGGGCTCCAGGCTCTGCTGTCCGATGTGTGTTCCGGAAGAGCAGACTACAAGACTGTCCTTGTCTACGATGTCAGCCGCTGGGGGCGCTTCCAGGACAGCGATGAGAGCGCACATTATGAATACTTATGCAGGCAAGCAGGGGTCAACGTCGAGTACTGCGCTGAACAGTTCGAAAATGACGGCAGTTTGACCGCCGCACTCCTGAAGAACATCAAGCGTGCGATGGCTGGAGAATATAGTCGAGAACTGTCCGTCAAAGTGCAAACTGCGAAGATCCGTTTGGCCGTGAAAGGCTTTCATCTCGGGGCACCTCCAGGTTACGGCCTTCGCCGCATGCTCGTCGATGAACACCGGACGCTCAAGGGTGAGCTTCGCCGAGGTCAATGGAAAAGCATTCAATCGGACCATGTTATTTTGATCCCAGGTCCGCCAAACGAGTTAGCAACTATCGAGCGCATCTACGAAATGTTTCTCGATCAGGAATTGGACGTACGCAAAATCGCAGAACAATTGACGACCGAGGGAATCCCTGCTGCATCAGGAGGTCCGTGGACTTACAATACAGTGCGAGCAGTCCTGTCGCATGAAAAATACATCGGGACTGCTGTATATAGCCTGACGTCGAAACCAATCGGTAAAAAATGGCAACGAAATCCGAAGAAGGATTGGGTTCGCTATGAGGACGCGTTCGAGGCCGTTGTACCTAAGGATCGATTCAAGAAGGCGACTGAGCGGCTAGAGCAACTGGCCCAACCCCTGACAACGAACTGGATGCTTGATTGCCTAACGGCACTTTGGTGCCAGCGCGAACATCTCAGCTCAGAGATAATTAGCGAATCAAAAATAGCGCCCAGTTGCCACACATATCAGGCCTATTTCGGGAGTTTGTCTAAGGCGTATCACTTGATCTGCTTCAGGAACCGGGAGAGCCTTGGATACAACGCAGACCTCCGCAAGCAAATTATCTCCGAAATGAAAGCGGAGATAATCCGCCGAGGGGGAACAGTTGAGGTCTTCCCTTGGAACAAGCATGTCATCGTAAACGCAGAGCTCAGAGTCAGCATACTCATTAGCCGACTAAAAAACACGGGTCCGCGTATCTGGCAGTTTGGCTATAGATCTGGGACGAAACCCGACATCGTCGTGGGCGCGAGGATCATGAGGCGAGGCGGGCGGGTTGAGGACTATTTCATTCTGCCCTTTATGTTATTGCCGCACGGAGCGTGGATCACGACGAGCGCGTCTAGTGGGGCAAGGCTCGATAGGTTCCGAACGAATAATCTGGAGCCGCTTTATCAGCTCTGTGCGCGCACAAAAGCCGTTGCGCCCCAATGGTAGACCTACGAGATCAGAGAAGGGCGGAAACTCGTAAGCGCAGGGTGCTGGAGAAGCTTGGAGGTGACCAAAGAGAGGTTATCAAGCACGGTCGGATCGGCCGGTTGTTGGAGCAACTAAGAGATGTCGTTGCAGATGAGACATTTAACAGATTTATACATACGCGTGGAATTCAATCAGTTCCAAACATTCTAGGCCCTCAATCGTCGCTCCCTCCAGACCTTGATCGTAGTCTGGCGTTTGTTGTTTCGTGGAGGTTCTTTGCGCCATTTCTGTACGACCCTGTGACAGCAACCTATCTGGAAATGCGCTGGCCAGGATTGATCATTGAAATGAAGGATGTCTTTATTGACCTAGTGGCAGATGGACCATTTCCTCATGAGCCGCGGGGGCGGGATCGGCGGTCATTCTGAGGTTGACAGCCGAGGCGTTATGCGTTCGACAGAGCTATGCAAACTTTCCTGTCTTTTCTTTTTTGTCTTTGCGCAACTGGAGCATTTGCGATAACCGGCAGCCGCTCCGCGCCGAGCGGCGATGTTGCGCGATCTATCGTCACCGTCGTCGCAGCCGGCGGCGGCGTCTGCACCGGCACGATGATTGCGCCGAACATCATTCTGACCGCCGCGCATTGCATCGCGCCCGGCACGGCCAATCGCGTGATCGATTATTCATCGAAGCCGCCGACGCTGATCGCACCGCAGCAGGTCGCGGTGCATCCGCAATACAATGCACAATCCACCGCGGCGCACCGGGCGACGGCGGATGTCGCGCTGCTGCGCTTGTCCGCGCCGATGCCCGGCAAGTCCGCTGCGCCTGTAGGTGTGCCGCGCATTCCCTTTACGCCCGTCTCGCGCTTCACCGTCGTCGGCATCGGATCGACAGTCGCCGGCAGCGATTCCGGCGTGGGCACTGCGCGCGCCGCGCCGCTCGCCGTGACTGGCCAGCCGGGTACGTTGCAGGTGCGCCTAGTCGATCCACAAACCCAGAACAGGAGCGCGGGCATGGGTGCCTGCACCGGAGATTCGGGCGCGCCCGCGTTTGAGGATCAGGATGGCCGCAGCGTCATCACCGGCGTGGTGAGCTGGTCGACCGGCGCCAACAACGCCGCAGGCTGCGGCGGCCTTACCGGCGTCACGCCCCTCACATCATATAGAGACTGGATCGTAAAGACCGCGCGAAGCTGGGGCGCGGGGTTGTGATTTGACGAACCGTCAACGCGAGACACTATCCTCCGATGGAAGGACCCGACGATGCGCCATGCCCGTCACCTCATCTTGGGTTGTCTCGCGGTAGGAGTATTGCTTGTTGCTGTCACGGCGCCCTCGGCGCTCGCCCAGCAGCTCGACTTGAAGACAGAACAGCCGCGTCTCGACAATTCAAAGCTAAAGCCGGCTGCACGTCCTCGCCCGGCAACGTCCTGTGCGGAATACGGTGCCGGCTATGTGCGCGTGGAAGGCACCGGAAGTTGCGTGCGGCTCGGCGGCGGCATCAACGTCGGCGTGGGCGGATCGCGTTGAGGGCCATGCAAGGATGTTCCATGTTTTACGCCATGTCCTGTCTGCTCGCTATCACCATTTGCGTGACGATGACTTCTGCATCCGCGGCACAGGAGAAGCGGCCGGGCATCAACAAAACGCACACGCGCAGTCATGCACCGGCGCCACGAAAAGCAGCGGGCCCGCCGTCCTGCTCCGAATTCGGCGCGGGCTTCGTGCGTATGCCTGGCTCGGATAGCTGCATTCGCTTTGGCGGCGGCGTCGGGATGGGCTATTCCATGCCGTGAATTCCGTCAGGCCCGGATGATGTCGCCCACCGCGAGAAGATCGTGCCGTTGCCGGACTTTTCGCGCGGCGGCCTGGTGACGCTCTGGCATCGGCCGGTATTAATGACCCTGCCCGCGATGCCGCCACTTCTTGCGCGGATACACCGCCGGCTTCTTCACGTATGGCTCAGCCTGCCGCTTGCGCGATTCCTCCAGCGCCCGCTGATACCCTGGTGAGCTCATGATGTTCGCCGCTGCGCCGCCGCGAGCGGAAGCTGGGACGGTGAGAAGCGGAACAGCGCACATTGCAAGAAGCAATATGGCGGCAAGATGCAGATTGCGTTTCATCTCGATCCTTGGTTGGCCGTTGCCTGAAATCCAAGCATCTCCGGCTCGAATACCTGTGCTGGTACGTTTTCGAGTGCGCCAATGAGGTCATCCTCGCCCAGGCGCTGCATGACGATGACCGCAATGCCATTCTTGGGATCGTTGAAGCGAGAGAAAGCCGTGTTGAAGAGCCAGTCGGGTGCTCTCTGACGAGAGGTTTCGTGAACCATGTCAGATGGCTTCTGAGGGTCATCAACAATGAGAATGTCCCACCCGAAGCCCGTCATGGGGCCACCAACAGACGTCGCAAAACGCCCACCATGATCGGTGGTCTCGAAATAGTGCTGGGTATCTTTTTGAGGGCTTATGCAAGTTCCGGGAAAAAGATTTCGGTACCATTCAGCATTCATAATGCTGCGAGTGTCATTCGACAGCTTGTTGGCCAACTCCTGGCCGTAGCTGGCACAGATAAACTTCGTTTGAGGAGCATGGCCAAGTACAAATGCAGGCCACGCGACCGAAGTAATCGTTGATTTAAGGTGACGGGGCGGCAACAAGATTACCAGCCGCTTGATGTGTCCCTTTCGGCACTCATCAAGCTTGTGGCTAATAGCTTCAAGATGCCAGTTTGAATGAAATACCTGGCCCGGGTTGAGGTAAACGAAGCACTTGGCAACGAATGAAAGAAAGTCGTTGCGCAGTGCCGACTTAAGTACATCAGCATCATCGAACAGCGACAAGTCAGAACTCCGTATCATCTTGTTGCGACCGCCTGAGGAGCTTAAGGCGGCGTTCGACGTAGCGATCAAGAATTGCTTGGTCCTCGGCTGACAGTTCTCGCGATTGTCTCGCCTGAGCATCCTGCTCAATCTGATCGGCCATGCGGAGAACAGTGTCACGAGGCCGATCCTTGCCACGTAGAGCGTCGTTTACCAGTCCCTTGATCAATGCCTCAGAGCGCTTCACCCGCCGCTGCTGCCCGTCAGCTCCTATCGTGATCCTTGAGCCCAATTCCTTGGCGAGCAAGGTCTTGATCCCCTTGGCGCCCCTGGGACGACCCTTGGCATTACCTGATTGGCCCTTCTTGAACTGTCCATGCTTCGGTGGATTCCTATAACCAACTTTTGACTTCTGAGGTTTCGCCATTACTGCCCCTCCTTCAACTGCGTTTCTCGCTCAGCGAACGTCATTCCGGTTGCGGCGTGAATGGCGGCTTTCCCCGTGAAAGCCTGCCAGCGACGAATCATGAGATCGACATAGAGAGGATCAAGCTCGATGACGCGAGCGATCCTTTGCGTGCGTTCTGCGGCGATCAGCGTGACGCCGCTACCGCCAAAGCAATCGAGTACGATTCCGCCGCGGTGAGAGCAGTCCAGCATCGCATCAACGAACATGGCGACGGGCTTGACGGTGGGGTGCATTTCCAATGCGTCACGTCGATCATGGCCGGTATTGGCTCCTGGATAGCGCCAAACGTTGGTTCGGTAACGGCCCTTTTCTCCAAGATTGAAGTTGTTGATGTGCCGACCGGTGCCGTTTTTGAAGACGAACACCAGTTCATGCTGCGAGCGATAGAAGCTGCCCATGCCGGCGGCATCTTTGGCCCAAACGCACAAGGTCTTATGTTTGCCGAATATAGGATATGCCGCAGCCTGCAATTCGAGCGAGTGAGCATGATCCATGAAGACGTAGACAATCGCGCCATCCTCGGAAAGCTCGCGAACGCGCTTCAAAAAGCGTCCCAGAAAATCGGTAAACTGCTGTTCCGACATCTCGCCGGAGCCCGCTACGAACTCGCGGTGCGTCGTGCCTGTGGTGCGCACATGACCATTGATCGAGACGTTGTAGGGAGGGTCCGTGAGGACCATCTGAGCGCGCTCTTCGTGCATAAGGGCGGCATAGCTCGCGGCTTCGAGTGCGCTACCGCAGTATACCTTGTGAGAGCCTAGCAGCCAAAGGTGGCCTTCGCCGGAAACCGCGCGAGTCTGTAGGGGAGGTACGTTTTCGATTTCATCGACTGGCCCATCGGTAAGCCCAAGGATGCGATCGATGTCAGGGGTTTCGAAGCCTGTTAGATTCAGATCCAGCTCAGGATCAGCGATGCTGATCTCCTTGAGTTCGACTTTGAGCTCATCCATGTCCCAGGCTGCTAATTCCTGCAGGCGATTATCTGCGATGGCGTAAAGGCGCTTTTCACTTTCTGACAGGTGCGAAACAACAATGACCGGTACTTCCCTCAGCTTCAGTTCGCTGGCACTAACCAAGCGGCCGCGGCCGGCGAGAAGGTTTCCAGCCCGGTCGACGACTATTGGTGCAAGAACGCGGAAGTGGGCGATAGCGCGATTCAGCGCCTGCTGCTTGGGGGCCGAGTGCCGTCTTAAGCGTCGGCTGCCAACATTGATGGCTTCAAGGGGCCAGTGTTCGATCCGTTGAGATTTAACCAGAGCCTCGAGATCCGACACATCATTGTTCTGATCGAAATTCGCGCGGTGGCGTCGCCGGATCTCGATTTTTCCTCCCGGGAATCGCGCAATCATGGAACAACCTCCTTGTTAGGCGGCTGTCTCGAACACCTTTAGGCGTACGAAAACGACAGCCGCATGAGCGGACACATCATTTCGGACACCCTCCTTGGTGATCGGCAGATGGGAAACGTTCGCTGGCGCGATCAACACCGGGCAGTCTGCACTGCGTGGATGTTTCAGACGTTTGTCGGCGGCAAATCGGCTGCGCCTCTTGACGGCCAAAAGCTAGGGCGTGCCCGTTATGAACGTCAAGGCTAATTTCGGCTTTCCACAGCGGTCTGCGCGAGAGCAACCGGCCGGACTAGATTCGCGTAATGATGCGGTATGGAATGTTATTGCGTAACGAACCGAGCGACATTAGCTCCATCGGCGCATGCGAACTTCACATGATCAACAGCGGGACGGCCCGCGTAAGCGTTATCTTACAGCAGTAACGAAGTTGCATTGCCGCGAAATGATCAGGTCCAGCTGCCGGAGACACAAGCGGCCACCATGAACGAAATCTTGATACGCGTGTTGAGACCTTGTCGAGGGTGCCATGTAGCTGCAAGATTGTCGGGAAATACTATATGCCTCTAATCACGTCGCCCATACGCGTTCTTGTTGTTGAAGATGAAACACTCATTCGCGCTGACATCGTCAAGTCGCTGCAGATTGCAGGATTCGACGTTTTAGAGTCGGCTAACGCGGACGAAGCCATTCAGATGCTCGAACGCAATTCGGACATTCGGCTTGTATTTACCGATATCGATATGCCGGGTTCAATGAGCGGTTTGAAGCTGGCTGCCGCCGTCAGAGATAGGTGGCCACCGATTAAAATTATTGCGACTTCAGGACATTTCAAAATACATGATGGCGACCTTCCGAAAGACGCTAGGTTTTTACCCAAGCCGTATCAGCCAGAACAAATTATAAGCGCCATTCACGAATTGACTGGCGCGGCATAACGGCATTTCGAAAAATGGCGGCGTGCGTTTGGCGGCGCCGACTGTTGGTTTTACCGGTCGGCGCAGCTTTGCTTACTGTATAGATGAGCCAGTTGCTTCATTGCGAGACTGCCCAAGTAGCCGGCGACGACGAACAAGTTTCTGATATTTTTTAATCGGTTGCCCATCACCCGTATCCAGCGATCGCAATGCATCCATAATGTCATCGAACAGCACGGCCTTACCGCGTGGCAGGGTGCGGAGCGCTGGCGCGGCTTCGAGCGCGCAGGCGGATGCCGATGATGCAAAAGCCGCGGCAATCGGTCCGATGGCGGGCGGTCCTGGAAATCCGATTGGCGCCCGAGCACTCCTTATGGGTCGGCAAGTCTTCTCATTCACGGAACGAACTCGCCAAAAACCGTCGGATACCTCGTAGCATCCGGCTGCATTCGTCTTGTGAATGACGACGTTGAGGAATTGTATCGCCGCGTTTCCCTGGAAGCCCGCGTTGTTTTCGTCAGTTAGAGCTTTCGCGCCTTTACCCTAGCTATGACCGTTCGTGGCACGAAACTGACGTACCATCCCGTCGAATGCGTGTCCGCTGACGAGGGCAAAACGGACTCGGCACGGACATCGGTTGTGATCACTTCATGACCCATTGCGGACATTCGCAAGAGTGTCAGCTGCGCTCGTCACGTAAGGCGGTCAATAATCCCAAAGAGCCGGTCGCAGGACGCCTCGATTCGCCTTTGTGGAGATGTGGCGATGCCTAGCAACAGACCGGGCCGCGCCGAAGCCGCCGACGCATACCAGAGCGATAGCGGCGTAGGCGACAATCCGAACGACAGCGTTTCCCTGGCGAGCGAGAGGTCGGGAGCGCCGTCCGGCAATCGCAACAGCACGGCCAATCCAGCAATCACAATGTCCTTGGCACGTGGGCGGAGGCATTTTAGCAATGCGTCGCCTTGCGCTGCATAGACTCGCTTCGTGCGTCGAAGATGCCGCATATAATGGCCGTCGCGCATGAATTCGGCCGTCGCGAGCTGCACCGAGGGCCCAGGCGGTGGCGCGAGGCATGCCGCAACCTCGGCAAACCGGGGTGCTAGAGACGCGGGTGCAACGACAAAGCCCAGCCGTAAAGCAGGAGTCAGGGTCTTACTGAATGACCCGATATGAATGACGCGTCCCACGCGATCCAGAGAGGCAAGCGCTGGCGTGGCCCGACCCTTTAGCTGAAGCTCGCTTAGATAATCATCTTCGATCACCCATGCCTTTTCCTGGGCAGCCCAGTCGAGAAGGTGTGAACGTCTTGCCAGCGATAATGTAGACCCGAGCGGTGCCTGCTGCCCTGGAGTTACGACAACCAACGCCGCGTCAGGAGCATGTTTTATTCCGTAACTGACATCGATGCCATCCGCGTCAACCGGAATCGGTACGATCGACAATTTTGCAAGCTCAAGACCGTGCCGAGTGAAGGGGAAACCTGGATCTTCCATCCAGACCTTTTTCTGCTCAAGACCCAAAACCCGGAGCGCTAATCCGAGGCCGCTGCTGAAGCCGCCCGTAATGATGATTTGGGAAGGCGTACACTCGATCCCGCGCGTCAGCGCAAGGTACGCCGCGATCTCGCGCCGCAATTCCAGCTCGCCACGCGCATCGGGATACATGGGTGGCGCGCTCATTTCCCTGCGAAACGACCGCGTGCGAATTCTCGCGAATAGTTTGGCAGGAAAGGTTTCATGCGCCGGTACGCCCATTTGGAAGATCGCCGGCCCAGCAGTGAGCTCTTGATACATCTCCATGAATGAGCCGGGGTCGGGGGCTTCTTCCTGTCGAGCCGGGATGGAAGGGCGATGCGCAACATGGGTGCCAGTCGCGCGTGAAGCGACGATGAGTTGAGCTGCGGACAGTTTTTCGTAGGCTGAACGAACGGTGCCCCGGGCGACACCAAGTTGGGCCGCCAGGTCCAGCCAGGATGGAAGACGCGCTCCCGGCGCGAGCACGCCGCTCTCGATGGCGGACGTGATGCCTTTGCGGATTTGTTCGGTCAGCGGCGTCCTCGCAGACCGGTCGAGCTTCAGGTTCAGCGGCTTGGCCATGATCTAGTGGTACACGATTTTTGTCACTTCTTGGTACTTTTATATAGACCAGCGAAGGGCATCTGTACGGGGCAAAGGAGATCGCCATCATGAGGATACGATCCATTATCGGCGCGGCCGCTGTCGCTATCGCCACTGCAACACCTGCCGCGGCACACGGTGTCGGCGAAAAGGCCACGCCGCACTTTGAACAGGCGATACCCAACATTCCCGGCAAGTCGCTGATCGCGGTGGTCGTCGACTATGCACCGGGCGGAGCATCGCCTCCGCACATCCACGCGAAATCGGCTTTCATCTTTGGCTATGTCTTGTCGGGAGAAATCGAATCGCAGGTGAATGACGGACCCAAGAGGGTCTTTCGTGCCGGTGAAAGTTTCTACGAAACTCCGGGCTCCCGCCATCCCGTGAGCCGCAATGCGAGCAGGGCCAAACCTGCAAAGCTCCTCGCGGTGTTCGTCGTCGATAGTGACGACAAAGAACTGACCACTCCCGTCAAATAGTCCAACCTTCAAGGAGAAAGAAAATGAGTAAGCGTCTCGATTACAACCAGATCGCACCGGCAGGCGTGAAGGCGTTGGGCGGCGTCTACGGCTACGTCACGCAGAGCAACCTTTCCGCTGTGTTGGTCGATCTGGTCTATCTGCGAATCTCGCAGATCA
Organism: Afipia sp. DC4300-2b1; assembly: GCF_049895725.1. Lineage (NCBI taxonomy): Bacteria > Pseudomonadati > Pseudomonadota > Alphaproteobacteria > Hyphomicrobiales > Nitrobacteraceae > Afipia > Afipia sp. DC4300-2b1. The sequence goes on from NZ_JAFCSX010000007.1 coordinate 123,250, forward strand.
ATAACTGCGCCTATTGCCTCGACATGCACACCCGCGACCTTCTCAAGAAAGGACAGAAGATTGAGAAGCTGGCGCTGGTACAGGCGTGGGCTGAAGGCGGCAATCTCTTTGACGAGCGCGAGCGCGCCGCCCTCGCATGGGCAGAAACTGTGACGCGTGTCGCCGAGACCGGTGTCCCGGATGAAGCGTACCAGGCTGCACGCGCGGTCTTCGAGGAGCGCGAACTCGTCGATCTTACGATCGCGATCAGCTTGATGAATGTCTACAATCGCATGGCGATCAGTTTCCGCAATACGCCGCAAGCTGCGATCGAGACGGCGGCTTGACGGACCTGAACGTCCCGGGGCTCGCGCTAGACGACGTGCTTTAACGGTAGTTGCACGAGCATGATTTGACTGAGTCGCCACCATTCACCAGGACGAAGTGCAGCGTCTTCGTCGCGAACGGTGTCTCCTAAAACATCGATGATACAAGGATAGGAGCGTAAAAATGACCAGCTTGATCTCTGGTGTTAAAATTCCCGACAGTAAGATGGCGCGAGAGGCAGCTGAGCTGGTGCGCCAGTACGAAAATGAGATGTTGTTCAATCATTCAGTTCGCGTCTTTGCGTTCGGTGCGATAAAAGGAATTCGCCAGAAGCTAAAATTCGATCCTGAACTGCTCTATATCGCGGCGCTGTTTCACGATCTCGGCCTTGTCGATCATTTCCACACTGAGACAAAGCGATTTGAAGTCGACGGTGCTGACGCGGCTCGCGAATTTCTCAAAGGGCACGGCATTACTCAGCCAAAAGCTGATCTGGTGTGGGAAGCGATTGCGTTACATACTACGCCCGGAATCCCACAATACATGCGACCAGAAATCGCTCTCACGAACGCAGGGGTTTTAGTGGACGTCGTGGGAGTTGGATATGACGAGTACACGCCAGAGCAACGCGAACAGGTGATCACCGCATTTCCGCGCGGTGATTTTAAAACAGAATTCCTTGAGATACAGACTTGCTCGGCCTTGAAGAAGCCGCAGACGACGTTTGGGACTGTCAATTTCGATTACATCGAAGATCACGATCCTACATTTCGCAAGCCAAACGCGTGCACTCGCATACGCAATACTCCCTGGCACAGCTGAGGCGTAGGGGCATTCGTCGGCAAGTAACGGCGACTGCGGAAACCGCAACTCATCACGACCGAGCTTTTTGATATCGTAAATCTAATGGCAACTGAGGCAGTGTTAGATACGGGCATATGTCTCCATAGAGCGTGATCTCATCGTCAGCGGGGAACTGACGATGTCGTGCTTTCGTGGCGAGGGCGTAATTCGCGGAATGAGCGATTATGGAACGGGAAGCGTTGATGATTGCCCGTCCACATCGCCTTTTGCTTTGTCCGGGAGGCTCGGATAGTCCGTGTAGCCCTTGGCTCCAGCAGTATAAAATGTGCTGACATCTACTTGATTGAGCGGCGCATCGATGCGGAATCGTTCCGGCAGATCCGGATTTGCGATGTATAGTCGGCCGAACGAAATCGCATCGGCATTGCCAGTTGCCACTGTGCTGAAGGCCGTCTCGCGTGTGTAGCTGCCGTTGAGGATTAGCGGTCCCTTGAAAGCGCGGCGGAGAAGCGGCGCGAAATACGCATCATTGCCGACCGGGCCGGCGGGTGCGTTGAGGTCAAACAACCGCTTGTAGAGCGGCACGGCCGGTCCTGTTTGCCGCTCAATACCCTCAAGCAGGTGCAGATAAGCGATACCGCGCTTGTTCAACTCCTCCGCCACATAATGGAAGGTATCGACGGCATTGGAATCGCCAAAGCCGTCGGCGCGGAAATGCGGTGACAGCCGCACGCCGACCCGGTTTGCGCCGAAGATTCCGGATACGGCATCGATCACTTCAAGTAGGAAGCGCGCCCGGTTCTGAATTGGGCCGCCGTAGTCGTCGGTGCGCTTGTTGGCACCGTCGCGCAGAAATTGATCAATCAGGAAGCCGTTGCCGCCCTGGATCTCGATGCCATCGAAACCTGCGTCCCACGCGTGCTGCGCAGAATTGCGGAATTCGTCGATCAGTCCCGGGATTTCGGACAACTCGATTTTTCGCGGCAGTGTGAAGGGCTGCAATCCTTCCTCTGTCAACACGCCGCCGACGGCGGGGATCGGTGAAGGGGCGATCGGCGCGACTCCTCCCGGCATGACCGCCGCAATCGCCTTGCGTCCGACATGATAGAGTTGCTGGAAGATGACACCATCGGCGGCGTGAACGGCGTTCACGACCTGCGCCCACGCTTTTTTCTGTTTCTCGCGATAGTTGGCAGACGAACCGGAGCGGGTGACGCTCATGTCCGAGATGTGCGTGCCTTCGGAGATCAGCAAGCCGGCGGACGCGCGCTGGACATAATATTCGGCAACCAGCGGCGTCGGCGCCCGCTCATCATCGCAGCGAGCGCGAACCAGGGGCGCGAGTACGAAACGGTTCTTGAGCGTGAAAGGGCCGACCTGAAGGGGTTTGAACATAGCCATCGTCGTCTCACATCATTGCGTGGTTGAAGGATTGAGCGTTTGCCGGCGGATCGAGCTTGAACGGTGATTGCGCGGCAAGAAGTGCTTGCGAATAGGGGTGCTCAGGCCCATCGAGGAAAACATCGGCAAGGTTCTGCTCGACAATTCGCCCTTGCTTCATTACGGCGATACGATCAGCCAGATATTCCACCACGGACAGATCGTGAGTGATGAAGACCAGGGCGAGCTTTCTCCGGTCCTGAATATCGACAAGCAGATTGAGGATCTGTGCCTGCACGGAAACGTCGAGCGCTGATACCGCTTCATCGCAGATCAGAACGTCCGGATCGCACGCCAACGCACGCACGATGCCGACCCGCTGACGCTGGCCGCCGGACAATTCATTCGGATAGCGGGTCAGATAGTCGGGCCCAAGTCCGACGTCGTTTAACAGCGAGAAGATGATCTTGCGGCGAACTGAACGGCGGGACATACCGGCCAGTACCAGCGGCTCCTCTAGAATCTTCCCGATGGTGAAGCGCGGATTGAATGCGCTGCCGCTGTCCTGGAACACCATTCCGAACCGCCTTCGCGTCGCCGACGAACGATCACGTGCATGAACGGGAAGCGGCTGGCCATCGAATGTGATGCGGCCGTCCTGAACAGGAGCGATACCGAGCAGCGCGCGCGCCAGCGTCGACTTTCCCGAGCCGGATTCGCCGACAATCGCCAGCACTTCCCCGTAATTGAGATCCAGGCTGGCGTCGGTAACGGTCGGGATTCCGTCATAGGCGACGGTCAGGTTCCTGATCTCGATCAGCGCACTCATGCCGCCGTCTCCGCCGGTACGGCCGGGTTATCGGAAACTAGGTGGCACGAGGCCGCTTGATCGGGACCAAAGCGATGGAGGTTCGGACGTTGCTGCGTGCAGAGACCGACGGCCACCGCGCATCGCGGTGCGAAGCTGCACCCGTTCGATGCAACATCCGCGGGCGAAGGGACCTGGCCGGGAATATCCGTCAGCCGCGGGCGTGGACCGAGGCGTGGCCTGCGCAGCGGGCGCGCTCCGATCAGCGCTTTCGCATAGGGATGCCGGGCGGCGCGGATCAGATCATCCGCCGGCTGTTCCTCGACGAGGCTGCCGGCATACATGACGGCGACACGGTCGGCACGATGGGCGACAAGGCTGAGATCGTGCGTGATCAGCATGATTGCCGTGCCGTTTTCTTTCCGGATTTCGTCGAGAAGATCGAGAATGTCCTTCTGCACCGAAGCATCGAGCGCGGTGGTCGGCTCATCCGCGATCAGCACGTCCGGCCTGTTGGCAATTGCGATTGCGATCATCACACGCTGCCGCATGCCGCCCGACAATTCATGTGGGAAACGCCCGAGTTGCAATGCCGCTTCGGGCAGCTTCATGCGGTCGAGCAAAGCGATCGCGATCCGGTTGGCTTCAGTGCGAGGGATTCGCTGATGGCGATTGATGGTTTCCGCCAACTGCTCGCCGATGGTGAGCACCGGGTTGAGCGAACTCATTGGGTTCTGGAAGATCATCCCGATATGCTTGCCGCGCAATTTATTCCATTGCCGCTCGTTTAATCCTGTTACGGATCGACTGCCGACCGTGATCCTGCCGGAGGATCTCGCCGACGATGGCTGTAATCCCATCAGGGCCAGCGCGGTCATGGATTTTCCCGAGCCGGACTCGCCGACGAGGGCGAGGGTCTCACCGCGCCGGATCTGCAGATCGATGCCGCGTACCACATCCGCCCAGCCATGCGCCGTTTTGAACGAAACGCACAGGTTTGAGACCGCAAGTGCGATATCAGGGTGCTGGGTCATCGTGCCGCTCGCGGATTGATGACTTTGGCGATCCCATCGCCGAGAAGGCTGAGCGACAGTACGGTGATGACGACAGCGGCACCGGGGATCAGGCTGATATAGGGCGCTTCGCGCAGGCTTTCGCGTCCCGCGCCGATCATGCTGCCCCAACTGATCCGGTTGTTGTCGCCGAGGCCGAGAAACGCGAGGCCAACCTCTGTGAGAATCGCCATCGCCGACAGTACCGAAAGGATGGTCACAACGGGCGGCAGGGCGTTCGGCAGGATATGTGTGGCAAGCACGCGAAGGTGCCCCGCGCCCATTGCAGTCGAGGCCTTGACGAAATCGAGTTCGCGCAACGTCAGGGTTTCGGCGCGCACCAGCCGCGCCACCATGGGCCAGGATGTGACGCCGATGGCGAAAATCGTGTGTTCGACGGTGGCGCCAAGGATCGCCACCAGAATAATCGCGAACAGGAAATGCGGGATTGCCTGAAACAATTCGGTGAGCCGCATCAGCGCGTGGTCGATCCAGCCGCCGAAATAACCCGAGGCAAGCCCCGCTAGAACGCCGATGATGAGTGCGATTGCGGTTGCAGCGAACCCGACGATGATCGAGACGCGCGTTCCGTATAAAAGGCCGGCGGCAATGTCGCGGCCCAGCAGATCGGTGCCGAGTGGAAACTCGGCATCCGCGCCGGGCGCAAGATAGGGCTGTCCCACAAGTTCCTGCGGATCCCCCGGATGCAATACACCGGCGAGAAGCGCGATCGCGATCTCGGCCAGCAGGATAGTCAACCCGATGGTGAGCGACAGCGGCCATTTCCGGATGGAGAGGGGCGCGGTCATCGGATATTCACCCGGGGGTCGAGCACGGTGTAAAGTAGATCGACCAGAAGGTTGATGGTGACGACCATGATCGAGCTGCAAAGCACGATGCCGCAGAGCAGGTTGTAGTCGCGTTGGAAAACGGCTTCGAAGGCAAGGCGGCCGATCCCCGGCCAGGCGAAGATCGTCTCGATAAGCACCGAGCCGCCGACCATCCCCGCCATCTGCATGCCGATCATGGTGAGAAGCGGCAGCATCGCGTTGCGCAGAACATGGCGTCTGACGATCCGCGACTGGCTCAAGCCCTTGGAGCGCGCGGTGAGGACAAAGTCCTGATCGCCAACCTCCAGCATCGCGCTGCGGGTGAGGCGCGTATAAATCGCGCCGTAAAACAGGCCGAGCGTTAACGTGGGAAGCACCAGATGGCGCGCGACGCTCCAGACGTAACCGGCCAGATCGTTCACGCCATAGGGATCGACCATGCCGCTGATCGGCAACCATCGCAGCTCAACGGCGAACAGCACGATCAGTGCGATTCCGAGCAGGAAATTCGGTGTGGCATAGATCACGAGCGACAGTGCCGAGATGATCTTGTCCGGAAGCCGTCCCGCACTGCGCGCGGCAATGATGCCTGCGGGGACACCGATCAGAACCGCGAGGATCAGACCCAGCGTCATCAGCATAAGCGTGGCGATCAGTCGTGTGCCGATTAGTTCGGAGACTGGCACCTGAAAACGGAAGGAGTATCCGAGGTTCAGGTGGAGAAGCTGATAGACATATTTCGCGAACTGCACCGGTATGGGCTGATCAAGCCCGAAGCTGGATCGCAATTGTTCTAGATATTCCGGATTGCCGCCTCCAGATTCTCCGGCCAACACCTGCACCATGTCGCCGGGCGCGAGGCGAAGAAGAATGAAAGTCGTCAGCACGATCAGAACAATGGTCGGCAGCGTTTGCAAGGCCCGCCGCCCCCCGTAGCGGGCCAGCGCCAACCGGCGTTGCGAGGCCCGCGCCGCAATCGTGGATTGCGGTTTGGTCTGCACTGGGGAGCCGTCCGGCGAGGATGTGCTCGCTGCGTTGAGCGTCGCTGACACCGCCATCGCTGTCGAAATCTCTGTCATGTCGGACCTAGCGTTGCTGTGCGAGCCAGGCATCCTTTAGGGACTCGTAGGAGCCGTCCGGCGTTGTCTTCAGACCGCGCAGGCGTTTCGAAGACAGCGTGAAGATGTTGGACTCGGTCAGGATCAGTAGTGGCAGGTCGGACTGCACCCGATTCTGGAACTGCTGGATCAGCTTCGTCCGTTTGTCCGCATCGCCTTCCTGATGGATGGCTTCGATCAACCGATCAGTGTCCGGATCGCTGTAACCGGAAGCGTTGGTCCAGGGCGTTCCCTTGATGATGGTCTTGGACCAGAACAGTCGCGTGGTTCCGATCTGCGGATCACCGAACGACATCATGTTGGTAATCGAGAGATCAAAGTCGTTGTCGGTATAAATCTGCTTGAAGAAACGTGGCAGGTCTTGTCCGCGCAATTCGACATCGATGCCGACCTTTTTCAGCGACTGACGGACAAACTCACCATAGCGCATGAAAGCGTCGCTGAAGGGCAGCCAGTCCAGTTTCAACGCAAAGCGGGTTCCGTCATCCCGGCGCGGGTAGCCGGCATCGTCGAGCAGCTTGTCTGCAAGCTTCGGATCGAACGGATAGGAGGGCGTTTCCGGAGTGTAGTACTGCGACTGGGATGCCGCGAACAGACCGACAGCCGGCTTTGCCGTGTTCCGGGTCACCACTCGCGCGAGTGCCGCGCGATCAATGGCATGTGCGATTGCACGCCTTACTTTGACGTTCTGGAGGACAGTACGTCGCAAGTTGAACTCCATGCCGATGCGAGGACTGAGCCACTCATAGCCGCCGAATTCGACATGCAGGTTTGGATTGCCTCGGATTCGTTCGAGGTCGCTTACCGACACCGGTGACAGCGCGGCGTATTGGACTTCGCCGGTCTCGAACGACGCTGCGCGAGCGGCTATATCGGGGATGATGCGGAAGACGATGCCGTCTAAATAAGGCCGGTTCGGCTGCCAGTAATCAGGATTGCTTTCCAGGACGATGCGATCGCCGCGAACCCATTCCTTGAACCGGAAAGGGCCTGTGCCGATGGGTTTTTGATTGTACGGATTACGACCTATATCAGTGCCTTCGTAAAGGTGTTTTGGCAGAACCTGGGATTCACCAGCATTGAGCACCTTGAAAATCACCGGTGATGGATGGCTCAGCTTGAATACAGCCGTCAGACGGTCAGGCGTTTCCACCGAATCCACGTTGGCGAAGCTGGAGCGGCCGCGCGGAGATATCTTCCTCCAGATCTCATCGAAGGAGAACTTGACATCCGCAGATGTGAACGGATGACCGTCATGCCATCTCACACCATCGCGCAGCTTGAACGTGACTTCCTTCCCGTCGCGCTCAATTGCCCAACTCGTGGCGAGCCCGGGCAGCGGCTCTCCCTGCGGGCCGAGTTCGATCAAGCCGTCGAAGATCTTGGTGGACACGATCACGGTGGGGCCCGCGGTGTCGGTTGTGATCGCCAGCTGAACCGGCTCGGTTGGCGAAATCGCGGCGACCAGAATGCCGCCCTTGACCGTTGTCTCGTCGGCGCGGAGAGGCGTGGCTTGCAGGGCAGCGGCGACCAGGGCGCCAGCGGTTATCCATGTATGGCGTCCGAAATGAAACATCGTTTATCCTTGATATGGACAGATCAGCGGCGGCTGCAAACGCGGAGAGTATCAGACACCCAGGCTGGCACGGCCAGCGGACGTAAAAATTGAATCGCCTTGCGGAGCATGAACGCGGCCGCAGAGCACGTCGCGGTGATAGCGCTCAAGCGGATTGGCGCGATCGAGGCCGTGGTTGCCGGAGATCGATAGCGCCAGATCGACAACGCGAATGGCGTTTTCAGTAACGATCTGCTTGACCAGATTTGGCCGTGGTGACGCATCTGCGCCGTTGGTGTCGATATCATGCGCTGTATCGCGGATCAGTGTCCGGTTGATGAGCAGCAGCGACTCGATTTCACCAAGCACGGATTGCAGGCGCGGCACGGTCGCAAGCGGCGCGCCGAGGTTGCTCGGCTTGCGATCGAGCAGGAACCTCCGTGCCCAGTCACGAGCGGCATTTGCTATGCCGTCGTAGAGCGCGGCAAGCAGGATTCCGTTCCATGAGTTGAGAATCGCAGGCGGCGCGGCGATTTCGGTTGCATCCGTCAGGTTCAGCAAATGATCCGCCGGGACATCCACGTCGACAATATGCGTCTCGTTGCTCGCGGTCGCGCGCATGCCGAGATGATTCCATGTCGGTCGATATGTCACGCCCTGGGCGCGTGCGGGAAGCAACCAGCTTCCGATTCGGCTCTTTGGCTCGTCTGTCCGGGCGTAGAGCAGCCACCAACTCACGATCGGGCTGCCGGTAGCGTAGGATTTCCGGCCATTGATGCGCCAACCACCATCTTTCAGCGGCGTCACGGTCGTCGCCAGCGATCCGCCTCGGTTGACCGATCCCAACTCCGGTTCTGCGCGTAACGCATTGAGGAGGCCTCCGCCTTCGACCGCAGCCCGCGCAACTGTTTCATAGATCGGCGGATTGCGGTCACGAAGGATCGCATGCATCAACGAATGCATTGCTAGCAACAGGGCGGTCGATGCATCGCCTCCGGCGACCGCGTGGATCAAGCGAGATGTCTCGGACAGACCGGCGCCGCGGCCGCCAAGCGATCTGGGGACTACCAGCGCCAGAAGGCCCAACTTGCCGAGTTCCGCGAAATTTTCGTGAGGAAAGGTCGTCGTGGCGTCATAGTGAGGTGCGCGGACGGAGAAAGTCTCTCGAAGATGGACAAGAACGTCATCGTCAAGTGATCTTACTTCAGGCTGGCGAAGACTGGTAACGGTACTCATTCACTGATCCACGATAGCGATGCTGTTGAATATGCCGAAAGTCCAACTCGATCAGCATAAGATTATAATAATCATATTACGGGAAGCCGCCTTTCGTGAAGTGTGCAGATCATCCGTTTTCATGGTGTGAGAGAGAAAAAATTCAATCTCAATCTCAATTTGATGGAGATTGATTCCCTCGCAGTGAAAAATGTCTGGCGTGTTGCAGACGCGTGAACGCTTTCTCGCCGGCAAGCGGTGAAATTTCGTGAATGCGTCGGTCTTCATCGGAGTATCGGGATCAGGCTTTAGATCAAGGCCTGATCTCCGGATTGACTTACTGAAATTTCCGATGGCCGCGGCCACTCTGGATGCGCAATAGCGCGTTAACCAGGGCCGTCGATGTCCTCAGTCATCGCGGCCGTGTGCCGCTCCGGTTATCTCAGGAAAGCGACCCAAACAGCCAGACAAACGCGGTGAGAAATGCCGCGTGGCCGAGGACGAGAGCAATCAGGATTGCGGGATACACTGAGCGTTTCAAAATCTTGCTCCTGATTCACATGGCCGGGGTAATCCCGTCGCGGCCAACATTGATCCGGACCGCCTCCTTGGTCCCGTCGGGACGCTCGAGCACCGTCGCGACGATCTTTGCGCCCTGGATCAATTCCGTGAAACTCCCAGGCTCGAAGCGCACGATTGCCGTGTCGGGTGTCACTACGATTTTCTTCTCACCGTCTTTGTAGGTCACTGTCAGGATGTCACCGTCGGTGTTCTTTACGCGGTTCGCCACTGCGCCATTCGTCATCGAGCTGTTGGGACGGACGTCGTAAGGACGAGAGCCTTCGTTGAGGCCCCGCGAGGATTCAGGAAAAATATGTATAGAGACCGCTTTCAGCGTTCCATCGGCCTGGGGTACCGCGGCGACACCGACGAAAGCGTTGGACTCGATGTCGGCAAGAGTGATTTTCTTCAGCCCAATCACTCCGGTCTTCTCGCCTGTCTGGATCAGGACATCATTGCCGTCCCTTGATTTGACAGAGAGCAGGCCGCCATTGAATTTCTCGATCGTTCCGCGGACGCGAGTAGGTTGCGGTTGCTGCGCCGATAGCGGAAGCACGCTGAGGGTGACAGCCGTCATGGCCGTCACTGAAAAAAGCACGAGGCTGCGAATAGGCGACATCTGTGTGGGTCCAGGCCGTTTGAATGACGTCTCCGCATTAAATAGCGATCTCCGCCCGGGTTGGAATTTCAAAGATTTCCGTTCCATGGGTGGTTCTTTCTTCCATTGCGGTGGATTTAAACGGCATTCGTCTGCGCCCTGCCTGCTTTGTGAAGCATGGAGAAAAATATTTGGCTGACAGAGAATGTGTTTCCGTGCGGTTTTGCCATCGACGTAGCGCTCGCTTCGTTTGACCGGGCGCAATAAATGGAGTGTATCCGCGCGTGTCTGTGAAAGAATTTTGCAGCGTTGGCGCGCATGAAGCCAAACCCGACTTATTTTCGGGGATCTCTTGGCGATGCAGCTCCACCGAGCCAAGTTGATGACGACGAACATCCTTCAGAATTTGAACTGGCTTCACATGACAGAATCTCAGCGGACGGCGATCGTTGTCGGCGTAGGAGCAGAACAGGGTCTTGGTGCGGCTCTCGCCCGGCGTTTCGCCGCAGAAGGTTATCGCGTAGTGGTGTCGGGCCGCACGGAAGCGAAACTGGCGCAGGTCGTTCGCGCCATCACGGATCGGGGCGGCCGCGCCGAGTTCTTTGTCGCCGATGCATCCGTTGAGGCGGATGTGATAGCGCTGTTCGATCAGGCTGTCGCCGGCGATCCGGCAGCGCTTGATCTCGTTGTCTTTAACGTGGGCAACAATGCGCGTCATGACTTTCGCACCATGCCGGCGGAGTTCTTCGAGCAGACGTGGCGGGTCGCTACATTTGCCGGCTTTCTTGTCGGACGCGAGGCCGCGCGGCGCCTGACACCGCAAGGGCGTGGCACAATCCTGTTCACCGGGGCGACCGCGAGCCTGCGCGGGAAGCCGCCGTTCACCGCGTTTGCCGCCGCCAAGGCAGGCCTGCGTTCGCTTGCACAATCGCTCGCGCGGGAGTTTGGACCGTTGGGTATTCACGTCGCGCATGTGGTGATCGACGGCGGCATAGATGGTGAACGGCTCAACACGTCGGCACCCCAGCGCAAGCTTCAGCAGGGCGTGGACGGATTGTTGAACATCGACGCTATCGCCGATGCCTACTGGAATCTGCATCGGCAGCATCCATCGGCCTGGACTCAGGAACTCGACCTTCGCCCATTTAAGGAGTCTTTCTAGATCAAACTGTAGCAATAAAACGGAGAGAAGCATGGACTGCAGAATGAGAAGATTGAAGCGCTGGCCTTCGTCAAGGCGGATCTGAACTATCTGCCGCCTCTCCATGAACGTCCGCGGACTTATGCCTATGAGCCGCCAAACGGTGAAGCGAAGACCAACATTGTTCCTGAGCCGCATACCCTTTCGGTTCACAACGCCCGGGCGATCGCCGAAGCGCTGTCGCTGGACGTGGAGGGCTTCGATCTGGTCCGGCAAAAGAGCACCGTGTTGGACTTCTACGACGACGAAGAGGTTAAGCGCGTCTACTATCCCGAAGCGGAACTTCTGTTGAAAGATATCACCGGCGCGAGCCGAGTCTTCATTTTTGACCACACTGTGCGCAAGCGTGTTGCCGGATCGGCTGACGGAATCAGTGTCGTGCGTCAACCGGTGGGCCGGGTGCACGTGGATCACACCGCGAGGTCCGGCCCGCAACGGGTGCGCGATTTAATTCCCGATGATGCCGAGGAATTGCTCAAGGGGCGCGTGCAGATCATCAATCTGTGGCGGCCAATCAGGGGGCCGTTGCGCGATTCACCGCTCGCCGTCTGTGACGCGCGCACGGTGAAGTTCGATGAGCTTGTCCCGACAGATCTGATCTATCAGCATCGGATCGGCGAGACCTATTCTGTCAAGTTCAACCCCGAGCATCGCTGGCTGTACGTTCCGGAAATGACAGTTGACGAAATCCTGCTGCTCAAGTGCTTCGACAGCAAGACCGACGGGCGAGCTCGCTTTGCGCCACACACTGCTTTTGTCGATCCGACAACATCAGCCGATGCTGTGCCACGAGAGAGCATCGAGCTGCGCACGCTGGTGTTTCATCCGGAATAACGTCATCTGGCGATTGTGAAACCAAAGCGCCCGGACATGTTCCGCACGCTTTGCTCGTTGCAAGCGCATCCCTGCTAGCCAGCTCGCTTGGGAAGCTCCCGACAAGCCCGAAATGAACTAGTGCATCATTATCTTTCAAGGGCTGTCTGCAGAAGAAGTTTTCTTGATGGAATAGGCTCGCTGGCTTTCCGTGGTTTAAAAGATGGAAACGTCCGCTTGCCGCCAACATTGAAAATCTCGTTTCATTGACCCGATTGAGATCTCGCGCTCATCATCGAAAACGAAAAGTTGTCGTTTGATGTGCATTCAGCGAGGAGAATCCTGTGTCGTCAAAGAAGCCGCCTGCTGTTCTCGACCGCCGAACGATACTGCGCGGCGGCGCCGCCGCATTGGCTGCGGCGCCTCTCGGCGTCATTGGCGCAAAAGCGTTTCCGGGACGCGTCGGTCCGGCAATCGATTTTTCGGATTTCCCGATCTGCAAGACCGCATCGGAAGCCGGACCTGCGTTGAGCGGCCCACCGCGCAAGTTGCGGATATCCTGGAATGCTAATGCTGTCTGTTCGGTGCAGCTCCCGGTGGGAATCGATCACGGTTTCTTCAAAAAGCAGAACCTCGACGTCGAGCTCATCAACTTCAGTGGCTCAACTGACCAGCTTCTCGAAGCCATCGCGACGGGGAAATCAGATGCCGGTTTTGGCATGGCGCTCCGATGGCTGAAGCCGCTTGAGCAGGGGTTTGACGTCAAGATTACCGCCGGCGCGCATGGCGGATGCCTGCGTGCGATCGTACCGGTGGGGTCCAGCATCAAGACAGTCAACGATCTTAAAGGAAAGGTTGTTGCCGTTGGCGACATGGCCGGCCCGGACAAGAACTTCTTCTCAATCCAGCTCGCCAAGGCGGGCATCGATCCGAATACGGACGTGGATTGGCGCCCGTATCCCGGCAATCTTCTGCGTCTTGCGGCGGAGAAGGGTGAGGTTCGAGCCTTGCTGGCATCTGATCCGATTGCCTATCTTTGGCTGAAGGATGGCCAGTTCCGCGAGGTGGGATCCAATCTCGACGGCCCGTACAAAGATGTGAGCTGCTGCATTGTCGGATTGCGCGGCAGCCTGATCCGGGAAGAGCCTTTGGTTGCGCGGGCGGTCACGCAGGCGCTGCTCGATGCGGCGATGTTTACTGCCCAAAACCCGGACGTAGCGGCCAAGTCTTTCCTGCCATATGCGCCGAAAGCGGCAACCGAAGAAGATATCCTAGCGCTTATTCGCTACCATACGCACCACCATCATCCGACCGGTGCGTCGCTGAAGCGCGAGCTGAAAGCCTATGCAGACGACTTGAAGCTGGTATCCGTTTTCAAGCCGAGCACGGATACCACGAAATTCGCCGAGCGGATTTACGCCGATGTCTTCAGTGCGTGAGACGATTGGTGCGCCTCTATCTGCCGAGGAAGGGGCGGCATTTTCAGGCCAGCCGTTATCTTTCCCGCAGCTTGGTCCGGGCGTGGTTGGCATCGCTGCAGGGATTTCGTGGCTCGCCTTTGGCTTGTCGGCTTTACGATGGCCCGACACCGGAGACTGGGTGCGAACGGAAATCATGGCTCATGTCGCGATCGTTGTGGCAGGACTCATCGTCATCCTTGGCGTCGCGAACAAAAGAGTCGGGCGTATCGGCGAAGCCTACCGGCGCAGAGCTCCTTGGCTTCTGGCCTTGGGCCTCTTTTTGACTGCCTGGGAAGTAACGACAGCGAAATGGGGGTGGCTGCCGCAGCCTTTCTTTCCGCCGCCGCAGGCAATCATTGAGGTATATACCGATGATCTGCCGAAGTTGGCTGCGAGTGTCATTGCCTCTGTCAAGCTGCAGCTCAGCGGATATGTGATCGGCGCCATCGTCGGGTTTCTTACCGGCGTATCGATTGGCTGGTCCCGGTCGATCGGATACTGGGTTCATCCGTTGCTGCGCTTTATCGGACCGTTGCCAGCGACTGCCTGGCTGCCCATTGCATTCTTTACCTTCCCGTCGAGCTGGAGTGCGAGCACGTTCCTGATCGCGCTTGCGACAGGATTTCCCGTCACGGTGCTGACATGGTCCGGCGTCGCGAGCGTCAGCAATGCTTATTACGATGTTGCTCGGACGCTCGGAGCGAAATCCTCATTCCTGATCTTGAAAGTAGCAATTCCGGCCGCGCTCCCGCATGTGTTTGTCGGACTGTTCATGGGGCTCGGTGCGTCATTTGCCGTCCTCGTCGTTGCAGAAATGGTCGGCGTCAAGGCTGGGCTCGGCTGGTATCTGCAATGGGCTCAGGGGTGGGCTGCTTACGCGAATATGTACGCAGCCCTTGTCGTGATGTCCTTGCTATGCTCGGGAGCCATCACACTTCTCTTTAACGTGCGTGATCGTCTGCTGGTATGGCAGAAGGGCGTCGTGAAATGGTAGCTGCTGCGCTCAAGCAAGACGCCTCCAAAGTCGCCGGTGCCATTCTTGAAGTAAAGGATGTCAGCCATCAATTCGATATTGATGGCGAGCCGCTTGCGGTTCTGGATCACGTCAGCTTTCGCGCCGAGGCGGGCGAGTTTGTGGCTCTCCTCGGTCCTTCGGGGTGCGGGAAGTCCACGCTGCTTCGCCTGATCGCAGGGCTTGATCCGCCCAGCATAGGCGAGTTGCGCGAGAACGGACAGGAAATCCGTGGACCTGAGCCGTCGCGGGTCGTGGTCTTTCAGGATCCAACTCTGTATCCATGGCGGACCGTCTGGAAGAATGTCGCGCTTGGTCTGGAGGCCCGTGGGATATTGCGTCAGGAACGAGGCCGTGTGGACGAGGCGATTGATCTCGTCGGTCTGTCCGGTTTCGCCGGCGCTTATCCGCACCAGCTCTCGGGCGGGATGGCACAGCGCGTCTCGCTGGCGCGGGCTTTGGTCAATGAGCCGGAGGTTCTGATTCTAGATGAGCCTTTGGGAAAGCTCGACTCACTGACACGCATTTCGATGCAAGCCGAGATTCTCTCGCTTTGGCAGCGAAGCGGTTTCACTGCGCTGCTGGTAACCCACGATGTGGAAGAGGCGGTCTTTCTGGCAAATCGTGTTCTGGTCTTCAGCGAACGTCCTGCGCGCATCAAAGCCGACATCCGCGTGGAACGTCCTTATCCGCGGCATCGCGGTGATCACTATCTTGCAGGACTACGTAAGGAAATCCTTGGCCTGCTGGGCCTCGACGCGACCTGGTGACTGTCACGCCGGTGAGCGCATAAGGAGGCGCGCATGGATGCCAAGACAAATCTGTTCGACCGCATAAACATCCTGACATCCAGCCTCGAAGCAAATGCGGCCCGCAATGACCGTGTTGGCCGTATTCCCCGTGAGCAGCTGGATGACATCGCATCTTCGGGCATTCTGGCGCTGACGGTGCCACGGGTCGCGGGCGGGGCAGGCGCTAATGTTGAGCAGACCGTGGATGTGCTGCGCCGTCTTGGACGAGCCGATCCCTCGGCTGCGCTCATCCTGTCGATGCATTTCATCCAGCATCTGATTATCGATCGGACGCCGGGATGGCCGAAATATCTGGCGGGCAAGCTCACCGACGATGCGCTTGCTGGAAAGGGATGGATTAATGCGCTCCGCGTCGAGCCCGAGTTGGGATCTCCGTCGCGCGGCGGGCTACCGCAGACAATTGCGAGGCGTGATAAAGACGGATGGCGCCTGACGGGCCACAAGATTTATTCGACAGGTTCAACTGTGCTGGACTGGTATTTGGTTTGGGCCAGAACCGACGAAGATGACGTCAGAGTTGGTGCGTTTCTCGTGCAGGCGGGCTTACCCGGGACAAAGATCGTGGAAACCTGGGATCATCTGGGACTGCGAGCGAGCGGCAGTCACGATATCATTTTCGAGGATGTCCGCATTCCTCATGACCATGCCATTGACCTGCGCCGTCCGGAAGACTGGCGCCGCCCCGAGCTGGTGGCTGGAAGCCTTTATCCGCTTCTGATCGGCGTGATCTATGATGGTATCGCACAAGCGGCGCGGAACTGGCTGGTGCAGTTTCTCAAAACCCGCTCTCCGTCGAGCCTCGGTGTGCCTCTCTCCACGCTGAGCAGGGTTCAAGAAGCGGTAGGGGACATCGAAATCAAGCTTGCGACCAATGATCGGCTGATCCGGAGCTTCGCTCAGGAGTTCGATGCGCGCCGAACAGCTGACCCATTGGCGGCCGGTTCGGTGAAACTTGCGGTCACCAGTAACGCAATCGCTACGGTTGAACAGGCGCTGTTACTCACCGGAAATCATGGTCTTTCGCGGCGTAATCCTCTGGAGCGCCATCACCGTGATGTTCTATGCGGCCGGATTCATGCACCTCAGGATGATAGTACGCGGGTCGCTCTCGGATTATCCGCTCTCAACTAATCTTCAAAGGAGACGGCGATGCCGATCGAATTCATTGGCTTCATCACGAACAACAATTCGTCCGAGACAATCGTGCGCAGCGGTCCGGTTCTCAACCGAGACCATATCGAGACCGTCGCAAAGGTGCATGAGAATGCCGGGTTTGACAGGGCGCTATTGGCATTTCATTCGACAAGTCCGGATGGGCTTCAGGTCGCGCAGCACGTGCTGGCCGTGACAGAGCGGCTTCATGTCATGATTGCGCAGCGGCCGGGGTTTACGGCGCCGACATTGCTGGCGCGTCAGCTCGCAACCATCGATCAATTGTGGCGTGGCCGGGTCTCGCTCCACGTCATTACCGGCGGCAACGCCGCCGAACTCCGCCAGGACGGCAACTTGCTGGATGACAAGAACCACCGCTACGCGCGGACCATAGAATTTCTAGATATTCTCAAACTCGAATGGAGCAGCGATAAGCCGTTCGATTATCGTGGCAAATTTTACGAAGTCACAAACGCCTTTTCCCAAGTCAAGCCATACCGCGAGAGCGGGATTCCCGTATTTGTCGGCGGCGCTTCGGAAGGCGCTATTGAAGCGGCTGCCAGGCATGCGGATACATTCGCCTTGTGGGGCGAGTCCTACGATCAGGTTCGGGATGTGACGACGCGTGTCCGGGCAGCGGCGGCAAGATATGGCCGGCCAGCGCCCCGTTTCAGCCTTTCGGTTCGTCCAATCCTTGCCGAGACCGAAGAGAAGGCGTGGGAAAAGGCCGGGGCGATCCTGGCGCAGGCGACGGCGCTGCAGGATCAAACCGGATACCGTAAGCCAGCCGATGGTCACGCCACAGCCGGCGCACGTCGGCTCTTGTCATTGGCCGAGAAAGGCACGCGCATCGACAAGCGGCTCTGGACGGAAATTGCCAAGCTCACGGGGGCCAACAGCAATACAACCGCTTTGGTCGGAACTCCCGAGCAGGTTGCCGAAGTCTTCCGCGATTACTACCAGCTTGGTGTCAGTCACTTCCTGATCCGCGGCTTTGATCCCCTGATCGATGCGGTCGAATATGGACGAGAATTGATCCCCGCAACACGAAAGCTCATTGCCGCACAGGACGAACTCATCGGACACGCTGCAGCGTAACAGATGGCGCAAGTTTACAGTTTTCCAGCCAGTTGAAGTGCACTCAAGCGCGGAGGGTCTGGAAAGCCGGCTTGCGGGTGACGTTTCCGCTAGGGCCCTCGCGGCGGTTGCCCATATCGTTACCGCCAGATGATTTCGCTAAGCCCAAGCCGATTTTGCAATCATTTTTGCTGTGTGGTTGGCGCAGGCCGTTGCATCCATGCTTTTCTTTCGGGATGCATTGAAAAGAAGCCGCGTCTCGGTCAGCATTCTATACCTGCTTGATGCGACAATCGAATCCTGACGAACGAGACTGCTGTGCCGAACCAAGTTGCCGAGGTCATCGACCTCAAGACATATCGTGATCGAAAGATAGCGCAGACTCTTGCAGCCACGACGCCGGATGCTTTTGCCGACCATTTTCATTACGGGCAAACGCCACTAGTGGCCTTCGCCATGCCCATTGCCTTCTTTGTTTTCTGGCCGGCATGGTTTGTCGTACCGCATGTGCCTGCCTTGAACAGTGGCGGAAGCGGCGTGGCATGAGTGGAGCAGGGGCTCGCCTTGTGAATGAAACGGCGGGCTCCGGGCCAATCGATCCCTTGGCCGATCTTCCCTTGATCGTTGGCCGCAATCTACGCCGCCTGAGAGTGCGGCAGGGACATTCTCTCGAAAGGCTTGCCAAGCAATCCGGGGTCAGCCGGGCGATGCTCGGGCAGATCGAAACCGGCAAGAGCGTGCCGACGATCGGCTTGCTCTGGAAGATCGCTGTTGCGCTGGGAGTGCCGTTTGCAAGCCTGATTGCGGCTGAGGACGCCGGTGGCACCCTTGTGCTGCGGCGGGCGAACGCGAAGCTGCTGTCGTCAAATCAGGGGCAATTTACCTCGCGCGCCCTGTTCCCCTTCGATAGCGAGCGTAAGGTGGAATTTTACGAGTTGCGGCTCGCGCCTCTGCACCGTGAGAATGCCGACGCCCATGCGCCAGGAACGCGCGAGAACCTGGTGGTTGCGCGGGGGACCGTTGAAATCATACCAGGATCGGGACGGCCGGTAACGCTGAGTGAGGGTGACGCCATTTTATTCGAGGCGGATGTACCGCACAGCTATCGAAATCTGGCGACAGAGGAAGCGATTCTGTTTCTCGTCATGACCTATGTCGAGACGATCGGCTAAGGACAGCAGCGTCCAATAAAGAAGGCCGGCATGGCGCCGACCTTCTTTTAATCCGGCGGCGGCTTACTTCGCCATTTTTGCCGGCATCATACACATCATCATCATGCCGCCGCAGTTCATCATCATCGGCATGCCGGCATTCATCATGCTCATCATGTTCTGGCAGCACTGCATAAACATGTCCTTCATGGAGGCATCCATTGGGGTCATTTCGCAGGTCATGCCGTTCGGCGTCATGGTGCAGGTCATCTTGCACATCATCATGGGCATCGGCATTCCCATGCTCGGAGCGCCCATCATCGTCCCCATCATGGGCATCATGCCGTTCATCATCATCGGGTTCATGCCGCCCATCATGTTGGTCATCATCGGCATCATTTGCATCGCGGTGTTCATCGGAAACTCCATTTTCGGAGACGAAAGCTGTTTCGTCTGTCGCTGTCAGGAGTAGGAGTTTTCAGGAATCGGCTCAATATCAGAATGAATCTCGCGTCCGCTTTTCTCCAACAAGTCGTCCGGCCCTCCAACACAGCAGACGTTTCCGGTGTTATCGCGGAAGTGTCTCCAATATAACGGATAAGATTGGAGAGGCCGCTCCATTCGCAAGCGCTGCATGAGGAGGTTTGGACGTCGTTCGAATCTCAGTCTATCGAGCATGTATCCAGCCAGGATGCACCTTACGATGACTTCATTCCATGAAGGCCAGTTGCCAGGGAACATGCATCTCCGCGTACCGGTAGCTTTGGAATTCAGTATTTCGGACAAGTGCGACATGCTGATTGGATCATCAGTTTTGGAAGATGTGCATGACGGCCGATTCCTTGCGAAAAGCTCGCCGAACTGTTGCCGCGACGCGAGGCGATAACATCGACACGCGATGGCGTCTCGATTCCATCGTGTCGGAGTTGCGTGTCTCTCGCGAGATCAGCCATAGCATTCGCCATGACGGACCGGCTCGCCGCGCGCCTTCGCGCGATGCACTGGAAAAGATCCTGAACGGGCTGATCGAGGCGCTGTTTCCGCGGCATTACGGGAAGTCTGACCTTGATGCTGAAAACATCGACTATTTCGTGGGCAATACCCTGAACATTGCTCTCAACGGGCTTCTTGAGCAGGTGCATCGCGGTGCCTTGTTTACGACCGACGAAACGCCGTCCGATAGGCATTTTCGCGATGCCATAGAGCTCACGCGCGCTTTCGCATCGACACTTCCTCAAACTCGCGGCAGGCTCGTGGACGATCTTCGCGCAGCCTATATCGGCGATCCGGCAGCGACGAATTTCCCGGAAATACTGATCGGCTATCCGGGAATGACCGCGATCATTCATCACCGCCTTGCTCACGTTCTTCATGAACTAGATGCCAAGTTGCTGGCGAGATTGGTGGCCGAAATAGCGCACACAAAAACAGGTATCGACATTCATCCCGGCGCCGCCATTGGCGCGAGCTTTTTCATCGATCATGGAACTGGTGTTGTGATTGGTGAAACAGCGGTCATTGGCGACCGAGTTCGTATCTATCAGGCGGTGACACTCGGCGCGCGTCATTTTCCAACCGATAAGGACGGGACGTTGATTAAGGGGGCTTCTAGGCATCCGATTGTCGAGGATGACGTCGTCATTTACGCGGGCGCTACAATTCTCGGGAGAATCATCGTCGGGCGCGGATCGACGATCGGCGGAAACGTCTGGCTGACGGAAGATGTTCCGCCGAACAGCTTCGTCACACAGGCGACGGTGCGCAGTAAAATCAGCGCGCAATAATGGACAGGCCGTCCTCTTGCAGATCACAGGACGAAAGCTCCTTACGGACGTTTTCTAAAGAATAGACTTTGCGTCTTTTAGACGTGAACGACACTGACGTTGCTTTTTCCCGACAACTCTCGACACGACCGGAACGGAGCACCATCATTCTCTCATGTTGCTTCCAGGCGAACGCGAAACAGGCCTAGCCTGCTGAGGTGAAAATGGTTTCATTGGTTCGAAACGTCAGTTCGAATGAAGATGTCGCCACGGTGGTTTTCAAGTCCGCGATGCGGCAGTTGGCCGGAGGCGTAACCGTCATTACTGCCGGCCGTGATTCCGATGTTTCTGGGATGACCGTCACATCTTTCACATCCTTCGCAGCCGATCCGCCGTGTGTCGTTGTCAGTCTGAATAAGGAATCTTCGTCATTATCTCTCATTAAGCGTTATGGAGCCTTTGGCGCGAACGTACTCGCGTCCGATCAGGCTTCCGTTGCGGAGAGTTTTACAGGCCGCAGTGGACTGAAGGGTATTGAGCGTTTTCAAGGCGCGAATTTATCCAGGCTAGCCTCCGAAACACCGTTGCTCAGCGATTCATTGGCTGTGTTCGATTGCGAGGTCGATCACATTCTGGAGCGTCACTCCCATGTCTTGCTGATCGGGCAGGTGCTTGATCTGCGTATATCGCCGAACAAAAGCGCGGGTCTGGTCTATTGGAACGGGCGATATGTTCCGGTTGACGACAAGGAAGAGGCCTTGCATTGGGCTGATGTTAGCCTGCCGAAGTCGCGCGCGCTTTGGGAAGTCTGAGCAAGCCTCAAGACAGTTGCTGTCCCCACCGTTCAACGGTCAGGCGGCTGATTGTTTTGAAGATCAATTCTTCGACCACGAGCCCGATCAGGATTACGGCCAACAGGCCCGCAAACACATTGTCGGTTTCCAGCTGCGCGCGATTTGTGTAGATAAACCAGCCGAGGCCACCCGAGCGCGCGCTGACACCGAAGACGAGTTCCGCCGCAATCAGCGTGCGCCATGCAAAAGCCCAGCCGATCCGAAGCCCGGATAGAATTTGCGGGAAAGCGGCCGGGATCAGGATTTCGAGCATGAATCGAGAATGCGATAGCCCGAGGTTGCGCCCAACCATGCGAAGTGTGGGGGAGACAGACAGAAACCCGCTATGGCAAGCGAGAGCGACCGGCCAGAGCACGGAGTGAACCGTGACGAACAGCAGGCTGGGGACGCCGATTCCAAACCAAAGCAACGCAACAGGCAATAGCGCAATCGCGGGCAGGGGATTGAACATCGACGTGAGCAGGCCGAGTGCATCGCTTCCCCAGCGGGAAGCCATGGCGAGCGCTGTAAATAAAATCGCAATACCGACTGCAAGGACATAGCCGGTCGTCAGGACGCGAAGCGACGTCAGCGCCCGGTCTGGAAGCTCCCCAGACAGTGTGGCTTCGAACAGGGCTTTGAATGTTGCCGTCATGGACGGCATCAGCAGGGCATTGTCCAGCCAGCGCGCATAAACCTCCCAAATGATGGCGATCGCGGCCAGAATGATCAGACGCCGGGCTGTGCCGGATTCGGCAAGCGATCCGGCACGCGACTGCGCTTCTGCTTTGCTCATGCGAAGGCCTCAGCAGGGGAAAGGATCGTGTGCTGGATCTCGCGCTCAAGGCCGACGAAATCTGGTGAGCCTCGTACCCGGCTTTTAGAGGTCACTGAGAAGCTGGCCGCGAGCCGACCGGGATGCGGTGTGAGCGCCAGAACGCGCGTGCCGACTACTATCGCTTCATCAATGCCATGGGTGACGAAAACAACGGTGCTTCCGGCTTCCTCGCAAAGGGAAAGCAATTCATCCTGCATGTGCCGCCGCGTCAGAGCGTCGAGCGCTGCGAAAGGCTCGTCCATCAGCAGGAGGCGCGGCTGCAGGGCAAAGGCGCGTGCAATTGCGACACGTTGTTTCATGCCGCCGGATAGTGTGTGCGGGTAGGCGTCAAGAAATTTGCCGAGACCGACCCGCACCAGCCAATTCCTGGCGACACGCCCGGATTCATCGTCTGAAAGATGTTTGCCGCGCCGCAGGGCATAGCGAACATTTCCCAGCACGGAATACCAGGGCAGAAGCTGGTCGAATTCCTGAAATACCGTCATGCGATCGGGACCGGGACGCGTGATCGCGGAGCCGTCGATCAAAATGTCGCCGGCTGTCGGCGACAGAAACCCGCCGATAGCCCGAAGCAATGTTGATTTTCCCGAGCCCGAAGGACCGATCAGGACCAACCGTTCGCCAGCGGTCAGCGAGAACGAGATATCCTCCACAGCAGTCAGCAGGCCGTCACGCGTCGGATATGCGATGCTGACGCGATTGGCCTGCAGGAGGGGAGCCGTCATGACTTAATGGACGCTGCTGGCAAGCGCATCAGGTTCCCGGCTTTTCTTTGAGGCCGGACCAGAACATGTCCTGCCATTGCGCGGGGGCCTGCTTGATCAGACCGACCTTGGCTTCGAAGTCCGCGAATTTCTTCGCGCCTTCCGGGGCCGTCGTAAACCGGACATTGGGATCACGAATGATGGCTTCGACGAACTCTGTCGACAGCTTGGAGTTCTCTGCTTTGATATAGAGTTCCGCTGCGGCTTTTGGATTTTCCGTGATCCAGGTATTGGCGCGATCCAGCGCATGTACGAATGCCTCGACGGTCTTCGGATTTTCCGTTGCGAATTTGGTCGTGGCGTAGACCACATTGAACGTGTGCGGCCCCCCCAGAATATCAAAGCTGTTCAGGATGGCCTTGACCTTGCCGGTTGCCAGTTGCTGTTGAACGAAGGGTGGCGAGGTGAAGTGCGCCGTGATCTCCGATTTTCCGGACAGCAAAGCTGCCGTGGCGTCAGGATGCGGCATGCTGACCGTCAAATCATCGAGCTTGTCGAACTGGCCGAAGGCCTTGTCCGCGGCCATCTGCAGCAGGATCGGCTGAAACCCGACCTTGACGGAGGGAAGGGCGATACGGTCGCGCGGCGTGAAGTCCGCCAGGCTCTTGATGTTCGGGTTGTTGGTTGTCAGGACGTTAGCCATCGAGCCAAGGGCTGCGATTCCAACAATTTTGGCGGTGCTGCGCGTCTTGTCCCATGTCAGGATCATGGGTGTGATTCCAGCGGTCGCAAAATCGAGTCCGCCGGAAATAAGTGCTTCGTTCATTGCAGCAGCGCCCGAAAGCCGCAGCCATTCAATGACCGGTGGCTTGATCTCGAGCTTGCGCGCTTCCTCTTCGACAAACCCTTTCTCGTTCGCGACAATCAGCGGCAGATAGGCAATGCCGAATTGCTGAGCGATGCGAAGACGGTCAGTTTCGGCTAATGCATTCTGAACGCCATGAGCCGTGACAATCAGGGCCAGAAGGCCGGCGAAAAGAATGCGGGCCTTGGCCCGTGCTTTTAATGGGATATGCATAGATGCCTCTGTGAAATTGGGCGATGTCGAGACCATGAGAGCGCGCGTCAGGACACGGCAGCGTGCCGGGTCGAGAACTCGCCGATGATGTTGTTGCGTGCGCGCAGCTGCGCCGGTTCGATGCCAAGCTCGGGAAATACAAGCTCGGACACGCGGTAAGCTTCCTCAAGATGCGGATAGCCGGAGCAGATAAAGGTATCGATGCCGAGATCCTGATATTCGCGCAGACGGGCTGCTACGGTCTTCGGATCACCGACCAGTGCAGTGCCGGCGCCTTTGCGAACAAGCCCAACACCAGCCCAGAGATTGGGGGCGATCACAAGTTTGTCGCGGCGCCCGCCATGAAGTTCGGCCATGCGGCGCTGGCCCACGGAATCCATTGCCGCAAAGCGCTTCTGTGCGGCGTCGATCGCTGCATCAGAGACTTCGCTGATGAGGCGATTGGCGGCGGCCCAGGCCTCATCTTCGGTTTCGCGAACGATAATGTGAATGCGCAAGCCAAAGCGCATTTTGCGGCTCCGTGCGGCGGCTTTTTTTCGCACCGCTTCGATTTTCTCCGCAACGTCGGCAGGGCGTTCGCCCCATGTCAGATAAAGGTCGACCTGGTCAGCGGCAAGGTCCTGTCCGGCGTCCGACGAGCCACCGAAGTAGAGCGGGGGACGCGGCAGTTGGACCGGTGAGAAATCCAGCCGGCCGCCTTCCACTTTATAATAACGTCCGTCGAAGTTGACAGTTTCTCCGCCAAGCAGGCGAGACCAGATCTGGAGAAATTCGTCGGCCTGCGCGTAGCGCTCGTCATGCGGGATGAAGACACCGTCACCGGCGAGTTCGACCGGGTCGCCACCCACGACAACGTTCAACAGCAGTCTGCCCTCGCTGAGGCGGTCGAGTGCGGCGGTTTGCCGGGCGGCAAAAGCCGGAGAGGTCACGCCAGGACGCAGCGCGACGAGATATTTCAATCGTTCTGTGACGGTTGCCAGGCCCGTGGCGACGATCCATGAGTCTTCGCAGCTCTGGCCGGTCGGCAATAGCACGCCGCCATAGCCGAGGCGATCGACGGCCGTGGCGATTTCCTTGAAGTAGCGGAAGTCTGGTGGCCGCTGTTGCCGGTTTGACCCGAAATAAGCGCCATCCCCATGGGTGGGAATAAACCAGAACATGTTCGGCGGAACGCGGTTTGCGCTTTGCAAAGCCACAGCGGTCTCCTTCAGCGATGAGCGTGTCGGCTGTCTGATGCACGAGCAAAAGCGATGCCCGGTTTTAGCCAGCGTTCAGAGATTGCTCTATTTGGATGGAAGAGCCGCCATGTGGCAATTGCGGAAAAAACCCGAATGCGAGTTCAAAGTTCTATGAAGTGCGGACAATCGGAAATTGTTTTCTGCTTTGCTTAAGTAGTGTGTCCGAAAAGGTCGCTGTTTGTGCAATCGGAGAATTCTCACATCCTACGACGCATCATTTAGGCGGGAACCGCCTCCGGCTTGGGCTTGCTGAAGCGGCTCGGCGGCCGCTCCAGGGCGAAATGGTTGCGCAGGGTTTTGCCTTCATAATCCGTCCGGAATAGGCCGCGTCTCTGCAGGAGTGGCACAACCTCATCGACAAAGACTTCAAGGCCTGTCGGCAGCACGTCGGGCATGAGGTTGAAACCATCTGCTGCACCAGCCTTGAACCACGCTTCAATATCGTCTGCGATGGCTTCGGGGGTCCCGACAATGATGCGGTGTCCGACACCGCCGCCCAGCGCCTTTAACAGCTGGCGCACTGTCAGATTTCCCCGGCGTGCGAGATTGACGGTGCCCTGAAACATCGTGTGGTTTGCATTGGCCGGGAGCGGAAGCGGATCGGGCAGGGGTTTGTCGAGTTCGAGTTTCTCGGGCGCGATCTGGAGCGTGTTGGCGAGGCGCGCGAGGCTGTATTCGATGGGCACAAGATCCCATAGCTCATCCTGACGGCGCTTTGCCTCGGCTTCCGTGCTTCCAATCACAGTTGCAAGGCCGGGCAGGATGACAATTGCGTTCGCCGGGCGACCGTAAGCCACCGCACGGGTGCGAAGGTCACGGGCGTAGGCGACGCCTTCTTCGATGGTCTGCGCGAGGGTGAAGACGGCCTCGGCCTGCGCGGCCGCAAGATCACGTCCATCGCTGGAGCCGCCGGCCTGCACAGTCACCGGACGGCCCTGCGGTGAGCGCGGCACGTTGAGCGGACCTTCAACCGTATAATAGGTGCCGC
This sequence comes from Afipia sp. DC4300-2b1, assembly GCF_049895725.1. Lineage (NCBI taxonomy): Bacteria > Pseudomonadati > Pseudomonadota > Alphaproteobacteria > Hyphomicrobiales > Nitrobacteraceae > Afipia > Afipia sp. DC4300-2b1. The sequence goes on from NZ_JAFCSX010000007.1 coordinate 149,597, forward strand.
GATGGGCGATCGGATGAACTTTGGTCGTATCGACAAATCGGGCCGTGGCCTTGTCGCCGACAAAGGCATCGTCCTCCCAGCTATCCCACAACGCGTGAACGACTTCGGCAAACTCCTTCGCTCGGTCGTAACGAGCCTTGTGTTCCAGTACGCCCGGCAAGCCGAAGTTGCGGCTCGCCGCCGCGTCGGCGGTGGTCACCGCATTCCAACCGACGCGCCCGCCGCTGGCATGATCCAGCGTCGCGAAGCGCCGTGCGATATTATACGGCTCATTATATGTGGTCGAAGCGGTTGCGATCAGTCCGATATGCGTGGTGGCCGCAGCAACACTTGCCAGCACGATGGTCGGCTCCATTGAAAGAAATGGCCGCAGATCGATCCGATCGGTGACGGCTGGCGTATCGGCCAGAAAAATCGCATCAAGTTTCCCGCGCTCGGCAATTTGCGCGACTTGGACATAATGGCCGACGTCGAAGAACGCGCCGGGATTGCTATCCGGAAGACGCCATGCGGACGCGTAAACGCCGGAGTGCAGCAGGTTGACGTTCAGATGCAGCTTGCGATCTGTCATCGGGAATTTCCTTGCGTCAATTCGATCCTGAAGCGGCCGCCGTGAAGTTACGATCGACGGATTTGCTTACATCAACCTGCTTGGCAATGATGCCGTAACGAGTGGCGCGATCCGCGGCGGTCTGGAATTCTCGAACGATACTCTCGTCGATGACGATTGGACTGCTCCGTTGCGCAGCGTAGGCACGCGCAAGAACATCTGCCGGAAGCTTGGTCAGTTCGGAGGTGTTTTTGGCGTATTCGGGAATATGATCGAGCGACCACAGCCGCGCCTTGTTTAGCCGTTGCAGAAAATCTGAAACCGCGGCGCGCTTGGTCGCAATGGCCTGATCCGACGCAACGACAAAAGTGATCGTAGGCGTAAGGCCTTCGCCATCCGCCACCACCCGCGCGTTATCCTTCAGGGTTGCGTAAGATATGTATGGCTCCCAGACCGCCCACGCGTCGATCGAGCCTGCGAGCAGGGCAATCTTGGCGTCGACCGGACCGAGTGCGGAGAAGGTGGCGTCCTCGATCTTGTAGCCTGCCTTCTCAAGTGTCGCCGCGATCAGGAACTGTCCCCATCCGGCCCGAGTCCCTCCGAGCTTCTTGCCCTTGAGATCTACGGCTGTTTTGATCGGAGAATCATTGCGCACCACAATCGCTTGCGTACGTGCATCCGAGCGCGTGCCGCCGATGGCCTTGATCGGAGCGCCCGCCGCGTAGACTGTCAGAAAAGACAGGTCACCGGTATAGCCGACGTCGAGCGCGCCGGTATTGATCGCCTCTAGGATAGGCGCCGCAGCGGGAAATTCCGACCACTCGATCTTGTAAGGCAGATCCGTTGCGAGCCCGGATATTTCGAGCAGTGACCGGTTTCCGCCTTTCTGGTCGCCGACACGCAACGTGATGACATCGGCTGCGGTTGCGGGCGCTTGGCTGAGAAAAAGAAGTGCGGCGATCGCGAGGCTGCCGGTGAGGCCGCGTAGGATCCAGAGCGGATATGTGGGAACGAAGCTCATCTGCAAAGTCTCCCGGTATCGATCTCTTGTGAGGTTCTTGATCCCGATCTGTCTTAGAAGAAGCCCTTCGCTGGAAGAGGAGTTCCATTGACTTCGTAATCACCAATGGCACGCGCCTTGTAGCTATCCGGGTTGTGAGAGGCGAGCGTGCGTGCGTTGCGCCAGTGGCGATCCAGATTGTCCGAGCGCTTCGTCGCTGAAGCGCCGCCGACATCGAACAGCAACCCGCCGCTGCGGATGGCAAGCTCATCCACCACGATCTTCGCTTTGGCCGACAGGAGCGCTGCTTGAAGAGCAGGCTCCGAATTCGACGGATCATTGCTCCAGGCATCATTTGCAAGATCCAGTGCATCCGCCGCTGCAAGTACAATCGTTTCCGCTGCAAACGCATTGCTGGAAATCTGACCGATAGTCTGCTGCAGCAGGGGATCATCCACCGGACGCTCGGTGGGGGCATAATAGAAGCTGCGGCCGCGACGGCGAACCAGCGCAGCCGCGTCTTTCAGAGTCGCAGCGATGATCCCGGCATTGATCCCGGTGAGGAACAGCTGCGCGAACGTATTCTGATAGGCCACGCCATAGCCAACGTCCGGTGCGTCAAAGATCACTTCGCTGCTCTCGACGCGCACGTTCTTGAAATTTGTCGTGCCGCTTCCCGTCAGCCGTTGCCCGGAGCCGTCCCAATCGTCCAGCAGTTCAATCCCTTCACGCTTGACCGGGATGACGGTGGCGGCAAGCGCACCCTTCGTATCGGCAATTCGAACCAGAACGTAATCCGAGAACAGGGTGCCGGTGCTGTAGTACTTCGTCCCGTTCAGCCGGTATCCATCGCCATCAGGACTGATGACAGTTGCCGGGATGGTGTCGCCAACCTTGGCACTTTCGAGTTCGGTTGTCGCAAGACCAATGATGGCGCCCTCAACTACATCTTTTTGCCATTTGTGGCTCTGTTCGTCGCGAGGCGAGCGGATCAGGCGTTCGACAACGCTGAAATGGTTACGCAGAATGTGCGCGACGTTGGCATCGGCTTCGGCCAGGCCGATAACGACCTTGAACAGCTCGCGGATCGAGCTTCCGCCGCCCCCTTGCGCCGCCGGAATTCTGAGAGCGCCAAGCCGGGACTGACGAATGAGATCGATCTGCCCGAAGGGAAGCACGCGGTCCCGTTCCCGCTCAGAAGAGCCCTCGGCGATATGATCGAACAGCTTCTGCAGATTCGGTGACCCGTATTTCAACGGCGTGGAGAGACGAAGCGAGATATCGGAAACAGGTTTATTCATGATGGGTCACCCGTTGGTAAGCGCGACTGTACGAACTGCGATCAGAGCGAGGCCAATTGGTCCGGGATCAGGTGATCGCTGACGGTGATTGACTCCGGCAATACCTTCCGGGCCGTCAGCCAGTCGGCTGCGCTTTGAAGCTCGGCGACGAACTTCTTGTTGGACACCGGAATCACCTGGTACTTGCGCTTGAGCTGGATGAACTGGTCGCGGATCGTATCGCTGTAATTGGTGCGTTTCTGGACGATGTGCTCGGCCTCGCTGACATTCTGGCTGGCCCATGCAGCCTCCGTGACGAAAGCGGCGTTGACGGCGCGGACGATGGCCGGATTGTCGGTGGCAAACTTGCGCGACGTAACATAGGACGAATAGTCGATCTGGAAGGGAAGATCGCGGCCTTCAAGAAAGACATCGTGCGCCTTGTATTCTAATCGCGCGATATCGACGCCAGGGCTCCACATCGACCATGCATCGACCTTGCCGGAGGCCAGCGCGGGCGCAGCGTCGGGCGGATTGAGGTAGACGAAATTGACCTTCGAGCGGTCGATGTTGTGCTTTTCCAGAGCGGCAATGAGCAGGAACTCGCCAAGACCCGAGCGGTTCACGGCAACCGACTTGCCGACGAGGTCTTCCACCTTGTTGATGCCGGACGAATCCTTGGCAATGATGGCTGTGGAGCGCGGTTCGTAGAGTACGAACTGGCTGAACACCAGCGGCGAGCCGGCGATGATCGCGGCCAGCGCTGGCGTCGTGCTGCCACCGAAGCCAAAATCAGCACTCCCGCCGGTGACGGCCTGCAAGGTCGGCGCATGGTTGGGGAACGGACCGAGCCATTCCACCTTGATGCCGTCCTTGTTCAGCGTCTTCTCGAGTTCGCCGCGTTCCTTGGCGATCAGCGTGAGTCCGAAAAAGCCCCATGTCAGACGAACCGTATCGGTTTTGCGCCCTTCAGCTGCCAGAACATCGGAGCCGAGAAAAGCGCTCCCACCCGACAGGGCACCGATGCCCGCGAGCGAGGATTGCAGAAAGCGGCGGCGCGATTGGGTGAGGAATGAATCTGACATTGTGTGTTCCTGTTGAGTACGCGAATGAATTCAAGCGGTCTTGAGATCGGCACTGACGCCAAGTTCCGAGAGCAGGGTGGCGCGGGTGGCTGCGGCAGCGCCCCAGGCTGCCGCAGGATGCTCGAAGGCAATCGCGCCATCGCGCATCACGAGAATACGATCGGCCAGGGCGATCGCCTCGTCCACATCATGGGTCACAAGCAACACGCCGGGCTGATGACGCGATACCAGCTCCTTAACGAGCGCGTGCATGCGGATGCGCGTCAATGCATCGAGCGCGGCGAATGGCTCATCGAGAAGCAGAAGCTCCGGTTCCTGAACAAGGGCGCGGGCGAGTGCAACGCGTTGCGCCTGGCCGCCGGAAAGATTGCGTGGCCAGTCATCAAGCCTGTTGCCGAGGCCGACCTCGACCAGAGCCGCCGCGGCGCGCTCCCGCGCGTCGCTGACCTCCAGCCCCAGTGAAACATTGCGCCACAGAGTGTCCCATGGCAGCAGCCGATGTTCCTGAAATACAACTGCAGGCCGGCGCGGCGCGTCGATGCGACCGCCTTGAATAGGATCCAGCCCGGCCAATGCGCGCAGCAGCGTCGTCTTTCCGCATCCGCTTTCGCCCAACAACGCCACGAACTCGCCGCGAGCGATACGCAAATTCAGGTTTTGGATGACGATGCGGTCGCCAAAGGCGCGCTGCAGGCCGGTCACAACCACCGCCGGTGCAGGCTCGACAGGAGAGAGGGTATGAAGCGTCATCGTCCGCTCCCATAGTTCGGGTGCCAGGCGAGAAGCCGACGTTCCAGAAGCTTTGCAATCGAATCGGCCGCCACGCCGATCAGCGCGTAGATCACAATGGTGAGCACGATGACGTCGGTGCGCAGGAATTCGCGCGCGTCCATGGCCAGGAAGCCAAGCCCTGACTGGGCGCCGATGGTTTCGGCGACCACAAGAGCCAGCCAAGCCGTAGCGAGCGAATAGCGGATGCCGGTGAGAATCGACGGCAATGCGCCGGGAAGGATAATGCGGCGGATGAGCTGCCAGGTGCTGAGACCTTGCACGCGGCCCAACTCAAGCAGCTTGGGATCGACCTGCCGAATGCCAAGCGTCGTGTTGATATAGATCGGGAAAGCGACGCCGAGAGAGACCAGAAAAATCTTCTGGCCTTCGCCGACACCGAACCACACGATGACCAACGGTAGCAGGGCGAGGAAGGGGATGGCCCGGATCATCTGAACGCTGCGGTCAATAAGGGCTTCGGCAATGCGCGAGAAGCCGACCAGCGTGCCTAACGCAAAACCGATTCCGCCGCCGATCGCAAAGCCGGTCGCCGCACGCAGCATGCTGACGCCAAGATCGTTCAACAGTGTCCCAGAGACCGCAAGTTTGAATGCCGTTCTGACGACTTTGCTTGGCGCGGGAAGCACCTGGGGCGAAAGCCAGCCCGCTTGCGCAAGCCATTCCCACGTCACTAGCAAGACAAGTGGTGCGATCCAGGATAGCGCCAGCAACAATCGATGACGACGAATGCGTTGCGCGCTTTCTGCCGAAGGCGCGGCAACAGGGTTGCTCTGTTGTGCGGACGCGCGAACAAACTGCGTTTCGATCGTTTGTTCAGCGCTGCTCACGAAAGAATCATCCTGCTTCTGTCCTGCTTTGCGCTCGGTGTGGTCGCTCAATGAACCAAACCATAGATCAACGGGCGCATCGGTGTGAGCGAAACGAGTTCGAATTCAAAAATAAGGATGTTCGATTTGCACTTTGCGACGTTGAAGAAATGTTCGGCCCGCTTCAGTCGAAAACTTTGGAAGATCAAACTGCGCAATTTCTGCGAAAACGGATGCGGAGACAATTCATTTCGAGTTGTCGCCGGAAAGTAGGTCGATCATCTGCCAGTCTGCAATCGCGCAGCTGCTTGATGAAGAGATCAGTAAGAGAATTTCGATGACGACTAGGCCGATCCGGTTTGGAGTGTGGGCGCTTGTCCATGGCTCACGCGCAGCGCATCAGGATCCAGAGGAGCCATATGATGCATCGTGGGAACGAAACAGAAGACTTGTGCTCCAGGCAGAGGCGCTGGGATACGATTCAACCCTGATTGCCCAGCATACGATCAATCCGCACCAGGAAGATCTTGATCAATTGGAGGCGTGGACGTCGGCAGCGGCGCTTGCGGCGCTCACAAGCCGGATCGAGATCATCACCGCGATCAAGCCATATCTGTTCCATCCCGTTGTTCTCGCAAAGATGGCCTTGCAGATCGAAAATATCAGCGGTGGGCGTTTCGGCATCAATCTGGTCAATGCATGGAACAAGCCGGAACTGGAGAAGGCCGGGATCGGATTTGCGGATCACGATGACCGTTACGCCTATGGCCGGGAATGGATATCGGTGGTTTCCAGATTGGTGAGCGGCGAGCGTCTTACCCACAAGGGTGAGCACTTCGATGTGCGCGACTACGCGTTGCGCCCCAAGGATCTTTATCGCGCCCGTCCGGCGATTTATGTCGGGGGTGAATCCGCACCCGCACGCGATCTCGTCGCCGAGCATGGCGATGTGTGGTTCATCAACGGTCAGCCGCTGGCGGATGTTTCCGCGCTGATCGCGGATGTGGCGGCGCGACCCAAAATCGGGCCGCCGCTGCGCTTCGGATTGTCCGCGTTTGTTGTCGCCCGTGAGACCGATTCTGAGGCTGAAGTCGCACATCAGCGGCTATTGGCGCTGGCGGCCAAGGACGCGCCCATGCGAGAGATCCAGAAAGCTAACACCGACCCCAAGGTCGTGATGATGCAGACCATGCAAAAATCACCGCGCGTCGGGAGCAATGGCGGCACTGCTGCCGGTCTGGTCGGAAGTTACGACACGGTCGCGGCGCGTATTCGCGAGTTTTACGACGTCGGTATCGAACTCTTCATGCTGCAGTTCCAGCCATTCGAAGCTGAAATGCAGCGATTTGCCGAGGAGATCATTCCTCGTGTGCGGAGCGGCCACAACATCAATTCAGCCAGCAGATCCCGATCGGCAATTTGAATCAAGGAGAAGTCATGTCACGTATTTCCATCAAGACGAAAGCCGATCTCCCAAGGGAGCTTCATCCGCTGTGGGACAAGATGACAACCTACGGTGCATTCGAAAATCAGGCTGGCGCCATGGCGCATCGATTGCCGATTTTCAAGCATATGTGGTCGCTGCTGGTCGATCTGGCGGAAGAGGGGGCTCTATCAAAGCGCCATCTTGAGCTGGCCCTCGTGTCGGTGTCTTTGCTGAACGAGTGCACATACTGCGTATCGCATCATGCACCCAAGCTGGCGGTTCAGGGCGTGTCCGAGGCCGGAGCTGCTCGCCTGCTGGACTATCACGATCACCCAGAGCTTAACGATCTCGACAAACTCGTCGTGGAATACACGATTGCGGTGACCAACAACTGGAACCGGACGCGCGACGAACTATTCGATCGGCTGCGGAGCCATTTCACCGAGGCCCAGATTGTCGAACTCACCTGGCGTATTGCGCTGTGCGGCGCCTTCAATCGCTTCAACGACATTCTGCAATTCGATATCGAAGACGGCGTTGTCGCATCCGAGGCTGCGGAATAGCCGATCAGCAGGGGCCAGTGCGTCTTGCTGGCCCTCGCACCATGACTGGTTACTCGGCGGCTTCGGCTGCTCTGTATCGATAGCTGACTGCGGGATGGGGGGCGTGGAGGCGCTTGCGGCCCTTACCAAACAGCTTTTCCCGCAATGTCCCTGGCTGGTAAGCATCCTTGTAACGTCCTCGGCGCGTCAGCTCCGGCACAAGAAGGTCGGCAATATCTTCAAAGCTTTCTGGAGAAAGCGCGAAAGCCAGGTTCAATCCGTCGACGTCGGTCTGTTCGACCCACGCCTCGATCTCGTCGGCCACCTTTGCGGGAGTTCCGACCACGACAGGTCCGATGCCGCCAATGCCGACATGCTCCGCCACCTCGCGCACTGTCCACACCCGATCGGGATCGGCGCGTGTGATGTTATCCATGGCAGTCCGCCCGGCTTCATTGTGAACATGCCGGACTTCCTGGTCGAGATCGTAGGTCGAAAAATCAACGCCGGTCCAGCCGGACATCAGGGTGAGAGCGCCTTCATGGTTGATGTAGCGGCGATAGTCCGCGTATTTGGCTGCAGCTTCTTCCTCGGTTCGTCCGAGGATAACAGTCATCATGCTGAACATGAGAATCTCTGCGGGATTGCGGCCGGTTTCAGCCGCCAGCTTGCGGATGGCTGCCACTCGCGGCGCGATCACCTTGGCCGAAGGGCCTGACATGAATACGCATTCGGCATGCTGAGCAGCGAATTGACGGCCGCGCGGTGACGTTCCGGCCTGATAGAGGACCGGCGTCCGCTGGGGTGATGGCTCGCTGAGATGAATGGCATCGAGCTGGTAATTCTCTCCATCGTGCTTGACGCGATGTACCCGCGCGGGGTCCGTGAAGATGCCGCGGGCGCGATCCCGCAGCACAGCGTCGTCCTGCCAGCTGCCTTCCCATAGCTTGTAGACGACCTGCATATATTCGTCGGCCACGTCGTAGCGATCGTCATGCGCAGTTTGACGATCCTTGCCCATTCCTCGCGCAGCACTGTCGAGATAGCCGGTCACCACGTTCCAGCCGATGCGTCCATCGGTCAGATGATCCAGCGTCGACATCCGGCGGGCGAACGGGTAGGGCGGCTCATAGGACAGCGTACAGGTGACGCCGAAGCCGAGGTTTTCGGTCACGGCGGCCATCGCCGAGACAAGCAACAGCGGATCATTGACAGGCACCTGTGCCGCGTTACGCAGCGCTGCATCCGGGCTGCCGCCGAAAACGTCATACACGCCCAGCACGTCTGCGAGAAACAGCCCGTCAAATCTTCCGCGCTCCAGCGTGCGCGCAAGATGAGTCCAGTACGACAAGCGATTGTAATCGCTGGATTGATCGCGTGGATGGGCCCAGAGCCCCGGAGATTGATGCGCGACGCAATTCATGGCGAAGGCATTGAACCGAATTTCTTTTGTCATGATCTAATTTCCGAGATGTGAGGCGCGAAGCGAGCTGGCGATTGACTGGCAGTTCAGTGCGCCACGCCGCGCTCTGTAGAGTCGATGAAGTAGAAACTGTCTGCACGGTGTCGCGTTCGAAGTTCAATCGTTCTCATCACACGCATCTCTTTGGAATTGACCATTTTGTCGACGCGCGCCGATATAGGAACAGTTTTTCGGATCAGGCAACCATGCCTGATCGCTTTGGAAATATCTTTCGGAGATCACTCAAGTGAGGAATGAAATGCATTACGCGATGTTGGCAATGCAGCGTCCTGGAATTGCGAAGCGCGGCTTTTGTGGAATTCAATTCCTTCGGCTGGCATCTGCCGTCGCTATTTCGTCAGTGCTGATTTCCTCACCGATCGCTCATGCTGAAACACCCCAGCAGGGCGGGACATTGACTGCAATCATACAACCTGAGCCGGTTATTCTGACGGCGGCGTTGAACACGGCTGCTCCGACGGGAACGGTCACTGGAAACATATTCGACGGCCTCGTGGATTATGACACCAGCCTCACGCCGAAGCCCGCTTTAGCTGAAAAATGGGAGACATCTCCCGATGGCCTGTCGATCACACTCCATTTGCGCAAAGGTGTACTCTGGCACGATGGCAAGCCGTTTACCGCGGCCGATGTCAAATGGACGCTTGAGAATGTCTGGAAGACAATTCATCCGCGTAACCAGGCGACCTTTGCGAAGGTCAAGCAGGTCGATACTCCGGACGATGTGACGGTTATTCTGCGCCTGAGCGAGCCGTCTCTCGCGATTCTCAGCTCGCTCAACAGCAACGGTGCGCAGGTGCTGCCAAAGCATCTCTACGAGGGCACTGACGTCCTCAACAATCCGTACAACAACAAGCCGGTCGGTACTGGTCCCTTCGTTTTCAAGGAATGGAAGAAGGGCGAATACATCGTTCTGGAGCGCAACCCGAATTACTGGGATAAGGGAAAGCCGTATCTCGACAAGGTTATCTACAAGGTTGTCCCGGATGCCGCGGCCCGTTCCGCCGGCTTTGAGAAGGGTGAAATCCAGTACGGCGCGCTCAGCCCGGTTCCTTTGAAAGACGCCGAACGGCTTGCCAAGCTGCCGAACCTGAAAGTGGAAACGAGCGGCTATGAATGGCTGTCTCCCTGGCTGTTTCTCGACTTCAATGTCGAGCGCGGCCCGCTGAAGGACCCTCGCGTCCGCCATGCACTGGCGCGCGCAATCGATCGCAAGGCGATTTCAAATGTGGTATGGTACGGCTTTGCAAAGCCGGCCACGAGTCCGGTCCCGTCCTCACTCGCGGCGTTTCATGATGCGAATGCTGCGAGCGATCCTTTCGATGTGAAGTCGGCGGACGCGCTGCTGGACGATGCTGGCTTCAAGAAGGGAGCGGACGGGACGCGCTTCACGCTCTTCATCGACTACATTCCGTATGGCGACGATTACAAGCGTACGGCCGAATACATCAAACAGGCGCTGAAGCGAGTCGGCGTCGATGTGACGATCCGCACGCAGGATACGGCGGCGTTCACCAAGCGGATTTACGGTGATCGCGACTTCGATCTTCAGATCACATGGTTTGCGGCCTTTTCGGATCCCCAGATCGGTGTGACCCGTGCCTATTGGTCTGCATCCATCGGCAAGAACATTCCTTGGACCAATGGGTCGGGCTATCGCAGTCCCGAAGTCGATCAGATTATTTCCCGCGTTCAGGGAGAAGCCGATGCCTCCAAACGGGTCGCCCTGTTCAAGGATTTCCAGAAGATCGTGTTGAACGATTTGCCCACATTGCCGCTTGTCGAACTCAAGTTCTTCACGGTGCAGGCTGCCAATCTGAAGACGCTGACGATCCGTGGCGACCAGGTCTATGGCAGCTTCCGTGATTTCTGGTTTGAGCCTCCGAAGCAGAACTAGGCCATGCACGTTATCAGTGATCTTGCATTGATTCTTGTGGTCCTCGGCCTGATGGCCGGCAGTGATGGATTCCGGACATGATTCAGATAAAGCCTATCCTGATCTCAGTTGTTACCGCTATGTTTGCAACAGCGGTGGTTTCTGCTTCGGCTGGGGACGCGCCTAAGCAGGGCGGTACGCTGACGACCATCGTGCAGCCTGAACCGGTGACGCTAACGCCGGCGGCCAATACGGCGCAGCCGACGCAATATGTCGCGGCCAATATCTTCGACGGCCTTGTTTATTACGATCTCGACCTGAAGCCGCAGCCATCGCTGGCGCAAAGCTGGACGGTGGCGCCGGACGGTCTCACCATCACGTTCAATCTTCGCAAGGGCGTGAAATGGCATGACGGAAAGCCGTTCTCTTCGGCCGATGTGAAGTGGAGCCTGGAGAATGTCTGGAAGACGATCCATCCGCGCAACCGGGCGATCTTCGAGAATGTTGCCAATGTCGATACACCAGATGAGGCGACCGTCATCCTGCGTCTTTCGAAACCGTCGTTGCCAATCCTGAGTGTCATCAACGGTGTCGGCGCGCCGATCCTTCCAAAACATCTCTATGAAGGCACCGACATTCTGAACAATCCTTACAACAACAAGCCCGTCGGGACCGGCGCGTTTGTTTTCAAGGAATGGAAGAAGGGCGAATACGTCCTGCTTGAGCGGAACCCGGATTACTGGGAACCGAAGAAACCCTATCTCGACAAGATCGTCTTCAAGGTGATCCCGGACGCTGCGGCGCGGGCGGCGGCGATCGAAAAGGGAGAGGTGCAGTACGCAGCGTTCAATCCTGTGCCGTTCCGAGATGTTGAGCGGCTGGCGAAACTGCCGGCGATCAAGGTCGAGACCGGCGGTTACGATTGGCTATCACCGGTGCTTTATTTCGACCTGAATGTCGAGAACACATACCTGAAGGATGTCCGCGTCAGGCAGGCCATTGCCCATGCAGTCGATAAGGACGCTCTCGCGAAGGTCGTCTGGTATGGCTACGGCAAGCCGGCCGCGAGTGCGGTGCCATCCACGCTAACATCGTTTCACGATGCCACGGTTCCAAAGTACCCGTTCGACCTGAAGAAAGCTGAAGCCTTGCTGGATGAGGCCGGGTTTAAACGCGGCGCAGATGGAGTGCGTTTCACGCTCAATCACGATTTCCTGCCTTATGGGGATGACTATAAGCGCACCGGCGAATACCTGAAGCAGGCGCTCAAGCGGGTCGGCATTGAGGTCAATATCCGATCGCAGGATACGGCCGCTTTCATCAAGCGTGTCTATGCCGATCGTGATTTCGATATTTCCAGTTCGTGGAACGGCGCGTTTCCAGACCCGCAGATCGGCATTGTTCGCGAATACTGGTCGGGCTGGCTGGGGACCAAGACGCCGTGGACCAATGGCTCCGGCTATCGCAATGCCGAGGTGGACGGTCTGATTCAGGCGGCCGCAATCGAGGGCAATCCGGCAAAACGGGTGGAAGGATTTAAACGCTTCCAGCAGATTGTTCAGCGCGACGTACCGACGCTGCCGTTGCTGGAATTGCGGTTCTTCACATTGTATTCGGCCTCTCTCCGGGCGGGTGCGCAGCAAGCGGACCAATCCTATGGCTCGTTGAAGAACGTCTGGTTCGATACGCCGCCGGCGCAGAACTGACGCGCCGGGTGGTCGGATGACGGCGACAACGGCAAGTTTTTTGGGGCGGCGGCTGTTTCAGCTTCTGCTTGTCGTGTTCGGCATCGCCGTCATCAACTTTTTTCTGCTTCATCTTGCGCCCGGTGACGCGATACAGGTGCTGGCGGGAGAGGCTGGATCGGCGACGCCCGAATATCTCGCGGCTCTGCGAAAGCAATTCGGCCTCGATCAATCCCTTCCGGTTCAATTCGCGGTCTATTTGCGTAACCTGCTCTCGTTGAATCTCGGCTTTTCGTTCCGGCAGGGCATGCCCGTTGCGGAGTTGATTGTGCAGCGATTGCCGGCGACGCTGCTGTTGATGGGAACGTCCATTGGTTTCGCGCTGATCGCCGGTTCGGCGCTCGGTATTGCGGCGGCACGCAATGCAGGTCGTCCGGCCGATACCCTGATTTCTGCAATTGCGCTGGTTTTCTATGCGACGCCTGTGTTCTGGACCGGGATCATGCTGGTCGTGGTATTTTCGGTCTGGCTGGACTGGCTGCCTGTCGGAGGGATGGCGAGCATTGGAAGGGACTACACGGGGCTAGCCTATATAAAGGATGTCGGTCTGCACCTGATCCTGCCCGCGGCAACCCTCGGATCGTTCTTTCTCGCGATCTATGCGCGGTTGATGCGCGCTTCGATGATCGAGGTGCAAAGACAGGATTTCGTGCGGACAGCGATCGCGAAGGGCGTGCGGCCCGGACGTATTGCCCGCCGCCATGTGCTCCGCAACGCGTTGTTGCCGGTTGTCACCATGCTGGGTGTGCAGGTCGGTTCCGTTCTTGGCGGTGCGATCCTTGTCGAGACGGTTTTCTCCTGGCCTGGTCTGGGACGGTTGGCCTTTGAAGCATTGTTCCAGCGTGATCTGAATTTACTTCTGGGCATTCTGCTCTGCAGTTCGGTTGTCGTGGTCGTCGCCAACACCCTGATCGACTTTTTGTACACTGTTCTCGATCCACGCATTGAGCTTGTTTGACGATGGCGCTCGTCGATATCGTTTCGCATATTCCGCCTGCGCGCATCGCGCGGATGAATTTCTTCTATCGCGCCATGCGGCAGCCATCTGCTGTCATCGGCATTCTGTTACTTGGCGCCATTGGTATAGCGGCTCTTTTCGCGAGCCAGATATTTCCTGGCGATCCGCTGGATTTTGTCGGGCAACCCTTTCTGAGGCCCGGCGCCGATCCGGCCTTTCCACTTGGCACCGATATGCTGGGGCGTGATCTGGCGTCGGGAATTGTTCATGGCGCCCGCGTTTCGCTGCTGATCGGCGCTGTTGCGACCGCTGTATCCCTGATCATCGGCACCGGGGTCGGTGCGTTTGCCGGGTATTATGGCGGCAGGATCGATGCTGCGTTGATGCGCCTGACTGAATTCTTTCAGACCATCCCGCCATTTCTGTTCGCGCTGACAATTGTCGCAATTCTTCAGCCCACCATTCTGACCATCGTTGGCGCAATCGGCGTGACATCGTGGCCGAGTCTGGCTCGCCTTGTGCGCGCGGAAATACTGCGATTGCGGAATGGCGATATGGTTCAGGCCGTCATCGCGCTGGGGGCGTCCGATGTCCGGATTATCTTTCTGCATCTTCTGCCGAATACGCTTGCTCCCATTATCGTGTCGGCTTCTGTGATGGTTGCCTCAGCGATCCTGACAGAATCCAGCCTGGCGTTTCTCGGACTTGGCGATCCGAATGTCGTCAGTTGGGGCGGCATGGTTGGAGCAGGGCGCGAGGTCCTGCGGTCCGATTGGTATATCGCGACCTTTCCGGGCATCGCGATCGTGGTTGCTGTGTTGGCCCTGAACCTTCTTGGCGATGGATTGAACGATGCTGTCGATCCCAAGCGGGAGCAGCGCTAATGCCCGGTCAAACAGTGCTCTCGGTCGAGGGACTCAGCGTCAAGTTCTCACACAGCGACAGGCCGCTCACGGCTGTCAGTGAAATCGATTTCGAACTCGCACGAGGGGAAACGCTGGCTATCGTCGGGGAATCCGGTTGCGGCAAATCTCTCACAGCTCTTGCGCTTTTAGGACTGATCCCAACACCGGGCAGGATTGAGGGACGGGCAATCCGGCTTGAGGGCCGGGACATCCTCGGTCTTCAGGGCGAGGCGATGCGTCGTTTGCGGGGAAACCGCATCGCGATGATTTTTCAGGAGCCGATGACGGCGCTGAATCCGGTTTTAACGATCGGAGAACAGATCGTTGAGGCCATACGCGAGCACGAAGACGTCTCCTCCGTTGATGCGCGGAAGCGGGCCATTGGATTGCTCGATCGCGTGCGGATACCTGACCCGCGGCGGCGTTTCGACGATTACCCGCACCGGCTATCCGGTGGAATGCGGCAACGCGCGATGATCGCAATCGCTCTTGCCTGCTCGCCCGCCGTTCTTGTGGCGGATGAGCCGACCACGGCTCTGGACGTCACTATTCAGGCTCAGATTCTCGAGTTGATCGATGAATTGAAGCGAGAAACCGGTACGGCTGTCGTTCTTATTACGCACGATCTTGGCGTCGTGGCAGGATATGCCGATCGTGTCCTTGTGATGTATGCGGGGCGCAAGGTCGAGGAGCGAACCACGCATGATCTGCTTGAGGCGCCTCTCCATCCATACACTCGGGGTTTGATTGCTGCGCGGCCACGGATCGGGACGCGCGCCGGATTCCGCGAGCGGTTGACGGAAATACCCGGAATTGTGCCGTCTTTGCGAGACATGCCGGCGGGATGCCGCTTCGCCCCTCGCTGCCCTATCGCGACTGAGGCTTGTCGTCTGGCGCCGCCTCCGCTGATCCCGGTCGGCGCAGGCGGTTCTGTGGCCTGTCTGAGAATTGAGGATTCCCGTGTTTCAAAGCCCCCAGCCGATTATTCCAGCGCATACTGAGCCGCTGCTGTCGGTCGATCACCTAGCCGTCCGGTTCGAGGCCGTGCGCGGGACGGTTCAGGCGGTCGACGGCGTCTCGCTGTCGATTCGTCCCGGCGAGACATTGGGTCTGGTCGGCGAATCCGGATGCGGAAAGTCGACACTTGGACGCACGATCGCGCGGTTGATCGATCCACATGATGGAAAGGTGCGTCTAAACGGGATCGAACTCACGCGGCTCTCCCGCAGCAATTTGCGATCACATCGGCGCGACGTTCAGATGGTGTTCCAGGACCCTCTCGCTTCGCTCGATCCGCGCTGGACTGTCGGATCGCTCATCGCTGAGCCGCTCAACATCCATCGGATCGGCAGCAGGCGGGATCGCCAGACGCGGGTTGCTGAACTGCTCAGAAAAGTCGGGCTACCTGCGGATGCAGCCGAGAAGTATCCGCATCAATTCTCAGGCGGGCAACGTCAGCGGATCGGTATTGCGCGGGCTCTAGCACTTGATCCGAAACTGATCATCCTTGACGAGCCGGTCTCGGCGCTTGACGTTTCGGTTCAGGCGCAAATTCTCAACCTGCTGGTCGATCTTCAAAAGCAATCAGGCGTCGCCTTCCTTTTCATCAGCCATGATCTTTCAGTGGTCGAGTACATCAGTAACCGCGTCGCGGTGATGTATCTCGGCCGGATTGTGGAGTTCGCCTCGCGCGATGAACTGTGGTCGCGGCCGGCTCATCCTTATACGCGCGCGCTTTTGGGGTCAGTGCCTCGGATGGAGAGGGGCCGTGAGCGTCACTCGCGGAAAACTCTCCGGGGAGACTTGCCAAGTCCCTTTGCGCCACCACCCGGCTGCCGGTTTCATACCCGCTGCCCGGTTGCTCAGGACAAATGTCGGAGCGTCAGTCCCACCCTGACAAGCATCGGTGATTCAGAACATCTTGTCGCCTGCCATTTTCCGGTGGGGTTTTCGTGAACGAAAGAAATTCTTACAATCGTTTTGATCATTCTGATCTCGCCGACAAACTATAGTGATGCAATTCACTCACCGAGAGTCGCACATAAAAAACGGCTCTCTCGCAATTAGTTGCCGATGTACTGAATGTGGTATTTCGTTATCGCATTGTAGGACGAAGCGGCTGTCGTGAATTGAAGTCAGGCATGTCCGTGTGGTGAGGCGAACATGCAGAAGTTATTTCTTCTGCAACGCCGACTGTTAGCGTCCCCGAACAGGGATTTTTCAGTCTTTACTTGTTCGTCATAACGCACGTCGCATCCCCTCTGAGAGGCTAATTTTTCACAACGCTGCCCAAAAAAGGTTTTCAGTGCTTTTGACCTGAGCTCTGTTTTCCTTAGAAGTACGCGTGTCATGTAATGGCGGTGATGGCGTTAGATTTTCGCTCTGCGAACAGATTCGCTATCGCGTATGAAGCAGGGTGGATGATGCATATAGCTAGTGGTCGTGCGGTGCTCGCTGAGCGTGAGCTTAATGGTAATCAGAGCATCGAAGCGCGTGAACGTGCATTGCAGATCAGGCTGCAAGCCGGTGGAAAGGTCGAAGACATCTCCGAAATGACTCCGCGATATCGCGAAGTTCTCGAGCAAACGATGTTGATTGCTGCCGATCTCGAGATGTCAACTTTAGGATTTAATTATCCGGCGATTTTGAACGCTCCGACGTTGGATGCCAAAATATCGATTATGTCGGCGGTTCAGGATGAACTCGGCCACGCTCAGGTAACGTACCGGCTTCTCGAGGATTTTGGCTACGACACCGAGGAGCTGCTCTTCCGTCGCGATCCCAAATTCTTCCGGACATTCTATCTGGTGCAGCATCCGGTAAATGATTATGTCACTGCCGTCATCTCGATGTTGATTGGGGATCGTGCCGGTTACACCACTACGCTCGATATTGAGGAGTCGTGCTCTTACGGTCCGTATTCTCGCTCGTTGAGAAAAGTAAACTTCGAAGAGAAGTTTCATGTCGCCTATGGAGAAAAGTGGACCGAATATTTCTGGAACAAGGGGCCGAAGACGCGGAAGCGTATTCAGGATGCGGTCGATTTCTATTTTCCGCTCGGCGCAACTTGGTTCGGACTCCCGGATCACATGAAAACGCGCCCGGATCAGCTGCAGTACAAGGTGAGGGCGCAGAGCAATGATGCGCTCCGGCAGCGCTGGCTAGCTCAGGTCGTGCCGTTCTGCGAGCGGGTAGGGATCAAGATACCGGCTCACTTCGACCGGGAGAAAGGTCAATACGTTCTCGATTACGAGATGCCCATCCTGCTGAACGAAGAGACCGGGAAGTGGGATTTCCGGACGGTGACCTGGGAAGAACAGTTTGCCCAGTGGAAGAAGGGCGGCCCCATCAAGACCGAGACATTCCGCCGGCTTCAGGACGAAGTCTGGGGAGACGACCTTTGGTAAGCGAAAGCGAAGTCTGGGATCGTCTCGAAGCGATTAACGATGCTCACATTCCCGTCAGCCTGCGCAAGATGGGAATGGTCCAGCAGGTGGAAATATCCGACGAACGTGACGTGACCATCCGAATGGCTATTCCGTGTCTCGCATGCCCCGCCGTATCCCTGATGCAGGATCAGATTCGCGGAGCAGTCGGCTCCATAGAGAACATTGGCAAGGTGATCATCGACCACAGTGGGACCGGGACATGGTCGCGGGATCAAGTTGACGCGTCCGCTAAACCCTTCATGCGACAGTTCGGTCTTCAGATATGAGCAACACAGCAAAGCCGCTTTCGATCGCGAGAGCCAAGGATCAGCTCTACGAGGTTTTCGCGCGGAGAAATTCCGATGAAGCGCTGACTCATGTCGGTAGCGTTCGCGCGCCAAATGACGATCTCGCGGAAGTTCAGGCCTGGTACGTTTGCGACCAGCATGAATGGAAGGAAATCTGTCTCGCACCGACGAACTGCTTTATCGCAATCAGCGAGCGCAATCGCGTCATCAAGGTGAAGGAGTTTTGAGATGAATGCGCCTTTGCATGACTCTGACTCGGAACTCGGGCGGCTATTGATCGATGATCTCCTCGCAATCGCCGACACTAAGCTGGTTCTGGGCAACTGGTACGCTGTCAGTACTCACAATGGGAAGTCGATACCCGACTACGCAGCGCTGCTGGCGATTGGGGCCGCGAGCTTCGGGCACGCCCGCGCACTATACCAGTATCTCGGCAGCTTCGGCCTTGGGTACAGTTTCCTCGAGCGTGGTCGCACAGCCGAGGGTATCCGCTCGATGCATCTGCTGGATCAAGCGCCGAAATCCTGGCCTGATTTCATTGCGGGCACGTTTCTGGCGGAGCAGGCGACATGGCTTCTCGCATCCGGTTTTCTCTCTCATCCGGACCGTGCGCTCGCAGGTATTGCAAAGCGCATAGGTGAAGAGAGCTATTTTCATCTCAAGTATGCCAGCGGATGGGCGCGCGTCTTTGGTGCCGGCGATGCCGGGCCGTTCATCGATGCATTGATTTCGCGCTATGCTGATGCAATCGGCTGGTTCGGCACGTCCGATATCGATGTCTTGCACTCGCAAGGCGTTCGACAGACCGGCTTTGAGGAAATTCGCCGGTCTCTCACGGACGAGGTCGCAAAACTTCTCCATCTGGCTGCCCCCTCGGCTTCTCTTCCGATGCAATCCAGTGTTGCAACCCGCGAAACCCGGCCTGGCCTGCGCCAGAGCCCGCTACCTGCCAAGTTGTTCGAGGTCGTTCGCTTTCGAGATTCCGAGGCTGCACCCGAATGAACGGCTCCATTGCCCGGTCGGACGAGGATACCGATTTTTCCGGGATTGCCTGCCCGTTTTGCGAAGGCCTCGATACGCGCGTTGTGTCGATGTTTGGAGGCAATGCAGGCGAGTCGTTGATGTACTGCCAGCCGTGCCGCAGCTACTTCCATTGGATCAAGTGGCGCGGTGCTCTTCCTCCCCATCCGCGCGATGATCGCGCCAATTCCTGAGCCTCGCTCTTTTTGTTATCGAAAGGAAAGTCCGTGTCGTTCAAATCATCAGCCATCTCGGCAGTCGCCGCGCTTACTGTTGCCTTCGCCGGCGCGACTCACGCGCAGGATGAATCGAAAGCGCCTGTCAAGATCGGATTGGTATTGCCGTTCACGGGAATCTTTGCCGTGCAGGCACAGGAAGTTCTGACGGGTTGGGAATTGGCTCTGGCGCAACGCGGTGGCAAGGTCGGCGGCCGTCCTGTTCAGATCATCAAAGAAGACAATGAACTGAATGTCTCGCTCGCCGTGCAGAAGGCGAACAAGCTGATTCAGTCCGATAACGTCGATATTTTGGCCGGAATCTTTAATTCCAGTGCTGCGATCGCGCTGACTGACGTCGCGAAGAAGAACCAAAAGCCTTTCGTCTTCACTTTTGCAGTCGCTGATGAGATCACCGGAAAATACTGCAACGAGTATGTCGCACGTACGTCCTTCAGCGCGAACAGTCTGCATGCGGCGTCAGGAAAGTATTGGGCGTCGACAGGTGTTAAGCGGGCGGCGACCATCGCGCCGGACAACGCCGCCGGCCGCAGCATGATGGAAAGCTTTAAGAAAGCGTTTGAGGCGGATGGCGGAAATGTCGTGAAGCAGGAATGGACACCATTTCAGCGCACCAAGGACTGGGGATCATATCTGACCAATATTCGCGGCACCGACGCCCAGATCATTTATTCATGGTACGCAGGTGCTGAGGCGTCGCAGTC
This sequence comes from Afipia sp. DC4300-2b1, assembly GCF_049895725.1. NCBI lineage: Bacteria > Pseudomonadati > Pseudomonadota > Alphaproteobacteria > Hyphomicrobiales > Nitrobacteraceae > Afipia > Afipia sp. DC4300-2b1. The sequence goes on from NZ_JAFCSX010000007.1 coordinate 169,741, forward strand.
CGTCAAGCAACATGCTGCATTTGGACTCAAGACGTCGCTGCCGCTGCGGGGTGACTTCTGGCTCTACGATACCGCGCAGTGGTCGGTGCTCGGCGACGACGCTCTTGGCGCGCGTTATATCACGATCTGGACTCCGCGTGATGATAATGCTGCCAGTGTCGCGTTCATCAAAGCTTACCGAGAGAAGTTCGGGCGCGATCCGAACGTCAACTCTGTGCTCGGCTACGACAACGCCGTGGCGGTGCTTGATACTGCCGCGAAGCGCGCTGCTGACCTCTCAGACGGCAAGGCATTCATCAAGACACTGACCGAGAGTAAGTTCGACTCGCCGCGTGGGACCTTGAGCTTCAACAGCTCTCATAATGCGCGCGTTCCGGCGGTGTTCGTGGTCGAGCTCGTCAAGGAGAACGGCGCATTCAAGGAAAAGCGGATCACGCAGACCCCGCTGGGTGACGATCTGCCTGGTTGTGACCTGAAGTAAGCCGCGCGCGAGGTTGCCGTCATGCTGATCGTGCAAATTCTGAACGCCTTGCAACTGAGCATGCTGGTGCTCATTCTTGCGCTCGGCCTGACGGTGATCTTCGGTCTGATGGATACGCTTAACCTCGGTCACGGCGCTTTCTATACGATCGGGGCTTACGCTGGCTGGCTGATTTACGGTGCGACCGGATCGTTCTGGGTCGCACTGGTTCTCGCGCCTATCGTGCCGGGTATTCTGGGCGCGTTGCTGCAATATCTCGTGTTTCGACCATTGGTGGCGCGTGGCCGATCGAGCCATCTCGATCTGGCGCTGATCACGTTCGGGATGCTGTTCGTCACCATCGGCGTGACCGATTTTTTGTTCGGCTCCACATTCTCGACAATCCCGCTTCCAAAGATTTTGCAGGGCCAGACCGAGTTTATCGGTATCGTTTATCCGACTTATCGCCTTTTCATCATTCTTGTCGGAGCGCTTGTCGGCTTGCTGGTGTGGGTCGTGCTCGACCGGACCATGGTCGGTGCGCTGGTGCGCGCTGGCATCTCGGACAGGGATATGGTTTCGGCGATGGGATTCGACATCGACAAGATTTTCGCCGCGGTCTTCGGAGCCGGCTGTGGACTGGCAGGTTTTGCGGGCGTCGTCGCTGCGCCGATTTTGAGCATTCATCCGAGGATGGGAGTCGGAATTCTCATCTCGACACTGCTCGTCGTGCTGATCGGTGGACTGGGAAGCGTTCGCGGTTCCATCATCGGCGCTTTTGTCGTCGGTATTGTCGAAACCGTCACCTCGATATTCCTGCCGGAATTTTCGATGGTGTCTGTCTATGTTCTTTTGGCCGCGATCATGATTGTGCGTCCCCAGGGGCTTTCGAGCACGCCGGTGATCGTACGATGAGCGCCGCCGTTTCAGTTCCACGAATCGCGCTTTCAGCGCTTGCCGCCGCTGCGGTCCTCGGCACCGCATACTTTCTGATAAGCGGCGGACGGGTCACGCCGCATGTGATTACGCTGGTTACCGACGCGATGATTTTTGGAATCTTCGCCCTAGCTCTTAACGTTCTATTGGGCTGGACAGGGCTCGTATCGCTTGGACACTCGTTGTTCTATGCACTCGGCGCTTATGGCACGGCGGTGTTCAGCACCATGCTCGGCTTGTCTCCGGCGACGGCTATGGCGGCCAGCATCGCACTGGCACTTCTGGTGGCGCTGGTGATTGGCGCGGTCGCAACACGCGCGACAGGGATGCATTTCCTGCTGCTTACTCTCGCGTTCGGTGAAATGTTCTATGCCGTCTCGGTGAAGATAAAGCTGTTTGGGGGCGACGACGGTATCATCGGAATCTCGCGGCCGGATATCCGCTGGCTCGGCATCAATACTGATAGTCCAATAGGATTCTCGCTGTTCACCGGATTTTTCCTGATCCTTGTCGTCGTTCTTCTTCATGGTGTTTCGATCTCACCCTTCGGTGCTATCCTCCGGGGTATCCGTGAGAACGAAAGACGGATGTCGTCGCTAGGTTACGTCGTCTGGCGATATAAGCTGGCGGCGTTCGCACTCTCTGGTGCAATTGCGGGGCTTGCAGGAACACTTGCCACGCAGCATCTGCAACTCGTCAATCCCGAATTTTCCAATTGGCTGGTGAGTGGCGAGGGCCTGCTGATGGTGATCATCGGAGGTGCGCAAGTGTTGCTTGGGCCAATATTGGGCTCTTTCCTTTTTGTTGTTCTGAAGGACGGGCTGAGTAACGTCTTTCGTGAGCACATTCTGCTCTTCGGACTGTTCTTTGTGTTCACGGTCATATTCTTCCGTGGCGGCATAGGCGGCAGCCTCGCGCGGCTCTGGGGGACGAAGTCATCATGACCGTGCTTGAAGTGATTGGACTCGGGAAATCCTACGGTGCCGTTGATGCGGTCGATGGCGTTGATCTAAAGGTGGAGCGCGGCGAAAGGCGTGCCGTCATCGGGCCGAACGGCGCCGGTAAGAGCACGCTGATGGATCTTGTAACGGGCTGGGTATCGCCGGATCGCGGGCGCGTGCTTCTCGATGGCAAGGATATCACAGGGCACAGCCCCCACGCCATTGCACGGGCGGGGGCCGCGCGTTCATTCCAGCGTACGCGCGTTTTTCCGGCGCTGGACGTGGCGCAGAATCTCTTTCTTGCGTCTCAAGCGCATGCGCCCGGTGTCATGCGCTGGTGGGGTCGTAGCCGCTCGCCCGCCATCAAGCAGGAAATCGAGCGGATTGCCGAGCAGATGAGTTTGCAGAACCTCTTGCGGCGAAAGGCAGCCGAGCTCGCCTTCGGCGAAGCGCGCCGCCTCGAGGTTGCTCTCGCGCTTGCGGGGTCTCCGCGACTTATCCTGCTGGACGAGCCGGCGGCGGGCACGACTCCGGCCGATCGGGAGCTTCTGATCGAGATCATCCGCTCGTTTCCGGCGTCCCTATCGATCCTTCTTATCGAGCACGATCTCGATATTGTTTTCAACTTGTGCGGCACCATCACAGTCATGAGCCAGGGCCGCGTTGTCGAGCAGGGCCTCGTCGATGATGTCAGACGCAGCGAACGTGTTCAGAATGCCTACCTCGGTCGCGCCCATGCTTGATGTGTCAGACATCGTTGCGGGATATGGTGACCGGGATGTGCTCGATGGCGTCAATCTTCGGGTCAAGCCGGGGCAGTGCGTCGCCGTCCTCGGACGTAACGGCGCAGGAAAGACTACTTTGCTGCGGACGATCCTCGGCTACAACAACCTGCGCCGGGGGCAGATCAGGATCGGCGGGCGTTCGATCGAGCGGCAGCCGACCTACAAGATCGCGCGTTTGGGATTGGCCTACGTTCCGGACAATCGTGGCATATTCGCCAATCTGACGGTTCGCGAACATCTCGCGCTTAGCCGACGCGCGGACCACAAGCGAATTCCCAAAGCCGATTTTGAATACGTCAACGAGTTGTTCCCAATTCTGGCCAAGCGTTCCGGTAGTTTCGGCGGACACCTATCCGGCGGGGAGCAGCAGATGCTCGCGATTGCGCGCTCTCTGGTCGGGCGGCCCGATCTCATCCTGCTGGACGAGCCGAGCCAGGGTCTTGCACCTCTGATTGTCGAGCAGGTCACCGACGTTTTGCGGAAGATCCGATCCGGCGGCACGTCGATCCTGCTGGTTGAACAGAATTACGACATGGTGGCGTCGCTTGCCGACCGGGTGCACGTGCTCGGCAAGGGGAGCATCCAGTTCGAGGGCAGCGTCGCCGACCTCGAGCGAGCTGACGACATCCGCAAGACTTACCTCGGCATCTGAGACTGGCGAAAGAGAGTACGATCATGAGCGAATTGAGTCATCCGGTGGTAGATCCTGCCTGGGTCGCATGGAAGGATCCGGATGTCGTGGAGTTTTTCAATCCGACGGAACTCCTTCTTGATCGCCATATCGCGCAGAACGCAGACAGCATTGCTCTATCCATCGATGGAATTCATTATACCTACGCTGAACTCCTTGGTCACGTGAACCGGGGGGCGAATGCGCTCAATGCGTCCGGTTTGCGTCCGGGCGAGCGGGTCCTTCTGTTTGGCATCGACAGCCTTGAATATGTATCGATCTGGCTCGGTGCCCTGCGCCTCGGCGCCGTGCCTGTCGCGGTGGCCGACGCTTACCGTGCCCAGAATCTACGATATTTTATCGAGGACACGGGTGCTCGCATTCTCGCCATCGACGGCGAGCAACTCGCCAAGTTCAACGAGATTGCAGCCGAACTTCCATCAAGCCTCAGTCTGGTGCTGATCAGGCCGGCCGAGGACTCCGGGGATGCTGAGACGCGAATTGGACAGGCTGGTCCGCCACGAAAAAATGTCCTGAACTTGCTCGCCGATTCATCCGACCGGTTTGAACCTGTCCAGGTTCACAAGCACGACGTCGCATATATGTTTTACTCCGGGGGCACGACCGGAACAGCCAAGGGCATTCCGCATCTTGCGCAGGACTTTCATATTGTGCCGGAGCGTCAGGCCGCGGTCTGGAAGACGACCGCGAAAGACGTTACTCACGCGACATCCAAGAAATTCTTCTCGCACGGGATTTGGCCAGGTTTGCTCATTCCGCTGTACACGGGCGGACGCGCGGTGCTCACGCGCAAGCCACCGACGCCAGAGCATCTCATTAATCTGATCGAAACAGAAAAGCCGAGCGGCCTGATCACAGTTCCGACGGTAATCAAGAATCTGCTGTCCTATGTAGAGGCGAACGGCCGCACGTTCGATTTTTCTTCGATCAAGCTTGCAGTGACTGCATCCGAGAAAATACCGCCAGAAATTTTCGAGCGTTTCCACGCTATTTTCGGCATTGAGTTGCTCGATGCGATCGGGAACTCGGAAGTGACGTATTCGTGGCTGTGCAACACACCTTCTAACTTCAAGCGCGGCAGCCTCGGCCGGCCGACATACGGTGTCACGATCAAGCTTGTCGGGCGAGATGGTCAGACGATCACGAATCCCAACACGGCTGGCGAAGCCTATGTTCATAGCGTGACGGCAGCCCCGTTTTACTGGCGCAAGCAGAAGCAGAGTCTTGCGACTTTCAACGGCGGGTGGACGCGTACCGGCGATGAGCTCTGGTTCGATGAAGATGGATTCTACTGGTTTTCAGGGCGCGCCAACGACCTGTTCAAGGTGAAAGGCCTTTGGGTATCTCCCATCGAAGTTGAAGCCGAGATCACGTCCCATCCAGCGGTCTATGAAGCTGCGGTGATTCCTCACGAGAGTGCGGACGGTCTGACCGAATCCCGGGCGTTCGTCGTACTCAAGCCGGGCCACAAGGCTTCGGAGGATCTCACTGCAGAGCTTCAAGCCAAAATCAAACGGAATATTGGCGGATACAAGGTTCCGCAATCGATAATCTATCCATCGACGCTGCCACGCACCACGTTGATGAAAATCGACCGCCGTGCTTTGCGCGATTTGAAAGTCGGACAAGGCACCGATCACGCAGCTTCTCCGCCGGTATCCGTGGAGGCTGCCGCCAAAAGAGCGCAGGCGCTGGATACGCCATCTTCGCAGTAACGGAACCCGCTGCCGGATTCTGGTCAAAGCGGATTCTCAAACTGATCCGGTCTTGGCCGTGATCTGATGATAGCGTGTTCACGGGGCACCACCGGAGGAACCGTCCCCCTCGGGCGGTAGTCGTAACGGGCACTTATTTCGGGAGCATGCGATGACCGCTTCGGCATTTTTACCGCCAATCGATGAGCGGTATTTCGAAGATTACATCGTCGGTGCGAATTACGAGTTCGGCCCCATTGAGGCCGAAGAGCAGGAGATCATCTCCTTCGCAAAGCGTTTCGACCCTCAAACGATGCATCTCGATCCGGTAAAGGCAAAGGACGGCCGTTATGGCGGGCTGATCGCGAGCGGCTGGCACACCGTGTCTCTCATGATGCGTCTGTTCGTCCAAAATTATCTGTCGGCTATAGCAAGTCACGCGTCTCCCGGCGTCGACGAGATACGCTGGTTTCAGCCTGTCCGACCGGGGGATCGTCTGCTGCTTCGTGTGTCTGTTCTGCACGCCAAGGTTTCGCGTACGAAGCCGGATCGAGGTGTTATCATTTCGCTTGTTGAAGCACTTAATCAGAGTGATCTGGTCGTCTGCAGTTTCAAAGCAGTAAATTTGTTCGCGCGAAGAAATTCGTGACAAGAAAGCAGCTAGACTTGCAGTGGTATTGGTAGGCGCTCTTCGTTGGACACCAGGAACTCAGGATTGTGAATGAAGGGGCATTGCAGGGTTGCGTGCATTCCGGCCAAGCGGGTTAATGTGGACCTCTGTGGGTCGACGATTGCTGATGCAATCTTCTGCGAGCCATTCGCTGTTCAAGCGAATGAATTCCCTGATCGGAGCGAATATTTTCCTGTTATTCCGCGTAGGGAATTGGTCTGAAAGCTCCCGAAAAGCGGTGATTTTTGTCGCTAGGTAGGGCCTGCAAGACCAAATTCCCGCGGTTTCCCTGTAAAATTCCCTGTTAGCAGGGAATATAGGCAGAGACGGGCGCGATCGGCACTGCGTCGCCAGCCATCCAATTTTCAGGTTTAAGTTTTGGGAGATCTGATGAGAAGCTCGCCAGTGCTGGGCTTTTCTTAGTTTACGGAGACGTCTGCTGCTTTGGTGCCGGCGATGTTTCGTTCAAAAATCTTACTGAGGTGACGCGAGATGATAGGACGCTGACGCGTCGATCGCCAGCCGGGCCCTGAACCGTGACAGGTATGGCGCGGTGCGGCTGATGGACAATCCAGCGATCTCGGCGGGCGTGCCAAACCCCACCACATGACCGCCTTCGTTACCTGCACCAGGGCCAATATCCATGACCCAGTCGCTGCCGGCCGCGACGCGCATGTCATGCTCCACCACGATGACGGTATTGCCGGATTCGACCAACCCGTCGAGTTGCGCGATGAGCTTCTCGACGTCAGCCGGGTGTAGTCCGGTGGTGGGTTCGTCAAGGATGTAGAGCGTGTGGCCGCGCTGCGTCCGCTGCAGTTCGGTGGCAAGCTTGATGCGCTGGGCCTCGCCGCCGGAAAGCTCCGTTGCCGGCTGGCCAAGCCGCAGATAGCCGAGGCCAACTTGCCGCAGCGCATCGAGGGACCGGCGCACCTGCGCCTCTTCCGCAAAGAACGCGAAGGCGGCGTCGACCGTCATTCCCAGTACGTCGGCGATATTCTTGTCGCGGTATTTTACTTCAAGGGTTTTGGCGTTGTAGCGAGCGCCATGACAGCTTGGGCACGGAGCATATACACTGGGCAGGAATAGCAATTCGACGCAAACAAAGCCTTCGCCCTCGCAGGTCTCGCAACGGCCTTTGGCAACATTGAAGGAAAAGCGTCCGGCGTCGTAGTGACGGGCGCGCGCCGACTTGGTGGCCGCGAAGATCCTGCGAACGTAATCGAAGAGCCCTGTGTACGTTGCCAGGTTGGACCGCGGTGTGCGTCCGATCGCCTTCTGGTCGACGACCACCAATCGCTTGACGCCCTCCATTCCGCTCGCGATGCGGCCGCCGAGTGTGGTCACGACCGTCCGCTCGAGTTCGTCGCCTTCATCGTCGATGGAGGGGGTGGGATGGCCGAGCTGTTTTGCAACCAATTCCACCAGAACCTGGCTCACCAGACTCGACTTGCCCGAGCCGGAAACGCCAGTCACGGTGGCGAATACTCCCAACGGAAAATCGACATCGAGCTCATGGAGATTGTTGCGACTGACGCCACGCAGCCGCAACCAGCCCTTGGGCGAGCGCGGGGTTCGGTTTGGTCCGGTGTAGTCGCCGAACAGGTAGCGGCGGGTTTGCGATTGCTCTACCTGTTCAAACCCTTGCAGCGGACCGCTGTAGAGCACGTGGCCACCGAGTTCGCCGGCGCCTGGCCCGACGTCGACAACCCAATCCGCATGCCGGATCACATCGATATCATGTTCGACCACGAACAGCGAATTGCCAGAGGCTTTCAATCGGTCGAGCGCCGCCAACAGCGCCTCGGTGTCCGCGGGATGAAGTCCGGCGGAGGGTTCGTCGAGCACGTAGACGACGCCAAACAGATTGGAACGCACCTGGGTTGCCAGTCGCAGGCGCTGCAGTTCGCCCGGAGAAAGCGTCGGAGTACTCCGCTCCAAGGAAAGATAACCTAGCCCTAGGTCAAGCAGAACCGTGAGCCGGCCGCCGAGGTCGTCGGCGATTCTCTGCACCACCAGCGCCTTTTCCGGATGCTGCGCCTTAAGCCTGGTGAGGGTAGGAGCAGTGGCCTCCGCATGGGGACGCAAGAGGTCGGCGAGCCTGGCCAGCGGAATTCTGGAGATGTCGGCGATATCGAAGCCAGCAAACTTGACCGACAGCGCTTCGCGGCCAAGCCGCTTGCCGTGGCAGAGTGGGCATTCGGTACTCACCATGTAGCGCGATACCCGCTTCTTGATCGAGGCGCTTTCTGTGGTGGCAAAGGTGTTCAGCACATATCTCCTGGCGCTGGAGAAATTGCCGCGGTAACTGGGCTCCTCCTTGCGTCTGATCGCCTTTTGCACCTCATTTGCGTCATACCCGATGTAAACCGGGACCACCGGTTGCTCGTCGGTGTACAAGATCCAGTCGCGGGCTTTTTTCGGCAATTCGCGCCACGGACGATCGACGTCGTAGCCGAGCGTAATCAGCATGTCGCGCAGGTTGCCGCCATGCCAGGCGGGCGGCCAGGCTGCAATCGCGCGTTCGCGAATGCTTTTGGAATCATCCGGCACCATCGAGCGTTCGGTCACCTCGTAGACCCGACCGAGTCCATGGCATCGGGGACAGGCTCCCGCCGGCGTGTTGGGCGAAAAGGCCTCGGCATCGAGATGCGGCTGGTGCCTTGGATAGTCGCCGGCGCGCGAGTACAGCATTCGAAGCAGGTTGGAAAGCGTCGTGACGCTGCCGACGGAAGAGCGCGTGGTGGGCGCCCCGCGCTGCTGCTGCAGCGCCACGGCCGGCGGCAGGCCGTCGATTTCGTCAACCTCGGGAACCGCCATCTGATGAAACAACCGCCGCGCATAGGGCGAGACGGATTCGAGATACCGCCGCTGCGCCTCCGCATAGAGCGTGCCGAACGCCAGCGACGATTTGCCCGAGCCGGAAACGCCCGTAAACACCACCAGGGCATCGCGGGGAATGGCGAGATCGACACTCTTCAAATTATGCTCGCGTGCGCCGCGCACGCGGACGAAACCCCGCAGATCCTCGCCCGCAACTTCTTGAAAACGAGCTTTGTTGGTTTCTAGCATCCGAGGGAAACGCTTGATCGCTGCGTACAGTTCCGTCCCAAACGGGATCGCTCGACCAGATGTTCGCGATCTGTGGTGACGAGGCACGTACCGTCGGCTCGCGGGCCGTCCAGACGTCCCATCACGTTCTTGATCATCATCGCCTCCTTGTGCCGCCAGAAATGCAAAGGAGGGTTGATCCGGCGAGCCCTTTTGTCATTGACGATGGTCAAGAAGCGCCGGCAGGTCTGCGACAAACATGGTTTTGACGGCTTCGTCCGGCTATGCCCGATAAGATTGGCTTGGTCCGGTTCGCGACCGCACCTCGCGGATAAAGTCCTGCGGGCTCGTGAAGAACGAGTTCTCGATCAAGATGTTACCGACGATGACCACCGGATGCGTTCGCAAAATATCGACTGCAAACGGCGCGGTCAGCAAATTGGCGTCGTAAGTGCAGATCACGGGATCGTCGTAGTTTGGCAAAAATTCATTGAGGCGCATCTCGTATTCAACAAATTCATTGCCGCTCTTCCAGTCGTCCAACACCACTTCGGCGTGCGCGATCATTCGCGTCAACGGAAATCCGAGTGCTGTGCCGTCTTTCAACGTTTCCTGGACGAGGGCGAGCATGGCGTCCTGGTTGAAGCGTCCTGCCTTGAGATAGGTATCCTCCGGCAGCGCGACTTCGAGCTGTCGGCTTTTCATCGTGTTCTCGACATCGATGCCGGCGTTGCGCAACCGCTTGAGATGATCCTCCCGGTGCTGAGTAGGAAGGACATGAAAAGCGCGCTGGCCGCAGTTGATGCCGTCGCAAATGAACGGCAGCAGCGCGTCGTATTCCTCCACTGCCGAACTGAAGAACGCGCAGACATGCCGGTGCTCGCGCAGCATGGATCGTCCAAAAGGAATGGGCGCGGCGGTTGAATTCATGTCAGCCTCCCGGTTGAGGTTTTTCTGGGACCTGCTTGCCGTGAAAGTGCTGGTTCGGCATCAGGCCCTCTATTTGCTCCATGCAGTCTGCAACCTGGACGGCGAGCCGATCCAGCGGAGCAGGGTCGAACTCGCTCTCTTTCCGCGGTTCGCGAAAGTGCGTTGTGAACACGCCCCAGAGGCGGCCGTTGCTGCTGATGAGCGGTGTGGACTGTGCGGCAGCAATTCCGCAGGCACGCAGCATATCGAGCTCGCGCGTGCCCACAAAAAGGTAACTCGTTGAGACATTCTCGACAAACACACGCATGCGCCGCATGAGCGCGGCAGCACATGAAGTGTTAGTGTCGCGGCGTACGGCGCCGAAAAAGGAAAGGGCTTCGCTCGATAATCCGCGGCTGGCAACAATTGTCAGGCAGTCGGCTCTCTCGTCGAAGCGCTGGAGCGTGCCCATGTCGGCGCCCGTTATGCCGATCGCTATATCGAGGACCCGCAGCAGGTCCGCACCGACATCGTTGGAATTGCTCAGCCGCTTGAGGACGGCGTCGATTTGTTGCTCAGTTGCCGCCTCGAGCGGCTCCGTGAGTTTTGCCATTGGCTTGCCTCAGCGGCCGTGACGCGCGAACATTGCCGCGGCCGCGCGATGCCGGAAATGTAATGGAGGATCACTGCCAGGCGGATTAAGCAATTTTGCGTAATTGCCATTTTCGTCATTCCAGCCAGCGAAATCTGACAATAGTAAATCCGCGGTTGCGCGACCTTGGCTGTGCTGTGCTTCCGCAAGGAGCCTAACCGACGAAGGTGTTGATTCTGCACTATTCTTTCCATGGCCACGTCGAAACCATGGCATGTGAAGAAGAAGCCGAAGGTGTCCAGACCGCGGTGGAGAAGTGGTCGTCAAACGTCGCCCGAATTGGTTCTCGCCGTCGGAATACATTCGTGATGTCCGCTCGAGATCGCTAGGCAATCCGGATTCAGGCTCGACCAGCTCGCTTCGATCGCGGCAGATGTGAAATTTCCCGGACCAGGCCGACGGGCTTGGGCGCAGGATAAATTGGCCGCGAGCTCGGTTCGGCTTTCACATCGACCGCCACGCAGACGGCGACCAGTCGATGATCCTGACGTTCATTCCGACACTGATGCACTTTGGCATGTTGCGATCGCCTCACCTACCAGGGACTCAGGCGAAGTAATCAGTCAATGTAAGGTCGTGATATCTTCAACCGGCAACGTGTCCGGTGCCTGATATGCTCCACGGCGTCGGACGAACACTAGGCAATTGGCTTGGATGGTGTATGGTTCCACCCAGGACGTGGATGCAACTCTGACCGGTGCGAACCCATAAAGCATCGCGACCGCGGATGGTCCATCGCCAGCCGACAATCCAAAGGTGAATTTCTGCCGTTTTGCTTCGGCTTAGTGACAGTCGCCGAAGTTCCGATTTGCGTTGTGGATTGGATCAGGCGACATGCCTTGGGTCGATGAGCTTTCCCAGCCGCAGGAGCTCAGGCGCTGCATCCGCGATCTCGTTGCGCTTTCGACGCTGCCGGCCATCTGGAAAGACTACAATTCGCGGCAGATCGCCGACAGCGCGGCGGCCGCATTGCTTTCGATGCTCAATGCCGACGTCATTTACGTGTCTGTGCCGGGGCTGCGCGACGAACCTGCGGCCGACGTGATGCGCACGAGCCAAGCGGTATCCGTCGGATCGTCTGGTCACATTGAACGCATCCTCCGCGGTGCGTGGCGCGGAAGGCGCGAGCAGATATCCGCGATCGACAACCCACTCGGGAAGGGAACGTTACGGATCGCGGCGGCGCCGATGGGCTTTGGCGGCGACGACTTGATCGTCGCAGGTTCCGTTAATCCGCAATTTCCGAGCGAGAGGCACCGGCTCCTTCTCGGAATTGCGGCGAACCACGCAACGCTCGCTATCCAACGCTGGCGCGCGGAGGCGGAGCAACGGCGTCTGACGACCGTAATCGAGCGGTCGTCCGAGTTCATTGGTTTCGCCGATCTAGACGGCACACCGCAATATCTCAATAAGGCGGCCTTCGACCTCCTCGGGCTTTCCGGCACTGAGGAAGTGCAGCAGCGTAACATCTTCGATCTCATGGCTCCCGATGAGCGAGCTCGGGCGCATCGCGAGTTGCTTCCGATGGTGATGGGAACCGGACGCTGGCTCGGCGAGCTCAACCTCCGCCACTTCAAAACTGGAGAAATCATCCCCTTTTTGGTGGATTGGTTCCGCATCGACGACCCGCGCACGGGCCGTCCTACGAACATGGCGACCGTCGGCCGCGATCTGAGGCATCAGAAAAAGCTCGAGGGTGATCTTCGAGGCCTCAACGAGTCGTTGGAGCAGCGGGTGGCGGAACGGACATCGGAATTGGCGGAAGCGCTCGAGCGACTGACGCTCGAAGCTGAGGAGCGGCTGCGCGCGGATGTCCGCGCGCAGCAGTTACAAGCGGAGCTCCATCATGCATCGCGGCTGAGCGCCGCAGGTCAGATGGCCGGCGCGTTGGCGCATGAATTGAACCAACCGCTAACCGCGTTCACCAATTCGATCAACGCTGTGCACCGGATGATGGCCAACGGGTCTCCCGCTCCCCACAGGGTCGCTACTGTACGCGATGTCCTTGGCGAAGCCGCCGATCAGGCGCTCCGCGCCGGCGAGATCATTCGGAGGCTGCGGGAGTTCGTCACGCGCGGTGAGACGGAAATGCGGATCGAAAACCTCCCTGACCTGATCCGTGAAGCCAGTCATTTTGCCTCGGCGGGAACCGGACCGCACGGCGTGCAGGTCCGGCTGAGCTTCGATCCCCGCGCTGAGGCAGTGTTTGCAAACCGAATTCAACTGCAGCAGGTCATGGTTAACCTGATACGCAATGCGCACGAGGCGATGGCGCAGAGCGAGCGGCGCGAGTTGGAAGTGGTCACAGCGCGTCTCGATGACGAGTCGATTGAGATCGCTGTAGCAGATCGTGGCTCGGGCCTGCCGGACGATATTGTCGAACACCTCTTCGAGCCATTCCACACCACAAAAGTCGATGGCATGGGACTCGGCCTTTCGATCTGCCGCACGATCGTCGAGGCCCATCGCGGAAAGCTGGGGTATGAACCCAATAGCGGCGGCGGAGCAATCTTTCGTGTGACGCTGCCCGTCCCGCCGGAGCGATGAGTCTACCGATGGCCGCCGAACGGTTCATTTACGTTATTGATGACGACCCGGCGATCCGCCGATCGTTGGAGCGGCTGCTGGACGCGGTCGGTTTCCAGGTGGCGTCGTATGCAACGCCAAAAGCGTTCCTCGACGTCGCGGGCAGCTTACCCTGGGGCTGCGCCCTGCTGGATCTTCGTATGCCGGAGATGGACGGCTTTGAGGTTCATGCTCGCCTTCGGCTGATAAACCCGGACTTGCCGGTCATTGTGGTGACGGCTCAAGGCGACGTGCAGACCGCAGTCCGTGCGATGAAGGCGGGAGCTGTGGACTTCATTGAAAAGCCCTACAGCGACGACACCTTGATAGCGGCGATTGAGTCCGCGCTGAAGACCGGCGCGGCGAAGGGCCGGACCGATGAAATTGCTGCGGCGGCGGCGCTGATCGATACGCTCAGTCCACGCGAGCGGCAGGTTCTTGAGGCGCTCGTGGCCGGGCAGCCAAACAAGGTCATTGCCTTCGAGCTTGGCATCAGTGTGCGCACGGTCGAGGTTCACCGCGCACGTATGATGGATCGGTTGGGCGTGCATCAGTTCGCCGAGGCTGTCCGTCTTTTGGTCTTCGCGAGCTTTGCAGAGCGGGGGTGAGCGGATATTTGCTGTGCTGGAGATGCCCTCTCCAGCACATCGTCCTGCTCGCCATCCTCGAGCGCTGATTTCTACACGACCCCCGCCGGGGAAAAACGTATGACAGCCGATCGGAGTCAGAAAACCATGATGGCCATGAGTCCGCGATCGGCTCCGCCGCGGCTCTGCGAGCAGCAACAGGGCTTCATCCGACATCAGCGCGGCCGCGACCCGCTCCGAGAGCGGGAGGTAGGTCCGCTCAACCTAATCGGTCTGTTACGCCGCTGCGGGCGCGCCACCCCGGGCCAGGACCTTGTCCAGCGTGATAGGCAGGTCGCGCACCCTGACGCCGGTGGCGTGATAGACCGCATTGGCCACGGCCGCTGCGACCCCGACGATGCCGATCTCCCCAAGACCTTTCATGCCCAGCCGATTGATCAGCGTGTCCTTCTCATCGACGAAGATCACCTGGATGTCGTTGATGTCAGCATTTACGGGCACGTGGTACTCGGCGAGGTTGGCGTTGATGATGCGGCCGATGCCGTGGTCGTAGACGGTCTCCTCCTGCAGGGCCATCCCGATGCCACCGACGATCGCCCCCATTATCTGGCTACCCCCGGTCTTCGGGTTGATCACCCGACCGGCCGCGATCGCGCTGACTACCCGCGTCACTCTGATGACGCCTAACTGCTCGTCGACCTTCACCTCCACGAAGACAGCGGAATGGGTGTTCTTGCTATACTTGCCGTCTTCCTTGAATTCGTTGGTCTTCTCCTTCTCGATCCGCTCGAGCCCACCATGCTGCATGATGTCCGCCACGGACACGACACGGGCTGCATCCTTGCGGCTGACCAGCTTGCCTTCAAAAAGCGCGACATCTTCCGGCGGCACGCCGGCGAGCGGTGTATCAGGCATCTTTTTTGCGGCCTCAAGCAGTTCCTTGCGCACCTCGTCGGCCGTCGCGAGCACGGCGTGGCAGGAGGAGGCGGCCATCCACGAGCCGCCTTCGACCGGCGCCTTCGGCAAAGTGGAGTCGCCGAGCTTTATGGTGACATTCTCGATCGGCAGGCCGAGGCTGTCCGCCGCTACCTGTGACATCACAGTGTAAGTGCCTGGGCCGATGTCGGAAGCCGCGCAGGACACTTCGGCGTAGCCGTTCGCGGTCATCACGATCCGCACGGCCATCGGCATCTGCAGGGCCTCCCATATGCCGCTCGCCATGCCCCAGCCGACCAGATTGTTGCCGTCGCGCATCGAACGCGGTTCCGGACTGCGCTTGCTCCAGCCGAATGCTTCCGCAGCCTGGCGGTAGCAGTCACGCAAAGCCTTGCTAGTGAAGGGAACATCCTCGTTTTGGTCGCGGTCCGAATAGCAGCGCAGGCGCAGTTCGACCGGATCAATCTTTAGCGCCACCGCGAGTTCATCCATCGCGCTTTCCAGCCCGTAAACGCCGGTCGCCGCGCCGGGAGCGCGCATGTCGCACGAGGTCGGGCGGTCGAGATGGACGATTCGTTGCACGTACCTGGCATTCGGGGATTTATAGAGCTGCGCCGACCAGCCGGCGTCGTTGCGCGAAAAATCCTCGAACTCCGAGGTGGCGCCGATCGCCTCATGCGTGACGGCGTCCAGCGTGCCGTCCTTCTTTGCGCCGAGCGCCAATCGCTCAATCGTAGGCGGGCGATAGCCAAGCCCATACATCTGCTGGCGCGTCAGGACCAGCCGCACCGAGCGCTCAAGCTTCAGCGTGCCCATCACCGCCAGCACCACTTGGTATTGGGGCCGTAGGCCCGAACCGAACGCGCCGCCGACAAACGGTGAGACGACGCGGAAATCGTCCTTGTTCTTCTTGAATGCGCTGGCGAGAAAGTTGCCTACGTTCTGCACGCCCTGCGTCTTGTCATGCACCGTGAGCTTGCCATCGCCGTCCCACACCACCGTGGTGGCGAATAGCTCGATTGGATTGTGGTGCTCGGTCGGGATATAATAGTCGGCCTGGTGGCGCACCTCGGCGGCTGCAAACGCCTTGGCAGCGTCGCCGCGCGGCTTGGCTGGCCTGTCTACCGTCGTGGCGGCATCCAGCTTCACCCGCAGATCGGTCGCGAAGGAGCGCGCCTCATAGTTCACCCTGATCAGCGAAGCGGCGTAGCGCGCGATCTCCCATTCCTCCGCCAGCACCAGTGCGATCGGCTGGCCGTTGAACCAGATCTGGTCGTCATAGAGCGGCCGGAACGGCCGGCCTTCCTCCGGCGCCACCTCGTCCTTCCACGCCTCGGGATTATCAGCGACTTGGGGCCGGTTCTCATGTGTAATGACCGCGAGCACGCCCGGCACACGGAGCGCTTCGCTGACTACTATCTGCTTGATGCGGCCGCGTGTGACAGTGGATTCCACCACGAAACCGTAAGCCATGTTATCAGCGTTGAAATCGCCGGCATATTTGGCCGATCCCGTGACCTTGGCGCGGCCGTCGACGCGCGAGATAGGGCGACCGGTATAGGAGGAAGCGGGGCTGGTTTGGGTCATTGGATATTCTTGTCCGATTGCACTTGCGGTGTGCCGCGCGCGGCCTGCGTCAGCGCGCGGGCAATCACGCGGCGTGCCAGTTCGACCTTGAAGCCGTTGTCCTTTTGCGGCTTGGCATCACGCAGCAGCACGTCAGCGACGCGGACAAAGTTGGCCTGTTCCGGCTTCTGTTCCTTCAGCGCGTCTTCGGCGGTCTTGTCGCGCCACGGCTTGTGTGCGACGCCGCCTAGCGCAAGCCGTGCCTCTTTGATGACGCCGCCCTCGAGCTCCAGTGCGGCGGCGACGGAGACAAGCGCGAAGGCGTACGACATCCGGTCGCGGATCTTGATGTAGGTATAATTCCGCGTGAACGGCGCTGGCGGAAGCTCGATTGCCGTGATCATCTCGTTCGGTTGCAGATTGGTGTCCTGCTCCGGCTTGTCTTCTGGCAAACGATGGAACTCCGCCATCGGAATAGTGCGCGTGCCGTTTTGTCCCATCACATGTACCGTGGCATCGAGTGCGAGCAGCGCCACGCACATGTCGGAGGGATGGGTGGCGATGCAGGCATCGCTCGCGCCGAGGATGGCGTGGTTGCGGTTGAACCCCTTGATCGCCGAGCAGCCGGAGCCCGGCTGGCGCTTGTTGCAGGGCGTTGCGGTGTCATAGAAATAGTTGCAGCGCGTTCGCTGCAGCAAATTGCCGCCGGTCGACGCCATGTTGCGCAGTTGCGCCGAGGCGCCGGCTAGGATCGCGCTGCCGATCATGGGATAGCGCTGTTCGATCAGTGGATGCCAGGCGAGATCGGAATTCGGAACCAGCGCGCCGATCTTTAGGCCGCCGCTCGTGGTCTCCTCGACCGTCGTCAGCGGCAATCGCGAGATGTCGACCAGCCAAGTAGGGGCCTCGACATTGTTCTTCATCAGGTCAAGCAAGTTGGTGCCGCCCGCGATGAACTTCGCCCCTTGCTGGGCAGCGACCAATCGCAACGCGTCGGCGACATTGTCTGCGCGCGCATATTGGAACGGGATCATCGCGTGCCTCCGTCTGTCCCCATGGCTTGCTGGATCGCCAAGACGATGTTGGGATAGGCACCGCAGCGGCAGAGATTGCCGCTCATCAATTCCTTGATCACGTCGACGCTGTGGGCCTTGCCTTCCTTGAGCAGTCCGACGCCCGAGCAGATCTGCCCGGACGTGCAATAGCCGCACTGGAACGCATCATGATCGATGAAGGCCTGCTGCAGCGGGTGCAGCGCGTCGTTATGGACGAGACCCTCGACCGTGGTGATCTCGGCGCCGTCCTGCATTACCGCAAGCGTCATGCAGGAATTGATGCGACGGTCGTTGACTAGCACGGTGCAGGCGCCACATTGCCCGTGGTCGCAGCCCTTCTTGGTACCAGTGAGGTCGAGATGGTCGCGGAGCGCGTCCAACAGCGACACCCATGGCGCAAAGGAAAGCCGGCGGTCTTCGCCGTTGACCCTGAGTGTCACCTCGATCTTTTTCGGCAACGCAATAGGGCTGGCGCTCTGCTCAGCCACGACGTCTTGCACCATCAAAATCTCCGCAGATTGGGGGGGCGGGTACCGGCTGCAGCAGGGAGAACAAAAGCACTTATGAAATGGTTCCAACCCGCGCCGGCAAGCATTGGATACTTTCAGCTGATATCCGATGAGCGAAACGGCGACGACACTACGCCGCATGACGTCGCCCCCGTGCTTCGCTGAACAGCTTGATCGTTTCCCGGTTGAATGCCGGGATATCATCGGGGCTGCGGCTCGTGACCAAGCCCTTGTCCACGACCGCTTCCTGGTCCACCCAGTCCGCGCCGGCGTTCTTGAGATCGGTTTTGAGAGAGGGCCATGAAGTCATGCGTCGGCCGCGCGCCGAGCCGGTCTCGATCACGGTCCAGGGACCATGGCAGATCGCTGCAACCGGTTTACCGGCATCGAAGAATGCCTTCACGAAAGCAACCGCATCTGGCTGAATGCGGAGCGAGTCCGGATTGATGACGCCGCCCGGCAACAGCAGCGCGTCGAAATCTTCCGGCTTGGCCTGACCGAGCTCCACGTCGACCGGCAACTCCATGCTCCAGTCCGTGAAATTCCACGCCCGTACGCGTCGATGTTTGGGCGATACGATCCTGGTCGTGGCGCCGGCTTCGTCCAGAGCTTGACGTGGCCCGGTGAGTTCGACCTGCTCGAAACCGTCGGTGACCAGGATGGCCACATTGAGTCCTTTAAGGGTGTCTTTTGCCATGATCCGGCTCCTTTCCAATCCCTGTACAGTGAGCGCCGTTTGAGGGTGCACTGGCGCGAGCTGCCGCTGTCGCGGCTCATCGCCAGCGCTGATCGACACAGGCCTTGGGTTGTTCGCCGCGATCCTGTGCCAGAGACGGATAGTCTGTGTATCCCTTCTCGCCGCCGCCGTAATATGTCGTCGGATCGTCGGCATTGAATGGCGAGCCGATGCGCAACCGCTCGGGCAGATCGGGATTGGCGATGAACTTGCGGCCGAAAGCGATCAGGTCCGCCTTTCCCTCGCGAAGCCACCGCGCCGCCGTGTCGGCCTCGAAGCCGCCCGCGACTATCAGGGTTCCCTTGAATTTCTTCCGCATCGTCTCGACCATGCGGAGTGCCCGCGGATCTGGCTCTTTTCCGCTTTGCATCTGCTCTATCGCGGGGTTGACGATATGAAGATAGGCAAAGCGGTAGTCGCTGAGACGCTCGGCGATATAGCCAAAGGTCGCTTCCGGTTGGTCATCGTGGATGTCGTTCATCTTGCCCATCGGCGACAACCGCACGCCGATGCGATCGGGCCCCCAGATGCGTATCAGGGCCTCGGCGACCTCGAATAATAATCGCGTCCGGTTCTCGACCGGACCGCCATAGGTGTCGGTGCGCCAATTGGTGCCGGTCTCGATGAACTGATCGAGCAGATAGCCGTTGGCGGCGTGGATCTCGACGCCGTCGAAATCGGCGGCCCGGGCGTTTATCGCCGCCCGTTCATATTGCGCCACGATGTAGGGCATCTCTTCAATGTTGAGCGCACGGGGCCGTACGAACGGCACGAGCTCGCCTTCGCCGCGCTCGTTCTCGATGAAGGCTTTGCCCTCCGGAATGATGGCGGAGGGGGCGACCGGGAGCATATTGTCGGGCTGCAGGGCCGGGTGCGAAATGCGCCCGACATGCCAAAGCTGATTGAAGATCAATCCGTCGGCCTGATGCACCGCTTGGATGATCCGCTGCCATGCTTCGACCTGTTCACGGCTGTGGATGCCCGGCGTCCAGGCGTAACCCTGGCCCTGCATCGAAACCTGCGTCGCTTCGCTCACGATCAATGCTGCAGATGCGCGCTGTGCGTAGTAGCAGGCGGCAAGGGAGCTCGGCACGTTGCCCGGCTGGCGTGCCCGCGAGCGCGTCAGCGGCGCCATGACGATGCGATGCCGCAGGGTGTAGGGGCCGAGTCGGTACGGCGCGAACAGCACGTCCGTGTCCGTCGCCTGAGCGGCACGGGCTGTCCGCGAAATCGTCGTTGTCTCGTTCATGTTCGCTCCTGCAGCGGAGGACATCGGCGGCTTTCTTGGTCCGTCCACGTGAAAATAGTAGGAGCAAAGCACTCCGCTTCAATTGACTGCCGTCAATGCCGAGCAGGATTAGAATTTCCCTAATAGGCGACACTCGTAAGGTTCGTTTGCGCGGGCGGGTGTGAGCGAAGATGTGACCAAAATGACCGCGATCGACTCCATCACCCTGATTGAGGGCTACGACGCGATACGAATCTTTCTCGAAATGGCTTTGCGGCGGCTTGGCAAGGCGGACGAGGAGATCGCTCTCATTATGGCGGGCTTGAAATGGGCCGATGGAGCGCCGGTCGATCCGACGATGTGGGAAGCGTGGCTGGCGGCCGTGCAAATCGCTTGCGTCGGTCGGACCCATCAGATTTCCAGCAAATGATAGATTGTGTCCGGACCAGCTCGTGCTGCCGTCCCGGTTGGATCGCGCAATCCAGTGCGCAACAGGCGTCATCGGCCAATTCGCACGCGCGCAATCAGGCGTCCGCGGGCGTCCGTCACGACAACCGATGATCCATGCCAGCTGCCGTCTTGCGCCAGCTCCTGGGCGATCGCAAGCGCATGTGCCGCGGCCTGATCCGGCGTTGAATGGAGAGATCCTGTTTCGTCCGCATACCGCATGCCATTGTCGATATGGAAATAAAACCGGCTGCTATCGGGCAGAGGCTCGGTGACGGATTGTTGGCGTGCATCAATTGTCGGCCGCAAAAGCTCGACATTGCGCTCGGCTGCTCGCCGCAAGGGATCCGTCACCAACTCGATGAGGGAATCGAGCCTCGCGGAAAAGCTCCGGCCGATCTGCTGATGAATACCGAAGATGAAGTGATAGTCGGGCGTCTCGACAAGCCGCGCGCCAAGAATGTCGCGCACGCCGCATGCCAGTACAAAATCGTTGTACCATTCGCTTCTGCGCAAGACCTGATCCGAAAAGCATTCGGAGAGCTTTTTCCAGCTTCCATCGAGCAACGGCGAGTATGGGTCGAGAGCGGCGTAGTGCTTGATATAATCGGATTTGAATTCGGCGCTCAGGCCGACAAAACAGGCATCTTCCACGGTGCCCGTGTTCTTGTTCGAAATAATGAGGGCGGCGCCTGCGACGCCGGCCGCCTCCATTAGCGCCTTGAGCGCATCGGGCCACGCCTCCGGCGAAGCCGCGGCATCCTGGAGCATTGAAACAAGAGTGGGCATGCGAATCATATCCTCATGATCCGGCTGGAGTCAGCGAATTCGTAACCTCCTTGCGCGATGCGCAGACAATCGCCCGCCGTGATTGGCAAAAGACTGTCCTGACATCACGGCGAAATCTTCGACGTGGCCTTGATACCCGTCAAGGTAATGGAACCGGACGAGGAAGAAAATCAACATTTCAATTTGCTGCTCCGGTCCCGGCTAACGCCATGAGAACGCATCATGTTGATCACTATCTGTCGTCTCTACGATTCATATGCCGACGCGAACAGTGTTGTTATCGGGCTCCAGGCCGCAGGCATAGCGCCTACCGAAACCAGCGTCGTCTCGAATAATTCCGACAGCTGGTACCGGACCGGGCATGCCGCCAACACGGTGACTCTGCGGAAGCAGGGTACGAGCGAAGATACTGCGGCCATCGGCAAATTCGAGGGCGCAGCGGTCGGGGTCGCGATTGGCGCGACAGCGGCGACCGCCGCCAGCCTTGTCACCATGCTGGTGCTTCCGGGCGTCGGCGCGGTCGTCGGCGCAGGATGGCTTGCGGCGCTGTTGGGCAGCATGGCGATCGGCGGCGCAACTGGCGGGCTGCTTGGTGCGCTGACTAATGCCGGCATCAGCGAGGAAGATGCACATGTGTTTGTCGAGGGCGTGCGTCGCGGCGGAACTTTGGTTGCCGCTCGAGTATCGCCGACCGACGTGCCGCGAATAGAAGCCATGATGAACCAATCCGCGGTGAAGCTTGGGGAGCGCTGCGATCTCTACCGCAAATCCGGATGGCACGCGTTCGATCCGTCGGCCAAGGCCTATACCGCCGATCAGGTTCGCAGCGAACGCGCGCTGCATGCTCACTGACGGGCCCGCCGGGCGTTGACGTCTGTCAAGGCCGTTGCAGGTGGCAATCATCCTTGAGCAGTTGGGACTCGGAATCCTGATGGTCGCGGTCGTGGTCCTGTCGCTGCCGTTCCTGCCAGTGACGGCCGCGTCGCAGCGGCGGCGGTGCGTTTCACTGAAGAGCACGACATATTCCCACGTCACCGGCCGGCCGGAATCCTCAACCGGAGTTCTTGGCCCGGTCGGTTTCGGTCGCGTGGATATCTCTCAACAGGGAACGCAGCCCGTGGAGTTGGTCGAGGAGATGCAGAATAATCGCTATCCCTTCATCGTTGACGCCAAGATCCAGCTTGAGATCCCGGATCAGCCGGGCCCGCGCGAGATCGGCTTCAGAGAATTGAGGAGCGATGCCGCCGGCGAGAGGTATCAGCCATTCCTCATCAATCCAGACGTTCAATGTCGCGGCGTCAAGATGCGATCGGGTAATGAATTCCTGGATTTCCACGGTCACACTCCCATCGATTGCCGTGGACTGTCCGCGACCGGCTGCCACTGCGTGACGAACTTCTCAAGCTCGGAATCTGGCTTTTGCGGAAGGACCAGCTTCAGTGTGACGTATTGATCGCCTTTGTTGCCGTCGGCGCGCGGCACGCCGCGGCCCTTCAGCCGAAGAATCCGCCCGCTGTTCGACCATTTCGGTACTGCCGCCGTGACCATCCCGCTCGCCGTCGGCACCTTGATTTTGGCGCCCAGCACCGCCTCCTTCAAGGAGATCGGCAAATCCAGATAGATGTCGTCTCCCTTGCGGGTGAAATAGGGATGCGGCAGCACGCTGATCTCGATCAGTGCGTCGCCGGGCGCGCCGTCTCCCACTCCCGAGCGACCTTTGCCCTTCAAACGCAGAACCTGACCGTTCCGCGTGCCCGGCGGGATGCTGACGTCAAGCGCGGAGCCATCGGGCAGCACGAGAGATTGCTTGCCACCATTGATGGCATCCACGAACTCAAGATCGAGATGGTAGTGCACGTCCTGGCCGCGCCGGGGGCGCCCTGCGCGGTCGCCGCGGCCGAAGATTTTGGAGAGAATATCGTCGGCGCCGGCATAATCGCCGAAATCGGAAAAGCCGGCGTTGTTGGTGTAGGCCGACCAACCACCTTGATCGGCGAAATCGCGATAATATTGCTGGTGAGGCCGTTCCGTTCCCGAAGCGTCAATTTCGCCGCGGTCAAAGCGCGCGCGCTTTTCCGGATCGCTCAGCAGATCATAGGCGGCCGAAACTTCCTTGAACTTATCTTCCGCTGTCTTGTTGCCGGGGTTCAAATCGGGGTGCAGCTTCTTCGCCAGGCGGCGATAGGCCTTCTGAATGTCGTCTGACTTAGCGTCCTTTTTCACGCCAAGCGTTATGTAGGGATCTGCGGCCAATGCCCACTCCTGTTTGCGCCTTTGTCATGGCAAGCGAATGCGGTGTCATGGTTGTTCCGCTTGCGACGATGGTTGCCGGGGCTTGGCCACAACCACACGCGCCGGCCGCAGCAGACGGTCATGAAGCATGTAGCCCGTCTCCAAAACCTGGGACACGCTGCCGGGCGGCTGGTCTGTTTGATCCGTCGTCATCACCGCTTCGTGCTTCTTGGGATCGAACGGTTGGTGGAGGGCCTTGATCTGCTCGACGCCGAAGCGATTGAGAATCTGAGTCAGGATGCGGTCGGTGGCGGTAACGCCTTCGATCAGCCCGTCGATTCCGCTCCCCTTCCGGTCCGCCGCGCCGGCCTCGATGGCGCGGCGGAGATTGTCGACAACCTGCAGTAACTCACGGGCAAAGTTCGTGATTGCGTATTGCCCGGCGTCCTGCGCGCGCCGTTCGCCTTGCCGCCTGGTATTTTCGGTCTCGGCCAGCGCCCGCATCAACCGCTCGCGCAACGATGCGATTTCGGACGCGGTGTCGTTGTTTTGGGCTTCGCCGGCGACTGACGCGCCGGCGTCCTTATCCATTGTATTCGTCGTCATGCCGTTCTCCCGCGTCTCACCGCGTCGAGCAACTTGAGGTCTCAGGGGGCTCAGGAGGCCCTGCGGTCGCGTGGATCTACCTCTTCGAATTCGGCGTCGACGACGTCGTCGCCGGAAGAGCTGCTGCTGCCGCTCGCTTGCCCGCCTGCGCCGCCGGATCCCTGCGAGGCTGCTTGGCTAAGGGCTTCGCCGATCTTTGACGCCGCTTGCTGCAGGCGTTCCGCCGCCTGACGGATGGTTTGGGGATTGTCCGCCGTCAGGCTCTGCTTGGCGTCGGCGATCGCCTGCTCGACCTGCTTCTTGAGGTCGGCGGGAATCTTCGACTCCGATTCATTTAGCGCCTTTTCGGCGCTGTAGATCGCCGCATCGGTCTGGTTGCGCGCCTCGACCAGTTCCTTACGGCGCTTGTCCTCGTCGGCGTGGGCTTCGGCCTCCTTGACCATCTTCTGGATGTCAGCCTCGGTCAGCCCTCCCGACGCCTGGATCCGGATACTCTGCTCCTTGCCGCTTGCCCTGTCCTTGGCCGACACATTGACGATTCCATTGGCATCGATATCGAACGTGACTTCGATTTGCGGGACGCCGCGCGGCGCAGGCGGGATTCCGACCAGATCGAACTGGCCAAGCAGCTTGTTGTCGGCCGCCATCTCCCGTTCGCCCTGGAAGACCCGGATGGTGACTGCGGTCTGGTTATCTTCTGCCGTCGAGAACACCTGGCTCTTCCTGGTCGGGATGGTGGTGTTGCGCTCGATCAATTTGGTCATGACGCCGCCGAGCGTCTCAAGGCCGAGCGACAGCGGGGTGACGTCGAGCAGCAGCACGTCCTTGACATCGCCTTGCAGCACACCGGCCTGGATCGCAGCGCCGATGGCCACAACTTCATCGGGGTTGACGCCCTTGTGCGGCTCGCGCCCGAACAGCTTCTGCACGGTCTCCTGGACCTTCGGCATGCGGGTTTGCCCGCCGACCAGCACGACCTCGCTGATATCCGACGCTTGCAAGCCAGCGTCCTTCAGCGCAGCCTTGCACGGTTCGATCGTCCGCTGGATCAGGTCGTCGACCAGTGCTTCCAGCTTCGCGCGCGACAGCTTGATGTTGAGGTGCTTCGGGCCGTTCTGATCTGCTGTAATAAACGGCAGATTGACGTCGGTCTGGGTGGCGCTGGAAAGTTCTATCTTGGCCTTTTCGGCGGCGTCCTTGAGCCGCTGCAGCGCCAAGCGGTCCTTGCGCAGGTCGATGCCTTGTTCCTTGCGAAATTCGTCGGCCAGATAATCCATGATCCGCTTGTCGAAATCCTCGCCGCCGAGGAAGGTGTCGCCGTTGGTCGCCTTGACCTCGAACACACCGTCGCCGATCTCGAGGATGGAGACGTCGAAGGTACCGCCGCCCAGATCGTAGACCGCGATCTTGCCGCTGCCTTTCTTGTCCAACCCGTAGGCGAGGGCGGCCGCAGTCGGCTCGTTGATGATGCGCAGCACTTCAAGTCCGGCGATACGGCCGGCATCCTTCGTCGCCTGGCGCTGTGCGTCGTTGAAATAGGCCGGCACGGTGATCACGGCCTGCGTCACCTTGCTGCCGAGATTGGCTTCCGCGGTCTCCTTCATCTTGGTGAGGATAAAGGCGCTGATCTGACTTGGGCTGTATTTCTTGCCCTTGACCTCGACCCAGGCGTCACCATTGTCGCCGGACACGATGTGGTACGGTACCATCGCCTTGTCTTTTTCGGTGATCGGATCGTCATAGCGCCGTCCGATAAGCCGCTTGATGGCGTAGATCGTGTTTTCCGGATTGGTGATGCTCTGGCGCTTGGACGGCTGCCCGACCAGCACTTCGCCATCGTCGGTGAAGGCGACCATCGATGGCGTTGTGCGTGCTCCCTCGGCATTTTCAATGACCTTGGCCTTGCTTCCTTCCATCACGGCAACGCAAGAGTTGGTGGTTCCGAGGTCGATGCCAATTGCTTTCGCCATGATCATGTTCCTTCGGTTATCTCGATGCTGGGGATGATGGACTGTACGCCGCCCGGGCTGATGCCTTGCGCGAATTCGCTGAATAAGCGGTCAATCTCCCGGTGCAGGCCGAACAATCCAAAGTCCGGCCGCATTAGGGCGCCGCCTTCATGGAACGGAACCAGCGATCGTAACCTCATGGGATTCTCCTTTGTCTTGGATGAGACTATCTCTCCCGAACGCTGCGGCTTGCCGTGCTACGGACTGACTACGATCCGGTCTTCGACGTGGGTAATGCCCGGCGCCGACCACGCGACGCGCTCTGCTTCCTCGCGTTCGATCCAGGAGCGAACGGTACCCTTCAGGATCACCTTGCCGCCGTTAGCTTCGACAGTGATTCGATTGGCGTCCACCTCGGCGTTGCGCTTGAACGCTTCCTGGATCTTGCGCTGGATGTCGGTGGGTTCGACCTTGGGCTTGACCGTAATGACGTTGGTCACGCCCTTGACGCCTTTCACCTTTCGCATGGCGGTCTCGGCAGCGGTCTTCTGATATTGCCACTCCGCCGCCCCCTCCAGAGTGAGCCAGCCGTCTTTCACAATGATCTTGATCTTGTCGTGCGAAATCGGCAGTTCCGATTTCAGAGCGGCAACCGCATCCCTCGCGATGTCCGGATCGGGGCGCTGATCGATCGCTGGTAGACGGACCTCGATATCATTGGCGACCGCGTGAACGCCGGCGATGCGCTTCACGGCGAGTTCGGCCTCCAGCCGGTCGCTATAGCTGTGGGTGAAGCCCGCCAGCGTAACGACGCCGTTCTTGACGGAAACGGCGATGTCTTCGGCATCGAGTTCGGGATGCCATTTCAACTCTTCACGGACATCGCTCTCGATTTCACTATCGGATTTCATGCTCGACTCCTGGTGTGCAAGTTGCGCGCTCGGTGCGATGACGTTACCGATTGTGATCGATCTTATGAGTGATCGCGCGCGCGGCCATGACGATGGTCAACTTCCGCCCCAAGTTTATCGCGGTTGACCGCCGGCCTGAGGTGCTATGGACGCTGATCGTGCTGACCGTGCTTATCGCGGCCCGCATAAACCTCAGTTCGCCGGGAGTCGCGGATGTCGCCTTGCTCTCGGCAGGCGATAAGGTTCGCGCTGGATCGCCAGCGACGGCATCCTGGAGCAGGTCGCGCTAAGGCTGTCCCAGCCGTTCGTCACCTAGCCATGGATCCGGGCGTAGCGAATGGAGCGGAAGATCGTCCGTTCGTCGCACCAACTCGATTTCATGGACGTGGACGGCGTCGCCGCCATGCCGCACCAGGATCTCCTGAGCCAGCGTTTCCTTCTCCGGCGAGTGGACCCGTATCCAGATCAATATGCCGTCCCATTCGGACAACTTATCCAGTCCCCGCCTCCGCTCCTGGTCGAATCGGCGACGTACCACGAGCACCGAGATACCGGCCACAACAAGCCCGCACAGCATTGATAGAATTCCGATGACGAGGGGCCTCACATCTTTCATCACGAGAAAGTACCCTGTTGCCACCGCAACAGCGCACCCGGAAATGCTGCCGACGACGGCCATCGTGACGGCCATATCATCGCCGCCGATGAAAGGCCGCCTCGGCGCGATCGGGATATCGGCGAGATCAACTGCTGGAATCGACGCGTAGTTCAAGCGCTGTTGCAGTTCGTCGGCGGGAGCGCTGACATCGATGTCGGCGCGATCGAATCCCGCAACAAGCAGTTCCTCAGCGGCGGCGACGAGCGCCTTGCGTGCGTGGAAGACGCCCGTCACTTCGCGGGTGCGCATCCGGTCCAAGGTATCGTCTGGTGACGCGCGCATGGATGTATTTCCGAGCACCGGTAGCGATCACGCCGGATAGTTGAATGCCGAGAGCTTCTTCAGTTCGTCCTTGGACGCGCCGGGCAGGGTGATCTTCTGGCCGGCCTCATCGATGACAAGGCTGTCATACGGTACGACGACAAGATGCCGGCCGAGCCCAAGGAAACCGCCGACCTGGAGCACCGCGAAACTAAGCTCTTTCTTGTCCTTGTCCGCGACCACATCGTCGAGGGTGCCGATCTTTTCGTTCTTGTCGTTGATCACGGTGGTGCCGATCAGCTTGCTCATCCGATAGCCCTTCGCCACGATCGAAAGATCGACCTTGATGAATTGCACTCCTGCCTGCGGCAATGCCGGACCGGCGGCAAGGACGACCGCAAGCGCGGTCCAGATTATCCAGCCTGAAGGGCGTCGCGCGATACGCCTCGGGCTCTGCGGCAACGGAGACGCATCAGCATGCGATTGGCACAGCGTCTGAAGTCCTGCGAAGGCAACCATGGCTCTCTCCTGAGCTTTTGAGCAGGGTTGCAGGAATACTCTGGAAGCCTCGATGCGGCACTGATCATCATCAATTTCATGAAAGACTTTTTGAATCACAAATCGTCACCAATCGCGCCCGCCGCCGCTATGCGCTCGTGTCAGCGGCGAGGCGCATCTGGATTCCTGCCACCAGGGAGGCATAATCGTAACCGCCGTCATGCCGCACGCCATTGATGAAGAAGGTCGGCGTACCGTTCACGCCGCTTCGGATTCCACCCATGAAATCGCTGCGCACCTTGTTTCTGTATTGCCCCGTTTCCAGAGCGTTCCGCAGTGCTATTTCGGATAGTCCGAGTTGTTCGGCGATCACGAAGATCGTTGGCAGACTCAAACTGCTCTGGTTCGCAAATAAGGCGTCGTGCATATCCCAGAATAGCCCCATGGCGCCTGCGAATTCCGCGCTTTCGGCGGCTATCCCGGCGTGCGGATGAATTTCGGTCAATGGGAAGTGGCGGAACACGAATCGCATGCGCCTGCCGAAATGTAGCTGCACCCGGTCGACGGTTGGATGGGCCAGCGCGCAATGGGGGCATTCATAGTCGCCGTATTCCACAAACGTGATCGGCGCCGATTCTTGTCCGCGAACATGATCACTTGTCGTGATGGGCGTTTTCAAGGTTGCCATGGCCAGTGTCCTGATCTGTGAGTTTTTCAAGGGCGTCGAGAATGCCATCGGCGCCGGGATTGACCGCGATCGGAGAGCAATAACTCCACGCAATGATCCCCTGCCGATCGAGCACGAACAGTGCGCGTTCGCAGACCCCTTCCTGGGCACGATAGGCGCCGTATTTGCGCGCCACGTCACCTTTGGGTTCAAAATCGGCCAGCAAGGGAAAGTGCAGGCGGCGGTCGCGGGCGAAGGCGGCATGGCACCAGGCACCGTCGACGGAGATACCCAGCAACTCGGCCTTGTGCTTGTGGAACTCCGGAAGGATCTCGTTGTACAGCGTCACCTGGTCGCCACAAACCGGGCTCCAGTCGGCCGGGTAGAAGGCCAGTATTACGGGCCTTCCTCGAAGGTTCGAAAGCGTGAGGTTTTGATCGGGGGTGACCCGCAACGTGAAATCC
The DNA here is from genome assembly GCF_049895725.1 of Afipia sp. DC4300-2b1. NCBI lineage: Bacteria > Pseudomonadati > Pseudomonadota > Alphaproteobacteria > Hyphomicrobiales > Nitrobacteraceae > Afipia > Afipia sp. DC4300-2b1. The sequence goes on from NZ_JAFCSX010000007.1 coordinate 199,194, forward strand.
GGCGCAGCGGTCCCGGCAGCGAGAACAGATGACATTTCGTGCCTCACGCGTCGAGAGGATGGGGCGTTTGCAACTGCAACGCTACAATTGGCGCGCCTTCGCGGCGTTGACTGCAGTCAATTTCCTGGACCTTCATCTTCCGGCCATCCGTTGCTGCATCGCTGTGACACACGCAGCCGAGTTACGTATTTTTACGATACGCACTTTTGCCGAATTCATTCGAACGTTCCTGCGGTGCGATAGTTCATTCTGGGTTCGGCTTGCCAACAATGAAGGGTGCGACCATGAAAAAGGAAATCCACCCAGCCGACTACTATCGGCGGATGCTTGCGATGCAGCCCCATGCACTGAAACGCCTCGAAGCGTTTGCCAAGATCATGGCCTGCAACCGCGGCCAGGAAATACCAAATAGCCCTGGACCTGCAGGGCACTGGTACTACGTCATCACCGGCGCTGTCCGGCGATGCGCCATGCGTTCGGACGGAAGGCGACAAATCGTAGATCTTATGCTGCCGCGGGATTTCTTCTTTGTTTCGGACCGTCAGAATGAGGCGACGATCGAAGCGATAGCCGACGATACGGTGCTTGCGAGCTTTCCCGGCCGGCGGGTTGAATTGGTCGCGGAAAGCGATGTCGAGTTTGCACGCGAGCTTCGGGATGTCGCGTTCCAGTCTCTCACCCGCTCACAGGCCCAGCTTCTGATCATTGGCCGGTTCACCGCGCTGGAGAAGGTCGGCTCCTTCCTGCTCTCCATTGACGCGCGCGTATCCAATGCAAGCGGGCAGGTTGTGCTGCCGGTCTCGCGATATGACATTGCCGATTATCTCGCGGTTTCGGTCGAAACGGTTTGTCGCGCGCTGACCCATCTCAAGCAGCGGGGTGTCATTCGTCTGGCGGGCAAACGGACTATCAAGATCCTGAACCGGAGAGCTCTGGAAGACCGCATTGGCGAAAGTTCGACGGTGGCGAGCGTTTGAGCTGCCATTATTTGCTTGATGGGATGCTCAGCTTCGCCGTCTCCCCAAGGCGGATGAATTCCGCGCGCTGGCGTGTTCTCGCTGCCGCCTCAAGCGGCAGTCCCGACGGGCGTGGGGCCAGCGCTCTGATGCTGACGTGACCGAAGCCGGAACGAGAAGATGACCAGCGCGATGCCAAAGGCAAGGGCATAGGCGCCCATCCACCAGGTCAGCACGATCGCACCGATCAGGGGCGTAAGAATCAGCAGCGCGCCGTACGCGAGCGACAGCAGCCCGCCCAGCACCAGCCACCATCGGCCATGCTCTATGTTCAGGCGGAAAGCCGCGGCCGTCATCGACACGCCTGTGACAATTGCCCAGGAAGCAACAAGCAACACGAACGCAAGCACGGTAAGGCCCGGCCAGAAAAAAGCACCGATGCCCACGGCGATATTGAGCAGGCCTGCAAAGATCAGAAATCCCCAGCGGGTCTTTCGATGTATCGCCCACACGGCAGAGATGATCTCGGCGATTCCGTCGACCAGCATGTAGGCGGAGAACAGCAGCACCAGCGACAACATTGTCGGGCCGGGGAAGGCCAGTGCGAGACATCCGAAGACAATTGCAAAAAGGCCTCGCAGCGTGAACAGCCACCAGTTCTGCGCGAGCGTCGCTGTCGCAGAATCGGTTTGAATGTCGGAGGCGTTGTTAAAGGTGGTGCTGGCCATGAGATGCTCCGCAGCCGGATAGTCGGTTGACGCCTGTGTTTAGCGCGTGCGGGACGGTACGCATTGACGCCCGTCAAAACGTTTGCAGATCATGAGCGGCAGACTAATATTTTTGAGCATCTTATGGACGAGATCGGCGGTCACGCCGGCGTGCCGCAAATCGGGCCGCCTCGGAATCGTGCGACCTTGTCGGCCGGAACGAGATTACCGGCTGCGGCCCTGACGTCGGTTAATCTTGCGGATCAAATGCGTCAGACGGGTGGTTAACGCCGTCGGCTATCCGGATCGCGCTGCGCGTTTTTCCGTCGTGGCCGTGTGCGTCGTATGAGAAAGGCCAGGCTCGCTGAAGTTCGGTGGATTGAGTGCGGCCGCAATCGCGTCATCGACGCGCTCAAGCCAGACGAAACGAATCCGGTCGCGGGCGTTTTCTGGTATGTCCTCGATGTCCTTGCGGTTGCGCGCCGGAAGCATGACCGTGGTGATCCCGGCCTGGATCGCGGCCAGCACCTTTTCCTTCACGCCTCCGATCGGAAGCACCAGTCCGCGCAGCGAGATTTCGCCGGTCATGGCGGTATCGCTGCGTATCGTGCGCCCGGTGAAAAGAGAGGTCAGCGCTAGGAACATCGCAACTCCTGCGCTCGGACCGTCCTTGGGGATGGCCCCGGCCGGGACATGGACATGGACGTCCGACTTCTGCGATTCGGCTGGGTCGATGCCGAATTCGGCGGCGCGCGACTTGACCAGCGTCAGGGCGGCTTGCGCGCTTTCCTTCATTACGTCGCCCAACTGGCCGGTGAGGATCAGCTTGCCTCGGCCGGGAATGCTGGTCGCCTCGACGAATAGAATGTCGCCGCCCGCAGGCGTCCAGGCGAGACCGGTCGCAACGCCCGGCACGCTGGTGCGCATGGCGATCTCCTGCTCGAAGAGCTTCGGGCCCAGTATGGTCTCAAGGTCCGCCACCGTGATGATGACGCGCGTCGCGTTGCCCTCGGCGATCCGCATCGCGGCGTGGCGGCAAATCGCTCCGATCCGGCGTTCGAGATTTCTGACCCCGGCTTCACGGGTGTAATCGCGGATGATGGCGCGCAGGACCTCGTCACTGGTCTGGCATTGCTGCTCGGTTAACCCTGCCGCCGCCAATTGTCGCTTGACCAGATACCGCCGGGCGATCGCGAGCTTCTCGTCCTCGATGTAGCCGGGCATCTCGATCATTTCCATCCGGTCGCGAACCGCAACCGGGATATTATCGATGACGTTTGCGGTACCGATGAACAAGACTTTTGTGAGATCGAAGGGAACGGCGACGTAGTTGTCGCGGAACGTGGCATTTTGTTCGGGATCGAGAACCTCCAGCAACGCTGCCGCGGGATCGCCGTGAAATCCGGCACCCAGCTTGTCCATCTCGTCCAGCATCATCACGGGATTGCGGGTGCCGGCCTTGTGGATCGACTGGATGATATTGCCGGGAAGCGCGCCGATGTAGGTCCGCCGGTGTCCACGGATCTCGCTCTCGTCGTGGACGCCGCCGAGACTCAGCCGGACGAATTTTCGACCGGTCGCGCGCGCGATACTTTGGCCAAGCGAGGTTTTGCCGACGCCGGGCGGGCCGACGAAGCAGAGGATCGGGCTCTTGCCATCGGGGTTGAGCTTGCGGACCGCAAGATACTCGACAATCCGGCGCTTTACTTTCTCGAGGCCATAGTGATCCTCATCAAGGATGCGCCGCGCCTCGGCGATATCGATGCGCTCCGGATCGAGCTTCGACCATGGCAGTTCGACGAGCCAGTCGAGATAGCTCCGCACCATCCCGTATTCGGCCGCCGTTTCCGGCAGGCGCTCAAGCCGTCGTAGTTCGCGCCTGGCCTGTTCCTCGGCATCCTTGGGCATGCCGGCTTTATCGATCTTTTCAGCAAGTTCCTTCAGCTCAGTGGACTTGACGTCGTCGTCCCCAAGCTCCTTCTGGATCTGACGGAGCTGTTCGCGAAGGATGTGCTCGCGCTGCTGCGACGATAAGGTTTGCTGCGTCTGTTCGCCGATTTCCTTCGAGAGTTGCAGCACCTGGATCCGCTTAGCGAGCAATCCTAGCAACTTGTCAAGCAGCAGCGTGACGTCAAACGTCTCGAGCAAATCCTGCTTTTCGCTGGCCGGAACATCGATAATTCCGGCAATGAAGTCGGCAAGCATCGTCGGCGAGTCCAGGCTATCGATGGCGGGCCCGATCTCCGCGGGTGCGCTTGGCAGCAGCCCGATCGCGTCGCGTGCACGCATCTTGAGCAGATGCACCCGCGCCTCGATGTCGGGCGTCATCACTTCAGATACGCCGATCTCGGTGATGCGCGCGACGAGATAGGGAAAGCCGGTGAGAAATTCGTCGATCCGGAAGCGCCGCACCCCCCGGCAAATAACGTAATGAGTTTCTCCTGAGGTCACATAGCGCAGTACTTCGGCAATGGTGCCGACGCGGCGCAGATGCTCGGGTCCTGGCTGTTCGACGGCGGGATCGTCCTGCAACAACAGGCCGATCTTGCGGCCGCCTCGGGTCGCCTCCTGGGCCGCTGCGATCGAGGCCGGCGGGCCGATCGTCAATGGCAGTACCATGCCCGGAAACAACAACGTGTTTCGAACCGGCAGGATGATCGTCGCATCCGAAGGAATGGGGGGATGGCTTTGATCGGGTACTGTGCCCGGATTGTCAGCCGCATCAGACATTGATCTGCTCTTCGGTCAAAGGCTGTTTGGTGAATTTCAGCATCAGGCAGCCGTCGGCAAATTCTGCCTGCGCTAGCTCGAGACTGCTTGCCGGAAAGGTGATCCGGCGTTCGAATCTTCCGTATGGAATCTCCAGCCGATGAATCCGACTGCTGCGCGGGAGCGTGTTAGTCCGGCGGAAGCCGGTCACCATGACTGTGCCGTTCTCGACAGTCACTTTCACCGCGTTGCTGTCGACTCCGGGGAGCGCGACACTGATCAAGAAATCCGAGTCGGTTTCGATAACGTCGACTGGTGGTTCCCAGCAGAGGTCGCGGACCGGCACAGCCCTCGGCTGGAAGAACTGCCGGTGCAATCGCTCGGCGCGATCAATCAACTCGCAAGCCCTGGCCCACATGAGCGTTTCTGGATCGATCGCGGCCATGAGACAAGTCCCCGAGCTGGTGCGAAAGCACTGAACGAGCCTACGATGCGATGCACGGCGTCGCCTTGACGACTGTCAATCACCGGGCAAGGGATCCAGAGAACCGCAGTCAGTGCGCGATGAGCAGGGGGACCGGTGAACGACGCAGTATCCGGCTGGTCGTCGATCCCGGAAGCAAATCGTGCAGTTGAGAGTGGCCGTAGCTGCCCATCACCAGAAGGCTTGCGCCGAGGCTGCGGCACTCCGCGATCAGCACGTCGGCCGTCTCGTCCTCCTCGCCGACAGCACGGTATTTGACGGCGTTGATGCCGTGATGGCGAAGGTGCAGAACGGCATCGTTGGCCTTCAGATTGTCGTTCTTGTTCTGGTGCTCTCTTTCCACGACAAGAACACCAACCTTGCTCGCCTGATGCAGGAAGGGGAGGGATTCGGCGAGCGCGCGTGCCGATTCCCGGCTCCCGTTCCACGCCACGACAATGTTGTCCAGGGGCGCGAAACCTATCCAGTCATCGGGAACCAGAAACAGATGGCGCCCGGTGCCGAACAGCAGGTCTCTAATCAGCTCTTCCGGTTCGTTCGACCGATCATTTGGCCGGAGCGCGACGAAGGTATCGGCGGTGCGCACGACAGGTAGCGCGGTCTCGGCAATATCGAGAACGCCGGCCACGTCAAACCGCCGCAGATTGGTCGGCTGATGTAACCGGGTCAGCCGCTGAAACAGCAATGTCTCAACAGCGTCTCCGGCGTCCGGAGCCCGGGCGGCTTGATTGACGTTGGCGCCACCGAATTCGTCAGGCACAACATTGAAGAACAGTCCGGTAATATGGCTCTGGAAAATCTCGGCGATCTGTGTTGCGGCGGCCAAACGCGCGTCGTCTCCGGAGCCTCCATCGAGCCGAACCATCACGTCCTTGATCATGGTGGCCTTCATACCTTGATTTGTATTTCAAACAATTTGATCAAGGCCATGGACAGCACGACCGGATCGACTGTGACAACGCGAAACGTGTGGAGCTTCCGGTCCTGCCCGGTTATCGAGACGTATTCACCCGGCCAGAAGGCATGCGATTCAAATCTGTAGCCTGCCTCATCGTCGCCATCCTCGTCGTCACGGTAGTCGAAGACCCAACGCGCGCGGTTGGCGCCGTCAGGTCTATGGACGAGGCGGCCGACCTCGTCCTCTTCGCCATCCCAAAATCTGCGAACGCGGCAATAGTCTCGATACTTCTTCCACAACACCGGATCGATATGGCCTTGGGCATCCAGCGGGGCGATGAAATCATATCCATGCCGGAGGAGCCATCGGGGAATTCCCTGGAGCGGGCAAGATGAAGCAGGATGCGATTGAGGTCGGAGAGTTTAGTCAACTCGGACAAGGTTTCCATGGTGCGATCCAAGATGTGTCTGACGCAGCGAAGCCGAAGGGGCAGGACAACACCATGACGACTGTCAAATCGGTTCTGGGTTAATTGCAGGGCCAGACGCGTAACGTGCGACAATCCCGTAAGTTGATGGTCATCACGTGTGGGCGATGCGCGACGCATCCTGTGAATGGATCGGCGTCGGTAACTGACATTGGTGCGCCTGCGTCCTGCCGCTCCGCGCTTCTGCAGTCGAAAAAAATGGACCGCGCGGCTTGCGTCGGCGGTCCAAGTCTGGGGAGGAACCCCCGGGGGAGGGGAGCGACATGGGAGTATTACAGCCTCTATCTCGCATTTCGAAAAACCGCCCGCATTGACGACGCTCAATTTTCAGTCTCGGAATTTTGCAGCAGGCCGCGTGTCGTTCATGGGCCGGGTCGAAGCGCACTGACAATCGTCAAGGTATTGATCGTTCGTCTGGTGCATCAATGGGAACCGGGGCGACGCAGACGTCATGCAATGGCGGCTTGGGGTTCTGGTTCGGGAGCCCTCAAACCGGGCGCCGCGTTGGTAACCTCCCGGCGTTCGCCCAGGAGGATCGGGAAATCTTCCGGATCCGATTAGGCACGCGGCAAGCAAAGCGCGCCGGCCGCTGCTGATCCGCGCCGATCGCCCGGCAAGGAAGCACCGGAGGCTCTGATGTCGATCAAGCAAGAGTTTAGCGAGACGAGGGAAAAATTCAGGATATTGTCGCTTTATCAGCGCTTCGAATACTTCGTCGTCTTGTTCCTCTCCGCGTTGATCGCGGTGATCGTCGTGGCCGCGCTGTGGACTCTGACGCTTAAGATATTGTTCGGCCTGGTGCTCTCCGGAGGTCTTGACCCATCCGATTACTCGGCGTTTCAGGCCGTATTCGGCATGATTCTTACTGTAATCATTGCGCTCGAATTCAAGAAATCGCTCCTGGTGGGGGCCGAGGGCCGCAACATCGTGGTCCAGATTCGATCGGTTGTGATGATCGCGTTGCTGGCAATCTGCCGCAAGGTCATCATCCTCGATCTCACGGAAACCGATGCGCTGCACATTCTGGCGCTGGCAGCCGCGATCCTCGCGCTCGGCCTCGTCTACTGGTTGACCGGTGTGCGCGACCGGAAAGGCGACAAGGCGTGACGTGTGCGGCGCTATCGATTGTTGTTGACAAAAACCGGCAGTTTCTCGAGCACGCTACGGCTGGCTCCGGGCAGCACGACGTAGCCGGACGGATCGTCCAGCCTGAGGTTGCGGAAAGGGACCGCAATCAGGTGGCCGCCAAGGCCGGTGAGATTGCCGACAGCGAGAATGGCGTAGATGCTGCCGTCCTTGCCGAAGACGAAATCGTTGATGCGCCCGATCGTCTCGTTTTTGTCGTTGACGACAGTTTTCAGCTTGATGATTTCGGCGCGGTAGCCTCTTGCGACCTCGTTCGTTTCAAGGGGGGTCAGGGCGATTTCCTGTGCCGCGGCGCGATCCGTCCACGGAATAGGAGTGATGATTGCAACAACGACCGCGGTTGACCACGATAGGCGGAACCTGTTCATGATACTGCCTTGCCGATCTGAACCAATTGCGCTGCCTGGGCGACGCATCGCGCCGGCCGTGTGGCTTATTGGCCTTGATAGACATTGTGGGACGCGACGGCATTGACCGCGGTCAAGATGGCGCAGAGTTAAATCGGCTGCATGAACGTGCGGAGTGGCGGGCGACGATGTTGGGCGTCATCGCCGTGCTGAGACAATGATGCCGTCAAGGCGGCGACAACATTTATCAGCGCGGGTTCGATAAGTTGACGCCAGTCAAGGTGATCGCTGCCCCGGCAGGTCATCCTGTAGGAACTGAGCTTGCCGGGAGGCCACATGACCAGTCCGCTGCACATCGTCTGCCCGCACTGCGACTCCGTCAACCGCGTGCCGCGCGAGCGATTGCGTGATCGTGCCAAGTGCGGGTCGTGCCATCGCCCGCTTTACGAGCGGCAGCCGGCAGCGCTCGACAATGCCGCTCGCTTCGACAAGCATGCCGGGCACAGCGACATCCCGCTGCTCGTTGACTTCTGGGCCACATGGTGTGGTCCGTGCCGGGTGATGGCGCCGGTCTTCGAACGGGCAGCAGCGGAACTTGAGCCCGAAGTACGGCTGATCAAGGTGGACAGCGATGCGGTGCCGGAACTGCTGCAGCGTTACGGTATACAGAGCATACCGACCTTGATGCTGGTACATCACGGCCGGGAGATCGCCCGCCAATCCGGCGCCATGCCGCTGCAGCGGTTACTGGCATGGACCCGTGAGCATGCTGAGGGCGTGAAGGTGTGACGAGAAATCTCGGGAGAATCTGACGACCGTCAATGGGAGCCAATGCCAAGCGCGACAACATAGTGCCACGGATACTGATCGTATGGCGGAAATCGCCGTCTTCGCCTGAACGAGCGGCTGCTGGCAGGGTGACCTGCAGCCTCATGCATGAAGCGTCTGTACCGCTGCGATAGAAACATGCATCACCACATAGCCGATAAAGCGAGGCCTGAGATGTCTACGATCGATAGCCGCCGCGAGCAGATTTTCCCCACGCTTACGCCGCAGGAAATCGATCGCATTCGTCGATTTGGGAGAATTCGTCGCTACGCCGTTGGTGAAGCGCTATTCACCACCGGAGAAATCGCTCCCGGAATGTATGTGCTGATCAAAGGCGCCGTGCGCGTTGTAAGGTGCGATCCGCTGGGGCACAAAGCCCCGATCGTGGAGCAGGGGCCCGGCGAGTTCGTCGCAGAAGTCGGACAGTTGTCAGGCCAGCCGGCCTTCGTCGATGTTCACGCCATCAGTGAGGTGGAAGCACTATTGATCCCGCCGGAGAAGCTTCGCGCCTTGATGATCGAGGAGCCTGAACTCGGCGAACGGATCATGCATGCGCTCATCTTGCGCCGCGTCGTGCTGATCGAGGCCGGTAGCGGTGGTCCGGTCCTGATCGGCCCCGAGTCAAGTCCGGATGTGGTGCGCCTGCAGGGCTTTCTCGCCCGCAACGCCTATCCGCACCAATTGCTAGACCCGGCAAAGGACGACGATGCGGCGAGGCTGGTTCAGCAATACGCCCCCGCTCCGGCGGACCTGCCGCTGGCCGTGTGTCCGAAAGGCACCGTCTTGAAAAACCCGAGCGAGGCTGAACTGGCCTCCGCCCTCGGCATGGTGCCGGTCGACGAAGCGAACCAGACCTATGATGTCGCGATCGTCGGGGCAGGACCGGCGGGCCTCTCGACCGCGGTCTACGCAGCATCGGAAGGCCTGTCGGTTATCGTTCTCGACGCGCGCGCGTTCGGCGGTCAGGCTGGCGCAAGCGCGCGCATCGAGAATTATCTCGGCTTCCCGGCCGGCATTTCAGGCCAGGCGCTCACCGGTCGGGCCTATGTTCAGGCGCAGAAGTTCGGAGCCCGAATGCTGATACCCGCCAGCGTGTCGCGTCTCGATTCGACTGAAACTTCGGTCACGCTTCAACTGGAGGATCGCCGGCGAGTGAAGGCCACGACGGTGGTCGTCGCGACGGGTGCCCGTTACCGGCGGCTCAACGTTCCGAACCTTGCTGATTTCGAAGGACGCGGCGTCTGGTACTGGGCTTCCCCGATCGAGGCGCGGCTGTGCCGGAACGAGGAGATCGTTCTGGTCGGAGGCGGCAACTCTGCGGGTCAGGCGGCTGTGTTCCTGCGCAACTTCGCCGCAAAGATCTGGATGCTGGTGCGCGGGCCCAGTCTCGAAGAGAGCATGTCCCGCTATCTCATCGATCGCATCGCGGGTATCGAGAATATTGAGGTGCTGACCCAGACCGAGGTTGTTGCGCTCTACGGCAGCCGGGAAGGGCAACTCGAACGCGTAAGCTGGCACAACAATGTGACCGGCGCAAAGACCGAGAAGCCTATCCGTCACGTCTTTCTTTTCATTGGCGCCGAGCCGGCAACGACTTGGCTTAACGGCAGCGGGATCGTGCTCGACGAAAAGAACTTCATTCTGACGGGATCGGACGTCGTTTCCGACGGCCACGGCTCAAACAACGGGGCTACTCGCCCGCTGCGGCTGGAAACCAGCGTTCGCGGCGTTTTCGCCGCCGGCGACGTGAGGTCGGGATCAGTCAAGCGGGTCGGCGCCGCGATTGGTGAAGGGGCTGCGGTTGGGGCAGAGCTTCATGTTGTTCTTGCGAATGGCAAGGCTGGCTTTGCGCGCGAGGCACGAAGCTCAGGAGAATACAGCGCCCCCCAACAGCTATCCGCGGGAAAGCGCCTTTAGCGCATCACGACTGGCGTATACCGACTCAACGTCCTACGCGCCCGCGCAGTTCGGGATTGATCTCAGCGCGAACCGTCGTAACGACATTTGCGGCCGCGTCCTGGGAGAAACCGCAAACGAGGAGGACCTGATCGGCCAGCGCCAAGCCCGCCGCGACATTCTCCGGAAATACGGTGCCGGCTCCGGCCCGCACAAACGATATGATTTCCTGATCGTCGGCGACACTCACAATCGAGGATACGGCTGGATCGTGCCCACGGGCAAAGTGAAAAATGCGCTCGACTGCATGGCGTCGATCAAACGTTAGTACCACAAGGCGTGCACGGGTGAAGCCAGCGGCTTCCAAGACCCGTTTCCGGCCTGCGTCACCAAACACCACCTTGTGTCCCGATTGCTTTGCTCTTCGAAAGCGTATCAGATCGGACTCGACCGCGATGTAAGGCACGTTTGCGGCCTCCAGCACGAGGGACACCAGCCGACCCACGCGTCCGCAACCGCACAGGATTACGTGACCCCCGAGATTTTGACTTTCCGCGCGGATGGCGGCCTCCTCGGCGTTCTCCTTGGCGCGATGTGATGCGCCGCTAATGAATTCCGCAAACCGAGCACTCCGCAGAATCAGTATTGGGCCGAGCGCCATGGTTGCGGCCAACGCCAAAAGAGCAGGCTGCCCAACGTTCGGCTCTATGGCGCCCACGTTCATCGCCAGGGTGAGCAGCAGCAAACCGCTTTCTCCGCCGTGTGCCAGAATCAGAGCCGCTCGCGTATTAACCGGGGCAGGCCAACGCATAATCGCGCCGACCAGAAACACGACAAGGGCCTTTCCCGCCAGGCACGCAATAATCCAGGCGAAGACGGCCATGGGTGCTGCGGTGAGGGTGGATGGATCAACCTCCATGCCGGTGGTAACGAAGAAAACGCCTAGCAGGACGTCGCGGAAGGGTCTTATGTCATCCTCTACCTGATGACGGAAATCGCTTTCGCCCACTACCATGCCGGCAAGGAAAGCTCCGATCGGCGCGGAAAGGCCGGCCAAGTGTCCGGCGTATGCCGTACCTAGCGCAAGCAACAGAACAGTGAGCAGAAAGAGATCTGCCGACTTTGTCCTGGCGACCCAGGTGAGCCACATGCGAAAAACCGGCTTGCAGACGAAAGCGGCGATGCCGAGTGCGCCCGCCGCTATTCCAAGCTGACGGAGCGCTTCCAACTGATCGGGTCCGCCGGTCTGCTTCCAGCCGCCGAGTACAACGAGAAATGGAAGGGTCGCAAGGTCCTGGAACAGCAGGATGGCCAGCACGAGACGGCCTTGCTGACTATCGACGTCGCCTTGGTCGACCAATTGCTTGAGCGTGATGGCGGTCGACGACATGGCAACCGCACCGCCGAGCAGCACAGCGGTGGGTAACCCAACGCCCCACAGCGTGGCAATTCCTGCGACGATCAAAGCGGTCAAGCCGACTTGCAGGCTGCCGGCGACGAAAACATCGCGGCGTGCGGCAATCATTGCCGATAATGAAAACTCAAGACCGACCATGAACATAAGAAAAATGATGCCGAGTTCCGCTAGGAATCTCGTTTCATCGCTCGTGACGATGAGGTTTAGCCCGTGCGGCCCGATGATCAAGCCAGCCAATAGGTAACCGCCAGCCGCTGGAAGCCCCGCGCGCGCGACCAAGCTGATGCAGCCGGCGGAGGCAAGGATAACGACTAGCGTCTTGATCAACGGGACGTCGGCCATGCGCAGCTCCGGAGCGCCTCGCGCTTACCGTCTCATGCCAATTCATCATCGCGCTGATGGGTGTCAAATTCCGCATCGATAATTGCTGGGAATCGCTGCGTCACCTACGACAAACCGCTCAGAATTGATCGCGATTGTGGAGCGTCGCGCGTCAACTTCATCGCCGCCGGCGTAGCGAGCTTGAGCGTGAACTCGATGAAGATGAGACGTCTCCCTTGGCTCCGCCAGCATGGAGGTCGCGACAGTCGGGCCCTTCAAGGTTCGATTCGAGCACCGGGCACTGAAAGCTGGACCTGGTATCCTTCCCGAACGGCCAATGAAACAGCAGTAACAGCTGCTTCGAAAGCGGCTTCCTTGCTTTGGTATCTGCCTATCGGTTCACCGTCGTGCTTGAGACGCCAGATACCGCCCGAACCAACCACTTCGTAGCTGGCTATACTCACGATGCATCTCCGATTTTCCCCGCTCTCCAAGAAGGGAGAGGAAGACGCATGACCAATTCAGTTCAACTTGCGCTTCGGCATTGGCGTTTCGAACTGCGCGATCTCGGCGGTCTGGGCGGGCTTGCCGTTGAAGGTCAGCACATTGCCCTTGACCGAGATCTTGACCTTGTCGCCGTCGGAGACTTCGCCGGCCAGGATCATTTCGGCGAGCGGATCCTGCACGCTGCGCTGGATCACCCGCTTCAGCGGGCGGGCGCCATAGGCGGGGTCCCAGCCCTTGTCGGCCAGCCAGTCGCGTGCGGCGGCATCGAGCGTCAGCGCGATCTTGCGCTCTTCGAGCAGCTTTTGCAGCCGCGTGAACTGGATCTCGACGATCCGGCCCATCTCGCTCTTCTGCAGGCGATGGAACAGGATGATCTCGTCGATGCGATTGAGGAATTCGGGACGAAAGTGCGCCCGCACCAATCCCATCACCTGTTCGCGCACGGCTGAGGTATCCTCACCCTCCGGCTGGTTCACCAGGAATTCCGAACCGAGGTTCGAGGTCATGATGATCAGCGTGTTGCGGAAGTCGACGGTGCGGCCCTGACCATCGGTCAGGCGGCCGTCGTCGAGCACCTGCAGCAGCACGTTGAACACATCGGGATGCGCCTTCTCGATCTCGTCGAACAGCACGACCTGATAGGGCCGCCGCCGCACGGCTTCGGTGAGCGCACCGCCCTCGTCATAGCCGACATAGCCCGGCGGCGCGCCGATCAGACGGGAGACCGAGTGCTTCTCCATGTATTCGGACATGTCGAGGCGGACCATCGCGGTCTCGTCGTTGAACAGGTATTCCGCGAGCGCCTTGGTCAGCTCGGTCTTGCCGACACCGGTGGGGCCGAGGAACATGAACGAGCCGATCGGCCGGTTCGGATCCTGCAGGCCGGCGCGCGAACGTCGCACGGCGGTTGCCACCGCTCGCACGGCTTCGGCCTGGCCGACGACGCGCTTGCCGAGCGCCTCCTCCATCTTCAGGAGCTTGTCCTTTTCGCCTTCCAGCATCTTGTCGACGGGAACGCCGGTCCAACGCGACACCACTTGCGCGATGTGGTTGGCGGTGACCGCCTCCTCCATCATTTCGCCCGGGGCCTCGTTTTCTTCGATGGAGGCGAGCTTCTTTTCCAGTTCGGGAATCCTGCCATAGGCGAGCTCGCCCGCGCGCTGGAATTCACCGCGGCGCTGCGCGTTGGCAAGTTCGATGCGCAGGGCGTCGAGCTCGCTCTTCAGCTTGGCGGCGTCGGATAGCTTATTCTTTTCCTTGCTCCAGCGCGCAGTGAGTGCGGCAGACTTCTCCTCGAGATCGGCAAGTTCCTTTTCCAGCGCCTGTAGCCGGCTCTTCGAGCCCGGATCGCTCTCCTTCTTCAGCGCTTCCTGCTCGATCTTCAGGCGAATAATTTCGCGGTCCAGCAGATCGAGTTCTTCCGGCTTGGAATCAACCTGCATCTTTAGCCGCGCCGCGGCCTCGTCCATCAGGTCGATGGCCTTGTCGGGCAGGAAGCGGTCGGTGATGTAGCGGTTCGACAGCGTGGTCGCGGCCACCAATGCGGAATCGGTGATGCGCACGCCGTGATGCTGCTCGTACTTGTCCTTCAGGCCGCGCAGGATCGAGATGGTATCCTCGACCGTGGGTTCGCCGACATAGATCGGCTGGAAACGCCGAGCCAGCGCCGGATCCTTTTCGACATGCTTCTGGTACTCGTCGAGGGTGGTCGCGCCGATACAGTGCAACTCGCCGCGCGCCAGCGCGGGCTTCAGCAGGTTGGACGCGTCCATCGCGCCATCGGCTTTGCCGGCCCCGATCAGCGTGTGCATCTCGTCGATGAACAGGATGATGCCACCCTCTGCGGAAGTGACCTCCTGCAGCACGGCCTTCAGCCGCTCCTCGAACTCGCCGCGGTATTTCGCCCCGGCAATCAGCGCGCCCATGTCGAGCGACAGCAGCTTCTTATCCTTCAGGCTCTCCGGCACGTCGCCATTGACGATGCGCAGCGCGAGGCCTTCGACGATGGCGGTCTTGCCGACGCCAGGCTCGCCGATCAGCAGGGGATTGTTCTTGGTGCGGCGGGAGAGCACCTGGATGGTGCGGCGGATTTCTTCATCCCGGCCGATCACCGGATCGAGCTTGCCGTCGTGCGCGGCCTGGGTCAGGTCTCGGGCATATTTCTTTAGTGCGTCATAGGCATTCTCGGCTGTCGCGGAATCCGCGGTGCGACCCTTGCGCAGCGCTTCGATCGCGGCGTTGAGATTTTGCGCGGTCACGCCGCCCTTGCTCAGGATGGCGCCGGCCTCGCTGTTCTTGTCCATGGCGAGCCCAAGCAGCAGGCGCTCAACGGTGACAAAGCTGTCGCCAGCCTTTTCGGCGGCCTTCTCGGCGGCATCGAAGGCGCGCGCCAGTTCCGGCGCGAGATAGACCTGCCCGGCGCCATTTCCGGAAACCTTCGGCAGCTTGTTCAGCGCCTCTTCAGTGGCCGTCAGGATGGCGCGGGAGTTGCCCCCGGCGCGATCGATCAGACCGCCGGCCAGCCCCTCGCTGTCATCGAGCAGGACTTTCAAAAGGTGCAACGGCGAGAACTGCTGGTGTCCATCGCGCATGGCAAGCGACTGCGCCGACTGGATAAAGCCGCGCGCCCGCTCGGTGTATTTTTCAATATTCATTGTTTGCTTCCCTCAGCCGGCCGCTCCGCCCCCAAAGGCAAGGATGCAGCATCTCCATTGGGTCCGCTGACCGCATTGACAGTCGTCAACCGGCGCGTCGACGACGTTTGGACCGGCTTGAGGATATTGGCGGTTTCCTGACCGTATCTGGATGAACGGGGAGGTCGAGTGGGAATGGGAGCACGGCGAATGCGAGGCTGCAGGACGGGGGGTGCAGCCGGGCCGTCAGAATCAGCGATAACGGATTTGGGATGACGGCTCGCAAAGGCGCTAATCCGAACGTCCGCTACCTGTGAATCTATGCCTTTCACTGGGATAGTGAGGAGCGGGATTGGCGCGACATAGCCAGCCGGGGGAGGACAAGGGAACGCCGCTTTGGGCCGATTGTGGCTACGTCGGCGTTTCCCTGATCCGCGAGGTAGAATCGCTGTTCTCAAGGAGAGTTTCCCTGATATCTGTGGTAGGGAATTCCGCAAGAAGTCGCTGGAGCATATGGGTTTCTCGGAACCTGGTGGCGTCCCGAGGGGTTGATTTCGAGAATTTCCCTGTAAAATTCCCTGTTAGCAGGGAATTGGCGCGGAGACGGGTGCGATCAGAACTGCATCGCCAGCCAATCATTTCGTGTGGATTAAACCCGAGAGTTTGACGTGCGAGTAACCTCTGCGCAGGCAAGAAGCCTTGACGAGAGGCTGTCGTACATCGCGTGCATCATTCGCGGAATGAGACCCAAGCGGCCACCCCTGTCACTGTAGGCTTTGATTTTCTAAAGCTTCGGCATCTTCAATTCCGCTACTTACGATCTGCGTGCAGGGAAAACCGGGGAAAAAGAGCTCTCGTCTCCGCCGGGGAACCAATCGTAGGTGTTCGCGTTTCAATTACGGTCATTCGGATAAGTTGGTACGGCGCTTATTGAAGCAAGCCGGTTTGTCCCCCCGTGAAATGACACTACTCAGAATCGACATTTTATGCCCTCCGAACCGAGCACTGTCTCGCGGAATGAAACTGATGATTTTCTCCGTATTCAAGACGAACTTCCCTATCGTCGTCGACAGCAAGCAATCCTGCGAGAATTTGGCAGTGCAGCTCTCCAGTCACGAGATTTTCGGCACATTCTTCAGCAAGCTGCTGAACTCAGCGCCCGTGGTCTGCAGTGTTCATACGCCAAAGTTTTAGAATATCTTCCAGATGAAAAGCGGTTGATTGTGCGTGCCGGCACGGGCTGGCCGTCAGGAACAGTAGATATTGTGTCGCTCGGCGCCGATATTGAATCGCCTGCTGGCTTTGCCTTCCAGACTGGGCAATCCGTCGTCTCAAACCATTTGCAGAAAGAGACACGCTTTCGAACGCCTCAGCTGCTTGCTGACCACGGCATAAGACGCGCGATCAATGTACTCATCCGACGGGGAGGTGACGGCGATACTCCCTTCGGCGTTCTCGAAGCTGACAGTGCGGATCCCGGACAATTCGATGAAGCAGACGCGGATTTTCTCGCAGGGTTTGCCGGACTGCTCGGCATAGCGATTGAGCGCCAGCACGCAGACGCGAAACTTCAGAAAGCCCTTGATCACGCTGATTTGCTGACACGCGAAATGAGCCATCGCGTTAAAAACAGCCTTACGTCAGTTGTAGGTCTGTTACGCGTCCAAGGGCGGAGTTCAGAATCCTTGGACGTGAAGCACGCCTTAGAAAATGCGGCTATGCGCGTGGCGTCAATCGCGGAAGTGCATGACCATCTGTGGCGAGGCAGCAAGGTTGGATTTGTCGATCTCTCCGATTTTATTGGTCATCTTTGCGAAAATCTTCAGAGTTCGTCGCCTGAACATAATCTTCAATGGTATTCTGACCCGATTGTCATTTCCGCCGATAAGGCCATTCCACTGGGCTTGCTGGTGAACGAACTTGTCACCAATGCCGTCAAGTACGCCTATGTCGATGGCCCTGGCGTCATCCGGGTAGACGCGCGAGAGATCGACGGGAACTTGCTTGTGGAGATTTCCGACGAAGGGGCAGGGTTGCCCGACGGGTTTGATATCAATCAGCCGCGCAAGAGTCTCGGGTTTCGGGTGATCAGCGGTCTGGTCCGGCAGTTGATGGGGGAACTTAAAATTTCAAAAAACATGCCGCGAGGAGCGTTATTTACAATCAAGTTTCCCATCGATCCCAAGTTCCCTATTGATCCGTCATGAACGAAATCTTGATACGCGTGTTGAGACCTTGTCGAGGGTGCCATGTAGCTGCAAGATTGTCGGGAAATACTATATGCCTCTAATCACGTCGCCCATACGCGTTCTTGTTGTTGAAGATGAAACACTCATTCGCGCCGACATCGTCAAGTCGCTGCAGATTGCAGGATTCGACGTTTTAGAGTCGGCTAACGCGGACGAAGCCATTCAGATGCTCGAGCGCAATTCGGACATTCGGCTGGTATTTACCGATATCGATATGCCGGGTTCAATGAGCGGTTTGAAGCTGGCTGCCGCCGTCAGAGATAGGTGGCCACCGATTAAAATTATTGCGACTTCAGGACATTTCAAAATACATGATGGCGACCTTCCGAAAGACGCCAGGTTTTTACCCAAGCCGTATCAGCCAGAACAAATTATAAGCGCCATTCACGAATTGACTGGCGCGGCATAACGGCATTTCGAAAAATGGCGGCGTGCGTTTGGCGGCGCCGACTGTTGGTTTTACCGGTCGGCGCAGCTTTGCTTACTGTATAGATGAGCCAGTTCCTTCATTGCGAGACTGCCCAAGTAGCCGGCGACGACGAACAAGTTTCTGATATTTTTTAATCGGTTGCCCATCACCCGTATCCAGCGATCGCAATGCATCCATAATGTCATCGAACAGCACGGCCTTACCGCGTGGCAGGGTGCGGAGCGCTGGCGCGGCTTCGAGCGCGCAGGCATCCGAGGCCCAAGACGACAATATCGCCCGCTTTTCATTCAGCGTGAGATCCGGATCATGCAAAACCTCAAGCGGATGCTCGAATGCATCAGCTGGATGCAGCATTTCATTCAGATCGAAATCAGTATCCCTGATTTTATCCATCATTGGTCCCTCCTTTCGAATAAAGAGGTGGCCGGTGTCAGGCCACCTCCCGGCGAATGTCGTCAGGCGGCCTTGATGCTGCCCAAACGCTTTTCGTTGAGGGGAATTGCCGCATTGATCTCGATCCGGCGCGGCTTCATGGCTTCCGGCACCTTGCGGGCAAGGTTCAACTGAAGCAGGCCATTCTCAAATGCGGCATTTTCAACCTCTACATAGTCAGCAAGGTTGAAGCGCCGCTCGAACGCGCGGGCCGAAATCCCTTGGTAGAGATACTCGGTCTTCTCCTGCTCGGTTTTCCGGCCCGAGACGACGAGCAGGTTCTGCTGCGCCATGATGTTAATGTCGGATGGCGCAAAACCCGCGACCGCAAGATTGATGCGGAAAGTATCTTCACCGGTACGAACGATGTCATAGGGGGGATAGTTTTCGGTGCTTTCGCTTGCCTGGCTGTTCAGAAGCTCGAACAGGTGGTCGAAGCCGATAGCCGAACGGGTAAACGGGGTAAAATCAAACGTCCTCATAGCCACATCCTCCTAGAAGCAAGGTGGTTACAAGCAGCCCACCAGAGACCGCTGGCGTCCGCGTCGGGCCTCTCATGAGCACCCGACGAAAATCGAAATAAAAAAACGCGAAAAAAGTTTCAAGAGGGGGAGTCTAAAAAAATCGAGCCCGGGAAAATTTACGGTAAAAATATTCAACACGAGGGACCGTTTGAAAATCCTTTTTTATTTCAGATGTTTATGCGTCTGGGAAAACGAACAGCGGATCGGCATTAACGCTGGTTCCGAACCATGCGTAATAAGAGGAAGTTCTGTGATGAAGTAAGATAGAACTTGCCTATTGCCGTTGCTATCGTCAGCCGCCCGATATCTCGATCAGGCCATCGACACCTCCATAAGCCCTCCTGGTTTCCGCTGCATCAGTTCTCTCGGGAAAAGATGATCGAGCTGTCGCGCGCGGTGCGGGCGATCTACGAATGCGCAAGGGCTCTCTTTTATCGTTCTAGTAGCTGCACTCAGAATCGCTCCGCCGGAACTTCGATTAACAAGCCCGCAAAGGGGGAGCTTTCGTCGTTGCATCGCTGCTTGCTGGCGTTTCGGGTTGGCTCTATGCTCGCGATCATTGCCTTCATCCGAGGCCGTTCAGTCCTCAAGCGCCCATCGGATATATGTTTATGGCGGTGAGCGGATTCGTATCAGCAACGCCGGACAGGTTGAATTTTGTGACTGATGAACTGCACAAAGCGCAACAGGTGCTTTCAAGCCTGAAGCGGGCAGAACTTGCTGAAGGGCCAGAAGCGCTTTCAATCCTGAACGGGTTAGCCGGGCTCGTTCAGAGCGCTAACGGGCATGAATCAATTGAAACGGATGAGTTGCGTTCGAGTGCGTTTCTCGCGATCTGTGAAATTGCCAAGGCGCTGCATCGCGGGCAACCATCGACGTCCTTATGGGCAGCCGCTATCAATGCGACTGAGCGCTGGTGCTCATCCGCGAAATGATCGATCGCGGCGCTGGCCGACGGTTTGTTCGATGGCAATCTATAAATTGAACTCCGGGGAGATCGAGCCTCCTTCGATCGAGATATAGCCGTCCGAAATCGGCGCATCGGCCGCCGCATGGATTATGTCGGCAGCTTGAATCGCAGGTGGCTGAAAAGCCGAGAAACCCGATAAACAGTTTTACGCTGCGGTTTGTTCTCCGGCGCTCGCTTCCATGGACGTTCGAGCCTGCAATATCGCACGACGCAGCCATGTCTTTATCGTGCTGACCGGCCTGCCGAATCGCAAAGCAAGCTGTTCTCTACTTTCGCCATGGACGTATGCTGCAACAATAAGACTGCGTTGGAGCGGATTCAGGCCGCGGAGCGCGATCAGCGCATGCCCGCGATTATCGGACATCTGGAGACTTTCGAGGGCCGATTCCTGATCATCCGGCACGTGGAGGATATCGGTGCCATCGCATTCGGAAGCAACGTCCCTTCGTCTCACAACATCAATGGCCTGGTTGCGAACGATGGTTACAGACCATGTGATGGGGGAGCTTTTGGCCGGATCATAGTCGCCCGACCGTCGCCAGATTTTGATATAGGCGTCCTGAAGCACCTCTTCTGCAAGATCGGAACGCTTCGTCACGGAAAGCGCAATCCCAAACAGTTTGCGGCGAGTCATGTCATAGAATTGTGAGAAGGCAATTCGGTCCCCACTCGCGCTCGCTGCCAGAAGCTCTTGTAGCAGTAACCCATCGAGTTTGGTGCTGTCTGAGTGTATCATCGGCTCTCGACTTTCCGGTGCTAAGATGGAGGACTCAATCTGCATTGTCAGACGTGTTGAACCGAAGAGATACGATACACGTTACGTGTTCCGCGAAATCAGCGACATGGCCGCATAGCCTGCCAATGCTGATACAGCAGTCAAGAAAGTGCCCCAGACAATATCGGCGATTGCCACCTTCGCAGACCAGTCCTTCAGCGTGGCAAGATTGGTAAGGTCGTATGTGGCGTAGGCCACAAGCCCTAACGCGGCTCCAAGCAGCAGCGCCCAAATCCATGAGCCATTTCGCTCCGCCGGCACGATTGCAAACATCAAAATACCGGCAACATAAATTGTGTAGAAAAGCGCCGCGACTGACAGATCTGGCTTTTCAGCGAGAAGGCCGCCAAGCTCCTGTTTGTAGAAGCTCATCGTACGGCTCAACCAAATAAAATCGATGCCGAGAAAAATTACTGCCGTGACAATATAGGCAACCGTATATCGGATCATGACCTGTTCCTAAATTCCGAACAGTGGCTGCAACAAACGGGCGAGCATACCTTTGAAGCGCAACGGGGCGTCCGTGACAGCGAGACAGACGCAGTCTTCATCAGGCCCGGCGTAAGGCTGATGTTCTGTGCGCTCGTCCGTTTCCGAGATGTCGCCGCGGCGCAGGATCGTCTCCCGATCGCACAGACTTCCGGTCAACACGAGTGTCAGTTCTCGGCCTCTGTGACCATGCTCAGGCACGCTCATGCCGCTTTGAAAGCGTAAAAGACGCGCCTGAGATGGACAATCCGGCGTATCGATCATGATCTGTTGGACACGGGGGGCCAAACGCACCCACTTCAGATCTTTGAGGTCGCCGCCAACGTAACCACGCAGCGGTTCCGGAATGACGGCGTCCGATGAAAACCGAGATGCCGACGCCGGTTGATGCAGATCGCCATCGCTCCGCACGCGGGCGAGCAATGTATCCAACATGGACGGAGAAACGGCAGTTTCTGGGACGACGTCGAGCATGTATCCGCCCAATGAATCCGCAGAACCGGCGCGCGTGCGGCAGTGAGGGCAAAGAGCCAAATGAGTGGCAACCAGCAGGCTCGATGCTTCATCCAGATTTCCGCTGGAATAGCCAAGCAAGAGATCGTCGCTGATATGATATTGTATGGTCATTCGACGCCTCCTTTCTGAGCGTCGAGTGCTTCGCGAATTTTTCCGAAAGCAAGCCGGATGCGGGATTTAACAGTGCCGATGGGAAGGCCGAGCCGTTTAGCAATTTCGCTGTGAGAAGAATTTTCATAGAACGAGAGCATCAAGACATCCTTCTCATTCACCGACAATGAGTTCATGACTTCGCGAACGCGCTTTTCGGTCTCGGCTCGCTCCAATTGGCGATCTGGCGGCGGCTCGCCTTCCTGGACGAAAGCAGGGTCCGTCGGATCAAATGTCGGCCTGCGGGCCCTGCGGAATCGATCGATACTCAAGTTTCGAGCGATCGTGAAAATCCAGGTAGATGCCGATGCTTTTAAGGGGTCGAACTGGTTTGCGTTCCGCCACACAAGCACGAGGGCTTCCTGGGTGATTTCCTCCGCCAGCGACGCGTCGGCTCCAAACCGCAAAAAGTATGATTTAAGACGGGGTGCAAAGTATCGAAAAATGACTTCAAACGCTGCTTCGTCTCTGCTTTGCGCGACAAGAACAACACTCTCTGAGAGCAACGCCGCAGCAGCTGTCGGGTCGCTCTGCAATCGTTCAATTGCGACCATTCTATTCTCGATCTCTCTTACATCCCCATCGGCAGCGGATGTTAGCTTGAGCAATCTGGCTGATGCAGGACTCCCGAATACAGGCAGGTGCGGGAGATTATCGCGTGCTCGTTTCGCACACGCATGGTGGAAACGCAAAAGTGCTGAGGGCACACTGTCCGAGGCAGGGTGTGCGATCATTTGTCCACCATGGCAAGGAATTCTTGCCGGGTAATCGCATTGTCGCGAAAGCAGCCGATCATGCAACTGGTGATCATTTCCGAGCCGACTTTATGTACCCCACGGCTTGTCATGCAATGATGCGTCGCCTTGATCACAACTCCGACGCCTTGTGGCTGCAGCACTTCCTGAACCGCTCCCGCGATTTCGGAGGTCATCCTCTCCTGGATTTGAAGACGCTTGGCATAGGCGTCGACCACGCGCGCCAGCTTGGACAGGCCGACCACACGGCCGTTCGGAACGTATGCGACCCACGCTTGCCCGATGATCGGTGCAAGATGATGCTCGCAATGGCTTTCGAACGAAATGCCGCGGAGCACCACCATCTCCTCGTAGCCGCCCGTTTCGTCGAACGTCTTGTTCAGAATTTGGATGGGATCCTGGCCGTAACCCGCAAAGTATTCCCGGAAAGCCTTTGCCGCCCGTGCAGGGGTTTCAATCAATCCCGGGCGGCCGGGATCATCACCCGCCCAGCGGATGATCGTGCGGAAAGCGGCTTCCACTTCTTCTCGCGACGTCGCGTTGGTCTCTTTGGCTGGAGGTTTCGAGTGAATGGTCAACTTTTCCGTCTCCTGTCACGCCAAACCGTCCGTCGGGTTCAATCAGAAACAATGCGGCCTGGCTTGCGCAAGCGCGCCCGGCCGAGAGGGGGCTCATCGACCGGGGCACTTACGTTGCACGGACTGGGCAGGGGTGCTTTCCATGCATCTTTGTTACGATGGCGCGGTTCTCGTGGATCACATGACGCGGAAAAAAATCTGAGCCCGCGGACGGCGCAGTCCGGAGCGGGGAGATGAATTTTGCTCTGATGCTGGGACTGCGGTTTTTCTCGTCAGTCCGCTAAGTATCGAGATTCGCTTATCTTTATATAACGGCCCATAGTTTCGAGGCAGTGAGTGCGCCTTGGCCGCAGTGGGCGTCCCGTTCGCCCGGAGAGGAACAACTTGCGGCGCAGGAACAATATACGTGGCGCAGCATTTTCGTTCTTTCCAGCCGAGAACGGAGAGCTCACATGAATGGCGATCAACCAATAACCTGGCTGATGTTTTTCACCTTGGTCGCTGCTATTGCCGTGGCCGCTGGCGGCTTCCTCTACTTCCTGCGATCACAACGGAATAGAGACATCGCTGCGGACGCACTCACCGGCGATGATTCAAAGGCCTCGGGTTCCATGCCTGCTGGTGCGCTTCCCGAACTCGTCGGTGCCGCAGCGATCGGATTAATTGCGATGGGATTGCTGACCGCCGGTTACAAAAACAGATCCAGCTTTGAAACGGCGCAAGCGACAACGCCGGTGGGCACAACCGGCATGACCCAGGCGCCCGGCACGGCAGACAAGCCCAAGCCTTATCAGCCTGCAAATCCTTCACCCGACCTTCGTGCTGCGCCGACCTCGTCAGATACCGGTGTAGGACCGGAGAACGGATCGACTGGGACCAACAAATAATCTGGATTGAGGAAGATGCCGGAAACGTGTTTCGGCATCTCTCGCCATCGACGCGGCCGCTACGGCGTTTCATCGGCTCCGGGAGTTAGTCCGTAGGGTTTGACCAGATCCCACACATGCTGCGGAATCATATTCTTCATGCGGCGCGGATGTTGCCTGCGCAGATGGAGCACCGTCTCGACAGCCTTCATCTCGACTCGGGCGCGGGCGAACTCCAGGCCGCGCGGACCGATTTTCGGCATCAGCCAGCTGACGACGGGACGTAGCCAGTTCGGGATTGCGCGAAGCGGAAGACCTCCCGCTGCGAGCTCGACGTTCTTGAGAAATCCGCGAACGGCGCCCGCTCGCTTGCCGGCACTCCTGGTTTGCGACGTGCGCAACTCATCGCCGAGAAGCTCAACCAGTTCGTCTCCACGCTCGTTGCGTACAAGAAGCCATTGTTCGCCTTCGCCGCCCATATAGCCCACCGTGATGTCGGCGAGAACGTTGGTATAGTCGACACAGGTCCGGCATGTGATAGGAAAGAAATCGGGCGGCAATTTCGAGATGGGAAGCTGCAAAAATGGAATCTCTCTCACCTTGCCGTCATTGAACCGCAACTCGACCCGGTAGTCTGCTCGGAATTCGAGATACGTAATCGTCTCTGGCTTGTCAGACAGCAGATCCAGAAAATCATGAAAGTTGGCTGTAGTGGTATTGTCGGAGCATGGCGTGCCGACAACATAGATGCGCTCAAAGCCTAGTTCCTCTTCGATCGACCGCAGCGCGTAGACCTGACACGGAATGCCGATAAGCGCGATCCGTGTGTATCCTTTTGCTTTTGCCGGTTCGAGCAATGCCAGCAATGGCGCATATCCCATCCTCATTCCCCGGCATTCCGCCATGCCTTCGGCAGACGTGACCAGAACCGGGACGGGCTTCCATTTGTCTTCGGGATCCGGCGCCATTGTGAGCACGGCGTCGACGGCACAGGTTTGAAGCAGGCGTTCACCGATGCGGGTTGCGATGCCGGTCCATTGCGCGCCTTTGCTCGGATTTTGCAGGGCCGCACGAACCATCCGGCGAAAAGGCCCGAAAAAAACTTCATCGGTGCGTTGCGGATCCCGCGCCCTGCCATGCACTTTGGTTTCCAGCGCGGGATAATCCGGCTTGATGAACTGGCAAGCGTTGCCGCAGCGCTTGGGTTCACTCGATCTCGATATGCCGCAGTCCGTACACAGATCGCGCGATTGCGCCTGCGCAACAGGCGGCGCCCAGACTGGTGACGCCCGTTCGCCGGAGGCTACCATCCGCGCGTTCCCGGGCCGCCTTTGAAAGGGCCGGAAATGCGCGACGTAATCCAGCCTCCATAAAAATCGCCTTGCTGCGCGATCACTCGCTCGTCATCTACCCAGCATTCGTCGACGCGAGACGCGTAGAAGGCAAGATACCCCGCGATGGTTTGGAACTTTTCTGAGGGTGTGTCATAGCTCCACGCAGCACGTTCCGACCTACGCCCATTGACGTCGAGAGACCAATATCGCGCCAGGCCCTTAAACTCGCACCATGACGACCCTTCAACCTGCACCAAAGCCGCTTGATCAACATCACCGGGCGCAATGTAATATACCGGCGGATGACTGGTTTCGAGAACCCGGTAGCCGTTGATAGTGTCGGCGATCGTGGTCTGATTGAAAACCACCCTCAATCGCGCCGAAACGACTTCAAGTCTCGGCGGGCGGGGATAATCCCAAACCGATTCCTGTTCTTGTGATGGGCGGTCGCGTCTGAGCATGGTCAGCTCGCCTGTTCTCAAAAGAAAAGTCCTGCGATCACATCAAGAAACGGTCGTATCTGCAATGGCGTTGTCGCGGTGCCGATTACCGCACGATCATGGGAAAGGTTACGGCGATCGCCCAGGCAAAAAATGCTGCATTCGCGAGCGCGCCTGCAAATGGGTGATTGGTTCGACGATAGCTCCACCAACTGATCAATCCGAAAGCCAGAAAAAGCAGCAGGATGACGGGCGCGATGATCGCGAGAAAGAACAGCTTCTGCGGATTGAGCAGGATCGCGATCACCAGGGAGAGCAGAAAACAGAGTTTGGTCAGCGGATACGCCCCGCGGCTTGCGGCGTATCCGCGGGTCAACCACTCGTCGGCCATGAAATAGGGAACCGTTCCGCACGCGATGGCGGCGATCAGCACAATCCGTCCCGGTATGGGAATAAACGAAAAGACGTACGCGTTCGTCGGGATGCCGAAGCCCGCAATCTCGTAGAAGGCAACTGCCGCCGCCGCAATGATGATACCTTGATATGATATCGCAGCGCCGATGCTTTCATTTGCAGACCCGAGCCAACGACGCAGCAAGATCAGCGTAAGCGCAGTAAGAAGTCCATACGCCGCAAAATGCAGCGCCAGATAGTCACCCAGCAGGATCGGCAGAAAATCGGTAGGCAGCTTCCAGAGGATGAGCGGGGTCAAAACCGCCGGTGCCAACGCTGCAATCAGCAGAGGTTTCCTGCCGAGGCTCGCGCCGGTCGGGATTGCTGTCGTGATCGGGAGCAGGCTGGACAGCGGCCATGCCAAGGCAACAAGTCCCAGAAAGACCAGTCCCAGATAGAAACCGCGCTGATCGATATAATCTGATTGCGTGCGCCCGAACACGGCATTCATCCAGTTTAAAGCTTCCACCATGCTGTCGGGGCTGTAGAGAACGCCGATATGTTCGACGCCTTTGGCCAGCGCAAGACGCCGAGCCGTGCTGTCTTCAAACCGGCCATACGTCGTGCGCTCGACCGCTTTTCCTCCGGCGGCCAGATTCACGATCCGCATCGCTTCGTCGATCAGCATCGCGGGCTCCATGGCACCGACGATCACCAGCAGATTGCGCGGGGTAGTCGCGGTGGCGACGGGCGCGAAAGCGGACACGGCGACGGTGGCCTGCACATGGGGGTGGGCCTGCGCGAATCTCACCACAATGTCCGAGGCCATCGAATGTCCGAGCACCGCCACTCGTCCATCGACGCCTGTTAACTGCTCCGCATAGGCCGTGACCTGAGCAAGTTCATTCATAAGCGCCGTTGTGATCGCCTCGCCTTGCGTAATGTCGCCGCGCATCGGAATTGGATTGCGGCCATGACCGAGAAAATCGAAGGTCACAGCCGTGTAACCATTGCGCGCCAGCGTTACCGCAAATGGTTGCATGAGTTGCTGGGACCCGGCGAACCCGTGCGCGATCGCGACGGCAGGCCCGGTTTGCTGTTTCTCGGGACGGTAGATTGTAACCGGTGTCGAGCCGACAGACGCGTGCGTGATGCTCAGTCCGGAGGTCGTCAGGCTCAGGTGAAAGAGCCCGACCGTAAGGCAAATGATTGCAGAACATGCGATCGCAAATCTGGACGCGATGGCAAAGCGGGGCATCAGGTGGCGTTGGCGGTTAAAACGTTCCGCATTCCCTAATCCTCTTCCGCGATGTGTTTTCTGCGGACATGGCCGATAATCCACCAGATCGTTAGTGCCGCGACGGGAACGAAGGCGGCTGTGATAATGCTCGGTTCGATATGCATCGTGCCGCTGTCATGGGCCGCCTTCACGACATACCCGAAGAGCCCCACGACGTAGTAGGTGATAGCTGCGACCGATAAGCCTTCGACGGTCGATTGCAGACGAAGCTGAAGCCGCGTGCGAGCGTTCATGGACCGCAACAGGGACTGATTTTGCTGTTCAAGCTCTACGTCCACGCGAGTCCGGAGGAGGTTGGCAGCGCGTGCTAGTTTTAACGAAAGGTTGGACTGTCGCTGCTCAATTGTGACGCAGGTCCTCAGCGCCGGTTTCATACGACGGGTCAGAAATGAGGACCATGTCGGCCATCCTCCAACCTTGCGCTCACCGATCGTCTGGAGCCGTTGTTCGACGATTTCTTCGTAGGCGCGTGTTGCGCCGAAACGGAAGACACTGGCCGCGGCGCCGGCCTCGACCTCCGCAGCGAGCGCTGTGAGCTCCTCGAGGAGCTTGTGGTTGCTGTCGAGGTCGCTGGACTGTTGCATCTGGGCTGTCACCGCAACAAGCCGCTTTTCGCTGGCGCTGATCGACGGTGCCAGCTTCTGTGCTTCGGGAAGACCAAGCAAGGCAAGAGTACGATACGTTTCGATCTCGATTAGCCTCTGAACCAGCGCGCCAGCACGTTCCGCAGGCATTCCCCGGTCCGCCACAAGAATTCGAACAAAGCCGGATTCGCTGATCTGAAAATCAGTGGCATACAAGGCCATGCCATCGGAGTTTTCAGCGACCGCGAGACTACTTTTGTCAAACAGCTTTTCCGGAGCGGTTTGGTCAGGATCGTCGGCAAGCAGGTGAAGATCAATCGCGACAAGCAGGAGACCGGGCTGGGGTAGAGCTTGCATCGCACAGGTAACGGACGATGCGTCGGGATGAAACGGAGCCAGGCCAGGTCCCGGAATTTCCCATGTATATGTCGTAAACTCCGAATGCTGCTCCCAGCGTAGCGTTGTCGTGCCGAACGGAGCGCGATGATGCTTCTCTGTCGCCGAGGGCGGATTCAATCCACGCTCCAGGCAGAGTTTTACAAGATTCGCTCGATCCTGCTGGGCGCGAGTGCCCGACGTTTCAAAGGCAAAGTGAATAATTCGGCAGGGAACGGAAATCGGAGTAAACGGCCTGGCATGAACTTCGCCCAGAATGACGGCCCGCAATGGATGCGGTGCCAGTTCCGTATCACCGTTGCCGATCGAAACACCGCTACCCATCGATCTCGTTCCCGCTCTCCCTTTGTATTTAGCCAGCGAACTCATGGGCGCGTAAAGGTTTTTCGGGACACTTCAGGCAAGGAGAGGTCAGTTTTTTGCGTGCACTGCGAGACGTCAGTTTGCATTCGGGTCTGCACTGGACATAATCTCTGGGCAACTGCCGGCTGCGATCCTCTCGCGCGGGTGTCGAACGGAGTGGAAGTGGCGACAGTTTCAATGCGGATCGGGACACGCAAGAGTACAATGGCTCTTGCCCAAACTGAAGAGATCGCCCGGCGGCTGATCGCGGCTGCTCCCGAACTCGATGTGGAGATTGTGAAGTTCGAGACCCGCGGCGATCAAGACCAGACAGGAAAACTGTTGCGCCACGGTGGAAAAGGCGGCGCGTTTGTCGCCGAAATCCGCCGTGCAGTCGCGGACGGCGAGCTTCATGCAGCAATGCACTCGTTGAAGGATATGCCGGGCAACGAAGATACGCCGGGTCTGGTGATAGGGGCGACACTGGAACGTGACCCGCCCACCGATGCTCTCGTTGTCCGCGATGGTGTATCGATCGCCGACTTGCATCGCTCGCGGGGCAAGGGTTTCAAGATCGGCACCAACGCCGTCCGGCGCGCCGCATATGCCCGACGGTTGTTTCCCGCGATCGAAGTCATCCATTTTCGCGGTGCGGCGGATACACGGGTTCGCAAGCTTGATCATGGCGAAATGCAGAGATTACCGGGCGGAGGCGAAGTCGGCCCCGCCGACGCGCTCATCATGGCGCGATCCGGTCTCCAGAGGGTCGGGCTTGCCGATCGTATTTCATACGATTTCCCCGTAGAGGAGATGCTTCCGGCGGTCGGGCAGGGCATCGTTGCGGTCGAGTGCAGCGCGGCTGATTGGCAGACCCGGCGTTACCTCTCGCTCATCGACGACAAAGTCGCGCACCTCAGTGCTGACGCCGAGCGTGAAGTGCTCTGGGTTCTCGACGGTCACTGCAATTCGCCAATTGCGGGACACGCGACTGTCGAGGGCGCCAGGATGACGCTCACTGCAGCCGTCCTCGACGAGCAGGGTGGCATGTTCATCGAGGTGTCCCGTTGCGGCGATGCCAGCCGCCCGCGTGAACTCGGCCGTGCGGTTGGACTGGAATTGCTGAACAAAGGTGCGGCGGCAATTATCGAACGCACGAGGCCACCCCTGATGGTGCAATGATGGCTTTGGCTTTTCCGTTCTCTGCTATTGTCGGACAGGATGAAATGAAGCTTGCGCTTCTCATCGCGGCTGTTGATCCGACCGTCGGCGGCGTGCTCGCCTTCGGTGACCGGGGAGCCGGGAAATCCACGGCCGTGCGCGCTCTTGCTGCACTGTTGCCGAAGATGAAAATTGTTGCGGGTTGCCGTTATAACTGCAACCCGGACACGCCCTCTGAATTCTGTCATGAATGCCGTGCCCGCGCATCGCAGGGCGCGCTCAAGTCGGTTCAGGTTGCTGTACCGGTGGTCGATCTGCCGCTGGGCGCGACGGAAGATCGTGTGGTCGGCGCACTCGATCTCGAGCGCGCATTGGCGCGGGGCGAAAAGGCTTTCGAACCTGGGCTCTTGGCGCGTGCCCACCGCGGATTTCTCTACATCGACGAAGCCAATTTGCTGGAAGATCATCTGGTGGATCTGTTGCTCGATGTCGCCGCCTCCGGCCAGAATGTCGTCGAGCGGGAGGGCCTGAGCATTCGCCATCCTGCGCGTTTCGTGCTGGTCGGCACGGGCAATCCGGAAGAAGGCGAACTGCGTCCACAACTGCTGGACAGGTTCGGTCTCTCGGTTGAAGTCACGACTCCCAACGATCTGCCCAGCCGTATCGAGGTTGTCAGGCGCAGGGACGCCTTCGAGCGGGACACCGACGCATTTCTCGAGGTCTGGGCAAAGCATGAAGTGCGGTTGCGCAAGAAGATCGTGGCCGCGCGCGAGCGGCTGCCGACGGTGACGATATCGGATGCCACGCTTGAGCGCGCCGCCAAACTCTGCATGGCGCTCGGAACTGACGGCCTGCGTGGCGAACTCACCCTGATGCGTGCGGCGCGGGCTTTGGCGAGTTTTGAGAACGCAAAGACCGTCACGGATGACCATCTGAGGCGAATCGCGCCATCTGCGCTGCGTCATCGGCTGCGGCGTAATCCGCTGGACGATGCCGGTTCGTCCGTACGCGTCGATCGGGCCATCGCGGAGGTTCTGGGATGAGCGCGGCGCTGGCATGGGCGGACGCGGTGAGGGCTGCGCAACTCTTTGCGGTCGATCCGGTCGGCACAGGCGGCGTTGTTGTCCGATCTCGGGCGGGGCCGGTACGCGATCGCTGGCTCGCTATCTTGCGTGCAAGTTTGCCTTCGACCGCCATCGTCCGGCATGTGCCGCTACATATCGCGGATGGGCGGTTGCTCGGCGGTATGGATCTTTCGGCCACGCTGATTGCGGGCCGCCCCGTCGCCGAGCGCGGTCTGCTGGCGGAAGCTGACGGCGGCATCTTGATGCTGGCGATGGCGGAGCGGATGTCACCTGCAACGGCAGTGCATGTGACAGCAGCCATGGATGCGCAGGAGGCTGTCGTCGAGCGGGACGGACTCTCGCTGAAAATGCCGGCGCGGTTTGGAATCGTTGCGCTCGACGAAGGTCTGGAGGACGAGTTCGCGCCACCACCGCTGATGGACCGGTCGGCGTTTTATGTCGATTTCAACGATATCGGATTCAGCGAAACGGACGATTTCCCCACCGATAGCGTAGACATCGGTGCCGCACGCGGCAGATTGCGGTCCCTGGAGATCGATCCGGCGCATCTTGAAGCCATTTGCGGTGCGGCTGCGGCACTCGGCATTGCCTCTTTCAGGGCGCCACTTCTGGCGATTCGTGCGGCTCGCGCGAGCGCTGCCTTGTTCGGGCGAGACGCTGTCGCGCAGGACGACGTCGTTCTCGCCGCGCGTCTTGTGCTGTCGCCGCGCGCGCGCGTCCTGCCGCAAGCTGACGAACCTGAACCGCAGCCGCCGCCGCAGGAGAATGCTGAAAACACGTCTGATGGCGATGAAAGGGATGACCAGACGCCGGATATGGATCGTGCGCTCGATGAAGTCATCCTCGACGCAGCCAAAGCTTCCATACCGCCCGGTGTCCTGGCCGCGCTGCGTGAGGCGTCTTCGGCACGCTCGCGAACACGGTCTGCGGGTAAAGCCGGAGTGCTTCAGAAATCGAAGCAGCGCGGCCGGCCCGCAGGGGTCTTGCGCGGGGAACTGCGCTCGGGATCGAAACTCAATGTGATTGAGACACTTCGTTCGGCTGCGCCCTGGCAACCGTTGCGTCGCGCGGAAGTGGTGAAGTCCGGCACAACGGGCTCGATGCCGCGGATATTGATCCGCAAGGATGACTTCCGGCTGTCGCGCTTCAAGCAGCGCAGCGAGACAACGACCATTTTTGTTGTCGATGCATCGGGGTCGGCGGCATTGCATCGCCTCGCTGAAGCGAAAGGTGCGGTCGAGCTGCTGCTCGCCGATTGCTACATCCGGCGCGATCAGGTGGCGCTGATATCGTTTCGCGGCAGCGTTGCGGAGCTTCTGTTGCCGCCGACGCGCTCTCTCGCTCGCGCCAAGCGGAGTCTGGCAGGATTGCCGGGCGGCGGCGGAACGCCGCTGGCGGCCGGACTTGATGCGGCTTTCATGCTGGCCGATTCCATTCGGCGAAAGGGACAGACGCCGACGGTCATTCTGCTGACGGACGGCCGCGCCAATATTGCGCGCGACGGTTCAGCCGGGCGGCCGCAGGCGGAAGAGGATGCAAAGTCTGCCGCGCGGCAAATGCGTGCGGCCGGAATCGCAAGCGTACTCGTTGATACGTCGCCCCGTATGCAGCCGCTCGCTGGCCAGTTTGCAGCGGAGATGGGCGCGCACTACCTGCCGTTACCTTATGCCGATGCCGCGACGTTGTCGCAGGCCGTTTTGGCAACGACGCGAACGAACGTCGCCATGGCGAACGCGCGCTAGGTTTTGTGACGTCGCACGCGGTTGAGCATCTGCTCGACATGGGCAATCGGTGTTTCGGGCTGTATGCCGTGGCCGAGATTGAAGATAAAGCGGCCGCTGGCGTAGTTCGCCAATACATCGTCGATAGCCCGGTCCAAAGCCTCGCCACCTGCGATCAGCACGAGTGGATCAAGGTTGCCCTGTACGGCAACCTTGGATTGAACGCGTTCGCGGATCAGCGATGGTTCGGCAGCCCAGTCGATGCTTACGCCATTGACGCCGGTGCGATCCACATAAGACGGCAACATCGCGCCCGCGCCGCGAGGAAAGCCGATGATCTTTGTGCCGGGCGCCTTCTTAAGTACACCTTCCACGATGCGTTGGGTTGGCTCGATCGACCAGCGCTCGAATTCACGCGGCGGCAGAATTCCCGCCCATGTGTCGAAAATCTGAAGTACGTCGGCTCCCGCTTCGAGTTGCCCGAGCAGATATTCGATCGAGTTTTCGACCAGCACGTCGATGACTTTTGCGAAGGAGGTCGGGTCGCGATAGGCCAGCATGCGCGCTGGCGCCTGATCGGGAGTGCCTTGTCCGGCAACCATGTAAGTCGCCACTGTCCAAGGCGCTCCGCAAAATCCGATCAGCGTAATTCTGCGGTCCAGTTCTTGGCGGACGCGCCGCAGGGCCTCGTAAACCGGCTCGAGTATTGAAAAGTCAGCCGCAGACGAGAGTGTTTTGATCTTGTCTGGCGTATCAAGCGGATCGAGGCGCGGCCCTTCGCCGGCCTCGAAGCGGACGGATCGTCCAAGCGCATGAGGCACGACCAGAATATCGGAAAAGATGATCGCTGCATCGAAATTGAAACGCCGGATCGGTTGCAACGTGACCTCGGCTGCGAATTCGGGGGTAAAGCACAAATCCAGAAAGCTGCCGGCCTTTGCCCGCAGATCCCGATATTCGGGCAGGTATCGTCCCGCCTGCCGCATCATCCATACCGGGGGAACCGGCATCACCGTTCCCGAAAGGACATCCAGAAACGGCTGATTGGTTTCGTTGTGTGTCAAGCGATGTTCCCAATTTAGCGACATGTTCCCTTGTCACTTCTGATACACTGCGGCGGCGGACTTGGCCACGGCGAGATCCGCCAGACGTAAAAGAGGAAATGGTCATGGGTGTTGCGGGGACCGCCATTACCGATAGCGCGCTACAAGGTCTGGACGGATTGCCCGCCCCGGTGTCCGGACAGCGCCATGAATTCGGCAGCAGCGTCGGCAGGCTGACCTATTATTCCGCCGGACCGATCACTTCCGCATCCGAAAGAGCGACGCCTCTGCTGTTGATTCACAGCATCAATGCGGCGGGATCGGCTTACGAAATCAAACCGATCTACGAGTATTATCGGAAAAGCCGCACGGTCTATGCTCTCGAACTTCCGGGCTTCGGTCATTCCGAGCGCGGCAAAAGAGTTTACACGATCCGGATGATGACCGATGCGATTCTGGCCGCCGTCCGGGAAATCCGCAAGGTTCACGGACCCGGGCCGTTTGACGCGCTGGCCTTGTCATTGTCGTGCGAGTTTCTTGCGCGTGCCGTTACTGAAATGCCCTTGGCATTTCGCAGCTTGGCTCTGGTCAGTCCGTCGGGGTTCAGCAGCCGCTCTACGGAGGTCAAATGGCGAGATGGCACGCGGGGCAAACCTTGGCTGCATGATCTCTTTGAGTTTCCGCTATGGAGCGAAGCGTTCTTCCGCCTGCTCACAAGCCGCGCGGGTATTGCCTATTTTCTGAAGAAGACATGGGGCTCTGACAATTTCGACCGAGGGCTTGCCGATTACGATTATCTCACGACGCATCAACCCGGCGCTCAGCATGCGCCGTACTATTTCGTTTCGGGATTTCTGTTCAGCGAGGAGATTATGCGGATTTATCACTCGCTGACATTGCCGGTATGGATGAGCCACGGCGTGCGCGGCGATTTCGTCAACTACGTGCGGAAAACGCAGGTTGAAGGCCGTGCGAACTGGAAGATCGATGTCTTTCAAACGGGCGCGATGCCGCATTTTGAACTTCCGGAGGATTTCGCAAAGACCTACGACGCGTTTCTTGCCGGCTTGCCGAAATCCTCCAACAACTGACGGGTTCGTCATGGATCGTCTGGTGTGGGCGAAAGACGGCGTAGACTGGCCTAACCGGGACGCGAGCGAGTTCATCGAAGCGGCGGGCTATCGCTGGCATGTGCAGCGGATGGGGCAGGGCGCGCCGCTTCTGCTGATCCACGGCACCGGTGCCGCAAGCCATTCGTGGCGCGGGCTTCTTCCGAAACTTGCGCAGCATTTCACGGTCGTTGCCCCCGATTTGCCCGGGCATGGTTTCACCCAATCACCGCCCTCGCATCGTCTGTCGCTTGCCGGCATGGCCGCAGACCTGAGCGAGTTGCTGCGTGTGCTCAAGATCAGGCCCGAGGTTGTCGTTGGTCATTCCGCGGGTGCCGCAATTCTTGCGCGCATGTGCCTCGACGGGAGGATTGCGCCGCAACTATTGCTGAGCCTGAATGGCGCGTATCTGCCGTTCGGCGGCGTGGCGGGACATCTCTTCTCACCGCTTGCCAAACTTCTGGTGCTGAATCCGCTGGTCCCGCACGTATTTGCCTGGCAGGCGTCGAGCGAGGGCGCGGTCGAGCGATTGATAACAAACACCGGGTCCAGCATCGATGCGGAGGGCATCGCGCTCTACAGAAAGCTCGTCAACAATCCGGCGCATGTCGCCTCGGCGCTGCGCATGATGGCGAACTGGCGTCTTGAATCGCTGGTTAAAGATTTGCCACGGCTAAAGCCGAAGCTCGTGCTGGTGGCGGCCAGCAACGATCGCGCGATCTCGCCCGCCACTGCGCAGCGCGTGCGTTCTCTCGTCGCCGGCGCGACCATCGAGCCACTCGGACGACTGGGCCATCTGGCGCACGAAGAACGGCCGGAACTCGTCGCGCAGCTTGTGATAAGCCACGCGGACCGAGCGAACGCTATCGGCGCAGTCGAGCCGACCGTGTAAACTGAATTTTACACAGATGGGCTAGGCAACTGTCAATAGATAGTTACACTGTATCCCATGCTGGATGTGACGTCTGCCAAATTACCGCTGTCGAGTTCGCGTGATCGCCAACCCCATGCGGTGGTGATTGGCAGCGGCTTTGGCGGACTTGCAGCAGCGGTTCGTCTCGGCGCAAAAGGCTATCGTGTCACGGTTCTGGAAAAACTCGATGCGCCCGGTGGCCGCGCTTATGTTTACCGGCAGGATGGTTTCACCTTCGATGCCGGGCCAACCATCGTCACGGCGCCGTTTCTGTTTGAAGAACTCTGGAAGCTGTGCGGACGCAGGCTTTCCGACGATGTGACGCTGACGCCGGTCTCGCCTTTCTACCGGATCCGTTTCAACGACGGCACCAGCTTCGATTACACGGGCGATCCGATCGCGATGCGTGCCGAGATTGCGCGATTCTCGCCAGGTGATATCGACGGCTACGATCGCTACATGAAAGCCAGCGAGCAGATCTTCAAGATCGGCTTCGAGCAGCTTGGGGATGTGCCCTTCAGCAAATGGACCGACATGGCGCGCATCGCGCCGGCCATGCTGCGACTGGCGAGCTATCGCAGCGTTTACAGCTTCGTCTCGAAATACATTCGCGATCCAAAGCTGCGCATCGTCTTCAGCTTTCATCCGCTGTTGATCGGCGGCAATCCCTTCACGGCGAGTTCGATCTATTGCCTGATTGCCCATCTCGAGCGCCGCTGGGGTGTTCATTTCGCGATGGGCGGCACCGGACGGCTGGTCGACGGATTGGTTAGGCTGATTGAAGGGCAGGGCGGTTCGGTCCGTTACGGACAGGACGTTCGCGAAATCATCGTCAAGGACGGCGCGGCAACCGGCGTGCGGCTGGCGTCGGGAGAGAGCATCGCTGCCGATATTGTGGTCTCCAATGCGGATTCGGCATGGACCTATCGCAATCTGCTGCCTGCATCGGCACGCTCACGGTGGACCGACGGGCGCATCGACCGCTCGCGTTATTCGATGAGCCTCTTCGTCTGGTATTTCGGCACACGTCGCAAGTATCCCGACGTGCCGCATCATACGATCCTGCTCGGACCGCGCTACAAGGAACTGCTGACGGATATTTTTACCCGAAAGAAGCTGGCGTCCGACTTCAGCCTTTACCTTCATCGCCCGACGGCGACGGATACGTCGCTGGCGCCCGAAGGGTGCGATGCATTTTATGTTCTTTCGCCGGTGCCCCATCTCGAAAGTGGGACCGACTGGAGTACGATGGCGGAGACGTATCGCCAGGCGATTTCGCGGTCGCTCGGGGACACTGTGCTGCCTGATCTGGAAAATCAGATTGTCACGTCGCGGATGCTGACGCCGCAGGATTTTCAGGACCGGTTGTCGTCGCTGCGCGGTGCGGCGTTTGGTCTTGAGCCTGTGCTCACCCAGAGCGCCTGGTTCAGGCCTCACAATCGCAGCGAAGACATCGATCGCCTCTATCTTGTCGGGGCTGGAACACATCCCGGTGCGGGTCTGCCCGGTGTTCTGTCCTCGGCAAGGGTGCTCGACAGCGTTGTCCCCGATGCTCATGCCCTGGTGAACTCATGACGTCCTTTTCCACACCCTCGGATATCGCCGCATGCCGCGAACTGCTGCGAGGCGGGTCGCGAACCTTCTTCGCTGCATCGCTGGTCCTGCCGCGCCGCGTGAGCGATCCCGCGATCGCACTTTACGCCTTTTGCCGGCTGGCAGACGACGCGGTGGATTTGGGAAACGACCGGCGCGCAGCGGTCGATCGGCTGCAAGACCGTCTCGATCGCGCCTATCGTGGGCAGCCGCTGCCGATGCCCGCGGATCGCGCCTTTGCCGACGTGGTAGCCAGATTTTCGATTCCCCGTGAGTTGCCTCAAGCCCTGCTGGAGGGGCTCGCATGGGATGCGTCGGATCGCCGTTATGAGACGATGTTCGACCTGTTTGCCTATGCGGCGCGGGTGGCCGGCACCGTCGGCGCCATGATGACGCTCGTGATGGGGCGGCGGTTGCCGGACATCGTCGCCCGCGCCTGCGATCTCGGCGTCGCGATGCAGTTGACCAATATCGCCCGGGATGTCGGCGAGGATGCCCGCGCCGGGCGTCTATATTTGCCGCTGCAATGGTTGCGCGAGGCGGGCATCGATCCTGAGCGGTGGCTGGCGCGCCCGGTGTTCAACGCCGAAATCGCAGCCATTGTGCAGCGCCTGCTTGATACCGCCGACGTGCTTTACGATCGTGCAACTCGGGGTATCGAAAATCTGCCGGTTTCATGTCGGCCGGGAATTTATGCTGCCCGTCTTCTGTATGCTGAAATTGGCCGCGAACTCGAGCGCCAAAACCTCGATTCGGTCTCTCGCCGGGCTGTCGTTTCCACGAAGCGCAAACTTGCGTTGCTGGTGCGAGTCTTTGCCTTGTTGCAGACCGAGTGGACTCCGGCGCGGCGTTTGCCGTTCAGTTTGTCACAGCTTGAAGAAACCCGTTTCCTCATTGACGCGGTCGCTGCGACACCGGCTCCGCCCGTTGTGCGGCCGGCCAAGCCTCGCATGCCGAAGATCGAAGACCGCGTGGTCTGGGTGATCGACCTGTTTGAGAGGCTGGAGCGCCGGGATCAGATGCAGCGCAGCCAAATTTGAGTTCATTCCGCAAAGCACCATGTGATGCCGGAGATCGCCACGATCAATATCGCAGAAGACCATCGTGCTGTGGCCCGCAAATGGTTTGAATCTTTACGCGACCAAATTTGCGCGGAACTGGAAAGTCTGGAACGTGAAGCTCCCGCCGGTCTTTTTCCCGGAGCGCCTGCGACGTTTGCTTACAAGCCATGGACTCGCGCGACCGGCAGCGGTGGTGGTATCGGCGGCTTTCTCAATGGTGGCCGGCTGTTCGAGAAGATCGGCGTCCACACGTCGTCTGCGAACGGCGTGCTGACGCCCGAGATGGCCAAGACCCTTCCGGGCGACGGCAAGCAACTCGATTATGTCTCCACCAGCATCAGCTTGATCATTCATCCGCGCAGCCCACGCGTGCCGACGGTGCATATGAATACGCGCTATCTCTCGACGGCGCAGGGCTGGTTCGGCGGCGGCGCCGACCTGACGCCCTTGTTGCCGGATCAGCGCCACCAAGACGCGCCGGATGCCGTCATGTTTCATGATGCCATGCGCCGCGCTTGCGCCGCGCACGATCCGGCTTACTACGACAAGTTCAAGGCATGGGCCGATACGTATTTCTTTCTTCCGCATCGCAATCAGGCGCGCGGGGTTGGCGGCATTTTTTACGATCATCTCAACACCGGCGACTTCGACCGCGACTTCGCTTTCACCCGCGATGTCGGCGCGGCTCTGCTCGATGCCTATCCGAAAATCGTGCGTAAACGCATGATGGAGCCGTGGACCGAAGCCGAGCGCCAGCAGCAGCTCGCCTGTCGCGGACTCTATGTTGAATTCAATCTGCTCTACGACCGCGGCACGATGTTCGGGTTGCAGACCGGTGGGAACATCGAAACCATTCTCAGTTCGATGCCGCCGCTTGTCAGCTGGTCCTGAGCAAATTCCATAGCCGGTTCTGAAACCGGAAACGCCGGTGCAAGTAGCTTCAGGAGTTGTTCAAAACTTTTTGAGGGCACGCCATGGAGAATTGGCTGGGGTTCATCGAATTTTTTGTCGTGGCGCTGTTTGCCATGGCCTGGGGCATTCTTGAACTCCTTGGCAAGCGCCTCGACAAAAAGAAGGCCGCCGAGCAGGCGAGGCAACGAACACCCCCGCCGTAATCAACTAACGCCAGGTGCGCGGCATACGGAACGGCAGCATGGCCTGCACGATTGGCTTGCGGAACCGGTCAAGCGACAGGCTTTCGTGCATCATGATGACGTCTTCGCCCAACAGGTTGGCGGACACGACCGATCGCGAATAGAATGGAGCGTCCTCCAGTGTCGTGACAACGATTGCGGGGCGCGACGGACTACTGTGCGCGCTGCGTTTGACGCGCCATCCGGTCCTCGCAAGATCGGACGCGGCCGGTGGCTGGAAGGTCTGCATTTTACCTGATGGATCGACGGTGAAGGCGAGATCGACGCGTCCGCCGCCCCGCCGCTTTGCTTCATACAGGATGGCGGTTCCCTTACGCATCGCCGTGCGCGACCACTCCCAGGTCGTGAAGCCCTCTTCAAGTGGCGCGTCTCCCGCATTCATGTCGAAATAGCCGTCGCCCTGCCAATGGAGTGACGGAGACCCGAGAGCGACCTGCACCCTTGAGCATGGCGCAATCGGCCACCACCGATGACGTCCGTCAGGGTTCAGCAAGAACTCCATCTCGGTGATCATGGCGGGAACGACGCGGATCGTTCCGCGAATCCGCGAGGGAATCGGCGCGGTGATCTCGTCGATGTCGATGGTCAGGGCCGACCCGTCCCACCGGACCTGGCTTGGGCCGATGGCGAGCTTGGTCGCGTTGCGTTCGACTTGCCCTTTCGGCCGTTCCGTCATGGCCCAATAGTGGCGGCGCTTTTCATAGATCGCGACATTGATGGCGCAATGATTGAGTGGATCGGCCGGGCCCTTTTTTCGCGCCCACGCATAGTACGGCGAAAACACGCTTCCGATGAATGCGATAATCGTGATGCCGTGCTGTCCGTCGTCGCTCAACGCATCGACATACCACCACGCATAGCCGTTTCGCGGGACGTGCTGATCGAAGCAAACGCTCGATCCGGCAACAGGCGAGCGATGGGCTGGTGCAGTCATTTTCGCTCCGATCACTCACACTGCACGCGAACGTCCAGCAGGCATCCATCCGCGTGTTTTGCTTTTCATATCTTCCAGCAGGCTCGATGCGGCGGCGCGTCCTGATAGTGCAGCCATCGGGACGCCCGGGCCCGGATGGGTGCTGCCGCCTGCAAGATACAGCCCCGCAATCTTCGTTCGCGCGCCAGGCCGCTTGAACGATGCTGTCCATCCGTGGGAACTGCGGCCGTAAAGCGCTCCGCCCGTCGCTGGAAACATCCGGTTGAAATCGTTCGGTGTCGTGACCTGAACCCGTTCAGGTAGCCGGTCGATGCGCAGACCACATCGCTCCAGAGCGCCAAACGCCCGACGGGCGCATCGTTCCACCTCTGCGGCATCGAACACGTGACGGTCGCCGGTCGGCGGCGCATTGACAAGAACAAGCAACCTTTCAGCGCTTGTACCGGCGTCGGCCGCGGCGCCGTCGTCGCAGCGATCCTGCGCGCAGACATAAACGGTGGGATCGGCAGGCATCGTATTCCGGCGGAAAAGATCGTCGAATTCTGCGCGATAGTTGCTGGAAAAGAACACCGAATGCCGGGAGAGCGGGAAGCCTTCCGTCTTGGCGACGATGCTCCACGTCATGGCCGACAGCGATCGCGAACGTACCGGCGTGGCCTGCGCCGCGTGAGCGATGCCTGAGCCGAACAGGCCGCTCCCAACCGCAGCCACGTCCGCATTCATGATCACCGCATCGGCGGGGGGCCGCTCGCCGGTTGTCAACTCCACACCGGACACGGCGCCGTTGGAGGTCAGCACGTTCTTGACCTCTTCGCCATATCGGATTTTTGCACCGTGTTTTGCGGCGCATTTTGCGATCGCCGTCGCCAGCTTGTGTATGCCGCCGTCGATGGTCCAGACACCTTCTCGCTCCACGTGAGCGATCAGCATCAGCGTGGCTGGCGCTTCGAACGGCGATGACCCGCAATAGGTGGCATAACGTCCGAACATTTGTCGCAGGCGCGGATCCTGGAAATATTGCCCGAGCGCGGTCCACATGGTCGTGAATGGTCGGATCTGACGCAAATCCACCAGGCCGCGCATGCCGTTTCCGCCGATCAATGTTCCCATACTTGGGCTGGCGGAGCGCAGAAACGGCTTTTCCAGGATTTGATAGATACGCCGGGTGGCGGCGCAGAATGCGCGATAGCGCCGCGCTTCGTCGCTTCCGGAAAATCTCCCGATCGCATCCGTCGAGCGTTCCTCGCTGGCGAACAGATCGAGACGCTCGCTCTCGCTCCATGCGTGCCGGGCCAGAACATCGAGCGGCCGAAGCTTTACGTAATCCGAAAAACTTTCGCCGGCCTGTGCGAACAGTTCCTCGAATACCCAGCGCATGGTGAAGACAGTCGGACCGCTGTCGATTTGAGATGACCCGATGCCGATCTGCCGCATCTTGCCGCCCGGCTGCTCCGCTCGCTCAAGCAACGTCACATCGAGCCCTTTTGCTGCGAGTGCGAGGGCAGATGTCAGTCCGGCGATTCCGGCGCCGACGACGACCACACGGTTTGTTCGCACCGGCAGCATTAGCTGGCTCCGTCACTGTCGATTGACAGATGTCCATAAAGACTTACACTCGTCAATGACAAGTATAGTTGACGCCACTCGCACGGAATGGAGTCTGCCATGGATGTGACCGCCCGGATTGAGCGCGCTCTGAACGACGCCGTCGCAAGGGCGGACATTCCGGGGTGTCCTCCTCGTCTGGCCGCTGCCATGCGGCACGCGGTGTTTCCCCGTGGAGCGCGCGTGCGGCCGCGGCTTTGCCACGCTGTCGCCTTTGCGTGCGGAGAAGATCACCCTTTCGCCACAGAGGCTGCGGGCGCTGCGCTTGAGCTTTTGCACTGTGCGTCGTTGGTTCATGACGATCTTCCGTGCTTCGACGCCGCTGACATGCGCAGGGGAAGGCCGTCGGTTCACAAGGCGTTCGGTGAACCGCTCGCAGTGTTGGCTGGAGACGCCCTGATCGTGCTGGCGTTTCAGACGCTGGCCAGCATCACGTGCGCGCCCGAGCGCTTGGCCAAGCTTACTTTGACGATCGCGCGGGCGGTGGGCGTGCCGTCCGGCATTGTCGCAGGTCAGGCGTGGGAGTGCGAATCGAAGATCGACCTTGCGCACTATCATCGCTCAAAAACCGGCGCGCTGTTTGCTGCGGCGACGGTCGCAGGTGCTGCATCAGCCGGCGCCGATGCGGAGCCATGGCGCATGGTCGGTGAAAAACTCGGCGAAGCCTATCAGGTCGCCGACGATCTTCGCGATGCAGCTGCTGATGAAGATGAAATCGGCAAGCCGGTTGGGCGGGATGTCGCGCTTGGCCGTCCCAGCGCAGTGATTGAACTGGGGATGGATGGGGCGTTGAACAGGCTGCAACAGCTTGTGCACGACGCCATCGATGCGATGCCGCCGTGCGAAAACGGATCCGAACTTAGGTCGCTGATGTTGTCCGAGGCCAAGCGGCTGGTGCCCAAGAAGCTCGCTCAGTTCGCTGCGTAGCGGCAATGGCCGTTGTCAGCCAGCCGGATTCACCGGTGCCGCATCGAGTGCGGCATCTGTCCTGGCGCGATAAATGGTTGGGGATACGCGATTCAATTTTGTCGAATCCCGGTTTCCAGCGATTTGCAGCGACTTTTGCACTAACCCGTCCGATCGCGCGTCGGCGATCGCGCGAGCTTTTCGATCTGTGCGCGGGCTTCGTCTATTCGCAGATCCTGTATTCCTGTGTGCGGCTGCGCGTCTTCGATCATCTTGCCAATGGTCCCAGGTCCGCGCCGGAACTCGCGTCTTTGCTGTCACTACCTGTCGATTCGGTGACGCTTCTTCTGGATGCGGCCTCATCGCTTCGCCTGGTGCAGCGGCGCACTGCCGGCTGCTACGGGCTGGGACCGCTCGGCGCGGCGCTCCTCGGCAATCCCGGCGTAACGGCAATGATCGAACACCACGCCATGCTCTACAAAGATCTGGGCGATCCGATTGCCTTGCTGCGCCGCGATGCTAGAGGAGGCGAACTCGCGAGGTACTGGTCCTACGCCGGGCGAAACAAGCCTGCGGAATTGTCGAGCCGGGATGTCGCACCCTATACGGCGTTGATGTCGGCGTCGCAGCCGATGATCGCGCAGCAGGTGATCAACGCCTATTCGTTTAACAAACATCGCTGTTTGCTCGACGTGGGCGGCGGCGATGGCGCATTCATAAATGCTGTCGCGATGCATGCGCCTCAATTGCGCTTTGTCTTGTTCGATCTCCCGGCGGTTGCCGACAAGGCCAGTGAAAGGTTTCGCGCCAACGACCTGTCGTCACGCGCGGTCGCTATCGGTGGCAGCTTCCTGTCGGACCGTCTGCCGGAAGGTGCGGATGTCGTTTCGCTGATCCGCATCGTCCACGATCACGATGACGAGAATGCGATGACATTGCTCCGCGCCGTGCGCCGCACATTGCCGGACGGCGGCAAGCTCATTTTGGCGGAGCCAATGGGCGGGATTCACGGCGCTGAACCGATCAGCGATGCGTATTTCGCTTTTTATCTCATGGCTATGGGCAGTGGCCGGCCGCGAACCTTCGCTCAGCTCAGTGACATGCTGCGTACGCATCCGGCCAGCACCCCAGGCACGATGACTACCGCGAAGCGCTCAGGCAGCAACGGCGGCCTTTGACCGTTGGTTCGCCTTCCAATTCCAGGGAAGCAATTCGTTGACTTTGT
>NZ_JAFCSX010000008.1:0-61712 GCF_049895725.1 Afipia sp. DC4300-2b1
GGAGATGTGGTAGATTTCTTCATGGCGTTGCTCTCCTTTGCGGATTCGACACCCCGAGCCTACAGGCTCAAGGTGAGCAACGCCTGCCCTCCAATTTCAACATTGACCGGGACATCCCCTCAACCTTTCAGGTGTCCATTTTCAATAGCACGGAACACTTCCGAGCCTACGGTGTAATCACCTTCGTTCAATAGCTTTTGCGGATAGCTAACGGCGTGCATTGATAAGTGCCTCTCGATATAGCCGTTAGCTCGCTGGAAAAACTGGAGTCTCGTCAAGGTGTTGATAGAAACTACCGCGTAGGCGAACACCTTCTCTTTGGCGGTCATTTTCTCCCAAATATCGTGCCGGACCGGACGTATTGATTTCGGAAATTTTCCCTCCCGGAGGCTGTCATAAATTTGGAGATATCTGTACCTCGCAAAATCGGGAGCACGAAGTTCGTCTCTGATCTCCTTTGAGATTCGGGCCATCGTCATAACGTACTGCGTGTTGTAGCCATTGCCGGGCAATAGATGTCGGCTCATTTCTGCTAAAATATCCGCATTCGTGTTGTCCTGTCCGAGAACCTTAAACCCGTCATCCATCCTCTTGTTGAA
Source organism: Afipia sp. DC4300-2b1 (assembly GCF_049895725.1). Taxonomy (NCBI): domain Bacteria; kingdom Pseudomonadati; phylum Pseudomonadota; class Alphaproteobacteria; order Hyphomicrobiales; family Nitrobacteraceae; genus Afipia; species Afipia sp. DC4300-2b1. Next base: position 600 of record NZ_JAFCSX010000008.1, read on the forward strand.
CATTGTGAAGCCAAAGGATGATGTCGAAACGCCTTGAAAGGCTATGGGCCTAGGTTCGACGACGATCTTTCCAGCGCGTTCAAGCACCATATTTGCAAAGTAATAGTCTGGAAACGGTCCCTTGAGAACGTTGCCGCCGGCGCGCATCGAATCTAGAAACGTTCTTTTGACCGTGAATGCTGGCATGTTGAACATGAATGAGCGGCGCAACCTTAGAGAATTGTCTACCGATCTGCGCGCTGTTTCCTTGTCCAGGACGAACGGGTAGTCACGCCTCGCCATAAAATCGGCCATAGGAAGTGTCTTCACAAACCCTAGCGGCTGGCTTCGCAAGACGCCTGGATGAAAGAATTGATACAGCGATGAGAAGATTACATCGGGCCTGTCGAAATCGCTAACGAGCTTTGCGATCCTTTGGAAAAAGCCAGGAGCTAGTCCATCATCGTCACCGATCAGCGTCACGTACTCTCCCGTAGCCATGTTCAACGCGCGATTCCAGCTTTCCGTAACCGGCAGGAATTCATCCGATCTTTCGTACTTGATGCGCGGATCGCGGAGAGATGCAATCTTCGCTCGCAGCGGTTCTTCTGAAGCGTTGTCGAAAATCGATATTTCCCAGTTCTCATACTTCTGGGCAATGATCGTCTTAATGGCATCCAAAGTGAGGGCTGGTCGATCGTGTGTCGGAACTACAATCGACAGCAGAGGCGCTGTCTGCGGTTTGGGCGGCGTCGTGAAGTCAGAGAGTGGACGGTTATTATCAAAGCTTACATTGAGCAGGGACGTCTTGTTACCCTTTAGATATCCTCCCCACGTCATTACGAGGTGGGCCTCTCGCTCGAAAGGCAAATAGCTGTCGAACAGCTTTGTTTGATTATCGGCGACCATAAGATTCGACTGGCCTTTGGATCGGAAGCAGCCAGCGTTCATCCATTCTGGGACTTCGAAATTCCGCCCATCTGCTCCGACCATGATGAGCCTACGACCAGATCGGAGGATTCGGGCGGAGAGGCCGTTGAACCCGCTCTCGAAGTTGCAGCAGGCAATCTTGGGGTCGCCGCGCTGCATCGGGGTTCGCAACATGTCCTCGCGCCGAACCAAGAATGCGTTCGATCGCACATGCGGATTCGGGAAGTGCGGAAATTTAGACGCAAAGTGAAGGTATCCACCCTTGCCAGAAACCGCTGCCCATTGGGCAGGGTAGGATTTGAGCGCCGTCTTGATGCGGGGGCGCCGCCTGATCTGGTCACCAACTACACGACGCAACCGCCGGTACAACGAATGAAGGGCGCGACCCGTCGATGGATGGAATGAATTTATCATCCATTTGAACGATCGATTGATTCTGGCATCATAGGCTGCTGTCGTGAGCAGCCATCGGAACGTATCAAGAACCTCCCAGCTATTGTTGAGGCTTTCGAATGATGCGGTCGCGCCAACCAAACCGACACCTTGATCCTCAATCGCGCCGCGAAGGTTGGCTAGCCAATTGTCGGAAAGGATCTCGCTATGGGTGTTGAGGAAGCACATATAGGGGTGGTCGAACCGCGCAGCGGCGGCCTTGTAGGAATGCAAGTCCTGCCCGATCTCCTCGGGTAGCGTTGTGATCTTATGTGGGATGCCTTTGAAAATAGAAGAAATCACAGCGAATTCGGTTCGCTTATTAAAGCCTTTGCAGATCAGGATCAGGTCGTGTGCGATTCCCGGCGGGTGTTTGCGGTATGAGTCCGCGAATATTTGAAACTGCGCGAACCCCTCTTGCAGGCGAGCCAGATAAAACACGGCGGTGTCTGACATATTTTATTCGCCTACAGGGTAGGTATGAGCGCCTGACCTCGTGGCGGAGCTATCGGGCCTACAAGCTCAAGGATGGCGGCAAAGCTGAAGCCAGCGTGAACGCATAAAGAAAGGGTAGTCGGGTAGAATTGTCTGTAACGAAATTTCACAAAATCGTCTCCAGCTAACCCCGCCATTACTAGCAGAATGACGGTGGAGTGAACACCCAGCGGTGGGTGTCAAGATATTCGCCGCGCATCGTCGACGGATATTTCCTCGACATGTCCAGCGCGCAGCCTAGAGGAGGTCGCCAACTGACCTTCCTACAAGAGGCGCTTGCATTCCAACGTTGCTCTCGTTCTAGCCTATTCCGTCGTCCAACCAGTGCTCGCATTTCCCTCTGACAATGAGAAAAATCTTAACGGCGTACGTTTTCGATCGCTAGTCACCGCACCGCGATAACCCCCAGAACATCGCACTAATCCCGCCGGCTTCAGAGATCATGCAAACGTCGTTCTGAGGGAATTTTTTTAAGTCTTGGAGCAGTTGGTATCCGTTAACTTTTGCGAACATCTCGTTCCGATTAGCGTCCGTGGCGTTAAGCGGAAGCTGATACGAGTTCGTCCGCTCAATTCCATCGTTGGACTACTTGTATAAACGCCCCTCGTTCAGTCCGTGCAGTAAAAAATGTTTTCGAGGGTTTATTCGATTAACCCGCACGTCGGGATGCAGTTCCAGATACCTGGCATCGTTAAAATCTCGGGGCAAACGATGTCCTTTGACTACAGGCCATTCCAGAACATTATTTGACATCCAGTCTAGATCTTTGACTGCTGGTTCAAATCCATGAAACCAAGCAGCAACTTTAAATGACAGCTGGTCGCGAAGTGAGAAACGCAGCAGCTGTTCTGCCCACGTTTCCATTACGTTAATTAACTTTGGATCATTGTGTCGCCGCAACATGAAGCCAGACTGAGTCAAGCCGTTTTCGCAAGGATACCCTAGAAATCGATACCACGCCATTTGCTCTTGCACGCGACCTGGATCATCGTATCCAGCCTCAAGTACCGCGACAGCCTCTTGAAAAACACATTCGCGCCATGGATGACGAAAGCAAACGAGTGGTGAAGCTGAAGCATCAAGGAAGTTCTCGAAAATTTCCTCCGGACGCCGTTTCAATCTGATCGTATTATCGACATATAGGCTCGAGCCATACTCTCCCAAATATTGGTGGGCCAAGATCTTAATACGTTTTGCGGCGCGGGTCGGGTCCAAGAGACCTTTTGGCACTTGTCGAATCTGCCAGTTTTCCGACTGCAGATCTGGATCGTCGGTGAAACAGATGTAATCGACGGTACGGTCTGGCTCGTAGCTAAAATCATTAAAAATCTCGGAGTAGCCAAACATGCATGTGTACACCACGCGTTTCACTCGAGGACGCAACACGAATGGAAAACGAAACATTGCGAGCCTGATCTGCTTTCCGAGCGGGAATTGGGGAATTGATAATACGCCATGAAAGTCGTTCGTTCGCAACGCAGTCGACGCCGAAAGGCGAGGCGATACGGATACGAGCGGTCGATGTCGTCCGTGAACGGATGGGGAACATCGCCTGAGGTTCGTTCGGGACTTTCGCGCCCAATCGCGCACTTAGATGCCCTTTCATTGTCAAACCACGACTGAGCTGGGCAATCGAAAAGTGCTTATTTTGCTTAGATAAGTTGGTCGGAGCGAGAGGATTCGAACCTCCGACCCCTAGTCCCCCAGACTAGTGCGCTAACCGGGCTGCGCTACGCTCCGAACCGTGCCAAGGAGGCTCCCGATCCTGTAGCCTCCTTCGGGCCACTGCGCAAGAAGGGGTGTCCGCGATAGGGCCCCCGAGGGCCGGATTTTAGGCCTTCTACATACGCCTGCGAAGCTTTTGATATGGGCCTCCGGTATTCGCGCCGTGGCCCGCGAATGAGCTAAAATCTCTGGGCGATTCGCCGGGGTTTTTATGAACGAGACGCTGATTTCGGCCTGCCAGATGTTCCTTATTCCGGCGACACTCCTATTCGCCGCGGTCGGCGTGGCGAACAGCCAGGGAATCAAGCTGCTGGTTTGCTTCCTGGGCCTTGCGACAGCAGGGCTATGGACTTACCGCGTCTGGTACTGGACTGGTTTGTCGCTGATGGACCGACGGACGGCCTTGGGGCTGGCGGGTCTCTACGCACTCGCTTGGATGTTTACGTTCCTTATTCAGCTAAAGAACATGTTCTCGCGCGGACATAGCGGACGCTAATCCGACATTAGGCCGGCTACGGAGCCGCCGCCGCTCAGAAGACGCCGGACTAGATGAGCCGCCGTTCATCCATAGATGCGTTGGCGCGAGATATACATGTGCAGCGTTGTCTGTTAATTGCCGACGGCGTACATGCTTGGCCCGCAGCAATTGCTCGAAAATTCTGAATGAGGGTGCCGTCGATCTATTCTCACGACAAGGAGCGCCCGATCCTGGTGACCGGGGGCGCGGGATTTATCGGAACGAATTTCATTCTCGATTGGCTGAAAACTGAAAAAGCGCCGATCATCAATCTAGATAAGCTGACCTACGCCGGCAACCTCGAGAATTTCAGCTCGGTTTCTCCAGACTCGAGGATCGAGTTCATCCGCGGCGATATTGACGACACCGAACTGGTCCGGGCGATTCTTAAGCGGGCGAGACCGCAGGCAATATTGAACTTTGCGGCGGAGTCTCACGTCGATCGTTCAATACGTGATCCTAGTGACTTTATAGATACAAACATTGTCGGCACGTTCAAACTGCTTGAATGTGCGAGAGATTATTGGGAGCGGTTAAGAGGTGAAGAGGGGCGGGTGTTCCGCTTCCTTCAAATATCGACGGACGAGGTATACGGATCACTGGAGCCTTCACATCATCCGTTCACGGAAGAAAATGCATTCCTCCCAAGCAGTCCTTACGCGGCCTCGAAGGCTGCCGCGGATCATCTCGTGCGAGCCTGGCATAAAACCTATGGACTGCCGGTCCTGACCACCAACTGCTCCAACAACTACGGGCCATACCAATTTCCAGAGAAACTCATTCCGCTGATGATCATCCGGGCGTTGAGCGGCGAGCAATTGCCGATTTATGGCGACGGGATGCACAGCCGCGACTGGCTTTACGTTGCCGATCACTGCGCCGCGGTCCGGACGGTGTTGCGGGCGGGCAGGTTGGGTGAAATCTACAATATCGGAGGCCGGAATGAGAAAACCAACCGGAGTATCGTTCTCGCGGTTTGCGCTATGCTCGACGCGGAAATTCCACGGGTGGACGAAAAATCTTATTGCGAGCAGATACGTTCGGTTCAGGATCGGCCAGGGCATGATCGCCGCTATGCGATCGATTCTTCCAAGATCGAGAGCGAACTGGGGTGGTTGCCGCAGGAGGTTTTTGAATCCGGTCTGCGCAAAACCGTGCGCTGGTATCTTTCCAATCGCGACTGGCTGGCCAGGACCACGTCTCGTTCCCATCGGGAATGAGATGCGCGTGTGATCTCACGGAAAAAGGCGTCGTTATCGCAACTTGCCTCGCGCTGCCACGGGAAGGATGCCCACGATTTCATCACCGCGAACCATCACGGCTTCATCGGCCATGTTGACCACCACGCAGACGTGGTTGGGCACGATGCGGACCACATCGCCCACCGCCGGACGCGTATTGCTTTTAGTCAGGTCGAGAAAGCCATGCTCTTCTGCGAAGCGCGCGATCCGGGCTTCAGGATGCTCTAGGATCAGGCCGTAGCCGTCGAGGCCGCCGGTATCGGCGGTCAGGGTTTTTGAACCCGCGTCGAGAATGCCGCGACCCGGCGCAGCGCGGCTGACAACGGTGGAGTAGACGTGCAGGGCGCAGTCATCCCACGTTGCCACACCGGCGGCGACCTGCATGCGATCGTTGTAGATGTAGGTCCCCGGCCGGTGTTCGGTGGCGCCCTTGAGTTTTCCGACGTTCTTCAGGTTCGGTGATCCACCGGTCGATACAATCGCGGGATCGAGGCCTAGCTCGCGCAGGCCGGCCAGGGCCTCGTCGTAGAAGCGCTGGGCCTCGCTCCAGCCTGTCTCGGTTGGATACATCAGGAGCCCCGCGAACGAGAGTCCCGGGGTGCTCACAATCTGGCCAGCGAGAGCGATGGCTTCCGCTGGTGTCTCGACACCGGCGCGCTTGCGGCCGGTATCGCACTCGATCACGACCGGCAGAGCACGGCCGGCGGCCGCAGCGGCGACCCGTAGTCCGGTGATGACGACCGGGTTGTCTGCGGCCACCGTGACGCTCGTTCTTGCCAGCAGGGCACCAAGGCGCGCCATCTTTTCATCGCCGATCAAGTTATAGCTGATGAGGATGTCGTTGATCCCGCCGTCGGCCATCACTTCTGCTTCCCCCAGCTTCTGGCAGGTAATGCCTTTCGCTCCGGCTTCGATCTGGAGCCGGGCCAGGAGAGGGCTTTTATGAGTTTTGATATGAGGCCTGTTGGCGACGCCTGCATCGTCGCAGATCTTCTGAACGCGCGCGATGTTGCGCTCCACGCGGTCCATATCGACGACCAGAGCCGGCGTTCCATATTCTCGCGCGATTTTTGCGGCAAGCGGGCTAGCCAATGGGTTTCCTTTCTAGCGACGCGTGAACCAAACGCTTTTATCCTGACCCCGATGACGTCAACTTTGCCCGTATCGGAAGCCGTTTCACAAGAGATTGATCCGGCTCAAAAACCTTGATTGTCCAAAATTCACCCTTATTCCGGCTCGATGATAGGGAACTGCTGCTGCTCCTGCGAAGTTAGGCAGGCGACCCGGATTTCCGTTTCCGCTCTGCTTCTGCGCTGGCCTAACCAAATGTGAGGTGCAATGTTTTCGTTTGAATCAATCAGCCGGCGGCTGACCGTGGCTGCCGTTTTGGGATTGTCGTTTGTCTCCGTAGAATCGATGGCCCAGTCGGCACAGCCGTTCGCCGGCATGTCCGGTGTGTGGTCCGGGAAGGGCTCTATCTCCCTCGAAGGCGGGGCAAAGGAGAATATCCGGTGCCGGGCGACCTACGCGGTCAGAAACGACGGCAATGCCCTCCAGCAGACATTGCGTTGTGCAAGTGACAGCTACAAGATCGAACTCACCAGCAATGTCGTCGCCGATGGCGGCAAGTTGACCGGGACATGGAGTGAGGCGACCCGTAACGTCAGTGGCGATGTGCAGGGGACGACATCCGGGGGACGCTTTCAGGTCGTGGTAAGTGCCGGTACGTTTTCTGCAGACCTCTTGTTGACCACGCGCGGCAACTCTCAATCCGTCGTCATTCGCTCGACCGGAGGGGAATTCAAGGGCGCCAACATCACGCTGACGCGCACTTAAATCGATCACGAACGATTCAGGCCGAGAACAGCAGCTCACTGTTGAGGAGCTGCTGTTCTCGTTATCGTTCCCGCCGCAATCCCGACGGCAAGGACATAGAGCCAGCCCTGATAAAAATCGCTCAGATGCGAATTGAAGAGCGAACTCAGGATGTTCTGCACAACAGCCACCAAGCCGATCCATGCGACGACGCCTTCGCCGCGAAACGTCAGCAGATGAACTCCCCACATTGCGTAAAGCGCCAATACGCCAAGCAGTCCCCACTGAATCGCAAACAGCAGCGTTTGATTGTGAGGGTTGCCGCTCGTATTCGCGGTTGAGTCGGCCTGCTTTGGAATATCGCGGGTCAGCAAGGGTTTGGCTGATCCGGTCCCGTGGCCGATCACGGGAGCCGTTTTGAAGAGTTCGATCGACTTATTCCATAGCTCCAGCCGCTGCCCCACAGACGTGGTTCCTGCCTCCTTTTGAGCCGCGCGATATTCGCTGAATGCTGCGGAAACTTTGTGCTGCAGGTTCGAAGAGCTAATCCAGAGGCCGGCAATCGTCACAACGAGGGCGAGGCATGCGATCCAGAAATGTGTGCGACCAAGATAGCGGTAGGCAAAAAACACCGCGAGGACGGGACAATACACCAGCGCGGTCCGCGAGACGTTGACGAAGGCAAGATTGGCCAGCAACGCGGCAGCGATTATCGCAGCCGAAATTGCGAGTGCCCGCCGATGTCGCCGCGAGCCATCAAAGGCCACAGCAGCGAGGGCAAACGCGCAAAACGCAAAGCCCTGGCTCTGGTCGATATAGTTTTTCACGGGGACGCCCGGCTGGTCGGACTTGTAGTGGATGGACAGACCCGGCCAGTACAGAACAACCCAGGAGTACAGCATCAAAATGACGCAGGACGCGACAAACGCATAGAGGACGTAGCAGCCACGATCGGATTGACTGAAGTAATAGATCAGGATCGGAATTCCCAGGAGTTTCGCCACGGGCGTCAGCCCGCGAAACCTCTCAGCCCAGGAAATGCCGTCCGCCCAAAAAACGCCAAGCACGGCCATAAGGCACAGGGCCAATGCCGCCGAGCTCGCGGGGTGTTTCAATGACTGAACGAATGCACCAGGTCTTACGGTGCTGAGAAAGCCCAGCAGAAAGGCCAGCCCGCAGGACGATGCAAGGGATGTCGACCAGGGCAATCCGGCGGCTGCAATAATTGCGAAGTTTTCCGTGCCTTTTTGCCGTGCGGCCTGTGCGGCTGAACGATTGGGGCCGGTCCAAACGAAGAAGCCGAGCCAGACATCGGCCAATTCTCGCTTTATTGCAGCGTACATTAGCCCTCGGCGGCGCTGTTTTTAGGTGCGGACAGCGGAAAATATGCGATATAGGTCAAGATGATAACCCATCGAGTGGCTGCGGCCGCTTTCGAATCGGACTGTACCCGGAAGCTGGATGAGCGCAATCGACGGCTATATCGTGCGAACGACGTTGGTGGCGTTCCTGTTGATTCTCGTCTCGTTGACGGGGGTCATCTGGATCACGCAGGCGTTGCGCGGCATCGATTTGATGACAGGGCAGGGCCAGTCGATATTGGTCTTTCTCGGTGTCACGGGGTTGGCCATTCCGCTGCTGGCGATGATCATTGCGCCGATCGCTTTGCTGATCGCGGTGATGCACACACTCAACAGGCTCGCGACTGATTCCGAAATCATCGTGATGAACGCGGCCGGGCTCTCGCCAGGCAGGTTTCTCCGCCCGTTTATGTATGCGACCTGTGTGGTCAGTCTGCTCGTCGCCTTTCTCTCGATTTATTTTGCGCCGGAGTGCTTGCGCGCTCTGCGGCGATGGCAGACCGAAATTGGCGCTGACGTGCTCACCAACATTCTGCGTCCCGGTGAATTTCAGAAACTCGGCCCGCTGACGATCCGAATTCAGGGCCGGCAACCGGGAGGACTCCTCGTCGGGATATTTATCGACGATCAGCGCAATCCGGCAGAGCGCATCGATATTCTTGCGGATCGCGGCACGGTTCAGAAGAACGAACGCGGCTCGTTCCTGATCCTTCAGGACGGAAATCTCCAACGCTTCGAAACCGGCAAGAAGGATCCGGCGCTGGTTGCATTCAATAGCTATGCTTTCGATCTGTCGCAGTTCTCGAATGTCGTTCAGAGCGTCACCTACGGTCCGCGCGAGAGGTCGATCGGAGATCTGATGTCGCCGCCGCCTGACGATCCGATCTTCAAGCGCGTCCCCGGTGAATTCAGGGCCGAATTGCACGACCGTATTTTTGCGCCGATCTATCCCTTTGTCTTCATTTTGATGGCATTCGCCATCCTTGGTGCACCACGTACCACGCGTCAAAATCGTAACTTCGCCATCGCGGTTCTTATTGTTGGCATACTCGTCGTGCGGATCGCTGGGTTCGGTCTTTCGACGGCATCTACGTCCAAACCGTTCGCGATTCCCGCTCAATACCTGCTGCTGGCGATCGTAAGCGCAGGAAGTTTATGGATGATCATGCGGGGTGTGATTATCGATGCGCCGGCGAACCTGTTGCGACGTATTGATAATTTGTTCAGCCGTGGAGTGTCACTCAAGCCGCAGTAACATTACGGAAGCCAAATCCGGATGATTTAGCCGCGGATGATGTTACAAGTGACGCTTCGGCGAAAATGAAGGTCTGCAAACTAGATGAAAAAAACTGCGCTTATTACAGGGATCACCGGCCAGGACGGCGCATACCTGGCGGAGCTACTGTTATCCAAGGGATATTCTGTCCACGGGATCAAACGGCGTACATCGCTTTTCAACACCGATCGCATTGACCATCTTTATCACGATCCGCATGACAAGGGTTATGACCTCACGCTTCATCACGGCGATCTGACGGATTCGTCGAGCCTCATCCGGATCGTGCAGGAAGTCCAGCCGGATGAGATCTACAATCTCGCCGCACAGAGCCATGTCGCGGTGTCGTTCGAGGAGCCTGAATACACGGCTAACTCGGATGCGCTCGGTCCGCTGCGAATTCTCGAAGCGATCCGCATTCTCGGACTCGAGAAGAAGACGCGATTTTATCAGGCCTCAACTTCAGAACTGTACGGACTCGTTCAGGAAGTACCTCAAAAGGAAACGACGCCCTTTTACCCCCGGTCGCCTTATGCGGTTGCGAAATTGTACGCGTACTGGATCACCGTGAACTATCGGGAGGCATACGGCCTGTTCGCTTGCAACGGGATTCTCTTCAATCATGAGTCGCCAATTCGCGGAGAAACCTTCGTCACGCGAAAAATCACGCGTGCGTTGGCCCGCATCAAGCTCGGTCTTCAGGAGAAGGTCTATCTAGGTAACCTGAATGCCCGGCGCGATTGGGGGCACGCGCGTGACTATGTTGAGATGCAATGGCGGATGCTGCAGCAGGATGTCGCTGAAGATTATGTCATTGCGACCGGCGAACAGCATTCGGTTCGCGAATTTCTGGAAGTCGCCGCAAGGGAAGTCGACATCGCCATTCGCTGGGAAGGTGAGGGTGTTGATGAAAAAGGGTACGATGTTTCCACGGGACGATGTATCGTCGAAGTCGATCCGCGCTATTTCCGTCCCACAGAAGTAGAGACTCTTTTGGGCGATCCGACAAAGGCATACGAGAAGCTCGGTTGGTCACCGACGACATCGTTCGTTGAACTGGTCACGGAGATGATGAGAGAGGATATGCAGACTGCACAACGGGACGAACTCGTGAAGCAGCATGGTTTTAAGCATTTCAATTATAACGAATGATTTCAGGAATTTGAGCGCCGCCGAATCGTCACAGACCGCGGTTTGTTGATAGTTTTATTAGCTGATTGGGGCGGCGCGGCGATGATTGAACGGAATAGAGGGTGGTATTGAAGCGTAAGGTTTTAGTTACTGGAGCGTCGGGGCAGGACGGCTATTACCTCATCAACCTGCTACGCCAGCATGGGTGTGTTGTGCACGCTCAGTCGCGCCGTGAGGTGCATTCAAATGCGCACCTGGATGGCGCGAAGTGGCATGCTGGCGACCTCACGGACCGCGACTTTCTCGGCGGCTTGATCTCCAACATAATGCCGGACGAGATTTATAATCTCGCCGCTATTTCACGCCCTATACAGAGCTGGGATGCGCCCGGGGAGACAGCCGATCTCAATGCTCTGGTCCCGCAGGATATTTGCGAGCTCCTGCTCAAGCACAAGCCGGACTGCCGCCTGTTCCAGGCGTCGTCGTCCGAAATTTTTGGCGACGCCCCGGGTCATGCTCAGAACGAGCAAACATTGTGCATTCCAAAATCGCCTTACGGCGCCGCGAAGCTCTATGCTCACCGCATCATAGGTGCGTATCGGGCGAAATACGGCCTGCATGTTTCGTGCGGCATTCTTTTCAATCATGAAAGTCCAAGGCGTCCGCTTTCCTTTGTGTCACAAAAAATCGCTTTTGCTGCGGCCGCTGTATCGCTCGGATTGAACGAAACTTCAGAAGCCGATGAGCGGGGGCTGCCGATCCTGCAGGACGGAAAGATAGCCCTCGGCGATCTGAGCGTGCGGAGAGACTTCGGTTTTGCTGGTGACTATGTGGAAGCCATGCGGTTGATCGTTCGGCATTCCGTCGCGGATGATTATGTCATTGGCACGGGCGAAGATCATTCGATAGAAGATTTTTGCAATCAGGCATTCAGGCTGGTCGGCCGGAAATGGACCGACCACGTCGTTTTCGATGCCGGGTTGATGCGAAAGATCGATAGCCGCTATACGCGCGCCGACGCGACGAAGATCCAGACCGTATTGAACTGGCGGCCAAAGGTCGATTTTCAATCACTGGTTTCGATGATGGTGAACGCGCAAATTGCTTTCATCAAGAATAGCATGTCGTTGAATCGGAATCCGGGCAGTGACTACTACAGCGCTGAATGCTGATGCGAATTCTTCACGCTTACAAAGTTTATTTGCCCATTGTCTACGGCGGCATTCCGTCGGTCATAGCAATGCTGGCGGCGCTTCCGAAGGGCTTCGAGACCAGGATACTTGTCGCCTGTGAGCGCGGCATTGGATGCAACTACGAATTCCAGGGCGTGAACGTCGAGGCGGTTTCGTCGGTCGGAATGGTTATGTCGACGCCGCTGGCGCCGACCTATCCGTTCAAGTTCCTCGAACGGGTGAAATCCTCGGACATCGTCGTTCACCACGCACCATTTCCGCTGACGGATCTGGCGGTTCTTCTGATACCGAAGGATTCAATCCTGATTGTGCATTGGCATGCGGAGATCATCGGTCGGCCATGGCTGATGAGGGTTTTAGGGCCACTCATCCGGAATTCGCTTAAGCGAGCTGACAAGATTGTTGTGTCCAATCGCGTCATCATCGAGAATTCTCCGTTTCTCAAAGAATTTGAGGCGAAATGCGCTGTCGTACCTTATGGGTGTGACGACGCTTATTGGGGCGAGCTCAGTCAGGCAGAACAACTGGCTGCTGACGGCATTCAAAAAAAACATCCGAAACTCGTGCTCGCTGTCGGCCGGCTTGTGAGTTACAAAGGCCACGAGATTTTTCTTCGCGCCATGCAGAACGTTGATGCTGACGCCGTCATTATCGGCGAGGGAGCGCTCAAGGCCGATCTTATCAGATTGGCTGAAGAGCTTGGTGTTGCTGGTCGTGTGAAGTTTCTGGGGGCGCTGCAGCCGCACGAGGTCAAACAGTACATCCACGCAGCCAGGGTGCTTGCATTTCCTTCTGTCACGGAAGCCGAAGCTTTTGGGCTCGTGCAACTGGAGGCGATGTCCGCAGGCAAGCCGATCGTCAATACGGCTCTTGCAACAGCCGTCCCATATGTCGCGCGTGACGGTAAGGAGGGGCTTACCGTACCACCAAGTGAGCCAGTTGCGTTGGCTGAGGCCCTACGTCGATTGCTGGACCAGCCTGACTTTGCTGCCCAATTGGGGCAAGCGGCGAAAGAACGCGTTCGAAGCGAATTCAGTCGGACCCTGTTCCTCTCGCGCATGCAGGAGGTCTATAAGGACGTCTATCAACGCCGCCGTCCGGTACGGTGAGCGATAGCAGACTGTTACTAGCGATTGGGTGAGTTTTGACGGCACAGCAACGGCAGAAGCGAGGTTCGGCGGAGATGGCGTTGCAGGATGTCATAGATGGTCTATCATTGTGGACACTTTGGGGAAAGCTGGGCTGGAATGATATTTTGCAGCGTTATCGGCGCTCGCTGCTGGGCCCGCTTTGGTTGACGGCAAGCATGGCGATCATGGTAGTCGCGCTGGGTCTCGTTTATTCAAAAATTTTCAAGTCCGATTTACACGACTTTATGCCGTTTCTCTGCGTGGGATTGTTGATCTGGGGTTACATCAGTACCATCCTTTTAGACGCGGGCACGCTTTTCACAGGTGCTGAATCCTACATCAAGCAAATTCGCTTGCCATACTCTGTCTACGTGCTGCGCTTCATGTGGAGTAAGGTCATTGTTTTTGCGCACAACTTCGTAATTTATTTCGGCGTTCTCTTATATTTTCATATCTGGCCGGGGACCGTTGCGCTCTTGGCGATCCCAGGGTTTTTGCTGATGACGGTGAACGGTGCCCTCGCTAGCATCTGCCTCGGCATGATGTCTGCGCGTTTCCGTGATATTCCGCAAGTTGTCGCGAGCTTTATCCAGATTGCATTTTTTATTACGCCCATCATTTGGAAGCCTGAATTGCTTGGAGACCATCAAGCTTTGATGACGTTCAATCCGTTCTTTCATCTTGTCGAAATTGTGCGGGCGCCCCTGCTGGGTCAGCTTCCGTCTACTGAAAATTATGCTGCCAGCGCTTCGATTACGGCGTTAAATTTGATGTTCGCGGCCTCATTCTTCGTCCGTTTTCGTGCTCGTATTTCATACTGGGTGTAAGTTATGTTGCAGTCGGACGGTATTGGTACGGAGCGAGACACCATTCTTCGCCTCGACAACGTGAATGTGTCTTTTCCTATTTATCATGGCGGGTCGCGCTCACTGAAGAAGGCGATATTGTCGCGAAGTTCAGCGGGTCGCATTGCTCGAGACGCTAACGATCGCATCACCGTCGATGCATTGCGCGACATTTCATTTTCGTTGGATCGCGGAGACAGGCTGGCCTTGATTGGTGCGAATGGCGCGGGCAAGACGACGCTGTTGCGAGTGATGGCTGGAATCTATGAACCGGTTGCCGGAACGGTGCGAATTAACGGGCGTATTTCGCCAATGTTCGACATATCTCTAGGCATAGATAGCGACTTGAGCGGCTACGACAACATTCGGTTGCGCGGACTTTTGCTGGGTCTTTCGTCTAAACAGATAGAGTCTCTACTACCGCAGATCGTCGACTTTACGGAACTTGGCGATTACCTTGATATGCCCGTGCGAACTTACTCTTCCGGAATGATGTTGCGCCTTACTTTTGCGGTCGCGACCTGCTACGAACCGGAAGTCCTGCTCATGGATGAATGGATTTTAGCGGGTGATGCTCATTTCATGGCGAAGGCGCGGGCGCGCATAGATACTTTCGTCCGGAAGGCCAGCGTTCTCGTGCTGGCGTCCCACAATCTTGAAGTCTGTTGTCGCTGGTGCAACAAGGGGCTTTGGATGGATCGCGGAAGTCTTAAGGCTTTCGGGCCGGTTGAAGATATCGTCGCTGCGTATCTGACCGCCCAGCGATAAGTGATCAAGCTCGCTAGCTCCTGACCAGTCTCGATTCCAGCTCGTGGATCCGATCCTGAAGGCTTTTGAAAGATGCAGTGACGTAGGCATCAAGGACATTGGCAGGCGTCGACAAATCGAGTCTCAAAGCCGGTTCTTCTGCGCGATAGTAGTACCGGTTTAGACCGTCAAACAGCGCGAAGCAGTAGCCGGCGTCGAACAGCAATCCCTCCCAGTCGAACCATGATGGTTCATTTGTAAGAGGCTTTATAGATTCGACGATTACCACGCGTGGACGGAAAGCACGCCATTCGGCGCTCTCGATAACGCCACGCTCGCCCCCCTCAACATCGATTTTGAGAAAATCAACGGTTGGCGCGGCGTATCGGCTTGTAATTTCCGAGAGCGGCATGACTTCGACTTCGATCTGCTTCGTATCGAAATCTGAAATGGCATTGAATGAAGCCAGTCTTTCAGTGGTGTCGACGAGACCGGAAAGTCCCGAGTCGCCATGCTGCAGGAATTGAGCTCTTCCACCTGTAGGCCCAACTGCAACCTTCAAGTTGATGTCCGCAGGGCGCCTTTCCATCAAGCGTGCATGATATAGATCCGTTGGTTCGATATTTATCCCGCGCCAGCCGTTCAGATAGAAATGCTTGGTTACGGAATCGAAGTCCGGATCCCATGCGCCGACATCTATGTAGAATCCAATCCGCTGCCTGGAAAACGCCCGGTTGAGGATCACATCCTCGGCATTCTGGGCGTAAGAGATCATCGGTTCGGGCATCGCGCATCCTCGCTGCCGGCTTGGTTGGAGAGGTGGCGTCCTGACGTAGCCCGGCGTGACTAAGGCGGGACTGGTCACTAGGCCTCGTTGGACGTTATGAATGGCCCTATGCTATCATTTGGCATTGAATTTTCCAGAAATGTTTGAGTTCGTTCGATGACCCTTTGGATTGACGTGACGGATCTCTATCATTGGGGTCTGGGTCATTTGACTGGAATTCAGCGCACATCTGCCAGCGTATTATCGGAATTGATGGCGGTGCGGGGAGATGTTCAGCTATTCGCGTACGATCCGGCCGCGAAAGTCCTTCGTAAAATAGACGCTCACGCGCTTCCAGCCGTTGTTCGTCGCTATATTGGCGCCCGAACCGAGGCTGGCAGGGTATCTGGCAATCTGGCGGAGCCTGCGGCCTCTGCAGCCATACCCTCGCTTAGCATGCGCGGAGGTCTTGCTCGGGTGAAGCAGTATCTGAGACCCAGGCTTTGGTTTCTGAGGCCGGCTGTGCGACGCCTGAGGTCAGGCATCCAGCGTCAGAAAGGCCGATGGGCCGGTCCCGAAGCAGTTGAGATTGTCAAAGACTTCCGGCGGAGCACCCGAAGACTTTTAGATCTGATTTGGAGAAATGTTCTCGGCAGAGAGCGATCAATGGCATCGATGGTGCCGGCTGCGCTAGGAGCGGTTCTCCCGAAAACGATTCTGTTTCAGCCGGGCGATGTTTGCCTCTCGCTGTCAGCTACATGGGGATTCCCGCACTATGGCGACGTCATAGCGGCGAATAATCGTGCGAGCGGGGCAAAGTGTATCAACATGCTTTACGATCTGATCCCGACACTTTTCCCGCACTGGGTGTTGCCGGGCCATTCTCAAATGATAACGCTTTGGGTTCGTCAGCAGATTCAGAATGCGGACGTGGTCCTCACCATATCGAAGTTTCAAAAAGAGGAAATTTCCAAATTCATCGCGGCCGATAAACTTCCCGTTCGGCCTGTTGAAGTCATTCATCTTGGAGATAATCCGAAATTCGTAACACCAGCTACGGCGAGTGCCTCCTTGCCCCTGCCGCGCTACGTTCCAGAGCGGAAGTTCGTGATTTGCGTCGCGACGATAGATGTAAGAAAAAACCATAGTTTGCTGTATCAAGTCTGGCGTCGCCTGACTGAAGAGCTTGGACCGGATTGTCCTCAACTTGTGCTGGTCGGCACAATCCATCTGCATGTGTCCGACTTCTTGCATCAGATCCGTAACGATCGGCTAGTCAACAGACTCATCGTCCATCTACACGACGTCGCCGATGAAGAGCTTGCGTGGTACTATCGGCATTGCGCCTTCACTATCTACCCTTCGATCTATGAGGGCTGGGGGCTTCCTATTTCGGAAAGCCTGTCTCTCGGACGATACTGCATTGCCGGCAACAGAACGTCGCTGCCGGAGGCGGGTGGAGATCTTGTCGACTACTTTGATCCCTTCGATTTTGCCGGCTGTTACAAGCTCGTTTACAGGGCCGTGACAGATCCGGATTACATCAGGCAGTGTGAGGAGCGGATACGGACGAACTACGTGCCTCATACATGGGCCATGACGGCGGCGCATATTTCTGGGATTGTGGATCGGATCGGTGGCTTGGATAGGCAGTCGGCCGTCGGATAGTGCCTCGCCATGTGTCCGAGTTCGACGGGTTTGTAGCCACTACACATTCGTCGTCTGAGTGGATGCTCAGTCATCAAGAAAGTTCTGTCGCGCAGATGCTTGTAGGATTCGAATCCAGTATTCTGAATCGCTCGATGACGGGCGTGGCGAACTACACATTCAACATCGTTCGTAGCGTACTTGAGCTCGAGCCAAACCTGCGTTTTGCGGGGTTTCGAGATTTCGACTGGCGCAGATTTGACCTTGCTGAAGCGGAAAAAATTGCGTTCTCCGAACGTAAGCGCGATGATGGCGAGACATCAAGCGCAAGTTCACTGACCCGTGTGAGGAGGCGTCTGCTTGACGACGTCGCGGGATTGCCAGGCTCACGCAAAGCTGCCGCAGTTTATCGCGAAATACGCAAGGGCAGATTTGCCTGGTCGGTGCAAAAGCAATCCCTTGACTTGTTTCATGCGTTCAACTTTCGCCCTCTGACCGATCCGGGGGTGCCCATACTTCCCGTGATCTATGACCTCTCGACGTTTCGGCATCCGGAGTTTCATCCGGCCGATCGTGTCAGATGGCTTGAACCGCTGCGGCAGACGATCGAACGCGCGCCCCTGGTGCAAACCATCTCGAACTTCAGCAGGCGGGAAATTGCTGAGCTGTTCGCCTATCCCCTCGCGCAGATACTCGTTGCGCCGCCGGCCGCGGCGCCGCTATTTGCACCGCTCGGTGAAGTGAGAACGCAGCCGGGGCTCGACTTGCTCGGTCTGACATACGGGGAGTTCTTCCTCGTCGTGGGGACTCATGAGCCGCGTAAAAACATTCGAACTGTGATCCAGGCCTATTCGCAATTGACGTCGCCGGAGCGAGCGCGATTCCCGCTTGTACTGGCGGGTGGAAGAGGCTGGGGCAAACTCGATCTGCCCGAGCCGACAGAGGCAATGGTCAGGAATGGATCGGTTCGATTTGTTCATGACATGACCGATCCGCAACTGCGAAATCTATACGAGGGTGCGCGGTTGCTGTTGGCGCCATCGCTCTATGAGGGGTTCGGAATGCCGGTTGTAGAGGGACTGGCATGTGGGGCGCCCGTGGCGCATAGCGCGGATACGGCGATGGATGAAATTTCCGGAAGCATAGGTAAGCGAGTTGGAGCCCTCGATGTGGACGGCTGGACTGACTTGCTCAAGGCTTCGATCAACACGACCGATCATACAGATCCCACGGGCCGGGCCGCACGGATCGCTCGCGCACACGAGTTTGACTGGCGGCGGAGCGCCAGCTTGGTCATCGATGCCTATCGGCGTATTTTGAACTGATGCTACTCGATCAGCGCGAACAGCCCTGGGGTGGAATGAAGCGGTATGGAAACACGAACTGCTTTCCAGTCCATGTTCGTTTGAGCGGAATCGAGACTTTGCTCTCGGCCGAGTAGGCCTTTCCAGGCAGGAATCTTGCCATTCGCTCTTTGAACTCGGGATCGGTATCCATCACGACGGCGCCGCCCCCGCGGAGCTTGTCGTCATTGTACCAGGTCGCTCCGGCGATTTCCCGATAGGCGAGGCTGGTCACGTTGCGCCCGGCCTCGATACCGACGCCGTAAGTGGCTTGCCGGCCGCCAATGAAGTAGGCGGGTCCGCAGCTATATTTACTATCCCAATCCCTGAGGATCAGCCGCGCTGCTTCTGCGGTGGGCTCCTGCATCGCGCTATGGCTTGCGAATGCCGTAAAGACCACGGCAACGCCGATGCCGGCGACGAGGTAAAGTCCGGCGATGGAAGGCACCACTGTGTGCTCCACCCAGCTTTTGCAACATTCGCTCCAGTTCATAAAAGGTGCGACGGCGAGGAAGGCCAGCACGATGTAGGGCGCAGCAAATCGCGCCAGAAAGTTGAGTCCGGCGATCATCACCAGGACCATGAGGGCGATGTGTGCAGACGCAGCCGTAAGGAGCAGAAAGCGGGACACCGGTAGCGGGTCAGACGCCGGAACGCGGATTTTCAGGAAACCCTTCCAGAGGCTGATAGCGACGATTACATAACCCGGAAGTGCGAAGGTCAGATAACCCGCCAGAAGCTCGGCGACGCCGGCCAGCCGTTGCGAGAGCGGATTCTGAAAGTCGAAATGGTCGAGGCCATATTCGAAAGCCGCGCTATGTCTCAGAACGGCTACGACGTGAGGAAGGATCAGCGCCATACCTGTGGCGATCGCGACGTAGAAACCGGGACGTTTCAGCACCTGACGGCAGGATGGCAAAAGAAGAATCGCGCTTGCCATTCCGAAGAACAGCACCACCGCATTGTACTTTGTCAGCAAGGCCACGGCCGACCAGAAGCCGAACGCGATCCAGTCACGCATGCGATCGGATTGGACCGCGCGAAGAAAATGAAAGATGACCGCAGGCCAGGAGGTGAGCTGAAGGATATCGGCGTTGAGCGCAAAGGAGAGAGGCGCGAAGATCGTGTACGACGATGTACCGTACAGAAAGGTAAAGAGCAGGGCGTTGTCTCGAGTCGTGGTCAGCCGAAGCGTGCGATAGAAGTAAACCAATCCGATCGCGATCAGCAGTTGTCCGGTCAGGATAGTGACCGCGGCGGAGGTTCCGAACAGCCTGTCGACGACCCCGCCGATCCAGACCATCATCGGGGGATGGAATGGGGTGACGATTGGAAACTCCCGGCCCCAGGCGATCAACTCACGGGTATCGTACATCGCGGTCGGAAAGACGACGACGGCGAGCAGCACCGGCAACAGAAGCGCAAGCCCAAGAACGGCAAGCGCAGGACCGCGCCTCAGGCCTGAACGATGCTCACTGGGCATGACGTTGATGTGCCTCGATGCCTTGTAGATTCGCGTGTCTTCGCAGAGATAAATATAGCAATCGAGGTCGCGTGTCGGGCCCCGCGAGCGCGGGGGCGGGCGCGGGAGTGCTGCGCGTATTGACCCTCACGGGGATCGTCCGATACGCCTAGGGATCGCGGCTGAACGCCGCCGCAGCAGGTGAGATGACGCCGCGATGGCCTCGTTTCTCGATACGTGGCTCGAGGGTATGGAGGAAGGCTGGGGGATTCCGGCTCTCCTCGCGCTGTTTGTACTTTTATGGACTGCGTTTCTGGGCATTGCCTACCTGAACGCCGATCTGCATCCGGACGTGATCGAAGCCTGGGTCATCGGGCGGACGCTGGATTGGGGCGGCGCCAAGCATCCGCCCTTGATGGGCTGGGTGACCCACGCATGGACGGTGGTTTTTCCGGTCCGCGACTGGTCGTTTCACCTTCTGGCGATGACCAATTCGGCCGTGGCGCTCTGGATCATCGACCTTACGACCCGCCGCTTCGCGAAAGGCGACAAGCGCGCGGTTGTTCTGCTGCTGCTCATGCTGCTGCCGATCTATCAATTTCAGGCCCAGCGCTTCAATGCGAACTCGGTGTTGTTCGCCGTCTGGCCGCTTGCGATCTATTGCTTCCTGCGGTCGTTCGAGACCCGGCAGGTGGGGTGGGCCGTGGCCGCCGGGCTGGCCGGTGCTCTCGCGATCCTCGGAAAGTACTATTCCGCGTTCCTGGTCTTCGGGTTCGTCTTCGCCGCCATCTGTCATCCGGCACGCAGGGCCTATTTTACGTCGCTGGCCCCGTGGACCTCCGCGGGCGCGGGCCTGCTGCTGCTTGCCCCTCACGTCCACTGGATGTTCACTTCCGGGATCAGTCCTTTTGGCTACGCGCTGGCGACCCATGGCGGCCTCCCGGCAGGCCGCGCCTTCCTGTCCGGCCTGAGCTTTCTGTTGGGGCTCGCTGCCACCCTGGCCCTGCCGGGGCTGGTCTGGGCCGCCATGATCCGTACACGCGCGGGGGAGTATCTCCGGGAGTTCAAGCCGCTGGATTCAGGCCTGCTGTTACTGGTTTTGGTGGCAATCGGCGCGATCATTTCCCCGCCTGCGGTAAGCCTGGTCCTCGGAAGCTCGCTCAGCCCGGTCTGGGCCTCGCCGGGGCTGTTTGTATTCGTTCTCGTCGCGGTCTGTGCTGCGCGATTTCCCATCAATCGGACCGAGACGCGGCGGCTGGCCTTGGGCGTCCTTGCGCTGACCGTGGTCGCGGTCCTGTTGGCGCCTGCGCATGCCTATTACCGCAACCTGCACCCGTTCAGGGAGGGGCGAAACTACTATAGCCTCGCGGCGGCCGAGGTGATGAAGCGCTGGCGCGAGATCTCGTCAAGTCCGCTGAAGACCGTCAGCGGCGACAAACTGGCGATGGCGCTGGCCTTTTACTCTCCGGACCATCCAGCCTTCACAATTCCTTTCAATCAGCAGTATGTCTGGCAAACGCCGTCCGAGGCGGCGTTGCGGGAGGGCTGGGCGACGATATGCCTTCCGGACGAGGAAACCTGTCAGGTCTGGTTGAAGCATCAGGTCGCGCCGGCCGCGCCAGGGGCCATCAGCTTCGATTTCGTGGTTCAGCCGCAGTGGTGGGGCTCGGCAGGCGTCCCGGCGCGGATTACCGGTCTCATTGTTCCGCCCCGCACGGTCCGCTGAGATGCAAACCGTCGCCGCCCAACTCCGCTCGCTGATGACAAGGCGAGGAGCCGTCCCGCTTTTGATTATCTGCCTATGGGCGATTGCGGCATTTCCGAACCTGTCGGTGCGATCGTTCATTTGGGAGGAAGGGACGAATGCCGAGATCGCGCGGGACATCCTGTCGAACGGCAACCTGCTTCAGCCCGAGGTCTATGGAGTTCGCTGGAACGAGAAGCCGTCGCTGCTGCCGTGGCTGATCGCCGGAGTTGCGAAAATCACAGGCGAAATCAACGAATTTTCCGCGCGGTTGCCTGCGATGATCGCGGTGGTGCTGACGGCGCTGCTGGTTCAGTCACTGACGCGTCGCTACGCGAGCTTGAACGCATCGCTGCTTGCGGCGGTGCTGTTCATGTTTTCGCCGATGCTTTTGCAGAAACTCGCGATCGCTGAGCCGGATACGCTGGTGACGCTGTTTTCGTTCGCCACATTCGTCGTCTGGTGGAATGGCGTTGAGGCCGGTCGCGTCGGCTGGCAGCGCTGGATCGGATGCGGGTTGTTACTCGCGGTCCTTGCCATGGCGAAAGGACCGCAGCCGGTGGGTTATTTTGCGCTCGGTGTTTCGGCCTATCTCGTCCTAACGCGTCGATGGCGAGATGTTCCCGGGTTGTTGGTTTGTTTGCTGATCCCGGCCGCTGTGACGATTGCTTGGGCCGCAGCGATGTACCGGCCCGGCGATGAAGCGACATGGATCAGCTACGCGCGGCTGCGTTCAGCCCCAAGTTTCTCCGACTACATCTTTCGAAATACGGACGTCTTCCTGAGACTCGTTGTGGAATCGATGCCGGCGATCCTGTTAGCGCCCTTGCTCTGGCGTGCAAGGGTCACTGAGTGGAGTATCCCGCCCGTGGCGCTTCCACTCGCGCTCTATGCCGGCCTTTGCACCATCGCGGTGGTGTTCTGGCCGGGCTCGAACAGCCGCTACGCCATGCCATACGTGCCCGCAATTGCGGTGCTTGCCGGCTTTGCGTGGGATGCAATTGCAGGAACAAAGTATGCGTGGCTGCGGCGTATCGCTGTGGCGATCGCATGCGGTTTGACCGCTATTCAGATTGTGCTCGCGAATCTGGTCATGCCCTTGTTCGCCGACAGGTTTGGTGGTTCGAGGATCGCTGGTCAGAGTATCGAACGCGCGATCCGCGCCAATCCGGCTCCCGCGTTTTGCACGGACCTCGCGACGAACCAGCTATTCTATATGAGGGCAGTGCCGATCCGCTGCGTCGACCCAGCGGACTTGGGTTCGATTGCTGCACCGGCGTGGCTGATCGTGCCTCGCGAACAAGTGCCGCTGTTGGTGCAATTGAATCCCGACCGCAGCACGCGCGTCGCTGTGGAAACCGACTCCGGCTCCCGGCTGTCAGCCGTAAGGCTCGACGAACGGTGAGGCGGCAGGCGCCCACCGAGCCGCTTTGATCTAAAGTTCAAAAATTGAATTGTACGGGCGGGTCGGCTTGCCAGCCCGTGCCTGAACGCCTCTAGCCTGGTCCAGCAATTCAAATTGCCCAATATTCAGAGTAATTCTTATCGCGCGCTTCTTTTTTCGCACCGCACGCGACGGTGCTTGACTAGTTCTAAAAAAGAACTGTAACATCTTACTTAATAACAGCGACCGAAAACGGCAGCACTTGAAACGAGCCCGCCCGCTCAAGCGGCGAGGCGCAGGCGTTTTTCACACGGGAGGAGAAACGATGATCAAGGGATTGAAACTCGCGTCAGCCTTGTTACTGGCATTGTCCGCGTCTGCTTCCGCCAGCGAAATGCCCGGTGTTACGGCGACCGAAATCAAGGTCGGTGGTGTGTTCCCATTCAGCGGGCCCGCATCGTCGATCGGTCTTGTCGGCAGGGGCGTGCTTGCCTACGTGCAGTCGATCAACGATCGCGGCGGCATCAACGGCCGGAAAATCAATTACATCGCTTATGATGACGCCTATAGCCCTCCGAAGGCGGTCGAACATGTCCGCAAGCTGGTTGAGAGCGATGAAGTCGCCTTCATGTTTGGCCAGCTTGGCACGCCTGGCAACACGGCAACGGCAAAATATTTAACTGGCAAGAAAGTTCCGGCGCTCGGCATCGTGAGCGGCTCGAACAAGTTCACAAACGTGACGGATTTTCCGATCACCACGACGAGTCTTGTCAGCTTCGATACCGAAGGAAAAATCTACGCGAAGTATTTGAACAAAACCCTGCCGGGAAAGAAATACGCGATCCTCTATCAGAACGATGATCTTGGAAAGGACTACGTCAATGCCTTCAAGGCGTTGATGAAGGACGAGTTCGACAAGCGCGTTGTCACCGCTGCCTATGAAATCGCCGATCCGACCGTGGATTCGCAGATCGTCAATCTGAAGAGTTCAGGCGCGGAAGCCCTGCTTGTTGCGGGGACGCCCAAGTTTGCCGCGCAAGCCATCCGCAAGGCTTCGGAAATCGGATGGAAGCCGACCTTGCTGCTGAACTATCCGTCGAGTTCGGTCGGCGCCACGCTCAAGCCCGCGGGCCTCGACAAGTCGATCGGCGTGATCGCCGGAACGATGACCAAGGATCCGACGGATTCGAAGTGGGATAACGACAAGGGCATGAAGGACTATCGTGCGTTCGTCGACAAGTACATGCCCGGTGTCGACATCTCCGATACGAACTACATTTTCGGCTACACTCAGGGAATGATCCTCGAGCAGATCATCAAGCAGTGCGGAAACGATCTGTCTCGCGAGAACATTCTCAAACAAGCAAAAAGCCTAAAGGATGTTGCTCTTCCAACCGCGTTGCCGGGTGTTCTGGTCAACACCAGCGCTACAGTCAATCAGGACTTCACCCAGATGCGTTTGCAGCGCTGGACGGGCGAGAACTGGGACCAGTTCAGCGACGTGCTCGACGCGAAGTCAGAATAACCTGAGGGAGAAGGCCGAGGCCGGCACTCTTCGGGGGAGGTGCCGGCCTCTTCGCTGACATGCTGCGTGAAATTCAAGGAGAGTGGCCGTGAAGGGCTTAATGCAAAATCAGCCGTTGCTGTTATCGTCGCTGTTGCGGCATGCGGACCGGTTTCATGCCAACACGGAAATCGTGTCGCGGACGGTCGAGGGGCCCATTCACCGCTACACCTATCGCGATGCCGCGCGGCGCACGCGCCAGCTCGCCAGCGCATTGCAGCGCTGGGGCGTTCAATACAGCGACCGGGTCGCCACCATGGCCTGGAACAACTATCGCCATTTCGAGCTCGAGCACGGCGTGACCGGCATGGGCGCGGTGTGGCATGCGATCAATCCAAGACTGATCCCGGCGCAGATCATCTACATTGCCAATCACGCCGAAGATAAAGTGCTGTTCTTCGAGAGTTCGTTCCTGCCGCTGGTGGAAAAGCTCGCACCTGAGCTGAAGACCGTCAGGCTGTTTGTCCTGATGGTGGATCGGGTGTCGATGCCCGAAGCGACGACAATTCCAAACCTGCAATGCTACGAGGATTTCATCAAAACCGGTGACGAGAATTTTGTCTGGCCGGAGTTCGACGAGCTATCGGCGTCGTCGCTGTTTTATACCTCAGGAACCACGGGTAATCCCAAGGGTGTGCTTTATTCCCACCGGTCTGATCTGTTGCATGTTATCACGGAATGCGGAGCACACAGCTTCGGCTTCACAACGCAAGACACCATTTTGCCGATGACGCCGATGTTTCACGCCAACGGTGCGTGGGGCTTCACCTATGCACCACCGATGGTGGGCGCCAAGCTGGTATTGCCGGGACCGAAGCTCGATGCCGCAAGCGTCGCTGAATTGATCGAGACCGAAGGCGTGACGCTGACCGCCGGTGTCCCGACGCTTTACACCAAACTTCTCCAGCATTTTACGGAGCAGGGGCGTGGCGCCGGAACATTGAAGCGGATCGCGGTTGCGGGGTCCGCTCCGGCACCCAGCATGATGGAAGGCTTTGAGCGTCTCGGCGTTTCGGTCAATCACATCTGGGGAATGACGGAAACAAGCCCAACCGGCACCACGCCGCAGCCGTCGCGGAAGGTCGCGAAATTGTCCGCGCAGGAGCAGCTTCACCGCAAAACCATGCAGGGCCGGCCGCTGTTCGGTGTTGATGTGAAGATCGCCGACGAAAACGGAAACGAGATGCCGCGAGACGGCAAATCGAGCGGCCGCCTGATGGTTCGCGGTCCCTGGGTTCTCAGCGGTTACTACCGCGAAGAAAAGCCGTTGCTGGAAGACGGATGGTTCAATACCGGCGACCTCGCCGTAATGGACGATGACAATTACATTCAGCTCACCGATCGTGCCAAGGACGTCATCAAATCCGGCGGCGAGTGGATCAGCTCGATCGATGTCGAAAATCTGGCGATCGGCTGTCCCGGCGTGGCCGAGGCGGCTGTTATCGGTATTCCTCATCCGCAATGGGAGGAGCGTCCGCTGCTCATCGTGGTGCCGGCTGCCTCCGAACCGGCGACCGCAAAGTCGATCATCGCATTTCTGGAAGGGAAGATCGCCAAGTGGTGGATGCCGGACGATGTCATTTTCGTCGATGCGCTGACCTACGGCGCGACCGGCAAGGTGCAGAAGATGGAACTGCGCCAGCGCTTCGCTGGCCACTACACCTCAAAAAAGAGTGCTTAACGCCAAAGGCGCCAGAAATATCTGGCGCCTTTGTTTTTATGGGTGGACGTGACTGTCTGTCAGATTGCGAGGTTCAAGCCGCACGAGCCTTTGCGCGTGATGCTTTCGCCTTGGCTACCTTCGCCGGCTTCGGCGGAATAGTCTTCGGTCGCGCCCCCGGTCCGGGGTGGACGTGAACTTCCTTCGCCAGCAACGGCTCGTGGCATTCCGAGCAGATCATGACGGGGTTGAACTGGTGGCCGCACTTCTGATGTTCGTGAAGCAGCGGGCGGCCGCGCTCGTCGACCATGTGGATATCGCCCCAATGAACGATCGCCATCATGATCGGGTAAAGGTCGAGACCCTTCTGGGTCAGAATGTATTCGTGCCGCTTGGGCGATTCCTGATAGGCGACCCGCCGCAGGACGCCGAGACGGACCAGCTTCTTGAGGCGCTCGGCGAGGAGATGCCGGGTAATCCCGAGGGCGGACTGGAAAGCCTCGAACCGGCGGGTCCGCAGGAAGCATTCCCGCAGAATCAGCAGGCTCCAGCGGTCACCGATCACGCCGATGGTGCGGGCCATGGAACACGGCTCTTCTTCAAGTTCATCCCATCTCATAGTCGTCTCCGGTTCGTGCGCAGTGCTGATCGTTTATACCCTGCATGTGCACCATTCTAAATAGGCACTGAGTTGGACAAAAGTCCTATTTTGGCTGGCCCGGGTGTAAAATATGCACGGGAGGCCTGATCGAAATTGACAGTTCAATTTTAGAACTCTATGAATGGGTCGACGCTCCGGGCAAGGGCGAATGCAGAGAAAAAGCCACGTCGGACGACGTGTGACAGAGGAGGAGAAGCGCGGTGGCCAGTCCCTTGAAGGTCGAGTTTCAGTTCGATTTCGGTAGCCCCAATGCCTATCTGGCAGAATACGCGATTCCGGGCATCGAGAAGCGCACCGGCGTCAAATTTGAATACGTCCCGGTGCTTCTGGGGGGGATCTATAAGGCGACCAACAACATGTCGCCGTCAGACTCGCTTCGCGGCATCAAGAACAAGCCGGAATACCAGGCGCTGGAAACGCAGCGTTTCCTCAAAAAGTACGGCATCACGAAGTTCAAGCAGAATCCGTTTTTTCCGGTCAATACATTGACGCTGATGCGGGTCGGCACTGCGGCGCAGTTCGAAAACATGTTCGAACCCTATTTCCGCGCTGCCTATCATCACATGTGGGAAGAGCCGAAGAAAATGGACGATCCGGAAGTGTTCCGGAACGCATTTCTGTCTTCCGGTGTCGATATCGACCGGCTCTATGCGCGCGCGCAGCAGGACGACGTGAAGAAGAGGCTGATCGAGGTCACGACCGATGCAGTGAACCGCGGCGCGTTCGGCTCACCGACCTTCTTCGTCGGCAAGGAAATGTTCTTCGGCAAGGACCAGCTTCGGGATGTGGAAGAGTCCATCGTCGAGCAACTCGGCGGGGCGAAGGCCAAATCCGCCTGATCGCGGCTGAAGGTCTCAAATAACGGTTCAGATCCAGCGGTAAGGCCGGCAGGCTGTCGCGCCAACGAAATCAGGGAAGAAGCATATGCCTGGTCCTTTGAGTGGAGTTCGCGTTCTGGATTTGACGGCGGTGGTGTCGGGTCCTTACGCGACGATGTTCCTGGCGGATCAGGGCGCGGACGTGCTGAAGATCGAGCCGATCGGCGGCGACGGCACGCGGCGCAGCCGCACCCTGATCGATGCGGCCGGAGAGTTCTCCGCCCTGTTTGTGTCGTGCAACCGCGGCAAGCGTTCGCTGTCGATCGATATGAAGAGCGACGCGGGACGCGAGGTGCTGGCCAAGCTGGCATCGCAGGCGGACGTGCTGGTGCAGAACTTCCGCCCCGGCACGATGGAACGCCTCGGCCTCGGGCAGAAGGAACTGCGCGAGAAGTACCCGCGCCTGATCTACGTTTCCATCAGCGGGGTCGGCGACAGCGGGCCTTATGTCAAGAAGCGGGTCTACGATCCGATTGTCCAGGCCTTGTCCGGCTTTGCCGACATCCAGTCGCAGCCGGTGACCAACCGGCCGCAGATGATCCGCACCATCGTCTGCGACAAGACAACGTCGGTGTTCACCGCGCAGGCGGTGTCGTCGGCGCTGTACGCACGCGAGAAGACCGGCAAGGGCGATCACATCCAGGTTGCGATGCTCGACACCATGATCTCGTATCTGTGGCCGGAAGGCATGATGCAGTACACCGTGGTCGGCTCCGAGGCGGCCGCGGCTGACCCCAATGACCGGCCGGACCTCGTGTTCCAGACGCTCGACGGTTACATCACCGCCGGCACCATCTCGGATTCGGAATGGCAGGGCTTCTGCAAGGCCTCGGGCGATCCGGAGCTTGCGAAGGACGAGCGGTTCGCGACGCCGAGCGCACGCTTCATCAATGCCACCGCGCGTATCAACAAGATGCAGGAGTACATCAGCCAGCGCACCACGGCCGAATGGCTGGAGCGTCTGGATGCGGCCGATGTGCCGTGTGCGCCGATCCTGCGGCGCAATGAGATCATCGGCAACGACCAGGTGGTGGCGCGCGGCCTGATCGAGGAGTTCGACCAGCCGACGGTGGGCCGGGTGCGGCAGCCGAAGCCCGCGGCGATCTTCGAGGTCAACAAGGCTGCAATCGGCGGTCCGGCGCCGCGCGTCGGCGAGCACTCCCGCGCCGTGCTGCGCGAACTCGGCTACAGCGACAGCGCCATCGACACAATGATAGCCGGCAAGGCCGTCAGGGCCGTGGGCTGAACAAATAAGGCCGACGGAATATCGGCCTTATGATTCATGTGAGATCAAGCTGGTCGTTTGACCGGTTCGCCGGGAGCCGGCGGAATATTCGCGGCGTTGCCGCGCTGGTAGCCCGGCCGTTGCTGGATGCGCGCGAGGTAGGGATGGGCATTGTCGCAGATGCCGACGCCGTAAGCGATCGCCCATTCGAGGCAGGTCGTCAGCAGAATGTCTGCGCTGGTGAACTGCTCACCCATCAAGAACGTCCGTCCGTCGCCGAGCGCGACTTCGACATGACGCAACTGTTCGCGAAAGTACTCTCCGGCCTTGGCGACGACGTCGGGCGCGACCCCGTAAATCGGCCCAAGTGCATTCGCGCTGTGACGTCGCATCACGTACAGGCTGGTGGAATCCAGCTCGGTGACGATGAAGAAGCACCATTCCAGCCATTTGGCATAGGCCTGCTTGTCGTCGGGAATTAACGCCTTGTCCGGACTGCCATAGGTCCTTGAAAGATAGGCGACGATGGCAGCGCTTTCGCCGATTGAGAAATCGCCGTCCTGGAGCAGGGGGATTTTCTGGCGCGGGTTCAGTTTTGTGTATTCCGCCGTCTTGGTTTCGCCGGTGCGGGGACCGATGGCGTAGGTCTCGTACTTCAGCCCCAGTTCTGCCAGCGCCCAGTGCGGCCGAACGGTTCGGCTGGTTCCGACGCCCCACAGGGTGAGGTTCGGAGCGACCACCATGTCACCATGTCTCCACAGAGGGGCGCAGATCGAGTTCGTGGGTCCAGCCGTCGCGCGTCTGATGATGCGTGAACCAGTACGCGTCGGCAATGGAGTCCGTTTTGGTCAGGCTGTCAGCGGGAATATCGCTCGCTTCGATGCCCTTTGCCGCCTTCATGCGCAGATGGATCGCCTCGCTGTCCACAGCGGCGTCGATCAGCAGATGAACGACATGGATGTTCTTGGGCCCAAGTTCGCGCGCCATTGCCTGGGCCACGGCACGGAGGCCAAATTTGGCTGACGAGAAGGCAGCGAAACCTTTTCCGCCGCGCACGCTCGCCGTCGCGCCGGTGAACAGAATGGTGCCGCGGCCGCGGGGCAGCATGTATTTGGCGGCTTCGCGTCCGACAAGAAAGCCGCCGTAACACGCCAGTTCCCATGCCTTGAAGAACAGCTTTTCGGTTGTTTCCAGAAGCGGCTTGTTGACGTTGGAACCGGCGTTGTAGAGGCAGACCTCAATCGGGCCGATTTCCTTTTCGATGCGCGCAAACATGGCCTGCACCTCGGCTTCCTGACGGGCGTCCACGCTGATGGCGTGGACTTCGCATCCTTCAGCCTTCAACTCGTCGACAAGTGATTGAGATTTCAAGGCTTCGCGGCGCGCCACGCAGACCTTGTATCCGCCCTTGGCGAATCGCCGTGCGACCGCCGCACCGATGGCGTCACCCGCGCCGACCAGCAAAACTACGCCGTTGCCCTGAGCCAAGTCTTCTCTCCCATATAGTTCTTATTTGGTACTTTCTTTCATAGCGGCCATGCCGGCTGTTGTAAATGATTATCATCGCAATCCGTCGCAACCTATGGCCTATGGGCAGTCGCTCGCCAAACCGTGGCCTTCTGGCGCTGCATCAATTCAGATTGACTAGTTCTAAAAAAGAACGCTAACGTGGGTCCACGTCAAGACCGCCGCCGAAGCGGTCGAAGAATATTGCCGGAGGATAAATTGGCCCGTGCTCAACCCGAATTCGATGTTTCCGACATTCTGGATGGATTGCCAGAGCGGCTACACGACACGATGGCACGCGCCGTCGCGGAAACCCCGGATCATCCAGCGCTGATCGAGGATGGCCGAGCCTGGTCCTATCGGCAACTGGCCGGCAATGTTGACCAAACCGCTGCATCGCTGACCGCATTGGGCGTTCGTCCGGGCGACCGGATGATGATCGTCAGCGAGAATAGCATCGCGCTGGTGGCGCTTCTGCTGGCTGCCAGCAAGATCAACGCTTGGGCCATTGTTGTGAATCCGCGGCTATCGCCACGCGAGTTGGATCAGATTCGCGATCATAGCGGCTCGCGCCGCATGTTCTTCACGGCTGATATCTCCGGCGAGGCTGCGAGCCATGCGCAGCGCGTGGGCGCGGAGATCGCGAAGGTCGGTCCGCTCGACAATATCGGCGTCAGTGCGTTGAACGAGGCAACGACGCCGGAGCCTGTGGAAACCAGTCCGGCCAAGCAGGTGGCTGTCCTGATCTATACGTCCGGGACCACAGGGACGCCAAAAGGCGTCATGCTGACTCACGAGAATCTGCTGTTTAGCGCCAGGACCACAGCGCTGCTCAGGCAGATGGACAATCGGGACAAGCTCTACGTCGTTCTTCCCATCTCTCATATCGTCGGTGTTTCGCTGACGCTGATGACGCTGATGACAGGCGGTACCGTCCGGCTGGTCAGCAAGTACGATCCCGCAGCGCTTGCAAGGGCCATCGCAGAAGAGGGGATCACCATCCTCAATGGTGTGCCCGCAACCTATCAGCGCCTGCTTGAGTACAAGAGGCTTTCCGGTGTCCCGAAGCTGAACAAGGGTTCGCTGCGATATATTGGCGTTGCTGGCGCGCCGCTCGATCCAGATTTGAAGTCCCGTGTCGAGGCAGAGCTTGGTCTGCCTCTGCTGAACGGATACGGCATCACCGAATGCGCGCCCGGGATTTCCGGCGTTCGGATCGAAGCACCGCGCCCTGACAGTGCGGTCGGCCAGATTGTGCCGGGCGTAGAAGGGCGCATCATCGATCGCGACGGCAAGCTGGCCACGAACGGAGCGGTGGGCGAACTTCATGTTCGCGGCAAGAACGTGATGCTCGGATACTACCGCGCGCCTGATTTGACAGAGAAGGTCATCGATCGCGATGGATGGTTCAATACCGGCGATCTGGCGTACCTCGACGGCGACTGCATGTTCATCGTCGGGCGCACCAAGGAAATGATCATTCGTTCGGGATTCAATGTTTATCCAGCCGAGGTGGAAGCGGTGCTTAGTTCGCACGATGCTGTTGTGCAGTCCGCAGTGGTGGGCCGCGCTGCCGATGGCAACGAAGAAGTTGTTGCGTTCGTTCAACTGCTGAAGGGGTCGAACGTGACGCCTTCCGAACTGATGGCCTTCGCAAGCAAGCAACTGACATCCTACAAGCGTCCGTCGCAGATCATTGTGCTTGATGCGCTGCCGGCGACATCTACTGGAAAGATATTGAAACACAAGCTAGCCGAGTCCTTGCGGGGAACGTGACGTTCGACATTCGGCGCAGCTCGAAACTTAAATCTCACTCGGACTTTTAGGAGAATGATCTTGCAGAAGCGAAACGCAACCGTGGCCGTCGTTGGCGCCGGTGATTTCATCGGCGGCGAGATCGCCAAGAAATTCGCAGCCGAAGGTTTCACGGTCTTTGTGGGACGGCGTCAGGGCGAGAAGCTTGAGCCGCTGATGAAGGAGATCCGGGACGCCGGCGGCACGGTGTTTGGCCGCTCGCTCGATGCGCGCAAGGAAGAGGAAATGGTTTCGTTCATTTCCGACGCCGACAAGCATGCGCCGCTGGAAGTTTGCATCTTCAACATCGGTGCCAACGTCAATTTTCCAATCGTCGAGACCACCGAACGGGTCTTCCGCAAGGTTTGGGAAATGGCCTGCTACTCAGGTTTCCTCGCGGGACGCGAAGCGGCACGCGTGATGTTGCCGCGTGGCAAGGGCGCCATCTTCTTCACCGGCGCAACCGCAAGCTTGCGCGGTGGGTCGGGTTTTGCGGCCTTCGCCAGCGCCAAGTTCGGCCTTCGAGCCGTCGCTCAGGCGATCGCGCGCGAATTGGGCCCCAAGAACATCCATGTCGCCCACCTCATCATCGATTCGAGTGTCGACACCGAATGGGTACGGCAGCTGATCGCCAATCGCGAAGGCAAGGAAGCGATCGCGAATCTCGATCCGAACCGCCTGATGCGTCCGGCTGCGGTCGCGGAGACCTATTGGCAGCTTTATCAGCAGCCGCGCGATGCCTGGACGTTCGAGACCGAAATCCGCCCGTTCGGCGAGAAGTGGTAACGGAGCTTTCCGATGGAGCTGAAGCTTTCCAGTGAAGACGCGGCGTTCCGGGATGAAGTAAGAGCTTTCATCGCGGAGAACTATCCGCAGGAAATGCGTGTGCCCAATCCGGAAACGGATCTGACCAAGGAGCAGTCGATGCTCTGGCATAAGATCCTGCATAAGAAGGGATGGATCGCCCCGCTGTGGCCGAAGGAATACGGCGGACCCGGCTGGTCGATCACGCAGCGCTTCATCTGGGAGCAGGAAACCTCGCGCGCCGGGACGCTGCCGCCGCTGGCGTTCAGCGTGACGATGGTGGGGCCGGTTATCTATACGTACGGCAACGACGCGCAAAAGAAGAAGTTTTTGCCGCGGATTCTGTCGGGCGAGGACTGGTGGTGCCAGGGATATTCGGAGCCGGGTTCAGGATCGGATCTGGCCACTGTCCGCACCAGGGCCGTGCGTGACGGCGATCATTATATCGTCAACGGTCACAAGACCTGGACCACGCTTGCCCAGCACGCGGACTGGATTTTCTGTCTGGTGCGGACCGACCCGGCAGCCAAGCCGCAATCTGGCATTTCATTTCTGCTGATCGACATGAAATCGCCGGGCGTGACGGTGCGGCCGATCATCACCATCGACGGCTCGCATGAAATCAACGATGTGTTCCTCGAGAACGTTCGCGTTCCGGTCGAGAACCTCGTCGGCGAGGAAAACAAAGGCTGGACCTACGCCAAGTTTCTGCTCGGCAACGAGCGCACGAGCATGGCCGGCATCGGCCGTTCCACGCGTTACATAGAGCGCCTCAAGAAGATCGTGAAGGCAGAGATCGCCGAAGACGATCCGGTATCTGGCGAGTTTGCCAAGGATATCGCACGTGTGGAACTCGATCTGCTTGCGCTCGAAGCCACCGAATTGCGTGTCGTGGCGCAGATGTCGCGCGGTATTGATCCGGGGCCGGCAGCTTCGCTGTTCAAGATCCGGGGCACCGAAATATTGCAGCGAATTACCGATCTGACGCATCGCGCCATCGGTAATTATGGTCTTGCGGTTCGGGAAATTCCAGCCAGCGAAAACATCTTCGTACCCGGACCGGACTACATGCACACGGTCTCCGAGAAATATCTGAATATGCGCAAGCTCAGCATTTTCGGTGGATCAAACGAAATTCAGCGCAACATCATCGCGAAAGCGGTGCTCGGTCTTTAATCGCGTCCCACGAGGCATCCGGTGGATATTCAATTTACGGAAGAACAGGAACTCCTGCGCAGCAGCGTTCAGCGTCTGTTACGCGATCAGTACGATTTCGAGACGCGCCGCAAGATCGTTGCGACGGAAGAGGGCTGGAGCAGAAAGCACTGGAGTGCTTTCGCGGAGATGGGACTGCTCGCGGCCCCGTTCTCGGAAGCGTCCGGCGGACTCGGCGGCGGTCCGCTTTCCACTATGATCGTCATGCATGAATTCGGCCGTCATCTCGTGGTCGAGCCGTTCTTCGAGACGGTTGTTCTTGCCGGTGGCCTGATTGAAAGCGTCGGCACCGACGCGCAGCGTGAAGAATTGCTGCCCGCCATAATGGGAGGCGAAGCGATCTGGGCGCTGGCCTGGACGGAAAGCAAGTCGCGATACGATCTCAACAATGTCGCGACGACCGCGAAGCGTACTGGTGATACTTATGTTCTGAACGGCGCAAAGGCCGCAGTGATCGGAGCGCCATGGGCCGACAAGTTGATTGTATCGGCGCGAACCTTGGGCGGTCCGCGTGATAATGCCGGTGTCAGCCTGTTCATTGTGGACCGTCAGTCGGCCGGGCTTCATCTGCAAAGCTTTAAGACGATCGACGGCCGGCGCGCCGCTGAAATCACGCTCAAGGATGTCACCGTTCCCGCCGGCAGCTTGCTCGGCGCCGAAGGCAAGGGTGTTGCTGTTCTCGAGGCGTGCCGGGATCGCGCCATCGCGGCCCTGTGTGCTGAAGCAACCGGGGCGATGGATGTCCTGAATAGTGCGACGCTGGAATACACCAAGACGCGCAAGCAGTTTGGCGTGGCGCTGGGCACGTTCCAGGTGCTGCAGCACCGGATGGTGGACATGTTCATTGCGCTCCAGGAGGCGACGTCGCTCTCGCAGCATTTGAACCTGACCGTGGCTGAGGGCGATCAGCGTGTGTCGAAACTTGCCTCGGGTGCGAAGTCCAAGATTGGTGAAGCTGCGCGCTTTGTCGGCGAGCAGGCGATTCAGCTTCATGGCGGCATGGGAATGAGCGACGAACTCAACATCGGTCACTACTTCAAACGCATCCTGTCGATCAACATTCAGTTCGGCGACCCGACGTACCACCTGCTGCGCTACGCCCGCGCAGCTTGACCACGGCATCCCGACGGACCAGCATGGCAGCCCTGCTGAGCGGTCGCGACGCTTCTTATTGAATTATGATTGTCATATAAAGCCGTATTCAAACCCGAGTCCGTCTGATTGACCGGACTCACGTTCCGGAGGTCATCGGATGGTAGATGCAGTTATCGTTTCCACAGCCCGTACCGGCATCGGCAAGGCCTATCGCGGTGCGCTCAACAACACCGAAGGCCCGACGATGGCGGGTCATGTCATGGCAGAGGCGGTGAAGCGCGCCGGGATCGAGCCGGGAGAGGTCGAGGATGTGGTGATGGGCTGCGCGATGCAGCAGGGCACCATGGTGATGAACGTCGCGCGCAAGGGTGCGATCCGAGCCGGACTCCCGATCACGGTTGCCGGCACGACTATCGATCGCCAGTGTGCATCCGGTTTGCAGGCAATTGCTGTCGCCGCTCGTTCGGTGATGCTCGATGGCGTGGAGGTCGCGATCGGCGGCGGTATTGAATCGATCAGCCTCGTGCAGAACGACCACATGAACAAGTTTCATGCCGTCGATCCTGAACTGATGGCGATGAAGTCCGAAATGTACATGTCGATGCTGGAGACCGCCGAAGTGGTCGCAGCGCGTTACAACATTCCGCGCGACAAGCAGGATGAGTACGGTCTGGAATCTCAGCGTCGCACCGGCGCCGCCATTCAGGGCGGGCGCTTCAACGACGAGATCGTTCCGATCACCACCAAGATGGCGGTTGTGGACAAGGAAACCAAGCAAGTTTCCTATAAGGAAGTGACGCTGACGAAGGACGAGGGCCCTCGTCCGGACTCGACCCTCGAAGGTATTGCCAGCATCAAGCCGGTCTTTGAAGGCAAGACCATCAGCGCCGGCAATGCCAGCCAGCTCTCGGATGGCGCGTCGGCCTCGGTGATCATGAGCGACAAGCTCGCCGCCAAGAAGGGCTTGAAGCCGCTCGGCATTTTCCGTGGCTTCGTCGCCGCGGGCGTCGAGCCAGATGAAATGGGGGTTGGCCCCGTGGTTGCTATCCCGCGTCTGTTGAAGCGTCATGGCCTCAAGATCGATGACATCGACCTCTGGGAACTGAATG
The DNA here is from genome assembly GCF_049895725.1 of Afipia sp. DC4300-2b1. Taxonomy (NCBI): domain Bacteria; kingdom Pseudomonadati; phylum Pseudomonadota; class Alphaproteobacteria; order Hyphomicrobiales; family Nitrobacteraceae; genus Afipia; species Afipia sp. DC4300-2b1. Next base: position 37,274 of record NZ_JAFCSX010000008.1, read on the forward strand.
AAGCCTATGCCGTCCAGGTCATCTATTGCCGCGACAAGCTGGGGATCGACCCGAACAAACTCAATGTCAACGGTGGCTCGATCGCCGTGGGCCATCCGTATGGCATGACCGGTGCGCGTCTGACCGGCCACATCCTGATCGAAGGCCGCCGCCGCAAGGCCAAGTACGGCGTTGTGACCATGTGCATCGGTGGCGGCATGGGCGCGGCGGGACTTTTCGAAATCCTGCACTGAACACACTACGGCGTTGGTCTCCCTGACTTGCGTCTTAAACTGGCCCGGCTTCCGAAAGGTCGCCGGGCCTCTTTTTCGAGAGCTGTCCAACGACCAAATATTTTGCGTTCAACCCGAACAAAACTCCGCTTGATGCGTTGCAAGGTGTCGATCAATATTTGGCATCGATCCCGAACGATTGGGTGCGGACGTGTTGCGACGCAAGAGCATTGCTTTATCGCTGATCTCGCTCACCATGGTTTCCGGCGGACTCGTTTTGGGTCAAACCACGCAAGCGACGACGCCCAGCCCACAAACAACCCAGACCGACAAGCCGCAGGACGCAGCCACCGCGGCGACAGGCGCGATTCCCGCGCAATCGGAGCCCGTTACCGTTGCGCCGGCGCAGCCGGCGGAGGCAACCCCCGCTCCGGTACCGGCTCCGTTGTCGCCGGCAGAACAGAAAGCCGCCGACAACAAGGCCGCTCTCGATGCGCTGCTTGCCGAGGCGACTGCGCTGAAGACAAGCTATGAAAACTCCAGGCGCGGCAGGACCAGGGCGCCGGTATCGTTGTCCGCTTTCCGCAGCATGGAGTTGCGTCTTCAGATGGCCGCCGCGGCAGACCCGGCAAATGCCTCGGCGCTGGATATGGCCAATGCCATGCGCATGATCCAATACGGAATTCTTCAGCCGTCAGTTCAGATCGCGGCCGTCGCCAACCGTGAACTTTATGCCCATGAGATGGGACAGCGGATGCGGGACGACGGAATGAAGGTCGAGGCGTCAGGGCGCGGGAACAGCACGGTCCGGTTTGTGTCGTCCCAGATGACGCGGCAGATGGCCATGCAACTGGTCGAGACCGCGAAGATTCCGGAGCAGGCGAGAGCCTTGCAGTTCAGGCGGGTGGTCTTCAGCAGTGGCCGCCGCTCCTGGACATATGACGTGGCACGAGGGCGGCTTCGCTAAATCGTTCTCAATCTGCAAGCAGAAAGAGGCCGGTCGATCGGACCGGCCTCTGATCGTTTTGCTGGTGCTCAGCTTATGCTTCGAGCACGGCGACAATTTCGAGCGTGCGCGGATTCACGACCACGATCTCGCCATTGACGAGGAAGAACTCATATCCACGCCAATCGGGGTAAATCGTGACGACTTCCGCCGGAAGCGGGTGGAAGCTCACCGTTCGCGGAACACGCGTGCCGACGGAGATCGAGAAGTTCACGTTCGTCACAGGCTTGATGTTCTGCTTGGTGATCGAGGTGCGGATCGTCGTGCGCTGCTCGGTTGTGAGCTTTGCGCTGGCGCCAGCCTGACCGGTTGTTGCCCCGGTCTTCTGATCGCCCTTCATGCCGTCCCTTTCGGCGGCATTCTTCTGATCGCCCTTCATTCCGTCCTTCTCGGCGGCGTTCTTCCGATCGGCCTTCATGCCGTCTTTCGACCTGTCCATATTCGTTTCGGACGCAGCCTTGCCGCTCTTCGTATCCGGGGCGGTTTCAGCGCCCTTCGACTTCATTCCATCCTTGGTGCTGTCCTGAGCACGCTGGGCATTCCCGCCCTCGCGAGGCATCTGGGCCTGGCCGCCCTTCATCTCGTTGGATGGCGCGGCCTTGTCAGCAGGCGCGCCTGCAGATGGCGCTGTCTGCGACGCGGCAGGTGCGTTTGGAGCATTGCCCGGAGCCTGCGCCGAAACCAGTCCCGCACTGCCGATCAGGGCGGCCGTCGCGACCGTCATCAAAAGCTTGGTCTTCATATTATCCTCCTCGTTGTCTGCCCAATCCTCAACGAGAAGCCCTCGGCTCGGTTCCGTGTAAAAATGTTATGTTGCGTGAATAGTCGTTCATCCGGAACATTGGTCCGTAACGGCTGCGGAATATTTTCAGTTTACGAAACGGTGTCGGACTGGGCGCGGTAGCCATAGGCATGGGCCGCTGCAAACATCGCCCACATCGCGCCCAGCATCATCCAGAAATGACGCCAGTGATCGACGTCGATGATGAAGGCTTCGCAGACCGTTCCGAAGAAGGCGGAAAAAACCGCAAGATACATCCGCTGCCACGGCACGCGCACGAAAATCAGCTTGAATCCCATGATGACAGTGATGAACACAAGCGCCGGGAAGCAAACCCCGGCGATCCAGCCGCCCGACATGAAGGCATTCAGGAATGAGTTGTGGGTGTCTTCAGGAAAGAACTTTGTGAACTGAAGCGGGCCTATACCGAACGGGAGCTCAAGGGCCATCTGGAAGCCGAGCGCGTGCCGTCCGAAGCGTCCGAACCGTCCGCTGTCGTAGGTTTGGTTCAGGCTTGCCCGCTCCTTGAAGAGATCGCCGATGGAATCAATCGATAGCAGCGCGATCAGGAGCAATGCCGAACAGATCGCCGCCGAGATCGCCACGGTTACGATGCGCGTGCGCTGCGCCTGTGACGGCGTCGTCACGTACATCAGCATCAGCATGAGGGCCGAGCAGCCTATCAATTGCCCCCAGGACGCGCGGGAGAACGCAAGCAACACAGCAAGGCTGACGATCCCGAGCGCAATCGCGCTGCGGAAGGACTTCCCGAACGATTGTGTCACGACGGTCTGTAGCAGGAACAACGCGGGCAGGATGAGATAGGCGCCCAGCACGTTCGGGTCCTTGAACGTCCCGCGTGCGCGGCTGTACAGCGTGAAAGTGTCGTAGCCCACGAGATTGAAGTAGCCGGCGATGCCGGCAATGGACGCAATCAGCGCTCCGAATATCAAACCGCGCCGGAGAAATTCAAGCCGCGTGGCCGTATCTTCAGCCAGTACCATCGCGAAGAACAGGCACGTGATGGCCATGTACCATGAGGTCAGGATCCAGTTCAGGATCTCGGATTTGTCCATCAGGTAGATCGAGCAGATGGTGTAGCCGATATTCAGCAGGAAGAGCAGGATCAGCAGCGGGATAAACACCGGACGCATGCGCAGGCCGGTCGCGAAGAAGAAGACCACCGACGCCAGCGTCATCAGCTCATAGGGGCTCGGCTCGATAAAGACGATCGCGCCGCCTGCCCCGACGGCCCACATCAACGCCCGCTGGATCGCCGCGATGCCGGGCGGCGTCGCAGTCGCGGGAAGGGCGTAGTCTGCGGCTGCGAGTGAAGCCATGCGAACCGAAATCCTCTCCGCGCGTTCTGCGCGTCAGCTCAGTAGGCGTTCTCACCCTTGATCAGCGCGAACGGTGTTTTGAAGAGGATGTAGAGATCGAACAGGACCGACCAGTTCTCGATGTAGTACAGGTCGAATTCGACGCGCTTCTGAATTTTCTCGTCGGTATCGACTTCACCGCGCCAGCCGTTGATTTGCGCCCATCCCGTGATGCCGGGTTTGACGCGATGGCGCGCAAAGTATCCGTCGACGGCTTCATCAAACAGGCGGCTTTGCAGCTTGCCCTGCACCGCATGGGGACGAGGGCCGACCAGCGAGAGATTGCCCTTGAAAACGACATTGAAGAGCTGCGGCAGTTCGTCGAGGCTGCTCTTGCGAATGAAACGGCCGACGCGGGTGACGCGCTTGTCACCCTTGGTCACAACTTTAGAGGCCAGCGGGTCGGCCTGATCGTGAAACAGTGAGCGGAACTTGAAGACGTCAATCCGCTCGTTGTTGAAGCCATAGCGCTTTTGCAGGAACAGCACCGGGCCGGGGCTGTCGAGCTTGATGGCGAGGGCGACGATCGCCATCACGGGCGCGAGCAGGATGAGGATGATCGCGCCGACGATGCGGTCGAACGCCGACTTCAGCACCATGTCCCAGTCGGTGATCGGCTGCTCGAACACATCGAGTGTCGGAACCTTGCCGAGATACGAGTAGGAGCGGGGGCGGAAGCGAAGCTTGTTGGTGTGTGCCGATAACCGGATGTCGACCGGCAGCACCCACAGTTTTTTCAGCATATCGAGAATGCGCGTCTCCGCGGAGATCGGCAGCGCAAACAGCACCAGATCGATCCGGGTGCGGCGGGCAAATTCAACGATGTCGTCGATCTTTCCGAGCTTCGGTTGGCCGGCACAGGTGTCCAGTGCGCGGGAGTCGTTGCGGTCGTCGAACACGCCGAGAATCTGAATATCGGAGTCATCCTGCGCTTTGAGTGCCCGGATCAGGTTTTCGCCGTTCTGGTCGGAGCCAACGATGATCGTGCGGCGGTCAAGACGGCCTTCGCGCGCCCAGCGGCGGACCAGCGCGCGCAGAACAACTCGCTCAGCAAACAACGATGCCAGTCCGACGAAGAAAAATGCCGAAAGCCAGACGCGGGAGATCGTATCGCCGAGCTTGGCGAAGAAGGATGCGCCGATAAACAGCAGAAAAACGAAAGCCCATGACGACGCCATGCGCGTCATCTGGCGAAGCTGACCACGGAAGATCTGCACATCATAGATTTCAGCGGCCTGAAAACTGACGACCGCGCAAGCGGCCACACCGATGATCGCCGCGGCGTACTGCCAGGAGAAACCGCTCGTGCCCGGCAGCACATACGCGAGATAGAGCGCAAGCCCGACTGCGGTCAGAAGCAGGAAATCCACGATGCGGACAACGCCGCTGATAACGACTGTCGAGTAGGCCTTTCGGACTTTCTCATTTGCGACTGCAAGCGCGGCAGGAGTCAGACGCTTGCGGCGTTCCACCCTCGGAGCGCCGTCAACGGCGCCCATGGCGGCTGATCCCGCCGCAGCGGCATTCATCATCGTTCTGACGTCGATCGGTTCCACGGCCAAAATTTCCGTTGTTGTACCGTCATGTGGCGATAGGCCAAGGGGAACCAAAGTCCCCCAGCCTCATGCCTAGACAACAAATCGGAAGAATTAGTTATCGTCGATAAAGGTAGGTTAACGTTCGTTAAATGCGTCGCGATAGCCGCTGATGACGCCGTCGACCATCGCCTTCTGGGAGAAGTGAACGAAGATGCGCTCGCGGAGATTCCGGGCACGCTCGCGGGTTGCATCCATGTCGGCAAGCGCCATTTCGATCGCATCCGCCATGGCGCCGACGCTGTTTGCGACAAAAAGTCCGCTGGTGTGCGGGCCGAGGATTTCGGGAATGCCACCGACGCTGGCCGCGACCATCGGGATACCGGCAGCGGCGGCCTCGATAACAACGTAGGGCATCGAGTCGCCGCGTGAAGGGACGACGAGCAGCCTGCCTTTCGAAAAGCCAAACCGGGCCCTCACATGACCGATGAACCGCACAGCGTCGCCGAGGTTCAGGCGGCTGACCAGGGCCTTCAGGGCCTCGGTCTCTTCACCGTCGCCGGCGAGGGTCAGCGTGACCGGTTTGCCGTCGGCCCGCAGTCGCGCCACCGCCTGGATCAGCAGATCAGCGCCTTTGATCTCACGAAACTCGCCGACATAAACAACGTCGGTCGCGTCTTCGGCCACGGGTACCGGATCGAACTCGGATGCGGTGACGCCGTTGAAAACGCAGCGAACCAGACCGGCAGGCTTGCCGACCACGCGCAAATAGGTATCGCGTGCGAATGCGCTCTCGAACAGAAACAGGTCGGTGCGGTTCATCAGGGTGCGTTCCATCCGCGCATACGCGCCGCCTTTCAGCGTGCCCGGTGGATAGTGCAGGGAGCCGCCATGCGGGGTGTAGACCCGGATCGATTTCTTCGATTTGCCTTTCAGGCGAACGAAGGCGCCGGCCTTCGCGCCGTGTCCGTGCAGAACGTCAGGCTTCAGGGATCGCGCCAGACGCAAGAAATGCAGGGCCGTCACGCTATCGACAGGGTGGGGCTCCCGGCGAATGGCGAGGCGATAAACCCCGAGCTTGAGCTTCGGGGCGATCTCCCTGAGCGCCGTTTCCGCCCGCTCGCCGCCGGTCAGGCTGTCCGCAAGAATGCCGACCTCATGCCCGCGTTCGGCCTGTCCTACAGCAAGATCGAGAATATGACGGAAAATCCCGCCGACCGGCGCACGAACAGCGTGGAGAATTCGCAGCGGAGAAGTCGAAGTCTCGGGCATCGTCAGAACCAGCGTTCGGCGACTACGACGGTGTCCCCGGGTTTCAGAAGCGTACCAGGCGGCACGGCAGCCTGAACGGTGCCAGCTTCGCCCATTCGGGTTAATTTGATGCTGCTTCGCTGCGCGCGGGGGGTGAAGCCGCCGGCAATGGCAACGGCGCTCTCCGCCGTCATGTTCGGCACATAGGGATATTGGCCAGGAGCGGTCACTTCGCCGAGGATGAAGAAAGGCCGGTAGGTTTCGACCTCCGCTGCAACATAGGGCTCGCGAAGATAGCCGTTCTTCAGCCGGGCCGTGACAGCCGCAGCCAATCCTGCTGGCGTCAGGCCTCGCGCGCGCACCGCGCCGATCAGCGGCATGGTGATCGAGCCGCTCGCGTCCACCATGTAAGTGTTGGTGAGGCCTTCCTGGCCGTAGACGACAATGCGCAGCCGGTCGCCGGCATTCAGGCGATAAGGCTCATCGTGCGCGCTATCGCCGGGAGGGACAGGGGTTGTCGCGACGCTGACGGCGCGCACGGGCTGAACCGGACCGTAGGCAATCGCATCGAGGCTGCCGTTGTCTATGACCGCCACCTGTGCAGCCGTCCGCATGCAGCCCGACACCGCGAGCGCGAGGATGAGGCAGGTGAAACGCGCGCGGCTGCGCTGCATGGGAGAATCCAAATAAGTATTGATTCTGATTAAGAACTTTCATGGTTAATAAAATATGACCTCAGGTGACTGGCTTGCCGCCAAACGGCGCGCGCACCCTCCGATTAACCCCGCAGCAACCTTAATGGACTGTAATCGGCGCGTAGGAGATCTGGATTCGCGCCAGTGCAGTAGCGTCCGGGTGGAGAGTATTCGATGCGTTTTTCGTTCTGGCGTGACTGGATGGACAAGGTGCCGTTCCGGGCCAAAGTTGATGCGGTTCCGATAGCCGCAGCCCATGCGCCGGCGGTGCCTGTCGTATCCCCCGAGCTTGGCGACGTCGATCTTCGTGCGATCTGGGACACGCTGGTTCGCAAGCGGATGTGGGTCATTGGGCCAACAGTGCTGGCGTTCGTGCTCTCACTCCTCGTCGTCAATATCATTACGCCGCGGTATAAATCCGAAGCCCGCATCCTGATCGACGGCCGGGAGAACATCTTCTTGCGTCCGAACGGGGATCGCGCCGAGGAGCGTGGCAGTCTCGATGCGGAAGCGGTGACCAGTCAGGTCCAACTGCTGCTGTCACGCGAGCTTGCTCGCGACGTCATCAAGGCGAACAAACTCTCCGAGTTGCCAGAGTTTGACCCGGTTCTGCGTGGCGTATCGCCGCTGCGAACGCTGCTGGCCCTGTTCGGGATTGTCCGGGATCCCTTCAAGATGACCCCGGAGGAGCGCGTCCTCGAGGCTTATTATGAGCGGCTGACGGCCTACGCGGTCGACAAGTCGCGCGTCATGGTGATCGAATTCCAGTCGCAGAATCCGGAACTGGCGGCGCGTGTCACCAATTCGATCGCCGATGGCTATCTGGTGCTTCAACAGGCTGCACGGCAAAATCAGGCGAAATCGGCCTCGCAATGGTTGCTCGTGGAGATCGAGAGCCTGCGCAAGAAGGTTGCGGATGCCGAGGCGAAGGTCGAGGAGTTTCGCTCGAAGTCCAATCTCTTCGTCGGCACCAACAACACCACGCTGTCCAATCAGCAGCTTGGCGAGCTGAACACGCAACTCAACAACGCGCGGGCGCTGAAGTCCGATGCGGAATCGAAGTCGCGGCTGATCCGCGAAATGCTTCAGAGCGGCAAGCCGATCGAGGCGTCGGAAGTCCTGAATTCCGAGCTTGTTCGCCGCCTGTCCGAGCAACGCGTCACGCTTCGTGCGCAGCTTGCCGAGCAATCGTCAACGCTGCTCGGCGGGCATCCGCGCATCAAGGAGCTGAAGGCGCAGATACTGGATATCGATCGCCAGATCCGCGAGGAGGCGAGCAAGATATCCCGCTCGCTTGAAAACGACGCCCGTATCGCGAGCGCCCGAGCTGACGGGCTCAACGGCAGTCTCGATCAATTGAAGCGTCAGGCATCCTCCACCAATGGCCAGGACGTTCAGTTGCGTGCATTGGAGCGCGAGGCGAAGGCGCAGCGCGACCTGCTGGAATCCTATCTCGCCAAGTATCGCGAGGCGACCACCCGCGAGAATATCGATACGGCTCCAGCGGACGGCAGGATCATTTCCCGCGCGATCGTGTCGAACACGCCAGCGTTCCCGAAGAAACTCCCGACGGTGTTGATCGCCACCCTGGCGATGCTGATGCTGAGCGCCGGCTACATTACGACGGGAGAATTGCTGCGCATGACCGCGCCGCGTCCCGGCGTGACCGTGCGCGCTCCGGTTGCCGCTCCACGCGACACGCCACCGCAAGTGCCTACCGGTATCGTGGAAATCGAACGGCTTGCAGCAATGCTGCGCGGGGGCGCGGCTCGCAAGATCACCGTTATTGGTGCCCATCAGGATGAACGTGTCACGCTGGTCGCGCTGACGCTTGCCCGGCTTCTGTCGCTAAACTCCAAGGTTGTCCTTGTCGATCTCGCGATGGCGTCTCCGACACTGGCGGCTGTCTCGACGGACCCGTCATCGCCGGGGCTGACAGAACTGATGCAGGGCTCGGCGTCATTCAGCGACATCATCACCAAGGATCGCCTGTCGGCGGTTCATATCGTCGGGGCGGGGCGAGACGCTGCGCAGCGGCAGCTGCTGCAACTCCCGCGGATCAATCTGGCGATCGATGCTCTGTCGCGGGCCTATGACTATGTCGTGCTCGATGCGGGCACCGCGTCGGATCTGCCGGCGACCGTCATCGCCGCGCAGGCGCATGCGGTTATCATTCCCGATCCTGCGATCACCGCGGCTGCACGTGAGATGATGAAGACCCAGCTTCTTGAATCGGGCTTCGGCGGCGTGACCATTCTGACCACATCACTGAACGCAATGGATCTCGGCGCACCGGGTCAGCGGGTCGCGGCGGCCTGAACCGTTCGCAATATCTTGCTTAGCGAGAGATGGCGTTGCGCAGCAATTGCGCCATGTGCATCAGCGCCGGGTTATGTTTGACCAGCCGCTTGGCATGAGTCAGCGACGACATGCCCAGCGCTGCGAATTTTCCTCGCGCGGTCAAGGGAATAAAGGCATCGAGCAGAGGCTCGTCTTCCTTGCAGAATGTCAGCTTGTATTCGTCCGATCCTACGCCGAAATCGACCGAGCGATAGCCGCGATCGCCGAAGTGATCGATCATGTAGCGCAGCAGGATCAGGCCCGGGCTGTAACGCGCGTTATCTGAAATCGTGTAGGTGTTGAACATGGTGGAGAAGCGTTCGCCATCAGCGACGCAGGAAAAGACCGAGATCAGTTCGCTGTCGCACTCGAGCGTGTGAAGCTCGATGGCGCGGTCGCCGTTTGGCAGCTTTGCCAGGCAGGCATCGCGGACAAAGGCCTTGGTCGCTTCGTCAGAAAAGATATCCGGCAATTTCGAAAGCGCCATGCGCTGCGGCTTGATGATGAAAAACGCATCCAGGACGCGGTTGATATCGGCGTCGGTCGCCGCCACCGAATAGCGATAGCCGGGGAGAGATTGCAGCTTGCGCTCCTTGTTGCGCAATCGCCGCCGCGTCGATGTGCTGATGCGGTCTTCGGCCTTGCAACCGGGAGTCATCGTCATCATGGGGCAGGCATTGGTCGAGGGCTGTCCAGCGAGCAGCGCCAGCGGATTGAGGATGTTCTGCCAGCGTTGCGGCTGTTGCGCGAAGGCCAGGACATCGACGCCATCGGGTTGGCCGCGGATCGCAGAGACCAGCGCATCGAGTTCCGCCCGTGTCACAGTCTCCGCGAAATCACGACGCCATAGCGCCATATTGAACGTCGGGTGCTTGCCGCCCATGAAGCGCGCGACCTTCGCGCCATTCTCGCGGCAGATCACCAGTGGCAGCAACAGCAGCGGCTGATCATGAGCGTCGCTGGCAATCACGATAAACGGTGATGCGCCTTCATGCTTGCCGAGGGTCTGTTGCCACGCGTCCAGCAGTACAAAGCGCTGATAAGGCGTTGAGAGGTAATCGGGCCCCTCGAAGGCCCGCCAGCGAGGCTCGGCCTCCGACATTGTGCGAACGACATCGACGCGCGCGATGCGGTTTGAGGCCGAATGCGCCTGCGTGTTTGTGTCGGAGCCGTGAAGTGCTGCAGCCATGGTCATCGGAGGACCTGAATTCCTGGGCATTTTGAGATTTCGGCTTAAGCGACCTTATTCAAAGAAATGTCAACAAAGAGTAATGAGAATGGGCGCGCGGCAGGCATCGTGTGGGGGGTCGCAAGTCCGCGCTCCCTTCGCCGCGCGTTCCGTTCGGGCTTGCGAACCAAAGCCACACGAGAATCTATAAATTGCTAGTGTCCTCTTTGAATCCGAAGTTCGCACCGGAAGGTGCTGTAAGATAAGGCGAACTTCGGATTCAGGATATTAGCGCGCGGAGGGATGGCTAAGTGCGGTTTCGGAAGAGCATGCTGGCGGATGTGGGGCTGGAGCTCGGCTATTTCAGCGGCATGGCGCGCGCTCTCGAACGGCGAACAGGCGGCTCGGGAGCCATTCTCAAGTTCGAACACGTCCGGCCGCGGCGTGACGATCCGTTCCAGCCGCTGCGATCTCATGACGTCACCCCCGAATTCCTCGACAAGGCGATTTCCGCCCTGAAGCAGTGGGACTTTGATTTTGTCTCCATCGGCGAGGTTGCAGAACGCGCGCAACAGGCGGCCCTCGCACGCCGGTTTGTCTGCCTGACGTTCGACGGCGGCCATCGCGATTTCATGACGCATGCGTACCCGGTGTTGTCTCGCCATCGTGTACCGTTCGCCCTGTACATTCCGACGGGCTTTGTCGACGGCATCGGCAAGGCGTGGTGGCTTGCGCTTGAACGGGTCGTCGCGCGCCATGCCCGCATTGGCCTCGTGATGAACCGCATTGAAAGGCATTTCTTCGCAGCCAGTTTTGCGGACAAGTATCAGCTTTACGAAGTCTTGCATGCGTGGATGATGACGTTATCGCCAGACGACCTTGCGATCGCGATCGGCGACCTGTGCGGCCGTTACGGCGTCGATATCAACGAGGTCTCGCGTGACATCGCAATGAACTGGCAAGACCTCGCCAAACTGGCGCGCGATCCGCAGGCGACGATTGGAAGCGCTACTGTCAATTATCCCAACCTGGCGCGCACAAAGGGCACGAGCGCTTCGCGGGAAATGTCGATGGGGCGAACGGTATTGGAAACCGCGCTGGGCGGCCCATGCCTGCATTTTGCCTACCCGTTTGGTGGGCAGGATTGTTTTGGCCCCCGGGAGATAATGCTGGCGCGGGAGGCGGGGTTTACCACTGCGGTGTCCGCCGGGCCCGGGGTCATCAGATCCGACGGCCGGTCTGACCTGATGGCGTTGCCACGGATCGCGTGGGACGGGCGGCGGAATTCGCTCCGCGCGCTACGCGTGATTTTGTCGGGTATCACCATACGAAAGGCGAAGGCGCATTCGCCGGAACCGGCCACCAACTACGGCTGAGGATCCGGCCGCGACATCCATGCGATCAGCGGCATTGCGGGCAGGACCCAGCCGAGGCCGGCCACCACGTAGAAGATCGCCTGAGCAAGCTTCGATGCCGCAAGCCAAGGGGTTTGGGCAATCGCCATGCCGGCCAGCGACCACACAACCACGAGCCCCAAAAGGCCGAAAGTTCCGATCAGTTTTCGCGTGCGAATCGTCATGACATAATTGTGCTGGTGGCTGCAAACACGCGTCTTGCGTGGAAAAGTGCGGCGACTATAAGGACCGCGCGAATTCATTCAAGGCTGCATTTCGGATCATGACCGCTCCCATCCCAATCGTTCGACAGGCAGGGACCGCTGGTATGCGCGGCGTCCGCGCGTGGCTCATTATTGTGGCCGCCCTTGTTGTCTGCACGCTGATGGTCGGCGGCGCGACGCGGTTGACAGAATCCGGCCTCTCCATTGTCGAGTGGAAGCCGGTCACCGGCACCATTCCGCCGCTGACGGACGCCGAATGGAGCCGGCAGTTCGAAGCCTACAAGACCATTCCGCAGTATCGCGAAATGAATCGCGGTATGAGCCTGTCCGAATTCAAGACCATCTTCTGGTGGGAATGGGGACATCGTCTGCTGGGACGGCTGATCGGCGCGGTATTTCTGCTGCCGTTCCTCTGGTTCCTGTGGCGCGGTTTTCTGTCACCCGGGCTTCAGCGCAGACTGTGGATCATCTTCGTGCTTGGCGGCCTGCAGGGCGCGGTCGGATGGTGGATGGTGAGTTCGGGCCTCACCGAACGGGTTTCCGTTTCGCAGTACAGGCTCGCCATTCACTTCATGCTGGCGCTTTTCATTTTCTCGGCAGTCGTCTGGCTGCTGCGGCGTCATATTCAAGGCGGCGTACCATCGGTTGCCCCGCTGCGCGTGAAGATCGTGGGCAGAATCCTGCTGGTGCTGGTGTTTCTCCAACTCTATTTCGGTGCGCTGGTCGCGGGCCTTCGGGCCGGCCGGGTGTTCAACACCTGGCCGCTGATCGATGGCGCATTCATCCCGTCATCCGCGCGGCTGTTTTTCGAACAGCCCTGGTGGCGAAATTTCTTCGACAACACGCTGACCGTTCAGTTCAGCCATCGCATGATCGCTTATACGCTTGTGGTCGTTGCCATCGCTCATGCGATCGACGCGGTCCGCTCCCGGACAAGTCCCGCTATCGTGTCCGGCGCACTCTGGATCGTGGCGGCGATGCTTGTTCAGGTGGCCATCGGCATCCTGACGCTGCTTAACCAGGTGCCGATCGATCTCGGTTTGGCTCATCAGGCTGTCGCGATCGTCATTCTCACGATGACGCTGTTTCACGTCGAGCGGCTGGGCCGAGCGCTGCCCGACCGAACGCCCGCCAAACTTCGTCTCGTGGTCGGCGAGGGTGGTTGAAATCGAACTATTCTAAAGTGGCGGAAATTCCGGAAGGCGCTGAGTCTCAGGGATTTCTTCAATTTCGGACCCGGGTCACGATTTGGTGCGGCCCATACCCGCTTTAACTTCGATTTGCACCGCGATAGAACGAAATCCTCAAAACGCGGATTTTGTTACAAGGCCTCCATGTCCAACGCATTCGTCCAGGCAGCCGTCATTCTGTTGCGTGAGGGCCTCGAGGCCATGCTCGTGATCGCAGCGCTTGCGGGTTATCTCCGCAAGGTCGGCGGCGGCCACCGCGTCACAGCGCTCTATGGCGGCGCGCTCGCCGCAGTCGGTTGCAGCATCATCGCGGCATGGCTGTTCGCGGTCCTCAATTCCGGTCAGCATAACGATGTTTTCGAAGCAATCGTGATTCTCTTTGCCGCCGCGCTGATGCTCTACGTCAGCGGCTGGCTGATGGTGAAGCAGGACCCGCGCGGCTGGCAGGATTATCTTGCCCACAAAGCGGATAGTGCGCTTGCGCAGGAGACGGCTTGGGCAGTTGGCGCGCTTGCATTTTTCGCGGTGTTCCGTGAAGGCGCCGAAACCGTGCTTTTCATCAATGCGCTCGCCGTCACTGAAGGCGGCTGGAGCCTCGGACTTTTCGCCGGTCTCGCCGCCGCGACGGCCGGTCTCGTCGTGTTGTTCTACTTCATCAATCTGATTGCGCGGAAAATCCCGCTGCGCCCGCTGTTCATCATTACGTCGGCATTCCTGTTCGCGATGGGCATCAAGTTTATCGGCGAAGCGATTCAGGAATTCCAGGAGCAGAGCCTGTTGCCCGTCACCGAATTGAAGAGCTTTGGCTGGCTCCAGTCACTCGGGCTGAATGCAACGCTTGAAGCTCTATCGGCTCAGCTTCTCGTCATTCTGTTCGCTCTTGCGACATTTTCAATCGTCCAGCGCAACGCACGCCTGAGCCGTGAGGACAAGGCCAAAGCGTCTGGAGCCGTGAAGACCTGAATTTCTGAAAGCACTTTTGCTCTCTGCATATTGAAAAACGCGGCGCCATGCCCGGCGCCGCGTTCTTGCATTTCAGAAGCCGCCTTAAGATTTAGGCCTTCAGCGCCTGATCGAGATCGGCAATCAGGTCTTCCTTGTCCTCGAGGCCGACCGAAAGCCGCACCACATCGACGCCTGCGCCGGCCTGCGCCTTTTGTGCATCGCTGAGCTGGCTGTGGGTGGTCGAAGCCGGGTGGATGATCAGCGATCGCGTATCGCCGACATTGGCCAGGTGAGAGAACAGTTTGACGTTCGACACCAGATTGATGCCTGCGTCATAGCCGCCCTTGAGACCGAAGGTGAACACCGCGCCTGCGCCTTTCGGCGAATATTTCCGGGCGAGGTTATGATAGCGGTCGCCGGGAAGGCCCGCATAGTTCACCCATGCCACCGCGGGATGCGGCGACAGCCATTCCGCGACAGCCTTGGCGTTATCGCAATGCCGCTGGACGCGCAGGCTCAGCGTTTCGATGCCGGTCAGAAGCAGGAACGCATTGAACGGAGACAATGCAGGGCCGAGATCGCGCAAGCCGATCACGCGCGCGGCGATTGCGAACGCGAAGTTACCGAAAGTCTCCTGCAGCTTGATGCCGTGATATTCCGGGCGCGGCTCGCTCAATACAGGGTAGCGGCCATCGCGCGACCAGTCGAACGTGCCGGCGTCCACGATGATGCCGCCAATGGAATTGCCATGGCCACCAAGGAACTTCGTCGCCGAATGCAGGACGATGTCCGCGCCGTGATCGATCGGCTTGATGAGGTAGGGCGACGCGAGTGTGTTGTCGACGATCAGCGGCACGCCGGCCTTGCGTGCGATGGCGGCGATGGCTTCGATGTCAGTCACCGTGCCGCCGGGGTTGGCAATCGACTCGATGAAGATCGCCTTGGTCTTCGGCGTCAGCGCCTTCTCGAAGGTCGAGACATCGTCGGTGTCCGCCCAGACGACGTTCCAGCCGAAGGCCTTGAATGAATGATTGAATTGATTGATCGAGCCGCCGTAGAGGCGCCGCGCTGCGATGAATTCATCGCCGGGCTGCAACAGCGCGTGAAACGTCACCAGTTGTGCCGCATGTCCCGACGCAACAGCCAGCGCAGCCGTGCCGCCTTCCAGCGCGGCAACGCGCTCTTCGAGCACGGCATTCGTCGGATTGCCGATGCGGGTGTAGATGTTGCCGAACGCCTGCAAGCCGAACAGCGAGGCGGCGTGGTCGGCGTCGTTAAACACGAACGATGTGGTCTGATAGATCGGCGTCGCGCGTGCGCCCGTGGTGGGGTCCGGTTGCGCGCCTGCGTGAATGGAGAGCGTGGAGAAGCCCGGCAATCTTTCTGTCATAGGGTGTCCTTCTAAGCGCCGCGAACGGGCATGGAGAAGATTATGCTGCGGGTGGATGCGCTCGGCGTCAAGCCGGTCGCCACGACTGGCCTTAACTGGTAATGAACCCGACGATTTCTGCCGCCGCACTGAAAGGATCGTTCTGCTGCGCACCGGATTTAGGGCAGGTCGTTCTTGTCCTTTGCGGCGCGGTCGGCGGCCGCGGTTGCGCCGCCGCTCACACTGCTGCGATTCAATGACAGCCGCATGTTGCTGGTTGGAATCGGGGCGCGCTTCGAGCTGATGGTGCGCGAGTTCACGCCCACCCACTGGATTTCCGACGTTAGCCGGGCGTATTCGATCTTCGGACAGCGGTTCATCACGACCTTGACGCCCGCCGCTTCAGCTCTCCTGGCGGCTGCGTCGTTGCGAACGCCGAGTTGCATCCAGATCACTTTCGGCAAGACCGGCAGCGCCAGCGCATCATCGACCACCGCCGCGGCGGCATCAGAATTGCGGAAGATATCGACCATATCGACGGGACGATCGATATCCTTCAGCGACGCGACGAAGGGCTTGCCGACGAGCGTCTTGCCGACCTGACCCGGATTGATCGGGATCATGTCATAGCCGCGCTCGACGAGATATTTGAAGGCGAAATAGCTCGGCCGCACATTGACCGGTGAGGCGCCGACCATGGCAATCGATTTCACGCCAGTGAGAATGGCGCGGATATAATTATCGTCGTAAGCGTCGTGGTTCACTTTAACTTCCATCTGTTTTCGTCATTGCGAGGGGCGGAGCGACGAAGCAATCCATCTCTCGATCGCAAAGATAGATCGCGTCGCTTCGCTCGCAATGACGAGCAATATGGATCAGCGGTCTTCCCAATTGGGGTCGCGCTTTTCGATGAAGGCGCCGATGCCTTCCTGCGCGTCGCGCGCCATCATGTTTTCGGCCATTACCTGCGCCGCATATGTATACGCGTCCGCGAGGTTCATCTCGGCTTGCCGGTAAAACGCTTCCTTGCCCACTTTCAGGGTATAGGCGGATTTCACAGCGATCCTGTTCGCGAGATCGATTGCGGCATCGCGTTCCGTTCCAGCCGGGACCACGCTGTTCACCAGCCCAAGCTCATACGCACGCTGTGCGGAGACGTGCTCGCCGGTGAGCAGCATGTGCATGGCGTGTTTGCGCGGCACATTGCGGGACAGGGCGACCATCGGGGTCGAACAGAACAGGCCGATATCGATTCCGGGCGTGCCAAACGTGGCCTGCTCGGACGCGACCGCCAGATCGCAGGTGGCCACCAGTTGGCAACCCGCCGCTGTCGCAACGCCCTGTACAGCCGCTACGACAGGCTTGGGCAGACGAATGATGGCCTGCATCATGTCGCTGCATGATTTCATCATATGCGAAAAGTAGGCCTTGCCCTTGTCCGCGTCGCTGCGGCGGGCGGTGAGTTCCTTGAGATCGTGACCGGACGAATACGCAGGACCCTGCGCGGCAATGACGACCGCGCGGACGCTTTTGTCGTCGCGGATGGAATCGATCGCTTCGTGGAGAGCGGCGATCATCCCTTCCGACAACGCGTTGCGTGTTTTGGGTGAATCGAGCGTGAGCACGGCGATGCTGCCGATCTGTTCGCGCAGAAGCGGCGAGGGGGCCTGCAATGGAGCACGTGATGTTTGCGCGGTCATAGTCTTTAGGCTCAGATTCCGGGTTCGCTTTTAGGTTCCGTCAGGCTCGCTATCGTGCTCACCCTAAGATACAAAACCGTCACATACGAGAGCAGGGCAGGACATACGTTCCATGAGCAAGGCGAAAATGACGGTGGCAGAACTCGAGGCGTTTCTCCACAGGGAGTTTCCGCAGGCCTTCGCCAGCGGCGAAATCCTGATCGAGAGCGCCGACGGTGCAACGAGCCTGCTGCGGCAGCCCTACAGCGAGCGGATGCTGCGCCCCGGCGGCACGGTCTCCGGTCCGACGCTGATGGCGCTGGCTGACTTTGCAATGTACGTGGTGCTGCTGTCCGCCATCGGTCCCGTTGGCCTCGCCGTTACGACCAGCCTCAACATCAATTTCTTGCGGAAAGGTCAGCCCGGCCAGGATGTGCTCGCTGCCGCGAAGCTGATGAAGCTCGGAAAGCGCCTCGCCGTCGGAGAAGTGAGCCTGTTGTCAGGGACTTCGCCAGATCCGATCGCTCATGTCACCTCGACCTACTCCATTCCGAATATTTAATGATTTTAGGGGTAATATAGCACCATATTTTTAGTTCATTGTTTTTACTGAGCTATTTCTGATCAAATGGCATTGACGGTTGAGGGCGGGTTATCTAGAACCGCGTCCAGTCCGGCGATTGCGCCGGACGTTCCATTTCACGGACAACTCACATGAAGACGTTTTCGGCAAAGCCAGCCGAGGTCAACAAGAAGTGGGTGCTGATCGACGCCAAGGGTCTGGTCGTCGGTCGCCTCGCGACCTTGGTTGCCATGCGCCTGCGCGGCAAGCACCTCCCGACTTACACCCCCCACGTCGATTGCGGTGACAACGTCATCATCATCAACGCGGCTCACGTCGTCCTCACCGGGCGCAAGCGTGACAACAAGGTTTACTACAACCACACCGGTTTCATCGGCGGCATCAAAGAACGTACCGCGAAGTCGATCCTCGAAGGTCGCTTCCCGGAGCGCGTCGTCGAGAAGGCCATTGAGCGCATGATCCCGCGCGGTCCGCTCGGCCGTGTGCAGCTCGGCAACCTCCGCGTTTACGCCGGCGCAGAACATCCCCACGAAGCACAGCAGCCTGAGGTCGTGGATATCGCATCGATGAATCGCAAGAACATGAGGGCCGCATAATGTCCGACACCATGCAGTCCCTCGATCAGCTCTCGGCGCTGAAGACCGCAGCGCCCGAAGCTCCGAAGTACGAGAAGAAGGTCGACAAGCAGGGCCGCGCTTATGCGACCGGCAAGCGCAAGGACGCCGTTGCGCGCGTCTGGATCAAGCCAGGCAACGGCAAGATCGTCGTCAACACCCGTGAGGTCGAGGTTTACTTTGCTCGTCCGGTGCTGCGCATGATGATCCAGCAGCCGATCGTCGCCGCTGCCCGTCAGGGCCAGTACGATGTAGTCTGCACCGTCGCCGGTGGTGGTCTGTCGGGCCAGGCTGGCGCTGTGCGTCACGGCATTTCGAAGGCTCTCACTCACTTCGAGCCGGATCTGCGCACCGTCCTCAAGAAGGGCGGCTTCCTGACCCGCGACTCGCGTGTCGTTGAACGTAAGAAGTACGGCAAGGCGAAGGCCCGCCGGTCCTTCCAGTTCTCGAAGCGCTAATCTTTTCGTTCAAATTTTCCGCAATCCCCGGAATCTACAAGATTCAAAAGGCGCCTTCGGGCGCCTTTTTCTGTTCCAGATGCCGCCGAATTGCAGCGATTTTTCCCGAAAATTTTGTGACCGCCGCAAACGGAGTGCCAAGACACGGTTGCTAGCCTCAACGATGGCTGAGGGGCTATTCCAGCTCCATCTGTTGTTAAAAAGCGCTGCATAGAACATGCCGGCTGGCACACATTTGTCTTTGGACATTTCGACGCTGTATCTCGTCGCGACGCTGGCGGCTGCATTGCTCGGCGCGATGCTGCTGTTCTTCTGGCGTCAGGAAAAGATCGCGGCCCTTGGCTGGTGGGGCGCGGCCTATATCCTCGGTGCGGCATCGGTCGCGCTGTGGACGGTGGGCGGCTCCGAACTTGGCTGGGAGCTGTCGATCGCCGTTAACGCCGTGGGCTTCATTGCCTGTGGCCTCGTCTGGGATGCGGCCCGAGCCTTTCATGGCCGCCCGGCTAACTGGATCGGCGTGATCGCGGGGCCTGCGCTCTGGGTCGCGGCAGTCGTGGTGCTCGATCCCATCGATCCCGAAACCCGGATGCTGCTCGGCGCCGGCGTTGTTGCAATCTATGCCGCGCTGACCGCCGGCGAGTTGTGGCGCGAGCGGCGCAAGAGCCTGCGCGCGCGCTGGCCCGCGATCTTCGTCCCGCTGCTGCACGGCGTTGTCCTGATGCTGCCGATTCTTCTTGGCGACCTGTACCGGTCCGCCGACACAAAGATCATGGCGCAGGTCTGGGTCGCGGCCTTTGCTGCCGAGCTTGTGATCTACGCGGTCGGTACGGTGTTCATCATCGTCATGCTGGTGTCGGAGCGGACGGTCAGCGCACACAAGACCGCAGCCTCCATCGATCCGCTGACAGGTCTCCTGAACCGGCGCGGCTTTGGTGAGGCAACATCGCGCATGATCGAGCGGGAAGCCAAGGCAGGCCGCCCTGTGACCGTGATGATTTTCGACATCGACCATTTCAAGTCGGTCAACGATCGCTTCGGCCATGCCGCGGGCGACGAAGTCCTCAAGGTCTTTTCCAATATCGTCGTTGCTTCGCTTCGCATGAGCGATCTCGTCGGCCGTGTCGGTGGCGAGGAGTTCGCCGCGCTCCTGCCGTGTTCGATCGATGAAGCGCTGCTCGCCGCGGAGCGCGTGCGCGAAGCGTTTGAGGCGTCCGGTGTGGCTATCGATGACGCGCCGCTGGAAACCACGGTCAGCATCGGTGTCGCAGGTGGCCCGGCCAATACCGAGCTTGAAGTGTTGATGGCCTCCGCCGACACCGCGCTCTATCAGGCCAAGCGCACCGGGCGTAATCGCGTCGAGGCCGCGGTGGAGCAGCCGCTGTCGCTCGAGAACGCTCGCCGCAATCAGATCCGCAGCGGCGCGCCGCAGCCGGACAAACCGGAGATGATCAGCGCGCCGGCGGAAGCTCACGCCTGACGAAACCGCGATGCTAACCGTCTGTTTACCATGCGCGCCGTACCATGCGGCATGACCATTGTACGCAGCCACGATTCACAAGCCGACATCAACGCACTCGAAGCGGCCGTTGCCTCCGCGCGGGCCGGCTTTGCCTGCATGTTTTCGACATCCGATGAATATGAGAATGCCCTGATCACCGCGCGCCGGGCCGAGGGGCGCTATCGATCGGTGTTCGACTGGCAGCCGGTGATTCTGGGAGGCTGCGCGCTGGCGCTGCTGGGAGCGCTCGTGACCTTCATGTGAGGCTGTTAGCCCAGCAGTATGGTTTCAACAGGGCGCTCACGGCGCCCTTTGTCTTTTCCGGTTGGCCGTTTTGCGCTATTGCCCCCTTACAACCAGAAAGGGCGGACAACCATGATTACCGAAATCGCACAGATCGAAGTCAAGCCGGGCAGCGAGAAGGACTTCGAGGCGGCGGTCGCCAAGGCGGAATCGATCTTCAAACGCTGCAAAGGCTGGAAGAGCTTCGAACTGCACCGGTCGATTGAAAAGCCGTCGCGCTACCGGCTGCATATCAAGTGGGAAACCCTCGAAAACCACACGGTCGACTTCCGCGAGTCTTCAAACTTTCAGGATTGGCGCGCGCTGGTCGGCCCGCATTTCGCGTCGCCGCCGGAAGTCGAGCACACCAACACGGTGGCGAGCTTCTGATAATTTCGGATCGTCATTGCGAGCGAAGCGAAGCAATCCATACTTGAGCGACAAGAACTGGATTGCTTCGTCGCTTACGCTCCTCGCAATGACGAAGATAGCATTATTAGGCCATCTTGAATTCCGGTTCGCGCACCTCGTCGTCTTCGCGCAAATAGGTGATAATCACCTTCACGATCGCCATCAGCGGCAGCGCCAGCGCCAGTCCCCATAGCCCGAACACGACGCCGAGCAGGATCTGGAACGCGAACAGCGTCGCCGGCGGGATGTCGAGCGCCTGGCGCTGGATGATCGGCGTCAGGATGTAGCTTTCCAGCGCGTGCACGCCGAGAAACAGTATGAAGGCGCTGAACGCCGCGACCCATCCCGAGGCAAGGCTCGCCAGCACGATGATCAGCCCGCCGATCAGTGCGCCGACCGTCGGGATGAACGCCAGCAGTCCGGCCTGAATGCCGAGGATGAAGGAGCTGTCGATCCCGATGATCGTCAGGCCAATCCATGTCACCAGGAACACGGCGGCCATGGTGATCATCTGCGCAATCAGCCAGCGCTCCAGCGTGTCGCTGATGCGGTCGACCACGGTGGTGACGCTGTGGCGATGCTTCTTTGGCGCCAGCGCCAGCAGGCCTTTGCGGTACACGCCCGGCTGTGCCGCGAATGACAATCCCAAAAAAAGCACAATGAAGAAGTTGCCCACGGCGCTGACGGTGCCGAGCAGCAGCTTGAGGGTCTGGCTGACGATGGCGCCGCCGCCGGAGGCGAGGGCGCCGGCGCTGGGCAGGCCTTTCGGCAGGCCGGGCGAGGGGGCCGGAGCTGTTGCCGCTGGCGTGTCGGTGGTGCTCGCCGGCGTTGCTGTGACGCTGCCGAGTTCGAGATAGCTGGTGTCGACGCCGTGCTGTTCGAGGAACGTCTTCACGGTGACGAGCTGCGACTTGAGGGTGTTGCTCAGGACGGTAGCCTGCCGTGCGATGGTCGCGCCGCCGAGAAAGACGACACCGGACAGGAAGCCCGCCAGCACGACACAGACCAGCGCCAGGCGCAGCGCATGGGGCCCACCCATGACCTTCTGCAGGAGATGCGTCATGGCGGTCAGGGCGACGCCGAGCAGGATGCCCGCGAACACCAGAAACAGCGTGGCCGCATAATACCAGGCGAACAGCAGGAAGGCCGTGAAGGCGACGACGCCGATACCCCCCACTGCGATCGACCACGCAAGGTCACTGCGGGTCTGCACTCGGGGCTCGATTGGGGCTGACACGTGCTTTCCTCATCCGTTATTGCGGGTTCAGTCTTTCCTGAAAGGCCGGGCCGGATCAAGAGAAGATGGCGTGACAGCCAAGCGCCATCGTTCCCGCGCATCGCGCGAGATGAGCTTTTCGTTCCCCCTCACAGCGCACGAGGCCTGCCTCGTTCGCGCCCTCAATTTGAGGGGCATGGAGCGCCGCAAGGCGCACCTTGTCTTTGTTTCGCTTCCGGCATCGCGTGCGAGGCGATGATCTTCCGAAAGCGCATCGCCTCACGGCGCTCCATTCGCGGCGATTTGTGAGCCGGGGACCGTACTTCCGGGTGAGGACGGGGGAGAAACTCAACCCCTGATCCGGCAGGCTTTCGCCTGCCTTCATCCAGCACCGCGTCCAGCCGGCGAACGGCAGAGCCACATAGTTGGCCCGGACGGTCAACCCCGGCCTTCCGGACGCAACGGGTGCGAACCGTGCGCGCAGACGCCGCATCCTGCTCCGCTTCAAAAGCGCCCTCGAGAAGCGCCCCTCACGAACAGGACAATAGGAATATAATCTTAGAACGGAAAATGTCAAGCAGAGCGCGATTACTCCTCCGATTTGCGTTTGCATGTTCCCGCTTGACGAACGCATAACTCGATGGTTATGAATTAATCCATAGCCATCAAGTTATGGATTTAAATGTCAAACGCTCACGATATGCTCTTCAGTACGCTCGCCGATCCAACCCGGCGGGCGATTTTTGAGCGATTGTGCCGTGAAGGGGAGCAAACGGTCGGAGCCCTGACGGCACGGTCGGGGGTCTCGCAACCCGCCGTCTCAAAGCATCTCGGAGTGCTGAAGAAGGCCAGGCTGGTGCGCGACCGCCATGAAGGGCGGCAGACCCATTATAGCGCGCAACTCAAGGCGCTTGCTCCGCTGATCGACTGGACCAGCCAGATGACCGGCTTCTGGGAGAAGCGTTTCGACGATCTCGAAAATCTGCTCAAGAGGATGGATCAATGAGCAACACCGCGGCCGAAGCGCGTTCTGTCGTTGTCGAACGCGAGTTCTCTCATCCACCGGAAAAGCTTTGGCGCGCCCTCACGCAACCACACCTGATCGAGGAGTGGCTGATGAAGAACGACTTCAAGCCTGTCGTCGGCCACAGCTTTAATCTCAAGGGAGAGTGGGGCGGCGTGCTCGACTGTGAAGTTCTCGCCATCGAGTCGAACAGAACGCTGACCTACACCTGGAATTTTGCGCACGACGATGCGGCCTTCAACCTTCAGAGCGTGGTGACCTTTACACTCACGCCCACGGGGACGGGCACCCATCTGCGCATGGAGCAGTCGGGCTTCCGGCCGGATCAGAAACAGGCCTTCGGCGGCGCTAGGCACGGCTGGGAGCAGTTCTTCGGAAACCTGGAGCAGGTGCTGGCGCGGGCGGATTGAGTACTCCCGCGGAGCGCTCATCAGATCGGCAAAGGAGATTTCAATGAATAACGCCATCCGACAAATCCATCGCTGGCTGTCGATCATCTTCACCTTGACCGTCATCGCTAACTTTGTTGCGATGGCGCTCGGCGAACCGCCGGCGTGGATCGTCTATTCGCCGCTGCTGCCGCTGTTCCTGCTGTTGTTCACTGGCCTTTACATGTTCGCGCTGCCATATGTCGCCGGTGCGCGGCGCGCAGGCAAACATGTTTAAGATGCGTGGCGGTTCAATCAACGGCGTGATGTGGCGCGCGATCGATTTCGTCGAAGGCGACAAGGTCGATGCGGCTGCGCTGAAGAAACTGGTGCGGACGGCGATTGAGTTCAATCGTGCGAAGAAGAAAGCGCCGGTGAAGAAGAAGGTCTCAGCGATAAAGGCAAGCAAAGATGCACAAGGCAAGTGATAGGAATCGAAGCTACATTTTCTTGGGCGGAAGATAGCCGCTGGCAAATATCTTGCCCTCAGGCGCATGAATTACAAACTGGATTGGCTGATCTGGCACCGCAGGATTCAATCTGCCATCGGTATCGGCCCTAAAGAACTTAAATCGAGTATTTTCTGCGTAAAAAGTCTTATCAGTCATATAAGAATCAATTCGATTAGCCCAAGGATACCGGGGATGTCCCGGTCAATGTTGAAATTGGAGGGCAGGCGTTGCTCACCTTGAGCCTGTAGGCTCGGGGTGTCGAATCCGCAAAGGAGAGCAACGCCATGAAGAAATCTACCACATCT
>NZ_JAFCSX010000009.1:0-34090 GCF_049895725.1 Afipia sp. DC4300-2b1
GGAGATGTGGTAGATTTCTTCATGGCGTTGCTCTCCTTTGCGGATTCGACACCCCGAGCCTACAGGCTCAAGGTGAGCAACGCCTGCCCTCCAATTTCAACATTGACCGGGACATCCCCCGCCACGCCACGATGTAGCGCGAGAAGTCGTCCAACACCGTCGACAGATAATACCATCCCCAGCCGGTGATCTTGAGGTAGGTGAAGTCCGTCTGCCAGAGCTGGTTGATGGCGGTGGTCTTGTCCTTGAACTCGTTCGCCGCCTTGATCACCACATAAGCCGGGCTGGTGATCAGGTCATGCGCCTTCAACAGCCGATAGACCGACGCCTCCGAGACAAAGTACTTTCTCTCGTCGGTGAACCGCACGGCCAGCTCCCGCGGCGACAGCTCAGGAATCTGCAGCGCCAGGTCGATGATCTGGCTGCGGACGTCGTCCGGAATGCGATTCCAGACGCGATCCGGTTGGGAGCGATGATCGGCCAGCGCTTCGATCCCGCCCTCACGGTAGCGATCGTACCATCGGTAAAAGGTCGCGCGTGGGATGCCGAGCTTGTCCAGCGTACGCTTGGCGGGCAGATGCGATTGCTCCACTAGCTCGATAATTTCGGCCTTCTCGGATGCGGGATACCTCATGCCTCGTCCTCCCCATCCCCGCTCATATTTTTTTTAAGCAGACGGTTCTCGAGAGTCAGATCGGCCACCACCTCCTTCAACGCGGTGGCCTCACGACGAAGATCCTTCACCTCGCCGGGAGTTGCGGCTCGTGCGGTGTCACCGGCCAATCGGCGCTTGCCGGCCTCAAGGAACTCCTTGGACCAGCCGTAATACATCGAGGCGGCGATGCCTTCCCGACGGCAGAGCTCGGAGATGTTCTCCTCACCCCGCAGCCCCTCCAGGACGATGCGGATTTTCTCCTCGGCCGAATAATGCCGACGCGTCTGACGCCGGATGTCCTTCAGCACTTGTTCTGCGGGCGCTTTGCCCGGTCCGGATTTCTGCTTCATCTTCGCTCCTTACGGCTACGATGAACCAGAAATCCTCCCTTCGTGAAGTCCCTCAATTTGTCTCAGGGGTGCTGACGGGGAACAATTTGGGCAACTGAAGAGTGCGGTGCGGTGCAATTGGCCAAACGATCGTACACGCCTCATTGCGCGAGATATGCGCCCCGCCCACTGGCTAAGAGAACCTGGCTGGTATCGGTCACACGTACGTCGGCAGTGCTTATCCGGCGCCCCAGTTTGACCACCATACCGCGAGCGAGAACTGTTCCGCGGGTGGCCGGCCGATGATAATCGACCCGAAGATCTGCCGTAGCACTTACAATACCTCCGGCTGCACGAACGGCGTAAAGGCCTGTTAAATCGATCAGGGCTGCCAGGATACCGCCGTGAGTTGCTTCGATTGCAGTATTGGCAACAAATTCTTCGCGCCAAGGCAGGGCAATTTCAATCTGTTCACGAGCGACCATGACCGCTTTCAACCCCAGCCACCGGTGGAACGGCGAAATCATCAAAGCCTTTTGAAATTCAGCAATAGTCTCTTCGTTGGGGAATCCAGTCTCATTCACTCGTTCGCTCCTATGTATATTCTTTCAGCAATCAAGCACTGACATGCCACCACCGGCTATCACTGGTTTATTCCTTCGACAAAGTTGTCACAAAATGGGTCGACTTCGATTGCGGGGCTAATCGTCGCGTGTATCGCCATTACGTTGCGATATCTGCGGTCTTCGAAAGAAACTGACGACGGCTTCAGTAAATGCATCATTTTGATCGCCAACGACCATATGACCCGCGCCGGCAATATCGGTGTACGTAGAGTGGGGAGCAAGTCGAAGAAACTCTTGCGCAGCATCCACGCTTACCAAATTGCTTGATCCTCCACGTATCAGGTGAATCGGCAGCTTAAGGGTTTTGGCAGCGTCGGCCAGTCGGTTTTCGGACTGGCCCACTTTGCCATTTGTCACAGAAGTTATGAAGCGCGGATCCCAGTGCCAGCGAAGACGTCCGTCATCGCATCGTCTCAAATAGCGGTCGAGACTCTCCGAGCCTTTCCGCCGCTGACGATTTGGCAAATAGTTGGCGATCTCATCTGCGGCTTCATCGGTCGAGGCGAAACCGTCCGCCAAATGTGCCCTCATGAAATCCAGAACGTGCGCAACGCCGACCGGCTGCATATTTGGTGTAATATCTACAAGCGTAAGCGAAGTGAAGGATCCTGAGCGAAGTTCACCTTCGGCTATCAAGCCCGCCAGGCCGCCGAGGGAAGCGCCGACGAGAGCTGGTTTCTCGTTCAGTTGATCAGACATCGCAAGGAGATCCATCGCAAAGTCGTCGAGTTGGTAAGAGCCCGATGGCGACCATGCGCTTTCCCCGTGGCCACGCAGATCCATCGCAATCGCACTATATCCTGCCTGCATCAAGGCCCGTGCAGTTCGAGTCCACGCCAAGCGGGTCTGGCCCCCTCCATGCGCCAGCAAAATCGGCGAACCCTCACCAAACACGTCGGCTACAATCGCGTGTCCCTGAGCCCCGCAAAAAATCTTCTGTTTTTTCACTTGCGTCCTCAACTATCGTCACGCCGCCCAAGTTGTTCCTTATTGAAACGGCACCCCGAAATAACGCCCAACACCTGGCGATCGCCAAGGCCTCTCTAAGAGTTTTCGAATTTGACTGCGGCGCGATCGATTTCGCCTTTGTCGGTCTTCGGCAGTTGATCGACGAAAACAATGTGCTTTGGCTTCTTGTAGCGAGCGATCTGTCCGGCGACGAAGTCGATGATCTCGTCGGCGGTGACATTCGCGCCAGTTCGGCGCACGCAGATTGCTTTGATGGCTTCGCTCCACTGGGGATCTGGCACGCCGATGACCGCGACTTCGGCGATATCCGGATGTTGGAGAATCGCATTTTCGACTTCCGCCGGATAGACGTTCTCACCACCCGTCTTGATCAGCTCTTTCTCGGGAGCACGGCCGGCATACCAGAGATAGCCATCGGCATCGAAATAGCCGATGTCGCCGGTGTGATGCCAGCCATTACGGAAGGTGCGGGCGGTCTCGGCGTCGTTATTCCAGTAACCTTTAAAAACGGTGGGACCGCGCACCACGATCTCGCCGGTTTGTCCGGTGGGCCTTGGCCTGTCGGCGCTGTCGACGACCGCAATGGAGCGCCAGAACAGGGGGCGCCCGGCTGATCCTGGGCGGTCGCGGTAGGGCGTCAGCGTTGCGAGGCCCGATGTCTCGGATTGTCCGAAGGCTGCCCAGAATACCGCGTGGGGGCAGGCCTTCTCGAAGCGTTCAATGGTCGCCGGGGTATCCAGTCCGGTCACCGCGCGCAACGTCGCCAATTCGTCGCCCTTGGCCTGATCCATCAGGTTCGCCAGCATCGGCGCGAACTCCGTCATGACGGTCACCCCCTCGGCGGCAATGTCGCGAACCGCCTGTTGCGGGTCAAATTTCGAAGCGATGACGCTGGCGCCGCCAGCCTGCTGCACCGTCAGCATCAGGCCAAGGCCGGCGACGTGGAACAGCGGCAGTACACCAAGATTGACGTCGCGCTCGGTCAGGCTCCAGGCCTGCACCAGCGAGCTTTGCGTTGTTAGAAGGCCGGTTTGCGACAACAGCGCGCCACGCGGCCGCCCGCCGACGGCGGCGGTGTGAATGATTACGAAGCCATCGTCGGCGCTGAAGTTGCCGTCAGGCATCGACGCGTCCGAAGCCGCAAGATCTGCGTACGGCGCAAACGGCGCCGTGTGCTTGCCGATGCTGAAATAGCTCCGGACCGAAGGTAGCGACGTTTGTAGAGCTGCAATAATTTCCTGGTATTCGGACCCCGCAACAACCAATACCGGCGCACCGTCGGCGAGGACGTAGCCGATCTCCTCGGCGCCAAGGCGGAAATTAACCGGCAGCAGGATGGCACCGAGCCGCGCGACCGCACCGATTAAATCGATCATTTCGAGTGAGTTTTGCGAAAGGATGGCGACGCGGTCACCTGCCTTCACGCCTTCGCGAGCAAGACCTGCCGCCAGCCGCTCGATCCGTCCGAGATAGTCGCGATGGGTGATGCGCTGGCCTTCAAAGACGAACGCGGTGCGGTCGGGAAAAAATTCCGCATTGCGGCGGTACAAGTCGAGAAAAGTAAATTCTTTTAGGGGCATCGAGTCCTCGATGTTATACACGATCTATCTACCGCAAAGTGCTCCACTCGAAGAAGGTCTTCGAAGCCGTCGCTCGCAGCGCGCTTTGTCAACTCTCGAATTTTGGCTCACGTTTTTCGAGAAAGGCAGCGATACCTTCCTGTGCATCTCGATGCATGAACAGGAGCGGAAAACCATCGATGGCGTGCCGTATCTCATCGCCACCGAGGCCGCGGTTGTAAAACGATTTGGCCATCTGCACCGCAAGCTTTGGTTTTGATGCAATTCGTTCGGCAAATGCCAGGGCGTCCGTGAGCAGATCGCCGTGAGGAACCACACGTAGTACGAGGCCTAGTCTGAATGCCTCATCCGCGCTGATTGGATCGCCGAGGATACTCATTTCTTTGGCCTTGGCGCGGCCGACCATGTCGTGCAGGCGTACAATCGCAAAACCGGGCAGTAGTCCGAGCTTGATCTCCGGTACCGCGAAGCGTGCGCGATCCGATGCGATGATAAAGTCTGAAGCGATCGCGAGTTCAAAGCCACCGCCGAACGCAATACCATTGACGGCGGAGATTACGGGTTTGCGGCAATTTTCCGGTGCCGCTAATACCGCCAAAGCCTCGATCATAAACTTGCGTACATTGTCCGGATCAAAGTTGAAGCCGCTAATATCGGCGCCCGCGCAAAATGCCTTGTCCCCGTTGCCGGTGATGATGGCGACGCGGACGTTGTCGTCTGCATCCACTTTCTTCAGGCCATCCAGAATACCCTCACGGATGCCTGTGCTGAGTGCGTTAAGCTTGCCCGGCTCGTCCAGCGTAAGGATGGCGATCTTCCCTTTGGTTTCATAGTTGACGCTGCCTAGTCTCATCGCAGTCTCCCTTACGTTATGGCGCCCCGTCTTTAGCGAAACGCGATGAAATCCGGTTTGCGTTTCTCGAGGAATGCATTGGCGCCTTCCTGCTGTTCTTGTGTCGTGAAATAGGCGGGTGCTACCTCGCGGACGAGGTCATCCATGTCGCGTTCCATGATCGGCACCATGTGATAGTAGAATGAGCGCTTGAGAATCTTCAGGCAAGTGGGGCTCAACGCCAGGAGTTCGTCGCAATATTTCTTCACCTCGACGTCGAGTTCGGCCATAGGAACGACGGAATTAGCCAGCCCCCAGTCGAGTGCTTGTTTGGCGGTGTAGCGTCGCGCCAGCATCCAGAGCTCGCGCGCACGCTTATGGCCGAGCACGTTGGCGCTGTGCGAGACGATGTAGCCTCCCGCAGGGGAACCGACCCGTGGACCGTTCTGGCCAAAGATCGCATGCTCCGCGGCGATGGTGAAATCGCAGAAATAGGCGATGTGGTGTCCACCGCCAATCGCGTAACCGTTGACACGCGCGATCACCGGTTTTGGGCATTCGACGATGTGGCGGTTAAAGTTGAATTTCAGTCCTTCGAGCCCGCTCTTGCCGCCGGCATCCTTCTCCCAGTTGACGTCGCCGCCGACGCAGAACGCGCGCTCGCCGGAGCCGGTGAGGACGATGACGCCAACTGTCTTGTCTGCGGTTGCCTCGAGGATCAGGCGCTCCATCTCTACGATGTTATCGCCGGTAAAGGCGTTGAGGGTCTTTGGCCGATTGATGGTGATGGTCGCGACGTAGTCCTGGACGTCGTACATGATCTCTTTTTCGGACACGATGGAACTCCATTTTGTTTTGGCGAAATTAGCGGCCGACGTCAGCCGATCATGGTGTATCCGCCTGACACCGACAGGACCTGGCCGGTGACATGACCTGCGGCGGCGGACGAGAGAAACACTACGGCGTTGGCAATATCGTTTGGGCGACCCAGCTTGCGCAGCGGCAGCGCCTTGGCGACTTTCTCGAATTGCTCCGCCGTGAACATTGAGTCTGGCTTTGTCCACATGCTGTTGGCGCCGACTTCTTCCGTATCCACGGGAACAGTGACGCCAGGACAAACGACGTTGCAGCGGATGCCATAGCGGCCGTTCTCTTTGGCAATGGTCTTCATGAAAGAATTAACGGCGGCCTTGACGCCACCATAGACCGCCTCGCGCGGCTCGCCCGAGCGGCTTGCGTCGGAACTGATCGACACGATAGCGCCGGCCCCCTTCGGAATCATGATATCGAGCGCACATTTGGTGCAGTTAAGCACGCCGACGTAGTTGATCTTGATGATCTTGTCCCAGAACTCGGGTGTTGTTTGTGTAAAGAACATCAGTTGATCCCAGCCGACGTTATTGACGAGCACGTCGATGGTGCCATGCTGGGCGGTAGCCGCCTCGAACATGGCTTTGACCTGATCGAAGTCGGTCACGTCGGTCTTGACGACCTGGACGCTGGCAGCGCCGTTCTTGCGCGCAAGTTCGGCAACCTTCTCGGCTTGCGCTTGGTCGAGATCGCCAATCGTGATGTTGGCGCCCTCAACCGCAAACCCGAGTACGATGGCCCGGCCGATGTTGGAGCCGCCGCCAGTGACGACGACCGATTTGCCCTTCAGATTGAGATCCATATTCGCCACTCCCTGTTCTGTCATTGAATTATGGTTGCTGATCGACCTCCACCACCACTACAACCGCGTTGCGCTCGACGGTTTCGCCTGGCCGGCAGTTGACTGCCGTGACCACGCCATCGATTTCGCAATTGATCCGCAACTCCATCTTCATCGATTCCAGTACGGCTGCGACATCGCCCGCTTTGATCGTATCGCCGACTGCGACGTTGACCTTCAGGATCATGCCCATCATGGGCGCACGCAGCTCGCCGCTGGTTTCGGCGACCGCGCTGATGTAGGTGAGATAGGGAATAGCCGACAGCGTATGGACGCCGCGGCGATCGTGGACGAAGATCGTCTGGTTTTCTTGATAAATGCGCACCGTCTCACGCCGCGCGCCGACAATCGCTGTGAAGGTGTCGTCTTTGAGCGGGATGAGTCTGACCGGTAGCTTCTCGTCGTTGACGCCGACAATCATCGAGCCGTCGGCCTTGAGGGCTGCGAATCGGATCTCCGCGCTCGCGCCAGCGGTTTCGAGGTGCAGGATCGGGATCGGTGACAATCCGTCGCCACCCGCTGCCATGTGCCATCCAGTCATTTCGCGCGACTGCCACGGCCCGCTGGCGACGGGCCCTCGTTGCCGGATCATCCAGAAGTAGGCGCCCAACGCCAACGCCTCGGCGTCCAAATCCGTTGCCTTGTCGACCAACTGGTCGATCTGCTCGTCGATCAGGCGTGTGTAAAAAGTGGCACTGCGCGTCGCTGGCAGACCGAGCAAGCGCTTGAGAAATCCCTGATTGGTCGTAATTCCGAAAATCGAGGTCTCGTCGAGAGCCCGGTCGAGCTTGTCGAGCGCCTCATTGCGCGTTTCGGCGTGGGCGATGAGTTTTGCCAGCATCGAGTCGTAATACGGCGTGACTACCGACCCGCTTTCGACGCCCGTCTCGACGCGAATCCCATCGGCGGGAAATCTGACGTAAGCGAGGTCTCCGGTGCAGGGCAGAAAATTATTTGCTGGATCTTCCGCGCAGATGCGCGCCTCGACGGCATGCCCGCTACATGTCACCTCATTCTCCGTAAACGGCAGCCCTTCTCCGGCGGCGATCCGCAGCATCAACTCGACAATATCGATGCCGGTGACCATCTCGGTCACGGGGTGCTCGACCTGGAGACGTGGATTCACTTCCAGAAAATAATAGGTGTCTCCGCTCAAGATAAATTCGACTGTACCGACGCCGCGATAATTCAGGCGTTTGCCAAGCCGCACCGCGTCTGCGGCGATGTTCTCGCGAAGCGCAGCGGACAGATTGGCAGCAGGCGCTTCCTCGATGAGTTTTTGGTGACGCCGCTGCAACGAGCATTCGCGTTCGAACAGGTGAATGACGTTACCGTTGCCGTCGCCGGCAATCTGCACTTCGATGTGGCGCCCATGTTCAACAAGCGTTTCGACAATTAATCCAGGATAGCCAAAGGAATTGTTCGCCTCGCGCATCGCTGATTCAATTTCTTCGGAAAGGCCGTCAAGAGTGGAGACGGCGCGCATTCCCTTGCCGCCGCCGCCGGCCGCTGCCTTCAGCATCACCGGAAGCCCGACTTCCTGGACGATCCGGGCGATCTCGGCGGCATCCTCACTGGGCTTCTTGCTGCCGGGGACGATGGGCACGTTGGCCGCTTCGGCCTCCTTCTTAGCGGAGGCCTTGTCGCCGAGCCGTTCGATCACGTCGGGCGTCGGCCCAATGAAGACCAGACCCGCGGCCTCGACGGCGCGGGCGAACGTGGCGTTCTCGGCCAGAAATCCGAAGCCGGGATGGATGGCTTGCGCGCCCGTTGTTTTCGCCGCTGATATGACCGCGTCGATCCGCAGGTAACTGTCGGATGCGGCGGCGCCCCCGATCTCGATGGATTCGCCGATCACCTTCACGTGCAAGGCATCGGCGTCGGCCGACGAGTGAACGCCGGCCACCGCGACCCCCAAGCGATGACAGGTTCGCGCGATCCGGCAGGCGATTTCGCCACGATTGGCAATCAGGATTTTCTTGAACACGGAACGATACCCTCTGTCATCACATCCTGAACACGCCGAAGTTGGTTTCCTGCTGTGGCAAGCGTCCGGCCAGGTCGAGCAGCAGCGCCATCACGTTGCGGGTCTCGAGTGGATCGATCACCATGTCGCACCAGGTGTTGCGTGCGAAATTGTAGGCGTTCGCAAAATCCTCGAAGGTCTTGCGCACCGGCGCGCGGTAAGCCTCACGCTCTTCGTCGGTCCAGTTCGTGCCGTCGCGCTTGTGGATATCGTCTTTGACCATGGCGAGCGTGTTGGCTGCCTGATCCGGCCCCATGATCGCCGAGCGCCCGTGCGGCCACATCATCATCGCATGAGGCTTGAAGGCACGGCCGCACATTGCCAGATAGCCGGCGCCATAAGAATTGCCGATGATCAGTGTGTATTTAGGCACGTTGGCGCTGGCCATCGCCGTGATCATCTTGGCGCCGTGCTTGGCGATGCCGCCTTCTTCAGCCTCGCGCCCGACCATGAAGCCGGTGACGTCGGCCATGAACAGCAGCGGGATATTGCGCTTGCAGCAGAGGTCGATGAAGTGGGTCGCCTTCAGCGCGCATTCGGAAAACAGAACGCCGTTGTTACAGAGAATCCCGATCTCGAAGCCCATTATGCGGCCAAAGCCGGTGATCAGCGTCTGGCCATATAGCGGCTTGAATTCGTGAAACTCGCTGCCATCGACCAACCGCGCAACAATCTCTCGATTGTTGGTGGGGATACGCGGGTCCGTGCTGATCAGCCCATAAATATCCCTGGGGTCGAAGCGCGGCTCACGCGTCGGCGCCACGTTCCACCGCTGCACGGGAATGTCACCGAGATTGGCGACGATATCGCGGGTAATCGCGATCGCGTGGCTGTCGCTTTCCGCCAGATGGTCGGTGACGCCGCTGACGCGGCTGTGCATTTCACCGCCGCCGAGGGCTTCGACGCCAACCTCTTCCTTGGTCGCGGCATAGACCAGTTGCGGTCCGCCCAGGAACATGGCGCCCTGATTGCGGATGATGACGGTCTCGTCGCAGAGCGCCGGCATGTAAGCGCCGCCGGCGGTCGAGGGCCCGTGGACGATTGCGATCTGCGCGATACCCTCGCTCGACATCCGGATCTGGTTGTAAAAGATCGAGCCGAACTGCCCGTCGTCGGGAAAAATGTTGGGCTGGTCCGGCAGGTTGGCGCCGCCGGATTGCACCATGGTGACGCAGGGGAGGCGGTGTTGCCAGGCGAATTTCTGCGCGCGGACGTGCTTCTTGCAGGTGATCCCGTAGTAGGTGCCGCCTTTGACCGTGGCGTCGTTGGCGATCAGCATGCAGGCGCGGCCCGACACCATTCCAACGCCGGTGACGATGCTGCCGCCGGGCGGCACGCCGTCATACATGCCTTCGCCCGCGAGCTGGCAAAATTCGAGGAACGGCGAGCCGGGATCGAGCAGCGCAGCGATCCGTTCGCGAGGCAGTAATTGCTTGCGCTCCTTGTGCAGCAGCCGCGCCCGTTCCGGACCGCCGACCATTGCAGCTGCCCGGCGCTCATGCAGATCGGCGATTCTCAAGCCGTAAGCGTCCCGGTTGCGGCGATACTCTTCGCTCGCAGCGGACACATCGGACTTCATGAGAGCCATTGCAGACAACCTCGTTCTTTGGGGGGGGGATCTCTGAATAATTGAAGACGAATCGCCAGTAGAACCGCGCCTCACCGTTCCGGGTCTTGCTCTAATAACTGCGAGGCAAGCCCATCACGTGCTCGCCGATGTAGTTGAGGATCATTTCGCGATTGAGCGGCGCGGTCTTCAACAGCCGCACCAGCGGATAGATATCGAAGATGCCGTACTCCTTGGTGAACCCGTTGCCGCCGAAGCATTGCAGCGCGGTGTCCACGGCCTTGATACCGGCGTCGGCTGCGGCAAGTTTTGCCATGTTGGAGAATTCGCCGGCTTCGCGGCCTTGATCGAAGATCCAGGCGGCCTTCAGTGTCATCAGCGACGCCAACTCGACATCGGTGCGGGCGCTGGCCAGCGGATGCTGCAAGCCCTGATAAGATCCGATCGGCACGTTGTTGAAAACCCGCCGTTCCTTGGCGTATTCGACTGCCCGGTTCAGGGCATAGCGGCCGAGACCGCAGGAAATCGAACCGACGAGGATGCGTTCGGGGTTGAGGCTCTTGAACAGGATGCCGAATCCCTTGTCAACTTCGCCGACAATGTCCTCCGGCCCAAGATCGACGTCATCGAAGAAAATCTGCCATTGTGTTTCCGGGGCTGGAATACTCACTGGAATGTATTGCTTCTCCACCCCCTTCGCCTTGAGATCGACCACAAACAGGGTGAAGCCATCGGTCTTCTTCTGAACCTCGGTGTGCGCTGTCGTTCGCGTTACCACCAGGGCGTAGTCGGCGCCGTCGGCATCGGTGATAAATGTCTTCTGACCGCTCAGCGCAAAGCGGTTGCCGCGCTTCTTTGCCATCGTGGACGTGCGAATCGTGTTGGTTCCTGCGTCAGGCTCGGTGATCGCGAAGCAAAAGCGCGTCTTGCCGCCACACGCATCGGGCAGATAGCGCAATTTCTGCGCTTCGCTGCCGTATTTGGCTATGAATCCCAAACTCATTGCCGCGCCGACGACGAGGTTTAGCAGTGGAATGCCATTGTTTGACAAGCCCTCAAGGAACAGGTGCATCTCGACCATGCCTTGTCCCGAGCCGCCGTATTCCTCAGGCACCATCGTTCCGACGAAGCCATCCTCCGCAACCTTGCTGTAAAGGGCTTGGGGAAATACGTGCTTGTCGGCGCATTCCATCCAGTATTTGCGATCGAATTGCTTCGCGACCATATCGCCGTATTCGTAGATTTGCCGCTGCTCGTGCGTGAGATCAAAGTCCATGTCGGAACTCCGCCGCCGGCCGAAACCCGCGTTGTTCTAAGTCGAGAATTGGAAACCATCTCGGAAACGCCGTCGAGTTTGTTGTTTGCGAGGCGGCCGGCTGTCGGTCGGCAGCATCAATTGCTTGCTATCTTTAGGCAGAAGCGGCTAGGATTTCAACCTAACAATCGTTCGAAAACGAACGAATGTTAGAAAATAATGAAGACCATCAAGCCTGCGTTTCCTGGCTTGCGATCAGTTTTATGGACAGCCAATTGACCGCGATGAAATCCGCTGTCGCGACCGGGTCGGACGAGTTCAAGCTCAATCGCGCGCATTATCTGGAACGGATCGCTGATCTTCAGAAGCGCCGAATGGATGCCAACCAAGGCGGTTCCGGCAAGGCTCGTGCCCTGCATAAATCGCGCGGACAGCTGCTGCCGCGCGAACGCATCGCGGCGCTGATCGATCCGGGTTCGCCGTTTCTCGAGTTCGGTCACCTGGCGGGCGAGGGGATGTACGACGGCGTGCCGCCGGGCGCGACGATTATCACGGGTGTCGGACAAGTCTGCGGCCGCAGTTGCATGCTCATTGCCAACGACGCCACCGTGAAGGGGGGGACGCTGTTCGGCATGACAACGAAGAAGCATACCCGCGCCCAGTCGTTTGCCTGGCAACACCGGCTGCCCCGCATCACCTTGGTGCAGTCAGGCGGCGGCTTCCTGCCGGACATTGCCAATATCTTTCCGGACGAAGGGCAGGCCGGATCGATCATTTATAACCAGGTCACGATGTCGGCCGAGAATATCGCGCAGATCGCCGTCGTTCACGGCCCGTCAACCGCGGGCGGCGCCTACATTCCGGCGCTGTGCGACCAGGTGGTGATCGTGCGCAATCAGGGGGCGATGTTTCTCGGCAGCCCGCAACTGGTATTTGCCGCGACCCGTGAGACCATCGAGGTCGAACCGCTCGGCGGCGCGGAGATGCACAGCCGGATCAGCGGCGTCACCGACCATATCGCCGAGAATGACAGCCACGCGCTGGCGATCATGCGCAACATCGTCGCCAACCTGGGAGAGCCGCCGCGATCGCGCTGGACGGTCGAGCGGGGTGAACCGCCTTGCCATGCGATCGAGGAAATCTATGGAATCGTCAGCGCCAACCGGCGAATCCCGACGGATAACCGGGAGATCGTGGCGCGTCTTATCGACGGTAGCCGTCTTCAGGAGTTCAAGCAGCTTCACGGCGAAACCATGGTGTGCGGGTTCGCCCGCATCAGCGGCTTCGAGATCGGTATTCTGACCAATAATGGCGTGCTGTTCTCCGAAAGTGCGATCAAGGGCGCACACTTCATCGAATTGTGCTGCAAGCGCGATATACCACTGCTGTTCCTGGTCGATGTCTCCGGCTTTATGGTCGGGTCCGCTGTCGAGCGGCAAGGTATTGCCAAGCATGGCGCGAAGTTCATGACGGCCATGGCATGCGCCGATGTGCCGAAGTACACCATCATTACCGGCGGTTCATACGCGGCGGCCTATTTCGCAATGCTTGGCCGCGCGTTCAAACCGAACACAACGCTGATGTGGCCGAGTGCCCACGCGGGTCTAATGGGGCCAGAGCAGGCCGCGACAACGCTCGCCATGGTGCGCGACAACATTCACCAGCGCGAAGGCACCTCATGGACCGACGAGCAGCGGGAAGAATTCAAGCAGCCGATCCGCTGGGATTTCGAGGCGTTCGCCGATCCCTACAACTTTGCCCGCAATTTATGGTGCGACATGGTGATCGACCCGGTCGAGACCCGCGACGTCATGGCGCTGCTGCTGGATCTCGCCGGACGGACGCCCGCGAAGAAAACGAAGTTCGGCGTATTCCGGATGTAGCCAATGCGGGTCTTAAGTCAGGCGTTCCTGAAGCGGGGCAGTGTGATCTCGTCATTGATCTTTTCGCAGACCAGCATGACCTCCATGTCGAACACGACATCTTCGGGCTTGCCGCCGGTGTAGGTACTGATTATCCGCGGTCCTTCTTCAAGGTCGACTAGCAAAACCGCATAGGGAACGTCGGCCTTGAAGGCCGGTCCTGGCGCTCGATGCACCACGCTGAAGGAATGCACCTTGCCGCGTCCGCTCGCCCCGCGATGCGCAAGATTCTCGCCGCCGCATTCGCGGCACATCGCTTGCTGATAATATTGCACGTTGCCGCAATCGGCGCAGTGCTGCAGTAGCAGCATGCCGTCGCGCAGGCCGTGCCACAAGGTGGCGGAATCCGCGTCGGGCACGGGCATCGGTTTCTTCATGGCGTCCTCAGGTGAGATCACAGCGTGTTCTCCGTTCCCAGGATGGTGGTGGCGTTAGTTGCAAAACCGGCACCGAGGCTGTGCACCAGCCCGAGTTGGGCGTCCGGCACCTGGCGTTCGCCGCACTGGCCGCGCAGTTGCGCGATCACCTCATGAAAATGAAACAGCGATCCCGGCATTCCCGAATGCGCGAATGACAACAAGCCGCCATGGGTGTTTGACGGAATTTGGCCGCCATAGGTCATCTGCCCGTCTTCGACGAAGCGGCCGCCCTCGCCCTTGGGGCAGAAACCGAGATCTTCCAGCATCATGATAACGGTGCCGGTGAAGCAGTCGTAAACGCCGGCAACGTTGATATCTTTCGGGCCATATCCCGCCATCTCGTAAGCCCTGCGGCTCGACTCGACCGCGCCGGTGGTCGTCAGCGACGGCATCAGGAAAATATGTTCGTGGGTGTAACACTCGCCGCCGCCAAGAATATAAATCGGATTGTTGATGCCGAGCGTCTTCGCATGTTCGGCCGATGTCAGAATGAATGCCGCGCCGCCATCCGATATGAGCGAACAGTCAAGCTTGTGATACGGTGTTGTCACCATGCCTGAGCTTAGCACGTCGTCCACCGTGATCGGCGTGGTCTGCTGCGCGCCGGGGGTACGCATCGCGTGACGCCGCTGGATTACGGCGACTTCCGCGAGTTGCTCCGGTGTGGTGCCGTAATCCTTCATATGACGGTGCGCGGTCATGGCGAAGGTGTTCGCGACAGGAATGCCGAACGGCATCTCGTATTGCTGATCGCGGCTTTCCGTCATCGA
This sequence comes from Afipia sp. DC4300-2b1, assembly GCF_049895725.1. NCBI lineage: Bacteria > Pseudomonadati > Pseudomonadota > Alphaproteobacteria > Hyphomicrobiales > Nitrobacteraceae > Afipia > Afipia sp. DC4300-2b1. The sequence continues at coordinate 14,662 of NZ_JAFCSX010000009.1, forward strand.
GCGCAGCGCCATATCCGGGGTCAGGCCGGTCAGTAGGCTGTCGCCGCCAACCAAGAGTACGACCTCGGCGAGGCCGCCATGAATGGCAGCGGCACCAATATTGAACATCGTCGCCGCCGTCGCGCCGGACACCTGAAGCGTGTTCGAAAAGGTTGGCTGAATGCCTAAATACTCGCTGAACGCAACGCTGAAGCGATGGAAGGGAGAAGCGAAGGCATGACTCGACAGCACGCCGTCGATCTCGCTTTTCCCGATGCCGGCATCGGCCAGCGCCTTCTTCGCGGCGTCGGCGGCGAGCCATAACGGGCTCTTTCCCGGCACCCTGCCAACCGGCGACATTCCGATACCGATCACCGCAACCTTGCCGCGTAGCGTTTCTTTCCCAATGGAAGGCATTTGGTCTCCGCCCGGCGTCATGCGTGAAGGTCAGCTTCCAGCCGTCATGCGCGCCGAAGCGGCGCCCGTACTGCTGCCGGAGAATCCGAAGAACTTGGCGTAGGTATCGACCGGCACCCGCTTGGTGACGAGCTTGTTTTCGGGCGCAGCCGTGTCCTCGTAACCCAGCGCCACGCCGCAAATCAGGATTTCGGTGTCGTCAAACGAAAGTTGCTTGCGGATGATGTCGTGATACCAAGTGAACGCGGCCTGGCCACAGGTGTGCAGGCCATGACCGCGCGCGGCGAGCAGGATGTTCTGCAAGAACATACCCATGTCGATATAGCTGCCGGTGTTCAAGCGGCGGTCCATTGTCACGAAAAGTCCGACCGGGGCGTCGAAAAAAAGATAGTTGCGGTTCATCTGCGATGTGCGCGCGGCAACGTGGTCGCGGGCAATGCCAAGCTTTGCGTAAAGGTCGTAGCCGAGCTCGCGCCGGCGCCCGATATAGGGCTCGTGCCATTCGGTCGGATAATACTCATATTCCGGCCGATGCTTGTCCGGTTCGGTTTCGGCAGCTTTCAGGATGTCCGCGCAGAGCTGATCCTTCACCTCGCCCGCGATCGCGTAGACCTTCCACGGCTGGATGTTGTGGCCACTTGGCGCACGCGCCGAGACCTCAATGATTTTTCGCACGACCGGTTCTGGAACCGGCTTGGGAAGAAATCGCCTGACCGAGCGCCGCGTCAAAATGGCTTCTTCGACATTCATGTTTCCGTCTCCGATTGCGGTGCCTTGCCGCGAGCAGTTTTCGTTCGACGAAAATTGCGACGCGAAGAGCTAATGGACGTGTCCGTATTAGCTGTTTACCCGTTGCCTTTCGCCCGCCAGCCTGGCTTCGAGCTCGTGGCGCTGAACCTTGCCGCTGGTGGACCGCGGAAATTCCGAAAAATCAATGAACCGGAACTGCCGGGGACATTTGTATCCGGCAAGATCGCGGCTGCACAGAGCAAGCAAACTGGCCTCGGTGACCGTGGTGTCGCGGCGCGACACGAATGCCACGGGAACTTCACCCCATTTCACATCGGGGACACGCACGACCGCGGCCTCGGTGATCCCTGCATCACTCATCAAAACGCGCTCGATCTCGGCTGGATAAACGTTTTCGCCGCCGGTCTTGATCATGTACTTGGCGCGATCGACGAAATCGAGCGAGCCGTCGTCGTTGCGTCGAAACACGTCGCCCATGTGAAACCACCCGCCGCGAAAGTCGCGTGCGTTGGTATCATCAGCTTTCCAATAGCCGGAGAACAAAGTTGGGCTGCGAATAGCCAACTCTCCCGGTGCGCCAATCGGAACCTCCTTGTCGGCAGAATCGACGAGCTTGATGTCGCAGAACGCGCTTTGTTGCTTCGACAGGCTGCTGAGGACCTCGCCCACCGGGATCAATGATCTGGTTGCCGGCGGCAAGCCGGTCTCGGTCGAACCAAAACTGTTGACGTAGGGAGCTCGCAGCAGGTCAGTGACCTCGGCGATGACATGCGCAGGGACCAGGTCGGCCATCGCGCCGCAAACACCAACGCCCTTTACGGTCGTGTTCCGCGCCTTGAAGCCGGCGATGAATGCTTCAATCATGCCCGGGATCAAGACAAACCAGCCAATCCGATGGCGCTCCAAAGCAGACAATAACGGCTCGATCTGGAAACCGTCGACCACGACGACCGTTCCGCCACGCAAGAGTGTCGCGAGACTGTGGTCCGTGGATGCCATGTGAAACAGCGGTGCCCAGGCCACAAAGGTATCGTGATGCGAAATGTTCAGCTCGGAGCTGAACACCAGCGCCCGCATGATCATCGCCCGATGCGATATGACGGCCCCTTTGGGCTGGCCGGTGGTCCCACTGGTGTAAAGGATCACCAGGCCGTCTTCGGACTCCGCTGCAATGGGCAGCGCATGACCGTTTTGGTCTTGCAATATATGCTCGTATTGCGGGCCGATCTTGATGATCTTGCGGTCCCCTACGGGAGAAAGCTCGAGATTTCCGGCCAGTTCTTCTTCAACAATCAAGAGCTTCGGTGAGACCAGACCGATACAGTAGGCGAGTTCCCGCTGCGACAATCGCCAGTTCAGGCAAGCGGTGATGATCCCGAGATTGGCGGCCGCCAGCTCCACTTCGAGATACTCCGGTCTGTTACGCGAGAGCAATGCTACGCGGTCGCCTCGTCGAAGATCTTGGCTCGCCAGCATCGAGGTCGTGCGATGCACACGGTCAAGGAGCTGCCCATAGCTGATATGTCTGCCCTGATACTCGATCGCCACCGAAGATTTGTGGATCAGCGCTCTCGCGCGAAACAGCTCGCCAATCGTGGGACTGGCGCCCGCCCTCGTTGTCAGAGCTTTTTCGTGCCCGTCTGTCACGGCAAATCCTCCGAGTCTTGCTCTCGCCGCCCCCGACGACGGCCTCAACTGAAAAGTATAAGCTTGCAGCCTTTCCCGATCGGTTTTAAATTCTAACATCTGTTCGAATGAATTCATAGCAGGTTCGTGGCGAGGACGTATCGGAAGGCAGGAGAAATCTGCCGACTGCGATATGCATCATCATTCCCTGTAAGATTTAACCCGACCAAGCAAATCAACCAAGTGTCCAGAAGGGAAGCCGATGTCCAATCGTTATGCTGCTTATACCAAATTGAAGCTCGACTATCCGTCCAAGCGGGTTCTCCGGCTCACATTCGACCGGCCCGAGACCTACAATTCGGTCGACGCCGAGACCCACACTCAGCTCACCAATATCTGGCGTGACATCAACGACGATCCGGATATCAACGCGATCATCGTGACCGGAGCTGGCAAAGCCTTTTCGGCGGGGGGCGATTTCGAGCTGATCAAGAGTATTCTCGACAACCCGGTCGCACGGATGTCGACCTGGAAGGAGGCCAAGGATCTCGTTTATAACGTTATCAATTGCAACAAGCCGATCATCTCGGCGATCAACGGCGTCGCCGTCGGTGCAGGTCTCGTCGTCGGAATCCTGGCCGATATCTCGATTTGTGGAAAGTCCGCGCGCATCGTCGATGGTCATACGCGGCTTGGCGTCGCGGCGGGCGATGTCGCTTGCATCATCTGGCCGTTATTGTGCGGCCTTGCAAAAGCAAAGTATTACCTGCTGACCTGCAAGCCATTGTCCGGCGAGGAAGCCGAGCGGATCGGTCTGGTGTCGCTATGCGTCGAAGACGCAGATTTGCAGAGGATAGCGCTCGAGACGGCCGAGGAACTTTCCAATGGTGCGCAGAGCGCGATCCGTTGGACCAAGTACGCTCTTAACAACTGGTTGCGTGTCAATGGTCCGCTGTTCGATACCTCGACCGCGCTTGAGATTTTGGGTTTCACCGGCGCCGAGGCGCGCGAGGGATTGGCGTCGCATCTCGAAAAACGCAAGCCGGTGTTTCCGCAGGATTGCCCGCTCTGATTTTCGCGCGCGACGGTCATCTCAGAAGGGGGCCGGAATTTCACTCGGCCTTCTTCTTGCGGCAGCCGTTGGCCGAGAATTATTTCATCGAACTGACGATCTCGCGAAGCCTGAATTTCTGCACTTTGCCGCTGGGCGTTTTCGGCAAGGCGTCGAGCACCTCAATGCGCTCCGGCCAGTAGTTCTTGGCTACAGCGTTCTCCGCCATATATGCCATCACGTCAGCTAACGTCAGTAATGCTCCCTCGCGCAGCACGACACAGGCACAGGCCCGCTCGCCCAAGCGTTCATCTGGCACTCCGACGATTGCGACTTCTCGGACGGCTGGATGGCGATACATCAGCTGCTCAATCTCGATCACGGGAACATTCTCGCCGCCGCGGATGACGATGTCCTTGGTGCGCCCCGTGATACGAATGTAGCCGTCCTTGTCCTTGCGGGCGAGGTCGCCGGTCTCGAACCAGCCATCCTGATCGACGGCATAGAGATGCGGCCGCTTGAGGTAGCCCACAAAGGTGCCGGGGCCCCTCGCTTGTAGACGCCCTTCTTCATCGTGAGGCAGGACGTTGCCCCCGCCATCGACGATCCTGACTTCCATACCCTGGCTTGGGCAACCGTCGGTCTCGAAGACCTTTTCCGGTGGATCTTCGAGCCTGGTGGTCGTTACCAGCCCGTTTTCCGTCATCCCCCATCCCGAGACGATGTGCGCACCAAGATTCTGTGTGGCCTGGCGCACTAAAACACGGGGAATTGGGGCGCCTGCCGATACGAAAGTGCGCAGTGAACGCAGCGCTTCAGGCCGCCGCTCCGCCTCCGCAGTCAAATCCGCCAGAAACGGTGTCGATGCCATGGTCATCGTCACGCGCTCTGTCTCGACAATGTCGACCGCCTTGGCTGGATTCCAGATATCCTGAAGAACAACCCGTCCTCCCAGAAACAGCGGCAGAAGCAGGCCGACGAGAAAACCGGTCTGATGGGCCATCGGCGAGGCCATCAGCACGACATCGTTGGCTGTGAGACGGACGCGATCCTCAAAATATCGCACGCTGTTCAGCAACGTATTGCCTGTATGCATCACTCCCTTGGGCTCACCTGTTGTGCCCGACGTATAAAGCAATTGCACGACATCATCGGCCGAGGCAGCGGTCGCTGCCTCAACCCGCTTTCCCGGCGAATTCAGCACGGTCTCGAAGTCTCGATTGTCGCCCGAACCGATAATGAAGACGTGCTCGAGTGTGGGCACCTTGACCTTGAGGCGGTCCGCCATTGCGGCGTGATCGAAATCGCGAAATCGCTGTGGAACGATCAGCACGCGCGTCTCGGCCAAGAGCAGCATGAATTCCATTTCGCGATCGCGGAAAATAGGCATGATGGGATTTGTGACCGCGCCGATCCGCAGCAGTGCGAGGTGAAGAACCATGAATTGCCACCAATTCGGCAACTGATACGACACCACTTCGCCAGGCTTGACACCAAGCCGCAACAAATTAGCCGCGATTCGCTCTGCAGCTTGCTGCAGTTCGCCGTATGTCAGCGCCGTACGACGGTTGGACGCAGCTTCGTAGCCAACAACCGCGAGCCGCGCTGGATCGTTTCTGGCATGCCTGGAAAAAAACTCGAGCAAGGTTTGATCGCTCCAAAATCCAGCGGCCCGCATCGCTTGCTTGCGTTGATCTGACAAGATCGGATCCATCCCCATTGTACACCTCTCCTTATGAAATCCTTGGAGCACCGAGGTCGGGGCCCAGGAAAAAGTCCGCTTCCATCTCGCCCGACAGCTCGCCATTTCCTCCGTGGTTTATGCGGCGCCAAGTTTCTCGCGGAGCCTGTCAACTGCTTCGGGATTGGCGAGTGCGGAAAGATCGCCGGGATCCTTGCTTTCGAACACTGCACGCAGTACCCGGCGCATGATCTTCATATTGCGCGTTCGCGGCAGATCATCGACAAACAGTATCTTTTCCGGCCGATAGGACGCGCCCATACCTTCGACGATGGCGGACGACAGTTCTTCCGCGATATCCTTCTTAATGTCTATGCCCGGCATGGGGACACAGGCGCAGACGATCGCCGAACCTTTTACCGGGTGCGGAATACCGAACACCGCCGCCTCGGAGACCTTGCCGGTGTCGATCAAAATGCCTTCGAGCTCGGACGGCCCGGTCCGCTTGCCTGAAATCTTGATGGTGTCGTCGGAGCGCCCGAGAATATAGTAAAGCCCATCATGTCCGCGCATCGCAAAATCGCCATGCACCCACAGGCCGGGAAGCGTGCTCCAGTAGCTTTCGATATAGCGCGCATCGGCCTTCCACAAGCTCTTGGTCAACCCGATCGACGCATGGCGGAGCACCAGTTCGCCGACTTCGCCGGGTGGCAAGCTTTTGCCGGACATATCCACGATGTCCGCGCCGACGCCGAGCGCCGGACGCGAGAACGAACCGGGGTTCATCGGATGGTTCGGCGTCCCCGTGAAGATGCAGCCTCCAACCTCGGTGCCGCCGGAAATGTTGATGATCGGAAGCTTTCTCTTGCAGACATACTCGAAGAACCATTGCCACGGTGCGTTGGTCCATGCCTCACCGCCGGACGCAGTCATACGCAGGCTCGACAGATCGTGGCGCTCGACGTCCTGCGTTCCATAGCGCATCAAACTACGGACTATGGTGGGGGATACTCCGAGATAGCTGACGCGATGATCCTGGATCAGCCGCCAGAACCGTCCAGTGTCCGGAAAATCCGGCGTGCCCTCGGCGATCAGAAGGCTCGCGCCGGCGAAGCTGGGAATACAGGCGCACATCGCCCCGACCATCCAGCCCATGTCACTGAGGAAGAAAAAACGGTCCGACGATTTGAAATCGGCGCAGATGATCATGTCGCGCGTGACCATAGAACCGATGAAGCCGATATGGGTCCAAACGCAACCCTTCGGTTCGCCGGTGGTCCCCGAAGTGTACAGCAGAATCGCGGGATCTTCCGCATTCATTTCGACGGTCGCGATCGCGCCATCCTTGTCGGCGACGATATCGTGCCACCAGTGATCGCGGCCCTCCAGCATCGGGGTTTCGATATCAAGGCCTTCGCGATCGACGACGATCACGTGCTGCACTGTCGGTGAGGATTCGAGTGCTACGTCGAGGACGGATTTGAGCGGTGCCGCGGCGCCACGCCGCCAGGTTCCGCTCGCGGTGATGACAGCTTTGGCGCCGCCATGGTTGAGTCGGGTTTGCATGGGAGCTGGACCGAAGCCTGAGAACAGCGGCATCAGGATCGCGCCCAATTTCAACACCGCGAAGAACGCGATAAAGGTTTCCGGCACGTTCGGCATGTAGAGTGCGACCACATCACCTTTGCCGATGCCGAGATCGGTCAACGCGAGCGCAAGTCGTCCAATTTCGTGGTCGATTTCGCGATATGAGAGGTTGCGCTGTTCGAGTTTATCTTCGCCCTCCCAGACGAGAAACGTCTGATCCCAGACGTCGGTGCCGCGATGCTTGTCAATACAATTCAGCACGACGTTGGTGGTCCCGCCGACGCACCAGCGTGCCCATGGCTGCCCGCGCGACAAATCCAGCATGCGGTCGTAAGAGCGATAAAACCTGACGCCGCAGAACTTGAAAACCTCTTCCATGAGCCATGCCGGATCGGCCTCAGCCTTCGACGCGAGGTGATCGTAATCGTCATATCCGGTTGCGCCCAGGAAAGCGGTCAGATTACTTGCTGCAATTAGCTCGGGCGGAGGTGTCCATGCATAGGACGTTGGATTATTCATCGACCACGTTCCCTGATTTGCAGTCAAGTTCAATTCGGGATTGACTTACCGGCCGATAGGAACGCATGCCCGATCGAACACGAGACGGTGGACAGGCCCGTCCGATAAGCATGTGTCCAGCATGGACGCCTAATGCTAACGCTCGTCCTGCGAGTTCGATTCTAACAATCGTTTGATAGATCTATTCGTATGGAACAACAATGAGGTATCCGTCTTCGGGCGCCGGTCGCGACCCGATTTGACTTGCCTCAATTTCTAACATCTGTTAGGTGAATGCAAGTACCAATCGAGGCGCAAGTGACAATCAACCCGGACCTCGCGGAATTTCTCGCTCCAACGCATTATGTGGATTGCGACTCACCTGCGATTAGAGATTTTGTCTCGCGTGTGGCTGGCGACAAACAAGACCAGTCGGCCGCCGAGAAGGCGATCCTCCTATTTAACGCGGTACGAGACCAGATCAGATACGACCCCTACGCGGTGAGTTTGTTCGAAGCCGATTATCGCGCCAGCGAGATTCTCAAAATGCCTTCGGCGTTTTGTGTTCCGAAGGCAATATTGTTGACGGCCGCCATGCGCGCAGCGGGAATCCCCGCCGCGATCGGCTTTGCAGACGTTCGCAACCATCTGAATTCCCCCAAGCTGACGGAGTTAATGGGGACTGATCTCTTCATTTATCACGGCTACGTCGCGCTTTGGCTCGACGGGAAGATGTTCAAAGTCACGCCCGCGTTCAACATGGAGCTATGTGAACGATTTGGAGTCCGACCTCTTATCTTTGACGGTACGGCTGACGCCTTGTTTCACGAGTTCGACACGAACGATCATCGCCATATGGAATACGTCAATGACCGAGGTTGGTTCGCCGACGCGCCGATACGCAAGATGCTTGAGGACTTCCGCGTTGCATATCCCGCGCTGGTGACATTGAATACTGGTGATGTCTCAATAGATGACGCCGCCTTCGGAGCGCCTCAATCAAGGGAGTAGGCCGGAGCGGACGAAACCACGGGATCTGACCACCCGAACCCACGCGCGAGCGGAATATGACACCCTGCGCGCAACGTGGTTCATCGCTGGCGCGGTCGGCGTCATCCAATTGGCTCACCCCAAAAGCCTACGCACGGCCGCACGGGTTTCGCCGAGAGATGGCAGCGGCGATAGGTACGCTCATTCTGAGGCCTGCCGCAATTCGGAAGGTTGCTTAGCGTATTGAACGGCGACACGTCCGACCTTTTCGCGTGCGATGACAAGTTTCTGAATTTGTGCGGTCCCGTCACCGATTTGTAGACCCATGACATCGAGGTAACGCTGATGAAACGGCAGATCGGTGGTGTAACCGTAGTGGCCGTGAGTGAGGAGGCACTGGTGGATGATCTCGCAGGTCACCTTCGGCACATACCATTTGCACATCGCAGCTTCCGCGGTGTGTCCAAGCCCGCGATCTCTTAGCGAAAGGGTATAGTAGCAAAGCTGCCGCATCATGGTGAGCTGGGTCTCGGCTTCCGCGAGCGGAAAGCTCACGCCCTGAAACTGCGCGATCGGCCGCTCGAAGGCGGTTCTTTGCGTCGAGTATTGCCATGCTTCATCGACCGAGGCCTGGGCCGGCCCGATGCACTCAAGGCCGATCAAGGCACGGCTATAGTCGAAGCCCGACATGATCTTGGAGAAGCCCTTGTTCTCCTCCGCCATCAGGCACTCGGCCGGAATGAAGACATCGTCGAAGAACACCGAGCCCCGGCCGACGGGTTTGGTGCCGATATCGTCGAAGTGAGTGCGTGTGATTCCCTTCTGCGCCAAATCGACAAAGAATGCGCTGACGCCGCGCGCGCCGTCTTCGATTTTCCCGGTGCGGGCAAAGATGATTGCTGCATCACATTGATCCGCAAAGCTCATCGATGTCTTTTCGCCATTGAGGCGGTAGCCGTTGCCGGATTTTTCGGCTCGCAGAATAAGATTGGCCGCGTCCGAACCGCCCCGCGGCTCGGTCAGGCCGAGGCCGATGATCTTCTCACCGCGGGCCACTTGCGGTAGCCACTCCTGAGCGATTTCGGGCGAGGCGTGCTCTGCGAGCATCCCGCCGAGCAGTGACGCCAGAAGCTGAACGTAGCTGGCATTGAAGTCTCCATAAGCGATCTGCTCGACAATAATGCCTGCCGTCACGCTGCTCTCGCCCAGGCCGCCGTATTTTTCCGGCAGATCGGCGCCGATCAGGCCGAGTGACCCCATTTGTTTCAGCATGGCACGATCAATGCGGTGTTCCCCGGCCCGCCTCTGATAGTGGGGGCCCAGCTTGTCCTTCGCAAAACGCTTCGCGGTTTCCTGGAAAGCCTGCTGTTGCTCGCTAAGCGCGTAATCCATCGCGACCTCTCCCATCTAGGTGATCTTGAGTTCTTGCATTCAGTCTAACAACTGTTAGAAATTTAACAACCAGCCACGGAGCCAAGTCCATGCTGACGCCAACCGATCCCGGCACACCGCTCTATCCTCATTTGCTATCTCCGCTGAAGGTCGGGCGAACCACGTTGCGTAACCGCATGATCATGGGGTCGATGCACACCCGCCTCGATATGGAGGCGAACGGCGTGCACAAGATGGCGGTTTTCCTTGCCGAACGGGCCAAGGGGGAGATCGGACTTATCATCACCGGTGGCTATGCGCCCAACACCGCGGGTTTGATCGAGCCTGGCGGGCCGATTTTGACCGAACGTGCGCAAGCCCTTGAACTTCGCCGCATCACCGATGCCGTTCATCAGCACGGCGGTAAAATCTGCATGCAGGTGCTGCATTCGGGCCGCTATTCAAAGCAACGGGACTGTGTCGGTCCCTCCGACATTCCGACCCGCATCAATCGGTTTCCCCCGCGCGCAATGACTGGGGCAGAGATTGAACAGACGATCTCGGATTACGTGCGCTGCGCGCTGCTCGCAAAGGAGGCCGGGTTCGATGGCATTGAGATCATGGGATCGGAAGGTTACCTCATTAATCAGTTTGCGGTGCTGCGAACCAACAACCGTACCGACGAGTGGGGTGGATCGGAGGAAAACCGTCATCGGCTCGCAGCGGAACTCGTCAAACGCTCGCGAGACGCCACCGGCGATGATTTCATCATTGTCTACCGAATCTCGGCGTTGGACCTCGTCGAAGGCGGTGCAACCGGCGAGGAGATCGATCGGCTTGCCCAGCGGGTCGAGGCCGCGGGCGCCGACATTCTCAACACCGGTATCGGCTGGCATGAGGCGCGCGTTCCCACGATCGCTTACGTCATCCCGCGTGGCGCATGGCGTTTTCCGGCCTCACGTTTGAAGAAAGCGGTCGGGATTCCGGTGGTGGCATCAAACCGCATCAATACTCCCGATGCCGCCGAGGAAATTCTGGCGGCTGGCGATAGCGATCTAATATCGATGGCGCGCCCGATGCTTGCCGATCCCCACTTTGCGAAGAAGGTGCGGGAGGGCAACGCCGGCAAAATCAACATCTGCATCGCCTGCAATCAGGCCTGCCTTGACCTGATCTTTTCCGAGCGGACCGCGAGTTGCCTGGTTAATCCGCGCGCCTGCCGCGAGACTGAGTTCGAGGACGGCCCGGCTGAGACCTCGCGCAAGGTCGCAGTGATTGGCGCCGGCGCGGGCGGTCTCGCAGCTGCCGCGGAAGCCAGCCGCCGCGGGCACAAGGTAACCTTGTTTGAGGCCGCTGATCGCATAGGCGGGCAGATTAACCTCGCCCGAGCAGTCCCGGGCAAGGTCGAGTTCGACGAAATGCTGAATTATTACAGCGGCCAGATTGCCGACGGTGGCGTCGATCTCAGGTTGAATTCGGCGCCGATGGTTAGTGACCTGAAGGACGCCCGGTTCGATGTTGTCGTTGTCGCCTGTGGTGTCCATCCTCGCGTCCCGGAGATTGAACGCATCAATCATTCGAAGGTGGTGTTTTACAACGATCTATTGAGCGGGAGGCGCCACGCGGGGCGGCGGGTTGCCATCATCGGCGCTGGAGGTATCGGTTTCGATGTCGCCGAATACCTCTGCCATTCGCAGCCTGATGAATCGCCAAAATCACGTGCTATGGATATTCGTGAATTTCAGCAGGAGTGGAATGTCGATGCCAGCCTTACGAAGGCCGGCGGGCTATTAGGCGATCCGCTGGCCCCAAAGCCAGGTCCACGCGAAATTACAATGCTGCAGCGCAAAACGACGCGGCCTGGCCTCGGTCTCGGCGTCTCGACCGGTTGGATCCTGCGTAACAGTCTTGAGAAGCGCGGAGTCAAGATTATCGGTGGAGTCACCTATCAGCGAATCGACGATCAAGGTTTGCATTTCCTCGCCGAGGGCGAGCCACGCACGTTACTCGTTGATACGATCGTGATTTGCGCCGGCCAAGAGTCGAACCGTGGCTTGTTCGATGAATTGCGCGAGGCGGGCATAGAGGCGCATGTCATCGGCGGTGCCAAGGAAGCTGCCGAACTCGACGCGATGCGCGCGGTCGAGGAAGGCGTGCGGGTCGCGCAGGCGCTTTGATGTGGTCGGGAGCCTGAGATGAGTTCGCAAAGTAGCCAGCCGAGTTACGGGTTCACCGACGACGAGCTCTCCACGATTCCAACAGTGTACCGACCTGATCTGTTCGCCGGCCAGACCGTCATCGTCAGCGGCGCGGGGAGCGGTCTCGGGAAGGCGATCGCATTCCTGTTTGCAAGGCTTGGTGCCAATCTGGCAATCTGCGGGCGCGATGCCGAGAAGCTCGCACGCGTCATTCCGGTTCTAGAGGGTCTCGGCGCCCGCGTCTTCAGCAAAAGTCTCACGATCCGCGATCCCGATCAGGTCGACGAATTCGTCAAAGACGTCTGGGATCATTTTGGCCGTCTTGATGTGATGGTCAACAATGCCGGTGGGCAGTTCGCCCAGATGGCCATCGACTTCAAGCCAAAGGGCTGGAAGGCGGTGATCGATACCAATTTGAATGGATCATGGTGGATGATGCAGGCCGCGGCGCGCGAATGGATCGAGCGGGGTAGGACCGGAAACATCGTCAATATCGTTGCGTTGATCTGGCGAGGCCTGCCGGGGATGGCGCACACTGTCGCGGCGCGGGCCGGCGTGATCTACGCCTCCAAGACCGTCGCTGTCGAATGGGCACCGCACGGCATCCGGGTGAACTGTGTTGCCCCTGGCGTTAATGAAACCACGGCATTCGGCCGCTATGTTCCGGAAGGCTCCGCGACTTATAAGGAAGCGAATCCCATGAAACGGCACGGCGACGCTTGGGATATCGCCGAGGCCTGCGCTTATCTCGCTGCGCCGTCCGGGAAATTCATCACAGGCGAAACCCTTTCGGTAGATGGCGGGCAACAAATGTGGGGCGATCCGTGGCCCGCCGGACGTCCGGAGTATTTCCGCATTGGTCAGACGTAAACCTGGCGCTGCCGTCTCGTCGCGCGGGCGGCTGCACCCCTCGCGATCATGGTTCGAAGCGCCGCTCCGGAGCAGCCTGCTTGACTGGAGCCCGGGTAAGCCCGCCCGAGGGGCAGAAACGCATCACAGCTATCAATTTGACTTCGCGTCGCCGCGCTCGCGTTTGGTAAATTTGACGGCGTCGATCATGTCGCGGGCGTCGTGCGCCAGATGCAGCGTTTCGCCGCCGTCGATATACCAATCCTCGCCCGTGACGAACTGACCGAGCGGCGAGGCTAAAAAGATGATTGCCGCAGAAATATCCTCCACGCTGCCCATGCGTCCCAGCACGTTGCGGTTGAGCTCACCCAGTCCTCCGGCGGGATCGGATAGCGGCCGAGCGCCTCGGTCTTGATGGTCCCGGGTGCGACGCAGTTTAGGCGAATCCCGAACTCCGCCCACTCGTAGGCAAGCGTTCGCATCATCGCGGTGACGCCGCCGCGGTATGCACGAAGCCGCCAAGACCGCTGCGGACGCAGGCGGTTACGAACACGATCGATCCGCCATTCGCCAGCATGAAATGGTCCGCGACGGACTTGGTCACCTGCCAGGAGCCGATCAGGTTGTTGCGGATCACGGTCTCAAAGCCCTTGTTGCTGAGTTCGCGGGCTGGCGTCTCGAATTGTCCGCCAGCATTATTGACGAGGATATTGAGCCCACCGAACTCGGCCTTGATCTTCTGCATCGCCCGTTCGATCAGATCAGGCTCGCGAATGTCCGCCGATACAGCAAATGCTTCACCACCTGCATCGCGGATTACCTTCGCGGTGCTCTCTATTGGATCAATACGGCGGCCGAGAACGGCGACGCGGGCCCCGCTGCGAGCCATCTCGATGGCCGTTGCACGGCCCATTCCAGTGCCGCCGCCGGTGACAAGCGCGACCTGACCCTTGAGGAGGTCCGGGGCGAAGCGCATTTTTGGAGAACTCTCGTGCATCACCGATCCCATACCTGAAATGCGTTTGCGTTCAAACTCAGTTTATTCTAACATATGTTAGAATATGTAAAAAGGGTAGGTCGATGTCAGACGATGAACCTGTTCGTTATTCGGTCGAGAATGGCGTCGCCAAGATTACCATCGATCGGCCCGAGCGCAAGAACGCGTTGTCGGTTGAGGCGATGAACGGTTTGACTACCGCTTGGGAACGTGTCGAACGGGATTCCCGGGCGAGGGTGGTGATCCTGACCTCAGCCGACTGCGGCGTATTCTCCGCCGGTCTAGACCTCAGGCAGGCAGCCGAGATCAGGGCACGTGACGGTGTTGATATTCTGACCCTGATGCGCGATCCAATGCAAACGGCCATGCGAGCCGTTTCAAAGCCGATCATCGCGGCAATGACCGGATCGCTGATGGCGGGCGGGATGCTGTTGGCGCTGAAGTCCGACCTTAGGATAGGTTTGCGCGGAACGCGAGCCGGTATCACCGAGGTCAAGATGGGGCGGGGATCGCCGTGGGCGGTACCGCTGCTCTGGATGTTACCGCAGCCGGTGCTGATGGAACTCGTCTTGACCGGCGAGACCATGCCGATCGAGCGACTGGCGGAACACGGTTTCGTTAACTATCTGGAAGAAACCCCCGACGCTGTTCGCGCGCGTGCATTACAGCTTGCGCACATGATCGCAGAAGGCGCACCATTATCGGTGAGGGCGGCAAAGGCCAGCGTGTTGGCTGCGATGGATCTTGGCTGCGAGAAGGGACTTGTTGAGGCCAACAGCCTTCATGTTGAAACCTACGCAAGTCTCGATGCCGTCGAAGGCCCAAGAGCCTTTGCCGAGAAACGCAAACCAGTCTGGCAAAGCCAATAAGGTAAGGCAGACGAGGACTGTGTGGCCTGCATGCTTTCAAGCCGATAATGGATATCAGTTCATCTGAAAATTGTTCCTTAATCGGCAAGGTCAACGATGAGCACTCGACTCGTTCGGCCTATTTCGAAAAAGAACATGAATTGCTGAAAGCCCAGCTACGGCGTTTCGTCGAGGAGGGGGTCCAGCACCGCGCTTCAATGGCAGCAGGATGGCATGGTGCCGCGCGACGTGCTGCAGCGCTCGGGTGAGCTGGTTGCCCCGGTATCAGCTTCCCAGCGGAATACGGGGGCTCCGATACGGATACGGTGGCGACAGTCGTGCTGGCCGAGAAATTAGGACGACCGACGTTCTCGGGCGCAGCGATCACACCGCTGGTTCATACCGATATAGCCTGGGTGCACGCGTACAACGGGGGCTTGCAGGTCTTTGAAAGACCGCTTCATGCTGGATGTCAGTACCGGGAGGAAGATAATCGCGGTCGGCGTCACCGAACCTAGCGCGGGCTCCGATGTGAAAGGAATTCGCGCCACCGCACGTCGCGACGGCGACAGCTACGTGCTTAGTTGCGCCAAGATGTTCATTACGAGCGGCGTGCACGCGGATCTTTGTTGCATCGCGGCCAATACCAATCCGGACATGCGGCCTTCCCAGCGTATCTCGATGCTGCGGGTAGAGATGGGTTATGCTGGGATTTCGCGTTGTGCGCGCGCTGGACAAGCAGGACTTGAGATCCTCTGACACGGCGGAGTTGCTGCTCGAGGATTGCCGGGTCTCCTCGACGAACCTGCTCGGGTAAGAAGGGGCTTCTACGCAATCATGCGAAATTTCCAGAACGAGCTGATCGTCATCTGGCGCAAGCCGCGATCGAGATCGCTTGAATTGGGTCACACAACGGCGGACATTCGGCGCGCCGCTTTGGTCCCGGCAAACGATCCGTTACCGCATGCTATGTTAGCAGCCAAGGTCGCGGCAGGGCGGCAGCTCGTCTGTCATGCGGCGTGCTCTTGACGCAGGCATCAATGCCACCAAGGAAGCCTCGATGGTCAAGGCTTACTGCGGCGAGTTCCTCAACGAAGTGATCTATACCTGCCTGCAGTTTCATGGCCGCATGGGTTATATGCGACAGTACGATCGAGCGAATGTCACGCTACGCGCGACGCGTTCAGTCCATGGCGGTACCACCGACGTGATGCTGGAAGAGGTTGCCAAGCGGATGTGCTACGTCGCACACGATCGGGCGCTACTAGCGCGGCAAAATGCCATTGAAGATTAATAACGTGGTGCGGTCCGCCAAGTCTTGCACCGAACTCCTTTTTCGCGCATCAAACCACTCAACGGTCCAATTCAGAGCGCCAAGGATGAACCTGCGCAGTGGAACAATTACTAAGTCCGAGCGGATTTCGCCGGCACGCTGCGCATCCACCAGTATGTCATCCCAATATTTGCCATAGGCGCGGCGCAGTGGTCGATGCCGCTTCTTGATGCGCTCGGGCAATTGACCGTAGATACGCATATTGGCGGAGGTATAATCGCTCTCTTGCAGCAAGGTGACCAGATGGGCTTTGATCGCGGCGCTGATCTTGTCCCGGTGCGATTCCTTGCCAAGGTCTTTCACGCTCACCTTCACCGCATCGAATATGCGTTGCAATCCGAGTTGGAGGATTTCGTCCAATATAGCGGTTTTCGAATCGAAGTGGTAATAGATGCTGCCCGCCTTCATCCCAGCCTTGTAAGCGATCTGTCGAAGCGTCGTTGCGGAATAGCCCTGCTGTCGAAAGAGCAGTGCTGCGACCCGGAGGATGAGGTCGCGTGAGACCTGCGATTTCGACGGCATAGAAAGCGCGGGGTCTTTACGCTTGGGCCCGCGCTTAACAACCGGTTTCTTTTTTGATGAAAACTTCAAATCTTGCTCGCGCAAACCCTATTGGCATCGGCGTACAAAGCCGCAGCTTTAGCAGCAGATGAGAATGCCCATGCAATAAACCAATAAGACTCGTTGGGCAACATTGCGAAGCTCGGGACGACCCCAGAACTTTCAGTCGGCGACCAGCAACTGATTCTTCCTCGTGTTCCGGGACAAGGCCCGCGACCCGGCATCTCCACCCTTTGAGGCGGCTTTCGGTGAGCCCTTCGCTGACCTGACCGATATTTTGGACCAGCGGGATTGAGACTACTGCATCGCTGCGCCCCGATCCAGATGCTGCTGTGTAGGTGCCGATGTTTGCGGTGCCGGCGGCCGGTAGCTCAGAGATGAGCGTGGTCGGATAATGTTGAAGTGCTTGCGTTATTGTTCGATCACGACAGTGGCCTACTTCAGGCTGTAAAAGAATTCACCGTTGCATTCATCGCGCAATTTCCCGTTGAAGTACTCGCAGTTGCCGTTCTACGCGCCTTACCGAAACAGCGGTCAAGCGATGACCGATCTCTTGGGTGGACAATTCGACTATTACATGTGCGACGCGGTTACCGCGCTGCCGTAGATTCAAGCCAACAAAATCAGGGCTCTGGCGGTGACCAGCAAGGAAGCAGTGCCGATGCTGCCCCACATCCCTCCGCTTGCGCGGCTCGGGTATCCGGATTTTGATATAGCATCGTGGATCGCGATCTGGAGCTCGGCAAAGACGCCGACTGCGGTATCGAGCAGGCTCAGCGATATCATTGTGCAGGCCTTCGACGCCCCTGAAGGTGTAGCTTCCTGCTGAAAGCGGGTCTCGCGCCGATGAAGGGCGGCTCCGAAGCGCTCCGGGCGCTGCAGCGGCGCGATACGGAAGTTTTCCGAAACCTGATCATCGAAGCCGGGATGCAGCGCGACTAGATCCTGCCTGCGTGGACGGCGTGGTGAGTAATCGAGCGGGCGCGCGTCAAAAACTCGATGCGCTTTCGCTTACGGCGTTGCTTGCGATTCAATCCGCTTCCGGTGCGGCCTTGAGATAGATCATCGTAACATTGGATTGAAAGGGAGCAAGCATGGAGTTTGCGCTCTCCGAGCAGCAAGAAGCCATTGGCAGCGCGATCGCCAAGATATGCATGGACTTCGATGACGCCTACTGGCTGAAGAAGGATCGTGGAGGCGGCTTTCCGCAGGATTTCTACGCGGCGTTCGCCAACTCCGGCTGGCTGGGCATCTGCATTCCCGAAGCGTACCGCGGATCCGGCCTCGGTATTACGGAGGCAGCGATCATGATGCGCACAATCGCTGAATCAGGTGGTGGAATGTCGGCGCCTTCTGCGGTTCACATCAATATTTTTGGCCTAAACCCGGTGGTAGTGTTCGGCTCAGAAGAGCAGCGCAAGCGCATGCCCGCCGATGGCTGAAGGGAAGGATAAGGCGTGCTTCTCGGTCACGGAACCGAACACTGGCCTCAACACGACACAGCTCAAGACTCGCGCAGTGAAGAAGAATGATCGCTATATCGTCAACGGGCAGAAGGTTTGGATATCGACCGCGCAGGTTGCGAATAAGATACTCCTGCTCGCGCGAACCACACCGCTGGAGGAGGTCAGGAGGCCAACCGATGGCCTTAGCCTGTTCTACGCGGATTTCGACCGGAAGCGGATCAAGGTCCATGAGATCGAGAAAATGTGCCGACATGCCGTCGATTCCAACGAGCTTTTCTTTGAGGATTTTGAGATTCCGATGGAAGATCGTGTCGGCGAGGAGGGGCGTGGATTTGAGTATATCCTTGAAGGCATGAATCCGGAGCGCATTCTTATCGCTTCCGAGGCTGTTGGCCTGGGGAAATTAGCGCTGTCCTGTGCGGTAGAATATGCGCGTAGCCGCGTCGTGTTTAATCGGCCGATTGGGAAGAACCAAGCCATTCAGCATCCACTCGCAGTTAACTGGGTCGAACCCGAGTCGGCATGGTTGATGGCGATGTCGGCTGCGTGGCGGTACGACAACGGTATGCCATGCGGTACAGCCGCCAATAGCGCGAAGTACCTCGCGGGAGAGGTTGGCTTTCGTGCGTGCGTCGATCATGTGATTGACGAGGCCGCCGAGCGAAGAGCAGTTGACGATGGCGCCGGTTCCCTGGCCGCGCATGACGAAGCTCGTGTTTCATGCAGGCCCAGATACCGCGCAAGTTGATGGCGTTTACGCGATCAAAGTTCTCGGCCAACTCGTCGGGGGCGTCGCTCGGCCGGGCCATGCTGATCATAGGCCTTCGCCAGCCGAAACACCTGACGCCGGCCAAGCCCCATCAACGTTGCGGCGTCCGCAACTTTGATCCTGTTCGCCGCCCGATCCTGCAACACGCGCATCCGGTCGATCTCCGTCCGGCTCATCGCAATCACCGTCATCGGCCCGATACTCC
Organism: Afipia sp. DC4300-2b1; assembly: GCF_049895725.1. Lineage (NCBI taxonomy): Bacteria > Pseudomonadati > Pseudomonadota > Alphaproteobacteria > Hyphomicrobiales > Nitrobacteraceae > Afipia > Afipia sp. DC4300-2b1. The sequence goes on from NZ_JAFCSX010000009.1 coordinate 33,838, forward strand.
CCAACTGAAACCGTGGAGAGTGACATCTCTATCTGGGCCAGAGCTATCGCCAAATTTTGGTGACGGCCGGAGCCGGTCAGGCGGCGGCGGTTATGGGCTGACGGTCGGTCGGCTTGGCGATGACCTCGATCCCATCGTTGAATGTCACACCGAGAACAAGTTTTGGCAACTGGTTGTGGCCATCGAGACGCCGCCAGCTTTTCTGCGCGGCCTCAAGCAGTTTGAAGACCATCGCGAGCGCCGTCCTGTTGGA
>NZ_JAFCSX010000010.1:0-12064 GCF_049895725.1 Afipia sp. DC4300-2b1
GCGCGCGCAACCTTCTCGATAAATCCAGGAATTCGGTGACACAGGGTATCGACCTGAAATATGAGCGACGGCTTGAATCCCTCATTCTCCCGCAACCAGATGATACGATCCAGAATCGATTCCCAATTCCGGTTTCGCGCAAAATTGTCGTCCGTGACAAAGAAGTTCGTCACACCCTGCGCGGCGTTGGCGCGAATGATCTCCTCCACGTCGTCCGCCGTTCGGTGCCGGGACTTCCGGCCCTGAACGTTGATAATCGTGCAGAAGCTGCACTGAAACGGACAGCCGCGTCCCGCATCGAAACTGGTGAAATCAGTGACCTGCCGGCGGATATTCTCGGCCGGAAGAATGGGAATTTGCGCGCCGTCGAGATTGGGAAGCTCGTGGAGGCAGTTATAAATCGGACGCAACTTGCGTTCGAATGCATCGCGAAGCAGATTTTCCATCTGCCCTTCGGCTTCGCCCGCGAACAGCGATACCCCCATATCTAGAACCTCCTGGATATCGTCGGGCAACGCGGGCAGCATCGACAGACAACCGCTGATATGAAAGCCGCCAATGACGACGGCGATGTTTTTGTCGCGAAACTGGCGGGCAATATCGACCGTGCGGGGAAACTGGTTCGACTGCACGCCGACCAGACAAATCAGGCCTGCGCCTGCCTCTTCGATCTGACGTGCGATGCGCTGGCAATTGACGACCGTGTTGCACTCGTCGATGGCAACGACGTCAATTTCGATATCCGGTCCGAATATCCGGGCGTCCGCAGAATGGCGCACGAGACCGTAAACACTGGCCAGGCTGTTGGCCGGGATCAGGGAGCGGCGCCATTGAATCACATAGCCGTCGTCGTCGTAGCGCGACGGCTTGATCAAGAATACTTTAAATCTGCCCCCGCTCATAACATAGCCTTCGGCCATATTGCTCGATCAAAACGAGAGTTTGACACGGTTCTTTCGCTAAATCTAACTCGATTTGCTGGTGAATTTCACCCGATGCGCATTGCGTATCTTGTTTTATCGGCATTTTCGCCGCCGCTATCCGCGATCTGCTGGCCTTTGCTGCGGCGGAAGACATTCCCGCCCTCGGACCGACCGCCGCCGCCGAGATGATCTCCGGATGCGAGCTAGAGTCTGAATCCTGCGCCGAGGTAAATCCGCCGGACCGACGGATCATTGACGATGTCCGCCGGCGGCCCATGGGCGAGTACGTAGCCGGACTGGATGATATAGGCGCGGTCGACAAGACCGAGCGTCTCGCGCGCGTTGTGGTCTGTGATCAGGACGCCGACGCCACGGTCGGCGAGTGAGCCGACCAGCCTGCGGACATCGCTGACGGCGATCGGATCAACGCCTGCGAACGGCTCATCCAGCAACACGAAGCTCGGCTCCCCGGCTATCGCCAGCACAATCTCACAGCGCCTCCGTTCGCCTCCCGATAGCCGGGCGCCCACAGCATTGCGGACTTCCGACAGACCGAATTCCGACAGAAGAGAGTTGAGCGTCTTTTTCCTGCGGGCCGGGCTGCTCTCGATCGTTTCAAGCACCATCAGAATATTCTGCTCGACGGTGAGCGCCTTGAAGATCGAGGCTTCCTGCGTGAGATAGCTCAGGCCACGACGCGCACGTTCGAACAAGGCTGCGGATGTCACATTCGCTCCGTCGAGGTGTACGGTTCCCCGGTCGGGCGTCACAATCCCGGCGAGCATTCCGAAAACGGTTGTCTTTCCCGCGCCGCCCGGGCCTATCAGGCCCACAATGTCCCCCCGCCGGACGTGAAGGCTGACATCCCCCACAACCGTTCGATCACCAAAAACCTTGGCCAGATTTCGAGCATCGAGCATTGTCGGAAAGCCCGTGTTTTTGAGGCGGTTAGGAGAAGCCCTAGCATGAGAAAGCTGGGTCAGGCCAATGGCTTCGAAGGGAAGTACTTCCCATCGACTTCGGCCCGTGGCAGGGTCGGATGTCGAAGGAACCCACCATGACCAGCGCCTTTGATTTTTCCACGCCCGCCCAACCTCATCCCGAACGAACCAAAGCGATCCTGCGGCAACATCCGGATGTCCGCGATCTCATGGGCCGCAATCCCTGGACCGCGGCAATTCTGATTGCGGTTGTCCTGCTGCAGGTCGGCCTGGCGGCGCTCATGGGACACCTTGGAACAACGTATTGGTGGCTGGCGCTGATCGCGGCATATCTGGTCGGCGCTTTTGCCAACAACTGCCTTTACGTGATCATTCACGAAGCAACCCATAACCTGATCTTCAGGGACCGAAGGCTGAACAAACTGGCAGCGATCGCTGCCGATCTGCCAAATATCCTGCCGGCGGCAATCGGCTTCAGCATCTGTCATCTGGAGCACCACGCCTATCAGGGTGACTACGACCGGGACGCCGACCTCGCCAGCCATTGGGAGGCAGATCTCGTCGGCAATCGCTGGTACGCCAAGGCGATCTGGCTGATTCTCTTTCCGGTTCTACAGGTCGCGCGGCCGGCCCGGTTTAGTTCGATATCTGTCATGAACCGATGGACAATCCTCAGTGTTGTCGCCGCCGTTACTTTCGACATCGCCATTGTCCTGTTTTGCGGCTGGACCGGCCTGCTTTATCTTGCTGCATCCGTCCTCTTCGCACTTGGACTGCATCCCCTCGGCGCCCGCTGGATTCAGGAGCACTACACGCTCGATGCCAAACAGGAGACGTTCAGCTATTACGGCCCGTTGAATTTCCTCACCTTGAACGTCGGCTACCACAACGAGCATCACGACTTTCCTTCGATTCCGTGGAACAGGCTTCCCGCGCTTCGTGCGAAAGCGCCGGAGTTTTATGACACTCTTGAATCGAAACAGTCGCTCTCTAGACTTTTGGCACAGTTCATTTTCGATCCGAGGTATTCACTGCACTCTCGCGTCGTCCGCGACCGGATGCAGGCGCAACGGGGTCCTGCAGCCTAAAGAGCATTCCCGAAATCAAGCTCACTGGTAAAAAGCATCTCTCGTTTGCTCACCAGGCGAGCCAGGTTCTCGCGAATGCTGTCCACGGTTTCCGGATGATCGAAGTCGAACGGGTGCATCGCGACACGCAGAATGTCTTCGTTGTGCCAGTGCCTGGTGAGGAGCGGTGCCGCGATGACCGATCCGTGTTTGCGCAACCAGGATCGCGTCGCCCACGTAATAACGGGACTTCGCAGGCTTTTCCCCGTTGCGACGGAAAATAGCCGGCTGTGATCTTCGGTGTAGTGAAGACTGCTGTCGCGCAGGATCGAGAATAGGTGCCGATTGAAAAGCCATGCCGGCGCAACGAAGCCCGTCGGATCGCTCCGCAGGCATTGACGGAAAACAGCAAGTCCATCCTGAATGCGACGTTGCTGGTCGATCGCTTCAAGCGGAAGAAACTCCCCTTCGCTCCCTGTCAAAAAACGGCGCCGGAAGCGATCTCGCGGGGATAAAGCAACCGAAGCCGTCGCCTCGTCCGCGTGTGTATACCCATGAAGAAACCACTCAACATCAAAAGCGCGATCACGGCGGCACCAGGCGACAAAATCCGGACTCAGATCGGACCGCCCAAGGGAATGATAATCCGGGATGAGTAGGAAGCTTATTTTGTCGACACCGAGTGCCACACACAGCGCTTCGGCCTTCTGCAGCCTAGGCAAATGAAAGGGCGTCACGTCATGGAGTGAGACCAGAAGCTTCACGACGACCTGCTCGCGATATTCCCGCTCAGACGCGTCACGTAAAGGTCGGCGATGCGCTTCATCGCCAGATCAATCGTTCCCTGCTTCAACGCGAACTCTCTGGCGGCTGCGGCTTCCTCGATCCAATCGCACTCCATCGCCCGCATTACCGTGCGCAGGAAATCGTCGCTATCGTTTGCTCGAAAGATGAACCTGGAATTGGCGTCGCGCAGAAGTTCCCCGGTCCCCCCCGTATCGGGACCGACAACAACAAGGCCCCGCGCCATACCCTCGACCACTGCAAGGCCAAAACTTTCAAAGGGCCCCGGCGCAAGCAATATGTCATGATCGTCGTAGATTTTTCGTACGTCCAGTGGGTCTTCGACAAATCCTCTGTAGTCAAAGCGGGGATGGTTCAGGCCGGCGAAAAAATCCTGCGCTCCGCCCCGGCCAATCACGGTCACGCGGACATAATCGAGCGCCAGAAGACGTGGAACGATATCGCGGATCAGTTGTATGCCTTTTTCGACGTTCAGACGACCGACGAACAGACACCTGATTTCGCTTCCATTGGCGCTCGCTTTGCGAGTGGCAAGCGGCACCTCAAGATAAATGCGCGGAATTCCGAGAGGCACAACCGCCACCCGCACGCTCTCATCCTCAAGGCGGCGCTGCATGACTCGTGAGGAAACAACTGTTAGATCGTAGGCGCGCTGCACCCGGTAAAACAGCGATGCCAGGGGCCGGAGAACAGCCGCCTTGCGCAAACCTTGAAACGCTCCCCTGTTCGCCCAAGGCAAGAGGTGCGTGAGGATGGGATCGCTGTGGAAGTAGCTGACCAAAAGCCCCTGATAGAGACCAAGCTTCTTGATCAGCAGGCAGAACAGTCCCGACAGCCACGGCTCTCCCACCTCGATAACATCGGGTCTGCTCCCGCGAATGACACGATAGACGCCTGCGTAATCCAGCATGAATCGATAGCCGCTCGGATCGCGCGATACGACCGGCCCGTAGATTTCAGCTGTCGATACGTTTTGATCGCTGTCCCGCCAACTGAATCGCGAGCCCGGATGGACCAGAACGTACCGATGATCAGTCTGGCCGCTGAAATGCTTGATCCGCGCCTCGTAGAACGCACGAATGCCGCCCGCGCGGCGCGAAAAGAAAGTGTTGATGTCCAGGAAGGAAAAACTCTTGCGGCCGCCCTGCATCTGCGTCCGCGGCGTGTCGTCCAGAACCGTTGCGACCTGACCACCTGGATTTGGGTTCATGAGGCCACGCCCGAATCTTATAGCGTGCCGCCGAGCACGGAACGGTAATAGCCCAGCATGCGATCCATGGCGGCGTCCCATGAAAAATTCAGGCTTCCCTCGCGGGCGACCGCCGCCATGCGGCGGCGCGCGACCGCGTCGGCCACCAGGGTGGACAAATGGTCGGCAAAATCTCCGGCACTGTTTGTTTCAGCCATGAAGCCGGTCACCTGTGGAATCACAAGCGAGCGGCTACCCGTCGCGAAGGCGCAAACGGCCGGCAGTCCGGACGCCATCGCTTCCAGCGTGACATTCCCAAAAGTCTCGGTCTGGCTCGGGAAGAAGAAAATGTCCGACGACGCATACGCCTGCGCAAGATCCTCACCGTGCAGGAACCCAGGAAATATCGTATCCGGCAGCCTCTCCTCAAGCCACGCTCGCTGGGGCCCGTCACCGACGGCGATGCTTCGGTGAGCAACATTTCGCCGCTTCAATTCGTTCAACGTATCGGCCAGCAGGTCGAGACCCTTTTCGCGAACGAATCTGCCGACAAAAACAATCGCCACCTGATCCGGGGCAATCCCGTAACGCGCGCGCCATTCCTGGGAACGCTTGGCGGGATGAAATCTCTCGACATCCACACCGCGAGGCCATGCTGCGAGATTGTCCGCAAAACCCTGTTCGCGCAGAACATCAGCCATCGAGTCTGACGGTACGTAAACCTGCACGCAGTTGCGATAGAAAAAGCGAAGATAATTTTCGACAGGCTTTTGAAACAGCTTCAGCGGCGCGTAAAACTTCACGTAGGTGTCGTAGCGCGTGTGATACGACGCAACCACCGGCACCTTCAGTCTTTGACCCAGTCGCAAGGCTTGATATCCAAGAATATCCGGCACGGCGATGTGAATGATGTCCGGATCGAACTCCTCGATGTCCGCCTGCAGGCGGCGCGGGAGGCCAAGCGCGAGCCGGTATTCAGGCCTCATTGGGAGAGCGACCGACGGCACCGGCGTGAGATCACCGCGATGCTCGAGAGCGGGACAGCCAGCGACGGGAGCAAATATCCGCACCTCGACACCCTTGTCTTCGAGATGGCCCACCAAACGATTGAGCGTCAGCGCGATGCCGTCCTTGATGTAGTTATAGGAACTTGTGACGAGGCAGACTCGCATCGGACGAGAAGCCGACGCCCGCGGTACAGCCGGGGCGAATGCAGCCGATGCCTCTGCCATATTCATGGGTTTGAAATCAGCGAAAGAAGAGAGGCTTCAATCATCAACGAATATCCCTTTGGACAGGTGTCTTGTGCCCGATGGCCGCCACAACGGCCCGATAATCTGGCGGACCATACCAGTCCGTTGCCACCCCGAGAATGGCCGAATAGCCCCGGGCGGGCAGACCTTAGGCGGCCGAATTAACAACAATCCCCGAGTTCTCAGCCCCTTTTCGGCTCCCGCAACGGCTCCGTCGTGGACAACGGCGCCAAATGATGGGATCGTTTGGTGGGGTCAGTGAGCACGTCCGGGGCGTATGAACACCGTCGTACAGGTGGGGGGTGAGTTCGGGGAAGCGGCCGAAAAGCCGAGGTCCGTGCCGTTCCATTTTGCCATGCAGGCGTTGCGCTGGGGTGTCCCGGTTATCCTGCTTGGCTTCATCGGGCATCAGCTTGCCTCGATCGGCTGGCTGGAGATCTGGCGAGCGAAACCGACTGCTTTGAGCTTCTATTTGCTGGTGCTGGTACCCTTCTTCATCCAGCCCGTGGCTGATCTCCTGATCTACCGAAATCTCTGGAAGGTCGAAAAGGCTCTGCCGCTTTCGATATTCCTGCGCAAGCGCTACCTCAACGCGATGGTGCTCGATTATTCGGGAGAGGCCTATTTCTACTTCTGGGCTCAACACAGGCTTAGCCTTGAGAAGACCGCCCTGCTGCACGCCATCAAGGATAGCAACATTCTCTCGGCAGGTGCCGGTCTCGCAATGGTCTGGCTGGTCCTTCTGCTCCTTTCGGCATCGGGCGGCATCACGCTTCCGACTTTCTTCTCAACGCATTTGTGGACCTCGATTGCGATCGCCTCCCTTCCGCTGATGTTCTGTCTCATTCTCGTGTTCGGGGGCCGTAAGGTCACGACCCTGAACCGGCAGCAGATCGCATCGACATTCACAATTCACCTGCTTCGGAGCGCCATCGCATTGGTGCTTCAGTTCGGCATCTGGTGGCTGTCGGGAGCACTTCCGACCGCGATTGCATGTTTTTATTTCGTGGCTTTGCGCCTTCTGATCTCGAGATTGCCGCTGCTGCCGAACAAGGATCTGCTGTTCGTGGGAACCGGCATTGCAGCGGCGAGTTTTCTGACACTATCAACGGAAGCTGTGGCCGCCGTTTTGATGATCACAATCGCGGTCGATCAGTTGCTGGGTTTCCTGCTTGTCGGCATGCCGTGGTTGCTCGGGCGGTTTTCATTTTCTCGGACGCAGAACCACGAAAACGCATCTGCTGTCCGCTAGATCGCTGCCGATCCCTCGTGCAGGGAAACAACGCGTTCCATTTCGGCCTGAAGAACGGTTCCATGATTGACGGCGTTGAAATCTTTTTCAATCCGGCGCCGGGCGGCGTCACCTTGACGGCGTCGCAGGGTCTCGTCGCCAAAATACGCCAGACACGCGTCGGCAAGCCCCTTGATGTCCGGCGGAGCGCCCGTCACGAGTTTCCCCTCCACGCCGTCGTCAATCATCTCGCCGATCCCGCCCATCCGGAAGGCGATAACCGGCTTTGACAGGGCCATTGCCTCCATTACCGCGCGCGGCAGCGGATCCTCATAAACGCTCGGCACAACAGCGACATCGAAATCGGCGACGTAGGCGCGAACGTCCGGGCGGAAACCGGCAAAGATGACCCATTCAGCCAGGCCGAGTTCACGCACCAGTGCCCGGCATTCTTCAAGATGATCTGGGCGCATATCCTCTGGCGTATCGCCGAAGATCACAAACCGGCATCGCGCCCGCTGTTCATCCGTCAACGCATCGATGACGATGCGTGCCGCCCTGATGAGTTCGATAAATCCCTTCCGCGGCAGAATACGGCCATGACTCCCGAAAACCACGGTCTGCGGCGCAAGGCCGAATTCATCGCGCAGAACCGGTTTGACGGCGCCGCTGTCAAACTCAGCAATATCCAGCGCGGTTTGGATGGCCCTGACCTTTTGCCGGCAGTTGGAAAATTGCGTTTCGGTCGCGCGCGAGACGCAAATGATCGATCGAACGTTTCGACCCGCCGCAAGCGCGGAGTGCAGCCGCCGGATGGGCGGAGCCACGGAGGGATAAAGAACATGCCAGATCACCGGCACGCCGGTGATTGCCGCAATCGCTCCGCCCGCAAAATTTGCGGTCGTTCCGTTGCAGAAAACGAGGTCGAATTTTTCCGTCCTCACCCGCTTGATAAGCCTCAGCATGGCTCCTGTGGCGCGGACCACATTCGCAACGGCGCGCGATGCCTTCAGTAAAATGGGGGCATCAAAGTCAGTCCGCTCCATCGGCCTTGAGACCGGCTCATAGATGTTTTCAATGAGATCAGGTTCAAAGAACAGATTCTCGGCGACGTTGGCGCTCTCCAGCCGGTGGCTGACTACCCCTTCCCGCGGGATCAGCGCCGTTCGGTGAATACGCTGTGGATCGAGAAATTTCAGCACGTATAGAATGGTTCGGCCCGGCCCGCCATTTCGTGACGTATCGTTGATGAAAAGAACGCGAAGCCTCCGGTCCCGCGCGTCTTGCGCCGACGATGGCTTGGGTTCAACTGTCCGCAAGACTGAACCGTTAGCTGGCGGTGACGGCAGTTGCATCGCTCATTTCTCGATAGACGGCCGCATAACCGGCGCACATTTTCTCAATGGTGAAGCGGGATTCTGCGAGCAACCGAGCATTCGCGCCATAGTCCACACCTTTGGCCGTGTCATCGGCAGCCCGGCGAAGCACTGTCGCGAACCCCTCAATGGAGTCCTCCCTCACCAGCCACCCCGTTTCCCCGTCCGTTACAATCTCTGGAATTCCACCACCGGCGAAAGCGACAATTGGGCGGCCCATTGCGGAAGCTTCGAGAACAGACAGACCGAAAGGCTCTTCCCGTGAACAATTGATAAGAGCGTCGCTGGCAGCGATTACACCTCGCGGATCCGGTTGGTATCCTGTGAAATGAACCCTTCCCGCAACACCGCGCCTAGCGCAGAGCCTTTCCAAGGCGGCGCGCGCCGTGCCGTCTCCGGCGATGGTCAATTCGACGCCCGGTGTCAACGCAACCGCTTCGATGGCAAGCTCTATTCGTTTACTCGGCTCAAGCCGAGAAACCACTGCGATCGAAAACGGACTGTTCTTTCTCGCAGGCAAAACATGAAAACGACGCGTATCCACACCGTTATGGATCACGCGAATCTTCGGTGCTGACGCCGGAGAAATGACTTCGACAAAGCGGCCGACAAAATGACTGACGGCGGCAATCGCTGTGGTTTGATCGAGCGCCCAGTGCCGAAACAGTGCACAGGATGGGTCTTGATAGTGCCGGACGCCGTGCTCGGTCCGCAGCACCGGCAATTGACTGCGTGCGCCCGCCCTCACACCCAGAATGTGCGAGGCGAACGTATGAACGTGAATGACGTCCGCCCTCTCTGTCTTTATTAAATCAACCAGCCAGGCGAGGTCCGCGGGACCGAAGGCCCTCCACAAATAGCTCAGACCGTTTTCATGAACCGGCCCGCGGTCCCGGACATGAAGCCCGGAGTCCTGCAGCAGCTTGCGCAGTTCAGGATTGGGCGTCATGAGCGCAACCGTATGGTCCGCACCGGTGACATCCGGCCGGGAAGCCAGATCGATCAGAAAGCGCTCGGCGCCGCCGATGTCTCCGGCCACGACAAGATGCACGACCTTCAGTCGCGCCTTCCCGCCAGCAAAGACAAAGGCCCCAGTCACCATCGCTGCGGTCAATACCGGCGGCTATTCGGGGGGTCAAGCGCCGCGGCCGAGAGAGTGGACTCGACGAGCCCCCTGCTTCAACCTACTCTGGCCTGACATTCGGCCAATCGTCCCAGCCGTAACGACGCTCACGGTCCATTCCCGCCCTCTTCCGGATCCGCTATCCGCGATGCACCCATTTCCCGCGCCGATACAACGCCTACGATGAGCCAGCCTGTTTCGACTTCCCAGCCGATCACTTCGCTAACACGGATCTTGCCGTGGCTGGCATTTGCTGCGCTCGAGGTCTGCGGTCTCGCCGTTTTCTGGGTGTTTGACGCATTGCCGTTCATGGATCTGCCGGCCCATGCCGGAGTGATTGCATTGCGGACCGCCTATCCGGGGTCTGATTTCCTTCGCCAGTATTTCGTGCTCGACCCGCACCTCGGCGGCTATTCAGCATTTCGATTTCTAGGCGATCACCTGGCGGAATGGATCGGACCGATGGCGGCGATCAGAACGCTGGCGTCGCTGCCGGTACTGGCATTGCCCGTAGCGGTTCTCTACGCCCGGAAGCGCCTTTATGGCGATGCAGACCCGTTCTTTGCATTCGCTGCGCTTATTCTTTGCTTCGGCTTCATGACCGTACTCGGCTTCGCGAGCTACATGATATCGCTCGCCATTCTCATGATCGCCGTGACGGAATGGCTTGCGCTGATGGCAAAGACGGATGCCGGCGAGCCAACGATCAGCCAGGAAGCATGCACGGCGATCCTCGCCGCTCTCGTCCTTGTCTTTCACGGGTTTGCCGTCGCAATCTTCGGATTTCTGGCGCTTGTCACCGCCTTATCGACAGGTGAGCGGTACAGACGCATTTTTCAGCTCCGCGTCTTTGTACCTGCGGCTCTAGTCGCGGGCTACTCACTATGGATCGAACACATGGGAACGCTGCCGGACGGCGGCGTATCGCCCCATGCTTTGCTAACACCTTCGTTCCAAGGCGCGCTCGACAAGCTCAGCCTGCTTGCGACGCCGGCGCTGATGACGCGTACAGGCATCGACATCCTGATTGCCGTGACGCTGTGGCTGATTGTTGCGGGGGCCGCGGTCAGATTTTACCGGACTTCCAAAACACTGGATTCATCAACACCGAAGTCGCGGCATACGCAGGCGCTGATGGCGGCAAGCGCATCGACTTTCCTTCTGTTTCTGCTTCTGCCGCATTCAATCGGATGGTTCGGCTTTGTCGATGGCCGGGTGCTGCCCGTGACAATCCTGACCGCAATTCTGACGCTCGATACCAGAGCGGTCCGCGGCCGATTCCAATCGATACGACTAGCCGCCGTGGAAACTGGGGCCACAATCAGCGTGGCGCTTGCGCTCTTTGCATCAAGTCAATTTCAAAACGAAGCAAACGGCGCGTCCGATGTTCTCTCAAAAGTTCCAGCACGCAGCCGACTGCTCTATTTCCCGCTCGAGCCCGACAGCAGAATATTTACCGGCCATCCATTTGTTCACTACGACAAATTGATATTAATTCAGAGACCCATTGTTCCAAGCGATTTGTGGTTTCATCAGGGGACGGCGATTTATCCAACTCGAATAAACCCTAACCTGTCGCTTCCCGCGGATTTCAAGGCGAGCAACCTCAAGCCCATCGTATGGCCGCACTACAAGATCGAAGATTGGGACTACGTCCTCATCCGCATTGCGCCGGATTCTGCGCCCCCGCAGTACCCCGACTCTCTTTCGCTTGTGATACATCGCGGTGGATGGTGGTTGCTGCACACTCGAACACCGGAAACCAAGTGAGAGATCACCATAACGGCTCGACGCGCGTCGACTGCTTCCGGAAAAGTCAAAGTACTCGCGTCATCGCGATAGCCGTAGCGAAACATCTAAATATCGAAACTGCATTCCATAACGCCCCATTACGCGAACTGAGAATGTAGACGCCAGATAGAGAAGTCACTGTTGGCCCAGAGAGCTATCGCCCAAAGTTGGTGACGGCGGGAATCGGGAAGGCGGCATATCGTGGGGGTGCTTGACGCCTCCACTTCTCCACCGAAGGAGCGATATGCCGTGTTCAAAGATAACATCATCAAGCTGATTCAGCCAGGAAACGTCGACGATCAACTCACCGAAATCTTGCGCAATGGGGCGCGTGCTCTGTTGGCCCAGGCGGTCGAGGCCGAGGTC
>NZ_JAFCSX010000011.1:0-9734 GCF_049895725.1 Afipia sp. DC4300-2b1
TCGATCTGACGGAGCACCACCACAATCTGCTCCGCGCTGAACCTCTTCTTCGGCATTCCAAAGCTCCTTTCCAAGACATTCTCTCACAATGCTTGGTCTAAAAAAGCCCGGTCAGGTCACGCGCGTGCGCGCAGTCGGCATATGGAAGAAATAGAAAAGCTGCGGCAAAGAGAATGATGGAAGACGCGGTTAGTATCGTTAAGGACGCCCGCGCATCGAGTATCGTGAGATTTAATGAGCGACATTTCGTTACGAATGTGAACGACATTGAGATCTCGATACGCGCTCCATTTCATTTGCGACTCAATGCAATCTCAGAGAGCAAATATCTGACCGCACTTGTGGCTAGCAATCCGATAACTCAACCATTTGGATTGGATATCTGGACACCCAGTATGAAAGGTCTCAATGCCGAATATGACGGGGCGTCGATCGAACTGGTCTCAATTCGTCGCGGTGCCTGGGAAGAGGCCCTGATATCTGCGGCTAGAGGCATTTCCAATCCTGCTGGATCAATTGCCATCACACGTTGTGCTCAGATTCCCCCGTCAAAAAATGCTCCGCAACCGCGCCCCGTTGAACTTGTGGTCACCGAGAAAGCTCTGGCTTCGTTGCGCGACCTCCTCCGCGATGATCCAACGATCGCTGAATGGCCGCTCCTGAAAGACCTGTTTTGATGTGTATCGGCCTAACGGATGAACCTATGGCAATTCTAGCAACGGCGTGCGAGCGCGGTCCGGTTTCTGTTAACGGGCCTATACTTTTACATATGTATGGGAACGAAAAAAACGCTCCCTGAAACTCTGCGGAAGTCAACGTGCACAGCTATGCGTCGCACGAGCGCTGGACCGCGGCGATTGGGTCGAGGAAGTGCGTAATGAGCGACAGGCAGGATTTAGTCTCCCTAGGTAGAAACTCTCCATTTCTGCAAATCGAAGACATGCCGATTGCTAATTTGAAGCCAAATTCGCGCCATGCGCGCAAGCATCCCGACGAACAGATTGCGATGCTGGCGCGCAACATCGATGCAGTTGGCTTTTTGGTTCCTTGTCTTATTGACGAGGCGAACAAGCTGCTGACTGGTACCGCGCGCGTCATGGCCGCCGAGCGACTTGGCATGAAGACAGTCCCAGTGATCCGGGTCAGCCATTTAAGCGAGGTAGAAAAACGAGCATTTGTTATCGCAGACAACAAGCTTGCCGAGACGGCGGTCTGGGATGCTGACGCTCTACGCGGCGAGCTCCAGTTCTTCAACAATCTGAATATTGATTTCGACTTTTCGGTCATCGGCTTCAAAACAGCCGAGGTCGATATCATTCTCGACTGCGCTGACGCGGACGGCAGTGATGAGCCCCTCCCCGATCTCACAGGTCCGGCAGCTTCTCGCTTGGGTGACCTCTGGCAAGCGGGCGCGCACCGCATTTACTGCGGCGACGCCTTAGATACGGCTTCATACGAAGCGTTGCTGGCCAATGAGCGCGCACAATTGGTTTTCACAGACCCACCTTACAACATTTCTATAGGGCAAGTCGGTGGTGCGGGCCGCGTCCAACATCGCGAATTCGCGATGGCGTGCGGAGAGATGAGTCCCGACGTATTCACGTCGTTTCTCACAAAGATCGTGCAGAAACTAACCGCCTACTCGGTTGACGGTTCGCTCCATTACCTTGCGATGGACTGGAGGCATTGCCAGGAAATCCTCACCGCTGGCAATGCGACGTATTCTGAACTCAAAGGCATATGCGTGTGGAGAAAGACCAATGCCGGCATGGGTTCGCTTTATCGGTCCCAGCATGAGTTCTTCTTTGTGTACAAAAATGGCAAGGCACCTCACATCAACAATATCAATCTCGGCGTTCACGGCCGCAACCGCTCGAACGTCTGGGACTATGGCGGCATCAACAGCTTTGGAAAAGATCGCGACGAACTGCTTGCCATGCACCCGACGGTCAAACCCGTCGCACTGATCGCTGACATCATCAAGGACGCGTCTCACCGCGGCGGTATCGTCCTCGACGTATTTGGCGGTTCTGGCAGCACGCTCATTGCAGCCGAGAAAACAAAGCGACGCGCAGCCCTTATCGAGATCGACCCGTTATACGTGGACAGCACCATTCGACGCTGGCGCGCACTCACCGGCAACGATGCGGTCTGCGTAAATACGGGCGCGACGTTCGCTGAGCGGGAAGCAACCGCGTGTGACGTAGCCACCAAGAGCGGCGAGGATGGGGCGCGCTCATGACCGAGGAAAGCGAAGGCGGTTACAGGAAGCCGCCTAAATCGTCGAGGTTCAAACCCGGCCAGTCGGGCAACAAGCGCGGTCGCCCTAAAGGGTCGCGCAACCTGAAAACTGATCTCAACAAACTGATGACGAAGCGAATAGCCGTCCGCGAAGACGGCGAGGTGCGCCACGTCACCGGCCAGGAGGCCATGCTGCTGAGCCTGTTTGAGAAGGCAGTGCGCGGAGACTTCAAAGCCTCCACTCAACTGTTCGCAATGCTGATGAAACTAGAGATTCAAGACCCCGCTCCGTCGGCGCCGGCGGTTGTCACCGAGAACGATCGCGCCATCGGGGCAGATTTTCTACGACGCCACTCCCACCTGAAAAAAGAAGAGGATTGACCATGAGCAACATTACGACCGCAGAACGCGATGCTATTGCCCGGGAGGATTTTCTGGCATTTGCACAGATGGCGTTTGCCACACTCTATCCGAATACGCCGCTCTCGCTTGAATGGTGCCACGAGGTTATCGCGAATTTCTTGACAAACTCGGTCGGGAAGAAGACGCGAATGATCCTCAATGCACCTCCGCGCTCCCTGAAGTCATTCCTGATTTCTGTGGCGTGGGTCGCCTTCCGGCTTGGACATGAACCCACTCACAAATTTATATGTGCTAGCTACTCCCAGATTTTGGCCGACCACCTATCGACCGAATGCCGACGGATCATGGAGTCCGATTGGTACAAAGGGCTATTCCAGACCAGGCTCGCTAAAAGCACAGAGGGAGACCTCGTCACGACAGTTGGCGGTCAACGCGCCGCCAGATCAGTTGGAGGCACCCTCACCGGAATGGGCGGCAACACGCTGATCATCGACGACCCACTGAGCGCCAATGACGCCAATTCAGATGCAAGTCGAAATGGCACTAATGTGTGGTTCACCCGCACTTTAATGTCGCGCCTGAACGATAAAATTAGCGGCTCGATCATCGTTGTGATGCAACGACTGCACCAAGCTGACCTGACGGGCCATCTGCTCGAAACGCCCGGCTGGGATCATTTAGCCCTGCCGGCAATCGCACAAAAGGATGTTCCAATCCAACTTCCGAACCGGTCATTCGTGTGGCGAGCCGGCGAGCCGCTTCAGAAACGTGAGCCGCTTGAGGTTTTAGACGAACTGAAGCAACAGATTGGCTCGCCGACATTCTACGCGCATTACCTGCAAGAGCCCGTCCCGGACAAGGGCAACGACCTTAATCCTGACTGGCTAAAATGGTACGAGGTGCGTCCAGAGCGACAGCCAGGAGATGAGATCGTATTTTCTTGCGATACGGCCATGAAAGCATCTGTGACGAGTGATTATTCGGTGCCGGGCGGAACGCTGATGCTGAGTTCGGCGCAGTTGTCGATGCGGATTGACGGCGTCGACTGGCGCGCGCCGGAGCGGCAATGGCGACCGGCTGTGGCGGGATGATCGCTGCGGCTGATTGACTCAACATGCATGTGGGCCGGTGAGGAAGCCCGCGAGTCAGCGTAGACTTCACACTCATGGACGTCGATCTTGCAGCCCTGCCGGATGATGTAGAGACGTTGCAGCGGATGGTGCGCGCACTCGCGACCGACGTGACCGGCCTCAGCGAAGCACAAGCCGAGATCGAACGGCTCCGGCTGATCGTGCAAAAGCTGCAGCGCAGCCAGTTCGGCCGCGCCGAACGGCTTGATGACGACCAATTGCAGCTCGGCTTCGAAGATCTCAACGCCGACATCGCGCGGGTTGAAGTAACGCTTCCCGCGACGACAAAAACCTTCAGATCGAAGACCGAGCGGCTAAGCCTGCCGGCGCATCTGCCCCGCGAGGACATGCGGCTCGATCTTGAGCATCAGGCCTGCCCCTGCTGTGGTGGCGAGCTGCATGCGATCGGCGAGACGGTCAGCGAGATGCTCGACCATGTACCTGCCCGGCTTCGCGTTATCCGCATTTGCCGGCCGCGTTATGGCTGCCGAGCCTGCGGGACCATCCATCAGGCTCCCGCCCCGGAGCGTCCGATCGCCAAGGGCCTCGCAAGCCCTGCTCTACTCGCCCATGTCGTGATCGCCAAATACTGCGATCACCTTCCGCTGTACAGGCAGAGCCAAATCTTCGCGCGCCACGGCGTCGAGCTTGATCGATCGACCCTGGCCAACTGGGTGGGGGGCGCCTGTTGGTGGCTCGAGCCGCTGCAGGCAAGACTCGCCGAGCACATCTTCAACTCACAGAAGCTGTTCGCCGACGACACCCCGCTTCCGGTGCTCGATCCCGGACGTGGTCGCACCAAGACCGGCCGGCTTTGGGTGTACGCACGCGATGACCGGCCGTGGAGCGGAGCTGATCCGCCGGCAGCCGTCTACTTCTACAGTCCCGACCGTCGGGCCGAACGACCCGCCTCCCATCTGGCGAAGTTCAAAGGCATCGTTCAGGTCGACGGCTATCCCGGATTCGATCGACTCAGAGAAGGCGGCGATATCCAGCTTGCGGCGTGCTGGGCCCATGCAAGGCGCAAGTTCTATGAGGTGCAGCAGGCCACTGACTCTCCGATTGCGGCCGAAGCGCTGCGGCGCATCGCCGAGTTCTATGCGATCGAGGCAATAATCCGGGGCGAGACAGCCGACGCACGTCGGAACGTACGACAAGTTCGCTCGCTGCCGCTGGTTGCTGCAATGAAGGCCTGGCTCGAGACGCAGCTGACTCACATCCCGCCGCGCGGCGGCCTTGCCGATGCAATCCGCTACGCACTGACCCGCTGGAGCGACCTCAGCCGGTTCCTTGATGACGGGCGCATCGAACTCGACACCAACACCGTGGAACGCGCCATCCGCCCCATCACACTCGGCCGCAAAAACCACCGGTTCGCCGGATCCGGTCGCGGGGCTGCGCGCTGGGCGACCGTCGGCTCCCTTATCACCACCGCAAAGCTCAACAACGTCGAGCCCTTCGCCTATCTCAAGGACGTTCTCGAACGCATGTCCGCCGGGCACCCCATGGCCCGAATCGACGACCTTCTGCCATGGAATTGGCGGCCAGATCGCACCATTAACTAGTGCTACGTGCTAGAAATGGACGCTTACGCCTACCTCATCAAATCCAACTAGCGCCCGGCAACTATCATTTCTAAAATCGCACGCGATACAACATACTTATTCTCTGGAAAGCAAAGTCCTATCAATGGGAGGCTGGGCGACCCGAGCACTTCTGGTCATACTTCTGATCGCGGGCGCAGCCGCAATGACGTGCGCAATTATCACATCGCAAAGCCGCCCGGCCGTCGGGATCGAAGGCGAGATTCTCTTTGAGGCCTCTCGTATCCGTGAAGGCCGGCCGCTCTACATCGATCCAATCGCAGGTACTCACGAGTACGGCGAGCCGCCGACAAGATACTATGTGCTTTATCCTCCACTCTGGTCCTGGCTGGTTTCACTGCTTCCCGAATCGGCCGCGCTTCTGGGAAGCAGGATTATTGCTACGCTGCTTTGGCTGGGGTTGATCTGCGCTATTGTTGCTTCCGCACGCCAATCCTCGCGCTGGGTGATGGGCCTGGGAGGACTGTTCATCGCCGGCACCTACGTCCTTATCCTTTACGGGTCCTCCGGCCGGCCGGACAGCGCTGCACTTTGCTTGGCTGGGATAGGACTACTGCTTTCAGTCAAAGCGGGACGATCCGGATTCCTTGCCGGCGTTCTGTTCGCCTTGGCCGCATGGCTGAAGCCGCACATCATCGGATTGGGAGCGGGTGCGTTTCTCGCGACGCTTCTCATCGACCGAAGGGCTGCGGGCTTCACTGTGCTGGGGGCTTTGGCGGTTTCAGCGCCCATTGCCTTCATATTGCAGAAAGCGAGCGGCGGCGTATGGATATCACATCTAGTGATGTCGACGGCGCAACCGCTGGTTATGTCGATCTGGCTCGACAACTTGTATTCAAGGTTGCCGTTCTTCGCCGCATTTATATGCTTCGCAGCCTGGTGCGGATTTCACGAGCGATCGTCCATCAATGCCCGCGTAGCGTTATCCGCGCTTGCAGCCAGCGTCTTCTGGACCCTGCTGCTGCTTGCCAAGACAGGAAGCGCGAGCAACTACTGGATGGAGCCCTGCGTCGCGGCTCTGATCGTCCTTTCGCAAAGTGTCCCGTCGCGTCTGTCACCAATCCTTGCAACCGTTGCAACCCTTCAGGCCTTGTGGGTGGGAATTGCGACAGTCCGTAGCTCCCTTGACGATATTGAGAACACCCCCAAGCAGTCAGCCATCCTTGCCAAGGCTCGGCAGATTTGCGGCATCGGGCGGCAGGACGTTGTACTCGCCGATGAACCCGGATTTGAGTTCAGTCTGAACAATCGAGTTATCGCCACGCCTTATCAGTTCACGCATCTCGTAACTAGCGGGATGTTCCCGGTCGAGATATGGCAGAACGATCTCATCCGTCCCGATGTGCGCTGCCTTGTCGTCCACACCGATATCCTTGAGAGACCCTTGTCTGCGGTCGATATACAGACCGACCTGTTTCCGCCGCGGATTCGCGAAGTGTTGTCCCAAAGATTTGTCCTGGCCGCACAGGACGGCGGAATGCATGTCTATCGGCTGAGAAACGGCACGCAGTCGGATGCGCCCAAGAATTGAAGCATACACTTAGTCAGGATCGAACGCGCTGCTATAGTCTTGCTTGAGGCGCGGATCCTGGTCCTGCTTCTTTAGAATGCAATTCCCGACGACCAGCACGTCGAGTTCATTCCCCATAAAGCAGCGGAACGCGTCCTCTGGCGTGCAGACGATCGGCTCTCCCCGCACATTGAAGCTCGTATTGACCAGCACAGGGCAGCCTGTGATGTCCTTGAACTGAACCAGTAGGCGATGAAAGATGGGGTTTGACGCTGCATCTACAGTCTGAAGGCGCGCCGAATAGTCCACATGTGTGACGGCGGGAATCTCCGATCTCACAATATTCAGTTTATCGATGCCGAACAGGTCCTGCTCTGCCGGTGCCATCGTGCGACGCTTGTCTTGTCTGACGCCAGCAACAATCAACATATACGGACTGTCGGCATTGAACTCAAACCATTCGGCGACATCCTCGCGCAGCACCGCCGGCGCAAACGGACGGAAACTTTCGCGATATTTGACCTTGAGGTTGAGCGTCTGCTGCATCTTGGGCGATCTCGGGTCCCCGAGGATGGAGCGCGCACCGAGAGAACGCGGACCAAACTCCATCCTTCCCTGAAACCATCCGACCGCATCCTGCTGTGCAAGGCAGCGAGCGGTCGTTTGTATCATTTCGTCAAAGCCAACCGAACTGAATCTGGCGCCCGCCTCCGTCAAACGACGCTCGATCTCGGACTGGGAAAAATCAGGTCCCAGCAAAGCACCGGACATTCCATCCATGCGGCTAATGTGACGTGAGCGCTGCGCAAAAATGTGGGTTGCGGCCAAAGCGGCACCCACCGCGCCGCCTGCATCGCCTGCAGCGGGTTGGACCCAGATGTCACTGAATATTCCCTCGCGATGCAGCTTTCCATTGGTTACGCAATTCAGCGCGACGCCGCCGGCAAGGCAGATGTTTCTCTCTCCCGTTTGTTTCGCGATACCCCGTGCGAGGCGAATCACAACTTCATCGAGCACGGCCTGGATCGACGCTGCCACATCCATGTGAAAACTTGTAAGGTGATCGGCAGGCGTGCGCACCGGCTCTCCAAACAAGCGGGAAAACCGCTCGTTCGTCATCGTCAAGCCAGTGCAATAATCAAAATAGGTCATGTCCAGCCGGAACGAGCCGTCCGGCTTCAGATCGATCAGATGGTCGAGAATAAGCTGGACATATTTTGGCTGCCCGTAAGGAGCCAGGCCCATCATTTTATACTCGCCTGAATTGACCTTGAAGCCGAGGTAGTAGGTGAAGGCCGAATAGAGAAGCCCGAGCGAGTGAGGGAAATGAATCTCCTGGATGATGTTCAGTCGGTTGCCGTCGCCCACCGCAACGGAAGTTGTCGCCCACTCACCGACGCCGTCCATCGTCAGAACTGCAGCTTTCTCAAATGGAGAGGGAAAGAAGGCTGACGCGGCGTGGCTGACATGATGTTCGCAAAAGAGAAGCTTGTTTGCGGCGTCGAACTGATCCGAGAACTTCGCCAATTCCTTTTGCAGCAGGCTCCGCTGAAACAGCTTCTCCCTGAGCCAGACGGGCACCGCAAGCTTGAACGACCGAAACCCGCGCGGCGCTAACGCGACATAGGTTTCCAGCAGCCTTTCGAACTTCAAAAACGGCTTGTCGTAAAATACAACGTGATCGAGGTCCTCGATCGCGTAGCCCGCCTCCTCGAGACAATATGCGATAGCCTGTGCGGGAAATTCCGCATCGTGCCGCTTGCGCGTAAAGCGTTCTTCCTGAGCCGCAGCGATGATGCGGCCCTCATCGACCAGGGCGGCCGCGGCATCATGATAAAAGGCGGAAATTCCTAGAACGCGCATCAACCAGCCCTAAAAGAGGGTGTAGATGAACGGCGCCACGGCTGATCCTTTGGTCAGGAGCACAAGCCCCCCAAATACGACCGTCATGATCAGGATCGGCAATAACCAGAATTTTTTCCGGACACGGATATAGCGCCAGAACTCGGTCAGGAAGTCCATACACAGCCTCTCAGAACTGATCTCGCATGGCCTCGGGCTGCGGTCCCGGTGGCTGTCGCATTATCCAATAGCTTTCGGAACGCCGATCCAGGCTTAGCCTCAGCAAATCCTTGCCCATCAGGCGCATGACAATTCCCGTGGGGAGGACGGCACAATAGAAAAGCAGCCCCATGACGATAGGATTGACAATCTTGTGCAGGAAAAGACCCAGCTTGAACCAGAGACGATTCAGCGGCGTCAGCACCGACGGTCGGACAAGGCTAGCGACGAGAAATCCCGCGCAGATCAGACCCATCCACGGCCAGATCCGCCCAGCATGCCAGAGGTTGATGGCTGCCAGGAGCGCAAAAGCCCCCGTCATGACAAAGCCAAAAGCACGGTCCGAACCCTGGGTCACGGAATCCTGCCTGGCGAAATTTTCATGAAAATCCACGGAGGGCATTAATGTCACGCGGGGAGATGATGTCTGTTGCGGCCGAAGTCGAACTTCAGTTAAAAATCAAAGACGTAATAGCATACTTATCGGCATATTGGATGCAAAAATACAGTTCGATGGCGCCCCCATGCCGGGCGGATCTAAGGCCACGCCTATTCAGAAAAACCTCGATTTTAATCGCCGGCGGAAGAGACAACTGGCCGATGCGTCGAGGCGAGCTATCGCCAAATTTTGGTGACGGCCGGAGCCGGTCAGGCGGCGGCGGTTATGGGCTGACGGTCGGTCGGCTTGGCGATGACCTCGATCCCGTCGTTGAATGTCACACCGAGAACAAGTTTTGGCAACTGGTTGTGGCCATCGAGACGCCGCCAGCTTTTCTGCGCGGCCTCAAGCAGTTTGAAGACCATCGCGAGCGCCGTCCTGTTGGA
>NZ_JAFCSX010000012.1:0-7748 GCF_049895725.1 Afipia sp. DC4300-2b1
TGCCCATCAGGTCAAGCATTCCATCAACCCCGATCTTGAACAGCAAGCCAAGGCCGCGTAGCCTGTTCAAACAGCGACGCCTGCCGAGCGAATTTCAACACGGCTCGGGACATTCCCAACCTGGCCGACAACGTCGGTAAGTCGACTTTGCCGGCCAGAGGCAGTTCATTTTTGTGTTTCAGACTTGGCAAAGTCCGCCGACTGTTCCTTTACCACGCTCCAAACGTCGTCTTGAAAGCCAGCGATCCAATCGGTTTGTGCAATCCATTTCTCTCCATCCCACATTTCAATACGTGTCTTGCCGCCGCCGCCATGATCCTGCGCCGTGACTGTAATAGGTGCAATCAAGCCGTTAGCATTATAATTTTTCAGACTCTCAAGACCAGCCTTAATTTTGTCGGGTGTTAGCGGCCAACCGCTATTCTTGATCGCAAGGCGGGCGCCTTCGAATGCGATCGAGTAGATCGCAAGACCAGTGTTGTAATAGACGTCCTCGGTAAACTTACGGTCACCGTTGCCTTTGCCCTTGTCGTAAAGCTCCTTGATAATCTGCTGAACCAACGGCTGATTTGAACCGCCGGCGACGTTGGTGCCGCGTTTTAATCCCTTGGCGGCATCGGGCCCGATATTTTTGATATCGACTTCGTTGAGCCAATTAACGGCGATGTATTTTTCGATCGGGATACCATTGCGCTTCATTTCGCGCGACGCGATCACATGCATATTGGACAGGCTCCAGCTCACAATCCAATCCGGGTTGAGACGACGGATCTGCGTCCAAGCCGACGCCTGATCGTTACCCGGCAGCGGATAAGGCACTAGCTGCAACTCGAAACCCTCCTTCTGTGCCAGTGTCTTCAGAATACCAATCGGCTCTTGCCCGAAAGGATAATCAACATAAACGAACGCGACCTTTACGCCCTTAAGATTTCCGCCGGACTTCTGTTTGATATATTCGATATCATTGGCGGCCTGGCCCCAATAGGTCGGTCCGATCGGGAATACCCATTTGAAAACGTTGCCATCGACCGCATCGCCACGACCGACCAGCGACTGGATCAGGATGTTGCCATCCTTCATGATGCGCGGAAGGACAGCGCGCGATACCGGCGTCGACAAGGTGTCGAACACCATCACGCCTTCGCGCTTTAGGCGTTCATAGCATTCGATGCCGCGCTGCGGCTCGTTGCCGTGGTCCTGCACGACTATTTCGATTGGATGGCCTTCAAGGCCGCCTTTTGAGTTGAGAAGATCGGCATAGTCGCGCGCAGCTTGGGCGATCTGCGGTGTGACGAACGTGTAGGCCTTGCTGAGATCATAGCATAACCCGAAGCGCACAGGGTCGGCCGCGGCTGCCGGCATGGCGTTGAGCAGCGTCAACGCCAGTCCGGCCAATATGGATAGTAACTTCATTTTTGTATCCTCCCTTGTTGGACTGAATGAATTGCAAAACATAAATCAGCAAATCAGCTTTTATTGAATGACACGTGCCTGGCGACCGTCAGGTTAGCCATCGTTTTCGCCGTCGGTAATGCTTGATGTCGCGAAAATTCTTGTTTTCCGCGCCTCCTAGGTAGAATTCCTGAATGTCGGGATTCTTCTTCAACGCTGCTGCGCTGTCGTGCATCACGATGCGGCCGCTTTCGATCAGATAGCCGTGGGAGACGATTTCGAGCGCGGCAATCGCGTTCTGCTCGACCAGCAATATCGAGAGTCCTTCATCGCGGTTGATACGGCCGAGGATCTGAAAGATTTCGGCGACGAGGAAAGGAGCCAATCCAAGGCTGGGTTCGTCGAGCATCAATAGTTTCGGCTGGGTCATCAAAGCTCGACCGATTGCTAGCATTTGCTGTTCGCCGCCGGAGAGATAACCCGACGCCACGGTCCGGCGCTCGTGCAGACGCGGAAAATAACTGTAAACTCGTTCCTTGTTGCGGTTCATGTCCTGGCGACTATGCAGCGCCGAAGCCGCGATGAGGTTTTCGTCGGGTGTGAGATGTTCGAACACCCGGCGTCCTTCGAGCACGTGGGCGATTCCCAGCTTGACGCGGTCCTGCGGCATCAGGCCGCCAATGCTTTGGCCGCGGAACTGCAGTTCGCCGCGCCGCACCTCACCCCGCTCGGCCATGAGCAAGCCGCTGATGGATTTCAGCGTCGTACTCTTTCCCGCGCCATTGGCGCCGAGCAGAGCCACCATTCCGCCCTCAGGCACATCGATCGAGACACCCTTTATCGCAAGTGAGACGTAGTCGTAGACGACCTCAATATTGTTGAGGGACAATATCTTAGAGGCAATCGGTGCGTTCATGGCGTTCGTGCTTCCCGCTATTTCTTCGTGTAGCCGAAAGGCCATACCAGGAGATATTCCCGAATGTTGTTGTACATCTTCCCAAGCCCCAGCGGCTCGATCAGGAGAAACCCGATAATAAGCGCGCCATAGAGAGCTTGGGGCAGATGAGCCAGAGTTTCGATACCTAACGAGACGCCGAACTTGGTCGCCGCCCAGGAGATGAAACTGTTCACCACGCCCGGCATCAGCAGAATGAACGCAGCGCCGAAATAGCTGCCGATGATGCTGCCCAGCCCGCCCACTATGACCATCGCCAACGCCTGAATTGAGACGTCGACGGAAAACTGCTCGGGGGTTACGGCATGGTAAAATGTACCGATCAGAATGGCGCCGGTGACACCCCCGATGAACGAGGATGTCGCGAAGGCCACTAATTTGAAGTAGAAGCTGTTCACTCCGATGACCGCGGCTGCGTAATCTTTCTCCCGAACAGCGACCAGAGCGCGGCCGAGCGCGGTGCGCCGCAGGTTGAGCATGAATGACGTGACAAGAACACACCAGACCAAAGCGACGTAATACAGTCCCGCGTCCGAGGTAACAGGCCAGCCCAGCAGCCGAATGTCGGGGGCTTGCAAAGTCGCTTGTGTACCGCCGCTGATCGCGGGCACGTGCGAAATCGTCCAGTCCATCACGAACTGCAGGGCGAGTGTGCTGAGCGCCAGATATAGGCCCTTCACGCGCAAAGCAGCGAAAGCGAAAACACTTCCGATAACCGCTGCCGTTACTCCCGCGAGGATGATGGCAATCTCCCACGGTATGCCTGCTCTGGTGGCATGAACCGCGGCGTAGGCACCGATTCCCATCACCGCTGCGTAGCCCAAATGAAATTGTCCCGCCCATCCAAGGATCAAATTGAGACCGAGCGCGCCCGCAGTCCAGACAAGCCAAGGCAGCAAATAACTGCTGAGATAAAGCGTGTTCATGTAGAGCGGCGCGGCCAGCACCAGCAACAGCAGAATACCAATCATCCATCGATCGGCAGGGATCGGAAATAATGCGCGGTCGGCTCCATAATTCGTATGAAAAATCCCGGCTTGACGGAATAGCATGATCCTAGACCCTCTCGATGTCGTGGCGACCGAAAAGTCCGTGCGGTCGAATCAAGATAGTCAAGATCAGCATCGCCGCATCGACAAGATCGCGACTCGCGCCACCCACCAGGGGATCGAGAACGCTGGATGCAATTCCCTCGACGACGCCGAGCAGGACGCCGGCGAGCAACGCGCCTCCTATACTGTCCAGTCCGCCCAAAACGGCTACGGTCACGCCCTTGAGCAGCAGTTGCGCGAGCGATTGATCGACGCCCTGTACCGAACTCCAGAGCACACCAGCAATCGTCGCGACCACCGCCGACATGGCCCAAGACAGCGCGACGCCGCGCTCGACCGAAATGCCGACCGACCAGGCCGCCGTATAATCATCGGAAATCGCACGCAAAACCACACCCATCCGGGTCCGGAAGAACATCACGAAAAAACCGAACATCGCAATTGCGACCACCGCTCCAAAAGCGTAAGCGCGGTTGATCAATAATGGACCAAGAAAAAGCGGGGCATCGCTGATGCCCAGATCCATGGGTCGCGTGGTACCGCCCCAAATGGTCATCGAGCCGGCTCGCAGGAAAATCTCCAGCCCGAGCGTCATCATCAGGATCATGATGATGGGGCGGCCGGCGAGGCGCCGCAGCGCCACCCGTTCGATGGCCAACCCGATGATGAACATTGTGATGATCGCCAGCGCAATCGCGGCCCAGATCGGCGCGCCTGCGTTGTTGGCGAATGCAAGCACGACATAAGCGGCCAGCATCGTCATCGAGCCCTGAGCAAGATTAGGCACCGATGACGATTTGTAGATCAGGACGATTCCCATCGCGACCAGTGAATACATCAAGCCAATAAGCGAGCCGTTGGTAGCGGATTCCAACAATGATATCGCGTCCATGCGTCAGGCCTCCTGTACCGACAGCGTGCGTTCGATGACGCCGACTTCGCCTGACTCGTAGCTGACCGTTGCCTTCATCAGCACCGCATTCTGATGACCGTAGATGGCGTCGATGATCGGTTTGTAGCGCTCCTCCACGACGTTGCGGCGGATTTTGCGGGTTCTGGTGATTTCGCCGTCGTCGGCATCGAATTCCTTGTGCAGGCAGACAAATTTCCGCAACTGCAATCCGTTTGGTAGTGCACTGTTAACGTGCTTCACCGCGGCGGCGATCAGGACGATGACCTGCGGCTTCTGCGACAGGTCGGCATAGGAGATGTAGGAAATGCCGCGCAGTTCGGCCCAAAGGCCGACAGCTTCCTTGTCGATGCAGATGATGGCTGACAGCGTATCGCGGCCGCTTCCGAGCACCGCGGCATCCTTGATGTACGGACTGAACTTGAGCCGGTTCTCGATATAGTTGGGAATATAGCGCTCGCCCTTCGCTGTGTGCACGACGTCCGACAGGCGCCCTAGCACCACGAGATGCCCGTCAGTTTCGACGTAACCTGCATCTCCAGTGTGCAACCAGCCGTCTTCGAGGCTTTCGCGCGTGGCCTCGTCTTGCTTGAAGTATCCGCTGAACACACTGCCGGAGCGGATCAGAATCTCGCCGGCGTCGCTTATCCGGACATCGACGCCCGGCAGGGGGCGGCCAACGGTGTGCAACCTTACCTCGTCGAGGCCCTGGATGGCATTGTAGGCGCTGGTTTCAGTCTGCCCATAGAGTTGGCGCAGTTTGATGCCGAGCGCGCGGTAAAAAACGAACGTATCCTCGCCCATCGCTTCGCCGCCGGTGAAGGCGCCGCGCAACCGGGTCAGGCCGAATTGGTCCTTGATCGGTCCATAGACCAGCCATTCGCCAAGCGGGTTCAACAGCCGCTGGTTGAGGGTGGGGTGACTGCCTTCGAGCTTGCGCTTTTCGGCTGAAATGGCCAACGCCATAAAAAACTTGTAGACCAGCTTCTTCAGCCACGAGGAGTCTTCCATGCGCACCTGGATGGTGGTCAATAGATTGTCCCAGCTGCGCGGCGCGGCCAGATAGAAGGTCGGCGCAATCTCGCGCAGGTTTTGCAGCACGGTCTCCTGCCGCTCTGGAATATTGATCGTGAAGTGCAGTGCGATTCCGGCGCCCATCGTCACCGCGAAGTCGCCGACCCAGGCCATCGGCAGATAGGCCAGAATGCTCTCGCCGAACTGGAACGCTCCGCCTCGATAGGCATTTCGAACGCCGGCCAACAGGTTACGATGCGACAGCACCACCCCCTTGGGCTTGCCGGTGCTCCCGGAAGAATGCACGAACACGGCCGGGCCCTCGGGCTGCGCGCGGGCGATCAGCTCGTTTCGGAGATTGGGGTTGCGGATGACTAGCTCCGCGCCCTTTGCCTGAAGCGAGTCCCACGAGATCAGGCCCGGATTGGCGTAAGCGGTCAGCCCACGCGGATCGTCGTAGACGATGTGTTCGATTGTGGCGCCCTGATCGCGCAGATCGAGCATTTTATCGACTTGCTCTTGGTCTTCGGCCAACGCGAAACGCGCGCCCGCCTCGTGAACGAAGTGGCGAATTTCATCGAGGGTTGCATCCGGGAACGCCGGCATTGCGTAGCCGCCGAGCGCGCCGGCGGCCAGCATCCCGGCATAAAGTCGGGGCCGGTTGTCGCCCAGCACCAGCATGACTTCGCCTGCTTTGAAACCCAGTCCTTCGAGACCTGCAGCACAGCAAAGCACGCTCTCAAGCAGTTCTCGCCACGTCGCCTGCTTCCAGATGCCTTTGCTTTTCTCGCGCATCGCGACACGGTCGGGAAAGACCTCGGCATTGCGCGCGAGAACGCGGATCAGCGTGCTATCGGTTTCGAAATTCCAGGCCAAGGCCGATTCAGCGGGCGGCATGCGCGCCCCCGATGTAAGCCTCGACCACCCGTGGGTCGGCGACGACGTCGGCCGGCACGCCGCTGCCGATCATTTCGCCATAGTTCAACGCCAACATGCGATCGCAAATGCCGGTGATGACGTCCATGTGGTGCTCGATCAGCAGCACGGTGACATTGCGTTCATCGCGTGCATCCAGAATGAAGCGAGCCATGTATTCCTTTTCTTCCTGGTTCATCCCCGCCATCGGCTCGTCGAGGATCAGGAAGCTCGGTTCGGCCGCCAACGCGCGCGCCAATTCGACCCGTTTCTTCAGGCCGATCGGAATCCCGTCGACCAGTTCGTCGCGCACGCTTTCAAGCTGCAGAAAATCTATCACGTCTTCGACCGCGGCACGGTTCAACGTCTCGTCGCTGCGGGCAAGCCACCAGTAGAGCGCCGTACGCCCTACACTGGGTCTCATGTGAATGTGACGGCCCAGCAGGATGTTGTCGAGCACGCTCATACCATTGAAGAGCGCAAGGTTCTGGAAGGTGCGGGCAACTCCCAACGTCGCGATATAGTGAGGCGCCAGGCCCGTGATGTCGCGGCCGTTTAGCAGAATGCGCCCGCGCTGCGGCGGATAGAATCCGGTGATGGCGTTGGTGAGGGTGGTCTTGCCGCATCCGTTGGGGCCGACGAGGCCGAATATCTCGCCGCGCTCGATGCACATATCGATTCCGTTCAGCGCGACAATGCCGCTAAAGCGTCGCTCGACAGACCGGCATTCGAGTACTGGGGCGTCGCCGCCGCGATTGTTGAGGGTCAACTTGAATCCCGTTTGAAGGTCAATCTGTTAAGAACACTTGCAGTTTCCAAATCTAAAGCCTGTTAGGCATTTGGGCTGTCCGTCGTCAGGCAATTTGAGACTGATCAGGTATTTCGAGAAGAGAGGCTCTGGCTCATCAGGGTTAGAGTTTAAGCGGCCTGCAGTCGGTGCTGCAAGCGTCGGTTCGCGATGGTGGCAAGTTTAATGCGTCTGCGTTCTGCGAGGATCGTCTGCGCTCGGTCGAAGTAAACGTCGGCAGGTGTGACGTTTTCGATGCTCTCATGATAACGAACATGATTGTAGTGCTCGACGAAGGCCCCAATCTGTCGGTCGAGATCTCCGGGTAGATAATAGTTTTCCAGCAGAATGCGGTTCTTCAGGGTCTGGTGCCAGCGCTCGATCTTGCCCTGGGTCTGCGGATGATAAGGTGCTCCCCGCACATGACGCATGCCCTTGTCTTCGAGCCAGTCGGCTAGATCGCCGGCAACATACGACGCGCCATTGTCGCTGAGCAGCCTCGGTCGATGCACAACGGTGGCGCTGTCGAGGCCCGATGCGGCCAGAGCTTGGTCCAGCGTGGCCGTGACGTCGGAAGCGCACATAGTGGGGCCGAGCCGCCACGCGGGAATGTCCCGAGCCGTGTTGAAATTCGCTCGGCAGGCGTCGCTGTTTGAACAGGCTACGCGGCCTTGGCTTGCTGTTCAAGATCGGGGTTGATGGAATGCTTGACCTGATGGGCAA
>NZ_JAFCSX010000013.1:0-5370 GCF_049895725.1 Afipia sp. DC4300-2b1
CTTTCGGCAGAAGTTGCGATGACGGTGGGGCGAGAGCGCCTCATGATTTCGAACACCGGCCGCTCGCCCTTCCAGTGTGTCGTTCCCGCAGTGCTGCTGGGAATTATGTTCGGAGGTGTACAGTTCACCTTGGACACGTTTCTGCGCCCAATGGCGATGATGGCCCAGATTTCCGGCCGGCTCGGCGATGACGGCCGCAGGGCCGACCGAACCATCGACAGGGGACAAAGGTGGTTCGCTTCGAAAGACGCTCTGGTAAGGGCCCGTATCGAATACGGGCCCTCACCGGTGTTGCGGGATTTGACCGTCTTCGCGACGGGAGACGATGGGCAGCTTCGGAAAGTGCTCACGGCGGCCTCGGCCAGTCCGGAGCCGGGCACAAGCTTTTGGCTGATTAAGGACGGCAGGCTTTGGGTGGCGGATGGAACCGGCTCACGCGGTTTTACGGTCGAAGTATCTCCGCAGACAGGCGAAGCGCGAGCCGATCTTGGAATGGATCCGCTGTGGGTGAGCCACTTGGATATAAGTCCGGCGTACCTGCCTCAGGTTGTTCTTCACTCGCTCGCGGGCTCGCCAGGCGGCGTCTTTGATGCCCGCATTTACCGGATGATGATTCAGGTTCGTTATGCGGACTGGTTCCTTCCGGGGAGCATGATCCTTCTCGCAAGCGGCCTGTCATTGTTTTTTCTGCGCCATGGAAGCTCTTTCCAGCGTGTGATCATGCTGGGGTTGATCGGATACGTTGTGCATGTCGCCTTGCGGGCCATCAATTTACTGGGCGGGTACGGCTACGTCTCGCCCGGCATTGTGGCCTGGTCCATTCCTTGTGTTCTCATCGCCGTCGCAACGACGGTGTTGACGTTGACGTACGCCCTCGGCACCGGGGAGGGCATATCGGGGTTGCTTCGCAAGCTGTTTGGAGGGCTTCCAGGACGGTCACATCCATGATGCCATCCCCACAAGGGGTTTGACGGAGCTGGAATATTGCACGAAAATTGAGCAATCGGGGGGGCGCGTGAAAATCCGTGATTTCAATAGGCAGATTCCGTATTAACGTAGGTATTATCAAGGGCGGGGTGGATTATTGGAATGGGGTCGGGGTCTCTTTTGGAGTTCGCCTCAAAGCGTGCGCGCCTTGCAGGCAAATCAATACTTGATAGCGGTAATCCCTGGTTTGTCCCTTTAGATCGCCTGCGGAGTGATGCGCAGTCGCGTGGAAAATCGCTCGTTAGTTTCGCGAACTACGACTACCTCGGTTTGTCGGATCGCCCGGAAATCAAGAAGGCTTCGGCCGAGGCGCTCGCGCGCCACGGCGCCGGTGCGCTCGGCTCCCGGCTCGTTGGCGGCGAGCGCTCGATGCATTCCGAGTTCGAGCATGCTGTCGCGGATTTCATTGGTGTGGAAGCCAGCCTCACGCTTGTCAGCGGCTATCTCACAAATCTGACGATCATCTCGCATCTGCTTGGTGTGAAGGACCTGCTTCTGATCGACGAGCTTTGCCACAATAGCATTTTGGCTGGTGCAAAGAACGCGAAGGCTGAACTTGTCGCCTTTCGGCACAACGACCTTGAGCATCTGGATTCCATTCTCAAGGAAAAGCGCGGCAGCTTCCGCAATTGCCTTATTGTTGTGGAAGGCCTGTACAGCATGGATGGAGACATTCCCGATCTCCCCAAGCTGCTCGAGCTGAAGTACCAGCATAACGCCTGGCTATTGGTGGACGAAGCGCACTCATTCGGTGTACTTGGCAAACAGGGGCGTGGGATCAGCGATCATTTTGGCGAAGATCCAAACGACATCGATCTCATTGTCGGAACCCTCTCCAAGGCACTCGTATCCTGCGGAGGATTTCTTTGCGCCAGGCAGGAGATCATTGACTGGTTGAGGTTCACGCTTTCGGGCTTTGTCTACAGCGTGGGTCTGTCTCCCGTCATAACAGCGACAGCTCATGCCGCACTCGACATCATCGCTGCCGAACCCGAGCTTCCGGAGCAACTGAGAGTCGTATCCGAAATGTTCCTGGCGAAAGCCCGTGCCGCCGGATTGAACACCGGTCCTGCTATAGGCCGAGCTGTGGTGCCCGTGATGTTCGGCGACCTACGTTCAACGATGTTCGCATCCCAGGAGCTTTTGAAGAAAGACATCTACGCACCGCCGATCGTACATATAGGGGTGCCCAAGGATCTGCCCCGCATCAGATTCTTTCTTTCAAGCCGCCACCGGGAAGCAGATATCGACCAGGCCATCGCTGTTCTCAAGGAGCAGGATTTTCAGGCTGCGCCCGCGACGGAATCTGTTTTCTAGACAGGCATTCAGCGTCGAACGGCCTGCGACCTTTAGCCAAGCGGCTTTTCAAATAGCCGGTATCGCTTTTTCTGTGCGGCCCCGACGAGATCAATCACATTCTTCACGCCCTCGTTTTGATCGAGAATCCAGGACAACTCCCCGATCGGGGTGCCGTTCGCGATATTAAATACCCGTGTCTCCTGAATCACCATTAAGGCGAGGGCAGCGCCGAGCGGAGAGCTTTGAAGCGCCTTTCGTACGCCCATGAGCGGCATCCGCGCGGTGAACGGTTTTCTGATTTTGAGGCGCCACAAGATCTTGGCCCAGCCGAACGGAAACAGCTTCCCGCCGAGATCGCGAATGACCTCATTCAAGTTGGGCATGATGAGCGCGAAGGCGACGGGCGCCCCGTTGTATTCCGCAATGGCCACATCACCCGGTCGTAACAGGATTTTGAAAACGGTGGCGAGGTCGGCAATCTCAGCTTTCGTCATCGGGACGAAGCCCCAATTGTCGGACCATGCATCATTTATGATATCGAGTAGCAACGCGATCTCCTGATCGATATTCTTGCTGTCCTTTCGAATGGGCCGGACTGTGATGCTGTTACGCTTTCGAGCCCATTCGACAAGCCGCATTGCGCGATCGGGAAATGGCAATCTTCCGTCATACTCATAGGTCAGCAAATCCTGCACGGGGCAGTAGCCCGCGGCTGTAATGTGCTGCTCGAAATATCGATGATTGTAGTTCATCATCACGCTCGGCGATGCATCGAAGCCGTCAACAAGCAGGCCGGGCTGATCCCAAAGCGAAAAGCTGACGGGTCCGACGATCCTGCGAATACCGGACTCGCGAGTCCAGGATTCAGCAGCCGTCAGCAACCGGCCGAAGACGGCAGGATCGTCGACAGCCTCGATAAACCCGAAATGTCCGGTGGCATCCCGATGCCGGTCGAGATGAAGCTCATCGATCTGCGCTGTGATGCGGCCGACCGGCACTCCGTTCCGGTAAGCGATCCAGAATTCGGCCTTTGCATGCTGAAAGAAGGGATTGTGCTTCGCCTGAAAATGAAATTTTCTTTCAAGCAGGAGCGGGGGTATCCAGTGTGGATCGTTTCTGTAAACGCGATATGGAAGAGTATGGAAATCGCGCCAATCCTTGCGCGTCTTCACTTGCCTGATATCGACAGGTCTCGTTTCTTTTGTGACATTCAGCATCAGATGTTCTCAAAGCCGGAAATGAAAATCCCGTGGGCGGCCATCCGGATATGAATTGCAGGGGGACGGGTCAGATTGCAACAGCCGTAGCGCGGCGGGGGATGCATTGCGCAGAATATTGATCACGGGGGCTTCCAGCGGGTTGGGGGCGGCATTGGCGGAGGCCTATTCGGCGAAGGGAATAGACGTCGTTCTGATGGGCCGAAGTGAGGAACGGCTCGCTCGGATTCGGGAGCGTTGCCGTGCAAAGGGGGCGGAGGTTCAGACCATCAGCCTGGATATTCGCGACACTGATCGCTTCCTCGCGGAAATCCGGCGTCTCGATGCCGAGGCGGCAATCGATACTTTTTTCCTGAATGCAGGCATAGGGGGCATTTCTTCGCCGGATTTCGCCAGCGAGACGACTGAGCGGGTGAAGGAGGTGTCGGAGGTGAACTTCCTGGCCCCCATGCTCGGCGCCGCTCTCGCGGGCGAATTGATGGCAGCCCGGACCAGCGGCCGGATAGTCCTGATCGGATCGATCGCACAGCAATTTCCGCTCCCGATGGCGCCGTCATATTCCGCCACCAAGGCGGGGCTGGCGATGTATTCGGAGGCGCTTCGCCTCCGGCTTGCAAAATACAACGTCAAAATCACGCTGGTCTCGCCCGGATTCATCGATACGCCCATGAACCATGGGATGGATGCGCCGAAGCCTTTCCTTATTTCCGCCGAACGTGCGGCGGCGATCATTCGGAAGCGGGTTGAAGAGGGAGTGGAGAGGATCGTGGTTCCCTGGCAGTTCTCATTCCTTGCCGTCCTCGCGGGGCTGGCGCCTCGATCGCTGGTGGCTGCGGTGCTTAAGCGGGTATAGCCGCCGTATTGGCGCGACGGCCGTCCTTGCTCGGACGTGCCAAGGGTCGATCGCGCCGGCTGGCGTCATCCGACCCCTGTTGCCAGCAATTCTGTTCCGCCTATGATATTTCTCAGGCAGTTCAATTCCGCGCTCCGCCGGCTGTCGGAGCCGATCTGATTGTCGAGAAGGTCCTTTGATGCACCCTCGCGTTACTGCGGATTATCGCACGATCCTCTGGATTGTGCTCGCCACGGCGCTGGCCGCGGCCCAATATGCTTTTCGGTCGCTCGCGCCCTATGTATGGCCGATAAGCTGCTACTTTGCACTGGCTTGCGGCGTGATCGCTCACAACCACAATCATTACCCGACATTCGAGAATGCGAAGGCCAATCACTTCTTCGCCAACTGGATTTCTATTTTTTACGGGTATCCGACTTTCGCCTGGATACCCACGCACAACATGAACCATCACAAGTACGTCAATCGCGCGGGCGATGCGACGATCACCTGGCGGCATTCCAACAAGCACACCCTTTTCATCGCGGCCACGTACTTTTTCGTTTCGAGTTACTGGCAGAGCGTTCCGATCCGCTCGTTCATCGTCAAGGCGCGGGAAAAGAACGGGCCGCTCTACCGCCAGATCGTTTTTCAGTATGTGTTCTTCGCGACCACCCACATCGCGCTGGCATATCTGGCAATCGCCTTGTATGGCCTGCGGGCGGGCCTGTTTCTCTACTGCATGGCGTTTCTCCTGCCCGCCTTCTTCGCACTGTGGACGATCATGTTGTTCAATTACGAGCAGCATGTGCATACGGATCCGTGGTCTGACTTCAACCATTCGCGCAACTGGGACGGCCGACTTCTGAATTTCCTGCTGTTCAACAACGGCCTGCACGCGGCGCATCACGAGACGCCCGGCACGCACTGGAGCAAATTGCGACCCGTGCACGAGAAGCTTGCGCCTTATATCGATCCTCGCCTTATTCATCGCAGCATGTGGGGATATTTTTTCCGCCAGTATGTGGTTGCGCC
>NZ_JAFCSX010000014.1:0-5108 GCF_049895725.1 Afipia sp. DC4300-2b1
GACCTCGGCCTCGACCGCCTGGGCCAACAGAGCACGCGCCCCATTGCGCAAGATTTCGGTGAGTTGATCGTCGACGTTTCCTGGCTGAATCAGCTTGATGATGTTATCTTTGAACACGGAATATCGCTCCTTCGGTGGAGAAGTGGAGGCGTCAAGCACCCCCACGATATGCCGCCTTCCCGATTCCCGCCGTCACCAACTTTGGGCGATAGCTCCGTCGAGGCGGTTGGCAATGACTGATTTCAAACGGCGGATCGCGATCGGCTTGATCCTCCTACTCTATTGCTTCGTGCTCTATCTGGCGTTCGATTTCGCGTTTACGGCATTGACCATGGGCGATCCACGCCGATACCGAGTTTTCGATTATCGCTATCACCACAGCCTGATCGCCAATTTCGACGGATACGACTATTGGGGAAACAATCGCTATAGGCTGTTCACAAACAGCCTTGGCTTCAAGGACGCCGCGGTAAGAGAAATTGCCAAGGTTTCGCCGAACCGCCGCATCCTGCTGATCGGCGACTCTTTCACCGAGGGCATCGGCCTGCCATTTGAGCAAACATTCGCCGGAAAACTCTATAGTGCCGGCCAGAATCGTAAGGAAAAGATCGAATTTCTGAACGCTGGAGTCGCCTCATACTCGCCGTCTATCTATTACAAGAAAATTCAGGCGTTGCTTTCAGACGGATTTCACTTTGACGAAGTGGTCGTCTTTTCCGATCTTTCCGATGTTACTGACGAAGCATCAAGTTACTTCTGTATCGATGACGATGCCAAATACAGGGCTTTCTGCGATCCCACCGACGCGAAGCCTCCCGCGTCAAAGAAATCATTCGTCAGCAGCCATTTAAAAGTTACCGACGCCATAGGCGACTGGATCGAAAAGAAAGTCGATCCGCCGAAACCGCCCTTCCCTCTCGACCCTTTCCGGACCGAGTGGCTCTACCCAAATCCTTCTGTGGCAAGATACCAGCCTCTCGGAGTAGAAGGTGGCGTTGCGCGGTCCGTTCAGAACATGGCGGCATTGGCAGAACTTCTGAAGCAAAAGAAGATCCCTCTTACAATTGTCGTTTATCCGTGGCCAGCGCAGCTTGCGCGCGACGACCGCGACAACAGGCAGATCCAGATCTGGAGTAAATTCTGCCAAGACCACTGCAAGGAGTTCGCCAACCTGTTCCCGATATTTTTTGCCGAACGGGACAAGGCTCCAAACTGGTACGACCGACTCTTCGTACCGGGCGACTTCCACTATTCCGAGACCGGAAACGAAATCATATTCCGCGCCATGCAAGACCGATTACTCCGCAATGCAAAGACGAACTGACCCTCCATCTCGGACCGCGTTCGCAGCAATACTCCAAAAACAATTTGCGCATATCAGCCTCTAAATTTCGGGAATGCAAATATGGACGAGGCGAATGGTAAGCAGATCATAGCGAGATGGGCCGTCGCGCTATCGTTGATCGCTTTTCTTCCGATTTTCTTGTTTCAGTATCCTGGCCTTCAGGACTACCCCAATCACCTCGCCCGCGCTTACATCCTGCAAAATCTCGACGATCCGATATTCAAGCATTATTTCAGCGTCGATTATTCGCCCGTGCCCAATCTGGGCTGGGACCTGTTTGCGCTTTCAGCAGGACGCTTCATGCCGCTGGAGTATGCGGGCAAGATTTTCGTCGTCCTGAGCTGCGTAGTGACCGTCAGCGGATGCTTCGCACTCAACAAATCCATTGTCGGCCGATGGACTCTTGCCCCCCTACTGATTTTCCCCTTCGTTTTTAATACGGGCTTCAACAAGGGGTTTCTCAGCTTCAACTTCGGGATTGGAGTCGCATTGTGGGCGGCGGCGTGGTGGGCATCGCTTGACGAAAACCGCTGGCGGACGCGGCTGCTCGGCGCCACCCTCTTTTCGACAGGTCTCTATTTGATCCACTTTTATGCATGGGCCTGCTATGGCATTTTCGTTCTGGGCTGGTCATTCAGAAAAGAAAACCTCGGCACATGGAACCTCAGCTCGATCAAGAGACTGCTTGGGCGACTAACCCGCGACGGGCTACAGGCTCTTCCGCCCGCATTTCTCGCGCTCCTATGGCTCAACCATACGCGGTCTGAAAAAACTTCATCGGTCGAAACATTTCGCAGTTTCCAGCCGCCTTATTCAAGGATCAGCGATCTTGATCGCCTGATTGATCTCGGGACGCCGTTTATCAACGATGTCTTGCTGGTTCTGGCCTGCATCGCCTTCTTTCTAGCGATCTATCTCAGCCGGTTTCGCTACAAACCAGGCGCAACCGTCGCGATCCTTCTGTGCGTCCTGCTTTTCTTTGTGCTTCCATCCAAGATCGAAGAGACGAATTTCGTAACCTGGCGCATTATGCTGGCCGGCCTGTTCTTTCTTGTTGCCTCGCTTGATTCGCCAAAGGAACCGGCCATCACTCCATTCCCCTCCTTCGCCATCATGATTGCATTGATCACGGCGAGCATTAGTATTCTGCATGTTCAGCAATGGACTATCGCCCGAGACTCACAAACCACCCTATTCCGTCTTTTGGAAGCAGTACCCGAGGGTTCCTCGGTATTTTTTGTACGAGACGGGACAACGGATAAAGAACTCGGCACCCGCGCTGCCGGTCTGTATCACATCGGCGCTTTCGCGGTTTTGCAACGACACGCGATCGTGCAATCTCTATTCACTTTTGCCGGCCAACAGCCGCTGCGATACAAACGCCTTGAACTGCAGAACGCGCCGGAGCGATCCAATACGTTTCTCCCGAATCTCCCCCCGGCTTTCAGAGCGGCCGGATTGAATTTCCGCGATCACGTCGGAAAGTTCGACTACGTCATCGTTCACGACGACCGGTTTTTAGGCGCAAAGGACGACACAAGCGGCGAAACCATCGGGAAACTAAACACCGTTTCTGCGATCGGTCCATTCCGACTCTACAAAACGACAGATACGAACGCTGCATCAAAACTCTCGAACAAACCCTAGCGCGGCCCACTACTTTTCAGCGATGCGTTCGAAAATGAGAATTTTCTCATTTAGCGATTCGTGGACACGAACCGCAGGCCAGAAGCCGGATGAAGGGCCGGCCTCGTATCGAATTCTATATGGCAGTTTCTCGTCGCGCAGATCTCGAAAATATCTGCGGGCGGCAGCGTCCTTAAAATGATCCTTCTGTTCGACAGAAGAAATCCTGCCACTATCGGAAAACTCGTTTTCGCCCGTCAGATAGCGGATCGCCCAGAATTCGCTCAAGACAATAAACCGCGGCGCTCTGCTGACGGCAAACTCGAACGGATCTGCGCTTTCAATCACGCCTGGAAGACGGCTTCGGCCCCTGATCGGCGTCCGATCGACCCGCGTCACTCGCCCGACCTCCTGAAATCGAGGCAGATAGGCATTTGAGCCATAAGTTTCGATCGAATCATTGGGCAAGGCATGCAATTTCAACCAGCGTTCGGCAGCATATCTCGGATCATTCAGAAACGCCGCGTCGATGGCCATGCAGTAAAACAAAGCGAGACAGCCGATGACAAGCACACCGAAGCGAGCCAGAAAGGCAAGCGTCCGTTGTCCGGAAAATATCAATTCTTCGATCGCCAAACCAACATACACGGCCAGAAAAATGGACTGCGGCAGCAAGAAGCGATTCTCGGAACGCAAAACAACGAAGTTGAATGACAGCGTGAACGACAGCGCGACAAGAAATGGAACGAAACCAGCGACCCATAGGCCTCGATTGCTCAACGACCGGAAAATCCAAATACCGAAACCGATGACCGCAACGACAGCGGTTGCCTTCGGATAATATCGATCGATATTGTCCCAGCCATCTTTCACGAGTTGAAGATAGCCGTTCCAGTTTGCGGAGTAATACGCGTGAGATTGGCTTGCACTGCCGGTGAGAAAAGCCAGCCTTGCGCGAAACCCCGTCGGATTGGTGATCACTCCATCGACGAGCAGCAACAGAAACAGTCCGATTAAAGACCATGCAAGAAGCGCAGCAAAAACCTGTCGCATGTTCTTTTTTGGCCAAGCATCTATTGCAAACCAAAGAATGAGGCTTAGCGGCAGACTTAGCAGAAAAATCGCATAAGCCTGATCCTTGGTGGCGATGGCAGCGACGGCGCAAAGCGCCATCCAGCGAATCTGGCCTAGATCGTGTCGCGCGATTACTCGAATCCAGAACAAAATTGCCAGACTGGACCAGAATAAGTACGGGCCATCGAGGTTAGTGGTGTGTCCATAGTATGTGAGAGTGGCATTCATCGCACATACGCCGGCAATACATATTCCCGCACGCCTTCCGGCAAGTTCTTCGCCGATCTTTCCGACGTAATAGATAGTCCCAAGCGACATCACAGTGCTAACGAGACGAGCGACGAGCGCAAAGAACGTCATGTACGGAATTTTTATAAACTCCGCGACAATGTCCGCAGGCGCGATCGATGACGCATTGACGATCCCGGTAAGCCACCCCGGAAAGGTGAGAATTGTCAAAATCAGAAGGTGAAATGGCGGATAGGTGAAATAGTCACCGGGCAGGTATGTTTTGGAAACTCCGACAAGGAAATCGCGTGGCGCAATTCCATCGCTGTCCCAGCCGTCGGACGCAGGAAGCCCCCAGCCCAATCCAACCAGTCGCAATACGGCAGCGACGAAGAGAATCCAGAATATCGGAGCGCGTAGCCACGTTCGTATTCCCAAGCCACGCCGCAATGTCACCATCCACATCTTGAATTAGCGATCGGTCTGCCGGCCAATGATATGTTCTCTGTATATAATTCGGCTGTTCTTTTTCGGCAGTTTCGAACCCATCGCGCACTACTCGATCGGAAGTCGACCGCATTTAACCACGGATCATATCGACCGTGGTCCCTGCGTCCCCCAAGTCAACCTCCGCTGTCTGCAAACTTGACGGCCTGCCGTCCGGAGGATCGGATGGAGCCCTTCCCACCTGCTGCGTACCGAATGCCGGAAAGAAGGGCGCAACCACATACTGGCGGAAAAAATATCCCCACATGCTGCGATGAATAAGGCGAGGATCGATATAAGGCGCAAGCTTCTCGTGCACGGGTCGCAATTTGCTCCAGTGCGTGCCGGG
>NZ_JAFCSX010000015.1:0-2540 GCF_049895725.1 Afipia sp. DC4300-2b1
GTACGCATCCGACGAGCGCCGTCTTGTCTGATGCGGTATATTTCGCGAAGCGTGTGACCTTAAGTCTAGCTTTAAGGTCATCAGGCGATGCGGGTCGAGGTTTTAGGCGGGTTGGAGCGGCGGCGGCGCTGGTCGCAAGATGACAAGGCGCGGATCGTCGAGGAAACCCTGGTACCGGGCGCCAAGGTGACAGATGTTGCGCGCCGCAACGGTGTCGCGGCCAGCGTCGTGTTCACCTGGCGCCGCCAGGCCCGTACGGTCGTGAATGACGGGCCATGTTTTGCGCCGGTGCAGATCGCCGCAGCGGTGGCACCGAGCGCGGAAGAAGCGAAGCCGCTATCCAAAGATGACCGACGGTTGCAGCCCATGCCGACCGCGCGGAGTGGCTTGATCGAGATCGATCTTGGCAACCGGCGACGCATCCGGGTGGATGCACAGGTTGATCCCGAGGCGCTGGCGCGGGTGCTCGACGTGCTTGAGCGCCGATGATTGCCATACCGGGTAATGTGCGGGTGTGGCTTGCGACCGGCCATACCGATATGCGGCGCGGATTCCCGAGCCTGGCACGTCTGGTTCAGGAGAGCTTGAAGCGGGATCCGCACGTTGGTGATCTCTATGTTTTTAGGGGCCGTCGGGGCGACCTGATCAAGATCATTTGGCATGACGGCCAGGGCGCGTGTCTCTTCACGAAGCGGTTGGAGCGCGGCCGCTTTCTGTGGCCATCGGTGGCGGACGGCGTTGTCACGATCAGCGTTGCGCAACTATCCTATCTCTTGTCCGGAATTGATTGGCGGATGCCGCAGGCAACCTGGCGGCCGCAGGCTTCCGGATAAGCTGTGGCTTTTTGACTCACGAAGGAAATCCGGCGGGATTTTTAGCGGCGAATATGATTGATTTGTCGGTGTGACGATGTCCTCCGATCCGCTTCCCGCCGATCTTGCCGCTGCGCATGCGATGATCCTTGCGCAGCGCGAGCAGCTGACGCTGGCCAAGAGCGAAGTGACCGTCGGCCGCCTGGAAATCGAGCGGCTGAAGCTGATGCTGGCCAAGGCACGGCGCGAGCAGTTCGGGCAATCTTCTGAACGCGGCAGGCTGCTGGTCGAGCAGCTTGAGCTGGCCATCGAGGATCTTGAAGAGACCCAGGCCGAGCAGGAAACCAGGGCCGAGATCGCGGCACCTGAAGCCGCCAAACAGAAGCGCGCACAAAATCCGCGGCCGCCGCGACGTCCCCTGCCAGATAATCTGCCGGTCGAACGTATCGTCGAACCCGCGCCTTGCGCCTGCGGTAAGTGCGGCAGCGAGCGGCTGCACAAGCTTGGCGAGGTTGTATCGAAGACCCTTGAATGCGAGCCGCGGCGCTGGAAGATCATCGAGCACGTCCGCGAAAAGTTCTCCTGCCGGGACTGCGAGGCGATTACCGAGGCGCCGGCACCGTCCCATCCGATCCCGCGTGGCTTCGCCGGGCCGAGCCTGCTGGCGATGGTGCTGGTCAACAAGTTCCTGCTGCATCAGCCGCTGAACCGGCAGAGCCAGACCTATGCCCGGGAAGGGATCGAGATCGATGTCTCGACCCTGGCGGATCGGATCGGGGCCTGCGTGGTGGCGCTCGCCCCAATTATTGAGGCTATCCGGACTCATGTCATGAGCGCGGAACGCATCCATGCCGATGACACGACGGTGCCCGTGCTGGCGAAACTGAAGACTGTCACCGGCCGGATCTGGACCTACGTTCGCGACGACCGGCCGTTTGGCGGTCGGGATCCACCGGCGGCGGTGTTCCATTACTCGCGCAGTCGTGCCGGGGAGCATCCGCAAGGCCATCTTGCCGGCTATGTGGGCCTCATGCAGGCCGATGCCTTTGATGGATACAACCAGCTCTACATGGCTCAAAGGAAGCCGGCTCCGATCGTTGAAGCGGCTTGCTGGAGCCACGGCCGGAGGAAGTTTGTCGACCTGGTAAAACAGGGAGAGGCGCCGGTCGCCAGCGAGGCGGTGCGTCGTATCGACATGCTGTTCGAGATCGAGCGCAGCATTAATGGCAAAACCCCGGAACAGCGGCTTCTCGTACGCCGTGAACGATCGCGGCCGCTCGTTGCCGAGCTTGAAATCTGGATGCGCCAGCAGCAAGCGTTACTCTCCACCAAGAACGACACCGCCAAAGCGATCAACTACCTCTTCAACGGCTGGGCAGCGTTCACCCGCTTCCTCGACGACGGTCGCGTCTGTCTTACGAACAACGCCGCCGAACGAGCGTTGCGGGGTGTGGCGGTCGGAAGAAGGAATTGGACCTTTGCCGGTTCAGACGTTGGCGGCCATCGGGCTGCCGCCGTCTATACCTTGATCGAAACTTGCAAGATGAACGACGTCGATCCGCAAGCCTGGCTCGCGGACGTGCTGGCCAGGCTTCCAGATCACCCCGCGAACAAAGTCAACGAATTGCTTCCCTGGAATTGGAAGGCGAACCAACGGTCAAAGGCCGCCGTTGCTGCCTGAGCGCTTCGCGGTAGTCATCGTGCCTGGGGTGCTGGCCGGATGCGTAC
>NZ_JAFCSX010000016.1:0-1764 GCF_049895725.1 Afipia sp. DC4300-2b1
GGCACCAGAGGAAACCGTACAGGAGGGTTTTGTCGCCGAGTTCGCTGCGAAGATTCCCAACACGCACGGTGCTCCGAAAAGGATCGCCGTCGGGTGATTATCTTGTTCGCACTCGAACGTGTTTTGAGGCGGGGGCGATGCTAATGCCCAATCGGAAAGGACCTGCCTTGCCCCGGCTCTACGTCGTCAAGTTTCTGACGCGGGTTCTCGTTCAGGCTGCGCTCGTCGTTCTTCTCATCGAAGCGATCTTCATGACCGAGAAGCTGAACGATGTCCTGCGTTCCGCGTTGGCTCAGAACGCGAGCTTTGAAACGATATTTGCGCTTTTATTCCTGCGCGCGCCCGAAGTATTCGGGTTGGCCATTCCGCTCGCGCTCTTGGTTGCGGTTTACCGGGTCACACTGCGGTTTCGAGAGGATCGGGAGCTTCTCATTTTATCGGGAATGGGAATCGGCTCGTACAAGTTTCTTTGGTTAGCTGTAGGCATCGGTCTGGCGGCGCAAATTTTGTCGCTTGTCATTTCGGGCATCGTCTCGCCGGCTGCGGTATTCGCTCAGCGACAACTGCTTTTTGACTCCCACTACGTGGCTTTGCGGGGCGGAATTTCGGCAGGACAATTTTATGGTTTCGGCCAGTACACGGTATTTGCCCGCCCAAATACGAAATCAGATACCCGCCGTCTTTTCCTGCACCGGGCCGTAGGTGACGACGAGCAGGCGGTCATCGCCAAGCAGGCATCGCTTGAAGGGCCACGCGACGACGGCACGATGACGCTTCATCTGCAGGACTTCACTTCAACGTGGTTTGCTTCGATTGCAAAACCCGCCGAGGTTGAAGCAGCGGCTTCAGAGCATTGTGCGAAATGCTCAGGGATTACCTCGTTTGAGCCTGTCTCAAGCACCCAGGTCGGTAATCTGACTCAGGAACTGGAAGTCAACGAACTGTTCGCGTTCGATCCTCGCGGCTCGCATCCGTCGGAACGCACTTTCCTGGATCTTGTAGGCATGGGGGCGGCGGCCGTGCGCCCTGGTCCAAATGATGCGTACGAGCTTGGACGCCGAATCAGCCGGAGCCTGCTTTGCCTGCTGGCGCCACTGATCGCTGGAATAGCGATTGTGTTCACAAATCGGACCACACACGTTGCCGCACTTCCCGTGGCCTGCGCTCTTTTGATGTGCGTCGATCTTTTGTTTGGCGTGCTCGTCGAGCAGACCGCCGGTTTCGGGCTTCTGACTGGAATCCTTTCCCCGATCATCGCGTCGCTTGCCATTTTGGCGGTTAGCGCAAAGTGGCTGTTGCTTGCACAAAATGCTCTAGTCAAGCCCGGCTTATCGCGCGCATGAGCGCCGTTCTCGAACGGTTGCGTGGAAGCGTGGTGCGGCCACGCCGCAACGCGCGGCTGGCGTTTTTTGGATTGTACACCCGATATACGTTTCAGGTTT
Organism: Afipia sp. DC4300-2b1; assembly: GCF_049895725.1. Taxonomy (NCBI): domain Bacteria; kingdom Pseudomonadati; phylum Pseudomonadota; class Alphaproteobacteria; order Hyphomicrobiales; family Nitrobacteraceae; genus Afipia; species Afipia sp. DC4300-2b1. Next base: position 1,443 of record NZ_JAFCSX010000016.1, read on the forward strand.
ATGTGCAGCATATCTTTGTTGTGCTTGCCGGATTGCTGATCGCGGCTCTGACCATTGACGTATCCACGCAGGTCCGTGAACTGCTCGCTGCGTCGCCTGTCGCGACCGGCTTCGACATTCCGCTGCGGCTGGCGTGGTATGCCCTGCTCAGGTCCACCGATATAGCAACGCGCCTGCTGCCGATCGGATGCTTCCTGGGCGTGCTTTCGGCAGAAGTTGCGATGACGGTGGGGCGAGAGCGCCTCATGATTTCGAACACCGGCCGCTCGCCCTTCCAGTGTGTCGTTCCCGCAGTGCTGCTGGGAATTATGTTCGGAGGTGT
>NZ_JAFCSX010000017.1:0-1430 GCF_049895725.1 Afipia sp. DC4300-2b1
GGGAATGTCCCGAGCCGTGTTGAAATTCGCTCGGCAGGCGTCGCTGTTTGAACAGGCTACGCGGCCTTGGCTTGCTGTTCAAGATCGGGGTTGATGGAATGCTTGACCTGATGGGCAAGCAGGGCCGCTCGCAGGGTCGGTAGTTGCTTGTGCGCCTTGAGCCGCCGGAAGCCCTTGGCGGCCTCCTGCATGGCGGCGCCGGTCCAGCGGAGCGCCATCCTGGTGTCCCGCCAGCGTTTGACGTTGCGGCAGACCTGCCGGATGGTCCCGTTCATGTTCTCGATGATGTTGGTGCAGGCCAGCGACCGGCGCAATTCGACCGGCAATCCAAGGCGGGTGACGGTGAGGATTTCGTCCATCCCCTCCAAGATGCTGCCGGAAACGCCGGGATAGTCATGTTCCAGGCGGCGGGCCAGGTTCTTGATCAGCCGTTCGGCCTTGTCGGCGTCATTCAGTTCCCACGCCTGTCGCAGCGTTTTGCGGACACTGGCGTGAAGGGGCTTGGCAAGACGATCCGTGATGTTGCGGGCCTTGTGGACCTGACAGCGCTGGATCGGAGTATGGTGTCCGAAGGTGTTGCGGATCGCCTTGGTCAGCGCCTTGGCTCCATCGACGACAAACAGGCGGCAGACGGCAGGGTCGAGACCTCGCTCGATCAAGTTGTCGAGCAGGGCCTGCACCACGGCGGTGTTCTCCGTCGCCCCCTCCAGCACGCCCAGCGGATGCTTCACTCCCCCGCCGTCGATGCCGACTGCGGCCAGCAGCATCAAATCCTCCTCGATGTGGATGCCGTCGATCTGGATGATCAGCAGGTCCAGTCTGGACAGGTCCGCCGCCATCCAGTCCTTCAAGCGTTCCGCCGACAACGCCACAAACCGGCGCGACACCGCCGACTTGGACACGCCAGCGCCCTTGACGACAGGAATGTCACCCTCCGGCAAACGAACAGATCGCCCGAACTTGCGCGTCGAAATGTTGATCAGCATCTGGGACAGCGCCCACTTGCTCAGCAGGTCTTCGGACTGGGCGGCTTCCCAACTCGGCAGACTTATCTCTCCGCCCTGGCGGGTGCGGACACGGGGGCGCTCGACCTCGACTTTGCCGCCGTGGAAGCCGACCTTGCCCTTGGTCTTGCCCCAGCGGTGACCGTCCTTGCCATCACCATGATCATAGCGGGGACCGCAGAGCCCGTCGGCGTCCTCCTCCATCATGCGGGTCAAAGTGGCGATGCCCGCCGTCAGGCAGAACCGCTCGAAGCTGACGCTGACCTGTTGCCAAGCCTCTTCAACGATTGCCGTCGGCACGGCGGCGGGAGATGTGGTAGATTTCTTCATGGCGTTGCTCTCCTTTGCGGATTCGACACCCCGAGCCTACAGGCTCAAGGTGAGCAACGCCTGCCCTCCAATTTCAACATTGACCGGGACATCCCC
>NZ_JAFCSX010000018.1:0-1310 GCF_049895725.1 Afipia sp. DC4300-2b1
CAAAGCTCGGGGGACTGTCAGGAATTTTGTGTTTGAGGCCATATTGATGAAGTTCGAAGGAGCATCAAATGGCTATCGAGAAGGACGTATTGGATCAGCTTCTTGCTGGGCGTGACCCTAAGGATGTTTTCAGCAAGGACGGCCTGGTCGACGAGTTGAAGAAGGCACTGTCGGAACGGATATTGAACACCGAGCTTGATGAGCATCTTGATGCCGAGAATGCCGACGGCAAATCCAATCAACGCAATGGCTACTCGAAGAAATCGATTCTGACGGCAACATCGAAGGTAACCCTGGCGGTTCCGCGCGATCGCGCCGGCACGTTCGATCCCCAACTGATCGCCAAATATCAGCGCCGGTTTCCGGAGTTCGATGAGAAGATCATTTCAATGTACGCCCGCGGCATGAGCGTCCGCGAGATCCGCGGCCATCTCGAGGAGCTTTACGGCATCGACGTATCGTCCGATCTGATCTCGGCAGTAACTGACGCGGTTCTGGATGAGGTCGCGGAATGGCAGAATCGGCCACTCGATGCCAGCTATCCGCTGGTGTTCTTCGATGCCTTGCGGGTCAAGATCCGCGACGAAGGCTTCGTGCGCAACAAAGCCGTCTACATCGCGCTGGGCGTGCTGCCCGATGGTACGAAGGATATCCTGGGCCTGTGGATCGAGCAAACCGAAGGCGCCAAGTTCTGGCTGCGCGTGATGAACGAGCTGAAGAGCCGCGGCATCGGCGACATCCTGATTGCTGTCGTTGATGGACTGAAGGGCTTTCTAGAAGCCATCAATGCAGTTTACCCGCAGACGGTGGTACAAACTTGCATCGTTCACCTCATTCGGCATTCATTGGATTTGGCGGCTTGGAAGGACCGCAAGACCGTCGCGCAAGCCCTCAAAACGATCTACCGCGCGATCGACGCCAGCGCCGGTCAAGCGGCGATGGATGCCTTCGCTGACGGGCCCTGGGGCACAAAATATCCAGCCATCGCCCAGAGCTGGCGCCGCAACTGGAATCTCATCATCCCGTTTTTTGCATTTCCCGAAGCGGTTCGACGGATCATCTACACCACCAACGCCATCGAGGCGCTCAATTCAAAACTACGTCGAGCGGTTCGGACACGAGGACACTTCCCAACCGATGACGCCGCAACAAAATTGCTGTACCTATCTCTGAACCGCGCGGCGGCTGAGTGGAAACGCCCACCTCGCGAATGGTCCGAGGCGAAGACGCAATTCGCCACCATGTTCAACGAGCGTTTCGTGAACTCATGATGGTCAACCCGCCTCAAACACAGAATTTCCGACAGTCCC
>NZ_JAFCSX010000019.1:0-1156 GCF_049895725.1 Afipia sp. DC4300-2b1
TCGTTGAATGTCACACCGAGAACAAGTTTTGGCAACTGGTTGTGGCCATCGAGACGCCGCCAGCTTTTCTGCGCGGCCTCAAGCAGTTTGAAGACCATCGCGAGCGCCGTCCTGTTGGACAGGCAACCCTTCGATCGGATCGTGCGGTGGCGCACGGTAGCGAAGGTGCTTTCAATGGGATTGGTCGTCCGCAGGTGTTTCCAGTGTTCGGCCGGGAAGTCGTAGAACGCCAGTAGCGTGTCCCGATCCTTGCTCAGGCAGTCGGCCGCCTTCTCGTATTTGGGCGTGTAGCTCTCGATGAAGGCGTCGAACGCCAGATCGGCGCCGGCCTTGGTTTCGGCCATCCAGATCTCCTGCAACGCGCGTTTGGCCTTCGGCTGCTGGCTCTTCGGCAACTTGGCGAGCACGTTGGCGGTCTTGTGCACCCAACAGCGCTGCTCGCGCGTTTTCGGCCAGACCTCGCCGGCGGCCTTCCAGAACCCGCGTGCGCCATCGGCGATGACGAGCCGTGGCGCCACGTCGAGCCCGCGCCGCTTGAGATCGAGCAGCAGATCGCGCCAGTCCTGCGCGCTCTCGCGGGCGCCATCGGTGAAGCCGACCAGTTCCTTGCGGCCTTCCGGCGTCGCGCCGATCAGCACCAGGATGCACTGCTTTTCGTCTTCGAGGCGTGCTTGGAGATGGATGCCATCGGCCCAGATGTAGACGTAGCGCTTCGCCGACAGATCGCGCCTCTGCCACGCGGTGTGTTCGTCAAGCCAACCGTCCTTCAGACGGCCGATGGCGGATGCCGACAACCCGGCAGCATCCTTGCCCAGCAGCGCGGCCGAGCGGCGCATGTAGGGCGGCAGGATCGACGGAGAGAACCGGATGCGGTCGGGATCGGTAGCGTCCGCCTCGCGATCGCGTACACGCGGCTGGCGGACGGCGACCGGACCGATACCGGTCATCACCTCGCGTTCCGGCAGGTGACCGTGGCGCACGACACGCTGGTGGCCGTCCGCAGTCTTCAAATCGGCATGCTTGCCGAGAAAGTCCGCGACCTCGGCCTCGACCGCCTGGGCCAACAGAGCACGCGCCCCATTGCGCAAGATTTCGGTGAGTTGATCGTCGACGTTTCCTGGCTGAATCAGCTTGATGATGTTATCTTTGAACACGG
>NZ_JAFCSX010000020.1:0-1012 GCF_049895725.1 Afipia sp. DC4300-2b1
TACACCGGCTTTATCTATCCTAACATTATGTAAGAATAAATATGGTGGAGGATGACGGGCTCGAACCGCCGACCCTCTGCTTGTAAGGCAGATGCTCTCCCAGCTGAGCTAATCCTCCATATTGTGTCGTTTCGAAGTGTCTCTCGATCTGACAAATAGTATTATATAACGATAAGATATTGTTTGTAAAGACTTTTTTAAAATAATTTTTGAATTTATTTTAAAGCTGTTTTTTTCATCTTTTCGTTAAGGCACCTAAAGAAGTTTACCACTTGTCTCATCATTTTAAAAGCCTTTTTTTCATTTTTTTATGTTTTTTTGTTAAAAAGAGTACTAATAAGGCTTTATCACTGTGGAAACAGCAATTTTGTAGCTTCTAAACCCTTGTTTTATTTCATATATCTCTAGTTAAAAACATTCAAATAAGAAATTCTGTTATTATTTTATTTTTTTGAGAAATCTTTTTTGCATAAAAAAGTGTGAAAATGTTGCTGGTCTTTACTATTTTTCAGAAAATCGTTTCACATCATTTTTTTCTGCTGCTTCAAATATTCAACAGCTTTATCGTCTATGTAAAATTTTAACAGGAGAAATAAAATGAATATTGTTTCTTTCATGTCTTCTATCTTTTTAAATTGGAAATTCAACAATGCTGAATCACCCCTTCGGGATGAGGTCTTTCTATTTAGTGGCCCTATACATCGCCTTTCTATATCTATTTACCCAAGGTAAGGTTTTCTATGCTTTTAGTGATGCCCTTGATGATTTGAGCTGCCGGTTCATATGATGACCGACATGTTAAATTGAAGGAGCATAAAGTTTGATTTATGTAGCAATCTCGAGGGAACAACGTATTTTCACTTTAACAACCTATTATATAGAAGCAAATCATTCAAAAACACAAAAAAGACCAGTTCCGACTGGAACTGATCCTTATAGAAGCTTGGCGGCGTCCTACTCTCACAGGGGGAAACCCCCAACTACCATCGGCGCTGAAGAGCTTAACTTCCGT